>CATWXC010000006.1:0-141247 GCA_958365315.1 uncultured Collinsella sp.
GCGGACGAGCCTTCACCGCAGCAAGCCAATAGCAATTGTATGCCCAAACGATGGGGCAACAATACGCCTCTCCGCTTAACGGCACACGCCGCTTGGCGCAATGGGGACTGCCGCCGAGCACCAATACAAGGAGTATCCCAAAGTGCCGGAACAAAAGGAACGTCCCCTGGTGCCAAAAAGGCCGCAGCCAGAGGAAACCGGCTGCGGCCCTATTGCACATGTTAGGTTGACCTACTTGTTAGACCAATTTAAAGCCCTTGCGCTTGCCTACGGAGAGGGTGTCGCCCAGCTTGAGGGCGCTCGGATCGATGTTGTAGCTCTTGGGAGCCACGGCCTTGCCGTTGATCTTGACGCCGCCGCCGTCGATGTCGCGACGAGCCTGGCCGGCGCTCGCCGAAAGGCCCAGGTCCTTAAGCAGGCCTGCGAGGTAGATCTGGCCCTCGTCGTTGACGGTCAACTCGACATGCTTCTCGGGGAAGTCGGCAAGCTGACCCTCCTTGAACACGCGGTCGAACTCGGCCTGAGCCTCGTCACCGGCACCGGCACCGTGATAGGTGTCGCACAGGTCGCGGCCCAGTGCGCGCTTGAGCTCATAGGGGTCGGCGGAACCGTCGGCCAGGGCGGCGTCGATCTTGTCGACCTCGGCCGGGGTGAGCGAGCTGGCCAGACGATAGTACTTGCCGATCATCTCGTCGGGGATGGACATGGTCTTGCCGAACATATCCTTGGGAGCATCGGTCAGGCCGATGTAGTTGCCGTAGGACTTGGACATCTTGCGCACGCCATCGGTGCCCTCGAGCAGCGGCATGGTAAGCGCGATCTGCGGCTCCATGCCCATCTTCTCCATGAGCTCGCGACCAGCGAGCAGGTTGAAGAGCTGGTCGGTGCCGCCCATCTCCACGTCGGCCTTGATCTGAACGGAGTCGAAGGCCTGCATCACGGGGTACAGGAACTCGTGCAGGGCAATCGGCGTCTGGGACTGGTAGCGCTTGGTAAAGTCATCGCGCTCGAGGATGCGGGCGACGGTGAACTTGGAGCACACCTGCAGCAGGCCGGCCAGATCCATCGACAGGATCCAGTCGCCGTTGTGCACGATGGTGGTCTTCTCGGGATCCAGGATCTTCATGGCCTGGCTCACGTAGGTCTCGGCGTTGGCCTCGATCTGCTCCTGCGAAAGCTGCGGGCGGGTGGAATTCTTGCCCGAGGGATCGCCAATCAGCGCGGTACCGTTGCCGATGATGAGGGTGACGTTGTGGCCCAGGTCCTGGAACTGACGCATCTTGCGCAGGGGCACGGCATGGCCCAGGTGCAGGTCGGGGCTGGTGGGATCGACGCCGAGCTTGATGTTGAGGGGCTCGCCCTTCTCAAGCTTCTTGCGAAGGTCGGCCTCGGGGACGATCTGCGCTGCGCCCGAGGTGATGATACGCATTTGCTCGTCGACAGACAGCATTGGGTATCCTCCTTTTGCTATAGCACCCTCACCGGATACGGCGGTGCTCGAAGTTCATAAACCCACTAATAATAACCAAAACGGCGCGGCCGAACACCTACGACAGGAAAATCCTCGTCCTGCCGCACGCGTCGATAACGACCGGCAAACGCGTGCCGTCACGTTCGACCAAAAAGCGCGTCTGCTGACGGCGCGAGCAGTCACGGCAACGGACCTGCCCCGTCGCATCCGTGGCACAGGCGCCCTCGGCAGTCAGCAAGCAGTGCTCGCACACCATGAGCTCGGGACGGTCGGCGTCGACAGCCCCCAAGACACCGGGGCAAGCGGCAAGCTCGGCAACACGCTCCACGTCATCGGCGACAAGCTCGGCAGGCAAATACACACGGCCCGCGCCGAGCCCGCGTAGCCAGGCAAGCGTAACCCGGTTCGCGCAAAACACCGGTGCCGCAACGTCAAACGCCACGCCCAGCTCACGCGCCAACGCCACCTGTCCCAGATTACGGCAGACGACGCGCCCGGCACGCCGCATAAGCGAGCGGGTACGCGAGGCATCGGCTGCGCGACAGACCTCGTCGAGCACCACGGTCGCATCGGACAGATCGCGCTCGCCACACGGGTCGGCATCCATCAGCTGCCAGGCAAAGACCATGCGAGCGGAAGCCCCCTTTTCCGTCGGCTCCGCCAACGCCGCCTCGGGCACGTCGCCAACAGTCACGGCGCCCTCAAAGGGCAGCATCTCAACGGCTCGTGCGACGGGTACGACCGCGTCCGCCTCGACCCGCATGTGCTCCAGCGCCGTCGCCGTCTGCTCCAACACGCCGGCGCTGCGAATCAGGTACACCTCGCATCCCTCATCCACCTTACGCTTGCAGTGCACGACAACGCGCTCCCCCGCCGCTGCATCCACCGGGCAGGGCACCTGGGGCCAGCGTTTGGGCACATCGGGACGTGCATCGGCACCCGGATAGAACCGGATCTCGAGCGTGTCGCCCGCGGCCACGGCGGCATCGAGCTCGACGGTCACATCTTCGTGACCCACCGTCACCAAGTGGCCCACGCGCACGCCCTGGTTAATCGCACGCTCAAAGCTCATGAGCTCAGCACCCGATCGCCCCCGCAGATACGCATCGGTAAATCCGCGGTTGAACGACCTGCCCAATTCGCGCTCGAGCGCCGACACGGCAGCGGCATCCCACGTGCCATCGCGCAGCATATCGAGTGCACGACGCCACACCCGCACCACGTTGAACACGTAGTCGGGGTTTTTCATGCGCCCCTCTATCTTGAGCGACGCCACGCCGGCCCCAACAAGCTCGGGCAGGTGCGCAATGCCCAGATAGTCGCGCGGGCACAGTAGACGATCGCCCTCCACAGAAACGACGCTCTCCCCCGCCTCGTCCACCAGGTCGTACGCCAAGCGACACGGCTGCGTACAGTCGCCGCGCATCGCCGATCGTCCACGCCGCAGGGCCGAAAACTCGCAGGCGCCCGAATATCCAATGCAAATCGCGCCGTGGCAGAACACCTCGATAGGCACGCCGGTGGCACACAGGGCGGCAATCTCGTCGACCGCCAGCTCGCGGGCGGTCGTCACGCGCTCGACCCCGAGCTCGTCGGCAGCTAGGCGCACGGCGCCTTCGCTATGGACGCCCGCCTGCGTGGACAGGTGAATCTCGACCCCGGGAATCACCGCGCGCAACGCGCAGGCCAGACCGGCATCCGCCACGATCAAGGCGTCGGCACCCAACTCATGCGCGTGTGCCCCCAGCGCCACCGCGTCGGCTAACTCGTCATCGAACACAAACACGTTGAGCGTCACGTATACACGCACGCCGTGCGCATGCGCCACGGCGCAGCCACGCAAAAACTCGTCGTCGGTAAAGCCGTGCGCGCTCACGCGGGCGTTAAACCCGCCCAGGCCCGCATAGACGGCATCGGCGCCCGCCGCAATGGCAGCGAGCATCTGATCGAGTCCGCCGGCAGGCGCCAGCAGCTCGGGCAGCGCCGCCTCGGCAGCCCCCGGCTCGTTATCGCATTGTCCACTCGGCCCCATCGTCCGAATCGCCATCGGCAAACTCCTTACCAACAAGGTATGCATTCACTCTGAAAAATGCCGTCATCCAGCATACACGAGGCCTCGCGCGCCTCGTTTGGTTTATCGTGTAATAACTTATGTCCATCCTGCCCCAGCGGCGCACCCGCCGCCCGGCACGACATACCTGGAGGTCAATATATGGGTCCTCGCCAACGACAGGGACGCAGTCGTTCCAAGACGCATGCCCTGCCCATGATCCTGCTCTCGTTCTTGGGCTTTTTGCTCATCGCGGGCGTAGCGTTTGGCATCGGCATGATCGGCAACGTCAACCGTTGGCTGTCCGATCTGCCCGACTATACCGACGCCAACGCCTATCTGGTGAGTGAACCCACCGAGATCGTCGATTGCAACGGCAACAAGATCGCGAGCTTCTACACGCAAAACCGCAAGTCCGTCACCAAGGACCAGGTCTCTCCGTACGTGCTGCAGGGCACCGTCGACGTCGAGGACGAGCGCTTCTACGAGCACGGCGGTATCGACCTGTGGGGTATCGCGCGTGCTGCCGTGGCAACCGTCTCCGGTGGCCACGAGGGCGCATCGACCATTACCCAGCAGCTGGTA
Source organism: uncultured Collinsella sp. (assembly GCA_958365315.1). GTDB lineage: Bacteria > Actinomycetota > Coriobacteriia > Coriobacteriales > Coriobacteriaceae > Collinsella. Next base: position 4,107 of record CATWXC010000006.1, read on the forward strand.
CGCAACACCATCCTGCAGGAGGAGCAGTTCGATTCGACCATCGAGCGTAAGGTGCGCGAGGCCTATATCGCCATCAAGATGGAGGAGATGTACTCCAAGGACGAGATCCTCATGATGTACCTCAACACCATCTATTACGGCCACGGTGCCTACGGCATCGAGGCCGCAGCCGAGACCTATCTGTCCAAGAGCGCCGCCGACCTCACCCTGAGCGAGGCCGCGCTGCTCATCGGCCTTCCCAACTCGCCTTCGCAGTACGACCCCACGGTCAATCCCGATCTGGCGCTGTCTCGCCGCAACAAGGTTCTCGACAACATGCTGCGCTTGGGCCATATCACCCAGGAGGAGCACGATGCCGCCCAGGCCGAGCCCATCACGCTCAACGTGACCGAGATTTCGGGCAGCGGTGTCGACGTCTACTCTCAGCCCTACTTTGTGGCCTATGTTAAGAAGCTTCTGGAGCAGGAGTTCTCCACCGACGTGCTCTTTAAGGGCGGCCTGACCGTCAAGACCACCATCGACCCGACCATGCAGCAGGTAGCTGAGGACGCTGTCCGCACCCAACTCGATACGCTTTCGCTCGACGGCCTGGACATGGGCATGGTCGTTGTCGACCCCAAGACCGGCTATATCAAGTGCATGGTGGGTGGCTACGACTACAACGCCGACGAGAACCACGTGAACCATGCCACGGCCAAGCGCCCCGTGGGCTCCACGTTTAAGGCCTTTACGCTGGCCACTGCCATCCAAAACGGCATGAACCCCAACGTCACCCTCAACTGCAACTCGCCGCTCAAGGCCAAGGGCACCACGACCGAGGTGCAAAACTACGCCAATCAAAGCTACGGCACCATCACGCTCAAGCAGGCGACGGCATACTCCTCCAACACTGGCTATATCCAGGTTGCTGAGGCTATCGGCAACAATAAGATCATGTCGCTCGTCAAAAAGCTCGGCATCGATCCTTCTAAGGACAATATCGAAGACGTTCCCGTCATGACGCTCGGCACCGGCTCTATCTCGCCGCTCGGGATGGCCGCGGCCTACGCCACGTTTGCCAACGGCGGTTACTATCGCCAGCCGATCGCCATCACCGAGATCGATTCGCGTACCGGCTCGGTGCTGTACCAGCACACCGATAACCCCTCGCAGGTGCTCTCCACCGGCGAGGCCGCGGCAGTGACCGACGTCCTGACCGGCGTCATGCAGGGCAGCGGCACGGGTGCCGCCGGCGCTCTGAGCGTCAACCAGCCCTATGCCGGCAAGACGGGTACCACCGACAACACCACCAACCTGTGGTTCTGCGGCTATACCCCGCAGCTGGCATGCGCCCTGTGGACCGGCTACTCCGCAGGCGAGATTCCCATCCAAAAGTACGGCACGGACCTGCTGGGCGACAGCACCAACCTGCCAGTCTTTAAGAAGTTCATGAACACCGTCCTTGCCGGCACCGACCGCGAGGAGTTCCCGACGGGCACTGCCCCCACGTATAAGAACAACAACGTCTGGAAGTTCTACGGCACCAACAACACCAAGAAGTCGGATAGCGACGCCGAGGACAAAGACGAGGAAGAATCCACGACTACGACGACCACCACTACGACCACGACCACCGAGACCACGGGCGGTGACTCCACGGGTGGCACCGGAACGACCGGCGGCTCGACGGGCGGCGACGGTAGTGGCGGTGAAGGCGGCGAGGGTGGCTCCCCCACGCCCACACCTACACCTACCCCAACGCCCGACCCCTCTACGGGTCAGTAGGCACCAGCCATAGTCAAACAAAGGCGCCCGAGCAGACCGAAAGCTGCTCGGGCGCCTTTTTGTCACAAGAGGCTTTGCGTGACCTCGGCATGCAGCGATAGCAAAAGGGGCGCCGACCATCGTCGACGCCCCTTAAAAGCCGCTATAGGCGCTCATGCGGCGCTATCCGCACGAGCAGCCTCGCCTACTTGCGAGAGTTGCTCAGCTTGTTGATGAGGGCCTCCAGGCGCTCGCCGTCCTCGGCAGTCTGGGCGATAACCAAAATGGTGTCGTTACCGGCGAGCGAACCGAGCACGTCGGGCAGCTCGGCGGCATCGACGGCGGCGGCAATACCCGAAGCGGTACCGGGCTGGGCCTTGATCATAACCAGGTTATCGGTGCGCAAAACGCCCGTTACCAGTTCGGAAACCATACGCTGCAGATGCAAGTCCTCGGCCAGGACATAGATACCCTCGGGAAGCTTGCGCAGCCCCATGTCAGCAATGTCGCGCGAAACGGTCGCCTGCGTGCAATCGAACCCCATGGCACGGAGCTCATCCACCAGCACGCGCTGTGTGCGAACGTCCTTGTTGCGCACGATATCTCTGATGGCATCCTGGCGCCCATTGCGTTTTTTAGCCATACAAAACCTCACTCCATAGATGGCGGAGACAATCAATCAGTAATTGAATAGTTTAGCGCTATTTGAGGGTATTTGTGTATAAGAACGCATTTCGAAACAATTCCATGCAAGTTTGTTTCGAAAATAGCCGTCTTAAGCAGTTTTGACGCCCGTTCGGTTAAGAAAAGCGGCCAAGTGCGTACACACCACACAGCGTGCTGGCTTGGCGCTGGCAATCGGTCCAAATAACAGGCCGGCCCCGCGATGGTTATCCTTGAGCGCCGCGACCATCTGGCGGGTTCGAGATGCCTCGAGCATATCACGCATGCGAGCGGAACGCTCAATTGAAGACACTCCATGCGGGCTCAAGCACAAATTTTCGATGCAGGCGACCAGGCCGGCAAAATAAAACTTATGGCTCGCCACCTTTAGCTGCGTGTCACCGCTCGCCTCTGCAAGCGAATCAATAAGCTCGTCGAGCGCCTGGGCGTCATCGGTAAGCTTGGCAAACAATGTGGGATCAAAGGTATCCGTAAGCTTTGGCGCAACCACATGGAAACAGGCGTCTCCACACCCGGATACGCGCTGCGTCTGCGAAAGGGCACGAGCCATAAACCCAACCGATCGAAACGCACGGTCGCGCGACAAACACGTCTCGAACAGCGAGCGGCTGTACATCACGCCGGAAGTCTGGGCAATCAGGCCGCCGGAAATCATCTGAGACAGACCAGCCGCCAAAGAAGCACGGTCATCGATCGCAAGAGAGGCGGCATCCAGTACGCGCGAATGGCGCTCGCGATGAGCATCGTAGCGGTCGAGCGATGCCGTGGGAATCACCATGTCTGCCGCAACATCACACGCAACATCGACCATCTTAGAAAGGGACTGTGGGGCAAACCACTCGTCCGCGTTCATGGCAACAATCTGCGATCCACGCGAGGCGGCAAAACCGGCCTTGAGACATGCTCCGCGCGCCGAATCCTCGACGTCAATCAAATCGATGTGGATATCTCTGCCGGCGGCAACCTCGAGCGAATGACGCACACCCGGTGCAACATCGCGGCACACGACGACAATTTGCAGATCATAGAGGTCTTGGTTCTGGACGCTCTCGAGCGCGCGCATCGCATAGCTGGGCGAACCCTCGACAACGAGGATCACCGAAAGTCGCGGATGCGAACCACGTCGAACCAAGTTTTCCGTCCTCTCGACAGCGCCAAATCAAACTGTCGTTCATGGTACACCCGAGCAATAAAAGCAACGAGCCGCCTAACATGCTGCACGCCAAGAACAGATGTTGCACACGCGCAGCTCACACATAGTATGTGCCAGGTACGGACGCGCCGAGCACTCCCCTAGTCGAGCACGACAAGCTCGTCGGGGCCGTAATCCACGCCCATAAACGTAAGGCCACAGGCAGGCGCCGTGGGACCCGCAGCGGTACGGTCACAGGCATCAATGACCTCGCGCATCCACTCGGGATCGCGACGATGCATGCCGATCTCCACGAGCGTGCCCACAATAGTGCGCACCATCGAATGTAAAAATGCGTTGCCCTCGATGGTAAACGTCAGGATATCCTCGCCAAAAGCGACCTCGTGGCCAAACTCGGCGCGCATCACGCAGCGGTGCGTGGGCTTGCCCACGGCAGAGGCGACCTTGCAAAAGCTCTTAAAATCCTGCTCGCCCAAGAGCGCAGGACACGCAGCAGCCATGGCATCGACATCCAAGGGGTAGCGATGCCACCACACAGCACCGCGCGAGAGCACGGGACGCGCATCGCGGTCGGCAATGCGGTACGTATACGTACGCGACCGCGCGTCAAAGCGCGCAGAAAAGCCCTTACGGGCCTTGTAGACCTCGTTTATGGCGATATCTTTAGGCAGGAGGGCATCCATAGCCCTCAGCCATCTACGGCGCGTACACGCCAGCTCAGCGTCCGTTACGGGCACGCTAATATACTGCGCTACCGCATGCACACCGGCATCGGTACGCCCCGCACACGTCAGATCGATTGGGCGGCGCAGCAGCGTCTCGATAGCGCGGCGCAACTCGCCCGCAACGGTCGTCTGACCCGGCTGCTCGGCAAATCCGCTATAGGACGAGCCATCGTAAGCCACGCGGAAAACGAGTGTGGCATCGAGCTCTAGAATCGAATTGAAATCAGACGGCGCGGTCATGGGCGCTCCCAACAAACAATAAACGGTATCGCGACAAAAAAAGAGGGGTACGCGAACGTACCCCTCGAATATAGCCTATGCAGACGGATTGTCTACTCAGCGGTCTCCTTAGCAGGAGCCTCCTCGACAGCCTCGACCTTCTTGGGAGCAGCGGCCTTCTTGGGGGCCGGAGCAGCCTTCTTGGCCTTAGGCGTGCAAGGCTCAGTGACGAGCTCCATGATAACGATAGGAGCGTTGTCGCCCTTACGGTTACCGAGCTTCATGATGCGGGTGTAACCGCCGTTGCGGTCCTGCCACATACCCTGAGCAGCCTTGTCGAAAATCTCGGCAACGAGCTGCTTATCGCCGAGCTTGGCGATGGCCAGACGACGAGAGTGCAGGTCGCCCTTCTTGGCCCAGGTGATGATCGGATCGACGACCGAACGCAGTGCCTTAGCGCGGGTCTCGGTGGTCTTGATGCGGTCGTTCTCGAAGAGGGCCTTGGCCAGGCTCTTCTTCATGGCCTTGGTGTGGCTCGCATCGGTGCCGAGCTTCAGGCCCTTCTTAACGTTGTGACGCATGGTCTAGTTTCTCCTCAAATATGCGAAGCATTAAGCCTTCAGGCTCAGGCCCATGGACTCAAGCTTGTCCTTCACTTCCTCGATCGACTTAACACCGAAGTTACGGATGTTAAGCAGATCGTTCTCCGAGAACTCAACGAGCTGACGGACCGAGTGAATGCTGGCGCGCTTAAGGCAGTTGTAGGAACGGACGGAAAGGTCCAGATCCTCGATCTGCTTGTCCAGCTCGGCGTTGTCGTTGGTGACCTCGGGAGCGAAGATCGAAGCCTCCTCCTCGACCTCGGGGGTCTCGGCAAGGTTCATAAAGGCAGCCATATGCTGGTTGATGATATTGGCAGCCTGGACCACGGCGTCGCGCGGGGCGATGGAGCCGTTGGTCTCGATCTCGAGGACAAGGCGGTCGTAGTCGGTGTGCCGACCGACACGGCAAGCCTCAACGAGCTTGGCGCAACGGGACACCGGCGAGTAAAGCGAGTCGACGTGGATCACACCGATGGGATCGTTGTCGCGCTTGTTAGCCTCGCCAGAGACATACCCGCGGCCATAGCCGATGCGCATGCTCATGGTGAGATGGCCACCCTCGGTGAGCGTAGCGATGTGCTGCTCGGGGTTGACCAGCTCAAACTCGGACGGAATAAAGAAGTCCGCACCGGTGACCTCGCAGGGGCCGTCAACCGAAATGGTGGCGGTCGCCTCGTCGGTCGTGCCGAGAGCCCTGAAGACAAGACCCTTGACATTCAGGACGATGTCGGTGACATCCTCGACCATGTTAGGGATGGTCATGAACTCGTGCTGCGCGCCATCGATCTGAATAGCCTCGACGGCGGCACCCTCGAGCGAGGACAGAAGAACGCGACGAAGGGAGTTACCCAGCGTATCGCCGTAGCCACGCTCGAGCGGCTCAACGGAGACACGAGCAGACGTCTCGTTAATCTCTTCGACCTGAACCTGAGGCCTAATGAATTCTGACATGTATTACCTCCAGCCTCAGCAGCCCGGATGGACTACTTAGAGTAGAGCTCGACGATGAGCTGCTCGTTGATATCACCGCTGATCTGCTCACGCGTCGGCAGAGCGAGCACGTTACCAGACAGCTTCTCGATATCGACCTCGAGCCAGCCAGGGACCTCGAAACGCTCGGAGGAAATCAGAGCCTCCTTGATGGGGAGGAGGTCACGGAACTTCTCGCCGACAGCGACGACGTCGCCGGCCTTGACGCGGTAGGACGGGATGTCCACGCGCTTGCCGTTCACGGTGAAGTGACCGTGACGGACGGACTGACGAGCCTCTTTGCGGGTGCGGGCGAAGCCAAGACGGAAGACGACGTTGTCGAGGCGAGACTCAAGGATGATCATGAGGTTCTCACCGGTGACGCCGTTCATCTTACGGGCCTTGTTGAAGTAGCCGTGGAACTGCTTCTCCAGAACGCCATAGATAAACTTGACCTTCTGCTTCTCGCGCAGCTGCATGCCGTACTCAGATTCCTTGCGACGGCGCTTGGGCTGACGGATAGATTCCTTCTTGCTGCTGTAACCGAGCTCAGCGGGATCGATCCCGAGCTGACGGCAGCGCTTAAGAACAGGAGTCCTGTCGATTGCCATATTGATACGATCCTTTCAGTTACACGCGGCGACGCTTCTTGGGGCGGCAGCCGTTGTGCGGGATGGGGGTCTTGTCCTGGATGCTCGAGACCTCGAGGCCAGCAGCCTGGAGGGAGCGGATGGCGGTCTCACGACCGGAGCCGGGGCCCTTGACGAAGACGGAAACCTTCTTCATACCGTGCTCCATGGCCTGCTTGGCAGCAGCCTCGGCAGCCATCTGGGCAGCGAACGGCGTGGACTTACGGGAGCCCTTGAAGCCCACCTGGCCAGCCGACTTCCAGGAAATGACGTTGCCCTGGGGATCGGTGATCGAAACGATCGTGTTGTTAAACGTAGAACGAATGTGAGCCTGGCCCACGGAAATGTTCTTACGGTCCGCGCGCTTCAGACGGGCAGCGCGAACGTTCTTCTTAGCAGTAGCCATCTATCTAGCGCTCCTTATTTCTTCTTCTTAGCACCGATCTGACGCTTCGGGCCCTTGCGGGTACGAGCGTTAGTGTGGGTGCGCTGGCCGCGGACCGGGAGGCCCTTGCGGTGACGAAGGCCGCGGTTGCAGCCGATGTCCATAAGGCGCTTGACGTTCTGGTTGCGCTCACGGCGGAGGTCGCCCTCAACCATGATCTGGTTCTTGTCGATATAATCGCGGATGGCGTTAACCTCATCCTCGGTGAGGTCCTTAACGCGCGTATCCACGTTAACGTTGCACTCGACGCAAATCTTCGTCGCAGTGGTGCGGCCGATGCCGTAAATGTAGGTCAGACCGATCTCAACGCGCTTCTCACGCGGGAGGTCGACACCATTAATACGGGCCAACGTAGTCTCCTCTCTTAACCCTGACGCTGCTTATGACGGGGGTTCTCGCAAATGACGAGGACCTTGCCATGGCGCCTAATGATTTTGCACTTATCGCACATCTTCTTGACCGAAGGACGTACCTTCATCGTTCTTCCTTTCGGTAGCGCTCAAACTACTTCCCTACTATCTACTCGCCCAGCCGCAGGCGTTTAAAACTATGGCTGGTCTTCACACGCAAACCGACCGTAGGTTGAGCTAAGCCTGCAGTCGGAAAAGAGCGTGTATGTGTGTCGCTATTTATAGCGATAGGTGATGCGACCGCGGGTCAGGTCGTACGGGGAAAGCTCCACGACAACCCTGTCACCGGGGAGAATGCGGATGTAATTCATTCGGATCTTGCCAGAAATGTTGCACAGAACCGAATGACCGTTCTCGAGCTCAACCTTAAACATGGCGTTGGGCAGCGGCTCCTTTACCGTACCCTCGAGCTCAATTGCGTCTTCCTTCTTCACAAGCAATCATCTTTCTCTAGAAAACGACAGCGATTGAGTATTCTACAACACGTATACACGCATCGTAATAACTTCGTAATGGCTCCACAACTACGTGGAACTTGTTACATTTCTCCGCCCTGGAGCGAACACCAGGATCCTTGCGCATCGGTGGTAAGAATCACCGGACCGTCATCGGTAATGGCGACGGTGTTCTCGTAGTGCGCGGCGGGCAGATGGTCGTTAGTCGTGACGATCCAACCATCGGAGCCTGTGCTCACATGATTGGACCCCATCGTGACCATCGGCTCGATGGCAATGACCATACCGGCCTGGAGACGAACGCCCCTCCCCTTCTTTCCGTAATTTGGAACGTTGGGGTCCTCGTGCATCACATGGCCGATACCGTGCCCCACATAATCGCGAAGCACGCCATAGCCGTGAGACTCGGCGAGGGACTGGACGGCATAGCCAATGTCCCCAATATGATTACCGGGAACAGCCTGCTCGATTGCAGCCTTAAGGCAATCGCGCGTAACCTCGCACAGAGCCTTGGCCTCGGGCGTGGGGGTACCGACGAAAAACGTCCAAGCGTTATCGCCGACCCAACCGTCGACAACGGCTCCCGTATCGATGGAGATGATATCGCCATCGCGCAGAATCATGTCGGGGTTGGGAATACCGTGGACAACGGCATCGTTGATCGATGCGCAAATGGTCCCCGGGAACCCGCCGTAACCCTTAAAGGCCGGGGTGCCACCATGCATGCGGATAATCTGCTCCGCAAGCTGGTCGAGCTCAAAGGTCGAAACACCAGGGCGAACCATGGCTCCAACGTGGCGGAGCGCCATCTTAGATAGCGCTCCTGCCTTCTTCATCTGCTCGATTTGCGTTGCAGACTTAATCTTGATCATAGACCGAGAGCCTCTTTGACATCCCCGTACACGGTCTCGCGAGCCTGGACACCGTTGACCGACTTGAGCAGACCCTGGCCACGATAGTAGTCGACGAGCGGGCTCGTGGACTTCTCGTAGACGTCGAGACGGTTCTTAATGGTCTCGGGCTTGTCGTCGTCGCGCTGATACATCTCGCCACCACACTTGGGGCAGGTAGCATCGGCAGCGGTGCCGGTGTAACCGCAGGCGCGGCAGGTGCGACGCGAAGACAGACGGTCGATGATGACCTCGGGGGCCACGTCGACCAGAAGGGCGCAGTCAATCTCGCGACCCATGGCAGAGAGCTCGGAATCGAGCGTCACAGCCTGGGCGGTGTTGCGCGGGAAGCCATCGAGAATGAAGCCCTGCTGGGCGTCATCGGCGGCAAGGCGCTCCTTGACAAGGTCGATCACGAGCTGGTCGGGAACGAGCTCGCCGGCGTCCATGTACTTCTTAGCCTGAATACCAAGCTCGGTGCCACCCTTGACGGCAGCACGCAGCAGGTCGCCCGTGGAAATGTGAGCGACGCCGAACTCGGCGACGAGCTCCTGTGCGACGGTGCCCTTACCGGCACCCGGAGCTCCGAGCAATACGAGGTTCATGAGCAATCCTCCTCTAGCCTATTTAAAGAATCCATCGTAATCATACATCTTGATCTGGCCTTCGAGCTTATCGACCGTGTCGAGCACGACGCCGACCATGATGAGGATGGACGTGCCGCCAAATGCCTGGATCAGATGGTTACCCGTGAAGGAGAAGATGATCGAAGGCACGATGGCGATGAGCGCCAAAAAGACAGCGCTGGGAAGCGTGATCTTGTTGAGCGCGTTCTTGATGTAGGCCGCGGTAGCCCTGCCCGGACGGACGCCCGGAATAAAGCCGCCCTGCTTCTTAAGGTTATCGGCCGTGTCATCGGGGTTGAACACCATGGAGGTGTAGAAGTACGCGAAGAACACGATGAGGACAACATTAAGCACCCAGTTAAGCCAACCGGTCGAAAGCGCAGAGGCAACTGCCTGAATCCAGCCGATGCCGGGGAAGAACACAGCAATCTGAGCCGGGAAGTACAGCAGCGCCGAAGCGAAGATGATCGGCACGACGCCCGCGGTGTTGACCTTGATGGGCAAGTAGGTGGTCTGGCCACCCATCATGCGACGGCCCACGACGCGCTTGGCGTAGGAGACCGGGATGCGGCGCTGGCCGCGCTCAAGGAAAACGATCAGCGGGATGACCAGCAGGATGATGGCGCAGATGATCACCATGGTGATGATGCCACCGGCGTTACCCTCGGTGCTGGAGAAAATCGCCTGCGGAAGACCGGCCATGATGTTCGCGAAGATGATCAGCGACATGCCATTGCCGATACCACGCTGGGTGATGAGCTCACCAATCCACATGATCAGCATGGCGCCCGCGGTGAGCGTACCGACGATCATGAGGTCAAAGATGATCTCGGGAGCACCGGCACCGTTGAAGCTAATGCCGAAGCTCTTAAAGAGGAAGAGGTAACCCACGGAGTTGAGGATAGCCAGAGCCAAGGTGAGGTAACGCGAATACTGCGTAATCTTGGTCTGACCGACCTCGCCCTCGCGGGCAAGCTCATGCAGGGAAGGCACGACGGCCTGGAGCATCTGGAGGATAATCGAGCTCGTGATGTACGGCATGATGCCCAAAGAGAACACCGAGACATAGCTCAACGCGCCACCAGAGAAAAGATTCAGGAGGGCCATAGCACCTGCGGCGACCGAGTTACTCCCGGTCGAGAAAAGGCCCAGCATCCCCTGGAAGGGAATGCCGGGCACAGGAACGTGCGCACCAATGCGGTACACGACGAGCATAGCTATGGTAAAAAGAATCTTTTCGCGCAGTTCTTTGATGCGGAAAGCATTCTTAAGACCATTTAGCACGGCAGCTCGACCTTTCCGCCGGCGGCCTCGATCTTGGCCTGCGCAGAAGCGCTGACCTTGTCGACCTTGACCGTGAACTTCTTGGTGAGCTCACCATTGCCGAGCACCTTGACGGGCTCGAACTCGCTCTTGGTGATGCGAGCGGCCTTAAGAGCGGCACCGTCGATCACAGCGCCGTCCTCGAACTTACGCTCGAGACGCTCGACGTTGACAGCGGTGTACTCGATACGACGGGGGTTGCGGAAGCCAGGAAGCTTGGGCAGGCGCATAGCCAGCGGAGTCTGGCCACCCTCGAAGCCGGCACCCTTGGTGCCACCAGAGCGAGAACCCTGGCCCTTCTGGCCGCGGCCAGAAGTGGTGCCGTGACCCGAAGAATTGCCACGGCCGACGCGCTTGCGGTTCTTGGTGGAACCGGGCGCGGGAGTAAGATCGTGAAGCTGCATTTGCTACTCCTCTACAATCTCGACAAGGTGCTTGACCTTGAAGATCATGCCGCGGACGGACTCGTTGTCAGCAATCTCGCGAACCTCGCGGATCCTGTGGAGACCGAGGGCACGGACAGTACGGACCTGGTCCTGCTTGCAACCATTGGTGCTGCGGACCTGCTTGATCTTGATGGTGTCAGCCATGCTTAGTTCTCCTTACCGACGAACATCTCGGAGACCGTCAGGCCACGGCGAGCCGCGACGTCCTCAGGGCTGGAGAGCTCCTTGAGGCCCTCGACGGCAGCCTTGATGATGTTGAGGCCGTTGTCGGTACCGAGGGACTTGGACAGGACGTTCTTGATGCCAGCAAGCTCGAAGAGGGGGCGCACAGCGCCGCCGGCGATAACGCCGGTACCCTCGACAGCGGGCTTGATGATGATACGGCCGGCACCAAAGTGACCGAGAACCTCGTGCGGGATGGTGCCCTGATCGGTCACCGGCACGTGGAACATGTTCTTCTTGGCATCGAGAGACGCCTTGGAGATTGCCAGGGGCACCTCAGCGGACTTGCCCATGCCAACGCCGACGTTGCCCTTGCCGTCGCCAACGACGACGAGAGCGACGAGGCTCATGCGACGACCACCCTTGACGGTCTTCGACACGCGGTTGATGTAAACGACGCGCTCCTCGAACTCGGAGGCCTCGCGCTGCTGCTTCTGATTACGAGCCATGTGCTACATACCTCCTAGAACTCGAGACCGGCGGCACGAGCACCGTCGGCGAGGGCCTTGACGCGGCCATGGTAGATACGGCCACCGCGATCGAAGGCGACCTTGGTGATGCCGGCCTCGATGGCGCGCTTGCCAACGAGCTGACCGACCTTCTCCGCAGCCTCCTTGTTCGAGGTGTGGGTGCCCTTGAACTCGGCCTCGAGGGTCGAGGCAGAGACGAGCGTCAGGCTGGAGCCCTTGCTGTCGTCGATGATCTGGGCATAGATGTTGGCGTTAGTACGGGTCACGCGAAGACGCGGACGCTCGGCGGTACCCGAGACCTTGCCGCGAACACGACGCTGACGACGCTTGAGGCCTTCCAGCTTCGCCTTATGCTTGTTCATACGTAAACTCCTAAAAAGGTTGATCTTGCCAGCACCTGACGGGGTGCTGGTCTTATGCGAGTGAGTCGGTTACGACTACTTGGCGGCCTTACCCAGCTTGCGGCGGATGTGCTCGCCAACATAGTGGATACCCTTGCCCTTGTAAGGCTCGGGAGGACGATGACCGCGGATCTCAGCGGCGATCTGACCGACCTGCTGCTTGTTGATACCCTTGACGTTCACGTGGGTGTTGTCAGGAACCTCGAAGGTGATGCCCTCGGGAGCCTCGACGATTACGGGGTGCGAGAAGCCCAGGGAGAACTCGAGGTTCTTGCCCTTCTGCTGCACGCGGTAACCGACGCCGGCGAGCTCGAGCTTCTTCTCGAAGCCCTCGGAAACGCCAACAACCATGTTGTGGATGAGGGCGCGGGTGAGGCCGTGGCGGGCACGGGTCTCACGCTCGTCGTCGGGACGGGAAACGGTGAGGACGTTGTCCTCGACGTTGATAGTGAGCTTCTCAAAGACATCGAGCTCGAGCTGGCCCTTGGGGCCCTTGACGACAACGTTGTTGCCGTTGACTGCCACTTCGACTCCGGCGGGAATCTGGACAGGCTTATTACCGATACGAGACACGGTGATCTCCTTTCCTTCTACCTACCGAGCGAATTACCAGACGTAAGCGATGATCTCGCCGCCGACGTTGTGCTTGCGAGCATCGCGGTCGGTCATGACGCCATGGCTGGTGGAAATAATGGCGGTACCAAGGCCACCGCGGACGCGGGGCATGTCGGCAACGCCGGTGTACTTACGCAGGCCCGGCTTGGAAATGCGGCGGATGCCGTTGATGACCTTAGCCTTCTTGGGACCATACTTAAGCGTGATGTGCAGAGTCTTCTGGGGAACGGTGTCCTCGACATCGTAGCCCTCGATGTAGCCCTCCTCGTGCAGAACACGAGCGATCTCGACGAGCTTCTTGCTGCTCGGCATGGAGACCGTGGCCTTGTTCACAGAGTTAGCGTTACGGATGCGCGTAAGCATATCTGCGATCGGGTCTGTAAGGTTCATACAGATTCTCCTTCGTTCTTGATGAACACGTGCTCTTGGTTCTTCGCCGCCCTTAACGGCAAAGCCTAACTAGCGCGTTTTCCCTGTTCCAAACGGATGCTTGAAACGCTGGTAGTGACTTACCAGCTGGCCTTCTTAACGCCGGGAAGCTCGCCCTTGAGTGCAAGCTCACGGAAGCAGACACGGCACAGGCCGAACTTGCGGTACACAGAGTGCGGACGGCCGCAGCGCTGGCAGCGCGTGTACTCACGAGTAGAGAACTTCTGCTTGCGATTGCACTTGACGATCATCGATGTCTTAGCCACTTATATCCTCCTCACATAGAGTATTGTTCGCCCCAAACGCCGCCCCCTTGTGGGAACGGCGCTTATAGGGCAGGTGAACCTATTTCTTGAACGGGAAACCGAAGGCGTCCAGAAGGGCCTTGGCCTCCTCATCGGTGTTGGCGGTGGTCACGAAAGTGATGTCCATACCACGCTGGTGATCGACGGAATCGAAGTCGATCTCGGGGAAGATGAGCTGCTCGGTGACGCCCATGGAGAAGTTACCACGGCCGTCGAAGCTCTTGGCGGAGATGCCGCGGAAGTCGCGGATACGGGGGATCGCGACGGAGGTCAGACGATCGAAGAACTCCCACATACGGTCGCCACGCAGGGTAACCTTGCAGCCGATCGGCATACCAGCGCGCAGGCGGAAGGTAGCGATGGACTTGCGGGCACGGGTGATCATCGGCTGCTGGCCGGTGATGGCGCGCAGGTCGCGCACGGCACCGTCGATGGCCTTGGAATCGGTAGCGGCCTCGCCGACACCCATGTTCACGACGATCTTCTCAAACTTGGGGATCATCATGACGTTCTCGTACTGGAACTTGTCCTGAAGCTGCTGCTTGACCTCGTTGTTGTACTTGGTCTTCAGACGCGGCACATACTTCTCTTCTGCCATTGTTCACTCCTTCTTGGGGTTTTAAGCACGGGGCGTGGCCACGATGGGTTGTCCTCGTGCCTCCTGGCTGCATCCGCGCCGCTCATGGCATTTCACGGTTTGGACTCGACGCAGCAGGAGCCGACAAAACAATCGGTACTATACGCGCATTGGGTGTGTATTTCCAGAAAAACCTCGTCTGCCTGCACAACTCCACAACTCCCCCGCACAAATGGGTCCCAAAAAGCAGTTACGGTGAAATAGGGACTGCTTGGCAACCTAACAGGCTTAAACAATCCGTATTTCACCGCAACTTATTGGTGGGGATGCGACTAGCGCTTGCGGGGGACAAGTTTGGTGCGGCGCAGGTGAATCATCTCGGCGGCGATGGAGATAGCGATCTCTTCGGGGTCCTCGGCCTCGATGGCGACTCCGATCGGCAGGTGCAGCTCGTCGATCTGGTCCTGCGTAAAGCCCTCCTGCTCCAGGCGGGCGCGCACAAAGGCAGTCTTGCGGCGCGAGCCCAAGCAGCCCAGATAGGCAGGTTTGGCGCGCATCGTCTGAATCACCACGTCGATATCGGACTTGTGACCCGCCGTGGCGACCACCACCAGGTCGCGCGGGCCGATGGGGCACTGCTCGCTCAGGTTCTTGTAATCGACCAGGCGACGATCGTAGACACCGGGCACCCATTCGGGCGTCAGCGTGCCGGGGCGGTCATCGCACGCCACAACGGCAAAGCCCGCGGCCGTGAGCACGCGCGCCGTCGCGGCGCCCACGTGTCCGCAGCCAAAGATGTAGGTCAGGCCCTCGGGGCAGAGCGTCTCGATGTGCGCCGGGGGAATCTCGGAGGCGGCGTTGGTGTAGGTGACCTTACTCCCCTCCTCCACCAGCGAAAGCTCGGGGCAGCCGGCAATGGTATGACACGATGCCTCGCCATGGTACTCGGCCACATCGCCCTCGAGGGCCTGGATGACAAACGGTTCAAAGTCGATGACGAAGTCGCCGATGCGTCGATACGCCAAGACATCGGCAACCGACTGGAACAACGGCGCCTGCGATACATCCAGGTGCAGATAGCACAGGCAGATGGCCCCGCCGCAGATCATGCCGGTATCGGAGTTCTCGCCGCCCATGGTGTAGCGGACCAGACGCGATTGCCCTGCGGCCAGCAGCTCGCGCGCCTCGTTCAGCGCAAAGAGCTCGATCTTGCCGCCGCCGATGGTACCCGCTTGGCTGCCATCGGCAAAGACGGCCATCCAGGCGCCCACGCCGCGCGGCGATGACCCTGCCGTGCCGGCCACGACCACCAGCTCGCACGTCTTACCAGCCTTCAGAGCGCCAAGCGCAGCATTCACCACATCGAGCTTTTCCATTGCAATTTCCTATCCCTGGAATACACCGGTGAGCATGGCGAGCGCCTCGAGCACGCCGCCGCCGACCGACGTCGCCTTGTCCGAAATATAGTTGATATAGCTGGCATCGCCGCGCGGGTCGACGTCGGCACACTTAAAGCCCTCGGTCACCTGAACGCCGTCGGCCAAAAGGCCGCGCAGACAGCCGTCAATCTGCGTGACCATGGGAGTATCACCTGCATACCCGATCACGTCGCCGGCACTCACGATGTCGCCGATCGCGCGGTCGGACCTAAACACGCCGGCGGCGGGGCTGTGGATAACGCGCTCCTTGCCATAGCCGGCGATGACACCCGGCACACCCGTGTTGGGCTGGGGCGAGCCCTGGGTAATGACGCGGCCGAGGAAATGACCGCGCATGGTCTCGACCACGGCGTCGCAATCGACCGGCGCGGTAAAGCCCGGCCCCACGGCGATGACGGCAGGCGCCATGTCGCGCGTGGTGCCCAGGTTGCGCTTGGCCAAAATCGCGTCGACCACAGCCGCGGGTTTCAGCTCGCCGAGCATCTTGGCCTGGGGGTCTACCACGACGGCGACGTCTCCGGCCTCGGTAATTGCAAGCGCCTCTGCCGGCGTCTGTGCCAAGCGAGCGCGAATGCCTTCAACCTCGACCTCGCCCAGGCGAATGGCCTCGCAAAAACTGATTGTGCGACGGATGCACGTGGGAACCGCGATATCGGCCATAACGACCGACACGCCGGCGCGCACCAAGCGAGCGGCGACGCCCGTGGCGATATCGCCGGCGCCGCGAACATAAACGAGCATTCCCGGGGCACCTCCCTGTGCTACGGTTTGAGCAGAGCAAAAGCGGTTCGACCGCACTCTAATGATTATTTATTATCACAGTATTATACGGCGGTGAACAGATGGAAACGACGAGCGGAAACCTTGCCTCCGCGCTCAAGATCGAGCCGGGCATTACCGCAATTATCGGCAGTGGCGGCAAGTCGACATTGCTGAAAACGCTGGGTCTTGAGCTCATGCGCGCCGGCGACAGGGTGCTCCTCTGCACCACCACGCACATGTTTCCCGTCGCCGGCGTGCCATGGGACGGGTCGAGCCGTCGCCTGGACGCCGCGCCTTGGAAGCCGGGGACCCTGCATGTTCCCGGCTGCACCTGCGAGGCATGCGCGGACATGAACCGCGGAAGTATCTGCCAGGCGGGTGTTTTGGACCCGGAGACAGGCAAGCTCTCCGCCCCCGCCGAGCCGCTCAACGAGCTGGCACGGCGCTTTGACTATGTGCTGGCCGAGGCAGATGGCAGCAAGCGACTCCCGCTCAAAGCGCATGCCGCCTGGGAGCCGGTAATTCCCGCCGCCACGGCAAACGTTGTCTGGATCGTCGGCGCCTTGGGGCTCGGCAAGCCCATCAACGAAGCCGTCCACCGCCCCGAGCTCTTTTGCGAGCGTTGCGGCTGCGAGCTCACCGACATCGCCACGCCCGAGCGCGTCGCCCAGGTGCTCAATGCCGAGCTGCGGATGCTGAACCTCAGCAATGCCCGCATCATGCTCAACCAAGTCGACACGCTTGCCGACCCAACGATGGCAGATCGCTTCGAGACAGCCCTCGGCCGCTCCGTCGTCGCCACCAGCCTCAAATAGCCGGCGCTGCCCCACCAGACCTATAAGTTGCGGTGGAATAGTTCCTGAAACGGCCTATTTGGCGGCTAAACAGGAACTATTCCACCGCAACTGCGGAGGGGAATCCGGTGATCTTCCTGCTAGCGGGGGACGTAGCGGCCGGGTTGGGCTCCAGTGGGCTCGCCGTCGCGCGCAGCCAGCACGCCGTTCACAAACACAGCCTTGGCGCGGCCATGTGCCTCAAAGCCCTCGAGTGGCGTGTAGTCCACAGCCTGATGCTGCGTCGCGGCACTGATCGTCCAGCGTGCCTTGGGATCCCACACGCACACGTCGGCATCGGCACCCTCGGCAAGACAGCCCTTGCGCGGATACATGCCAAAGACGCGCGCCGGGTTCTCGCTCATCAAGCGGCACAGATCCTCAGGACCCAGCTGCCCCTCAAAACTCGTAGCGATCGCGACGGGGCGATGCTCCACACCGGGTCCGCCGTTGGGAATCGCGCGGAAGTCGTCGCGCCCGCGGTCCTTTTGCCCGTGCAGGTTAAAGCTGCAGTGGTCGGTCGCGATCGTATCGATCTCGCCGGCCACAAGCGCCTCGCGCAGTGCCGCACGGTCGCCCGCATGGCGCAGCGGCGGGCTCATCACATACTTGGCACCCGCAAAGCCGTCCTCGCCCTGCTCCAAGTAGCAAGTATCGTCGAGCATCAGATATTGAGGGCAGGTCTCGACATAGATATTCTTCTGCCCGCGCGCTTTGGCGGCGCGGATGGCCTCGAGCCCCAGCTTGGTCGAAAGGTGCACCACGTTGACCGGTGCGTCGCCGGCCAGGTGCGCCAGATATAGCAGACGGCTCACTGCCTCGGCCTCGCACACGTCCGGACGGCTGAGCGCGTGGCCCTCGGGCCCGTGGATACCCTGCTCAAACACGCGCTTCTGCAGTTCATTCACCAGCGTGCCGTTCTCGCAATGCACGCACAGGATACCGCCCAGGCGCTTGAGCTCCTCGAGCACCTCGAGCGTCTCGGCATCGTCCAGGCGCAGATGATCGTAGGCAAAGTAGGTCTTGAACGACGATACGCCCGCCTCGCGCATGGCCGAAAGGTCGGCGCGGTTGCGCTCGTTCCACTCGGCGAGTGCCATATGAAAGGCGTAGTTGGCCGTGCAGGTTCCGTCGGCGCGGCGATGCCACTCGGCCAAGGCATCGGGCATGGTCACGCCGCGATCGGCCGTCGCGTAGTCCACGATGGTCGTCGTGCCGCCGCAGGCAGCCGCGCGCGTGCCGGTCTCAAAGCTATCGGCTGTCCAATCCATGCCGGTCCAGCACTGCATGTGCGTGTGGCCATCGATAAAGCCGGGAAACACCCAGCAGCCCGTGGCATCCTCGACGGTATCGCCCTCGGCAGGCTCAATCGCCGCGGCGATCCGCACGATCTTATCGCCATCCATGGCAAGATCGGCGCGGCGAAGCCCCTGTGGCGTCACGAGCGCGCCGTTTTTGATGATGATCATAATTGCTCCTTATTGATTGATGCAGTTGGCCACGCGATCAAAATACGAGCAGGCGGCGATATGCTCCGTTATGCGTTGCTGTCCCTTGGCGGTATCGACGTCCCACAGCTCGTAGGCACGCGCCTCGACCAGCATCACGTCGGTACGGTCCTTGAGGATCGAACCGCCGCCGTCCTTGCCCTCAAGACACATAAGCGCATCGAATAGTTCCGCCGGAAAGAGCACCGGGCTCGAAGGCTCACCGTTGCACGCAGGACGCACCGGATGCTTGCGGCCACGCTCGTCAAATGCACGAACCATAGCCTCAAAAGAATCCGAACTCACGAGCGGCTGGTCGCCCGGCAAAAAGAGGCAACCTTTCCAGTTGCGTTCGACCCCCCACGAAAGACCCGCGCGGACGCTTTCGCTGCGCAGCTCGCCATCGTGCAGCACGCACGGGCAATGCTTGTCCTCGCAAATCTGGGCAACCTCGGGCCAACGCGTCGAAACCACGGCGTCAAAGCCCTGGGGAACCGAATCGATGGTCCGGGCAATCAGCGACTCGCCATAGATATCGGCAAGCATCTTGTTAGAGCCAAACCGCTTGCCCTCGCCCGAAGCCATAATGACGCAACCGAGTTTCATCTCCGCAAACCTCCCCTGGCTGCTTTGGACACCATAGTTGCTATACCCACCATACCAAGCTCACACTCCGTCGGAACAGGCACGCACTCGTTTTCCAGCGAACGACCCTTGGCTCTCCATAGCACAAAGGAGGGCACCCCGCGACGCAGGGCACCCTCCTCAATGGTGCAGATATGCCTACTCAGCGTCGCCGGTAAACGCGGTACCGGTCTTGCCGGCAAGACCGTCACGCGCCTTCTCGAGCAGCGTGATGAGCGCCGTGCGGCCCGGCTTGCTCTCGGCAAACGTCGAGGCGGCCTGAACCTTGGGCAGCATGGAGCCACGACCGAACTCGTTGGCCTCGGACAGACGCTTTACGTCAGCCGCGGTCAGCGTGTCGAGCCACTGCTCGTGGTCGGTGCCAAAGCCAATGGCAACCTTCTCCACGGCCGTCAGGATAATCAGGGCATCGGCGTCGAGCTGCTCGGCGAGCTTCTCGGCCGCAAAGTCCTTATCGATGACGGCGGCAGCGCCCTTAAGGTGGTTGCCCTGGGCCTTGGTGACGGGAATACCGCCACCGCCGCAGGAGATCACCACATGGTTGGACTCGACGAGCGACTTAATGGTGTCGAGCTCGACGATGTTCACGGGCTTGGGCGAGGCAACCACGCGACGGAAGCCCTGCTTCTCGTCGTGGATGAACTGGTAGCCGCGGTCGGCCTCCAGTTCCTCGGCCTCGGCCTCGCTCATCCACGGACCAATCGGCTTGACCGGGTCGGCAAAGGCCGGGTCGTCTGCCGCAACCTCGACCTGGGTGAGCACGGTGGCGACACCCTTGTCGATATTGCGGTCGAGCATTTCCTCGCGCAGCGCATTTTGCAGGTCATAGCCAATGTAGCCCTGGCTCATGGCGCCGCAAACGGACAAGGGGCAGGGAACGTACTTCTGAGGATTAGAGCGCGTGAGCTCAGCCATCGCGTTGGCGATCATGCCCACCTGGGGACCGTTGCCATGCACGACGACGACCTCGTTGCCCTCCTCGATCAGGTCGACGATAGCCTTGGAAGTCGTCTTGACGGCCTCCATCTGCTCGGGAAGGTTGGCGCCGAGGGCGTTTCCGCCCAGGGCGACGACGATACGCTTAGCCATTTCTCAGCCCAGCTTTAGGCCTGGAACCAACGGGAGGTGTTGCGCTCGTCGAGGGCCTTGAGGGTAGCGGCGGGATCGGCAACCTTCTGCAGGAACATCATGGCTGCGATGGCGTACGGCTTGTAGCTGGCCTCCTTGTACATGCCCACGCGGTGCATGTCGAAGACGTCGGCGTTGACCTCGCCGTGCTCGCAAGAGACACCGGAGATGTCGGCGGGCAGCGGGTGCATAAAGATAGTGTCCTGGCCGTTGGCGGTCTTCTCCATGAGCTCGGTCGTGGAGCACCAATCCTGATGGGTGGCGTTCTGAGCGAGCAGCTCCTTCTCGAGCGCTGCGATGCCGGCGTCGTCGCCCTCGGCGTACAGGTTGGTGCGCTTCTCCATGGCGGCAAACGGAGCCCAGCTCTTGGGGATCACGATGTCGGCGCCCTCGAAGGCCTCGGCCATGGTGTTGACCTGCTTAAAGGTGGTGCCGGACTCGGCGGCATAGCTCTTGGCGCGCTCGACGACCTCGGGCATGAGGTCGTAGCCCTCGGGGTGAGCCAGGGTGACGTCCATGCCAAAGCGGGGCAGCAGGCTGATCAGCGACTGCGGGCAGGACAGCGGCTTGCCGTAAGAGGGCGAATAGGCCCAGGTGACGGCAACCTTCTTGCCCTTGAGGTTCTCGAGGCCGCCAAACTCGTTGATGAGGTAGAGCATGTCGGCAGAGGACTGCGTGGGGTGATCGGAGTCGGACTGCAGGGAGATGAGCGTGGGACGGTGATCCAGAACGCCGTCCTCGTAAGCCTGCTGGACAGACTCGGAGACCTCAGCCATGTAGGCGTCGCCCTTGCCGATGTACATGTCGTCGCGGATGCCGATGACGTCGGCCATGAAGGAGATCATGGTAGCGGTCTCGCGGACGGTCTCGCCGTGAGCGATCTGGGACTTCTTCTCGTCCAGGTCCTGCAGCTCAAGGCCGAGCAGGTTGGCGGCCTTAGAGAAGGAGAAGCGCGTACGGGTGGAGTTGTCGCGGAACAGCGAGACGGCCAGGCCCGAATCGAAGATCTTGGACGAAACGTTGTTCTCGCGCAGCTCGCGCAGAGCGTCGGCGACGATGTAGAGCGCCTTGAGCTCATCGGTGGTCTTATCCCAGGTGTGCAGGAAGTCGCTGCCGTACATACCCTTAAAATCGAGGCCGTTCAGCTGCTCGACGAGCTCGGTAAACTTGGCGTCCATGTAAATGTCCTTTCTAAAGGTGAAACGATCGCAATGAGTAGATGCGCTCCGGCATGCGCGTGTGGCTAGAACATGCAGAGCGCTATGACGAGGACCCGCCACCGTCGAGGAAGCATGGGAGATAACGACCGCGGGCCCCAAGTCAACAGGAGGCGCCGGGGGCATAAACTGCCCCCGGCTCAACAAGATCGAGGAATGGGACTAGTCGATCTTGTTGTTGGTCAGACCGGCGCGGAACACGGTGGCATCGCCATCGGCCTGGCTCGGATCGTAGAGGTTCAGGGCAGCCACATACATGGCGGCAGCGGTGACCAGGTCGTCCTTGTAGGTGACCTCGTTGGGAGCGTGAGCCTGAGACTCGGCACCCGGGCCAAAGCCGACGCAGGGGATGCCATAGCGGCCCTGGATGGAAACGCAGTTCGTGGAGAAGGTCCACTTGTCGCACAGCGGACGACCGGTGCGCTTGTCCATGCTGGGCTCGCAGCCGATGCGCTCGTCACCGAACATAGCCTTATGGGCGTCGACGAGGGCCTTGACGTGCGGAGCGGTCTCCTTGTTGATCCACGTGGGGAAGTAAGCCTCGGTCTCGTAGACCTCGCCGGTCCAGGACGGACGGTCGTACATGTACATGGAGACCTTCACTTCGTCGCCGTACTTCTTGGCTGCCGGCAGGTTGCGGATCTCGTCCAGGCAGGACTCCCAGGTCTCGCCGGCGGTCATGCGACGGTCGATGGAGATGGCGCAGGAGTCAGCGACAGCGCAGCGGCTGGGGCTGGTGTAGAAGATCTGGCTGACGGTGCAGGTGCCGCGGCCCAGGAAGCGGGCGTCCTCGAAGTGCTCGGGGTTGTACTTGGGGTCGAGCATCTTGACGAGGCCCTTGATGTCGGTCGACTCGTCGCAGCCGTTGTTGTTGAGGGCGCGGACGTCGGCGATGATGTCGGCCATCTTGTAGATGGCGTTGTCGCCGCGGTCGGGAGCGGAGCCGTGGCAGGAGGTGCCGTGAACGTCGACGCGGATCTCCATACGGCCGCGGTGACCGCGATAGATGCCACCGTCGGTGGGCTCGGTGGAAATGACGAACTCGGGCTTAATGCCGTCCTTGTTGTAGATGTACTGCCAGCACATGCCGTCGCAGTCTTCTTCCTGGACGGTGCCGACGACCATGATTTTGTAGCCCTCGGGGATGAGGCCCATGTCCTTCATCATCTTGGCAGCGTAGGTAGCAGAAGCCATGCCACCCTCCTGGTCGGAGCCGCCGCGGCCGTAGATGATCTCGTCGGTCTCGTAGCCCTCATAGGGATCGGCGTCCCAGTTCTCGATGTTGCCGATGCCGACGGTGTCGATGTGGGAGTCGATGGCGATAATCTTGTCGCCCTCGCCCATAAAGCCCATAACGTTGCCCAGGCCGTCGACCTTGACCTCGTCATAGCCGAGGTTCTCCATCTCGGCCTTGATGCAGGCGACAACCTCACCCTCCTCGCAAGACTCAGAGGGATGGCTAATCATTGCGCGAAGAAAACGAGTCATATCAGCACGGTGGGACTCAGCAGCAGCCTTGATAGCGTCGAAATCGAGTTCTTTAGCCATTGTTCATAACCTTTCATACGAAGGGATCTACCTGTGAGGTGGCGGAGCGATACCTATTTACTCCGCCCAGTATTAGCAAGTGGGGTATTCGCCCTCCCAGACGATGCGACGGTACTGATCCGGATCGGTGTCACCTTCCGTGGAGAAGCAGAGCACGGAGCTCGTCTTATCCAGGCCGATGAGCTCCTTGAGCTCGGCGTACTCGGGATCGAGCATGAGGGTCTCGACCAGGCCGGTGGTCACCGCGCCGGACTCGCCGGAGATGACGCGCGGGTCGCCCTTCTCGGGGGCGCCCAGGGTGCGCATGCCGCGAGCGGTGACCCAGTCGGGGCAGGACACGAAGGCGGTGGTATGGTTGCGCAGGATATCCCAGCCCAGGATGTTGGGCTCGCCGCAGCACAGGCCGGCCATGATGGAGGGCATGTCGCCGTCCACGATGCGCGGATCGCCGTCGCCGGCGGCAGCGCCCTTGTACAGACAGGCGGCAGGCGCGCACTCGACCACGACAAAGGTGGGCGGGTTATCGGGATACAGGTTGGTGAAGTAGCCCACCACGGCGCCGGCGAGCGAGCCTACGCCAGCCTGGACAAAGACGTGCGTCGGGCGGTTGATGGCCATCTCACGCAGCTGCTCGGCAGCCTCGGATGCCATGGTGCCGTAGCCCTCCATGATCCAGGACGGGATCTTCTCGTAGCCCTCCCAGGCGGTGTCCTGAACGATGACGCCGCGCTCGCAGGCATCGGCCTCGGCGGCGGCCATGCGCACGCACTCGTCGTAGTTGACCTCTTCGATGGTCACCGTGGCGCCCTCGGCAGCGATGTTATCGAAGCGGGGCTTGGTGGAACCCTTGGGCATGTGCACGACGGCCTTCTGGCCCAGCTTGTTGGCAGCCCATGCCACACCGCGGCCATGGTTGCCGTCGGTGGCGGTAAAGAAGGTAGCCTGGCCAAAGTCCTTGGCAAGCTGATCGGAGGTCAGGTAATCGAAGGTGCACTCGGCAACGTCCTTGCCAGTCTCGTCGGCAATGTAGTTGGCCATGGCAAACGAACCGCCCAGAACCTTAAAGGCGTTGAGGCCAAAGCGATAGCTCTCGTCCTTAACGCACAGGTTGGACAGGCCCAGGCGCGCGGCCTGGCCATCCAGGCGGGCAAGCGGAGTGACGGTGTACTGGGGGAACGACTGGTGGAAGGCACGGGCCTTCTTCACGTGGTCGAGGCTCATGATTCCCAAGTGCTTGTCATCGCTCTTGGGCATCGTGTTGCCCGCCCACTGGATCTTATCGGCCATACGGTGAACTCCTTAAGTTCTCTCTTGCCGGCCCCCGCATACGCGTTTCAGCCCATTCCCATTCATGCGACTGAACTTTTATGTGGATGCCAAACAAAAAGTTTGTTAGCACTGTTCTATCACACTTTTTGATTGGAAAACCTAACAAATTGTTTGTTGCCGTAATCGGTACCTTTTCGCCGACGAACGGTTACATAACGCAGCGACGCTTTCGTTATTTGCGAACAAGTGGGGTTTATGGCAAAGTGAGCCCAAACTAATTTTTAGGAAGGCACCTATGACCCCCGCACAGATTGAGTTTTACAAGCGCCTTGCACACGGCCTGGCGCTCCAATTTGGCCCCAACTGCGAAGTCGTCGTCCACGACTTGGAGACCGAGGACGTGGACCACTCCATCGTAGTGATCGAAAACGGCCACGTCAGCGGGCGCAAACTGGGTGACGGCCCCAGCCATATTGTGCTTGAGTCCATGCACGAGGGCACCGCCGACGTGCACGACCGCGAGCCATACCTCACCAAAACCGCCGATGGCAAGCTGCTCAAGTCCTCGACCATCTTTATCCGCAACGACGAGGGCAAGCCCGTCGGCATTTTGGGCATTAACTTTGACATTACGCTCATGAAGGCTTTTGAGCGCTCGCTCGACGCGCTCACCGGCACGGGCGACAAGGGATACACCGAGCCCGAGCCCATCACCAAAAACATCGGCGACCTGCTCGAGGATCTGCTGCGCGAGTGCGAGCAGTACGTGGGCAAGCCCGCCGCCCTCATGACCAAAGATGAGCGCATCCGCGCCATTGGCTACCTCGACCGTCGCGGCGCCTTCCTCATTTCCAAGTCGAGCGAGCGTGCCTGCGAGTTCTTTGGCATCTCTAAGTACAGCTTCTATAGCTACCTCAACGAGGCAAAGGCTGCCGCCGGCGACAAATAGTCAGCGCGCCTGCACCCCTCCCCTTTTGGGCGCGAGTTCTGGAATGCACGAATCCGAGAGTCGGCCGCAAGGCAAGTTCCATATAATCGATGAATGCGAATATTTCGAAAGGATGGAACAAGATGGGGTCGAGCAACGCATCACGCAACGGCCGCGGAGGCACCGTTTCTGGCGCCAGGCATGCGAAACGCGCGTTTGACGAGGGCGAAGACGATCTGTTTGCGTTGAGCCTCGACGACGTGATGAGCGACCGCCCTTGGACCGCCGAGGAACTCATGGGCGGCGGGGTTCGCCCGACAAGTGCAAAGCCCGCACCTTCCGCCACGCCCGCGTCGGCATCCGTGCCCGCGGACGACTTTGCCACCCGTCCCATCGTGCAGACGACGCGTAAAGCCGCCCCTGCACCCCGTCCTGCTAGCGATCCGTCCGAGACGGCGGCGTTTCTCGCTGCAGCGGCACAGCGCCCCACGGCAGACAGCACGATTCGCCACGCCGCCCCGCAGCAGTCGGCATACACGGCTCCCGAGCCCGAGCTCGAGCCGCCCGTCATGGACCTGGATGATCTTTCCAACCGCCAGTTTGCCTTTGATTCCTGGGCAGCGGCAGATCTGGACGGGACCTCGGGCGGCATGCCGGCGCTCAACATTCCGGTAAACCCCCTGTTTGCGGCTGCCGAGAAACGCGACTCCGCATACGACAGCACCGCAGCATACGCCAACCGCCCGAACGAACAACCTCGCGCCGGCCGCATCGAAACCGAGGATTACGGCCAAACGTCGAGCGGCTATTCTCGCGATCCGTTTGCCGCCACGCTCGTTCCCGATTACAACCAAGCGAGCGTAAAGGCAGCCTCGGCATCGTCGTATACCCACGGCACCGACGATGAGCGCGCTGCCGATTACCACACCGAAGAAGAACCGCCGCGCTTTTCGGAGTTTTCGCAGGCGGCAAAAGTTGTCTTTATCGCCCTCATCATCGCTCTTCTCGGCGTGATCGCGTTTGAGGGATTCCAGCTGTTCCGCGGCCCCACTGCGTCCGAATCGGCAACGCAGCAAAAAGAGGACGACAACCAGTACCTGGACATCAACACCCTCAAGGGCGACCCCAACGACGGAGACGAGTAACGAGGGTTAAGGGAGGGCCGGAAGAGCCGACAGCACGTTACGGCTCCAAAAGCCCTGCCATAAAGATGGGCAGATACAGCACGTCACCATCGCGGTGAAGATTACATTCCGCAAGTACCAGGGCGCGATCGATTCCGTAGCCCTTCGTTGCCAGTGCGTTATCGAGCGCCGCGTGGGACTTAAAGCTTTTGCCCGATTTGACCTCGATGGCAATCACTTCCCCATCGAGCGTCTCTTCCACAAAATCGAGCTCACCGACTTTTTTGGACGTAAAGTAGCGCAATCTAAATCCATGAGCTTTGAGCTCTTGGGCAACGAAGCCCTCAAACGACGCCCCCATGTTCATGCCAAAGGCGTCTTCTGCCTCTCCATCAAAAACGCCTTGAGCGACCCTTTTGGAATACGACGACATGAGCATTCCGGTGTCCAGGTAAAACAGCTTAAATAGATTTCGCTGCTCCCCCAATAAAAGGGGTGTCACGGGCGCCGTTACGTTATACACGGGAAGCGCAACGCCTGCCTCCGATAGCCAGAGAAAATGGTCTGTCACCTGCGAAAAACGTTTGACGCCGTTAATCGACGACAGCTTGAATCGCTTGTTTTTGGAGCCAGCCTCGCTGGGAATCAAATCATAGATATCGCGAATAACCAAGCGTAGCTCGGGCGGAGCGTACTTTGCAATGTCATCGCGATACAGGGCATGAAGATCGCGGTGAATGTTCCGAACCTCGTCGACATTGCGCGTCGCCAAGAAGGAATTGACCGCGTCGGGCATGCCTCCCACCACCACATACTGATGGAACAGATCGAGCAAGCGGTCATACAGGTAGCCGGGGAGCTCCTCCTCATCCTTTAGACAGCCCCTGAGCATGTCAAACACGCTGGCACCAACGCCATTTGCCCAGCAAAACTCCTCAAAGTCGAGCGGGTACATCTGGACCTGCTCGACATACCCCACCGGCAGGGAATCGATGCCCTCGAGCTCAACGCCAAGGAGCGATCCGGTAAGGATGTATCGAAAGTCGCCGCGCTGGACCAGGTATTTGATAAACGTCACCATGTTGGGGCATCGCTGCACCTCGTCGACAACCACGACGGTCTTGTTCGCAACCATCGGCTGCGTTGCAGCGATAGACATGCGCATGAGCAGGTCGTCCGCACTTTTCGCCGCCAAAAACGAATCGCGCACGGACGCGTCGGCGATAAGGTCGAACGTCACAACGTTTTCGAACGATTCGTTTGCAAAGACGTTGACCAAATATGACTTTCCTACCTGTCGGGCGCCCTTGACCAAAAGAGCCTTGTTAGGCGACGAGGCAAGCCAAGATTCAAACTGTGCTTTCGCTTTTCTCTGTAGCATAAGCGCACCCCTTATTACGTGCTGTTTGAGCACTAGGATACACTTTTCCATAGTAATTAGGTGCTCATTTCGACACTTTTTCGAAGTTCTAAAGTGTGTATTACGACACTTTTCCGTACTTTTACATGGGAGATTTCGACACTTTTTCGGATTTGAGCCTAGCAGCAGCCGGCGAAATCAAGCGCTGCTTGCGCGTCATTTCGCAGGCGGCGCTTGATTTCCGTCCACGCGCGCTGATAGACTCCATCGTGCCCGCAAGGAGTGGGCGCGTTTTATCCAGAGTCGGGGTAGAGAGTTGGCTCCAAGATCCCGACGCCAACCGGCCAAGAGGCACGGTGGCCCTGCCAACATCGATGAAAGGAGTCCGTATGGACAATTTCTCCGTGCGCAACGAGCGCAACTTCCACAATCTGGCAGCCAAGCCAAAACGAATGCATCTTCTGGACAAGCCGAACGGCTACGCTTCGGCCATGGTCAAGAGCAGCCTCTCCCACCAGATGCGCTTTACGGTACAGAAGTTCGAGGAAAAGCTCTGTGCTGCCGGCAATCCGCATGTGTTGCAGATCAAGCTGCTCGGAGATGACTCGCGCGAGCCGTCGAGTTGGAAGCTCTTTGCCGACGGCGTGTGTGTCGCAAGCGGGTCCGGAGCCTTTGCCCGCAAGTGCTTCTGCGAAGGCGCCGAGGTGTTCCTGGACCTGTGCCGCGATGCCGTCGAGACTGCCGAGCTGCGCCATTGGAGCCAGAGGGAGTACGAGCTGTTGAGCGCCGCGCGTGGGGTTGTGGAGGGGGTGTAGGAACAGAAGCCTCATGACGGTGGCCTCAGCTGGAATGACGTATCGCTCGATAAATGATCTCAACAACGTAGCCGATGCGCTGCATTTCACCTCAAAGGCATTGAGCGATCGGGCGGCGTCTAGCATTTCTTTGATATCCCCAATTGATTGTTCCGAGAAAGTCTCTTCTCGCCCTCATAATCGCCCTTACGAGAAACTTGGGCGAGACAGGCGTCCATATGCCGTCTCTAAACTAACGAGCCGTTCGCGGAAAGAACATCTGGCTAACGTGGGCCAAAGATATACTGGTATCGTTGCAGCAATTATGGAATATCGGTGCCGCCAATGACCTCCTTGAAATTCCCCAGGCGCTTTGCACTTAGCCTGCTCGTCCCGTTGTCCGCCGCCGTAGCGCTGGCTTTGCCCTCAACCGCCCTCGCCGCGTCAGACCCGAACCCGCCCAGCATATCCAACGTGACGATATCCGCAACGGCCGTCACGGCAGGCTCCACGCTGCGTGTCGGCTACGATGTGGACGACCCCGATGGGGTGCGGTCAGTCACGCCGATAGTCGAGGTCGTCGTCGATAGCGATGACGGGGGCCAAGGCAACAGCTCCCGTCTCGCCTTCCAGTCGACCGGCGACACGACCGCGGGCTTCGATATCCCCACCTCCCCGAGCGACCAGCCCTGCAGGTATCGCATCATCGGCCTCGGCGTGACCGATAGCCTTGGATGGGTTACCGATGTCTACGACGCGGCGTATGCCGAGGAGAAGGGGCTCGACTGTCCGACCTTCGCCACCAGCCCCCTCGTCTATGAGGTGACCGAGGGGCCCGCGGACCAGAACCCGCCGACCGTGTCCTCCGTGTCGCTCTCGAGCAGGGAGGTCGCGACCGGCGCCGACTTCCACATCTCTTGGTCCGTCGCGGACCCGGACGGCGTTCGCTCCGTTTCCCCCATACTGCAGCGGGGCTGGGGGGGATAAGGACGACGGCTGCTCCGTTTCATCGGCCTATTATCACGGAGGCTCGTCTATCGACGGGTTCGACCTCACATTCGACAGCAATAGGATCGGAAGGCACAGGCTGATCGGCCTTTCGGTCACCGATGGCCTAGGGTTCGAGACCGATATGTACGAGAGTTCCTACGCCAGGGCCAACGGCATCTCGGGCGCGACTTTCTCGGTCGCCGACCCGAGCGAGCTGTGCTTCGAGGTGACCGGCAGCGCGATCGACCGGAACCCGCCCGCGGTCTCGAACGTTTCCATCTCCGCGAAGAGGGTCCCCGTCGGCGGGGTCCTCCGCATCTATTGCAATGTAGGCGACGCGGACGGCGTGAAGTCTGTCTCCCCGATCCTCGGCGATCCCGGCTATGTCGAGGACCCGAACTCTGCAAAGGCCCGTAAAACGTTGAGCTGCAGCTACGATGCGGCAAGGGGCTATATCGAAATCGAGTTCCCCACGTCGCTCTCGATGGGCTCGTTTGAGATCCATGCCCTCGCGGTCCTCGACAAGGCGGGTCATGAGTCCTTCGTCTACAGCTCCGCCTACGCCGAGCGTAACGGCAAGGCAGACGTTCAGACCTTTGATGTCGACGACGCGGGGGACGTCACCTTCGACGTGACCGCCCCGCTGTATGCCGCCACCAAGGGCGACGGGCAGGCGTATACAAAGGGCGGCGGGGTCGGCCTGACCTTCCGCTTCAGCGGTCCTCTCGATGAGTTCACGCGTCTCCTCGTGGACGGAACTGAGGTCTCCGCTGGGAACTACACCGCAACCAGGGGCAGCACGATTATCGACCTCAGGCCGGCCTATCTGGACACGCTCGCCGCCGGCGGACACACCATCACGGCCGTCTGGAAGGACGGGACGGCGACCGATGCATCCTTCACCGTGGAGGGGAAGGGCCAAGGGGGACAGACGAGCGGAAAGACCGACGTAGATTCACCCGGCGACAACAAAAGTGATCCTGCCACTCCTGAAAAGGACGCCGACGAGGCGTCTACAAAAAGGTCGGGACGCACGACAGCCGATGAACCGAAGCTCGCCGCAACCGGCGACTCCGCTTGGATGGCCAGCATCGCATTAGCCATGGCGGCCACGGCCTGCTTCACGGCAGCGAGAAGGCTTGAGCCCAAGCAGTGTGGGCACGAACAGTAGCTCAAAGCGAACTCAACTGGGAAGGTCAGATGAATAGCCGTCCTTCTCTTACAATCAACCCAATCCGCTGAAATGCAATCAGTTAACGAGTTTCGCCAGACGCTCGGTCTCTACCCCGCTCTGGCAAGCCACCAGGCGATGAGATAATGCCCACGACTATCAACGCAAGCAAGGAGCACACTATGGCAGACAACGAGATCGAACCCTCGATGGACGGCGGCCGTGAGGAACTCGTGGCAAAACAGCTCACATCCACCAAAATCCACCTCGCGCTCACTCAGGAGCGGGCGGACGTCTCCGGCGCCATCAAGCTCCCACTCGAACGAGTCCCCCAGCTCGGCATAGCGCTCGCCTCACTTCCCTCGACGTTCCGCACCGTCACCAACACAGTGAGCGTGCCCATGCTACTCCAGCCGACCGATAAGTTTGGCAATCCGCTTGACCCGTCGATACTCCAATCGTTCAAGGACGGCAGTGGCCTCATGGGATCCTACCGCGATGCGACCAAGGGTTTCGGGCAGGCGCGCCTCCACGTAGTCGAGGGCGATATCGCCACGAGCGTCACTCAAGTGCCCTACGACCCGACGGCATTGTTCATGGCAGCCGCAATCGCGCAGATAAACCAAAAGCTCGACTCCATCCAGGAGTCCGTCGACGAAATGTTCGACTACATGCGCCAGCGCGACAAGGCCAACATGCGCGGCAGCCTCAAGACACTTGCAGACATCCTCAACAGCTACAGTCTCTACTACAACAACGCCATCGAAATGACCAGCGCCCATATGAAGGTAATCGACATCAAGCATGCCTCCGAGCAGGACATAGAGCACTTCCGCTCACTGGCGCAGTCGAATCTGAAAAAGAAAGGGCTCGTCGAGGTGCGAGACGGCATGGAAAAGCGCCTCGACAAGGTTCTCGACTACCTCAAAGACTGCCAGCTCGCCACCTACATCCACGCATTCTCGCTGTTCCTCGAACCCATGCTCGCTCAGAACTTCGAGCCCGCAAAGCTCGCGGACGCCACCGCGAAGATCGAGGCTGATTCGATCGCGTACCGCGAGCTCTACACCGACTGCTACAACGCACTCGAAGCGGGGGCTGCCGACACCGTCGATTCGGCGCTGCTGGGCGGTATTGCATCCGCTGGCAAGTTGCTCGGTCATGCCATCGCGAAAACCCCCGTTGGCGACCATACACTCATCGACGAGGCGCTCGAGGGTGCAGGAGAAGATATCGATAGGTTCAACGACAGGCAATCCGAGAAACTCCTCGAGAAGCTCCATCAGGCAAAGACGCCCGACGTCGCGCCGTTCAAGCAGAGCGTAATGGAAGTAGACACCCTCTACAACCATCCCACGCAGATTGCCGTCGACGCCGAGAACGTCTACATCCTGCCTGCCAAGCAGCAGGAAGAGTAGCGATACGCGACAGGCACGCGCCACGCAGACAGCTAACGCCCCCTACCTCCCTTCCGCTTTCAGCTTCAGCAGCAGGTCGCCCAGCTCGGGGCATTTGCTGGAAAGGCGCGTCTGGGGTCGCTCGCCCATCCCCCACCGCTGGCGGATCTCCTGGGCGTGCGGACTCACACGGTAGTTCCCGTCCATCATCTGTTTGAGCAGCTTGGCGGTCACGCGCGCATCGGCAAGGGCACTGTGGGCGTGCCCCGTCGACTCGTCAAACTCGATGCCAAACCACGTTGCCGCGTCGCCCAACGAGACGCGCCCGTGGCTGCCCACGTCCATGATCGAGGTGTAAAACGCCTGCAGGTCGGCCCAGTCCGTAGGAAATGCGGAAAGGTCGATGCGCTTTGCCTGGCACTCGGTCAAAAGCTGTCGACGATCCGTCCCGCTCCAGCAAACTATCTGGGCGGAGTAGCGACCGATCCAATCGCTGAGCCTTTTGATCACCACGTAGAGCGGATCGGCCATCGCGGTGTCCACAGCCGATATCCCCGTAAGCTCGCGGACGGGAAACGCAACGCCTTCGGTAAATTCCGTCTGCACAAACTGTGAGAACTCGCCCATAACGTTGCCGTGGTAATCGAGCTTGACGGCGCCGACCTCGATAATCTCGTTGCGCAGTCCACGGCGCTGGCGCTGCTTTGGCACCGGCGCAAACTCAAAGTCCAGCACGATCTGGCGCGCAAAGTTCGTCGTATCGATAGCCGAGATACACGGCGTCTTTTCAGCTGACACGGTTAGGGCCTTTCTCCGTCAACTGCCGCTTGCTACATAGGCGGCTACATTGCCGTAAGGATAGACGCTCGTGCGGACATGAAAGCGGGGCGCAATGCCACGCGCGCGAGGCACACGCCATACAGTCGACCCCAAGAGCGCCGCCCACTCTATTCAAATGGATGAAAAAGATTGAGGCCCGGTGACTTGAATCAGAGGTCATCCCGGGCCCATCAGAGCTCACAGAGCTCTTGGTTGCTTTGGTCTCGCTTTTCACAGCGTTTGTCGGGCTTTCCGAGGCACTCAAGCAGCGTTCGAAGCATAACAAGTCGCTGCCATTAAGGCACCGACCTCTTGACCAAGCAACGGCGCTGCCCAGCTCTTCACTATTTGGGCTGCCGTCGACTTTATTCTATCCGCGAGCATCATGTTTACCAAATGGATTTTCGGTAAAGGAAGCACGGCACGCCCGCAAAAACACTACGCCCCAAGTGCCGCCATGGGGATCACCGCCACGCCGTCGTCGCGTGTGTAGGCAATGCTCCCCTTTCCAACCACGACCGCCAAAAACGCTGGCGCGGCATTCTGGGCGGCAGGATTGGAGAGCACTTTCTTCTCCAGCGCCTTGAGGTTTCTCGCTCCATCGTCTGCTTTCGCATCACTCAGTTTGACCTCGATGGCTCCCCAACGCCCGTCGTGCTCAACGATCAGATCGACCTCAAGGCCCTTCTCATCTCGGAAATAATGGACACTGTTGTCGACACCGCCGTAGGTGGAAAGGAACACGCGCACGTCGCGCAGGACGAGATTCTCAAAGAGCATCACCAGCGTTTGCATATCGCCAAGCAGCCGCTCAGGGGTAGCCCCCAGCAACGCCGCCGCAAGTGACGGGTCACAGAAGTAGCGCTTGGGGCGCACGCGAACGCGGGCCTTCGAGCGCATGGGCGGCTCCCATCCGCACAGGTCCTCGGTCAGCTTGAGCCTGTTGAAGAGGTCCAAGTACGCAGCGATGGTCCTCTCGTCGGGGCCCGCCTCACCGTACGAGGCATCCTTTACGAGCGTCTTGTACGTGACAGCCTGGCTCTCGTTCATGGCAAGAGCTCGCAAAAGGCCGTGTGCAAGCTCGGGCGACATGCCCTCGTCCAGCACGTTGACGTCGAGCACCGAGTGCACGTACTGGCTTGCCGTCTCTCGCGCAAGATCTTCCGAAAGCCCAAGATTTGCAGGCCAACCGCCCCTGCAGCACCAGCGGGCGACGTCATCCACCGTGCTCTCGCGACGCTGAGGGGCAAAACCCTCGCCCTTAAAGAGGCTTGCCAGTGACACGAGCGGCTCGCCGTCGCCCGACTCACACAGGGCCATGGGGCGCATTGACAGACGGGCGATCCTGCCCGTGCCGGAATGACGAACATGGCTGCGCTCATCGCTTTTGAGCGCGGTCGAGCCCGTGAGCAAAAGTGTCCCGCGTTCGTTGCCGCTCGCGTCCACGAAACGCCGGGCGGCATCCCAAACCTCGGGCACCTCCTGCCATTCATCGACCAGGTGTGGCGCATCGCCGATGAGCGCCAGGCTTGGGTCGACCTCT
Organism: uncultured Collinsella sp.; assembly: GCA_958365315.1. Taxonomy (GTDB): domain Bacteria; phylum Actinomycetota; class Coriobacteriia; order Coriobacteriales; family Coriobacteriaceae; genus Collinsella. The sequence goes on from CATWXC010000006.1 coordinate 38,899, forward strand.
GCCGCCGCGCGCTGCGCAGGCTCATCGAGCCTGGAGACGCTCGCCGAGCGAGAGAGCGCCGTCCAGGTCTTGCCGCACCATTTGGGGCCGTTGATCTCCACACAGCCAAACGCCCGCATAAGGGTGTCGAGGCGCTCCTCTATGAGCCGGGGCCTATATCCCTTTTGGGTCAATCTCTTTGGTGCATCCATAGACGGCCGTCCCTCTCTATCACGCGATATGCGAAATTACGCCATTCTCAATGCTGATTTTACGCTACTTTCAATGTAGTTTTTACGCCATTTTCATTGAAGGTTTTACGCTTGGCATCCTTAGCGCGACGCTCGCTCAACCCCTGACCACCGGATTGCCCGAATTCCGGGACGCAGTTTCCGCTCCAAACAAAAGGCCCCGGCTCGCGATGGAGCTGGGGCCAAAGGTGCAGCATATGCAGTTGACGCTCAGCGCGAACGGCCCGTCAGCAATGGTCGTCCGCGCCCTACCCTACCCGCGGTGACGGGCGCGGCTGTACGGCGTATCCACCATGGGCAGATCCGGACGCAGCTTGCCGTCAAACGAGCGATAGGCATTCTGCACGGCGGGCGCCGTGGGAATCGTTGCGATCTCGCCGATGCCCTTTCCGCCGTATGCCACGGGCAACAGCTCGTCTTTCTCCACGTAGATGGCGTGGATATCCGGAATCTCGGGCGCACGGAACAGCCCGAGCGTACCGTACCTTGCCTGGGGCACGCAGTCCTTGAGCGGCCAATCCTCGGTAAGCGCATAGCCCATACCCATGAGCACGCCGCCTTCGATCTGACCCTGAATGGAGATGGGGTTGACCACCTTGCCGGAATCGTGCGCAGCATAGATCTCGCTCACGCGGCCGTCATCGTCCAGAATGACCACATGCGTGGCAAAACCGTAGCAGATGTGGCTCTTGGGGTTGGGCACGTCGGCGCCCAGCTTGTCGGTCGGCTCCAGATACACATAGCCAAACTCGCATCCCTCGAGCGCCTTGATGGCGGCCGCAGGATCCTGGGGATGCATGCCCTGGCCGGCGACGAGTTCCTGTGCGCGCAGCTGATAGGCGCGACCGTCGTCGTACTCGATCTTGACACCGTCACCATGCGCGCTCACGGGAGCATCGGGTGCGGGCTTGCCGGCCTCGATGCCAACCATCGCATCGCGCAGCAGGAAGGCGGCACCGCGTACGGCCTCGCCGGTCACGACCGTCTGACGCGAGCCAGACGTGGTGCCGGAGTCGGGAGCGTTCTCGGTGGAGCACTCGCCATTGGCAATACAGCGAAGCGGCAGGCCGCAGGCCTCGGCAACGTCTTGCAAAAAGACGGTGTTGCAGCCCTGGCCGATGTCGGACGTGGCGGCGTAGACCACGGCGCGGCCATCCTCGATGCGGATCTTGCAGCGGCCGGCATCGGGCAGGCCCACGCCCACGCCGGCGTTCTTCATGGCGCAGGCGATACCGGCGTGTCCGGGATGCGCGTAGTAGGCATCCTTGACCTCGAGCAGCGTCTCTTTAAGCGCCGTGGAGCAATCGGCAATCTGGCCGTTGGGCAGAACCTCGCCCGGCTCGATGGCGTTGCGGTAGCGAATCTCCCACGGATCCAGGCCGACCTTCTCGGCCAGCAGGTCGATTAGGCTCTCGAGCGCAAACTCGGACTGACACACGCCAAAGCCTCGGTACGCACCGGCGGGCGGGTTGTTGGTGTAGTAGCCAAAGCCGCGGATGTCGGTGTTCTGATACTTGTAGGGGCCGACGGCGTGTGTACAGGCGCGCTCGAGCACCGGGCCGCACAGCGACGCGTAGGCGCCGGTGTCAAAGTTGATCTCGCAGTCCAGGCCGGTAAAGTTGCCCTCGGCGTCGCAGCCCAGCGTAAAGGTGCCGTCCATGGCGTGGCGCTTGGGATGGAACGCGAGCGACTCGGCGCGCGTGAGCTTGCACTTCACAGGACGCTGGAGCTTATAGGCAGCAAGCGCGGCCAGGTGCTGGACCGAAACGTCCTCCTTACCGCCAAAGCCGCCGCCCACAAGCATGGTCTCGACGACCACGCGCTCGGGTTCGCTATCCCAGCCAAACATGTGGGCGCACTCTTTGCGCGTATCGTAGGCGCCCTGGTCGGTCGACTGCACCTTGACGCCGTTCTTGTACGGGAAGGCGACGGCGCACTCGGGCTCCAAGAAGGCATGCTCGGTAAAGGGCGTGGTAAAGCGCTGTGTCACGGTGAACGCGCTTTCGGCCAGCGCCTTGGCGGCGTCGCCGCGCGTCACGTGACGGCTCTGGCACACGTTGTCCTTGAGCTCCACCGTGTTGCCAAAGGCAAAGAAGCTGTCGTGCAGGCGCGGGGCGTCGGCAGCCCTAGCCTCGACAATGTTACGCACGGGCTCCAGCGGCTCGTAATCGATCTTTACGAGCTTCTTGGCCTTCTCGAGCGTCGCCTCGTCCTCGGCGACCACCAGCACGATGGCATCGCCCACGCAGCGGGTGATATCGCCCTGGGCGATCATGACGTCCCAGTCCTGGATAAGGTGGCCGACCTGGTTGACCGGCACGTCCTCGGCGCGCAGGATGCCCACCACACCGGGCAGGGCCTCGGCCTTGGAGGTATCGATGGAGAGCACGCGGGCGCGCGGATACTTGGAGCGCACGGCACTGGCATAGGTCAGGCCCGGCTGGTCGAGCTCGTCGATGTCGTCGGGGTACTTGCCCTCGCCGAGCACCTTCTTGCGCACGTCGATACGGAAGGCGCGCTTGCCCACGCCGTAGTCATCGCCGCGCTCCAGGTCCTCGTCGATCTGCTTTTCGCCGCGAAGCACCGCAGCGGCCAGCGAGATGCCCTCGATAATCTTTTTGTAGCCGGTGCAGCGGCAGACATTGCCACGGATGGCGTACTTGATCTGCTCCTCGGTGGGCTCGGGGTCCTCGGCGATGAGTGCTGCACCCGCCATGACCATGCCGGGGATGCAAAAACCGCACTGCACGGCGCCCACGGCGCCAAAGGCGTACACAAAGGCCTCGCGCACGTCCTCGGGCAGGCCCTCGACGGTCACGATGTTGCGACCGGCGGCAAGAGCGGTGGTCAGCACGCACGCCTTGACGGCCGCACCGTCCACATGGATGGTGCAGGTACCGCAGGCGCCCTCGGAGCAGCCGTCCTTGGCGGAGTGAATGTGCAGGTCGTCGCGCAGATAGCGCAGCAGCGGTTTATTTTGGGTCGTCGTGCGCTCGACGCCGTTAACGGTAAAAGTGAATTCCTGTGCCATGGCGATTCCCCTCTACACGCCGGCGGCGATGCCGGTGCGGTCGTGGATGGCGCCATGCGGGCACACGACGGCGCACATACCACACGACAGGCAGTCCACGCCGTCGATATGGGCACAGTTGTCCTCGATGCGGATAGCGCCGGCGGGGCACTTTTTGGCGCACATGCCGCAACCGATGCAGCTGGTGTCGCAGATCTTGCGGGCGATGGCGCCCTTATCGGTGTTGTTGCAGCGCACCAGGATGTTCTGGTAGCCGGGAACGAAGGCAATCACGCGCTGAGGGCACGCCATGCCGCACAGGCCACAGCCCGTGCACTTGGAGCGGTCCACGCGGGCGACGCCGTCGACCAGTGCGATGGCACCGTGGGGGCAGGCCGTGACACAGGCACCACAGCCAATGCAGCCTTCGCTGCAGCGGGCGTCGCCGCCTGCGGAAGCACAGCCGCTTCCGCAGGCAACGTAGGCCACGTTATGTTGAATGGATTTGGCCATAAGAGACTCGCCTATTTCTTAAGAAGGTACGAATAGTTGTCGCGCACAGCCCTGATGGTCAGGCGGACGGCCTCGGGAAGACCGGTGTTGACGGCATCGACCGAGACGGTGCGGACCGTGCCGGCGACGCGGACCTTAAAGTGATCATCGTCCGCGGCCAGGAAGCCCTCGTTCTCGGAGTTCTCCATGTCCTCCTCGCTCCAGAACAGGGTGAGCTTGTCCTTGTAGGGACGGCCCTCCTGGTAGGGGCAGAACACGGCGCAGTTGCCGCACTCGTTGCACATGCCGTCGACATGGACGACCTGATGCTTGGCCAGGCCCGGCACCTTGATGGCAACGTTGGCGCGGTTGGGGCACACGTCGCAGCAGACCTCGCACACCGAACCGCAGCCCAGGCAGCGGGTCTTGGTGCAGTTGCGCTTGTCGCGGCACAGCAACCCCTTGCGCTCGTAGCAGGTGTCCTCGCGACCGGCCTGCTCGTTGCAGTCGGCGTACTTGTTAAAGTCCACGCCGGCGATGGCACGGGCGACCTCGGCGGCATCGGCGATAGCCTCGACCACGGTGGCCGGACCGCGACGGCAGTCACCTGCAGCCCAGACGCCCTCGACGCCGGTGGAGGTGGCGGCAAGGCGGCCGCGACGGTCGTGCTCGACGCCCGCAGCATCGTACAGGCTGGCATCGATGCCCTCGCCCACGGCGCAGATCACCGTGGTGGCGGGAAGCTCGACGGTCTCGCCCGTGGCAACGGGGCTGCGACGGCCGCTTGCATCCGGCTCGCCAAGCTCCATAACGTCGCAGGTCAGCACGGCGCCGTTGAGTGCCTTGGGCGCCAGCAGCTCGCAGAACTCAACGCCATCGGCAAGAGCAAGATCAAGCTCTTCCTCGTCGGCGGGCATCTGCTTCTTGGTGCGGCGATACACCAGGCGCACGTTCTTCACACCAGCCAGGCGCTTGGCCACGCGGGCAGCATCCATGGCGGTGTTGCCGGCGCCGATGACCACGACGTCCTCGCCCAGCTCGAGCTTCTCGCCCTTCTTGGCGGCCTCGAGGAACTCCAGTACATCGAGCTCGGCACCCTCGCCCAGGCCCGCAGAGCCGGGCATCCAGGCACCGGTGGCCACGACCACGTCGGTAAAGCCCTGGGCCTTGAGCTCGTCAATGGAATCCACGCGAGCGTTAAGCTGCACCTTGGCACCAAAGGCCAGGCAGAGCTCGGCATCGTGGGAGATATCGTCGCTCGCAATGCGGAACTCGGGAATCACGTGACGGACCACGCCGCCGAGCGAATCGCGAGCCTCGAAGATGGTGACGGGCACGCCGGCGCGCGTCAGGAAAAACGCCGTCGCCAGGCCGGCCGGGCCGCCGCCGATAACGGCAACGTTGCGCTCGCCGTCGTTGGCGATGGCCTGGGCGCGCAGCTTGGGCAGCACGGCGGTCATGGCCTCGCGGGCGGCCTTGAGCTTGCTGGCGCGAATCTGGGCGCCCTCGGGCTCGTAGAACGCACGCTCGCAGGCACGGCCGCAGGGATGCGGGCAGATGGTGCCGGTAATGAACGGCAGGGCGTTGCGCTCGATGATGATGTTGAGTGCGTCCTCGTAGCGGCCCTCGTCAACGGCCGCCAGGTAGGCGGGAATATCCTGCTGGATGGGGCAGCTCGTACGGCACGGCGTGGTAAAGCAGTCGGAAAGCGGGCTCTTGCCGGCGACCTTGCGGTCGGGCAGCGGGCGCAGTGGCTTCTTGTAGAGCGGGTTGGTGAGCGAGTCGGTCTGGATCGCAGTCACGGCCTCGAGCGAAATGCCCTCAAACGGCTTGCCGTCCAGGTCGGTAAACTCACCGGCCATCTGGCTAAAGCGCTCGTAGCCACCGGGCTTGAGAACGTCGGTCGCCAGGGTGACGGGCCAAATACCGGCGTCATACAGGGCGCGGATGTTGTAGACCGTGGCGCCACCGGAGTAGCTGATGCGCAGCTTGCCATCGAACTGCTCGGTAATGCGGCGGGCAGCCTCGATGGTCAGCGAGAACAGCGAACGGCCGGACATGTACATCTCGGTGGAGGGCAGCTCGTTTCTCGTCACGTCGACGGGGAACGTGTTGGTCAGCTTGACGCCAAACTCCAGGCCGCGCTCGGCGCACAGGGCAATCAGGCGCTCGAACATAGGCACGGCATCGGCCCACTGCAAATCCTCGCGGAAGTGCGTGTCATCGAAGACGATGTAGTCAAAGCCCAGCTCGTTGAGGCGCTGACGTGCAAACTCATAGCCCAGCAGCGTGGGGTTGCACTTGATGTAGGTGTTGAGGCCCTTCTCGGTGATGAGGTAGGTCGCGATGCGCTCGATCTCCGCCGGCGGGCAGCCGTGCAGGGTGGACTCGGTGATGGAGTTGGAGACGCGCGCCGGGATGGACTCGACAAACGCGGCGTCAACATGCTCAAACTTGTCCAGGTTAGCGAGCGCCCACGTGCGGCACTCATTCCAAACCTCGGAGCCGCTGGCGTCCTTCATGCCCTCGATGTAGGCGTCGACCTTGGGGCTCTTGATGCCCTCGAGGTCATAGCCCACGGACATGTTAAAGACAAAGCCGTCCGGACTGCCCAGGCCGTACTCGCGAGCGATGAGGTGGCAGGCGAACCATGCCTTCACGTACTCGGCAAAGGCCTGCGGAACCTCGAGCTCGGTCGACCACTCGCAGTTGTAGCACTCGTCCTGCGCCACGATGCAGGGCTTGTTCACACACTTGGAGAGCTCCTCGCCGTCCATAACCTGGACGGTCTTGAGCTCAAAGAAGCGGGAACCGGCAACGTAGGATGCCACGATGTTCTGGGCAAGCTGCGTATTGGGACCGGCGGCCGGGCCAAACGGAGTCTCGATGCGCTCGTCAAAAATGGGAAGCGCGCCCTCCTGGTTGGTCGTGACCATCTTGCGCACGCCAAAGACGGCGCCCTGGGTCTTGTGCTCCTCGATGATCCAGTTCATCAGCTGCGAAAACGGGATCGGCCTCATGATGTCGCTCATAATGAGCTCCTCTCTGTAACGCCCGGCGAGACCGCGCGGCGGGCGCAAATACGGTGTAGCGCTAGCACAGCGCCGGCGACCCCGCGGAGGCCGCCTATACGCGCGTCGGATGCGGCGAAACATCCGGCGCGCGTGAATCTACTTGTGAATTAGTAGGTGCGATCGTTGAGCGTGCTCCAGAGCTTCTTGGACTCAGCCATGGTCCACGCGTTGATCTTGTCCTCATCAATGCCAACGAACTCGCGATCCTTGTACAGGACGCGGCCGTTGATGATGGTGGTGCGGCAGTTTTTGCCCATCATGCCAAAGAGCATGTGGCCGTCGATGTTCTCCTCGCTCAGCGGCGTAAAGGGCTTGTAGTCCATGACGATGACGTCGGCGGCAGCGCCGGGCTCGAGCACACCGAGCTTGCGATCGAAGTACTTGCTGGCCATCTTGGCGTTGTTCTCGAACAGCATGGTCATGGCCTCACACCAGCCCACGTTGGGCATGGCGGCGTTGTGGCGCTGAATGATCAAGAAGACCTTAAGGCTCTCGAGCATATCGTGGGTGTAGGCGTCGGTGCCCATGCACACGGGGATGCCGCGGCGGAAGAATTCGAGCACGGGGGCGCAGCCCACGGCATTGCCCATATTGGATTCGGGGTTGTTAACCAGCCAGGTGCCGGACTCCTTGACGATATCCATCTCGGCGGGCGTCACGTGGATGCAGTGGCCCAGCATGGTGTCGGGGCCGAGCAGGTTGTGTTGCAGCAGGCGCTCGACGGGGCTGATGCCGCCGCGGTTGAGGCGGGAATCCCACACATCATTCATGCCCTCGCACACGTGGATGTGGAAGCCGGTCAGACCGTTGTTGGCCTCGGCCATCTTATCCATGGTCTCATCCGACAGCGTAAAGGTGGCGTGACCGCCAAACATTGCGGCGATCATGTGGTTGTCGTTATCGCGACGCTCCTTGGCGGCCCACTGGGCAAACTCGGCGTTCTCGGCAATAGCCTGATCGCACTTTTCCTGGCCGCGGCGGTCGGAAACCTCGTAGCACAGGCACGAACGCATGCCCAGCTCCTGAGCGGCGTCCTTAATGGTAAAGAGGCTGCCCGGAATCTCGCAGAAGCTCGCGTGGTGATCGAAGATCGTGGTGACGCCGTCGCGGATGGAATCCAGAATCGTGGCATAGGCGCTGGCCTTGGTGCCGTCGAGCGTCAGGTTGTCGTCAATCTTCCACCACTGCTGCTCAAGATTCTCCAGGAAGTTGGTGGGGTTGCAGCCCTTAATGGCAAGGCCGCGGGCCAGACCCGAGTAGATGTGGGTGTGGCAGTTGATAAGTCCGGGCATGATGAGGTTGCCCTGGGCGTCGACGTACTCGGCATCCGGGTACTTGGCCTTGAGCTCGCGCTCGGGGCCCACTTCGACGATCGTATCTCCGTCAATGGCGACCGCACCGTTGGGAATAAACGGAGTCTGAGCGTTGCGGGTAAAGACGGAACCGTTAGCGACCAGAAGCATAAATGCTCCCTTCAACATCAGGGGCGGGGTTTGACACCTCTGACATGGCGGAAGTGCGAAGCGCCGGCCTACACCGGAAACGGGCCCTCTCCCGTCAACGCTTCACCAAAGGGACAAGCCCTTTGAAGTGCGGCTTGGCGCCGCATGGCGCCGGCGGACGAGGCGATGCGTCCGCCGGCGAATAGCACCGAATTGGTTACTTCTTGCTCTCGGGCAGGACCAGATCCACAGCGGCATCCTTGGCGGCATCGATGTGCTGAGCCACGACCGGCGTCTGCGGAAGGATCAGGTTAAGGACAATGGCCATGATGGCGGTGGGGGTCACGGCGTTGGAGCCGATGACGGTGGACACCCAGGCGGGCATGCCCTCGCCGGCGAGGCAGCCGCTGGCCATCCAAATACCCAGGCCAAAGACGACCGAGGTGCCGACGATGGTGGTGGTGCGCTGCGTGAGGCCCTCGCGGGTGAACATGCGCACACCGTTCATGGTGATGGTGCCAAAGACGCCGACGGTCGCGCCGCCGATGACAGGCTGCGGGATGGCGGAGAGCACGGCAGAGAGCTGCGGGAACAGACCGGCGATGGCAAAGACGGCCGCGATGATCACAAAGACCCACTTGTTGACGACCTTGTTGGAGCAGATGATGCCCACGTTCTGGCCAAGGGCGCTGGTGGGAAGACCGCCCAGCAGGCCGCCGACCATAGAGGTGAGGCCCTGGGACACAATAGCGCCGGAGAGCTCGCGCTCGGTGGGCATACGGTCGATGGAGCCCAGGCAGGCGGCGGAAACGTCACCGATAACCTGGATGGCGACCATGGGGAACACGACAGCGAGGGTAATGCAGACCTCGGGATCAAACTCGAGCGCGTAGGGCATGAGCTTGGGAAGGGCGAAGACCTGAGCGGTGGCGACGCTGGAGAAGTCGATCATGCCAAAGGGGATCGAAACGATCATGCCAACGATCATGCCAAAGAACACGGATCCCAGCTTGAGCGTGCCCTTGCCAAAGTTGGCGAGCGCAAAGACCACGGCGAAGGTGATAAGAGCGACGCACCAGGCCTGCGGGGTGCCCCACAGCGGCGTACCCATACCGCCGGCCATATACTTGACAGCCGTGGGATAGAGAGAGACGCCAATGGAGAAGATGACCGTACCGGTCACGACGGGCGGGAATAGCCACTTAATCTTGCTGTAAGCCAGACCAAAGAGGACCGCGACGGCGCCGCCGACGATCTCGCCGCCCAGCAGCGCACCAAAGCTAAAGCCCGAGGCACCCATGGCCTGGAGGGCCGGGAGGAACGCGAACGAAACGCCCATGACGATGGGCAGGCCGCCGCCGATGCGACGGAAGGGAGCGAAGGCCTGAAGGGCCGTGTCGATTGCCGAAAGAATGAGCGCGACCTGGATGATGTCGGTGCTCTGCTGGCTATTAAAGCCGTAGACGCCGGCCATGATGACAGCCGGGGTGATGATACCGGCAAACGAAGCCAGTACGTGCTGAAGGGCACACGGGATCATTTCCTTAACGGGAGGCATGCCTTCACGAGTGAACAGGGCTTCAGTGCCGTTCTTAACCGTCTCCTGGGTCATTTGACCACCAATCCTCGAAATAGTTGTTTTCGCATCTAACGCTCTATTGTGACGCAGTGCGGGGTTGAGGTTGTGCCTTCGTTGCATATCGTATTAAAGATGATTCTCATTCTCAATAATAATTTTTTGTTATCAGACTATTCTTGAGCTGAGACAATGCATTTCCGCAGGTCAAGAAAGTGTCTGGTCAAAATAACATCTAACTTTTCTTTTGGTCGACCGTTTACCGCCGAATTCCTACCGCTCGTCTGTATTACGCAATGTACCTGCGAATATACGAGATGAGGAATGGCGTGTTACCATGAGAAAAAATTGTTATGAACATTTCCGATTTCACCCCAAGGAGTTGCCCGTGAACGAGACCGTACGTCGCTTTTTGCCGATGGTCGATTTCCTGGAGCAGATACTCGGCAAAAACAGCGAAATCGTGCTGCACGATTTCTCGGATCCCGACCACGCCATCGTCGATATTCGCAACGGCATCGTGAGCGGTCGCAAGGTCGGCGGTCCCGCCACCGACCTGGCGCTCAAGATCATGCACGACGCCAAGTATCGCGACCTGCCGTTTATTACGGGCTACGAGGGCCGCGGTGCCGGTGGCAAGACATTGGAGTCAGCGACGTACTTTATCCGCGAGAATGACGAGATCGTCGGCATGCTCTGCGTCAACACCGACCTCTCGACCGTGCGCTCCATCAACGCCATGGCACAGCAGCTCATGGCGTGCTTCGACGCGGCGCCTAGACAGGCAGAGCCCGCGTCTATCGAGGTCGAAAGCCTTTCGGAGTCTACACAGGAGCTCATCGACCGCAGCATTGCCGAGTTGCTGAGCGCGCGCGGGCTGGATGTAGCGTCACTTGGCCAGAGCGACCGCGTGGACGTCATTCGCCACCTCAACGGCAACGGGGTATTCATGCTCAAGGGCGCCGTGGCCTGCGCCGCCACCGCGCTGGGTATCTCGGAGCCCAGCGTCTACCGCTACCTGCAAAAAGTTCGAAAGGAAGGCTAACCCACCGATCCCTTGGGGACGGAGGAAAACGGATCATTTTGCCGCATCGCTTGACAAAAGACCCTGCAGCTCGCACTGCAGGGTCTTTTTGCATGTCATGTTTAGTTGTTGTCAACGCCTTAGAGAGCGGCGACGACTTCGATCTCGACCAGACCACCAGCCGGAAGGGCGGCAACCTGGAAAGCGCTGCGCGCGGGGAACGGAGCCTCGAACTTGGAGGCGTAGATCTCGTTCACGGCAGCGAAGTCGGCGATGTCGGCCAGGTAGACCGTGGTCTTGACGACATCGGCAAAGGTGGCGCCGGCAGCGGTCAGCAGAGCCTCGACGTTAGCAAGGGACTGCTTGGCCTGGGCCTCGACGCCCTCGGGCAGCTTGCCGGTTGCGGGGTCGATGCCCAGCTGGCCGGACAGGAACACCATGTTGCCGGTCTGGATACCGGGGGAATACGGGCCGATGGCTGCGGGTGCGTTATCGGAAGACACGACGGTCTTGCTCATGTTTTTCTCCTTACGATCAGATAGAGAGCGTGAGCGCGGCGTTCGCACCGGGAGGCACAATTCGGTCTGAACACCGCGCTTGATTTGGGATAGTACTCAAGGTTTCCGCGCGATGCAAGATTATTATCACATTGCGAGAATAATTTATCGCCCAACGGCGCCTGTCGGCCGCTGAACGGCACGACCGGACGGTGAAGCTCAAAATGATCCGTTTCCTTCCGTCCCCATCGGATCAGGCAATCCATAGGGGACGGAGGGAAACGGATCATTTTTGCTGCAAGGGCTGCTGAAGACTTTATCCTGCTTAGGCTGCGGGCATCGCCCATCGCGACGGCGCCACTATACTTTTGAGTATCTGAGCATTTTGAAAGGCAGGATATGACCGCAAACGCCAGTCGAACCACCAACCGCAGACCCGAGCTTTTGGCCCCCGCCGGAGGCCCGGAGCCCTTTGCCGCCGCACTCGCCGCCGGGGCAGACGCCATCTACTGTGGCATGGGCAGCTTCAACGCCCGTCGCAAGGCCACCAACTTTACTGACGAGGCCTTTGAGCAAGCCTGCCGCGCCGCACATCTAGCCGGGTCGCGCGTCTACGTCACGGTCAACATCGTCATCAAGCAGTCCGAGATGGGCGATGCGCTGCAACTCATCCATCGCTGCTCCACGCTGGGCGCCGATGCCTTCATCATCCAGGACTGGGGCCTGTTCTTTGAGGTCAAGCGCACGATGCCCGGCATCGAGACGCACATCTCAACCCAAGCAAACATCCACGACGACCGCGGAACCCTTTGGTGCCGCGAGCAGGGCGCCGACCGTGTGACCCTCTCGCGCGAGCTTTCCATCGCCGAGATTGCTGCCATTCACGACGCCGCGCCCGATGTGGACCTTGAGGTCTTTAGCCATGGCGCCATCTGCTTTTGCTACTCGGGCCTGTGCCTGCTTTCGAGCTTTGCCATGGCGGGCCGCTCGGCCAACCGCGGCATGTGCGCCCAGCCCTGCCGCCTGCCCTACGAGCTAATCGACGAGAACGGTCGCACGCTCTCCCCCGCCGGCCGCGAGCGTGCGTTATGCCCGCGTGACACCAACACCTCACAGCTTGTTCGCCGTCTGTATGACGCCGGTGCCGCGTCGCTCAAGCTCGAGGGCCGCATGAAGGCGCCCGATTACGTGTACTCCATCGTTGATGTGTATCGTCACGAAATTGACGACATGCTATCCGGAGCCACCGTTGCCAAGGACGAGGAAGCCGCCCGCCAGCGCCAGCTCAAGCGCTGCTTCAACCGCGACTTTACGCACGCCTATCAGGACGGCACCTCGGGCGACGAGATGATGAGCTATGAGCGTTCCAACAACCGCGGCCAGATCGTGGGCACGGTGCTGGGCAGCCGTCTGGCCAACCGCGATGTACGCGGACTCAAGCCCGACGATCGCCGTCGCCGCGCCGCCATCGCCCGCATTGAGCTGTTTGAGCCCGTGGACAAGGGCGACCTGCTGGAGCTTCGCCACGATAACGAGTTTGACCAGTTCCTAACCACCATTGCCGCCGATGATGCCGCCGCCGGTGACATCATCGAGTGCCGCGTGCCCCGCAGCATGCCCGAAGGCTGCCGCGCGCGCGTCATCCGCAGCCAGCGCGCCATCGACGCCGCCGGCGCCGCGCTCAAGCGCGACGTGCTGCGCCGCCGCGCCGTAGATGTGTCCGTCGTGGCGCGTCTGGGCAAGCCGTTTACCGTTACGCTCACCTGCTGCGACGACCCCGCGCTCACTGCCACCGCCACCGGCTTTACCGTCGAGGCTGCCAAGACCCGCGCCGTCGAGGCATCCGATCTGGTAGAGCACGTCGGGCGCATGGGCTCCTCTCCCTTTGAGGCTGCGAGCTTTGATGTGGCGCTCGATGAGGGCTGCGGCATGGGCTTCTCCGCTGTGCACAAGGTGCGCGCCGCCGCCTGCAAAGCGCTGGAGAAGGCCATTCTGGCACCGTATGAGGAGCGCGCGAAAACGCTCGAGTTGCCGGTACTCGACAAATGTACACGCCCCATGCCCGAGCATTACCGCGATGAGCCGCAGATCTGCGCCGCCGTCACCACGCTCGAAGCCGCCGAGGCGGCTCGCGCCGAGGGCGCCGCGCGCATCTATATGACCACCGACGCGCTCGAGGCTGTCGGACTCTCCCCCGCCGATGCATTTGGGCAGGGTATCGTGCCTGTACTCGACGAGGTCTGCCGCGCCGTCGACCACGAGCGCGTCGATCCCTGGATCAATGCTGGAGCCACCGTCGCCGTCGGCAATATCTCCGAGCTCGCCGTAGCCGCGCATGCCGGCGCCACAGCCGAGATTCGCTCTTGCCTGCCGGTGCACAACACGCCCTGCATGGAGGCGCTTGCCGAGCGCGGCGCCGGTGCGTTTTGGCTCTCGCCCGAGATCACGCTCGACGAGATTGTCTCGCTCGGCGCCGCCGCGCCCGCTGCTCTGGGCATCACCGTCTTTGGCCGCCCGCGCGTCATGACAAGCGAGCATTGCATTCTGCAGGTTGCCAATGGCTGCATCCACGATTGTGCCAACTGCCGCCTGCGTGCCCGCAAGCTCTCGCTCAAGAATATCGACGGAAAGGTCATGCCCGTCCGCACCGACATCCACGGCCGCTCTCGCCTGTACGATGCCTACCCCATCGACCTCACGCCGCAGGTTCCTCAGCTGCTCGATGCCGGTGTGCGTCGTCTCATGGTTGACGGAACGTTGCTCGAGACGGATGAGGTGGGCCGTGCCGTCGCCCGCGTCCGTCGTGCCGTCGAAGCGGCGCAGGCGGGCCGTAAGCCCGCCGCCCGTCTGCGCGGGGCGACCTCGGGCTGCATGTTTGTGGGAATCAGCTAACCGAAAGGCTTACACGTGAACGAAGAACCTCAAGTCCTCTACTGCGACGCCTGGCTCATGGCCATCGACAAGCCCGCCGGCATGATCGTCCACGGCGACGGCACCGGCGAGCGCACGCTCACCGACTACGCCAGCGACCTGCTGCTGGCGATGGGCGACGGCTTTGCCGCGACCGACATGCAGCCGCTCAACCGCCTGGACCGCGACACCACCGGCGTGGTGCTGTTCTCGCTCGACAAGCAGACGCAGCCCGCCTTTGACCAGATGGTGATCGACCACGCTTTCGAAAAGCACTACCTGGCGCTCGCCGAGGGCAAGATCGACTGGAACGAAAAGCTCATCGACAAGCCCATCGCCCGCGACCGTCACGACAGCCGAAAGATGCGCGTCAGCGCCAGCGGCAAGCCGTCTCAAACGCGCGTGAAGGTGCTCAAGCGCCTTAAGAGCCGCCGAGGCCTGCCCACGCGTTCGTATATCGATGTCGAGCTGCTCACCGGCCGCAAACACCAGATCCGCGTGCACCTGGAGAGTGAGCGTCATCCCCTGGTGGGCGACGAGCTCTACGGCACGCCGCGTCCCTGCGGCCTGATGCTCCATGCCCACAGCGTGTCCTTTACGCATCCCGTAACCGGCGAGCCCATCCACATCGAAGCCCCCTGCCCCTGGGAGCCCTAAAACCTGCCAAAAAGGGCAGGCACCTTCGTGGTGGTTTTGCCGCAATGGCTCAGCCACGGTCCCAAAACGTCTCGATCTGTAACAGTTAGAACCCATTTTCCGGTCTATCTGTTACAGATCGAGACATTCGAATCCCCCTCAAGGGAAAATCTCAATCTGTAACAGCAACTCGGCAAAATCAGTCCCAGATGTTACAGATTGAGAAAAAGGAATGGCGCGGTTCAGAAGTATCTCAATCTGTAACACCTAGCCCACTTTTAACGGTCTAGTTGTTACAGATTTAGACAAAACGGCAGACAACAAAAGCGGCATCGCCCATCGAGGGTGTTGCCGCTTTCTATTGAGGAACCTAAATGGTTTTGACCTTGCCCTGTCGCTAGACCGTGATGACGTTGTCCATCGACTGGTACTTGGCTGGCACCTCGCCCGCGGTAATAATCGTTGCGTCGCGGAAGTCCGCGAACTTGACGGGCGCCACCATGCCGAATTTGCTGGCGTCTGAGATTACGAAGCGTTTGGCGGTATGGCGCATCGAGATACGCTTGACTTGCGCTTCCTCGATATCCGGTGTGGTGAGACCTTGCTCGGCGGCGATGCCATTGGAACCCCAAAAGCCGCAGTTGAAGTTATAGCGGTCCAGGGTTGCCAAGGCATCGGGACCGACGAGCGCCTCGGTCTCGGGCTTGAGCTCGCCGCCCAGCACCACGGTGCGCATGCCGCGCAGAGCGAGATGCTGAGCATGGAGCACGGAGTCGGTCACATAGGTGACGCCCTCAAGGCGCGGAAGATGCTCGATGAGCCTAAGCGTCGTCGAACCTGAATCGATGTACACAAAGCTCTCGGGCTCCACAAGCGCCGCCGCACGGGCGCAGATGCGCTCCTTGTCATCGTTATGGAGATCACTGCGCTCGTTGATCGTCAGGTCGCGCGTCACGTGCGCACGCTCCAGACTCGTCGCGCCTCCGTGCACCTTGGCGATACGGTGTGCACGGTCGAGCGCCTGCAGGTCGCGCCGAATGGTAGACGCCGTCACGCCCAGGGCTTCAGCAAGCTCCGGCACGGTAACCGAGCCGGCCTGCTGCACCATCGTCACGATCGCGTTGAGCCTATCTTCCGCAAGCATCGCTTACTCCTCCTCGGGGTACACGACTCCCCAGTCGGCGCGGAGCTTGGTCATCAGCTCCATAACATCAGAAGCATAGCCCAGAAGCTCGCGCTTCGAATCATCGCCGGCAACGGCCTTCTCCAGGTCGGCCATCTCGTAGCACAGAGCGTATGCCTCGGTGCCAGCGTGGACCTCCTCACGGTGACCGTCCGCAGTCCACACGATGGTCGCATGGTCGGCACGCGGATACTCGTTGACCTCGATATAGCACTTATCGAAGCTGATGACCGAGCGCTTGGGCTGCTTGGAGTGGAGCGTAAGGCTCACAACGCCCAGCTGCTGCTCAGCATTACGGCAGACAATGCCACCCGCGACGTCAACGCCGGTCTCGCAGGTATTGCCCAGAGACACGACCTCGGCTGGCTGGCTGGCCATAAACAGGCGCATGACGGACAGGGCGTATACGCCAATATCGAGCATGGCACCGCCAGCGAGGTTGCGATTATAGAAACGGTTGGTCAGGTCGCCGTACTCCTTATAGCTGCCAAAGTTGAGCTGGGCGAGGTTCATGCGGCCAAAGTCGCCCGCATCCATTCGACGGCGCAGCTCTTGATACAGCGGCATGTGGAGCACCGTGGTGGCGTCCATAAGGACCACGTTGTGCTCGTCGGCGATGGCACGGGCCTCGTCGAGCTCGGCAGAGTTGAGGGTAATGGCCTTTTCGCAGAGCACGTGCTTGCCAGCTGCCAGAGCGGCTCGCAGGTAGGTGATATGCGTGTTGTGCGGCGTGGTGATATAGACGGCGTCGATATCCGGATCGGCGTAGAGGTCCTCGACCGTCTCATAGACCTTCTCGATGCCATACTGCTCGGCAAAAGCTTGAGCCTTGGATAGCGTACGGTTTGCGACGCCCGCAAGCTTGCGGCCGGCAAGAGCTAGAGACTGGGCCATCTGGTTGGCGATAACGCCGCACCCGATCACAGCCCAACGAAGCTCGGGAGCCGTAAAGATATCATCGGGGAATGGCTTACCCTGGACCGAAGCGAACGCTGCCTTTGCGGCTGCCGCGGCGTCGAGTGGAGCCTGCTTGGAATCTGCCATTATGTGTCTCCTGTGTCATAGAACGTCTTGCATTTCTGACAGCTCTATATTCGCACAAACACGCGCGTCTGTGCGCGTTTTTGCGTATCTCACCGTTAAACGGTCATTATTGCCCCGTATACGGTGCATATATACGCATAGGTGCGTAATTAAACGCAATCTAACGCGCATAAACGCGCACACAAGCATTTTATACAGCACGACCCGCTCATTTATGCTTACCCAGTTAGGGTACTCATTTAAGTCTGTCCCCAATGAGTATCCCCAATGAGTAGGGATAGAAAAAGGCCCGGGTGCCGTGGCATCCGGGCCTTTGCTAGCAACTTGATGTTGCGGGCAGCTTAGAACTTGTGGCCGCACTTCTTGCAGACGCGCAGCTTGTTCTTGCCGTCCTTCTCGTGACCGACGCGGGTAACCTTACCGCACTCGGGGCAAACGAGATTGACGTTGGAGGCATCGATGGGAGCCTCCTGCGAAACGATGCCGCCCTGCTGGTTGGCAGCGTTGGGCTTGACGGCCTTCTTGACGACCGAAACGCCCTCGACAACGACCTTGTTCTCGGCGGGGAGAGCACGCAGGATAACGCCCTGCTTGCCGCGATCCTTACCAGAGAGAACCTGGACCTTATCGCCCTTCTTGATATACATATATCTCCCCTAACTACAGGGTCTCGGGAGCGAGCGAGACGATCTTCATGTACTTCTTGTCACGAAGCTCGCGAGCGACGGGCCCGAAGATACGGGTGCCGACGGGCGAACCATCGTTGTTGATGACAACGCAGGCGTTCTCATCAAAGCGAATATAGGAGCCATCCTTGCGGCGGATCTCCTTAACGGTGCGAACGACGACGCAACGGACAACGTCCTTCTTCTTGACGTTGGCGCCAGGGGTAGCCTCCTGGACAGCACCGATGAACACATCGCCGATGCCTGCATAACGACGCTTGGAACCGCCAAGCACCTTGATGCAGCGAATCTTGCGAGCGCCGGAGTTGTCGGCGACGTTCAGCATGGTTTGCATCTGAATCATGGTAGATGTTCCTCCGAACTAAGAACCGAAGAGAGGTGCGCAGCCTTTAGGCGGCCTGTGGTATGCAAGCCAGGCATACGCACATCTTCGGAAACGTACAAGTCGTAAGAGCGACTGCTTATTTAGCGCGCTCGACGACCTCGATGAGGCGCCAACGCTTCATCTTGGACATAGGACGGGTCTCCATAACGCGGACGGTATCGCCCACGCCAGCCGTGCACTCCTCGTCGTGAGCGTGCAGCTTCTTGGAGCTGGTCATCATCTTGCCGTACTTGGGGTGACGCTTGCGCTCGGTGATGGTGACGACAATGGTCTTGGCACCGGAGACGGAGGTAACGACACCCGTACGGACCTTACGCGAGTTACGCGAATCAGTCATGTTCTCTCCTTAGGTCCTACTCGGCGACAGCGGACTTCTCCGCTGCGATCTCGCGGGCGCGCTGCTCCGTGAGGACGCGAGCGATGTCCTTCTTCACGGTGTTGACGCGAGCGGTGTTGTCCAGCTGGCTGGTGGCCATCTGGAAACGAAGGTTAAAGAGCTCGGCGCGCATTTCCTTCAGCTTCTCAACGAGCTGAGCGTCCGAGAGCTCACGAATCTCTGCGGGCTTCATTAGTTCTCCTCCTTGGCGGCGGCGGCGTCCTCAGCAGCCCACTTGGCCTCGAGAGCGGCCTCCTCAGCCATCTCCTTCTCGATGCGCTGCTCAGCGTTCTTAGCAGCAACAATCTTGGTCTTGATGGGAAGCTTGTGCTGTGCAAGACGCAGAGCCTCGCGAGCGACCTCCTCGGGCACGCCCTTGACCTCGAACATGATGCGACCGGGCTTGACGACGGCCACCCACTCCTCGGGGTTACCCTTACCAGAACCCATGCGAGTCTCGGCAGGCTTCTTGGTGATGGGCTTGTCGGGGAAGATCGTAATGTAGACACGACCGCCACGCTTCATGTAGCGGGTCATGGCAATACGAGCGGCCTCGATCTGACGGTTGGTGATCCAATGGGCCTCGAGAGCCTGGATACCAAACTCGCCGAAATGCAGCTCGGTATTACCCTTGGCCTGGCCCTTCATGGAGCCACGCTGCACCTTGCGGTGAAGAATACGCTTAGGGGCAAGCACTACTGACCCCTCCTCTCGGAGTTACGACGACGAGGACGGGAAGAGCCCTCGAGTGCAGGGTTGGGAACAGGCTGGCCCGGGAGCTTCTCGCCCAGGTAGATCCAGACCTTCACGCCGCAAGCGCCCATGGTGGTGCTGGCGACAGCCGTGCCGTAGTCGATCTTGGCACGGAGGGTGTGCAGAGGCACGCGACCCTCACGGTACCACTCACGACGACCCATCTCGGCACCGCCGAGACGACCGGAGCACTGGATACGGATGCCCTTAGCGCCGGCCTTGCGGGCGGACTGGACAGCCTTGCGCATTGCGCGACGGAAGGCAACGCGGCCCTCGAGCTGCTCGGCGATAGACTGAGCAACGAGGTTGGCGTCGAGCTCGGGGCGCTTGATCTCGACAACGTCGACGGAGAGCTGGCCCTTGGAGACGCCAGCGACCTTCTCGAGCTCGGTGCGGAGGGTATCGATCTCGGCACCCTTCTTACCGATGACAACGCCGGGGCGAGCGGTGAGGATGATGACCTTCACCTTGTCGCCAGCGCGCTCGATCTCGACGCGGGAGACAGCTGCGCGGGAAAGACGCTTCTCGAGGTACTTGCGGATCTCGAGATCGTTACCGAGGGTCTTAGCGTAATCCTTCTCTGCGAACCAGCGGGAGCGCCAGTTCTCGGTGATGCCAAGACGGAAGCCGGTGGGGTAGACTTTCTGACCCATACAGCTTTACGCCTCCTTTCGAGGAGCAACGACGACGGTGATGTGGGAAGTACGCTTCAGAATGCGAGAAGCGGAACCCTTGGCGCGGGGACGGATGCGCTTAAGCGTCGGACCCTCGTCAACATAGGCAGCGGCGACAACCAGGTTGTCGGCACGCAGACCGTTGTTGTTCTCGGCGTTCGCAACGGCGGAACGGAGAACCTTCTCGACATCCACGGCGACGGCGCGGTCGCAGAAGTGGAGGATGTCGAAGGCCTGAGCGACAGGCTTGCGGCGGATCAGATCGACCACCAGGCGGGCCTTGCTGGGGGAAACACGCACGTACTTAGCGACGGCGCGAACCTCGGTGGCCTCAGTTTCAATAGACTTAGTTGCCATTTACGGTTAACCCCCTATTTGGCCTTGTGGCCACGGAACGTACGAGTCGGCGCGAACTCGCCGAGCTTGTGACCAACCATGGACTCGGTAACATACACGGGCACATGCTTGCGGCCGTCGTGGACGGCGATGGTGTGACCAACCATCTCGGGGAAGATGGTGGACGCGCGGGACCAGGTCTTCACGACGTCCTTCTTGCCAGCCTCGTTCATCGCGGTGATACGCGAGAGAAGGCGAGTCTCCACGAACGGGCCCTTTTTGAGACTTCTGCTCATAAGTGCTTTCTCCTAAAACTCGGTATCCGAAATTACTTCTTACGGCGACGAATGATGTGCTGGTTCGAGACCTTCTTCTTCTTGCGCGTACGAAGGCCCTTCGTCGGCTTACCCCAGGGGGTAACAGAGGGACGACCAGAGGTGTGGTTCTTGCCCTCGCCACCGCCGTGCGGGTGGTCGACAGGGTTCATGACGGTACCGCGGACGGTCGGGCGCACGTTCATGTGACGCTTACGGCCGGCCTTGCCGATGACGATGTTGGAGTGATCGGCGTTGCCGACCTCACCGACGGTGGCGCGGCAGGTAACGAGGATGCGGCGCATCTCGGAGGAAGGCATACGGACGATAGCGTACTTGCCCTCCTTACCCATCAGCTGGCAGGAGTTGCCGGCGGAACGGGCGATAGCAGCGCCCTTGCCCGGCTGGAACTCGACGGCGTGGATGAGCGTACCGACGGGGATGTCGGCGAGGGGCAGAGCGTTGCCCGGCTTGATGTCGGCGTCAGAACCGGACATGATGGTCTGACCGACCTCGAGGCCCTTGGGGGCCAGGATGTAGCGCTTCTCACCGTCAGCATAGTGCAGCAGAGCGATGCGAGCGGAACGGTTCGGATCGTACTCGATCGTGGCAACCTTGGCGGGCACGCCGTCCTTGTTGCGCTTGAAGTCGATCACGCGGTAACGACGCTTCACGCCGCCGCCCTGGTGGCGGGTGGTGATGCGGCCGTTGTTGTTACGACCGGCCTTCTTGGGCAGGGGCTCGAGAAGAGACTTCTCGGGCTTGGTGCAGGTGATCTCGGAGAAGTCGGAGATCGTCTGCCAACGCCTACCAGCGGAGGTCGGCTTAAGGTGCTTTACAGCCATTACAATCCCTTTCAATAGGAATCCGTTAGCCATCGCAGACAGGGATTCGAGGTTCTGCCTCGGGTGCGATGACACCGGACGTATACACGGTTCCGGGCGTGTCCATTTTATACGCCCAAAACCTTGAGCTCTCGCCTCCCCTATTTGGGAGGCATGAGCTCACTCAACAGCAGCGAGTCTTAGGCCTGGTTGCCAAAGACCTCGATGGTGTCGCCCTCGGCCAGCGTGACGATGGCCTTCTTCCAAGAACGGGTCTTGCCGGCGACATAGCGCACGCGCTTGGTCTTGGGCTTGACCGTCAGGGTGTTCACGCGAACGACCTTGACGCCGAAGATCTCCTCGACAGCGTCCTTGATCTGATACTTGTTAGCATCCTTGGCGACCTCGAACGTGTACTTGTTCTGCTCCATGCCGGAGAAGGAACGCTCGGACACGATCGGACGGATGATGATCTCGTGGGCGGTCATTTATGCAAGCACCTCCCCGAAGTGAGCGGCGATGTCGGCGGGCATCAGCACAGCGTTGTTGTTGACGAGATCGTAGGTGTTGGCCTCGTCGGCAGTGATGATGAACGTCTTGGGAATGTTGCGGAACGACAGGTAGGCGTTGACGTCCTCATCGCGAACGATGATGGTCAGACGCTTGCCCTCAAGGCCGAGAGCCTTGAGCATGGCAACGGCAGCCTTGGTGGAAGGCTTCTCGAAGCCGTAGTCGTCGACGAGCACGAGCTCGCCATCGGCCAGCTTGGCGGACAGCGCGGAGCGCATAGCCAGCTTGACCTCCTTGTTGTTCATACGCTTAGCGTAGGAACGGGGCTTGGGGGCGAAGACAACGCCACCGTGACGCCACTGGGCAGCACGGATGGAACCCTGGCGGGCACGGCCGGTACCCTTCTGACGCCAAGGCTTCTTGCCGCCACCGGAAACCTCAGAGCGGCCCTTAGCGGACTGGGTGCCCTGACGCCAAGAGGCCATCTGGCACTTGACGATGTGGTGCATAACGTGGATGTTCGGCTCGATGCCGTACACCTCAGCGGCGAGCTCGGCCTCGGCGACCTTCTTGCCCTCGCTGTTCTTTACTTCAAACTTTGCCATTTAAGTGTTCTCCTTGGTATGACGCTGGGCTAAATGGGCTGGGCCCTTAGGCCATACGGATGGCGACGAGACCATTCTTGGCACCCGGGACAGCGCCCTTGACCAAGATGAGGTTCTGCTCGGCATCGATGCGGACAACGGAAAGGTTCTTGACGGTAACGCGCTCGTTACCCATGTGACCGGCCATCTTGACGCCCTTGAGGACGCGCGCAGGATAGGCGCACTGACCGATAGAACCGGGGTGACGCTGGAAGTGAGAACCATGCGTCATAGGACCGCGGCGCTGACCCCAGCGCTTGATGCGACCCTGGAAGCCCTTACCCTTGGAGGTACCGATGACGTCGACCTTCTCGACATCAGCGAAATCAGCGACGGTGACGACCTCGCCGACCTTGTGCTCCTCGCCGTTCTCGACGCGGACCTCACGAAGGAAGCGGACAGGCTCGACGCCGGCCTTGGCGAAGTGACCAGCCATGGGCTTGTTCACGTTCTTGGCCTTGATGTCGCCGAAACCGATCTGGACGGCGTCATAGCCGTCGGTTGCCTGAGTTTTAACCTGCGAGACAGCGCAGGGGCCAGCCTGGATGACCGTGACGGGAACGACGTTGTCGTCCTCGTCCCAAACCTGGGTCATGCCAATCTTGCGGCCGAGAATCATGCTGATCAAGATATGATCCCAACTCTCGCGTGGTCTTGGGACAATGCGTACACCACCGAGCGTACGCCCCTAGAGGACCACTACTTACACGACGCGCTCCCCAGCCTTGTATTTCGCCCGGACTACCTGACAACCCTATTAAGCAGGCATTTTGTCCAGCCAGAATACTCCCCTGGTTACACACAGCTGATTAGTATACACGGCTGCGGGCGTATCCATCGAGATTCATATTTCACTCACATTGTTTACGCAGGTAAAGTGCGTGGAGTCGCCTGGGCTTGGCAGAGGGGCGGCGAAATATATTAAGTTTGCTGCTCTACAGTCCTGCGCAAGACGGAAAGCACATTAAGTGCTTTCCTTTGCGTGCGGAACTCGCGACAAACTTAATATATTTCGCCGCCCCTCTGCCAAGCTCGGGAGACGACACGTTGATGTCTGCTTAACTCTGCTCGCTCAGCTAATTACTTTGTTGGGGATCCACAATTTGTTGCAAGGTGAACTTGCATTGGGGCGTATCGTCCTCTTCTCGCGTATCGTCAAAATCGAAGACCATGATGGCGCAGTTGGGGAGTTTTGCTGGGAGTTCGAAGCCCTCTGGAGCTGCAGCTTTGATGAATTGGCGGCTGGCGCTGCCGTGGCTTACTGCTAGGAGGGTTTCGATACCATCGGCGCTCATGAGATTGGTGAGGGTGGCTACCATGCGTTCTTGCAACGCTTTGCTTCCCTCTCCTCCAAAGGGGACCAGATCTTCGCCTGGATCCCAGACGTCGGTGGGCAGCGCGTCGTGCGGGCCTTCTTCGAAGGTGCCGTAGCAGCGCTCGATAATGCCTTCGCAGGGCTCGACTGCGGCGTCCGGGCCGAGGAGCTCGCATGCGACGAGACTTGCCGTGTCCATGGCTCGGCCTAAGGGTGATGAGACCACTTTGTCGGGGACGACGCCGTGAGCCTTGAGCCATGTGGCTGCTGTCTGTGCCTGTTGACGACCCAAATTGGTGAGCGGTGAATCGCAGCGGCCCTGGACGAGCTTTTTGACGTTGAATTCCGTCTGACCGTGGCGGAGTAGATATAGACGCTTCATGCTCTCCCCTTCTGTATAACTTGCTTTGCCGGCACAGCCCTACTCGTGGGTATGCCCTACGTAGTCTTCGTCGATCGTAATCTTGGCGACCGACTTGGGATATTCCGATTCGACCCGTTGTGCCAGCGCGTGCTTTACGTCTTCGGCGCTCATGTGCAGATCTGAGGGACGCACGCAGTCAAAGATCACGTTGGTGTGCGTAGGACCCGGCACACAGCGCAGATCGTGAATCGAAAGGTGGCTATCGATCTCCTGGGCCATGGCGTGAATGCGCAAGCGCATGCTCGCCAGCTTGGGGTCATCGGTCACGATGGGGTCGTAGTGAAGCGTGACGATCATGCCGTCCTCGTCCCTAAACGACTGCTCGATGTTATCGAGCGTGTCATGACTTTCCAGCGGGCTGGCCTCGGCCGCCATCTCGGCGTGCGCGCTTGCAAACTTCCTGCCCGGGCCGTAGTCGTGAACCATCAAATCGTGGACGCCCAAAACGCCGGGGTAGCTCATGATCTTATCTCGGATGTGTTTGACCAACTTGGGATCGGGTGCCTGGCCCAAAAGTGGGCTAACCGTATCCCGGATAAGCTCAAAGCCGCTCCAGCCAATATAGGCGCCAACGGCAAGTCCAACCCAGGCATCAAGATTGATATGCGTCACCTGGGAAACAATCGCGCACGCCAGCACAGCACCCGTAGCAAGGACATCGTTCTTGGAATCCTGAGCGGTCGCATGCAGCGTCTCGGACTCAATGCGGTCACCGAGCTTTTGGTTGAGGGCCGCCATCCACAGCTTAACAACCATTGAAAGCACGAGAACCGCCACCAGGGCAAGCGAGAACTCGACAGATTCGGGGTGGATAACGCGCTCAACCGAGGACTTCACCAGCTCAACGCCAATCAGCAGCACGAGCGCCGCCACGACCAGGCCCGAGAGATACTCGTAGCGGCCGTGGCCGTAAGGATGCTCGGGGTCTGCCGGCTTGCTCGCCAGCTTAAAGCCCAGCACGCTCACGATGTTCGAGCTGGCATCGGACAGGTTGTTCATAGCGTCCGCCACAATCGAAACCGATCCCCAAACCACACCAATGGCACCCTTTGCAGCACAAAGCGCCACATTGGCGACAATACACACCATGCCTGCTAACGTGCCCACACGCGCACGATCGCCCTGCGCGCGACGAACAATCCACTCGACCATCTGCATCCGCCCCCACGGTACTACTTATATATCTATTGCTTGACCGGATTGTAGTGTAGCCACTTTGTCCCCCAGATACAAAAAGGCCGCAGCCCACACGGGCCGCGGCCTTGGAACACGACAAAGGGATCGTCCTTTTGTCGCACAGGTTTATGCGCTTACCTCAGCAGCGCTCGCCACTGTTTCGGGCGAATCGGCTCCGTCCCCCGTCGCCTGCCCCTTCGCCGGCACCACGCCAAAGCAGTAGCTCAGCGCCGCAGACACCACAAAAGCCGTGCCGCCGGCAACGCAGCACCACAGCAGGTTCGAAAAACCGCCCGTGGCAAAGCCAATAACCATGAGGACATTCGTCATGCCGATGGTATAGGCCGTAACGTGGCCCACGGCCGCAACAAGGCCTCCGACGGCGCCGCCAATGGCCATGCACGTCAGGCACCTGCCATATTTAAAGCCGCAACCGTACAGCGCCGGCTCGCTTACGCCGCCAAGAACACCCGAGATTGAATAGCCCAGCATGAGCGCCTTCTCGTCCTTATCCGCAACGCGGAGCGACGCGCCAAAGGGCATACCCCAAACGGCAAACGTTGCCATCGTCGCGGCAATCAGGATGCACGAATCCGTTCCCACACTCATAAACTGCGCATAGGCGAGCGATAGGACAACGTTGCTGACGCCCGCGATCTTAAGGAACTCCCAGCCCGCGGCAAGCCCCATGAGTGTGAGCAACGATACGATGCCACCGGAATTGCCAAGCATAAACATAAGCTGGCCCAACAGCATGCCCAGATAGCTGCCCGCCGGCGCCGTAATACACAGCGAAACCGGAACCATGACAAGCATGGTCGCAAACGGAACAAACGAAAACGCCACGGCCTGAGGGATAACGCGCCGAAAGAAACACTCCACTCGCCATAGCACGGGCACCGAGATGAGAACCGGAATAACAGTCGTCGTGTAATCGTTGACCGGCGCGGGAAGCAGGCCGTACACGGAAGTCATCGATGCCCCCGTCGTCGATGCGGCATCGACGAGCTTAAGCAGATCGGGCGCAATCAATACGCCGCCCAGCATCATGCCCAGCTGCTCCGAGCAACCGAGCTGGCGAGCGGCCGCCCAACCAAGATAAACGGGCAAGAAGTAGTAGCCGGCGTTATAGAGCCAACTGTAGAACAGGCGATAGATATCGGAATCGGCAGACCACAGGCCCAGCATGCCTTCGCCCATAATGACGGCGACGGTGCGGAACAACGCCGCGCAGACAATAAACGGCAGCGCCGACATCATGCTTTTGGACAGATAATCCACCACAGCCATGGCGTTTGATGAGACCGTCGTTGTAAACGAGGTGTTAGAAACTTGTGACACAGGAACCCTTTCCCAATGTGACATGCGGACTGTCCCTTTGTCACATCGTGCGATACTGACCGATTGCGCGGTACTTTTCGTAGCGGAGGTTTGTGAGGGTCGCGTCGTCGAGCCGCCCAAGCGTATCGAAGGCATCAAATGCCGAGGACATGACGGCGCCGGCGATCTCCTCATGCGACAGACCCCTATCGTCAACAATGCCGTCGATGATACCGAGCGCCAACAGATCGGGAGCCGTGAGCTTAAGCGCCTCGGCGGCCTCATTCGCGCGCTCGGTATCCTTCCACAGAATCGACGCACAGGCCTCGGGGCTCACGACCGAATAGGCCGAGCTCGAGAGCATCAGGATGCGGTCGGCCACGGACAGCGCCAGCGCGCCACCAGAGCCGCCCTCGCCTGTTACCACCGAGACAATCGGCGTCTTAAGGCCGCTCATCTCCATGAGATTCTGGGCGATAGCCTCGCCCTGACCGCGTTCCTCGGCACCGATGCCGCAAAACGCGCCCGAAGTATCGACCAGGCACAGAACCGGCCGACCAAACTTTTCGGCTTGGCGCATCAGGCGACGCGCTTTACGGTAGCCCTCGGGATGCGCCATGCCAAAGTTGCGGCGCATACGCTCTTTGGTCGTGGTGCCGCGCTCGATGGCGATGACCGTTACGGGGCGCCCGTCCTTCCAGCCAATGCCAGCCACCACAGCGGCGTCGTCGCCAAAGTAACGGTCGCCGTGCAGCTCCACAAATCCATCCAGGCCCAGCGAGATCACCTCGCCCGCCGTGGCGCGATCTGCCGAGCGGGTCTGCTTGACAATCTCGAGCGCGGTTTTTGGCGCCGCCGCGCGCTTGAACAAGTGCCCCAGCTTTTTGCCGCGGCGACCCGTATGCACGATCTCATGCGGTGCCCCCAAGCCGGGCGCGTGCCCTTCGTGCAGCGCCAGCAGCTCGCCTACCGTGAGCGCAATCTCGCCGCGCGGAACAACGGCATCGCAAAAGCCGTGCTCCAGCAAAAACTCGGAGCGCTGGAATCCCTTGGGCAGGCGCTTGTGCATGTTCTGCTCGATCACGCGCGGGCCGGCAAATGCCGTCAGGGCATCGGGCTCGGCCAGGATAATGTCGCCCTCCATGGCGAAGCTCGCGGTTACGCCTCCGGTCGTGGGGTCGGTGAGCACCGTGATATACAGGCCGCCCGCCTCGCTGTGGCGCCTAACCGCCGCAGAAATCTTGGCCATCTGCATAAGCGATGTCACGCCCTCTTGCATGCGCGCACCGCCCGAAACGGTAAAGCCGACAACTGGCAATCCCAGCTCGGTCGCACGCTCAAATGTGCGACAGATCTTCTCGCCCACCACGGAACCCATCGAGCCCATCATAAAGTTGGCGTCCATAAAGAAGAACGCGGTATCGCAACCGCAGATTTTGCCCCTGCCGCACACAACGGCGTCGCGCTCGCCCGAACGCTCGCTCACGCTCTTGAGCTTGTCGGCATAGCCGGGAAACGAGAGGAAATCCTCCGACGCCAGATTAGCATCCCATTCCTCAAACGTGCCCTCGTCGACCGTCATGCGCATGCGCGTGCGACCGCTCACGCGGAAGTGTTTGCCGCAACGAGGGCAGACCTCGAGGTTGTCGTGTAGGCGTGCCTCATCGATTACGCGGCGGCACTCCGGGCACTTGATAAACACGTGGCGCGCGGGAAACTCGGCGCACGACTCGGTCATCGGCCCCTCGAGGACGTTGACCGTCTTCGCTTTTCTATTCATCAGCATAGAGATGCCCCATCAGATCGGTGTGATACATGCCCGACAAGAACTCGTCGTTTGCCAGCACGTCGAGCTGAAGCTCGCTGTTTTCGCTCACGCCCTCAATCACGAGCTCGCCCAGGGCCGAGCGCATCTTGCGAATGGCGCCGTCGCGCGTGGGCGCACACACGATGAGCTTGCCGAGCATGGAATCGTAGTACGGCGGGACTTTCGCGCCGGTAAACATGGCGGAATCCCAGCGCACGCGCGGACCACCCGGCACACGCAACGCGGTGATCGTTCCGCATGACGGCAGAAAGTCCGGCGTTTCGGCATTGATGCGGCACTCCATGGCGTGGTTGCGGACTGGCATGTCCTCCTGCTCAAAGGGCAGAGGCTGGCCGGCTGCCACGCGCAGCTGCCACTTGACCAAGTCGGTATCGGTCACAAACTCCGTAACCGGATGCTCCACCTGCAAGCGCGTGTTCATTTCCATAAAGTAGAAATTGCCGTCGTCCGAATACAGGAACTCGATGGTACCGGCTCCTTCGTAGCCGACGGCACGAGCCAGGTCGCGCGCGGCTTTGTGCATGCGAGCACGGATGTCATCGTGTCCGTCGAGGCACGGCGCGGGGCTCTCCTCGATCAGCTTTTGGTTGCGGCGCTGCACCGAGCACTCGCGCTCGCCGAGCGAAAACACATGGCCCTGCTTATCGGCCATAATCTGCACCTCAACATGGTGCGCCGGCGCGACGAACTTCTCCATGTAGCACTCGCCGTCGCCAAAAACGGCCTCGCCCTCGGCACGCGCCTCGATAAACGCCTTTGCCGCATCTTCCACGCGCTCGACCTTGCGAATGCCGCGGCCGCCACCGCCGGCACGCGCCTTAATAAGCACGGGGCAGCCAATGCGCTCGGCCTCGGCCGTCGCCTCCTCGGGACTTTTGAGCAGATCGCAACCCGGCACGATGGGCACGCCCGCCGCAGCAGCCGTTCGACGTGCGGCGTCCTTGTCGCCCATGCTGTCGATCACCTCGGCCGAAGGACCGACAAACGCCAGGCCATACTTGTCGCAGTCTCGCACGAAGCACGCCTTCTCGGAGAAAAAGCCATAGCCGGGATGAATTGCCTTAGCTCCCGACTTTACGGCACAGGTGAGCACGGCATCGTCGTTGAGGTAGCTCTCGGCAAGACGCGGGCCGCCGATGCAATACGCCTCGTCGGCAAGCTGCACGTGCAACGCGTCCGCATCGACCGTGGAATAAACGGCGACGGTCTTGATGCCCATATCGCGGCACGCGCGGATAACACGGACCGCGACTTCGCCGCGGTTGGCGATGAGCACTTTGTCGAACATGAAAACTTCCCTACTTTTCGTGCATGAGTGCAAAAGACATATCGGCGCGGCAGCAAACCTCACCGTTAACGCTCGCAGTACCTGTCGCAAAGCGGAACGGCCCGCGCGCACGCGTGATGGAGCACACCAGATTCACCGTGTCGCCCGGGCGCACCGGACGCTTAAAGCGCACCTTGTCCAGACTCGTGTAGAACGGCGTCGCGCCGCGCGCCTCCTCATCGCCCATCAGCAGCACGCAGCAGTTCTGGGCGAGCATCTCGCACTGAATCACGCCGGGGACCACCGGGTTTCCCGGAAAATGCCCCTGCAAAAAGTACTCGTCGCCCGTAATCGTGATCTTGCCGTGGGCCTCGTCGCCCACCAGCTCGGCTTCGTCAAGCAAAAGCATCGGCTCACGATGCGGCAACAGCTTCTTGAGCTCTTCTTTGTTCATGAACATCACCTATCCGATCCTCATGAGGCAGCTGCCAAACTCCACGAGGTCGCCGTCGACCACGCAGATCTCGAGCACCTCGCCGTCTGCCTCGGCCGTCACCTCGTTGAGAACCTTCATGGCCTCGATGATGCAGAGGGTCTCGCCGGCCTTGACCTTGGAGCCCACGTGCACAAACGGTTCGTCGCCCGGCGCCGGGGCAGCATAGAAAACGCCGACCATGGGAGCGGTCACCTCGGTGCCCTTAGGCTCCGACACGGCGGTAGGTGTCTGCGCGGCGGGTTCCGGTGCGGTGGCAGGCATGGCGACAGGAGCCACCGCCGGAGCAGTCACGGCACCCGGCATAGGCATGGGCACGGCGACCGGCTGCGTGGCGCTCGCGCGCTCGAGTTCGACCGCGGTGCCATCGGGCTCCTCAACGCGTACGCGCGTGAGGCCGCGGTCCTCCATAACATCGGCTATCTCGGCAATTCTTTTGGAATCCATGCTCTAGCTCCTCGTATATCTACGCAGCGCGATGGCGGCGTTGTGCCCGCCAAAGCCCAGGTTGGTCGAAAGCGCCCAGGTAAGATCGGCGCGAACCGCGCGATTAGGCGTGTAATCAAGATCGCAGGCGGGATCGGGTGTGTGGTAGTTAATGGTCGGGGGCACCACGCCCTGCTCGAGCGCCATGGCGCAGGCCATGACCTCGATGGCGCCCGTGGCACCGATCATGTGGCCGGTCATCGACTTGGTCGACGAGACGTGCGCGGCGCGCGCCGCATCCTCGCCAAGCGCACGCTTAATGCCCGCCGTCTCGGACGAATCGTTGAGCTTGGTCGAGGTGCCGTGAGCGTTGATGTAGAGGCCCTCGGAAGGCTTAACGTCGCCCTCGGCCACCGCCAGCGATATCGCACGGGCGATGCCTGCCGCGTCCGGGTCGGGACTCGTGATGTGGTAGGCATCATCGGTGTTGCCGTAACCCACGACCTCGGCATAAATGTGCGCACCGCGCGCCTGCGCATGCTCCATGCTCTCGAGTGCCAGCACGCAGGCGCCCTCGCCCATCACAAAGCCGTCGCGGTCTGCATCGAACGGGCGGCAAGCCGTCGACGGGTCAGGATTAGTGGTGAGAGCACGGCAGGATGTAAAGCCCGCAACGGCATCGGGGATGATTGCGGCCTCGGCGCCGCCGGCGAGAATCGCATCGGCATAACCATGCTTGATGGCGCGGAACGCCTCGCCCACGGCATGTGCCGAGGTCGCGCAGGCGGTCACCACGGGCAGGGTCGGGCCCTTTGCCTTGTGGCGGATTGCGATATTGCCCGAAGCCATATTGGGGATCATCATCGCGATCATATAGGGCGATGCACGGCGAGGCCCCCGATCGGCAATCGTGTGGACGTTGTCGACGAGTGTCTGCATGCCGCCCACGCCTGAACCCACGTAGACGCCCAGGCGCTCGTGATCGATGGCGCCCTCGACATCAAAGCCCGCATCGTGCATGGCCTCGTCCGACGCTGCCAGGGCAAACTGAACGCAGGGGTCCAGGTGCTTGGCGTCACGCTTGCCAAAGTACTCGTTGCCGTCAAAACCCTTGACCTCGGCCGCCACCTTAACGGCAAACGCATCGGTATCGAAGTGCGTGATCGGGCCGATGCCGCACGTGCCGGCGCACATGGCCGCCCAGGTAGCAAGCGCCGTGTTACCGAGCGGCGATACGGCACCGATACCGGTGATTGCAACTCTCTGTTCCATCATGGTCTCCTCATTCAAGCCGTTGTTCGGCCCTGGTTTCTACATCGCCATTCCGCCGTCGACGCGCACGACCTCGCCCGTAATGTAGGCAGCCGCATCACTCGCCAAAAAGCGCACCACGCCGGCCACTTCCTCGGGGTGCGCCATGCGCTTTAGGGGAATCTGCTCCTCGGTTGCCGCGCGAACCTTATCCGATAGCTTTGCCGTCATATCGGTCTCGACAAACCCGGGGGCGACCGCGTTCACTCGTACGCCGCGTGGCGCAAGCTCGCGCGCCACCGCCTTGGTCAGACCGATGACGCCCGCCTTGGAGGCGGCGTAGTTGGCCTGCCCGGCATTGCCCATCAGGCCCACAACCGAGCTCATGTTGATGACGCAACCGCCGCGCTGGCGCATAAAGGTCTTGGTGAGCGCGCGCGTCGTATTGAACGTGCCCTTGAGATTGACATCGAGCACGCGGTCGAAGGCGTCATCGCCCATGCGCATGAGCAGGCCATCGCGGGTGATGCCGGCGTTGTTGACGAGCGCCCAAATGGAGCCAAAGTCGTTGAGGACCGTTTCCACGCACGCGTTGACGGCAGCGGGATCGGCCACGTCGCATTGATATGCGCGCGCCGTGGCGCCAGCCGCCTCGCAGGCTTCGCACGTCTCGCGCGCTGCATCTGCGCTACCGGCATAGACGACGGCGATATCAAAGCCGTCCTCCGCCAGGCCCACGGCACAAGCGCGACCGATGCCGCGCGAGCCGCCCGTGACAAGCGCCACGCGACGTGAGTCGTTGCGCTCGAGCGCGCCGTTGTTCAAGTTGCCCATGTCATTCCTTTCGGGTTACAGCCCTGTGAACTATGCGAGCTCGTCGGCAATAGCTGCGACCTGCTCGGCCGTTTCGCACGAATACACACGAACGTCGCTCAACGTACGCTTGACCAGGCCGGACAGCGTTTTGCCGGGGCCGACCTCAATAAACGTGTCGATGCCTTGATCCTGCAGAGCATGCAGCGTGTCGACCCAGTGCACGGCATGACTCACCTGGTTGGCCAGCACCTCCGATGCCGCCTGCGGGTCGGCCGGATAAGGCGCCGCCGTCATATTTGCCATAACAGGAATGAGCAACGGGGACGGCGCGTGACCGGCCTCAATATATGCAGCAAGGCCACAGGTCGCCTCGGCCATATAGGGGCTATGGAATGCACCCGACACCGCGACCTTCATGGCCCGGCCACCAGCCTCTTTTACCAGGACGTCGAGGGTCTGCAACGCATCGGGCGCTCCGGCCACAACCGTCTGCTGGGGGCTGTTGTAGTTGACCGGCCAGCAGTCCTCGCCGGTCTGTTTTGCCAAGCCCTCGACCTGCGCCGCATCGAGTTTGATGACGGCGCGCATTCCGCCGGGATGACGCTCAGCCGCCGTGGCCATAAGCGCCGCGCGCTCGCACACAAGCTCAAATCCCGCTCGCGTATCGAACGCCCCCGCAAAGGTGAGCGCGGCGACCTCGCCCAGCGAGAATCCCGCACAGGCGGCAGGCACCACGCCGCGCTCACGCAGGGCGACGGCGACAGTCAAGTCGTGCACGAACACGCAAGGCTGCGTGTTCTCAGTCTGCGAGAGCTCCTCCTTGGAGGCGCTCCGGCACTGCTCACTGGTTCCCGGACGCACCTCGTCGGCGATCGCAAACACCTCGGCAGCCGCCGGTGATGCCTCGATGAGATCGACGCCCATCGCGGGATGCTGGGCACCCTGACCGGCAAACAGAAACGCTACGCTACCCATGCGGACGCACCCTTCAGGACATGCTCAGCGCCATCGACCAGATCGTCGACGATTTCGCGTGCGCTCTGGCGTTCGTTGACCATGCCGGCAATCTGTCCGCACAAATACGAACCCTCTTCGTAATTACCGTCCTTTGCGGCTTTACGAAGCGCGCCCGTGCCCATGGCCCCAAGCTCCTCGGGGCTTGCGCCCGCCGCCTCGTTCTTGGCATACGCGTTGGTGAAGGGGCTCTTGAGGGCGCGAACCGGATGTCCCGTCGAGCGACCGGTCGCACGCGTCGACGTGTCGCCTGCCTTGAGCACCAGCTCTTTGTACTGTTCGGATACGGTGCACTCGTTTGCGACCAGAAAGCGTGTTCCCACCTGGACGCCGGCAGCGCCGAGCATAAAAGCGGCCGCCACGCCGCGGCCATCGGCGATGCCGCCAGCCGCAACCACGGGAATATCGACCGCATCGGCAACCTGCGGGACAAGTGCCATCGTCGAGGTCTCGCCAATATGGCCGCCTGATTCGGTGCCCTCGGCAACCACGGCAGTGGCTCCGCGACGCGCCACGAGACGCGCCAGCGCCACCGAAGCCACGACGGGAATAACCTTGATGCCCGCCTCGTTCCACGCCTTCATGTACTTGGTGGGATTGCCGGCACCGGTCACCACAACGGGCACCTGCTCATCAATCACCACTTGTGCGACCTCGTCGACAAACGGGCTCATGAGCATAACGTTGACGCCAAAGGGCTTATCCGTCTTGGCGCGCAGCTCGTGAATCTGATCGCGCAGCCAGTTTGCGTCGGCATTCATGGCCGCGATAATCCCTAAGCCGCCTGCCTCGGACACGGCAGACGCCAGCGAGGCGTCGGCAATCCAGGCCATGCCACCCTGGAACACGGGTTTTTCGATGCCGAGCAGATCGCAGAGAGGAGACTTGAGCATCACTACTTCTCCAATGCCGCCTCGACCGTATCGACAAACTCGCCGACCGTCTTGGGGTTCTCCTCGGTATCGAGCTCAATGCCAAACTCGTCCTCGACGGCAACGAGGATCTCGACGGTACCCAGGCTGTCGAGGCCAATCTCCTCGAGCGTGGACTCGGGCTTCATCTCGACATCGTCAAGGCCGGCGGTCTCACGGATAACGTCGCAAACGCGCTCGAATGTCTTCTGATCTGCCATGGTAGTTCTCCTTTGTTTGTGCCCCAGGGGCGTTTTCATTTCCTATGTGCAACTACTTCCAGCGAAGTAGATAGCCACCTACATCCAAGCCGGCGCCAAATCCGACCAGGGCGATGGTGTCGCCCGCGTGCAGCGCGCCGGTATTTGTCAGTCGATCGAGAGCAAGCGGAATGCAAGCGCTCGAGATGTTGCCGGTTTCACGCAACGTTCGGACCACACGGTCGTCCGGCACACCCAAGCGCTTGACCGCCTGGCTCAAGATCCGTTCGTTAGCCTGGTGGAATACAAAGTGGTCGATGTCCTCGACCGCGATGCCCGCGTCGCAGGCGAGCTTGTTGACCGTGTCGCAGATGGCATTGACGCCAAACTTGAAGACGCGACGGCCGTTCATGGACAGCACACTCTCGCCATCTGCGGAGGCCTTAAACGGCGAGGTGCCGACCAGTCCGGGAACGCGCAACGTCTCGACGTCGGGCGCCGTCGAAAGCTCAACAGCAAGGGGATTCTCTCCCCCAGCCTCTATGACCGCAGCACCCGCGCCATCGCCAAAGAGCACGCACGTGGCACGGTCGGTCCAATCGAGCGCGCGCGTCATCTGCTCGGCGGCAACGACCAGCACGTGCTTGGCGCGACCGCGGGCGATATAGCCCTCGGCGACATCGAGCGCAAATACGAAGCCGGCACAAGCCGCCGAAACGTCGAAGGCCTGACATGTGGCACCCAGGCGCTCAGCAACGGCGCACGCTTCGGCAGGAACGAGATGATCGCCCGTCGTCGTCGAGCAGACGATAAGATCCAGCTGGCTCGCATCGATTCCGGACGTCTGGAGCGCTTGCTCGCTCGCTGCCACGGCAAGGTCGTCGAGCGACTCGGTGGTGCACACATGGCGGCTCTTGATCCCCGTGCGGGTAAAAATCCACTCATCCGAGGTATCGAGGAACTCGGACAGCTCGTCATTGGAAACGCTGCGCTCGGGAAGCGCCGAGCCTGTTCCAAGAATCGTGAAACCCATCACTAACCTCCTTTGGATTGTTGACGTGTTTACATCGACCAAGAGAGGATAGCGCATTTCAGTCGTTGTTGACGTGTTAACATTAAATTGTCCAAATGCGACAAAGGCTTCACATTGTGTCTGCCTCACAACACCATTGCGTTATTCACTTATTCATTAAGGAGGTAGCAGCCGTTATGGATGCCCAATTAACGATAGTCGACGTAACCGGATCGACCAACGATGACCTGCTAGAAGCAGGAAAACAGGGTGCGCCGCACGGCACAGGACTTGCCGCACGGGCTCAGACAGCAGGACGCGGCCGACGCGGCCACAAGTGGGATTCAACCGCTGGTAACTTGTTGCTCTCGATTGTCCTACGTCCACGTGTTGATCCCGCCAAGTACTCTGGTCTTGCCGCCGTCAGCGGCTTAGCGGTGCTCGAGGCGCTCGAAAAGCAGGGTCTTGCAAACGAGATTGGCCTCAAATGGCCCAACGACCTGGTCGCGCGAGGGCGCAAACTCGGCGGCATTCTGGTCGAAGCCGCACGCGATAACGAAGGCAGCCCCTTTGCAGTCTGCGGCATTGGCGTCAATGTGAACTATGTGCCTTCGGAGGTTCCCGATGGCGGCCTGGCGGCAATTGGCCTCTCAGACCTCAACGAGAATGTTCCCGCCGTCGATGTGCTGCTCAAGGAGGTCTATTACACCGTCGTAAACGCTGTGGACGCGTGGGCTGATCTGCTCAACGCCATGAAAGAAAACACTGGACCGCTCGCGCCCGTCCACGGCGAATATGTCACTCACCTCAATTGGATCGGAGAGCACGTTATCGCCCGTTCCCCTGCCGGTGACGAGCTGGCACGCGGCATCTTTAAAACCGTCGATGCCTTTGGTCGCGCATGTATCGAAACGGAAGGCGGCTTGCGATCCTTCCATTTTGAGGAGGCATCGCTGCGTCCCTTGAGCGAATAGGGCGCTGCAGCCACCTACTCGGCAGCAATGCCCGGCAGTCCAAACCATTATTCAAACAAAAGAGCCCCGCTACCAACATGGCAGCGGGGCTCTGTAAGCTATGAGCGATATCGCTTAGAGCTTGATGTCGATGTCGACGCCAGCGGGGAGGTCGAGACGCATGAGCGAATCAACGGTGCCCGAGGTGGGGTCAAGGATGTCGATGAGGCGCTTGTGGGTGCGCATCTCGAACTGCTCACGGGAGTCCTTGTTCACGTGCGGCGAGCGGATAACCGTGTACAGGTTGCGCTCGGTGGGCAGGGGGACAGGACCGGAAACGCGAGCGCCGGTCTTCTGAGCGGTCTCGACGATGAGCTTCGCGGACTGATCGACGACCTCGTGATCATAGCCCTTGAGGCGAATGCGGATCTTCTGGGTAGCCAACTTAAACCTCCAAAGAGTGCGAGAGATGTTCTCGCGGATTACGTAACAGGGAGCTCGAACTTAGGCGTTCTTGCTCATGACCTCGTCCACGATGGACTTGGGCGCGGGCTCATAAGAGTCGAACTGCATCGTGTAGGATGCACGGCCCTGGGTCTGGGAGCGAAGGTCGGTAGCGTAACCGAACATCTCGCCCAGCGGCACCTTGGCACGGATGAGCTTGCTGTTCTTGCGATCCTCCATGCCCTCGATCTTGCCGCGGCGACCGGAGAGGTTGCCCATAACGTCGCCCATGTACTGCTCGGGGGTCTCGACCTCGACAGCCATAATCGGCTCGAGCAGCTGCGGATCGGACTTCTTGAGAGCGTCCTTGATTGCCATGGAACCGGCGATCTTGAAGGCGGCCTCGGAGGAGTCGACCTCGTGGTAAGAACCGTCGAACAGGGTGACCTTGACGTCGAGGACCGGGAAGCCGGCGATAACACCGGTGTTCAGGGCCTCCTGGATGCCCTTGTCAATGGACGGAATGTACTCCTTGGGCACGACGCCGCCGACGATAGCGTTGACGAACTCGTAGCCGAAGCCCTCCTCCATCTTCTCGAGCTTGATGACGGCGTGGCCGTACTGACCGCGACCACCGGACTGACGGACGAACTTGCCCTCAGCCTTCTCGACGTCGTGACCAGCGGTCTCGCGGTAGGCAACCTGGGGCTTACCAACGTTAGCGTCAACCTTGAACTCGCGGAGCAGACGGTCGACGATGATCTCGAGGTGCAGCTCGCCCATGCCGGCGATGATGGTCTGGCCGGTCTCGTGGTTGGTGGACACCTGGAAGGTCGGGTCCTCCTCGGCGAGCTTGGTCAGAGCCAGGGACATCTTGTCCTGCTCGGCCTTGGTCTTGGGCTCGATGGCAACGTCGATAACGGGCTTAGCGAACTCGATCTTCTCGAGGACGATCTCCTTGCCCTCTTCGCACAGGGTGTCACCGGTGGTGGAGTTCTTGAAGCCGACGCAAGCGACGATGTCGCCGGCGGCAGCGTCGTCACGGTCGATACGCTCGGCGGCGTTCATCTCGAGGATGCGGCCGAGGCGCTCGCGCTGACCGTTGGAAGCGTTGATCACGTAGGAGCCGGACTCGGCACGGCCGGAGTAAACGCGGACGTAGGTGAGCTTACCGACGAACGGGTCGGTCATGATCTTGAAGACCAGGCCAGAGAAGGGCTCGTCGAAGGAAGGATGACGCTCGATCTCCTCGCCGGTGTCCGGAT
Organism: uncultured Collinsella sp.; assembly: GCA_958365315.1. Taxonomy (GTDB): domain Bacteria; phylum Actinomycetota; class Coriobacteriia; order Coriobacteriales; family Coriobacteriaceae; genus Collinsella. The sequence goes on from CATWXC010000006.1 coordinate 77,634, forward strand.
CGGTACCGGTGACGGCCTCAACGTCGAGCGGGCTGGGCAGGTAGTCGACGACAGCGTCGAGCAGCTCCTGGACGCCCTTGTTCTTGTAGGCGGAGCCCACGAAGACGAGGTTGAGCTCGTTGGCCAGAACGCCCTTGCGCAGAGCAGCCTTGAGCTCCTCGACGGTGAAGTCCTCCTCCATGAGGATCTTCTCCATGAGCTCGTCGTCAAAGCTGGCAGCAGCGTCGAGGAGCTCCTCGCGCTTGGTGGCAGCGATGTCAGCGAACTCAGCCGGGATCTCGTCCATCGGCTCGGGGTAGGTCATGCCCTTGTCGTCGGCCTTGAAGTCCCATGCGGTCATGGTGACGAGGTCGATGACGCCCCAGAAGTTGTCCTCGGCGCCCATCGGGACCTGAGCGGCCACGGCGTTGGCGTCGAGACGATCCTTCATGGTCTCGATAGCGTTGAAGAAGTCAGCGCCCACGCGGTCATACTTGTTGATGAAGGCGATGCGGGGGACGTTGAAGGTAGAAGCCTGACGCCAAACGGTCTCAGACTGGGGCTGAACGCCGGCAACGGCGTCGAAGACGGCGACAGCGCCATCGAGGACGCGCAGGCAGCGCTCGACCTCGGCGGTGAAGTCAACGTGGCCCGGGGTGTCGATGATCTGGATGCGGTAGTCGGTACCGTCCTTCTTCCAGAAGCACGTGGTAGCAGCGGAGGTAATGGTTACGCCGCGCTCCTGCTCCTGAACCATCCAGTCCATGGTGGCAGCGCCCTCATGGACCTCACCGATCTTGTGGGTCTTACCGGTGTAGTAAAGAATACGCTCGGTCGTGGTGGTCTTACCGGCATCGATGTGAGCCATGATGCCGATGTTACGGGTATCGGAAAGCTTGTACTTAGGCTTAGCCATGTTAGTTCCTTACCTTAACTTACCAACGATAGTGAGAGAACGCGCGGTTGGCCTCGGCCATCTTGAAGACGTCCTCACGCTTCTTGACGGAAGCGCCCAGGCCGTTGGAAGCGTCGAGAATCTCGTTGGCGAGACGCTCGGCCATGGTCTTCTCCTTGCGAGCGCGGGAGAAGTTGACGATCCAGCGGATACCCAGAGCGGTGGAACGACGGGAGTTGACCTCCATCGGGACCTGATAGGTAGCGCCACCGACACGCTTGGGCTTAACCTCGAGCGTGGGCTTGACGTTGTCCATAGCCTTCTTGAAGGTAGCGAGAGCGTCGCCACCCTCGGACTTCTCGGCAACGATCTCGAAAGCGGTGTAAACGATGCGCTCAGCGGTGGCCTTCTTGCCGTCAAGAAGGACCTTGTTGATGAGCTGAGTCACCAGGCGGTTGTTGTAAACGGCGTCAGGCTGAACCTCACGACGATTAGCTGCTGCACGACGCGGCATGTGAAATCTCCTTAAGTGTCTACCGTGCGGCGCTTAGGCGGCACACGGCGAAAGTATCAAAACGTTATCTGGCTTATTTAGCCTTGGGGCGCTTAGCACCGTACTTGGAACGGGCCTGCATACGGTTCTGGACCGGAGCAGCGTCGTAGGCGCCACGGATGACGTGATAACGGACACCAGGGAGGTCACGGACACGACCGCCGCGGACGAGCACGATGGAGTGCTCCTGCAGGTTGTGGCCCTCACCCGGGATGTAAGCAGTAACTTCGATGCCGTTGACGAGGCGAACACGGGCAACCTTACGAAGAGCCGAGTTCGGCTTCTTGGGGCTCGTGGTGAAGACGCGGGTGCACACGCCGCGCTTCTGGGAGTTGTGCTGCAGAGCAGCGTTCTTGGACTTCTTGGGCACGGAACGACGGCCCTGGCGAACCAGCTGGTTAATAGTAGGCAAAGCGTACTCCTTCTCGAATGATTCCAGCTTTCTGTAAAGTGCAACGGCTTGAATCGAGGGGTCAGCATCCCCCTACGAAACACGCAGTTCGATAGGATACGTGGCGTTAGCTGTGCCGTCAACAGACCACGCCGCCGGGCGTATCCCAAAATGAGCACATTTCCGCAAAGCCTACACAAAAGTGTAATCCCCTTCTGCGCGCGTGGGCGGATTCCCGGCCCGGGCGGCCTGCGGTTTAAGTTTGCTGCTCTACAGTCCTGGCTCGCACGGAGGCCACATTAAGTGGCCTCCGGCTCGTGCGGAACTCGCGACAAACTTAACCCCTGTGCCGCCCGGCCCGGGAATCCGACGTGCTCGTTGGGGCAACGTTACCTTCCAAAAAGGGACGGGTTTATTTTGGTCGGTTTTATCTGGGGAAACGTCGCACTCCTGCGATGATCTGTTCTCATCTGTCGCATGGAAATCGGCGGCGCTTTCGGAAGTATATTGCTCGGTTTAACCTTCCATTTAATGCAAAATGGGCCGCCTCCCCTAGTAGGAAGCGGCCCCAAATCTTACGAATAGACGATGGTAAAGGGTTCCGACGTTTCGGCGTCCCCTGTTGAAGTGCAGCGTGTGCCCTCAAGCGTTACTGAGACCACTTGGTCGACATCAATCAACTTCGTTGGCACCCAGATGTTCTCTCCGCTATTGCGCGTATAAGAAAAATATAAGTTGAACGTCCCTGCGTCGTCATCTTCGATAATCTGCTCCGATCCATCCTTGTAGGTAACCGTCAACTTCTTCGTGACTGCGTCAATGCCCAGATCATCGATGTGTGTCTGGATAGAAAACGGGCTGATCTCGAGAGGCGAGTCATCGGAGCGGAGTTCCTTTGTATCGACGTACGCTCCAACGCTAAACTCGGGCGTCGATGCCTCGAACGGCTTCGCATCCTCGCCTTCGCCCTCGGTCCACGAGATATTCCAGGTGACCGCATGTTGAAAACCTCGCTCGCGATCCATAGAAGCAAAGTACATCGTGCCATTAATGACAGTATCGCTTGATGTGTCCTTATCAATGGTGCAGCGTGTGTCAGCCCATTCCTCGCCGAAGTTCATGCTGGGCGTGCCGATGCCTTGTTCTTCTTCACCATAGAGAACAAGTTCGCCTGTCTCTGCTGCCGGCTTGTAGTAGTTAACGCCATTTGGATTGGACAGCGTAAACGTCACGGCACCGCAACCGTTTTTATCGATAGCCATCTCATGGATATCAAGCGTATAGCCGTTACCCTCGACGGACAGATTAACCTTCTGGACTGTGCCCTCCAGGCTTTGGGGCGCAATGCCGTCACCAAACTCTCTGGTGTAGGTGTATTTAGTCCCCGATGAGCCGCCATTAGTCCAGGTAATGGAATCCCCGTTGCCGTGGTTTCCCCAGGCTGAGGCAAAATAGCCGGAATTGACAACGGCGTAGGCGACCCCTCCGGTCGCCAACACTCCGGCAAGACATCCGATTACGGCAACATAGAGAGGCTTCGCGTGGCCCTTTCGATGAAGCGGCTCACCCGCAGCGGTATTAAGGACGCGATCTGCAAGATTGCTATCGGCTTGGATGGACTCGAAGGCCTGCTTGATTTGATTGGATTTCACGGTCGCCCTCCTCTAGGATCAATTTGAGCTTCGATCGACCGCGAGCTAAACGCGTTCGAACGGTCGCGGCTGGCACATGCAGTAACTCGGCAATCTCTGCGGTCGAAAAGCCCAGATAGTAATAGAGCACGATGGGAACACGGAATCGCTCCGGAAGTCGCATAACGTCTGACAGGACCGCCTTGGTCTCATCCTGCGCCGCCGAAAGCGAATCGGCCAGGTTCTCAATATCCTCCACACGCCTCCATGGCTTTCGAAAGAGCGATTTACATTCATTGATCGTGACCCGGATAAGCCAGCGGCGAAGATGTTCCCAACTTTCAAAGTGCCCATCGCTTTTAAGCAACTTAAGAAAGACATCTTGGGCAACATCGTCGGCATCGGCGCAATCGCGCAGGTACGTCAATGCGATCCGAAACACGACATCCCGGTGATCTTCGACCGCCTGTCTAAATGCTTGTTCTTCCATAATCACCTCCTGGTGACGTTAATGATTATCGATGAGGCCCTCACCATAGATACGCTCTGGCCGGACGAATTGTTTCAAATTCAAGCAGGAAAAACCTACCAAAATAAACCTGTCCCTTTTTGGCAAAAGGAATCCCCTTCTGTGCGCGGGGTAGATTCCCGGAACGGGCCGCCCGCTGTTTAAGTTTGCTGCTCTACAGTCCTGCGCAAGACGGAAAGCACATTAAGTGCTTTCCTTTGCGTGCGGAACTCGCGACAAACTTAAACAGCGGGCGGCCCGTTCCGGGAATCCGACGTGCTCGTCGGGGCAACGTTCCTCACCAAAAAAGACCCGCTTCCCTGTTGGGAAACGGGTCTTTGGAAGGACGGTTAACGTACTAGGAAATTACTCCTCGTCGTTGTCCTTGGCCTCTTCGGCGTCGTCGGTGTCCACGAGCTGGTTGAGCAGCTCATCGAGGGAAGCCATGTCCTCGTTGATAGCGCCGTTGGCGGGAGCCTTCTTGTCGTCGATCGGGGCGCCCAGGAGCTCCTCGTCGGCGTCGGCGTGATGCGTCGGCGCGGCGGAGGTGCCCAGCAGGATGTCGTCCGGACCGTCGGGGCTAAAGACCATCTGCAGCAGCTGCGAGAGGTCTTCCTCGTCGGCAACGTCGTCGTTGTTCTCGAGGATGTAGAGCAAGTCGTGGGCCTCCAGGCCGTCACGGAGCTCCTCGATCGCCTTGGCACCGATGCCATCGATGCGCAGCAGATCCTCCTCGGACTTGCCGACCAGGTCGCCGACCGTCTCGATGCCAACCTCGCTGAACTTGTTGGTCCAGCGCTGCGACACGCCCAGGTCGTCGAACAGGTACAGACGAGCCTTCTCGGCGGAGATGGTGTGGCCGTTGCGGGTGAACGAACCGTCAGCACCACCGAACTCGTCGTAGCCGGCCCAGTCGAGCTGCTGCGGGAGCTGCTCGTCCAGGTCCTTGAGCTCAACAGGAGCCCACTCGGGCAGCGACTTGGCGTTGGGCGAAGCCGGGCCGTCGATGTCGACATAGCCGTCGGCCGTGCGATACGTCAGCTTGGCGTTGGCGTACGGCTTGAGGCCAGTACCAGCCGGGATCTTCTTACCGACGATGACGTTGGACTTAAGGTCGAGCAGGTGGTCGACCTTGCCCTCAATGGCAGCCTCGGTAAGGACGCCGGCGGTACGGATGAACGAAGCGCTCGACAGCCAGGAGTCGATGTTGGACGCGACCTTGAGCGTACCCAGGATGACGGGCTCGGCCACAGGAGCCTGACCGCCCAGACGGGCAACGCGCTCGACCTCGTCGGCGAACTCGTAGCGGTCGACGTACTGACCAAGCAGGTACTTGGAGTCGCCGGGGTTGGTGATCTGAACGCGACGCAGCATCTGACGTGCGAGCACCTCGATGTGCTTGTCGTTCAGGTCGACGCCCTGGCTGGTGTAGACGTCCTTGACGCTCTCGACGAAGGTGTGCATCGTCGACTCGATGTCGGTCAGCTTGCGCAGGTTGCGGAAGTTGACGAAGCCCTTGGTGATCTGGTCGCCGGCGCGAACCTCGCAGCCGTCCTCGATCTCGGGCATAAAGCGCACCGATGCGGGGACGCGACGCTCGTCGAGGACACGGGTGTGATCCTCGGAGTCGGTGAGCGTCAGCACGTACTCGGACTTCTCGGGCTTAATCGAGAGGTGACCGGAGTACGGAGCCAGCTCGGCCTCGCGACCCAGAATCTTCTCGTTGACGTTGCCGACGATATCGAACATACGGCTGACCGTAGGCAGACCCTGCGTAATATCGTCGACGCCAGCGACACCGCCGGAGTGAATGGTACGCATCGTAAGCTGCGTACCGGGCTCGCCGATGGACTGGGCGGCAATAATGCCGACGGCAGTACCGATGGCGACCGGACGACGGGTGGAAAGATCCCAGCCGTAGCACTTCTGGCACACGCCGTACTTGGAGCGGCAGGTGAGCAGCGCGCGGAGCTTGACCTTCTTGAGGCCCGCATCGACCATCTTCTGGATGTCGGCGACCTTCTCGATGTAGCCGTCCTGCTCAAAGAGCACGGTGCCATCGGGAGCCACGACGTCCTCGATGAAGCAACGGCCGACGAGGTCAGTGTTGAGGTCGGTGGTGCCGGGGATGATGAGGTTGTAGGTGACGCCCTCGTGCGTACCGCAGTCCTCCTCGCGGACGATGACGTCCTGGGCCACGTCGACCAGACGACGGGTCAGGTAACCAGAGTCCGAGGTGTGGGATGCGGTATCGACCAGGCCCTTACGGGCGCCGTAGGTCGAAATGAAGTACTCGAGCGGCAGCAGGCCCTCGCGGAAGTTCGCCTTAATGGGAAGGTCGATCGTCTCGCCGGACATGTCTGCCATCAGGCCACGCATGCCGCCGAGCTGACGCAGCTGGGTCTTAGAACCACGGGCGCCGGAGTCGGCCATCATGTAGAGCGGGTTCTCCTCGTCGAACATGTCGAGCATGAGCGCTGCAACCTTATCGGTACAAGCGGTCCACTCGTTAACGACTTCGATGTGGCGCTCCGTCTCGTTGATGAAGCCCTCCTCGAAGTACTCGTTGATCTGGTCGACGTTGGCCTGGGCGCGGTCGAGCAGCTCCTGCTTCTCGGCAGGGATAAGAGCGTCCCACACCGAGATGGTGAGGCCGGCGCGGGTAGCGTAGTGGAAGCCGGAGTACTTGATGGCGTCGAGGATCGGGCCGACCTTGGCCTCGGGGTAACGATCGCAGCAGTCCGCAACCAGCTTGGCCACATCGCCCTTGACCATCTTGTAGTTCATGAACTCATAGTCTTCGGGCAGGCACTGGCGGTTGAAGATGATGCGGCCGATAGAGGTCTCGAAGCGCGCGGTCTTGTTGCCGGTGACGTCGTAGTCGACAAACTCGTTCTTGCCGTTCTTGACGCGGAAGATACGGGTGCCGTCCTCGTTGATGACGTTGGCATCGGCAGCGGACACGCGGACCTGGATCTTGGCCTGCATGTCGACCTCGGAGCGGCAGTCATAGGCGTGCAGCGCGTCATCGAAGCTCGAGAACACGTGGTTCTCGCCCGGCAGACCCTCGCGAACCTGGGTGAGGTAGTACACACCGATGATCATGTCCTGCGAAGGGATGTTGACCGGCTTGCCGGATGCCGGCGAGCGCAGGTTGTTCGCAGAGAGCATGAGCACGCGGGCCTCGGCCTGAGCCTGGCTGGACAGCGGCACGTGGACAGACATCTGGTCGCCGTCGAAGTCGGCGTTGAAGGGCGAGCAGACCAGCGGATGCAGGTGGATAGCCTTGCCCTCAACCAGCACCGGCTCAAAGGCCTGGATGGACAGACGGTGCAGGGTCGGTGCACGGTTGAGCAGCACGACGCGGCCGTCGATGACCTCTTCGAGGATGTCCCACACAAAGGTGGCACCGCGGTCGATAGCGCGCTTGGCGCCCTTGATGTTCTCGACCTTGCCAAGCTCGACCAGGCGCTTCATGACGAAGGGCTTGAAGAGCTCCAGCGCCATGGTCTTGGGCAGACCGCACTGGTGCAGCAGCAGCTTGGGGTCGGTAACGATAACCGAACGGCCGGAGTAGTCGACACGCTTACCCAGCAGGTTCTGACGGAAACGACCCTGCTTGCCCTTGAGGGCCTCGGCGAGCGACTTGAGCGGGCGACCGCCACGGCCAGAGACCGGGCGACCACGACGGCCGTTGTCGAACAGGGCGTCCACGGACTCCTGGAGCATGCGCTTCTCGTTGTTCACGATGATCGCAGGGGCGTCCAGGTCGAGCAGGCGCTTGAGTCGGTTGTTACGGTTGATCACGCGACGATACAGGTCGTTGAGGTCGGACGCGGCGAAGCGGCCGCCGTCGAGCTGGACCATCGGGCGCAGATCAGGCGGAATGACCGGGATGACATCCAGGATCATGTTCGCGGGGCTGTTGCCGCCCTTCAGGAAGGCGTCAACGACCTCGAGGCGCTTAACGGCCTTCTCGCGCTTCTGCTTCTGGGAGTCCTCGTCGGCGATGATGGCCTTGAGCTTCTCGGCCTCGGAGGGGAGATCGATGGCAGCGAGCAGGTCGCGAACGGCCTCGGCACCCATGCCACCCTTGAAGTACATGGAGTAGTAGCGAGTCATCTCGCGGAACAGCGGCTCATCGGAAATGAGGTCGCGCTCGCTGAGCTTCATGAAGGCGTTGAAGGCGTCCGTGCGGAGCTGCTTCTCGTCCTTGCACTCTTCCTCGATGTCGACGATGCCGGAGGCGATCTCCTCGGGGGTCAGCGGCTCCTCGTCGGAGAACTCGTCAAAGTTCTCGGGGTTGCCCTGCTCCTTGAGGGACTCGATCTGGCGGGCGCACTCGGCATCGATCTCTTCCAGATCGGCGGCGAGCTCCTCGCGCAGGTCGTCGGCGTCGGCCTCGCGAGCCTCGTAGTCGACCTCGGTGATGATGTAGCTGGCAAAGTACAGAACCTTCTCGAGGTCCTTGGACTTGATGTCGAGCATACGGCTCATCGGGAAGCTCGTGGGGCTCTTGAAGTACCAGATGTGGGACACGGGAGCGGCGAGCTCGATGTGGCCCATGCGGTCGCGACGCACCTTGGCCGAGGTGACCTCGACGCCGCAGCGCTCGCAGACGATGCCCTTAAAGCGGATGCCCTTGTACTTGCCGCAGGAGCACTCCCAGTCCTTGGCGGGACCGAAGATCTTCTCGCAGAACAGGCCGTCCTTCTCGGGCTTGAGGGTACGGTAATTGATGGTCTCCGGCTTCTTGACCTCACCGTGCGACCAGGAACGGATCTGGTCGGCGGAGGCAAGGGAGATCTTTACCGAGTCAAAATCAGTAGCTTCGAAATCTGCCACAGTCAACTACTCCTTATCAGTGGTCGTGGCGGCGACAGCCTCGGGCGCCTCGGCGGTCTCGGCATCCTCGGCCTCGACGTCGGCGTCAACGCCGGCGAGCGCAGCCAGGTCGTCGAGAGCGGAGGTCTCCTCGGCGGTCACAGGGGCGGAGGCGTCCTCGTCGGCATCGTGCATGGGCTCGATGTCCAGTGCGAGGGAGCGAATCTCCTTGACGAGAACCTTGAAGGACTCGGGGATACCCGGGACCGGAACGTTCTCGCCCTTGACGATGGACTCGTAGGTCTTGACGCGGCCCACGGTATCGTCGGACTTGACGGTCAGGATCTCCTGCAGGACGTTGGAAGCACCGTAAGCGTACAGTGCCCAAACTTCCATCTCGCCGAAGCGCTGGCCGCCGAACTGAGCCTTGCCGCCCAGAGGCTGCTGGGTAACCAGGCTGTAAGGGCCGGTCGAACGGGCGTGGATCTTGTCGTCGACCATGTGGCCGAGCTTGAGGATGTAGGACGTACCCACGGTAATGGGCTCGCGGAACTCCTCGCCGGTGCGGCCGTCGAACAGACGGGTCTTGCCGCGCTCGTCAAGCTGGGTGACGAACTCGGGGCGCATGTGATCGCCAAAAGCAGCGGTGGCCTTGTTGAGCATGTTCTTGTTGGCGCGACGGATAACCTCGGCGATCTCGTCCTCCTTGGCGCCGTCGAAGACGGGCGTCGCGGTGAAGAACGGACCGGGGACGTACTTGTCGGAGTCGGCCTGCTCGGTATCCCAACCGCAGGCAGCAGCCCAGCCAAGGTGGCACTCGAGCAGCTGGCCGACGTTCATACGCGAAGGAACGCCCAGCGGGTTGAGGATAACGTCGATCGGGGTACCGTCAGCCATGTAGGGCATGTCCTCGACCGGCAGAACGTTACAAATAACACCCTTGTTGCCGTGGCGGCCGGCAATCTTATCGCCCTGCTGGATCTTACGACGCTGGGCGACGTAGACGCGCACCTGCTCGTTGACGCCGGGGGCCAGGTCGTCGCCGTTCTCGCGGCTAAAGCGGACGACGTCGATGACGCGGCCGTAAGCGCCGTGAGGCATCTTAAGGGAGGTGTCGCGGACATCGTGGGCCTTGGCACCGAAGATGGCGCGCAGCAGGCGCTCCTCGGCGGTCAGAGCGCTCTCGCCCTTGGGGGTAACCTTGCCGACCAGGATGTCGCCAGGGCCGACCTCGGCGCCGATGCGGATGATGCCGTCCTCGTCGAGGTTGGCAAGCATGTCCTCGGAGAGGTTCGGGATCTCGCGGGTGATCTCCTCGGGGCCGAGCTTGGTGTCGCGGGCATCGATCTCGTGACGGGTGATGTTGATGGTCGTCAGCAGGTCCTCGGCCACCAGGCGCTCGGACACGACGATACCGTCCTCGTAGTTAAAGCCTTCCCACGGCATGTATGCCACGGTGAGGTTCTGGCCCAGTGCGAGCTCGCCGTGATCGGTCGAGGGACCGTCGGCCAGAGGCTCGCCCTGCTCAACGGTGTCACCGACGCGCACGAGCGGACGGTGGTTGATGCAGGTGGACTGGTTGGAGCGCTGGTACTTGGCCAGGTGATACTCGTCCATGCCGCCGGCATGCTTGACGATGATCTTGGCGGCGTCGGCAAAGATGACCTCGCCGGCGTTCTTGGCCAGGGTGACCTCGCCGGAGTCCAGAGCGGCGCGACGCTCCATGCCGGTACCGACATAGGGAGCGGCGGGGTGAACCAGCGGCACGGCCTGACGCTGCATGTTAGCGCCCATCAGCGTACGCTTGGCGTCGTCGTGCTCCAGGAACGGAATCAGCGTTGCTGCGACGGAGAGCATCTGACGCGGCGAGACGTCCATGTAGTCGACGTCCTCGACAGGCACGTCGGCGGGAGCGCCGAAGGAGCCGTCGAAGTCGCGGGTACGGGCGATCACGGTGTGCGGACGGACGATCTTGCCCTCGGCATCGGTCGTGATGAACTCGTTGGTCTTGGGATCGAGCGGCGTGTTGGCCGGCGCGATGACGTGCTTCTCTTCCTCGTCAGCGGTCATCCAGTCGATCTGATCGGTGGCAACGCCGTTCTCGACGCGGCGGAACGGGGCCTCGATGAAGCCATACTCGTTGACGCGGGCGTAGAGGGCGAGCGAGCCGATCAGGCCGATGTTGGGGCCTTCGGGGGTCTCGATCGGGCACATGCGGCTGTAGTGCGAATTGTGAACGTCGCGGACGGCCGTCGGCACGTTGGTGCGGCGGCTGGAGCCGGACTTGTGGCCGGCAAGACCGCCAGGGCCGAGTGCGGACAGACGGCGCTTGTGGGTCAGACCGGTCAGGGGGTTCGCCTGGTCCATGAACTGCGAGAGCTGCGAGGAACCGAAGAACTCCTTGATGGAGGCCACGATCGGGCGGATGTTGATGAGCGACTGCGGGGTGATCTCGTCGATGTCCTGGGAGCTCATGCGCTCACGGACGACGCGCTCCATACGGCTCATGCCGATACGGAACTGGTTGGCGACGAGCTCGCCGACGGTACGGATGCGGCGGTTGCCGAAGTGGTCGATGTCGTCGACCTTGAAGCCCTGCTCGCCGGCAGCGAGGGACAGCAGGTAGCGCAGCGTCGCGACGATATCCTCGTCGGTGAGCACCGTGACCTCTTCCTCGGTGGTGAGGTTGAGCTTCTTGTTGACCTTGTAACGACCGACGCGGGCCAGATCGTAGCGCTGCGGGTTGAAGAGCAGGCCCTCGAGCAGGCTGCGGGAAGCGTCCACGGTGGGAGGCTCGCCCGGGCGCAGGCGACGGTAGATCTCGATGAGGGCGTCCTCGCGAGTGAGGGCGGTGTCGCGCTCCAGGGTGCGCTTGATCACATCGGAGTTGCCGAGCAGCTCGATGATGTCGTCGTTGGTGACGGCGATTCCAAGGGCGCGCAGGAACATCGTGGCGCTCTGCTTGCGCTTACGGTCGATGGAGACCATGAGCTGGTCGCGCTTGTCGACCTCAAACTCAAGCCAGGCACCGCGGGACGGGATGATCTGGGCCTTGTAGATCTGCTTGCCCGAATCCATCTCGGAGCTGTAGTACACGCCCGGGGAGCGGACGAGCTGCGAGACGACGATACGCTCGGTACCGTTGATGATGAAGGTGCCCTGATCGGTCATCATGGGGAAGTCGCCCATGAAGACGAGCTGCTCCTTGATCTCGCCGGTCTCCTTGTTGGTGAGACGGACGTCGGTCAGAAGCGGAGCCTGATAGGTCATATCCTTCTCGCGGCACTCCTCGACGGTGTGCGCGGGGTCGCCGAACTGATGCTCGCCGAAGGTAACCTCGAGAACATGGTTCTGGCTCTGGATGGGGCTGGATTCCTTGAACGCCTCACGAAGGCCCTCGTCCTTAAAACGCTCAAAGGATTCCCTTTGAACAGAGATAAGGTTGGGGAGCTCCATGGCCTCCGGGATTTTCCCGAAGCTGACGCGCTTGCGCTCAGTGGCAGTGTATGCGTAGGTCACCAGGTTTTTCCTCCTTCACGGAAATGCTCGGTGGGTTGGCGAGGCATGGCTTCGCCAGTTATCGCAACCTAATAGTTTATCAGGTACCGACCGTTGGGCAAGAAAAGCCTTGACGCGATTGAGTTTTTGGAGTAGCAAAGTTTTTCGACAGAAAACACGCAGGTAGATAGGCATATATCGAACACCTGTTCATATATTTTCTGTGAACGAAACCGCCGATGGGCACCACTGAACGGCGGAATGGCGGCAAGGGTTGATCAGGCGGAAACTGCGTCCCGTTTTGAGGCCTCAAACTGGGACGCAGTTTCCGGTTGAACCCTGTTTGGGAAAGCATATCCCGTTCTGAGCCGATATTCCGGGTCGCGCTTTCCGTTAGGGGCCCCAACCGGAAAGCGCATCCCAGAATTCGAGCAAATTGTGGGTCGCACTTTCCGGAGCCAAGCCGCGGCGCGCATAAAAAATGGGTGCAGACCGAAGTCCGCACCCGTAAATGTCGATGCCCGAAGGCTTATTTGCGCATCAAGCCGCCGCGCTCGTCGATGGCGTCCCAGAAGGCGCTGGCAAAGCGAGGATCGCTTGCGGCCATGAGAGCGTTGGTGGCCATCCAGCCAGACGGGGTGCCGGTGTCGTAGCCCGACAGCGGGTCGATAACGACAGCGTACATGGCCTCGCGGTCGAGCGAGCGGGCCATGGCGTCGGTGAGCTGAATCTCGCCGCCCTTGCCGGCCTGCTGATCGGCGAGCAGGTCCATGACCAGCGGGCTCAGCAGGTAGCGACCGACGATGTACAGGTTGGAAGGAGCCGCCTCGGGAGCAGGCTTCTCGACCAGACCGCCGATGCGCCAGACAGCGCCCGGCTCGGCATCGGCAACGCCCTCGGCGCCCTCGAGCGAACCGACGCGCTCGCCGGCGATAACGCCGTAGCGGCTGACTTCCTCGGGCGAGCAAGCAGCGACGGCGATAACCGAAGCGCCACCGTGCTCCTTGGAGACAGCAAGCATCTTGTCGCAGATGTCACGGTTGGGCACAACGTAGTCGCCCAGAAGAACCAGGAAGTTCTCCCCTGCCACAGCATCGGCGGCAGAGCGAATGGCGTGACCGAGGCCCTTGGGCTCGTACTGATAGCGGAAATCGACCGGCATACCGCCAGCGTGGGCGACGGCATCGGCGTAAGCATCCTTACCGCGCTCGCGCAGCAGGTTCTCGAGCGAACGGTCGGGCTGGAAGTAGCTCAGCAGCTCGGGCTTACCGGGAGAGGTAACGATGATGGCGTCGTCGACCTCCTCGGGGTCGAGCGCCTCCTCAACGACATACTGGATGACCGGCTTGTCGAGTACCGGCAGCATCTCTTTGGGCGTGCACTTGGTGCCAGGCAGAAAACGCGTGCCAAGACCGGCGGCGGGGATGATTGCCTTCATGTTATTCAAGGATCCTTTCGCAGGCGCAGAATGCGCCCTGTGCGTGCGGCACGGCGGCCGCAGACCAAATTGCGATACCGAAGTATCTTACCGCCGGAGACATACGTCGCCGTAAGGCAAACGCAATTCTTCAGCAGGTCAACGCAAATTATTGCTCGAATGGTGCAATTTTACGCCCCAGCGGTAACGGGACTGGCACGGCGAAGACAGCAGTGTTCTGCGTGCCGAGCAATGGGAATGAGAACTCGTAACAAAAAGACGGGGCTCGCAATGCGAACCCCGTCTGCAAAGAAATCTAGCGAGAGAGCCTGATTACTTGAGGGTGACAGCAGCGCCAGCAGCCTCGAGCTTCTCCTTGGCAGCCTCGGCGTCCTCCTTCTTGGCACCCTCGAGAACAGCCTTGGGAGCGCCCTCGACGACCTCCTTGGCCTCCTTCAGGCCAAGGTTGGTGAGCTCACGGACGGCCTTGATGACCTGGATCTTGTTGTCGCCGAAGCCCTCGAGCACGACGTCAAACTCGGTCTTCTCCTCGGCCTCAGCAGCGCCAGCAGCGGGAGCGGCGACAACAGCGGCAGGAGCAGCGGCGGAAACGCCGAAGGTGTCCTCGATAGCCTTGACGAGCTCGGAAGCCTCGAGAAGGGTCATTTCCTTAAGAGCATCGATGATCTCATCGGTGGTAAGCTTAGCCATTTCTAAGTCCTTTCGGTTTCCGTGCGAATGCACGGAGATCAGTTAAAACACGGCGCGAATGCGCCAGGGGTGCGGCGTTGCCGCCGCGGGTGAAAACAGCGACTAGGCTGCCTTCTGCTCGGAGACCTGCTGGATCGAACGAGCGAGACCAGAGGAAACGCCGTTGACGCAGACAGCGATGTCGCGAGCGAAACCGGAGATGAGACCGGCGATCTGGCCGAGAAGCTGATCCTTGGTGGGCAGCTCGGCGATAGCCTTAACATCATCAGCGGAAACGGCCTTGCCGTCGGAGATACCGCCCTTGATCTCAAGGACGCCCTTGGACTGAGCGGAGAAGTCCTTAAGGGCCTTAGCGGCCTCGACCGGCTCGGACTCGTAGAACACATAAGCGACGGGGCCGGCGAGGATCTCGTCGAGCTCGGGCTGCTCCTGGTTCTTGAGAGCGATCTTGACCAGGTTGTTCTTGTAGACCTTCATCTCGGCGCCGCACTCGCGAAGCTGATGACGCAGCTCCTGAGCCTGCTTAACCGTCAGACCGTTGTAGTTGACGACGAACAGACCGGCGTTCTCGGCGATACGGGACTCGATCTCTGCAACCTTGTCGATTTTGTACTGCTGGGGCATGAATTACACCTCCTCGAATTCTTTCCGGGCACGGTCCGCCACAAGGACGTGACGGGGGCATGTCTAAAAAGAAAGCCCCCGCGCTGCATGAGCGACGGGGGCGAGAAGACATATCTACTCGACCACCTCGGCTGGCGGGATATCCCATTAAGCTCGCGGGCGATGCCCGTTTGCACCGGCTGTCTCTGGCAGCGGATTCGTGCGTGAACCGAAAGTATTATGGCGGGGACCCCGGCGTCGGTCAACGGGCGCGAGGATTCGTACACAAACCCTGCATACGCTCCGGCCGGGAGGGGCAGGGCGAGTTTTCCGCTCGGTCAAGTCCTGGGCTCGCACGAAGGCCACATTAAGTGGCCTTCGGCTCGTGCGGAATCTACGGAAAACTCGCCCTGCCCCTCCCGGCCGGAGCTACGTTGCCTTTGCTGCGAATCCTCGTGTCCGTTGGCCGGCGCGCCCCACTCATAATGCTTGGGTCGGTAGGCTGATGTGTTGCGTCCCGTTGGGTTATAAGGTTGAAATGAAGGTGGACAGGCGATTTAGGCCTTCGTCCAGATTTTGGTCGGAGACGCAGTAGCTTAGGCGGATGTGGCCTTCGGTTCCGAAGCAGTTTCCGGGGACTAGGGCTACGTTTGCTTCTTTGATGGCTTTGATGCAGAAGTCTTCGCTGGTTAGGTCGAACTTTTTGATGCTCGGGAAGGTGTAGAAGGCTCCTGCCGGTTCAACTACGTCGAGGCCCATGGCGTCTAAGGCTGCGAGCACTCGTTCGCGGCGGGCTCGGTAGACTTCGAGCATGGGGGTGGGGTCGACGGTGAGGGCTCGGGCTGCGGCATCCATTTCGAAGGAGACAGTACTCGATACTAAATACTGGTGGGCCTTTGCGATCTCGGCGATGACGGGGCTTGCCGCTGCGAGCCAGCCCAGGCGCCAGCCAGTCATAGCCCAGGGCTTGGAGAAGCTCTCGATGACGACCGTCTGCTCGCGTAGCTCTGGGTGGCGCTGGGCAAAGCGCTCGTAGCCATCCACATAGACCAGACGGTTGTATACGTCGTCGCAGACTACGTAGATGCCCGCCTGCTCCGCCACGCGCGCCACGGCGTCGAGCGATGCCGCGTTAAGAATGCAGCCCGTGGGATTGTTGGGCGAGCAGATAACGATGGCCTTGGTCGCCGGTGTCACGCAAGCACGAAGTGCGTTTTCGTCAATCTGGAATTGCGCAGGCTCCGTATCCAAAAAGACCGCCTGGGCGTGGTTGGCCACGACGATGCTCTCGTACAGGCCAAAGGCCGGCGTGGGGATAATGACCTCGTCGCCGGGGTTGAGCATGGCCATAAACGTAGCCGACAGGGCCTCGGTCGCGCCGTCGGTCAGGATGACCTCGTCGGCGGAAAACGCCAGGCCCGCGTCGCCCATATATGCGGACAGCGCCTCGCGCAGGGCGGGGCGACCGTTGTTGGGCGGATAATGCGTGTCACCGCGGTCGAGCGAGGCCGTCACCTCGGCGCTAATCACGTCGGGCGTGGGAAAATCGGGCTCGCCGAGCGCAAGCGCAATGCATCCCGGATGCTGGGCGGCGAGCGCGTTGATCCGGCGGATGCCGGAGGGCTTGAGCGTGGCAAGCGAGGTATTCATGGGCAGACGCATGGCGTTCCTTTCGTAAGGGTTGCACTAGGATAGCGCGGCGGAGCGCCACCAGACGGTGTAACCTAAACGGAAACCAACCGGAAAGGAGGCGGCATGGAGACGACCGCGCGCGGCGATGTACCAAAAGCACTGCATAACATCGCGTTTGTCAGTATTCCCGAGAGCGCCGATCTTGAGTTTTTGCTCTGGGACCTGCAGGATGCCATCGCCGCCTATGCTCAGCTTTCCGGCACCGCGCTCCCCCGCCCGATCGATTTGGAGGCGGATAATGCCGGCAGCGTTGTAGACGGCATTGTATTCGCTGTTGAAGATGTGGCTGACGATGAGACGCTAACAGGCATCGAGCAGACGCTTGAGCGCTTTGGCGGTACGGGAACGCGTGTCTATGCCGTGATTCGAGCCGCACAAGAGGGCGCTGAGCAGGCGCATGGGACCGCCGCTCGCCTGCACAAGGCATGCGAGCGCCATAACCAATTGTGGTGTGGCGGCGTTGTCATCTGTGCCGGCAGCGGCTTCGCGGCGCTTCGTCATTCTCCGCGCATGGGACTTTTGCGCCGACCGTTTTCGGAGGCCATGGACAAGCTCGTGGGCGCCGTTCGCATGGGGTGTTCCGTTGAGCGCGCACAGCGACTCGGTGGCGCCGCAGCGGGTGGCGTCGACACCGATGGCATGATTTACGCCAAGCCTGAGCTGCCCGCGCCGATCTGGCGCGTGTCTATGAAGCACCTTGCCAAGCACTCAAACAGCTAAATCGAAGAAACCCGCCAATCAACGGCCTCGCGCCAGCGTTCAACAAGGCGTTCCAGACGCCACGCCGCATTGGCGGGACTTGTCGAGGGCAGAACGATGGCGGGCAGCCCGGTGCGTTCTTGTAGATAGCGTTTGTAGAGCCGACCAGCTGTACCACCGTTGCATATCACCTGCTCAATGGGAGCTGCGCCGGTAATACGCTCGATATGTGCCGGAACGACGTTTTTGATGCTCGCGTCGCTTGAGCCCTTGATGTCACAGCTCTCGATCACGTCCCACAGGGCCACGTCGCCGTTCAGCAGCATGGATCGCTTGGCGGCAATCGAGACGTCGAGTGTCGCAGGCTCGCTGCCTGCCAAAGGGTCGCCCTCGTTGGGCGGCACGGGCACGCCAAGGCACGCGGCCATCACGCGCCAAAAGCGGTTCTGCGGATTGCCGTAGTAGAAGGCATTGGCACGCGAGAGCACCGAGGGAAACGAGCCCAACACCAAAACGCGCGAGTGCTCGTCGAACACGGGTTCAAACCCATGCTCAATATGTTGATAGCCCTCGTCGGACGCAGCCATGGCCTAGGCCCTCAACAGATAGCGCACCTCGTAGGGTGCAAGCTCAAGGGCACCCGTCAGCCCGACCGTGGGCACGCCGTCGGCAAGCAAATCGACGAAGGAGCCGCTGAGTTCGCCGGCTCCAAAGGTGTAGGGCTCGTTCACGGCATTGACCGCCACGAGCACCGTCGCGTCGTCGCAGGCGCGCTCGAACAGCAGCTGCTTGTTCTGGATCACCACGTTGCGATAGGCGCCGTAGTTGAGGGCACGGGCCGCCGCGTCGTTTGCCGAGCGTAGGTGCGCAAGCTGCTCGATGAAGGCCGTCAGCTCGTTGGGCGCAGGCTCATCGAGCGCAGGTCGCAGCGCCCAGTCGCCATCGGGGCCGCCCTTTTCGCCGGCAATCCCCCACTCGCTGCCGTAGTAGACGCACGGAATGCCCGGCATACCAAAGAGCATGCCGTAGGCGGGGCGCAGGCAGGACTTGTCCGTCAGGATGCTCGCCAGGCGCGGCACATCGTGATTGTCGACAAACGACAGCAGATGCTTGCCGCGGTAGATGCACCACGGGTCACCGCCAAACTGACGGTGCAACGAATGGGCGATCTCGAACATGTTGACCGAGTTAAAGCTGGAGTACAGGCCCTTGTAGCACTCGTAGTTGGTGCAGGAGTCGAGCATCTCGTCGTTGACGATCTGGTTGTAGTCGCCGTGGAGCGTCTCACCAATCAGCGCAAAGTCGGGCTTGAGCTCACGGGTAAAAGTATGCAGGCGGCGCATGAAGTCGCGATCGAGCATATAGGCGACGTCCAAGCGCAGGCCGTCGATGCCAAAAACCTCGGCCCAGCGACGCACGGACTCAAGCAGGTAATCGACCACGGCGGGGTTTTGCAGGTTGAGCTTCACAAGCTCAAAATGGCCCTCCCAGCCCTCGTACCAAAAGCCGTCGCCGTAGCAGGAGTCGCCGTCAAAGCTAATGTGGAACCAATCCTTGTACGGCGAATCCCACTTGCGCTCCTGCACATCGCGGAAGGCCCAAAAGCCGCGGCCGACGTGGTTAAAGACAGCATCGAGCACCACACGGATGCCATGGGCGTGCAGCGTCTCGCACACGGCGGCAAAGTCGGCGTCCCCACCCAGGCGGCGGTCGATATGGCGCAGACTGCGCGTGTCGTAGCCATGGCTGTCGGATTCGAGCGGCGGGTTGATGAGCACAGCGCCAATACCGAGTTCCTGCAGGTAGTCGGCCCATTGGGCAATCTTCATGATGGGCGCATCGGGGTTGGGCGCGGCGTTGGCAGCCTGGGCGAGCTCATCCTCGGCAACGGGCGCGGCGTTTTCGCGCGGAGCTCCGCAAAAGCCCAGCGGATAGATCTGATAGAACGTCGTCTCGTATGCCCACATAGCAACCTCCCGGTAAGCGCAACACAACGACATCCATTGTATGCCCGGCTTGTATCCTCTTCCCCAAAATAAGTTGCGGTGGAATAGTTCCTGCTTGGGCCTTCAGAGGCCTTAAACAGGAACTATTCCACCGCAACTGATGAGGAAACGTGATTAGGCGACGGGCTTGGCGCGGCGGATAGCCGGGAACATCACCGTGATGGCAAGGATGACGCCCACGGCAGCGATCGCACCGCCCGCGCAGCCGATCCAGGCGATACCGGGGCCCGAAACCACGGCTCCGCCGATCGCGGTACCCGTGCCAATACCGAGGTTGAACAGGCCCGAGAAGATCGACATGGCGACGGCCGACGAGTCTGCCGGCGTGTGCTTGATGAGCTCGGCCTGAAACGCCACGTTAAAGGCCGTGGCGCAGCAACCCCACAGTGCGCAGACGGCAAGCACTGTCACGAGCGACGATGCGGCCGGCCCCATGAGCAGCAGGGCCACCGGCACGCCGGAGAGCGTGATAGCCAAGAACGGGAAGCGGTGCCCGTCGAACAGGCGGCCAAACAGCCAGCTTCCGAGCAAACCAGAGCAGCCAAACGCCGTCAGCGTCATGGTAATGGCGCCCGCATCGACGTGCGCGACCTGCGCCAGGAAGGGCTCGATATAGCTGTAGCTTGCGTAATAGCCGGTCGCCATGAAGACCGTGACTGCGTAGAGCGCGATGAGGAGCGGATTCTTGAGCAGCTCGGGCAGCTGTTTGACGGTAAAGCGCTCACCCGCCGGCATGGCCGGGAACACCGCTGCCTGGTAGACGGCCGCGATGGCTGAGAGGCCCCCGACCACGGCAAACGTCATGCGCCAGCCCACGGCCAAGCCAATGGCGCGACCGAGAGGCAGGCCAAAGATCTGCGCGATGGACGAGCCCGTAGCGATCATGCTGATGGCGAGCGCGCCGTGGCGAGTGTCGACCAGGCGTGAGGCCATAATCGAGGCGACTGACCAGAACACGGCATGTGCGCAAGCGACCACCAGGCGCGCGCAGACCAGGATGGGATAGGTCGGCGCCACAGCGGACAGGAACTGACCGAGCGAGAACACGGCAAGCACGCCCAGCAACATCCGCTTGAACTCAAAACGCGAAGCGAACATCATGAGCGGCAACGACAGCAGCATGACGCCCCAGGCATAGACCGAGATCATGATGCCCGCCTGGGCCTCGGTGAGCGAGAACGACGCGGCGATATCAGTCAAAAGGCCGATGGGCATAAACTCCGACGTGTTGAACACGAACGCACAGCAGGTGAGCCCGACGAGTGGGAGCCACTGCCTGAGCGTGATGCCGTCTTGCCTTGCCTGACTCATATATAACATCTCCAATCATTTTGAGCGGAGGCGATTATATAGCAACGGTCCCGCATCCGTCAGCAACAGATGCAGGGCCGAAAACAATTCGATACACAGAGGTTGCGCCGTCAATACATAACTAAGCCAACCCCAGCAATATGCCCGCCGAATGCACGACAAACGCCACGATCCAGGCGACTGCCACCTGAAACGCGAACACGGCAACGGCGTAGCGCGCGCCCAGCTCGCTCTTGACGGCGCCGATGGCAGCCACGCAGGGCGGATACAGCAGCGTAAAGACCAGAAACACATAGGCAGTAAACGGCGAAAACATGGTCGACAGTGCCGCGGGCGAGGTCGCGCCCAAAAGCACCGTGAGCGTCGATATGACGCTCTCCTTGGCGATAAGTCCGGTGACGAGCGCCGTGGACGCACGCCAGTCGCCAAACCCAAGCGGCGCCAGCGCCGGCGCGATGATGCTGCCGAGGCCCGCAAGCAGGCTTTGCGACTGATCGGCGACCACATTAAAGCGAATGTCGAACGTCTGAAGGAACCAGATGACCACGGTAGCGGCAAAGATAATGGTAAAGGCCTTGGTAATAAAGTCCTTGGCCTTATCCCATGCCAGCATCACTGTCGTCTTGACGCTCGGCAGGCGGTAGTTGGGAAGCTCCATGATAAACGGCACCGGGTCGCCCTTAAATGCCGTGCGGTTGAGCACCAAAGCCGCGATGCAACCGACCGCAATGCCAATCAGATAGAGCGAGACCATGGCGGGAACCGTCGCCTGTGGGAAAAACGCCCCGCACAGCAGGCCGTAGACCGGCAACTTGGCCGAGCAGCTCATGAACGGCGTGAGCATGACCGTCATCTTGCGGTCGTGCTCGGATGGGAGCGTACGGGTCGACATGATAGCCGGCACGGTACAGCCAAAACCGACGAGCATGGGCACAAAGCTGCGGCCCGACAGGCCAAAACGACGCAGCACCTTATCCATGACAAAGGCCACGCGCGCCATGTAGCCCGAGTCCTCCAGAATGGAGAGGAACAAGAAGAGCACGACGATAATCGGCAGGAAGGTCAGCACGCTGCCCACACCCGTAAGCACGCCGTCAACGGCCAGCGAGCGCACCACGTCGTTGGTGCCGAACGCCTTGAGGCCCGCATCGGCCGAGGCGATGATGGCAGCGATGCCGTCCTCCATGAGTCCCTGCAACGCCGCGCCGATCACGCCAAACGTCAGCCAAAAAACGAGACCCATGATCACCAGGAACGCCGGGATTGCCGTGTAGCGACCCGTCAGGATGCGGTCGATCTTGACGGAGCGCACGTGCTCGCGGCTCTCGTGCGGCTTGACGACGCAACGCCCGCACACGTCGCCGATAAAGCTAAAGCGCATATCGGCCAGCGCAGACAGACGATCAGTGCCGGCCTCGCCCTCCATCTGAGTAATAATGTGGTCGATGGCGTCAAGTTCGTTACGGTCCAGATGAAGCGCCTCGGTCACCAGCTCGTCGCCCTCAACCAGCTTGGTCGCCGCAAAACGCACCGGGATATGCGCCGTCGCGGCATGGTCCTCGATAAGGTTGGCGATGCCGTGAATGCAGCGATGCAGCGCGGCGCCGTCTGGACCATCGGGCGCGCAGAAGTCCAGGCGACCGGGGCGCTCGCGGAACCGCGCCACGTGCAAGGCATGATCCACCAACTCGCCAATACCCTCGTTGCGGGCAGCGCTAATGGGGACAACCGGCACGCCCAACAGACTCTCGAGCAGGTTGACGTCAATGGCGCCACCGCTGGTCGTCACCTCGTCCATCATGTTGAGCGCGATGACCATGGGGCGATCGAGCTCCATAAGCTGCAGCGTTAGGTACAGATTGCGCTCGATGTTGGTAGCGTCGATGATGTCGATGATGGCGTCGGGATGTTCATCCAGGATAAACTGGCGGCTTACGATCTCTTCGCCCGTGTACGGCGACAGGGAGTAAATGCCTGGCAGGTCGGTAACGCTCGCCTCGGGGTGGTTACGGATGGTGCCATCCTTGCGGTCGACCGTCACGCCGGGAAAGTTACCGACATGTTGATTGGAGCCCGTCAGCTGGTTGAACAGCGTGGTCTTACCGCAGTTTTGGTTGCCGGCGAGGGCAAAATGCAGGGGCGCGCCCTCGGGCACGGCCGTCTTGGCAGCACGGGGTGAATACGTCCCCTCGCCCAGGGCCGGGTGATCCGTCGTGCCGATTGCGGCGTTAGCGCGCGGACCGGTATCGGTGTCGTGGACATCTACGAGCTCGATGCGAGCAGCATCGTCCTTGCGCAGCGTCAACTCGTAGCCGCGTAGGCGAATCTCGAGCGGGTCGCCCATGGGGGCGTACTTCATCATGGTGACTTCGGTACCCGGCGTTAGGCCCATGTCCAAAATATGTTGTCGGAGTGCCTGGTCGTCCGATGCCACCGATGCGACAACGGCGTCCTTTCCAATCTCGAGCGTATCGAGCCTCACGTCCGTGTTCCTCCCCCGGCGCCCACAGGGCGTTGCATTTATGTTCACCATGGCTAACCGTTTGCCATGGCTAACCAATTTATCCATGCATGATAGCGCGAACATACAACGATGTTCAATCGACAGATTGTTGCAAGGGGGGCAGGTTGCTTTTCGCAAATAGACAGGATGCGGAGCAACGAGGCGCGAGGGGGCCCGGTTCGCCGTTTCCCAGACAGGTCTGCTGCGGAAACTGCATCCCGGAATCCCCGCTCGAAACGGGACGCGCTTTCCCAGTCGAGGCCCTATGGGAAACTGCGGCCCGCCTTCGAGGGCAAAACCGGGATGCAGTTTCCGGGCGGGGCATCAAAAACGAAGTTGCGGTGGAATAGTTCCTGGATGGGCTGGTTGATGCCCCGGACAGGAACTATTTCACCGCAAGTTATTGAGGGGATGTCCGTCCTCTTACAGATGGCGCTCCAGGAAGCGGAAGGCCAGGCGAATCCAGGGACGGACGGAAACCTGCTTGTCCTCGTTGTCGACCGCGGTATTGGCGTTGCCGAGCGAAAGGCCGTGACCACCCTGGTCAAAGACGTGCATCTCGCATGCAACACCCTCCTCGGCCATGCGCTGCGCAAACGGGTAGACCTGCGCGACCGGCGCCGTCTTGTCGTCCGAAACGCCCCACACAAAGGTCGGGGGCATCTGGCGCGAAACGTGCGTGGTAGGACAAATGTCGGTCAGGTGCTCATCGGTCGCCTCGCCGCCCGTCACCATCGACAGATAGTCGTTGAGCAAATCGCGCCCCGTCTTGCCACCCGTCTTGGGCACGCGCAGGTCGATGCGCGGGTCGCGCGTTTGCATATCGCGCACATAGGCAAGGTCGAGCAACGGATAGCCCAGCACCACGGCGTCGGGACGAATATCCTCCGGACGAGCCCCGGCAAGGCCCGCGAAGGGTCCGGTCTTCCACTGCGTTGCCAACGAGGCGCAGATCATGCCGCCCGCCGAGAAACCCACGATGCACACGCGCTTGGGATCGACATGCCACTCGTCGGCGTTGGCGCGCACGGTAGCGACCATCTTGGCGAGGTCCGCCTGCGGATGCGGAAAGCTCACGTCGCCCGTGGCGCTCGTCACATAGTTGAGCACAAAGGCCTGGTAGCCGCGGTCCAAAAATGCAAACGCCACCGGGTCCTGCTCGTGCGGAGCGATATGCGTAAACCCGCCTCCGCCGCAGATGATCACCGCGGGGCGGCGGCCATTGGGCTTGTCGGGCAGCGGCTCGGCACCCAGATACGTAAACGTCGCCGGATATTCCTCGGTCGGCTCCTCGCCCCACAGCGCATGGTTCTCAATAATCATAGGTGCTCCCTCCTTGCGATTCGTACGCACTCGTTTTTCGCACCTTAGCGTACCCCACTTGAGCCCGCGGCGCAGAAACACCCCCGCAATAAGTTGGCCTTCAACTGATATATCACAAAATCGCTGTTCAGAGGTATCGTTGGGCAGCGTAAAATAGGGGCGCTGACCGTGCTGGGAAACACGTACGAAACGTTTCCGGCAAACCACACGCGTGCAACATGCGCGCCTGATACGTTGGAGGCATCTATGGGTCTGCTCGATTCGCTCAAGTCCACGTTCACTTCGTCGGGCGAGGCGTCCGTTCCGCCCGCAGCAAGCTTCGCTACCCGCGAAGGCGTCATCTACGCTCCCGTCAACGGCGTGCTCGTCAATCTGAGTGAGGTTCCCGACGAGACCATCGCCTCGGGCATGCTCGGTCAGGGCTACGGCATCGAGCCCATTACCGGCACCATTTACGCCCCCGCCAACGGCCGCATCGGCGCCACCACCGTCACCAACCACTCCATCGGCATGATCACCGAGGACGGTCTGCGCGTGTTCATCCATGTTGGCCTGGGCACCGTGGAAATGAATGGCAAGGGTTTTGCCCGCTTTGTCGAGATGGGTGACACGGTCAAGGCCGGCCAGCCGCTCATCAGCTTCGACCGCGACGCTATCAAGGCCGCCGGCCACGAGGACATCGTGACCGTCATCGTCTCTGAGCTCGACCGCCTCAAGAGCATCGACCACGTCGGCGAGTCTGGCACGCTTATCGGCGGCAATCCGCTCGTCAAGCTTGGCGACCCGCTGCTGGTTGCCAAGACCAAGTAGCCGAGCATCATCGCATAAAGGCTCAACCACCCGTACGTCTTTGCCGCATCTGTGTTGTTGTTTTTGCCTATGTAGAGGTTCTGAAACATTTCAATATAGGCAGTTGAGCATCAACGCAGGTGCGGCTTTTGCGTAGCGAGGCATCGCCCCGCGGCATGTTGTTCAACCGCACGAACCCCCTTCCTTTGTCCGCGCAGAGCGCTAGACTGCTAGGTCGACATTGGAGGAAGATCGATGCAAAACACACCCACGGGCGCCGCACATGCCGCGCCTCAACGCAACCAACGCATCGTCGCGCTCGACGGGCTCCGCGCCCTCGCCATCGCCGGCGTCGTCCTATATCACCTTCGCCCCAGCCGCCTGACCGGCGGTTTTTTGGGCGTTACACTCTTCTTTACGCTGAGTGGCTATCTCGCCACCAAAAGCATTATGCGGGCCACGGCACGCGACGGATTCTCGTACCCGCGCTACATCTGCCGCCGCATTGCGCGCATGATGCCGCCGATCGTCGTGACCATCGCGCTTACCGCCGTCGCCACCTACATCGCGGCCCCGAGCCTACTCCCTAAGGTGCAGCAGGACGCCCTGCCATCGGCACTCTTTTTGAGCAACTGGTTCTATATCTTCCGTAACGTCTCGTATTTCGCCGCCGCGGGGCTCCCCTCGCCGCTCACGCACCTGTGGTTCTGCGCTGTCACTATGCAGTTCTATCTGGTGTGGCCGGTCATCCTTATGGCACTGTGCAGCAAAACCAGGTCGCGCAACACCGCCATCGGCATCACGATCGCATTCGCGCTTGCATCGACGGCAGCCATGGTCCTCATGTTTAATCCCACCGCCGACGCATCGCGCGTCTACTACGGAACCGACGCCCGTGCCGCCGAGCTTCTATGCGGAGCCTTAGCCGCCATCGCCGCGCCGCGTCTGCGCGAGATGCTGAGCGGTGACATCCATATCCCCGGCGCCAACAAGGGCATCTCAAAGGTCAACGCGATTTCTATCGCGTGGCTCGTTGCCGTTATAGCCGGCGCACTCATGCTGACCGGAGAGAGCGCCTGGCTCTACCGAGGCGGCTTTTTGCTGTTTGCCTTCGTCACCGGACTCCTCATCATCTGCGTGCAGAATACGGAGTGCATCGTGCGCCGTCTGTTGTCGGTCAAGCCGCTCGTCTGGTTGGGACAGCGCTCGTTCTCGGTCTATCTGGTGCACTATCCCCTACTGCTTCTTATGAATCCCGCAACCCGCACTACCCGCATCGCCTGGTGGGAGCAGGTATTACAGCTTGTACTGATTCTTGCGGTAGCCGAGGTTTTCTATCGCCTCGTCGAATGCCCTTGGTCCCACAAGCCGGCCCAACAGGACAGCACGGCAGGAAAGCACGTCCTCGCGCCCGCCATGGTGCTCCCCGCGCTTGGCGCCGCATGCGTCGCCGCACTTGCCTTCGCGCCGCTTGACTGGGCAGGCATCGCCACCGCCCGCGCCGAGCAGCTCCGTCCCGAGCTTGCCCAGAACCCGGCCTCGTCCCAGGACAACAACGCCAACGACAAGGGCGCCGAGCCCGCATCCGGTAAAGATTCCCAGTCCAACGACACCGCATCCGATGACGCCACCAAGCAAAAACCCAAAGAGGGACCTATCGCCGAAAAAGTCCCGAAGAACCTTGACTGGAAGAGCTTTACCTACGACGAGGCAACCGGAACCTGCGACGCCCGCGTGCTCATGATCGGCGACTCGGTCACCGCAGGTGCCCAACCTGGCATTCAGGCGGTGCTTCCCAACGCATACATCGACGGCGTGGTGAGCCGCCAGTTCTACACCTTCCAGGATGTCTATGCACAGGACAGCGCCAACTACGATCCAAGCGTGGTCATCTGCGCGCTTGGCACCAACGGCCTCATCCGCGACGCCCAGCAGGTGCAGGACGTGATTAATGCCGTGGGCGGCAAGCCCATCTACTTTGTGACCGTGCGCGTACCGCTCGAGCTACAGGACCGCAATAACCAGACGATCCGCGACGTCTGCGCCCAAAACGACAATGCCGGCGTCATCGACTGGAACGGTGCCTCAGAGGGCCACAGCGAATACCTCGTCGACGACGGCACGCACCTCACCCAGGCGGGAATCGACACCTACGCTGCCCTCATACGCCAAGCCATCTGCGGGCACTAGGCAACGCAAAATCGGCGCTTGCGCGGTGCCCACGTCACGCCCATACATCACACCTGACGTTTTGCTACGCCCCCACTCGCGGGTTAGAATGGTTAACTGCTTGGAAATAATCCGTACAACCGTTATGGGAGGATACGTGAACCGCACCAAAATCGCGCAGCTCTATGCCGATGCCGAGTCGCTCGGCGGCCAGACTGTCACCGTCGCCGGCTGGGTCAAGTCCGTCCGCGACATGAAGAACTTTGGCTTCGTTACGCTCAACGACGGCAGCTGCTTCCGCGACCTGCAGGTCGTCATGAACCGCGAGGCGCTCGACAACTACGACGAGATCGCCCATCAAAACGTCTCGGCCGCCCTCATCTGCAGCGGCACCGTTAAGCTGACCCCCGATGCGCCCCAGCCCTTCGAGCTTTCTGCTACCTCCATCGAGGTCGAGGGCGTCAGCGCCCCGGATTACCCGCTGCAGAAGAAGCGTGCCACCGTCGAGTTCCTGCGCACCCAGCAGCACCTGCGCCCGCGCACCAACCTGTTCCGCGCTGTGTTCCGTATCCGCTCTGTCGCGGCTGCCGCCATCCACCGCTTCTTCCAGGAGCAGGGCTTTGTCTACGTCAACACCCCCATCATCACCACGAGTGACTGCGAGGGCGCCGGCGAGATGTTCCGCGTGACCACGCTCGACCCCAAAAATCCGCCCCTCACCGAGTCCGGCGAGGTCGACTGGAGCCAGGACTTCTTTGGCAAGCATGCGAGCCTCACCGTGTCCGGCCAGCTCAATGCCGAGAACTTTGCCATGGCCTTTGGCGACGTGTACACCTTTGGCCCCACCTTCCGCGCCGAAAACTCCAACACCACGCGCCACGCCGCCGAGTTTTGGATGATTGAGCCCGAGATGGCCTTCGCCGACCTCAACGACTACATGGACAACGCCGAGGCCATGCTCAAGTACGTTCTTAAGGACGTTATGGCCACCTGCCCCGACGAGCTCAACATGCTCAACAAGTTTGTGGACAAGGGTCTGCTCGAGCGCCTGGGCCATGTCGCCAACTCCGACTTTGCCCGCGTCACCTATACCGAGGCCGTCGAGATCCTGGAGCAGGCAGTCGCTGCGGGTCACAAGTTTGACTATCCCGTGAGCTGGGGCATCGACCTGCAAACCGAGCACGAGCGTTTCCTGACCGAAGAGCACTTTAAGCGCCCGACCTTCGTAACCGACTACCCGGCCGAGATCAAGGCCTTCTACATGCGCATGAACGAGGACGGCAAGACCGTCGCCGCCGCCGACTGCCTGGTTCCCGGTATCGGCGAGATTATCGGCGGCTCCCAGCGCGAGGAGCGCCTGGATCTGCTCGAGGCCCGCATCAAGGACCTGGGCATGAATCCCGAGCAGTACAAGTACTACCTTGACCTGCGCCGCTACGGTTCCTGCAAGCACGCCGGCTACGGTCTGGGCTTCGAGCGCTTGGTGATGTACCTCACCGGCGTGGGCAACATCCGCGACGTCCTGCCGCACCCGCGCACCGTGGGTAACGCCGACTTCTAATCGCCATAGCGCATCCAACGCATTACAGCACATCGCGCCAGCGCCTCTCGGCAAGCCGAGAGGCGCTTTTTTCAACAGCATCCGTCAAGCTTTTGGCAAGGTTTTGGTCAGTTAGGCAGGGTTGTTGAAAACTCGACCCGCCGTTTGCCGGCAACCATCGACCGTCCAAGGCGTCACGCGTCCTTGGCCAGGCTTCGCGCCCTAGGCTCTAATCCGCCATCACCAAAAAAGGAAAGGACGTGGGCGCTATGACCGAAGCCGTTGTTGAAAACTACGAGACCACGACCAGGGGCTCCGCCTCGATGGCAGCCTATCGCGCCGTACGCATCCTGCAGCTCTTGAGCGAGAACACCGGCGAGGACAAGGCGCTGCTTTCCGACGAGTTGGTCGAGCTCCTCGCCCATCCCAACGACCCCGCCCGCATGCCCATCTCGGCGGCACGCCGCAGCATCTATACCTCGATATCTGCACTTCGTCACGCCGGATACGAAATCGACTATAAGCGCGGCGTGGGCTATCGGCTCCTCACCCGCCCGCTTGCTGACGAAGAGATCATACGGCTCCACGGCATGGTCATGCGCAACCGATCGACGCCCATAGCCATTCGAAAGAGCATGGCACAGCACCTGGTCGCCATGGCGAGCGCCGATGTTCGCGACTATCTCGATATGCCCGAACCGGCACCGGCCGCCAACGACGCGCCCGTCAAGGCAACGCGTTCGCACGCCAAGCGTATCGACACGTGCGAGCTCGTCGAACAGGCCATCGACCATGGAACAACTGTCAGCTTTGACATCTCAAACGTCCTGACCCGAGGCGAAACCGAGGTGGTGCGGATGACGGTCCGGCCCTTTGCCATCAGGCAGCGCGATGGCGTCTCGTATCTGCTGGGAACGGTCTACGACACCCGAGGCGCCGACGACACTCTGCGCACCGTTGAGGTCAGCCGCATGAGAAACGTCAGCACGCGCTTGCTCGACGGCAAGAAACTCTTTGCCGCGCTAGACGAAGAAGACAGCCCCGCACCCGCGGCATAAGCCCCGTTACCGTCCGTCGTTCCTCAGCACCGCCCATCCGGTTCAGTATTAAAAAACCCGCCAGGTTATTGTAAAAATGGACATCGGCGTTACTATAGTCCCACTTGCACTTTTTCCTAGTGCAGTGTTTCCAGCCATTTTTATACTGGGGGTAATGATATGAAGGACATCACCATCAGCCGCAGGAGCCTTCTTGTCTCCGCTGGCCTGCTCGCGCTCGCTCCGCTCGCCGGATGCGGCGGCAACTCTGGTTCCGGCTCCGCTGCCGCCGGTTCCGACTACACCATCGGCGTTCTGCAGCTCACCGAGCACTCCGCGCTCGATGCCGCCAACGACGGCTTCGTCAAAGCCATCAAGAAGAGCGGTCTCAAGGTCAAGATCGACCAGAAGAACGCCCAGAACGACCAGTCCACGTGTAAGTCCATTGCCGACAAGTTCGTAGGCGACGGCGTCAACCTGATCTATGCCATCGCTACGCCCGCCGCGCAGGCTGCCGCCGGCGCCACCGCCGATATCCCCATCGTTGGCTGCGCCATCACCGACTACGCCGCTTCCGGCCTGGTCCAGGACAACGACAAACCCGGCACCAACGTCACGGGCGCTTCCGACCTCACCCCGGTCGCCGAGCAGCTCGAGATGATGCAGAAGGTCCTGCCCGACGTTAAGAAGGTCGGCCTGCTCTACTGCACCGCCGAATCCAACTCCGACGTCCAGATCAAGGCCGCCAAGAAGGAGCTCGACAAGCTGGGCCTCGAGTACACTGACTTCACCGTCTCGAGCTCTAACGAGATCCAGTCCGTCGTCGAGTCTGCCGTGGGCAAGGTCGACGCGCTGTACTCCCCCACCGACAACACCATCGCCGCGGGTGCCTCGCAGGTCGGCCAGATCTGCAAGGAGAACAAGCTCCCCTTCGTTACCGGCGAGGAGGGCATGTGCAAGGCCGGCGGTCTGTTCACCCTCTCCATCAACTATGAGGACCTGGGCTACGCCGCGGGCGAGATGGCCGTCAAGATCCTGAAGGGCGAGGCCAAGCCCGAGGATATGCCGATCAAGCACCTCTCGAGCAAGGACCTGGTCGTCGTCAAGAACGACGAGATGGCCGAGGCCCTGGGCATCGACCTCTCCGCTCTGGACGAATAGCGCCATGCGCGGTGACGCGTCTAGGGCCCGCACGCGCGCCACGGCTGCGTTATTCAATATCTGAGCCACAGGGGCGAACGCTAAAGACCGGCGTTCGCCCTGCTTGTTACAGATGAGACAAAACATCCGGCCGCAGCTCTTTTATGCAGTGTTACCGCTATTATGGAAAATCACGTGTCCACCCTATCCTAGGAGGTATGAAGCATGCTCATTGCATTGCAGGGCGCCGTTTCGCAAGGCGTCCTCTGGGGCATCATGGTGCTCGGCGTGTTTATCACGTTCCGCCTGCTCGACATCCCCGATATGACCTGCGACGGCAGCTTTGCCCTCGGCGGCTGTGTTTGCGCCGTGCTCATCGTCAACAATAACGTCGACCCGCTGCTCGCCGTGCTGGCCGGCATGTGCGCCGGCGCCATCGCGGGCGCCGTCACGGGCATCTTGACCACCGTCTTTGAGATTCCCGCGATCCTTGCCGGAATCCTTACGCAGATCAGTCTGTGGTCCATCAACCTGCGCATCATGGGCAAATCCAACACGCCCATCCTTGCCAAGGGCACCATCTTCTCATCCGTCAGCCACATGACGGGCCTGCCGCAGTCCACCGTTGCCATCATCCTGGGCATTGTGCTGGCCGTGGCCATCGTCGCCATCCTGTACTGGTTCTTTGGCACCGAGATTGGCTCGGCGCTGCGCGCCACCGGCAACAACGAGTACATGATCCGCGCCCTGGGCGTCAACACCAACTCCACCAAGATGATCGCCCTCGTGCTCTCTAACGCCCTTATCGGCCTTTCGGGTGCGCTCATCTGCCAGAGCCAGAAGTACGCTGACATTGGCATGGGCACCGGCGCCATCGTTATCGGTCTTGCCGCCATTGTTATCGGCGAGGTGCTCGGCCGCCTGCTGCCCGGCGGTCTCACGCAGTTCTCCGTCCGTCTTGCCTCTGCAGTCTTTGGCTCCGTGGTGTACTTCCTCATTCGCGCCATCGTGCTGCAGCTGGGTATGGATGCCAACGACATGAAGCTGCTCTCCGCCGTGATCGTTGCCGTGGCCCTGTGCGTGCCCGTGGTTTGGGAGCGCTACAAGCTCCGCAGCTCCTATACGAAGGGAGATGAGGCAAATGCTTAAGCTCTCGCACGTCAAAAAGACCTTTAACAAGGGCACCGTCACCGAAAAGCGCGCACTCACCGGCGTCGACCTTACCCTTAACGACGGCGACTTTGTGACCGTGATCGGCGGCAATGGCGCCGGCAAGTCCACGCTGCTCAACATGATCGCCGGCGTGTATCCGCTCGATTCGGGCGTTATTGAGCTCGACGGCAACGATATCTCGCGTCTGAGCGAGTCGCAGCGCGCCAAGTACCTGGGCCGTGTGTTCCAGGACCCCATGCGCGGCACCGCAGCCGACATGCAGATTGCCGAGAATCTGGCCCTCGCCAAGCGCCGCGGCCAGCGTCGCGGTCTTTCGTGGGGCGTCACCAAGGCCGAGAAGGACGAGTACATTGAGCTGCTCAAACGCCTGGACCTTGGCCTGGACACACGCCTCAATGCCAAGGTCGGTCTGCTTTCGGGCGGCCAGCGCCAGGCGCTCACCCTGCTGATGGCCACGCTCACCAAGCCGCGCCTGCTGCTGCTCGACGAGCACACCGCCGCACTCGACCCCAAGACGGCTTCTAAGGTGCTCAACCTGACCGAGGAGATCGTCGACGAGAACCACCTGACCACGCTCATGGTCACGCACAACATGAACGACGCCATCCGTCTGGGCAACCGTCTGATCATGATGCACGAGGGCCATGTGATCTACGACGTGGCCGGCGACGAGAAAAAGTCGCTCACCGTCGCCGACCTACTGCAGAAGTTCGAGGAGGTCTCGGGCGGCGAGCTCGCCAACGACCGCATGCTGCTGAGCTAACGACCTAGAAAACCACCACAAAGGGGACAGGCACCTTTGTGGTGGTTTTTGTTAAGGACTAAGGAGACTGCCATGAAAAGACTCCCCCGCTTTGCGTTAGCCACTGCGTTGATCTGGAAGCGCCGCCGCTAAGCTACACCGCCGGGCCTTGCAGCCCCGCCGTGCAGACCTTATATCGAGCACAGAAGCCCATCCGATGTGATCGGACGGGCTTTTTGGTGGGTATCATGGTTGAACGATCATGAGGAGGTTTCCCTACATGGAATTGTTTGAGCCAATTCTTCATTTCTTTGCACAACGATGGGTCCACAACATCATCTGGGCAGGTATCTTGGCTATCGGCACCGCCGTTGCCGCCAAGGTCGCGTCCAAGACCCTGCGCCACCTGCTTAACCGCGACGATAACCCACTCCCTTCATCCAGCATCTTCATCAACATCGCGCGCGCCGTCATATGGACGATCGGCGGCAGTTTTATCCTCGACAACTGCTTTGGCATTAACGCAAACGCTCTCGTCGCCGCTCTTGGCGTCGGCGGCATCGCCATCTCGCTCGGCTTTCAGGACACGCTTTCAAACCTCATCGGCGGCATGCAGGTGACGTTTATGGGCATCATCAAGCCCGGCGACAATATCGAGGTCGGCGGCGTTTCGGGCGTGGTCCAAGACATCACCTGGCGCCATACGACCATCGAGGACGCCTGCGGGCAGACCATCATCGTCCCCAACTCCAACATCTCCAAGAACACGCTCGTGCACCTCATGCCCTTTGGGCGCGTTGCCGTGCCCGTCGCGGTCAAGGACACGTCCAAGTGGGCTTCACTGGACGCGCTGGCAGATGAGCTCACCGACGTCACCAAGGCCGTCGTGCTTCCCATCTCGGGCTTTGACAAGGAGCCCTACGTACTCTTTAGTGAGATCGGCGACTTTGGCATCAAGGGCAAGATCATCTTTATCGTCAGCGACGACAGCACCACCTTCACGGCAGCCGACGCCTGTATCCGCGCCATCGCCCCCATCATCGCCTAAAACCACCACAATGGGGACAGGCACCTTTGTGGTGGTTTCGCATCGTGGTACCATGGTTTATATCGTTGTTTAAACGACTAAGGGAGTAGACACCATGGAAGAGGCCTATCGTCAAGCACGCAAGCGCGGCGAGCAGGGACGCCGTCGCGCCATCAGCCAAAGCGAGCACCCGTACCTTACGGACCTCGACGGCCTCGTTGCCCAGCTCCCCTTAGGCCAGCGAGAGAGCGTCGGCCTGAGGGACATTCCGCTCGAAATGGTCGTCGGCACGGTCACCAAAGGCCGTCAGTCTGTCTTTTCGTGTAACTTTATGCCCCTGCTGCCGTTTAACACCGAGTTCGCCCGCAAGTGGTCCAACCTCTACGACATCCAGGTGACCGAGGGCTATCGCGACCCCATCATCGTCACCGAGTTCATGCATCGGTTCTATGTCCAGGAAGGCAACAAGCGCGTCAGCGTCCTCAAATTCCTGGACGCCCCGACGGTTTCGGCCAAGGTCACCCGTCTCTACCCCGGCAAATGGGATTCCGTCGAAAGCCGCCTGTACGGCGAGTTCTGCGCGT
This sequence comes from uncultured Collinsella sp., assembly GCA_958365315.1. Taxonomy (GTDB): domain Bacteria; phylum Actinomycetota; class Coriobacteriia; order Coriobacteriales; family Coriobacteriaceae; genus Collinsella. Next base: position 112,379 of record CATWXC010000006.1, read on the forward strand.
TTTGGCGCGTCTGCCCCCTATACGAGATCGAGTTCTCGCGTGAGGGAAGCTACGAAACGCTCGCCAAAATGCTCGGTCAGGACCTTATCGAAAAGTTGTCACAGAAAAAGGTCGATTACCTGCGCCACACCTTCCTGCTCTTTAAGCGCGCCTACCTTCGCGCGGGCGGCAACCACCTGGACATTACGCCCGCCGACGCCATGCTCGTCTACCTCAATGTGTACAACCAGGACCGCCTGCTGGATACGCCGACGGATATCGTCGTAAAGCGCCTGTGCAAGATTTGGCGCGAGATGGTCATTGCCGGTAAAAGTGATGAGGAGAAGGTCGATCTTGTCGAGGCGCCGAGTGTCGATGAGGAAGAGGCGCCCGCCAAGTCCACCTCCGGCGTGCTCAACTTCTTTATGGGCAAGACCGTCTATTCGGTGGCCAACCCCCTGCGCATCGCCTTTATCCATGAATTCCCCTGTGCATCGTCGAGCTGGGACAGCTTGCACGACCAAGGGCGTCAGTATCTCGATGAGCACTTTGGCGGTATCGTGCGCACCGAGGCGTTCGAGGACTGCCACGATCCGGACACGTTCTACGCCGCCGCGGAAACGGCTGTCAAACATGGAGCAAACGTCATCTTCTCGACCTCGCACCGCCTGATGGAATACACGCTCAGGGCTGCCGTTGAGTATCCTCGGGTTCGGTTCCTCAACTGCTCTATCGGCCTTCCCCATCAAAGCGTGCGCTCGTATTTTGGCAAAATGTACGAGGCCAAGTTCCTCCTGGGCGCCCTTGCCGCCAGCATGGCGGACAACCACCGCATCGGTTACCACGCGTCGGTCTTCGCCTCGGGCGCGCTCAGCGAAATCAACGCCTTTGCCATCGGCGCCTCGCTGCTCGACCCTCGCGCGCAGGTAATCCTCACCTGGGGCGATGTGCCCGCCGGCGGTCTTGCCGAGGCCATGTGCCGCGAAGGCGTGAGCGTCATGACCGGCACCGACATGTCAAAGTCGCTCGAAGACCCCACGGCCTACGGACTTCACCGCCTGGTCGATGGCAAGGTCGTCGGCATCGCCATGCCGGTATGGAACTGGGGTCGATACTACGAGCTTATCGTGCGAAGCCTGCTGCATGGCACCTGGGATGAGACCAGTGACGATAGCCAGGTTCGCGCCGTCAACTACTGGTATGGTATGAGCTCGGGCGTTATCGACATTCGCTACGCTCCGGGCCTGCCTTATCAGACGCGCAAGCTTGTTCAGCTGCTCCGCAATGGCATCGTCGAGGGCTCCATCAATCCATTTGGCGGCGAACTCCATAGCCAAGACGGCGTGGTGCAGATCGAGGGTTTTCCCCCATTGCCGAGCACGCAAATCGTCGAGATGAACTGGCTGGCCGACAACGTGGTGGGCACCATTCCGCAGCCCAGCGATGAGCCGAAGGTCCGCGCCCTATGAAGATCCTTGCCATAGCCGATACAGAAGAACGATGCCTTTGGGAGTGTTTTCACAAGGAACGCTTTGAGGGTGTTGACCTGATTTTGTCAGCTGGCGATCTGGACCCGGACTATCTTGAGTTTTTGGTCACCGTCATCAACAAGCCGCTCATCTACGTGCGCGGCAACCACGATGACCGCTATGCACGTCATGCACCGGGTGGATGCATCTGCGTCGAAGACACCGTGTACGTGTATCGCGGCGTCCGCATTGCGGGGCTTGGCGGCTCCATGCGCTATCGAGACGGTGCCAACATGTACACCGAGCGCGAGATGGCCAAGCGCATGCGCAAGCTGTCGCGTAAAATCAGGATGGTCGGCGGCTGCGACATCTTGCTCACCCATGCACCCGCCGCCGGCGTGGGCGATCTGGATGATCTGCCACATCGAGGATTCGAATGCTTTAACACAGCGCTCGAGTCCTGGAATCCCGACTACATGGTGCACGGGCATGTGCACCAATGCTATGGCCACGACTTTCAGCGTGAGCGTCGGCATGCATGCGGGGCAACAATCATCAACGCCTGCGGCTATACGCAGTTTGAACTTGACGAAGCGCACTACCCTATCCGTGGCTGGCAGGCAGCCTGGCTCAATTCGCAAACCATGCGCCGCGAGCTCAAACGCCACGAGGCCATCGAGTCCTCTACCGCCAGAACCCCCTGGTAACCACCTTTAAGGCTTGACGCTGCGCCGGCCCCAAGCACCCCATCTCGCCCCTCAAGCCGTCGCTCGCGTACCAAAGTACGCGTCGCTCCTCTTTCGGGGCGACCTGGGGCACTTGGAACCGGCTCGCTGCGATGCCATAACATTGACGCCAAAGTGCCAAAACCACCACAAAGGTGCCTGTCCCCTTTGTGGTGGTTTTGGCCCGAGATAGCAAAAAACCCGGTCCTGTACGAGGCAGAACCGGGTTTCTTTAGCAATGCTTGCTTTGCTCAGGCAGTAACTAAAAATTACTCAGCCAGGAAGTCGCGCTGGACAGCGGGATCGACCTTGACGCCAGGGCCCATGGTGGAAGACACGGAGATGGACTTGACGTACTTGCCCTTAGCAGAAGAGGGCTTGACGCGCAGGATCTCGGTGTACAGGGCAGCGTAGTTCTCGACGAGCTGCTGCTCGGAGAAGGACTTCTTGCCCAGGGGCACGTGGCAGATGCCGTAACGGTCGGCGCGATACTCAACGCGGCCGGCCTTGAGCTCGGAGACCATCTTGGCAACGTCCATGGTCACGGTGCCGAGCTTGGGGTTCGGCATGAGGCCACGGGGACCAAGGATCTTACCGATGCGGCCAACCTTGGCCATCATGTTCGGCGTAGCGATAGCGGCGTCGAAGTTGATCTCGCCCTTCTGGATCTGGGCGACGAGCTCGTCGGAACCGATGATGTCGGCGCCGGCAGCCTCGGCCTCGCGAGCCTTCTCGCCCTCGGCGAAGACGGCAACACGAACGGTCTTGCCGGTGCCGTGGGGCAGAGAGATGGAACCACGGATGTTCTGGTCAGCCTTACGAGTATCGATGCCCAGACGGAAGTGGGCCTCGACGGTCTCGTCGAACTTGGCGGTGTCGAGCTCCTTGATGAGCTTGGCAGCCTGAAGGGGGGTGTAGAGCGTGGCGCGGTCGATCTTCTCGGCAGCGGCGTTATAGCTCTTACCATGCTTAGCCATGTGCATTACCTCCTGTGGTTAAACGGGCTTATGCCCTCCCACATCGTATCGTGTGCCCTATTGCACACATATAACGGGCGCTCCGGTCGGAGCACCCGTCATTACCTAAAGAAATCGTTACTCAGCGATGGTGACGCCCATGGAACGGGCGGTACCGGCGATGATCTTCTTGGCGGCGTCAATGTCGTTGGCATTGAGGTCCGGCATCTTGATCTCGGCAATCTTGGTGAGCTGCTCCTGGGAGAGCTGACCAACCTTGTCGGCCTGGGGCTTAGCGGAACCAGACTTGAGGTTCAGCTCCTTCTTGATGAGGTGAGCCGCCGGCGGGGTCTTGGTGATGAAGGAGAAGGACTTATCCTCGTAGACAGAGATCTCAACGGGGATGATGTCGCCCTTCTTGTCCTGCGTCTCGGCGTTAAAGGCCTGGCAGAACTGCATGATGTTCACGCCAGCAGCGCCCAGGGCGGGGCCGACGGGAGGAGCGGGGTTAGCGGCACCAGCAGGAATCTGGAGCTTAATGACGTTGGCAACCTTCTTCTCAGCCATGGTCATTCCTTTCGAATCACGAGTGTGAAGTACTTGCTATATCGTAAGCACGCACGTGTTAGAAGCACTCCTGAGATGAGCAGTCACAGAAGAAGCACGCTCGCGCGAACGGACGAAAACTTAAGCGATGACAGCGACCTGGTTAAAGTCGAGCTCGACCGGCGTCTCGCGGCCAAAGATCATCAGCGTGACCTTAAGCTTGCCAGCCTCGGTGTTAACCTCGGAGACCTTGCCATCAAAATCGGTAAGCGGACCATCGGTGACGCGGACGGACGTGCCGACCTCAATATCAACCGAAGTGCGCTTGGGCGAATCGCCCTTACCGGGACGACGAGTCATCTTGTTGTACTCGTCGCGGGAAAGCGGAGCGGGCTTGCCGTTGCCGCCTAGGAAACCGGTGACGCCGGGCGTGTTGCGAACACACGTCCACGCATCGTCATCCATCTCCATGCGAACCAGGACATAACCCGGGAAGATCTTGGAATCCTTGGTCTCGCGCTTGCCACCCTCTTTAATCTCGGTGACGCGCTCCATAGGAATCTCGATATCAAAGATACGGTCCTGCATGCCCATGGTCTCGATGCGATGCTCGAGATCGGACTTAACGCGGTTCTCGTATCCAGAGTAAGTGTGAACGACGTACCAACGCTTAGACATGGTTTAGCCCCTCAATCCAGAGAACAGAGCAAGAGCCTCGCCAAAGCCAGCATCGAGCAGAGCGATGAAGACACCGACGACGATCAAAGAAGCGCAAACGACGACTGAGTAGTTCACGAGCTCCTTCTTATCGGGCCACGTGACACGCTTCATCTCGGACTTGACCGAAGCGAAATACTTCTTGGTGCGGGCGAAGAAACCAGGCTTCTCGTTCTTCTTGGACTTCGCAGCCTTCTCGTTCTTCTTGGCAGCGGCCTTCTTGGCCTCAACCTTGGAGTTGGCGGCAGCGTTGTTGGCAGGCGCCTGCTGCTGAGCCTTCTTCTTGTTCTTCTTGTTGGCCATTTGGGTTACCTCCGCGCAATGCGCTTATACATGAGTAAACCGTAAGCCCCCAATTGGGAGCTTACGGAATAATGACTGGCACGCCAGGAAGGACTCGAACCCTCAACACTCGGTTTTGGAGACCGATGCTCTACCAATTGAACTACTGGCGTATGTGACTAGAGACTAGCGAGTCTCTTTGTGCAGCGTGTGGTGACGGCACCAGGGGCAATACTTCTTGATCTCCATACGATCAGGCATGGTCGACTTGTTCTTGGTGGTCGTATAGTTGCGGCGCTTGCACTCAGTGCACGCAAGAGTAACTAGAGTACGCATGTATCCTGAACCTTTCATTTCCGCCCCGTACGGGCACGAGTTGATACTTTATCAGCTCTACGTAAGTGCTGTCAACGAAAACCTCGAATCAATTGGTTCTCGGTGAACCCATTCATATTTGGAACACATCAATGGAGCCAACGAGATCTAATCGACGGTGCACCCAGGACCATTATCGATCCTCTCGACACCAGCAACGGCTCAATATCCATTGCAGAAAAGAACCCGGCACCCATATAAGTGCCGGGTTCTCTAAGTCAGCTATATCAAAGAGCTAATTTACTCAATGATCGTGGAGACGATGCCCGAACCGACGGTGTGGCCGCCCTCGCGGATAGCGAAGCGCAGGCCCTCCTCCATGGCGATCGGGTGGATGAGGTCGCCCTCGATGGTGATGTGGTCACCAGGCATAGCCATCTCGGTGCCCTCGGGGAGCTTGACCGTACCGGTAACGTCGGTGGTACGGAAGTAGAACTGAGGACGATAACCATCGAAGAACGGGGTGTGACGGCCGCCCTCCTCCTTGGTCAGAACGTAGATCTCGCCGGTGAACTTGGTGTGCGGGGTAACCGAACCGGGCTTGCAGAGAACCTGGCCGCGCTCGATGTCCTCGCGCTTGATGCCGCGGAGCAGCAGACCGACGTTGTCGCCAGCCTCGCAGAAGTCCATGGACTTACGGAACATCTCGATACCGGTAACGACGGTGTTCTGGGTATCCTTGATGCCGACGATCTCGACGGGCTCGTTGAGCTTGAGCTCACCGCGCTCGACACGGCCGGTAGCAACGGTACCACGGCCGGAGATGGTCATAACGTCCTCAACGGCCATCAGGAACGGGAGGTCGTTGTTACGAGCAGGCGTCGGGATGTACTCGTCGACAGCCTTCATGAGCTCGCGGATGGCGTCCATCCACTTGGCGTCGCCCTCGAGAGCGCCCAGAGCGGAACCACGGATGACGGGGATGTCGTCGCCGGGGAAATCGTACTCGGAGAGGAGCTCACGGGTCTCCATCTCGACGAGGTCGATGAGCTCGTCATCGTCGACCATGTCGCACTTGTTCAGGAAGACGACGATGTAAGGAACGCCGACCTGACGGGCGAGCAGGATGTGCTCGCGGGTCTGAGCCATGGGGCCGTCGGTAGCGGCGATGACCAGGATAGCGCCGTCCATCTGAGCAGCACCGGAGATCATGTTCTTGACGTAGTCAGCGTGGCCCGGGCAGTCAACATGAGCGTAGTGACGGGCAGCAGTCTCGTACTCGACGTGGGAGACGGAGATCGTAATGCCGCGCTCGCGCTCCTCGGGAGCCTTGTCGATGTTCTCGAACGCAGTGAAGTCAGCCTTGCAGCCCTCGGTCTCGGAGAGAACCTTGGTGATGGCAGCGGTCAGCGTGGTCTTGCCGTGGTCGACGTGACCAATGGTGCCGATGTTAACATGCGGCTTAGTGCGCTCAAACTTCTCTTTGGCCATAAAGCCCTCCTCTTAACAGGTCGTCCCCGGACGGGACTTTGCCTTTATACCATAGTGGCCTCTCAACATACTATTGAGAAGCCACCGTGTTACCTATGGTAGCGGTGACTGGATTCGAACCAGTGACGCCACGGGTATGAACCGTGTGCTCTAACCAACTGAGCTACACCGCCGGATGGAGCCTGCAACCAGACTTGAACTGGTGACCTCTTCGTTACCAACGAAGTGCTCTACCGACTGAGCTATACAGGCACTTGACGGGTGGGAGCTATAGGATTCGAACCTATGTAGGCAGAGCCAACGGGTTTACAGCCCGTCCCCATTAACCACTCGGGCAAACTCCCAATCGTTCAAGTATCCGCAGGTCCTTTGGTCTTTTGGACCGCCGCCCCCGCGAACGAAGAAGATAATACGATGCCACCTTGGGGGCTGTCAACGAAAACCTCTAGATACACGGTGCCGGGCGTATCTATATGCTTTTGACCTGCGGTTTTACTGAGTTTGGATATGAAGGACGGTGAATTTGCATATAGCAGTGACATTTCCCAAGGGAACACTTTGGCGTAGTGGAGTGAGCCTGCAGAATATTACTTCGATAACGACTCATTTGCACCTATATATAGGTCGAGATCGGGCTTCCCAGACAGATTCGAGCGTGGATTATCTCCCGTTTGAAATCGAGCGTGGATAATCTCCCACTTTTGGCGTGCCATCGAGTCCAAAGTGGGAGATTATCCACGCTCATTCACTAAGCGGGAGATTATCCACGCTCGTATGTCCGATAAGCCACGCTCGACCAGAATGACTTGGACCGGCCCGGCCTTTATCTCAATCTGTAACATCTAGAGAATATTTTCTCCCCTATCTGTTACAAATCGAGATATTACGCAGAGACCCCAGCTTACGTCTCATTCTGTAACAGCTAGAACGGTTTTCAGCCTCTTCGTGTTACAGATCGAGATGTTATCGGCCATCCCTTGGCATTGTCTCAATCTGTAACTATAAGGAGGGTTTTCAGCCTCTTCGTGTTACAGATTGAGACAAACCGAAAACGGAATGGGCGCTGACCCAATGGCACACCACCTAAAAAGAAACGGGCCCTGTCCCATAAGGAACAGAGCCCGAAACTCTCATGGAGCCAGTGACAGGAATCGAACCTGCAACCCACTGATTACAAATCAGTTGCGCTACCGTTGCGCCACACTGGCACACTTGGCGCTTTCACGCGAAGCCAGTTAAGAATAAAGGAATTGCGGACGAGGCGCAACAGACCCTTTGACCGACCACATCTCAAAACCCTTCGTCAGAACGAATAGTTTTATCTGCTCGCCAGAACCAAAAACTATTCGTTTTGGCGAGGCCGGCCTGCAACCCACTGATTACAAATCAGTTGGTTGGTCAATCGAGAAAGCAGCCCCCATTGAAGGTCTACCTACCTCCCGCGAAGGGCCTTGAGCTTGGCCAGGGCATCGGGGCTCAAACGACTGCCCAGGGTCATCTTGATCTGCGGGGCTTCCTCGGCCTCGTGCACGTCGTTGTCGATCTGCTTGATCTCGTCCACCAGCATGCGGCTCGAGATGCGCGTAACACCCTTGCCCATGACGACGGCCTGGATCGTGCCGTCGCTCGATACCACGGAGCACGCACGGCCTTCCTCGCGTGCCTCGATGCAGAGCTTCTGCACCACGGTATCGGCCGATACGCCCGTCGGCGAAAACTCGATGCGCACGCCGCGAGCAGGCAGGTTGGGGCGCTCGCTGGAGATGTTTCCCGCGCCGTCAAAGACGATCACAGCCTCATAGCGGCCTTGGGCAAACGCGGCAACGTCGTTGATGAGGGCGGTGCGCGCCATATCGTGAACGTCGCTGGAATACGGATCGTCGGAATGGTCGTAGACGAGCTTTTCGTAGCGCGGCGTGCAGTGAATCACGTTGTAGCCGTCGACCACCAGCAGCTCGGGCTTATTGGAATGCACTGTCGAGACCGGGTCGGCGATAGCCTGCGCAAACGCATTGCCGCCCACGCCATAGGTCGCGGCCGAAACAATCGGCTTGGCCGAGCCCTCGCCAAAGCGCTTGGCCTTGGACTTGGCGCGGTTCTTCTTGGACATGCGCTACTCCTCCCCCATGAGCTCGCCGGCGTTGCGACGCAGCCACTCAAAGCATAGCGCCGTGGTCGCCTGGGCAACATTGAGGCTCTCGGTCATGCCGCGCTGGGGAAGCTTAGTCAAAAAGTCGCATTTCTCGAGCACAAGACGCGAGATGCCGTCGCCCTCGGAGCCCATGACGAGCGCCACGCGGCCCTCGAAGGGAGCATCCCAGCAGCTGCCCTCGGCGTGCTCGGAAGCACCGCCCACCCAAAAGCCAGCGGCCTTGAGGTCATCGAGCGCACGGGCGATATTGGGAACCTGCGCGATAGGCACATGCATGACAGCGCCGGCAGAAGTCTTGTAGCTGCCGACGGTCACGCCGGCAGCGCGCTTGTTGGCAATGATGACGCCCGCCGCGCCCACGACTTCGGCGGAGCGCACGATGGCACCAAAGTTGCCGTCGTCGGTCACATGGTCGAGCACAACTACAAGCGCCGGACCGTCGCCCGCGCGGTCGAGGATATCGGCAACATCAGCGTAAGGGAAGTTACCAACCTCGAGCGCAATGCCCTGGTGAGCGCCATGGCTCGACAGCGCATCGAGCTGCGCACGCGGCACATACTTAATGCGGACACCGGCGGCGTTGAGGTCGTCGACCAGGCGCGACAAGGCGGCATCGCGCTCCCCGCCCTCGGCAATGAGCGCGCACTTGACGGGAAAGCCGGTACGTAGCGCCTCGGCGGCAGCACGGCGGCCTTCGATAAACTCGCCCTTGGGAGCCTGGACAGCATCGCGGTTGCGATCGCGCTGCGGACGTGCGGCCTGGGTGCGATCGCGCTGGCCCTTGGGAGCGGCAGCGCGGTCGTTGCGGCGAATCGGACGCGAGCCAGAAGCAGCTTGCTTGCCTCCACGCGGCGCACGCTTGCGATTGTCGGCCATAAAACGGCCTCCTTAAATAGATAACGAACAAGAATCGACCGTCCGAGCCACGGCATCTTGCCTTTCAATCGTCGGGCATGACCACCAGGTCTATGCCCTTCTCTTTCAAGGCAATCTGCCGCACCTCGAACGGTCAACAAATACTAGAGACTCTTAATACGGGTGCCCGCGGCAGTATCCTCGATCGTCAGGCCCAGGTCCTTGAGCTGGTCGCGGATGGCGTCGGCCAGATCCCAGTTCTTGGCGGCGCGGGCCTCGGCGCGGGCCTCGAGAATCTTGGCAGCGGCCTCGTCCACGTCGTCGCCCGTGTAGGCGACCAGGCCGGCGGCAACGCCTAGCAGACCCAGCGGCAGCTCGACCTTGGGCTCGGGAAGCTCAACGCCAAGCGTATCGAGCAGCTCGGCCAGCGTGTCGGCGGCGGCAAGCGCGGCGGCCTTGTCGGCAGCGTCGCCCGCCTGCTCCAGGTACTGGTTGCACTCGGTCACAAAGCCAAAGACGGCACCCATGGCACCAGCGGTGTTAAAGTCGTCGTCCATGCACTCCTTAAAGGCGGCACGAGTCTCAGCGGCCTTGGCGGCAAACGCCTCGGCGGCAGCCGCATCGGCATCGGCCGTCGCATGGTTCGCGGCCCAGCGCAGGTTCTCGACCGTACCGGCGATACGCGTGAGCGAGTTCTCGGCACCCTCCAGGCGCTCCCAAGAAAAGTCGAGCGGCGAGCGATAGCTCGTCTGCAGCATCAGCAGGCGCAGGGCGGCAGCGGAGTGCTGCTCGAGGACCTCAGCCAGCGTAAAGAAGTTGCCGAGCGACTTGGACATCTTCTCGCCGTCTACCAGCAGCATGCCCGTGTGCATCCAAGTGTTGGAGAAGCCCTGGTGCCAGGCGCAGGTGGCCTGGGCGCACTCGTTCTCGTGATGCGGGAAGGCAAGGTCGGAGCCGCCACCGTGGATGTCGATCGGGGTACCCAGGTAGCGATGCACCATGGCGGCGCACTCGGTGTGCCAACCGGGACGGCCCTCGCCCCAGGGGCTCGGCCAGCTGGGCTCGCCGGGCTTGGCGGCCTTCCACAGGGCAAAGTCGAGCGGGTCGTTCTTGTCCTCGTTCTCCTCGATGCGCGCGCCCACCATAAGGTCGTCGATGTTGCGGCCCGAGACCTGACCATAGTTGGGATCGCTGCGCACGGCAAAGTACACATCGCCGTTATCGGCTGCGTAAGCGTGGCCCTGCTCGATAAGCGTCTTGATCATGGCGATCATGGGGCCGATCTCCTTGGTGGCACGGGGGCGCACATCGGGATCGAGCACGTTGGCGGCGCGCATGACGCCGATGAACTTGTCCGAGAACTCCGTCGCGACCTCGGCAGCCGTACGGCCCTGCTCGTTGGCGCGTTTGATGATCTTGTCATCGACATCGGTGAGGTTCTGGGCGAACGTGACCTCGTAGCCGCTCGCGATGAGCCAGCGACGAATCACGTCAAAGCTGATGAACGTGCGGGCATTGCCGATGTGGATGTTGTCGTAGACCGTGGGGCCGCACACGTACATGCGGACCTTGCCGGACTCGATGGGCTGGAACTCTTCCTTTTTATGGGTAGCGCTGTTGTAGATACGCATTCGTTACTCCTTAACGGTTTTCTGTAGCAGGCAGACGGCCCAGGCGCCGATCCCCTCGCCCTGGCCTTCCCAACCGAGCTTTTCGGTCGTAGTGGCGGCGACGCCCACGTTTTCGACGTCAACGCCCAGGGCATGGGCAAGGTTGGCGCGCATGGCATCGCGGTGCGGGGTGATCTTGGGTTGCTGACAGGCAATGGTGCAATCGGCATCGACAAACTCAAAGCCCAGCTCACGCGCATAGTCCATCACGCGAGCGAGCAGCACCATCGAATCGGCGCCCTCGTAGGCGGGATCGGTGTCGGGAAATAGCTTGCCGATGTCTCCCCCGCGGCAGGCGCCCAGAATGGCGTCGGCTAAGGCGTGCGCGAGCACATCGGCATCCGAGTGGCCCAGCAGGCCGCGCTCGTAGGGAATGTCGACCCCGCCGATGATACATCGACGCCCCTCCACCAAACGGTGGACGTCGTAGCCGTGGCCAATGCGCAGGTTACTGAACATGGGGAAGGTCCTCTCCCTCGGCCATGCGACCGAGCAGAATCGCGGTTACAGGACGCAGGTCCTCGGGCACCGTCACCTTAAGGTTGTCGCGCGGGCTCTGGACGCAGCGGACGCGCCCGCCCATGCGCTCGACCAGCGATGAATCGTCGGTACCGATAAAGCCCTCGGCGATAGCAGCGGCGTGAGCGCGCTTCATGGCGTCGACGCTAAAGATCTGCGGCGTCTGCGCAGCCCAATAGAGCTCGCGCGGCGGCGTCTCGACGATATTATCGCCGTCGACGATTTTGAGCGTGTCGATCGCGGGCTGACCGCACACGACACCGTCGAGCGAACGGTCGCCCACAAGCACGTCGATAGCGTGATCGATGGCCTCGGTGGTAATGAGCGGACGAGCGCCGTCGTGAATGGCGACATATTCGAAACCCGCCGGAACCGCATGCACGCCGGCACGGGTGGAATCCTGACGGGTATCGCCGGCATCGGCAAAGCTGATGGGCGTGTCATAGTCAAACGGGTCGATGGCCAGGCGTCGCATCTCGGCACGACGCTCGGCAGGGCAAACCACGACGATGTGGCCGACCTTGTCGCTCCGATCAAACGCGCGGATGGACCAGCTCATGAGCGGACGACCCGCCACGTTAACGAGCTGCTTGCCGCCGGGGTTTCCAAAGCGCTGGCCGCTGCCACCGGCAACGACCACGGCGCATACGGGCGCCATTATGCGTTCCCCTGTTTGGTGCCCTTCATGCGGTACAGCGAGTCCGCAAGAATGGCAGGGTTGTTGACGCCAAAGTCGCCCAGGCGCTCCGGATCCTCGCTAATGTCGTCCATGAGCTCCTGCAGCGAGCCGTACTCGTCAACGATCTTCTCGGCCACGCCGTCGCGCACGACGGACACACGCGAAAGCGTGCGCAGGCCCAGCGGCGTCATGACGGAGTCCTCGTCCAGGTCGTCATAGCCCAGAACCGCCGCCACATGCTGTGGGTCGGACAGGTCCTTAGGTGTCATGCGAGCGAGCTCGGCGCGAATCTTCTCGGCGTTTGCCTCGGAGGAATCGCTCGCGTAGTCGCGGATCATCAGGTCGTATTCGGTATCCATGCTGGAGCCCGCGAGCTGCTCGAGCTGCATCTGCACGAGCTTGCCCTGGTTGCCCAGCTTGACAATGCAATCCTTAAGCTCAGTCTTTGCCTGCTGCATGATCTCGAAGCTCGAGAAAATACCGGTAATGTCGGCGAGCGTAACGTAGTCGTCGAGCTCGAGGGCCGTCAGGCGCAGCAGGGAGCGATCGAGCGACTGACGGGTAGTCTGGAGCGTGGCGACGAGCTGGTTGACCGAGCTCATGATGGTGGTGACAGGCTGAATCTCGTAGCTTTTGCCGTGAACGTACACGTTGACGACGGCACGACGGGCCGAGACAGAGATCACGATGGCATCGGTGAGCACCGACATGCGAGCGGCGGTGCGGTGACGCATGCCCGTCTCACTCGTGGCGAGCGAGGGATCGGGATTGAGGTGGAAGTTGGCGCGCAGGATCTGGGTGAGGTCGCCATCGATAACGATAGCGCCGTCCATCTTGGAAAGCTCGAACAGGCGGTTCGAGGTGAACGAAATATTGAGCGGGAAGCCGTCGTTACCGGCAGCGAGCACGTTTTCGGTGTCGCCGACGCAGATAAGGGCGCCCAGGTGACCGGCGATGATCATGTCGAGGGCGGTGCGGATCGGCTGACCAGGTGCCGTCAGGCGGATGGCCTGTTCCATACGCTTTTGCAGCTCGTTCTTATCCAAGGCATCGCTCCCATCGTATACGCTCCATAAACGCTAAATAGTTTCTCACGGTTTGTCCCTGCGTTGCTTGCGAAATCCGATGCTTACAGAATGAGCGAACACAGCTTAGGTAGCTCATTTGGGACGAGGCTCTCTTGACTGCTCATGTGGTAGCATCGGGTCTCATATAAATGAGGGAGTAGTCGCGTAATCGGGCTCGCCCGCAGAGAGGGAGCCAGACTATGGGACTCGCAGAGCGTGTGTTGCTCGCTATCGGCCTTTCTATGGACGCTTTTGCCGTATCCATCTGCAAGGGCCTTGGCATGAAAAAGATCAACCTTAAAGTCGCCGTAGTGCTCGGCCTGTTCTTTGGCGGCTTTCAGGCCGGCATGCCCGTAATCGGATGGGCGCTCGGCAGTCAATTCATGGGCATCATCGGACCCATCGACCATTGGATCGCCTTTATCCTTTTGGCCTTTATCGGCGGCAAAATGCTGTGGGAAGCCTTTTCCGAAGACGAAGATGAGAACGAAGGCGACGACAAGGATGCCGAAAAGATTGACCTGGTAGAATACCTGATCCTCGCCATCGCCACCTCAATCGACGCCCTAGCCGTAGGCATCTCGTTTGCGGCGCTCTCGGTTGACATCGTTCCCGCCGTATCGCTTATCGGCGTCACAACGTTTATCTTCTCCGTCGCCGGCGTAGCGATCGGCCACACCTTTGGCGCGCGCTACGAAAAACCCGCCACCATCGTGGGTGGCGTCGTGCTCATCCTCATCGGGCTTAAGATCTTGCTTGAGCATCTGGGGATTTTGGCGCTGTAACGCCAAGCACAATCGCTCAAAACTCAACGCCAGCACAAGGCCTTATGCAGAGTTTTGCATGAGGCCTTTTCGTGCAGACTTTTGCATGTCATACTAATATGCAAAAGTCTGCACGTTAGGAGATCGCCGTGGACACCCTTCCCATCACCACACCGCGCCAAGCTGGCATCTACGTGCGCCAGGCACGCGAGGCTCAGGGTCTCACCCGTGCCGCCCTCGCTAAAACGGCCAGTGTTTCGGAGCGCCTGCTCGCATCGCTCGAGCTAGGAGACGCCACCGGCATTCGACTCGACAAGCTGCTGACGATTTTCAATGCTCTTGGACTGGCACTCGCCGCTCAAGGGGATATCGGCGAAGCGAAAAACGAGCGACCAGTCGACGCCCCGCATGCCAATCCGCTGCCTCGCAGCACCCCCAGGTGCCATCACGCTCAACGTTTTCACCATCGCAACCGTCGTAGTACCCCCATTCCGGCTCTTGCAGATGCCCCCTTTACATCCGCACTCTACGACGAGGTCTTCGCCGATTTCGCCATGTCCAATCTCGGAGTCTCGATTGCCGCAAACGTATCTAACCAAACCAAGCCCGAAGGGAAATAGCCAATGGCCAGAACATCACTTCGGACCATTATTTGCGGCGTACCTGCGGGAACGCTCACGCAAGATGAGAACGGTCTTATCAGCTTTACCTACGATCATGACTATGACGGGCCAGCCCTATCGACCAACATACCCGTATCGAATCGCACATACGGACAACAGGTCATGAATCCGTACCTGTTTGGCCTTCTACCCGACAGCGAGGACCAGCGAAAAGCGATTGCCGCCGAATTCGACGTTAGGCCCAACAATCCCGTTGCGTTGCTCAGCCATATCGGACTCGACTGTCCGGGCGGAGTGCAGTTTTGTGCCGAAGAAGATGCCGATGCCGTCCTGCATCGCGCTGGCGAATACCGCCCTATAGACGACCACGAAATTGCTCTCCGTCTCAAGTCGATCAGAGATGACCGCGATGCATCGTGGATGGGCCTAGATGAAAGTTGGTCGCTTGGAGGCAACCAGGGCAAATTCGCGCTCGCGTTCACAAACGGCCGCTGGTGCGAATGCATAGGCTCCTCGCCCACAACGCATATTTTCAAAAATGGCGTTATCGGATTTAAACTCGAGGCTCTCAATGAGTTTGTCTGCATGAAAAGCGCCCAGCGCGCCGGTATCGCAACGGCAAACGTCAAATATCGTATGTTTGAGGACGAACCTGCCCTCATTGTTGAGCGCTATGACCGCGTGAAAGTCGAAGACGGAACGATCAGGCGCCTACATCAAGAAGACCTCTGTCAGGCACTTGGGGTGATGCCCTCCCAAAAGTACACGGCAGACGGCGGCCCGACCACCCGCGACATTCAAGAGCTCCTCATAAATACGAGCCACCATCAACTTAACCTATATCTGTTTACGCAGATACTGTTCTTCAACGCCATTATCGGCGCACCGGATGCGCATGCGAAAAACTATTCCCTGCTCCTTGGAAACGACGGCGCAGCCATGATGGCTCGAATGTACGATGTCGCGTCGGGTTTGGCGTATGAGCGCATGCGACGTCGGGCACGCCTGGCCATGAGCGTTGGCGGCGAAAATCGTGTGGGGCGCATCGGTCCAGGCGCTATCCGCCGATACCACGGTATGGGCAACCCCGCGCTGGAGGCGGCGCTCACCGATGCCGGGCTATCCGAGAAGTTTTGCTTTGCGACCATGATGGACCTCGCCTACGAGGTACCCATTTGCATGGAAGAGGTCATGGACGAATACGCCGACCTGCCCGGCATGGCGGACCTGCGCGAGCATATGCTCGGCCCCGTCCGCGAAAACTGCCAGCGCACCCTCAACCTCATCAGGGCGGATATGGGCTAGACGCCAATCAATTTCCCATTTCTTAAAAGAAGAGAGGGGGCACCCATCGCAAAAGCTCGGGTGCCCCCTCTCATAATGTCATCTGCAATCCGCTAGCACGTGGCTCGGACTGCTGCTAGCGCAACCTTTACGCAGCGAGGCGCTTGAGGACGTCGATGAGCAGCTCGTAGAAGCGCTCAGCAGAAGCGAGCTCCATGCTCTCGTCCGGGGTGTGGACATCGGAGAGCGTCGGGCCCACGGCGATGGCGTCCAGACCGTGCAGGGCCTCGGCGAACAGGCCGCACTCAAGGCCGGCATGGATGGACTCGATGCGCAGCTCGGAGCCAAAGAGCTCGCGATAGCTCTCGACAAAGATGTCGCGGACCGGCGAATGCTCGGCATAGCTCCAGCCGGGATACTCGAACTCAAACTTGGCGTCGAAGCCCAAGACATCGGCCAGCGTCTGCAGGCGGTCCTTGAACTCGTTCTGCAGCGAGGTGATCGAGGAGCGCGGGGACAGCATAATCTTGACCTGGTCGTCAGAGGTGGCAACCACGCCGATGTTGGAGGAAACCTCGACGGAGCCGTCGGTGGCGACGTTGCGGCGAATCACGCCGTTAGGGGCAAGACGCAGGGCGCGGATGAGGGCAAGCGCGGACTTCTGGTCCATGGCCTCGACCTCGGCGTCGTCGGCAATCTCGACGGTGCAGGTAAAGCCGGGGTCGAAGACCTCGAGCTCGGCGGTGACGTCGGCGATGATGCCCCTTGCGATCTCGGCCGCTGCCTCGGCGGCAGCGTGGTCGGCGTAAACCAGCTCGGCCTTGCACTCACGGTTGATGGCGTTGTCCTTAGTGCCGCCGTTAAAGCTGACGATGGCGGGCTCGCCGGCGACCATCAGGCGGTCGATGATGCGGGCCATGATGAGGTTGCCGTTGCCGCGCTCCAGGTGGATGTCGGCGCCGGAGTGACCACCCAGCAGGCCGGAGATCTCGAGCGTAAGGGTGCTGCCAGTCTTGTGCTCGCGCACGATCGGGCAGGTGTAGGTAACGACGACACCGCCGGCGCAGCTGACGGTGGCCACGCCCTCCTCCTCGGAATCGAGGTTGATCATGGTGCGGGCGCTAATCTGGGACTTGTCGAGCGTCTCGGCGCCAACCAGGCCAGTCTCCTCGTCGGTGGTGAACACGCACTCGAGGGCCGGATGAGCAATCGAATCGTCGTTGAGCACGGTGAGCATCAGGGCGACGGCGATACCGTTGTCGGCGCCCAGCGTGGTGCCGTTAGCGGTGAGGACGCCGTCCTTGACGACCAGGTCGATACCGTCGGTCGCAAAGTCGTGCTCAACGGAACCCAACTTGTCGCAAACCATATCGATGTGGCCCTGCAGCATCACGGTCGGGGCATTCTCGGCGCCGGCAGATGCGGGCTTGCGAATGATGACGTTGTAGACCTCGTCCTGATACACGTCGAGGCCGCGCTCCTTGGCAAACGCAACCAGGAAATCGCTGATGCCCTTCTCGTTGCCAGACCCACGGGGGATCGCGCTGATCTCCTCAAAGAAATGGAACAGCTGGGCGGGCTCGTAGCCGGTAATCTTGTAGTCCATGGTGCCTCCTTGGCGCAACTGGTTAGACAGTAAGACATGCGACTTGTATATTCCCAGACTTTGCGTGCATAAACCAGTCGAAAACGCCGAGCGCCCTCGCATCATCGGCTAACGGCGGACCGCATAGCGTAACGGTCACAACTTCGCAGCTCTACAAATCGAGGCGCCCTTGCCAGAGCGCCTCGATTGCACAGATCAAATTGTCGCCACACCCTACAGCGCGCCGGAACCGGCTTGCATCATGCCGCCGGGGCCCGAGGTCACGCCGCCGCTCACGGGCGCGGCGTTGCCGGTGTGCGGTGCCGCCGGAGCGGTATCGCCACCGAGCGTGCCCGCCGGACGCGGTGCCGGGATCTCGCCCGTGCCGTGGCTAAAGACAAACTTGCCATCGGCCACGTCGCACAGGACGGTATCGCCCTCGCCCCACTCGCCGGCCAGAAGCTCCTCGGACAGCGGGTCCTCGATGAGCTTTTGGATGGCACGGCGCAGCGGACGCGCACCGTTGGTGAGATCGGTGCCCTCGGCCACGATCTTGTCATAGGCCGCAGCGGTGAGCTTGATGTTCATGCCGTTGGCAATCAAACGCTGACGCAGGTCGTCCACCAGCAGGTGCGCGATCTTGGTGAGATTCTCGCCCGAGAGCTTCTGGAACACCACAATGTCGTCGATACGGTTGAGCAGCTCGGGGCGGAACAGGCGCTTGAGCTCGCCCATCGCGCGGCCGCGGATCTCACTCGACGTGAGGCCCTGCTCGCCGGTGGTGCCAAAGCCAACGCTCGCATCCTGCGCAATCTCGCGAGCGCCCACGTTGGACGTCATGATGATCACGGTGTTGCGGAAGTCGACCGTCTTGCCCTGGCTATCGGTCAGGCGGCCCTCCTCCAGCACCTGCAGCAAGATGTTGAAGATATCGGGGTGCGCCTTCTCGATCTCGTCGAACAGCACGACCGAGTACGGGTGGCGACGAACGGCCTTGGTGAGCTGGCCGCCCTCGTCGTGACCGACGTAACCCGGAGGGCTACCGATGAGCTTGGAGACCTCGAACTCGCTACCGAACTCGGACATGTCGAAGCTGATGAGTGCATCCTTGCTGCCAAAGAGGTACTCGGCGAGCGTCTTGGCGAGCTCGGTCTTGCCCGTGCCGGTGGGACCAAGGAAGATAAAGCTGCCGCCGGGGCGACGCGGATCCTTGAGCGGCGAGCGGCTGCGGCGCACGGCCTTGGCAACGGCCTCGACAGCCTCATCCTGACCGATAATGCGCGTCTTGAGCACGCTTTCGGCTTGCAGCAGGCGACGGCTCTCGCTCTCGGTAAGCGAGGACACCGGCACGCCCGAAGTCACGGACACGATATCGGCGATCTGGCTCACGTCGATGGTGAGCGGGCTGGCGTCGAGCTCGGCCGTCCAGGCGGCCTTGGCCTCGGCGAGCTCAATCTCGGCAGCTTTCTGCTGCTCGGTGATCTCGGCGGCCTTGTTCATATCGTCGCTCTCGGTGGCCTCCTGCGCGGCGGCCTTGAGCTCCTCCACGCGATGCTCGGCCTCACGCACCGGCTCGGGCGCGCGATTCGCGGCGATGCGAGCGCGGGCACCGGCCTCGTCAATGAGGTCGATAGCCTTATCGGGCAGGAAGCGATCCTGGATGTAGCGGTTGGAAAGGTTCGCGGCGGCCTCGATAGCACCCTGCGTATAGCGCACATGGTGGTGCTCCTCGTAGCGCGGCTTGAGTGCGGTCAGGATCTTGACCGTGTCCTCAACGCTCGGCTCCTCGACATCGATGGTCTGGAAACGACGCTCAAAGGCCGGATCCTTGGTGAGGTACTTGCGGAATTCCTCGGCCGTGGTGGCGCCGATAATCTGGAAGGCACCGCGCGCAAGCACGGGCTTGAGCATAGAGCTCGCGTCGATGGAACCCTCGGCAGAACCGGCACCGATGATGGTGTGCATCTCGTCGATAAACAGGATGACGTCATCGGCTTCGGTGGCCTCCTGGATCACGTTCTTGAGGCGCTCCTCAAACTCGCCGCGATACTTGGCACCCGCCACGAGGCCCGGCAGGTCGAGCGTCCAGATATTCTGGTTCATGAGGTTCTCGGGCACGTTGCCGGCTGCAATCTGCTGAGCTAGGCCCTCGACAATGGCCGTCTTGCCCACGCCGGGGTCGCCCAGAATGAGCGGGTTGTTCTTGGTGCGGCGCGAAAGAATTTCCATCATACGCTGGACTTCCTTTTCGCGACCAATTACAGGGTCGAGCTCGCCGTCGCGCGCCTTCTGTGTGAGGTTGGTCGCGAACTGCTTAAGCGTATCGGTGCCACTCCCCTTTTGCTGAGAGGCATCCGAGCCGCTAAAGAACGGCAGGCCCGCACCGGGACGACCAGCACCGGCGCCGGCGAGCGGACGCTTCTTGTCCTGGTCCTTGGCGGTGAGTTTCTCGATAGCCTTTTTGATGGAGGCGGACGACACACCTAGGCGCATGAGAATGTCCATGGCCATGCCGTTGCCCTCTTCGACGATGCCGATCAGCAAGTGCTCGGTCGACACGTAGGTCTGGTTGTTCTCACGCGCCACGCGGAATGAACGCTCCATCACGCTAATGACGAGCGGCGTAAAGGCGAGCTTGGCCGCCTCGGTCTCCTCACTGGGCTCGGGAACCGTGGTCTGGACCTCTTTGAGAGTATCCATGATGTCATCGTAGGAGATGTCGAGCGAACGCAGTGCCTCGGCGGCAATGCCCTCGTCCTCCTTGGCAAGCGCGAGCAGCAGGTGCTCGGTGCCCACCTTATTTGAATGAAGATCGAGCGCCTCCTGTTTGGCCATCGACATGACCTTGCGCGCTCGATCGGTAAATCTATCTAACATGCTCGTTTCCTTACATGAGTTCATCGAAATCAAAACGCCCGCCCGTCGGCGGCGCTTTTGTCTCTTTACCCACAGGTTGTCTATGTTAACAGCTGGAGGAATATCTATAAACCCGGCTCACATGAATGCAGGTTATGACCGCATCGCGGGACTCACCGCGCGATGCGCGACAGGCGCCCCGCAAGAGAAACCCTAGGCGTCTTTCACCACGTCGGGACTCGTCGCACGCGATGCGCGATAGGCATCGGCCTCCTTGGAGACGCGTTCGAGCAGCTCGGATGTATCGACGCCCTCGACTTGCGCGACCGTTTCCACCGTCTGCATGGCGACCGCCCTCAGGTACGCGCACGCGCTGTCCCCCAGCTGCTCGAGGTCTATCTCCTCGCCGCCCTCCCGGGCAAAGCCGACCGCCATCACAAAGTCCATGATGCCCGAGACCAGAAAGCCCACCGCAAAGCTCGAATCCGCCTTGAGCTCTTCTCCGTCGGGGTGGACGATCTCTCTCACGCGGTCGATGATGATCGTATGGATGCCCTGCACGACCTGCTCGGCGGCACCCGCTCTCATGGTGATGACGATGCGCCGCAGCAGGCAGCGGACGTCGCGCCGGTCGAACGCCGAAAGGTCGCCCTCGCTCGAAAAATGCCAGAGGGCATCGGTGATGAGCTCGTTATCCTGCAGCAGCTGGGCTATGGCGATGGCGACGAGTTCATCGAAATCGTGAAAATAGTAGTAAAACGTTCCGCGATTGCACCGGGCGGCGCGGGTCACCTCGCCAACCGACAGCTCGAAGATGCTGTTGTTCTCGATGAGCTCCCAAAACGCCTCGATGATACGGGTGCGTGCATCGGGCGCATCGGCGTCCTTACGCGGTCTCGCCATGCGCCTCACCGCACCCCTGCGCCTTGGCGTTCATGATGAGCATCTGAAGACGGTTCTCCACGTTGGCGAAGCTCACGTCGGGATCGTAGTCGAGCGGCAGGAACTGCGCCGTGGGATACTGCTCCTTGAGCGCATGGATGAGCCCGCGCCCCACGACATGGTTGGGCAGACACCCGAACGGCTGCAGGATCACGAAGTTGCGGCAGCCGCGCTTGGCGTGCTCGAGGATCTCCGCCGGAATCAGCACGCCCTCGCCCGCATCGAACGTATGGTGCAGGATCTTATCGCTCGCGCGCACGAGCTCGGGCATGCGCGTCGGCGGCTCGTAGAGCGGGCTCGCCGCGCCCAGGCGGTCGCAACGGTCGTGCGCGAGCTCGAACAGGTTGTCCGCCGTGGCGTACCAGGCCTTTTCGGGCAGCGACAGGTCGACGTGGAACTCGCGCGACTGCGCATGCTTGTAGAAATAGGTCTTGCGGATCACGTCGGTCATGCGCGCCTCGATGACCTCGAGCCCGTTGTCCTCGAGGTAGCGCTCGATCTCGTGGTTGGCGCCGAGATGGAAATTGAGCAGGTACTCGCCCACGATGAGAACGGTCGGATGCGGGTTCGAGCGGTCGTACGGAACGGCGTCCATGATCGCAAGCGCGCGTTTGAAGCCCGTCGCCTGGCCTCTCAGCCCGGAGCGCTCCATGCCCTCGATAACCTCATCGAGCGCGCGGTCGAACGCAGCGTCCGCCGCGCCCTTCTCGAGCTCGTAGGGACGGATGCGCCTAAGCATGGCCTCGAGGGTATCGATCATGGGAAGACCGTAGGCGATCTGGATGCTCGGGCCAAGGCCGAGCTTGAAGCCCGGATGCGCATTGTGGGCATCGACGTCGTCGTTGGTGAGCACCGGGACATAGTCGTATCCCGCGTCGTCGAGCGCGCGGCGCAGCAGGGGCATGTAGTGCGTCAGGCGGCAGTCGCCGATATACTTGCCAGTCACCACGGCGACGTCGTGCGGGTCGTACTTACCGCTCTCGAGTGCCGCGAGCGCCTCGCCGATCACGATTTGCGCGGGGAAGCAGATGTCGTTGTGCACATAGCGTTTGCCCAGGCGGATGGCATCCTCGCGCCCGATATCAAGGGCCTCGGCGCGCACGCCCTGATTGCGCATCGCCGCGGTCATGAGCCTGCAGAACGCATGGGAGGTGTTGGGGACCAGCGCGATCTTGTCGTGCCGGTCGCGCTTGGTGTACTTGACCTTATACGGGTCGTCGAGCGGATGGACCGCATGCACCCGGGCGCCCTCGGCACGCTCCTCCGCGCGACGACGGTTGACCGACTCGATAAACGAACGCACGCGAATGCCCATGGGACCGGCGACGTCGCTCTCATCGAGCTTGATCATCATCGGAACCTTGGAGCCCATCTCGCCCATCATGCGCGCGATCTCGTCGGTGAGATACGCATCGTGGCCGCAGCCGAAGCTGCCCATCTGCACGAGCTCGAGCTCGGGCGTCGATGCGACGATGACCGCGCACGACAGCATGCGCGCATGGTAGTTGTTCACGATGTCGATGCGGCTGTTGGAAAGATCGACGTTGCAGACCCCCGGCACCGCATCGGGCGTCAGCACGGGGATGCCGCGCTCAGAGAAGAGCTTGGGCAGCCCGTGGTTGACCAGCGGGTCGTTGTGGTACGGGCGCGAAGCGATCACCACCGCGTAGCCGCCGTCCTCGCGCACGTTCTCGAGCACCTGCCTGCCGCGCAGCTGCAGCTGGTTCTCAAACGTCTGCTGCGCGCGGTCCGCCTGCTCGGTCGCCTTGGCAACCAGGTCGGCATCGATATCGAAGGTCTCCTTGCACCACGCCTTGAGCTGGCGGTTTCGGTCGCCCTCGTCGTACCAGTGGAACAGCGGCGTATCGAACGGAACGCCGAAACGCTCCTCCGGGTTATCGGAATTGCGCATCACGTAGGGGTATCCCTTTACGACGGCGCACATCCACTCGCTGGTAGAGGCGGTGTTTTCGGTGGGCACCGTCGTGATGATGGGCATGAAGATGCGGTCGACGCCGGCGTCGACGAGATTGCGGATGTGCCCGTGGACGAGCTTGGCCGGGAAGCACACGGTGTCGGATGTGACGTGCGCCAGACCGCGCTCGTACATCGCCTTGGTGCTGCGTCCCGAGACGCGCACCTTAAAGCCGAGCGTGCTGAAGAACGTCGACCAGAACGGCATGGTGTCCCAGAACTCGAGCACACGGGGAATGCCGATCGTGACATCGCGCCCCCCGCAGACGGGAACCGTGGGGCACGACTCGAACAGCAGCTTCTCGCGGTCGACAAAGAGATTGGGGGCAGCCGCGGTCCGGTCGCGCCCCGTGCCGGGTGCCTGTGCCTCGCAAGCACCCTGCGGACGCAGCTCCTCCGCCGCGGGAACCTCGCGCACGAGCTCATCCCATGAGATGGCGCCGCCGCGCGGGCAGCGATTGCCCGTGACGTAAAGCGAGCCGTCGCCAAATGCCACGACCGCGCGCTGGCAGCGGTTGTTGCACCGACGGCAGGTAACGCCGCCGAACTCGCGATGCTCGAAGCGCTCCACGGCATCGAGCCCGATAAACGACGTGCCGGCGTCGCCCTTGCGGCATTCCTCGCGCGCGAGCAGGGCGATACCGATAGCGCCCATCAGCCCCGGGTGGGGCGCACGCGTGACGGGTTTGCCCAGATACTGCTCGAATGCGCGCAGCACCGCGTCGTTTCGGAACGTGCCGCCCTGGACGACGACTTTGTCGCCCAGACGGTTGAGATTTGAAACGCGAATGACCTTGGTGAACACGTTCTCGATAATCGAACGGCAGAGACCGGCCATGATGTCGCCCGGACCCTTACCGCGCCGCTGCTCGGAAACGACGCTGCTGTTCATGAACACCGTGCAGCGGCTGCCGAGAACGGCGGGGGCTTTGGACGAAAATGCCTCGGTCGCGATATCCTCAACGGCTATTCCGAGGTTTTTGGCAAAACCCTCGAGGAACGAGCCGCAGCCCGCAGAGCACGCCTCGTTGACGACGATATCGGTCAGCACGCCGTGGTTGAGCCAGATGGCCTTCATATCCTGTCCGCCGATGTCGAGCACGAAGGTCGCATCGGGAACGCATGCGCACGCGGCGCGGGCGTGCGCGACCGTCTCGACCGTATGGTAGTCGGCGTGGAACGCGCGCGCGAAAAGCTCCTCGCCGTATCCCGTGGTGCCCACGGCATCGATCGCAAGCGTGACTCCCGCTGTCTCCCAGCGGTTCTTCAAGCTGACAAGACCCTGTTGGGCGACGTCGAGCGGTCTGCCGTTATTAGACGCGTAGAACGAATCGACAAGCTCACCCGCCTCATCGACCAGGGCGAACTTGGTCGTCGTGCTCCCCGAATCGATACCGAGCGCCACACGCACCGTCTCTCCGGGCGCATACGCATCCGGACCCTTTGCCGGCGTCTCTTTGCCATGGCGTGCCATAAAATCCGCCTGCTCGGCAGGTGTGGCAAAAAAGGGCTGGGCAAGACGTCCCTCCCCGCTTGCGGGCGCGACCGTCTCGAGCTTATCCAGCCGGACAAAAGCGTCGGGAAGGTCGATCGGTTGGGACGATGCGAACATGTCGGTCAGCGACAGGGCGGCACCGCGCGCGACCATGATCTGCGGATCGCGCGGGACGATAACCTGATCGTCCGATAGATTCAGTTGCTCCCGGAACACGCGGACCAGCGTGGGGTTGTAGGCGAGCGTACCGCCCTCGAAGATTACCGGCGGCTCGATGTCGATACCCTGGGCCAGACCGCCGATCGTTTGGCGGGCGACCGCGTGAAGCGCCGAAAGCGCCAGGTCGGTGGTAGGAATGCCCTCGTTGAGCAGCGGCTGGATATCGGTCTTTGCGTACACGCCGCAGCGGCCCGAGACCTCGTGGACGGTCGTTCCCCGGCTTGCGAGCTGCTCGAACTCGCCCGATTCGGTGCCGACCCCCATGAGCTTTGCCATCTCGTCGATAAATGCACCGGTACCGCCTGCGCACGAGCCGTTCATGCGCATGTCGGCAACCTCGATGTCTCCCTTATCGTTGGTGCGGAAGAAGATCATCTTGGCGTCTTGGCCGCCCAGCTCGATGGCGCAGCGCGTCTGCGGATAGAACCTGCTGATCGCGAGCGCGTTGGCGACCACCTCCTGAACGTACGAGGCGCCCAGCGCGGTCGCGATATCGCGCGCACCCGAGCCGGTCACCGCAACGCGCAGCGACTCATGGGGAAAGCGCTCGGCGAGCTCGCCGAGCATGGCGCGCACGCTCGCTGTCTGACACGCCCCGTGGCGGCGATATCCCCACCACGCCTCGGTCATATCCTCGTGCATCGCGTAAACTTTGGTCGTCGTCGACCCCACGTCCAGTCCTACTAGCAACGCCATAATGCTCCGTCTCTCGCATTTTTCCTGCTAGAGATATACCACTCTACGTAATACAACAGACTGTTGTATTTAAACTCCGTATAAAAAGCGGCTGCCGAAACGCTTCAGCAGCCGCCGAATGCACCAACAGATTGTTCTGCGCGCTAGCACGTCGGGCAACGGAGTAGCACGGGCCCTCCGGTCATGCGCACCGCTCACGCCCGCGATGTCGCCGAGAGAGCTATCCACGCTTAGGGCTCCAACCAAGCAAGTCGCCCGCGCTCAGCAGATCCCTAAGCGAGCTACTCGCACTCAGGAGCCATAGCCTGCTCCAAGAGCTCGGCATGCTCCTCCTCGAAAACCGTCCCCACAGGGAAGGCGCGACGGAAGACGAAGTGGGAAATCGGACCGGCTACCAAAAGGTTCCACGGCAGCGCCATCACAAAATTATGCGGGATGTTGATCATCCAGATCGCGGGCACGGAATACAGGTTCGCAAGGATGCCGCCGGGCATGTGCGTCAGACCCTCGCAGGCACCGTACAGCGACATGATGATGACCATGGGAACGACCATGCAGGAGCTGACGGCGAGCGTCATGGCGAGCGGCGAGCTCTTGCCCGGAGTGACCAAGTACTTAAAGGCGAAACCCTTGGCGAGCGGGCTGGCGACGAACCAGTCGCAGCACATGGCAAAAATGTAGGCAACGGGGAAGCCGAGCCACGCAGCGGCAACGACCTCGCTGTTGATGGCCCCGTGCTGCAGGGCAACGTTGTAGATGCTCATCCAGAGCACCATGCAAAAGCACATGATAAAGGTGAACAGCAGGCTCTCTCGTTTGTTGATAGGCATAAAGGGCAGATTCCTCTCTGTGTTGTGCCGCGGCGCCACGCAACAAAAACGGGCGGGCAAGATGGAGCTGTTGGAACTTCATCTCGCCCGCCCGTGGTACGCGCGTCTGCGACTACTTATGTGGTGGAACCAGCCTAGCACGAAACGCATACGCTTCGTAAGCGTTGAGTTTATGAAGATGCAGGGCACCGATAATCCCCCGACCCCATAAGTTGCGGTGGAATACGGACTGTTTTGACCCTTTAAGCAGCAATTCAGTCCCTATTTCACCGCAACTCATTTGGTGCAAAGTAACCTGTCCCCCTTGAACCAATTAGCTGGTGTGGCGCCAGCGAGGGTCGGTGAGCGTACGCGCCACACCCAGCCCAACGGGCAGAAACGCTACGATGAGCACTGCGCGCACAAACCAGCCGAGCATATTGACTGTGTCGAAGGTGCACATGTAATACATAGAGCGATAGAGATACAGACCGGGCACCATAATGACAATCGAAGGCACCGTGAGGGCGATGCGCGGGTAGGTGAGCTTGACTTCGGCCAAGCTTGCCAGCAGACCCGATACCAGCGCGCCGATAAACGCTGCTGCCTCGGGAGGCATTCCCGTGCTGAGGCCCAGGAAGGGAATCATCGTCGGCGCATCGACAAGGGTCAGACGCAGGGTATTGGACACGGCGCCGATCAGCCCAGCTGCCGCGGCCATCTTTACCGGGCTGTTGAACATCACCGAGAAGCCGAATACGCCAACGAAGCTCATCACCACGCGCAGGAGCGTAAGAGCAAGCGGCGAAAGGCCGAGCGGCGCAAAGTCGTCCGGCGCCAGGCCAACACACTCGGCAACCATCCAACCTACGAGCGTCGCCATCACAATAATCGATACGGCATATGAAAGGCGCTCGATACCGCTTCGCATGTCGAGCTTAGCGATGTCGAGGCCTGCCGTAATGAGCGGAAAGCCGGGAATCACAAAGAGCATGGCGCCGATATAGCCTTCTTGGTGCGACATTGCCCCCGGTATGACCTGGCCAAGGCCGAGCAATGCCAGCAGATACGAAACGCAAGCGAGCGCAACGCCGGTCGTCAGCGCACTGAACTGACCAAGGCCTTGCCTGAGAATATGGGAGCGGGCAAAGTTGCCGACACCCGCGCCCACGAACGCGCATGCCATCTCAATAGGACCGCCACCAAGTAAAAAGACAAAGGCGCCACAGGCGCAGGCCGCCGCAAGGCCCTGTTGCCAAGGCGCGTAATCAGGTTTTGAACTCTCAACGGTCTTGAGCATCTCGTGATACTCGTGCACCGTGAAGCGACGACCATAGGTCTCGATTTCTTTGAGGAAACTCTCCATCATCCAAATGCGATGGGTATTGACGCCCGTTGTGGGCAGGCTGACGACCTCGTTAAAGCAGTGGCCATCTTCGATGCAGGTACACTCAAACGATAGGAGACTCAAGTCGACGTGGATGGTGACACCGAGTACGGCGGCGACTCGATTCATGGTATCGCGTACACGCCAGGCACCCGTTCCGCTCGCGAGCATAAGCATACCGGTGCGGCAGATGATGGATGATTTATCGGTGAGCGGCGCATCGACGGCAAGTTCATCGCCTGCCGTCACGATCTGGTGCCAGTCAGTTTTCATATGGAGCGCGCCGGCACGAACGCCGTGGTGCATGGGGGCTCTCGAAAGCAGCGAGTTAAGGCGCGAAGACTGTGGGGGCTCCGTTGATTCGTCCTCAACCTCATCAGCCTCTTCATCGACTAGATCAAAGGAATCAAGCGGCGCTGGCTCGCGACGGTCGATCAGCTCCTCGTCCTCATCATCAAAGTAGTTGAACTGATCGAGCATGTCCTCTTCAATCGCGCGCTCGCTCGCATCGTCCATCCCGGTGCTCCCTTCCTGTCGACTAACCCCCATCCTAGACAGCGACGGCTAAAGGAAACATAAAAGAGACGGCTGTCATGCGAGCCATGCGCGCAATAACCGTTGAGTAGTCATTGGGGACGTTCTTGAATGACTAGTCGTTTAAGAACGTCCCCAACGACTAGTCGTTTAAGAACGTCCCCAATGACTACTCCGACAACGTCGATGTATTGGCAACGCCAGCGAGCGGGCCACATTTGAGACAAGGTGACGTGAAACGAAAGGGCGCTGACCTTTTGGTCGCGCCCTTGAAGTTGA
>CATWXC010000007.1:0-140604 GCA_958365315.1 uncultured Collinsella sp.
GAGCGTCCGGCTGATAACCGGGAGGTCACAAGTTCGAATCTTGTCAGGTCCACCATCAAAACGTTAAGAGCCCTGGGGCATTGCCTCGGGGCTTTTTTCTTATCCAACAAAAGTAGTCAAAATAGCCCCGTCCCAAATTAACTACTTTGATTTTGTGTGCTGGGCGAAAGATTGGGTAGTATAGCTATTCAATGCGGCGACCCTGCCGTGTGTTAACCGCTACGTACCGGAGGTGTTCCATGGTTCGTGTCGACATAGAGACCATCGTCATGGCCGCCGGTCCCGTGCCATCGCTTATCGTGCTTCGTGAGCGCTGCGGCAAGTCGGATTCGACGGCGCCCCTGCGTTCGCTTTCCATTCAGACCGGCTCGTTTGAGGCCGCGGCCATTAGCCGTGGTATCGATAGCGGTCGCGCCGAGCGCCCGATAACGCATGACCTGCTGCTTGACACCGTCGATGCCCTGGGCGCCAAGCTCGAGCGCATCGAGATCGTTCGTGCCGAGCCGCCGGTGTTCTATGCGACGATTGTCGTGCTGGTCGATGGTGACGAGCGCAAGATTGACGCCCGCCCCAGTGACGCCATTGCCCTTGCCGTGCGCAGTAATGCCCCCATGTTCGTGGAGGACGACATCATGAATCGCCTGGGTACCGTTTCTGCCCATGCCGAGGAAGTTGACGACGAGCAGGAGTTCGAGAAGTTCGACGAGTTCGTCCATACGCTCTCCCCCGATGATTTCTAAATGTCTGGCACGCGAGCGGAGAGGTCGCTGATGGGTACCCGCGTATCGGCTGAAGCGGCCGCCATCGCGCGTGAAGCCCAGATGCGCTCGGAGGCATCCGAGGCGGCTCGCATCGCCTATGTGACGCAGGCCCGCACGCTTCGCGAGCGCCGCGGCTCCTATATCAAGATGGTTATCATCTCCGCCCTTGTCGCGGTAATCTGCTCTCGTCTTCGTGGTACAGTTGGTGCGCTTGGGTTTTCGATTTCAACAGGCTTGGTAATCTGGGGTGTGGTCGATGCAGTCATGCTGACCAACCAGATCAAGGTACTCGACAAGCGCGCGATGGATATGATGCGCGCCCGCGACGCTGCCGCCAAGATCGCTGCCGAGGCACAAGAACTGTAACGACGCCGGATTCGATGGGAAGGTCTAGAGATGGCACAGGATATGCAGGACGCCGGTAACGTCTCCGCCGAGCTCGACGCCATGGTGTGTGACCTGATTGGCGCGTTCTTGGACGACCTTGCCGCCGGCGAGAATCCGGGCGTAGTTGTGGCGATCGAGGACGCTGCTTCCAACCGCTATCTGGCCGCGCTCGACGAGGATGGCGAGGAGGCGTGCCTCGAGGCCGCCACCAACTTTATCTCCGAGCACAAGATGGGTCTTAAGGACGAGGGCCTGGGCCGCATCGCCCGCTATGCCATCGGCTACACCGGCTGTGTCGAAATTGACGGCGGCTACCATGACGCTCTGCTCGTGAGCTTCTTTGAGACCACGCTCGAGAGCGGTTTTTCGGCATATGTGCTGTATGAGGGCATGGGTGCCGGCGATGGTTTTATGTGGAGCGACCCTGAACCTGCAGGTGAGGAAACCCCTCTCATCTAAAATCGCTAAAATAAACGAGTTTTCGGTAAAAGGCTCAATATTCCCGCCGAGCGTTGCATTGCTGGGTGGGTCGCATACGCGTGCCGTTTGTATATGGATAGAAGATAGGGGAACTACATGCGCGTAGACAATCTGAGGAACATCGCCATCATCGCCCACGTCGACCACGGCAAGACGACGATGGTTGATAAGCTCCTGCGTGCCACGGACGCCTTCCGTGCCAACCAGCAGGTCGAGGACCGCGTCCTGGACTCTAACGACCAGGAGCGCGAGCGCGGCATCACGATTCTCGCCAAGAACATCTCTATCGAGTACAAGGACGTCAAGATCAACGTCATCGACACCCCGGGTCACGCCGACTTTGGCGGCGAGGTCGAGCGCGTGCTGCGCATGGCCGACGGCGCCCTGCTGCTGGTCGACGCCTTTGAGGGCCCCATGCCCCAGACCCGCTTCGTGCTGCGTCACGCTATCGACACCGGTCTCAAGATCATGATCGTCATCAACAAGATCGATCGTCCGGGTGCCAACCCCGAGAAGGCCTACAACGACTGCCTGGACCTGATGGCCGACCTGGGCGCCACCGACGACCAGCTCGAGTTCGCCATGGAGCACGTGGTCTACGCCAGCGCCATGAATGGCTTTGCCCGCCTTGACCCCAACGACGGCAACATGGACATGTATCCGCTGCTCGATATGATCATCGACGACATGCCCGCGCCCGAGGTTGACGAGAACGCCCCGCTGGCCATGCAGTGCGTGACCATCGACCACTCCAACTTCGTTGGCCGCATCGGTATCGGTCGCGTGTACTCCGGCGCCATTCACCAGGGCGACCAGATTCTGGTCGTCAAGAACGACGGCTCCAGCGCTACCGCTACCGTCAAGCAGCTCTTTACCTTCGACTATCTGGGCCGCACCGAGTGCCAGGAAGTCGGCGCCGGCGATATCGCCGCCGTCGTGGGTATTGACCGCACCGATATCGGCGATGTTTACACCGACCCCGAGAACCCCGTCGAGCTCGAGCCCATCGAGATTGACCCGCCGACCCTGTCCATCGTCTTTGAGGCTTCGACCTCCCCGCTCGTCGGCCGTGACGGCGACATCGTGGGTGCCCGCCAGCTCAAGGAGCGCCTGTTCAACGAGGCCGAGAACAACGTAACCATGAAGATCGAGGAACTCGAGGACAAGAGCGGCGTCGAGGTCTCTGGCCGCGGCATTCTGCACCTGTCTGTCCTGATGGAGTCCATGCGCCGCGAGGGCTTTGAGTTCCAGGTCGGTCGTCCCCGCGTTCTGTTTAAGAAGGACGAGAACGGTAACAAGCTGGAGCCTGTCGAGCAGGCCGTCGTCGAGTGCCCGGACGAGTACTCGGGCAAGGTCGTCGAGGTCTTCGGTACCTCCGGTGGCATCATGACGAGCATGGATACCTCGGGCATCGTGACGCACCTTGAGTTTAAGATCCCGACGCGCGGCATCATGGGTCTTAAGAACCGCATTATGAACGTCACCCACGGCGAGGGCGTGTTCTACCACACCTTCCTGGAGTACGGCCCCTACGCCGGCGAGATCGGTAACCGCCAGAACGGCGCCATGATCTCCATGACCACCGAGAAGGCCGTTGCCTACGCTCTGGGTACGCTGCAGGAGCGCGGCCAGCTGTTCGTTGAGCCGGGCACCGAGTGCTACGAGGGCATGATCGTGGGCGAGCGCAGCAAGGCCGGCGACATGGTCGTCAACATCGCCCGTACCAAGAACCTGGGCAACCAGCGTTCCTCGACCTCCGATATCTCCGTCCAGCTGGTGCCGCCCCGCACCTTCTCGCTGGAGGAGGCGCTGGAGTACATCGCCGATGACGAGCTGGTCGAGATCACTCCCAAGAACATCCGCCTGCGCAAGCGTCTGCTCAACGCCACCGACCGCAAGAAGGCTGCCGTCCGCGCCGGCCAGGTCAACAAATAATCGCTGGGGCTTATAACCGCCAATAAGAAAGGGCGTCGACCGCAATGGTCGGCGCCCTTTTTGGTGCAATGGGGTCAGGTTGCTTTGCACCACCACAAAGGTGCCTGGCCCTTTTGTGGTGGTTAGCGGCTAGGCGGAGGGAAGGCCCGGGGTGTTGGCGGCCTGCTGCGGCTTGAGGTGGGCGTTGCGCCAGATGCTTTGGATAACGTAGCCGAGCATAAAGACAAAGGCCACGCCGCTGATGAAGTCGCCGATGAGGGGAAGTCCCGTGAGGGCGCCTGCGGCCACACCGCCGACGGCTGCCATGACGTAGCGGTTCTGGTTGTGTCCGACCATGCGGGCGATCGCGCACCCCGCAAAGGCGGTGGAGACCAGCGCGATGCCGATAACGCCGCACAAGAGGGTTCCGGCAAGCGACAGGCCAGCGATAGAGATAATCAGCAGCAGGACGGCAGGGACGATAGCGATCGTGCCCAGAAGACCGCTCACCCACAGTGACGTGGGGCGCTGGTGGAGCATACCGGCGGCACTGGCGGTCGCACGCGGAAAGACGAGCTCGAGCAGCAGAGCGACAAAGCAGGTCGAGAGCGCCGCGGCGACGATGCCGCCGATGACATCGTTAATGGTGGAAGTATCATCGTTCTCGGTGCGGTCGATCTTGAGCGCGCCGACCTCGGCTCCTGCGGTGCGCTCGGGGTCTTCGGAAACATGCGCGCTCACGGTGCCGGTAATGCGGGCATTCTTGCCCAAGACGAGCTTGTCGGCCCAAACCTCGACATCGCCCTCGACGGTGCCGTCGATGGTCACCGTATCGCCTGCAAGTGCTGCCGACTTGGCGGAGCCTCGTAGGGCAACTGTCTCACCCATCGCGTAAAAACAGTTGGCGGTGCTACCAGTGTTGAGCACGACATGCTGACCGGCTACCGTCACGCTGCCATCGATTGCGGTTTTGGAGATATCGATGGTGCGCGCCGCCAGGCGAACGGCACCGCCCACAGTGCAGTCGCGAATCGACAAGCTCTCGCCTGCCGCGATAATATCGCGGCCGATGGAAGCGTCGTCTAGGTTAAGGCTTTGGCCGGCCCAGTACAGGTCGCCTTCGACGCCAGACGGATTTGAGTCAACTTCGGTTGCGAGCACGTTGCCCGCGGTGTCTGTGCCGGCGAACGACGTCGTGGGAAGCGCGGTCAGCGCAAGTGCAATCAGTGCGAATAGGAGGGCGATGCGGCCACGCGTTTTACGGCGTCGGGACGACGGTGCTAGGTTGCAAGGCATAGTGAATCCTTCGTTAGATACTCGACATGTATCTAACAGGGTACCCAACGCGCGGGCGCTCTAAAAGAACCTCTCAGTTGCATTTCGGGGACGAGCCCGCGCCACCTACTTTTTGCGATGCAAAAAACGTGCGATGTCTTCCTCGGTGGGGCTTTTGATATCAAAGCGCAGCGAGAGCCAGCGCAGACCCATGGTCACCGCGACGCATACGACCAGCGCGGCGACATTGCTCATGATGCCGCTCATAACGAGACATACATAGCTTGTCGATCCGGCGATGGCGGCGATGGCATAAAAGTTAGTACGTTGGAAAATGCCCGGAACCACGCCCATAAAGCCGTCGCGCAACATGCCGCCACCCACCGCGGTGAAAAAGCCCATCATGATGCAAACGGCTGGGGCAAATCCGTAGACCAGGGCCTTATCGGCGCCGGTGGCAGCGTAGATGCCGACCGAGATGATGTCGAGCAGCGGGATGAGTTTTTCGGGCTTATCGACGATTGCCGGGAAGATGTAGATGATGGCCGCCGTGGCGATGGAGAGCGGCAGCGCCATCGGCTGGTTGAGGATGTAGACGTTGCCGACCTGGAGTGTCATATCGCGCAAAAGACCGCCGCCCAGGCCACAGACCACGGCGAGTGCGACCGCGCCCACCAGGTCGAGCTTGTGCTCGCGCGCGACCAGCACGCCCGAGATCGATGCCGCGACAACGGCGAACATCTCGAGCCAAAAGGGGATAGCGACCATGGCATCCGAGGCATGTGAGGTAACGGTTATAGCGGCGGCGACGGGCAAGATGGGTTCCTTTGAGTTACGGGTTTAGACAATGCCCGTACATAGTACATGTTCGGCGCCGATTGCGACCCCATTGCTCGGTAAACGGTTAGCAGTGGATGCGGGCGTGGCGTTGCTGGAATGCCAGGGATCCAAAACATGTACGTCACCCTCCAAAAACGACATTTTTCGACATCTTTGGAGGCTGACGTACATGTTTGGATTGAGCTCACAGCATGAGTGAGTTAATTTACTCACATCCGGTATATTCCCCCACTTCAACGGACATAAG
Source organism: uncultured Collinsella sp. (assembly GCA_958365315.1). GTDB lineage: Bacteria > Actinomycetota > Coriobacteriia > Coriobacteriales > Coriobacteriaceae > Collinsella. Next base: position 5,905 of record CATWXC010000007.1, read on the forward strand.
AGCTGGATACCGGCTCAGAGCGAGAGGCCCTCAATGGATACTCCTGTTCTCATTTCGCATAAAACCGCATGGCTTGTCCATCATGCGCCCCAGAATTTGGTTCAGTCTCTTGCGCGGCACGACTACCAGATAGGCGTACGAGGCATCTCCACCCAGCAACGCGTTGCGCGCATACGACAGGCCCTTACCGACTGCGGCATTCCGTCCGATATGCTCAAAACTATCGATATCTCGGTTGTATTCGAATTCGAGCGAATTCGCACCAAAGGCGTCATTTGCCACATTCTTGGACAAAATCTTCCCTACGAGCATATTGACGAGTTGACGCCCGGAATCTTCATCACCGACGAAGCCTTCACCTTCGTGCTCGCTGCCGAGTGGATGGATAGGATCGAATATCTCGAATATGGCTATGAAGTTTGCGGCGATTATCGCATGAGGCTCAATCCCGCCGACCATTATACCGAGCAACCAGCCACCACCTCCAAGGATGAAATAACCGAACTGCTCGATCGGCACCCCGGCAAACCCGGTGCCACACGTGCACGGCTCGCGCTCAGGCACATCTACGATCGCTCGGCCTCGCCTATGGAGACCGCTTCGGCAATCGCCCTCTCGCTCCCAACAAGCGAAGGCGGGGTTGGCATCCGAGGTATCGAACTCAACAAACCGCTCGAGATCCCTCAACGTCTCTGGCATTGCGCCAAAGCTCGAACACTCAAAATCGATGCGCTCGTTACCTACAAGCGCAGGGAGCTCGGTATCGAATATAAGGGCGGCTTTCACGATGAGTTCGAGCGCAAGGGGGCAGATGCGGAGCGAGAGGCCGTTCTCTCCCAAATGGGATATCGAATCGTTACGCTCACTTCGGCTCAGTTCGGTAGCCAGCTCGCCTTTCACCGCGCCATGAACAACATTCGCGAAGCACTCGGCATGCCTCGCTGTACCGACACCGGGTACCAGCGAGAGCAAAACGAACTACGCAAGGCGCTTATCCGCAACTGGAAAGGCATGCGAGACGAAGAGGCACCTTCCGAATAGTGCCACTCCCGTGAGCTCAATCCAAACGTGTACGTCAGCCTTCAAAGATGTCAAAAAATGTCGTTTTTGGAGGGTGACGTACATGTTTGGTTGGGATGTGCGGCCGAGAGGGGATCCGATAACAAAAAAGCTCCCATTCCCGGGAGCTTTCTCAACCAAAATGGCGGAGGAGGAGGGATTCGAACCCTCGTGACCTTATACAGGCCAAACGGTTTTCGAGACCGCCGCATTCAACCACTCTGCCACCCCTCCGCGTGGGGTAAAAACAAAGCAGGCTCGAGGCCTGCTTTGGAATTAACTGGCGGAGAGTCAGGGATTTGAACCCTGGAGACGCTTTTGACGCCTACACGATTTCCAATCGTGCTCCTTCGGCCACTCGGACAACTCTCCGTTAAATGCGAAAGTCAGTATACACGAGGAATCGCAAAGTGCAAACAGAAAAGTTGGCATTTTTTGAAACGCTTGGCTTCGTGACGGGATCTAGGAGGGCAAAAACGGGCTCTGACCAGCAGGGTTGCATGCGGCAAATTGTTCAAAAAGGGTATTTATAAACGACGTGACAGGAATTTTAAAAATCTTTGAACGGTGTTGTGAACCATTGGTATGCATTTCGCGACCACAGCCTTGCAATTGCTGACCTGCGATTTGATTTGGTTTGTCCCCGCAGCGCCGTATCTTGTCCACGGATCCGTCAAGCATTTGGTCAGCATTTGGTTGGAAGACGCATGAAGTGCCGTGTGAGTATGGACATATGTGGAGGTCATGAGGTTGTAGCTGCATATTCTTGCAGCCTGGGAGGTTGAAAGATATTATTACCAAGTCTTTTCCTGCTTCAGGCGCACCTTCACGACCTGAAGCCACATTTGCCCAGAGGAGGTGACAATATGAAGGCTTATGAACTGCTGTTCTTTGTTGACCCGTCGCTCGACCCCGAGACTCGTCTCGCTGTTATGAAGCGTATCGATACCACGATCGCTGAGGGCGCTGGCAAGGTCGACTCCGTTGACGAGTGGGGCAAGCGCAAGCTCGCCTACGAGATCAACGACCTCACCGATGGTGACTACACCCTCATCAACTTCCACGCAGATCCTACCCAGATCGCCGAGCTTGATCGCGTCCTGCGCATCACCGACGCTGTGGTCCGCCACATGATCGTCCGTCGCGACGACCAGGAGTAAGACTGTCGTTTTGGACTGGGCTTGTGCCCCAAGAGGAAGTAGTGAGTTATGAGCATCAATCGAGTGAACATCACCGGTAACCTCACGCGTGATCCCGAGCTGCGCGCCACCGCTGGCGGAACCCAGGTTCTGTCCTTTGGCGTCGCCGTGAACGATCGTCGCCGCAACCCGCAGACTGGCGAGTGGGAGGACTATCCCAACTTTGTCGACTGCACTATGTTCGGCACGCGCGCCGAGGCCGTGAGCCGTTTCCTGGCAAAGGGAAACAAGGTCGCGATCGAGGGCAAGCTGCGCTACAGCTCTTGGGAGCGCGACGGCCAGCGCCGGAGCAAGCTTGAGGTCATCGTCGATGAGATCGAGTTTATGAGCTCCCGTGGTGGCCAGGGTGGCTACGATCAGGGCGGTTACGCCCCCGCAGCCCCTGCAGCGCCCGCACCGCGTCCTGCCGCACCGGTGGCTACGCCGCCCGCGGTCGACGTCTACGATGAGGACATCCCGTTCTAAGGGCTGTTCACCTATTTTTGAGTGAGAGGCGGCTTCGGTTCGCCGAAGTTGCCAAACGAAAGGTATTTTGACATGGCTAATGATTTTTCTGCACGTCAGCCGCGTCGTAAGTACTGCCAGTTCTGCAAGGAGAACACTGAGTTCATCGACTATAAGGACACTCAGCTTCTCCGTAAGTACATGACCGACCGTGGCAAGATCAAGCCCCGTCGCGTCACTGGCGCTTGCACGCAGCATCAGCATGACATCGCCAACGCCATCAAGCGCGCCCGCGAGATGGCTCTCCTGCCGTACACCGTCCCCGTGGTTTCCTCTCGTGGCAACCGCGACCGCGGCTAAGAAGGGAGACGCATCATGAAGGTTATTCTTCTCGATGAGATTAAGGGCAAGGGCGGCGAGGGTGACGTCGTAGAGGTCGCTCAGGGTTACGCTGAGAACTTCCTGTTCCCCAAGAAGCTCGCTGTTGCCGCCACCAAGGGCAACCTCAAGCAGCTTGACGAGCGTCGCAACAACATCGCCAAGCGCGAGGCCGTCCGTCTGGCTACCGCCAACGAGACCAAGGCTGCCTTCGAGGGCAAGACGGTCACCGTTGACGTCAAGGTCGGCGACGAGGGCATCCTCTTTGGCTCCGTTACCGCCGCTATGATCGCTGACGCCATCAAGGCTCAGCTCGGTATGGACATCGACCGCAAGCGCGTCGAGCTCGGTAAGCCCATCAAGGTTGCCGGTGCCCACACCGTTGCCATCTCGCTGTACCGCGAGATCAAGGCCGAGGTTGTCGTTCTCGTTGGCGTTACCGCCGAGGAGCTCGCTGCCGAGGCTGAGGCTGAGGAGACCGCTGAGGTCGCCGAGGCCGAGACCGCCGAGGTCGAGACTGAGGCTGCTGCCGAGTAGCATTTGCTGCAACGCAACAATCTTGTTCTAAGAAGGGCGCTCTGGGAGACCAGGGCGCCCTTTTGTTTTCCACGCTCAGCGAGTGCCATGGCAGGCGTTGCGGTGAAGTCCCAAATGCGGGACCGTTCATCCGTTTCGTTCGGTGATGATTGCCGGGGCGCGGCCCGTTTTGGGGCTGTGGCTGATACTATGGATGCTCGCAAGCGATATGAATGAGGATGCTCATGGCATATGACGAAAGGGAGGCGGGGCTGACGGTCGAGGACCGTGGCTCCAAGTTGGGTCTCCCTCAAAACCAAGATGCAGAGGCCAATGTACTGGCCGCCATGCTGCTGTCGCCCGAGGTGGTCGAGGAGGCCCAGGTCGAGCTGCAGCCCGATGACTTCTACCGGCCCATTCATAAGACCATCTACACCGCGATGGTCGATATGTACAACAGCCGCATTCCCATCGACTCTATATCGCTGATCGATTACCTGCGCAGCATCAACAAGCTTGATGCCGTGGGCGGCGAGGCCTACATTTTGGAGCTGATGGGTCAGACCCTGTCGCTCGTGAACTGGCAGCACCATGCCGCCATCGTCCGTCGCGACTCGATGCTGCGCGAGCTGATCGGTGCCACCAACGAGATCAATGCGCTGGCCTATAACGCCCCTACCGACACCAAAGAGGTCGTGGAACTGGCCGAGAGTAAACTGCTCAAGGTCACGGCGCGCGAGGTCAAGTCGAGCTATAAGACACTGACCGAGTTTATGGTCGAGGCCTATAACGAGGCCGAGGAAGTGTGCAAGGCCGGCGGACAGGCCGCGGGCGTGCCCACCGGCTTCCCGTCGCTCGACCGCATGCTCATGGGCTTCCGCGAGGGCCAGCTCATCATTATCGGCGCCCGCCCTGCCGTGGGTAAGACGTCGTTCGCTCTGAACCTGGCGCTGAATGCCGCCGCTGCGGGCTATACCGTTGGCTTCTTTTCGCTGGAGATGTCGGGCAAGGAAATTGCCCAGCGCCTGATTTGCGCCTACGCCATGATCTCGATCAGCGACTTCCGTACGGGCCGCATTAGCCCCGAGCAGTGGGCCAATATCAACGAGGCCACGCAGACCTTGTCTAAGCTCGACATTCTGATTGACGATACGCCCGGCACCACGGTGACCGAGATCCGCGCCAAGAGCCGCCGCATGCTCCACAACAAGGAGAAGGCGATCATCATCCTGGACTACCTGCAGCTGGTGAGTCCTCCGCCGGGGCGTCGCTCCGAGAGCCGTACCGTCGAGGTCTCCGAGATGTCGCGTGGTTTAAAGATCATGGCCAAGGAGCTCAAGATCCCGCTCATTGCACTGTCGCAGCTGTCGCGTCAGGTCGAGTCCCGTACCGGCAAGCGCCCGCAGCTGTCCGACCTGCGTGAATCGGGCTCCATCGAGCAGGACGCCGACATCGTTATGTTCTTGGACCGCTCCGCCGATGAGGCCGAGGCCTCGCGTGACGATCGACCCGACGAGGGCGTTACGCGTATCGTCGTGGCCAAGAACCGTTCGGGCCCGATCGGTGACGTCGACCTGATGTTCCTGCCGGCATCCACCAAGTTCTATGAGCTTGATGGGGCGCATACCGAGGAGTAGGACAGGCGCCCGTTGCACGGGTATACTGGGAATGTTTTGTGCTTCTGCGTGCCGGCGTGGCGCGTAGACAGTCCATGAATGTGAGGAGTAAACATGCCGTCAACCGTTTTGGTCGGTGCCCAGTGGGGCGATGAGGGCAAGGGTAAGATCTGCGACCTGGTCGCCGGCGACTTCGATGCCGTCGTGCGCTATTCGGGCGGTAATAACGCCGGCCACACCATCGTCGTCAACGGCAAGAAGTACGGCCTGCACCAGGTGCCCTCCGGCATCATGTATTCCGACCATGTGTCGGTGATCGGTAACGGCTGCGTCGTCAACCCCAAGGTTGTCCTTGAGGAGATTGACATGTTCGAGGCCGACGGCATCACCACCAAGAACCTCAAGATCAGTGGCAACGCGCACATCATCATGCCGTACCACATCGACCTGGATGGTGCTTTTGAGCAGAAGCTCGGCAAGAAGAACATCGGTACCACCAAGCGCGGCATCGGTCCGTGCTACCAGGACAAGATGGCCCGCATCGGCCTGCGCATGCAGGACATGCTGGACGAGACGCTGTTTCGCGACAAGCTGGAGACCGCTCTTGCTCGCGTGAATCCCGAGCTCGAGCTCATCTACCACCTGCCCACCTACACCGTGGACCAGATCTGCGACGAGTACCTGCCCATGGCCGAGCGCCTGCGCCCCTACATCACCGAGACGAGCCTGCTGCTCAACAACATGATCGACGAGGGCAAGGACCTGCTGTTCGAGGGCGCCCAGGCAACGCTGCTCGACATTGACCACGGCACCTATCCGTACGTGACGTCTTCCAACTGCACCGCCGGCGGCGCCATCACCGGCTCTGGCGTCGGTATGAAGAATGTCGACCGCGTGCTGGGCGTCATGAAGGCCTATATCACCCGCGTCGGTTCGGGCCCCATGCCCACCGAGCTTTCCTATGAGTCCGAGGCCGGCCATACGCTGACCGAGGAAGGCTATGAGTACGGCGTGACCACCGGCCGTCGCCGTCGCTGCGGTTGGTTCGATGGCCCCATCGCCAACTACGCCTCGCGTGTTAACGGCCTCACCGATATCGCCATGACCAAGCTCGACGTGCTTTCGGCCTTCGATACCATCAAGGTGTGCGTTGCCTACGACGTCGACGGCGAGCGTTACACGAGCGTGCCCGAGCATCAGGTTCGTTTTGAGCACGCCAAGCCCATCTACGAGGAGCTCCCGGGCTGGAAGTGCGACATCACCGGTTGCCGCAGCTTTGAGGAGCTGCCGCAGGAGGCTCAGGACTACGTGGCATTTATCGAGGATCTGGCACACACCCGCGTGACGTTCATTGGCGTCGGCGCCGGTCGCGAGCAGGTCATCAACCGATTCTGGAAGTAATCGGCACTATTCGGTTATTGCGATATACCCCTTTGCAGCCCGGACGGGCGGCTGAGGGGTATATTTGCTTGCAAAGGGCTCGCGCGGAGCGGGCCGCTAATCCATAGAGGAGGCACCCTTGAAGGCGGACACTCAAACCATCGACATCCTGTTGTTGGGCAGCGGCGGCCGCGAGCATGCTTTGGCAGCTAAGCTCGCAGCATCACCGCGCGCCGGCAAGCTCTACATTGCGCCGGGTAACGGCGGCACCGCGAGCTGCGGCGAGAACGTGGTTCTCGACGATTGCGATCCTGCGGCCGTGGCGGCGTTTGCCCAGAGCCACGGATGCGGACTCGTGGTGATTGGCCCCGAGGCTCCGCTCGTGGCGGGCGTAGCCGATGCCGTGCGCGCGGCGGGTATTCCCTGCTTTGGCCCGGGTGCCGAGGGCGCTCAGATGGAGGGCTCCAAGCTATTCTCCAAGCAGCTCATGGAGCGTGCCGGCATTCCGACGGCCGCCTACGGCTCGTTTACTGACGAGGCTTCGGCTCTCGCCTATGTGCGCGAGCAGGGCGCCCCGCTGGTCGTGAAGGCTGATGGCCTTGCCGCGGGCAAGGGCGTTATCGTGGCGACTGAGCTCGAGCAGGCCGAGGAGGCCGTGCGCGAGTGCTTTGGCGGCACCTTTGGCGATGCCGGCAACACCGTTGTCATTGAGGAGATGCTGGTTGGCCCCGAGTGCTCGCTGCTGGCCTTTACCGACGGCAAGACCGTGCGTCCTATGGCCACTTCGCAGGACCACAAGCGTGCGCTCGAGGGCGACCTTGGCCCCAACACCGGTGGCATGGGCGTCTACAGCCCGGTACCCATCGTGACCGACGAAGAGCACGCCACGATGGTGAAGGTCATGGAACAGACCGTGGCCGAGCTTGCTGCCGAGGGCATCGACTACCGCGGCTGCCTGTATGGCGGCTTTATGCTCACCCCCGCCGGCCCCAAGGTGCTGGAGTTCAACGCCCGCTTTGGCGACCCCGAGACGCAGGTCGTGCTGCCGCGCCTCAAGAACGACCTGGTCGAGGTTATGCTCGCCTGCGCCAACTGCGAGCTTGATCAGATTGAGCTCGATTGGCGTGACGAGTGGGCCGTGGCTGTTGTCCTGACGAGCGCGGGCTATCCCGGCAGTTACGAGAAGGGCAAAGTCATCACCGGCATCGCCGACGCCGAGTCCATGGAGAACGTGACCGTGTACCATGCCGGCACCGCCGTGGTGGACGGTCAGCTCGTGACCAACGGCGGCCGAGTGCTTGCCGTGACCGCGCTGGGCGACACGTTCGAGAACGCCCGCAACCTTGCCTACGAGGCTTGCGAGAAGATTGATTTTGAGGGCAAGACCCTGCGTCACGACATTGGCCTGCGCGCGCTGCGTGGCCGCGTCGCCTGGGATGCCTAAAGTCCGAGAGGGATGAGACGGATGGACGAGAAGAACGAAGAGCTCGTGGACGCGCAGATCGTCGAAGAGGACAGCCGCATGTATGGGCACGCCGAGGGCGAGCCTGGTGGCGAGGTCGCTGACGAGCCGGCGCTGGTGCTGGGCGACGACGACCCGCACGATGCCGAGCTGCACGAGAAGATTCTTTCGGAGGAGTGCGCCTGGAAGGGCAAGATCCTCGACGTCCACCGTCTTGAGGTTGAACTGCCCAACGGTCACCGCAGCGCCCGCGATATCGTTCGCCATCCGGGTGCGGCGGCCGTTGTGGCACTGACCGAGAGCGGCAAGATCGTACTGGTGCGTCAGTACCGCACCGCCATCGACCGCGTGACGGTCGAGATTCCCGCCGGCAAGCTCGATCCAGGCGAGGACCCGCTCGATTGCGCCAAGCGTGAGCTGCATGAGGAGACGGGCTTTAGGGCCGGTCGCATTCGCTTTTTGACGTCGATTGTCACGTCCTGCGGCTTCTGTGACGAGATCATTCACATCTACCTGGCCACCAAGCTCGAGTTTGATGCGCCCAACCCCGATGATGACGAGTTTGTCAACGTGGATCTGGTGCCGCTGCACGAGCTGATCGACGCCGTGCTCGACGGCAAGATCGAAGATGCCAAGACCGTCGTAGGCGCCTTGGCCTGCGATAGCATCGCGCATAGGTTGGGCGGAGCCGAGCTCTAGGTTACGCGGTTTTACCAAACCGCGTAACGAGTCGACGCTGCAAACGCCCCTAAGCGGCAATCCGCCTTTCAATCGTCGCTCGCGTACCGAAGTACGCGTCGCTCCTCTTTCAAGGCGCCTTGCTCGCTTAGGGACGTTTTCGCTGACGCTGCCAGAACATCGGCGTTATGCTTGTTTGAATGCTTTATTTTCAGCCCGACCGGTTCAAACGGATTTCTCACACTATTTATTTCTCTCCGAGGACTGCATGTTTAAGAGGTTTCTTTCGTATTACAAGCCCCAGATGGGGCTTTTTGTTGCCGATACTGTTTGTGCCCTGGTGCTTGCCGCCATTGACTTGGCGTTTCCCATTATCCTGCGCAATCTGACCGGCGGGCTCTTTACCCAGGGTCAGGCTGCTATTATGCAGGCGCTCGGTATGATCGCGGTCGGCTTGGTACTGATGTACGCCGTCCGCTGTGCCTGCCGCTACTTTGTGAGCTATTGGGGCCACGTGATGGGCGCGCGCATGGAGTCCAAGATGCGCGAGGACCTGTTCGATCAGTACGAGCGCTTTAGCTTTGCGTACTTCGATCGCAACAGCTCAGGTGACATGATGAGCCGCGTGGTCAACGACCTGTTCGATATCTGCGAGGCGGCACACCACGTGCCCGAGTGGATTATCATCTGCGGCATCGAGATCGTCGGCTCGTTTGTGATCCTCTTTGCTATTGCCCCGGTGCTGGCGCTTGCCATGGCCGTGGTGACGGCGGTGTTTGCGGTCATCATGTTTTGGCAGAACATGCGCATGCGCGAGGTCTTCAGCGACAACCGCAAAAAGATCAGCGGCATCAATGCGCAGCTGCAGGATTCGCTGGCCGGTATGCGCGTGGTCAAGAGTTTTGCGAACGAGGAGGCTGAGCGCTCCAAGTTCCGCGCCTCCAACGACCGTTATCTTTCGTCCAAGGAGAATATGTATCACGCCATGGGCGTCTACACTGCGACGTATGGCCTGCTCTCGGGCGTGTTGTACGTGATCGTGGTGCTGCTGGGTGGTTGGCTGGTGGCGCAAGGCCAACTGCAGGCGGTCGATATGGCGACCTTCGCGCTCTACATTTCACTGTTCTGCACTCCGCTCGAGACGCTCGTCAATTCGGCCGAGACGTATCAGAAGGCCATCGCCGGCTTTAAGCGCATGGACGAGGTGCTTTCGACCGCCCCGGATATCCAGGACAAGCCGGATGCCGCGGACCTGCAGGTGACGGCTGGCGCGGTTGAATATCGCGACGTGTGCTTTAGCTACGAGGACGTTGAGCTCGGCGCAGGCGAAGAAGCTCGCCCCGTGATCGACCATATGAACCTGTCCATCAAGCCCGGACAGACCATTGCCCTGGTTGGCCCCTCGGGCGGTGGCAAGTCCACAACGTGTTCGCTGCTGCCGCGCTTTTATGACGTGGCTGCTGGATCCGTCAGCATCGACGGCCAAGACGTGCGCGACGTGACGCAGCGGAGCCTGCGCCGCGCCATTGGCCTGGTGCAGCAGGATGTCTATCTGTTTGACGGTACGATTGGCGAGAACATCGCTTACGGCAAGCCAGGCGCCACGGCAGAAGAGGTCGCCGAGGCCGCCCGCCGCGCCAATATCGATGCCTTCATTGAGTCGCTGCCGCAGGGCTACGACACGGTCGTGGGCGAGCGCGGCAGCCGTCTTTCGGGCGGCCAGAAGCAGCGCGTAGCCATTGCGCGCGTGTTTCTCAAGAACCCCAAGATCCTGATCCTGGACGAGGCGACGAGCGCCTTGGATAACGAGAGCGAGGAGGCGGTGCAGGAGTCGCTCGAGCGCCTGGCGCGCGGTCGCACCACGATCATCATTGCTCATCGTCTCTCGACCATTAAGCATGCCGACGAGATTGCGACCGTCGAGCATGGTCGCGTTGTGGAACGTGGTACGCATGAGCAGCTTCTCGCCCGTGGCGGCACCTATGCCCGTTACTATCGAATGCAGTTCGAAGGTGCGCGTGCGCACGAGCTCGACTGATTGATATGACAGGAAGTATATGGCTGAGAAGAACCCTTTGACTCCGGAAGAAGTGACGGAGTTATTCTCCGAGATCGACGCATCCGGCGTTTTGGATCCGACGCTTGCCAAAAAGCGCACCGAGCGCATGCGCGAAAAAGAGGCTGCGGCCAAGCGCGGCGACAAGGCGGCGCTGGCGCAGCTTCGCAGCGAAGATCGCGCAAGCCAGACAAAGCAGATCGACCCGCTGTCCGAGGACGACCCTTCGGGCTCGCAGGTGAGCCATACCATTACGAAGACCGCCATGGCCGTAGTTATCGGCATTCTGGTGTTAATCGTGGGCATGCAGATCGGCTACGGCGTGATGCGCCGTCTGAATACCGCCAATCTGTCCGAGAGCGTTTCGGTGGATACTGTTTCCACGGCACTGAAGGGCGGCCTTGAGTGGGGTAACGGCTTTACGCAGTTCCCGCTCGACTTTAGCGTCGACGAGGCGGACGAGCGCACAGGCACGGTCGAGGTAACGGTGTTGGACACGTCGTCTGCCAACGAGCTCGAACTGCTGTCCAACGGGCAGATTCAGGCTGCGGCACTTGCGACCAACGCGCTGCTCAACGATAAGATCGACCGCGTGGTGTACAACGTGCACGCTTATATCGATGAGGACAGCAATATCCAGCACGACTCTTTCTTTGGCATGTTCCCCGCGAGGGGTCATCAGAGCGCCATTCTGACGTTCGTGTGGACCAAGAGCTCATCGACCGCTACGAACATCGACTGGAAGATGCATATCGTGAGTATGGACGACACGATTTCCGAGCGCATTCAAAAGCAGGTGAACTCGGTGTCGTCGCTGATTGAGGACCCGTCGGTGAGCCAGACCAAGATTGACGAGGAAAAGGCCGAACGTGACCTGGAGCATCGTCTGCATGGCCGCGAGATCTTCCGCGGTGGCAAGCCCGATCGCACGCCGTCCGATCTGCTGGAGCAGGATAAATAAGACGCCATCATCCCGCGTGAGCCAAGCGCCCGCGCGGGATGATTTTTCTGGGACGGGGATTAAATAATCATTCTGTTGTGTATGCAGTTGGCGACAAAGCCCCGCGCTCAGAATGATTTTTTAATCCCCGTCCCAGAAAAATCAATATGCATAGAAAGTCATAATTATCATTTCGTAAACATTTCGATGAAATTAACGCCATGGCGCATACTTGCGGTTAAAATACCGCAAGGCCTAACTACCAACCTTTAAGCCGGTCCGGAGAGACCGGGAAGGAGAATTATGGCGAATAACCATACTGCGGGCACTGCTGCCCGCACCTTCGCGCCCAGCGAGCTTTGCCAGCGCATGCTGGCCAAAACCAGCAAGGGCACCTGCGGTCCCTGCATCCTGTACCTTGAGGATGGGACCATTTTTTATGGCCGTGCATGCGGTGCCGAGGGTACCGCGACCGGCGAGGTCTGCTTCAACACCTCGCTTGAGGGCTACTTTGAGGTCATGACCGACCCGAGCTATGCCGGCCAAATCGTAACCATGACCTATCCGCAGATCGGTAACTACGGCATCGACGAGACCGACGTCCAGTCGGCCTTCCCCGGTGATACCGCCCGCCCCGCGAGCGCTCCGGCTATGCGCGGCATGATCGTCCGCGACATGTGCGCCACGTCTTCCAACTGGCGCTCGGCCGTCAGCGTGCCGGAGTACCTGCGTGCCCACGGCATCGTCGCTATCGAGGGCGTCGACACCCGCGCTCTTGTGCGCCACCTGCGCGACAACGGCTCCAAGATGGGCATTATCTCGACGGAAATCTTTGACGTCGTCGAGCTTGCCGAGCGTCTGGCCGCAGCGCCGACGCTGGTGGGCGAGAACCTGGTCAAGACCGTGAGCTGCCCTGAGCCCCACGAGTTTGCAGCTGCCGACCTGCCCGCTACGCATGACTTTGCGCTTGCCCCTGCCGCCCCCGCCCGCCACAACGTGGTCGCCTACGACTGCGGCGTCAAGCGCGGCATTCTGGAGGGCCTCGTCCGCGCCGGCTGCGACCTTACTGTCGTGCCGTGGGATACGCCCGCGAGTGAGGTGCTCGACATGAATCCCGACGGCGTCTTTTTATCCAACGGCCCCGGCGACCCCGATGCCGTGGTGGAGACCTATGAGCAGGTGCAGCAGCTGATCGGCAAGGTGCCGGTCTTTGGCATTTGCCTCGGTCACCAGATGATCAGCTTGGCGTGTGGCGCCCAAATGGAAAAGCTTAAATTCGGTCACCGTGGCGGTAACCAGCCGGTTATGAACCTGGTGAGCCGTCGCGTGGAGATCACCGCGCAAAACCACGGCTTTGGCCTGCTGTTCCCAAGTCTGGGCAAACTGATCCCGGAGCTTTCCGGCGGCGAGACCGAGCATGAGGCCGACGGCGACCTGCGCGCCTGGGTGCGTCGCGGCATCGCGCCGGTCGTGATGAACGAGCGCTTCGGCCGCATTCGCCTGACGCACGTGAACCTCAACGACGGCACCGCCGAGGGCATCCAGCTGCTCGATGCCCCGTGCTTCTCGGTCCAGTACCACCCCGAGGCCTCGCCCGGCCCCACCGATGCCCACTATCTCTTTACCGCCTTTACGCGACTCATGGACGGCGAGGAGAACTACCTGGACATCGACACCGCGAAGGACCGCCTTGCCGGCTGGAATTTTGCCGAGACCGCCGCGACCGAGACCGAGGAGAACTAACATGCCGAAACGTACTGACATCAAGCGCATCCTCGTCATTGGTTCGGGTCCCATCGTTATTGGCCAGGCCTGTGAGTTCGACTACTCCGGCGCCCAGGCCTGCAAGGTGCTCAAGGAGGATGGCTTTGAGGTCATCCTGGTCAACTCCAACCCGGCGACCATCATGACCGACCCGGGTCTTGCCGACCGCACCTATGTCGAGCCCATCACCGCCGAGTTTATCGAGCGCGTAATCAAGAAAGAGCGCCCGGACGCGCTGCTGCCCACGCTGGGCGGCCAGACCGGTCTGAACGCCGCCGTCGAGCTGGCAAAGGACGGCACGCTCGACAAGTACGGCGTCGAGATGATTGGCTGCGACCTGGCCGCTATCGAGCGCGGCGAGGACCGCAAGCTCTTTAACGAGGCCATGGCCGAGATTGGCCTGGAGGTCGCGCGCTCGGGCTATGCCTACAGCGTGGCCGACGCCGAGGCCATCGCCGAGCGCGTGGGCTATCCCTGCGTGTTGCGTCCGAGCTTTACCCTCGGCGGTGCCGGCGGCGGCATCGCGCATACCCACGAGGAGCTCGTCTCCATCGTGAGCCAGGGCCTGGAGCTCTCGCCCGCCCACGAGGTGCTGGTCGAGGAGTCCATCGAGGGCTGGAAAGAGTATGAGATGGAGGTCATGCGCGACCACGCCGGTAACGGCATCATCGTGTGCTCCATCGAGAATCTCGACCCCATGGGCGTGCATACCGGCGACTCCATCACCGTGGCGCCGGCGCAGACGCTCTCCGATCTTGAGTATCAGCGCATGCGCGTGGCCTCGCTCGCCATTCTGGAGAAGATTGGCGTCGAGACCGGTGGCTCCAACGTGCAATTTGCCGTGAACCCCAACACCGGTCGTTTAATCGTCATCGAGATGAACCCGCGCGTGAGCCGTTCATCCGCGCTGGCCTCCAAGGCCACGGGTTTCCCCATCGCTAAGGCCGCCGCGCGCCTGGCTGTGGGCTATACGCTCGACGAGATTGTCAACGACATCACCAAGGCCACGCCCGCCTGCTTTGAGCCCACGATTGACTACTGCGTCGTTAAGGTGCCGCGCTTTGCCTTCGAGAAGTTCAGGGGTACCGACCCCACGCTCACCACGCGCATGAAGGCCGTGGGCGAGATCATGGCGATCGGCCGCACCTTTGAGGAGGCCTTCGGCAAGGCCATGCGTTCGCTGGAGGACGGTCACCAGGGTATCTGCGCCGGTGGCAAGGAGGGTGCCGACAAACTGAGCGACGAGGAGCTCGCTCAGGCCGTGGCAACCCCGACCGAGCACCGCATCTTCTTTGTGGTCGAGGCTCTGCGCCGCGGCTGGGATGTTGCGCGCATCCACGCCATCTGCGGTATCGATCCGTGGTACCTCAACCGCATCAACGACATGGTGCAGGTTCAGGAGAGCATCCGCGGCCTGCGTGTGGAGGATATCGACGCCGATGCGATGCGTCTGCTCAAGCAGTACGGCACGAGTGACGCCGAGATTGCCGCGCTGACCGGCTCCGATGAGCGCTTTGTGCGTGCCTACCGCAAGGGCCTGGGCGTGGTTCCCAGCATGAAGACGGTCGATACCTGCGCTGCGGAGTTCTCGAGCGCCACGGAGTACCACTACAAGACGTACGAGAACATCTACCGCACGAGCCCGGATGCCAAGAAGTGCGCGGCTCCCGACGAGACCACGCCGGCGGACAAGCCCAAGGCGATGATCCTGGGCGCCGGCCCCAACCGCATTGGCCAGGGTATCGAGTTCGATTACTGCTGCGTGCACGCGAGCTACGCGCTGGCGGCCCGCGGCTTTGAGACCATCATGGTCAACTGCAACCCCGAGACCGTCTCGACTGACTACGACACCTCGGACCGCCTGTACTTTGAGCCGCTCACCTACGAGGACGTCATGGATGTCATTGACGTTGAGCGTCCCGACGGCGTCGTGGTGACGCTCGGCGGCCAGACTCCGCTTAAGCTGGCGCGCATGCTCGAGGAGAGCGGCGTGAACATTATGGGCACCAAGCCCGATGCCATCGACTTTGCCGAGGACCGCGAGCACTTCGCCGCTCTGCTCGACAAGCTAGGCATCATGTATCCGCCGGCGGGCCAGGCCACCTCGTTTGAGGAGGCCGAGGCCGTGGCCGCGCACATCGGCTACCCGCTGCTGGTGCGTCCGAGCTACGTGCTGGGCGGCCGCGGCATGATGATCGCCTACGATGCCGAGCATCTGCGCGATTACATGGCAGAGGCTGCGCGCATTAGCCCCGACTACCCGGTGTATCTGGACCGCTTCCTGGAGGGTGCGATCGAGTCCGACGTCGACGCCCTGTGCGACGGCGAAGAGGTCTACATCGGCGGTATCTTGGAGCATATCGAGGAGGCCGGTATTCACTCCGGCGACTCTGCGACCTGCATCCCGCCGTTCAGCTTTAGCGAGAGCCTGCAGGCAAAGCTTCGCGAGACCACGCGCCGCATCGCGATGGCGCTGGGCGTGCGCGGCTTGGTCAACGTGCAGTATGCCATCAAGGGCGAGACCGTCTACGTGATCGAGGCAAACCCGCGCGCGAGCCGCACCGTGCCGTTTATCTCCAAGGCCACCGGCGTGCCGCTGGCCAAGTGCGCGGCGCGTATCATGGCAGGCGATTCCATCGCGAGCCTGGGCCTGCCGAGCGACGCGCGTCAGCTCGATTGGTTCTGCATGAAGGAAGCCGTTATGCCCTGGGGCCGTTTCCCGGGAGCCGACGTTATCCTGGGGCCTGAGATGAAGTCGACGGGCGAGGTCATGGGCATCGCCAAGAGTTATCCCGAGGCATACGCCAAGACGCAGCTGGCGATTGACTACAAGCTGCCCGATCCGAGCTGCGGTAAGGTGTTCATCAGCGTGTGCGACCGCGACAAGCGCCACATCCTTTCGGTCGCCCGCATCCTGCGCTACCTGGGCTTTGATATCTGCTCCACCGAGGGTACGGCGCGCGTGCTGCGCGGCGGCAACGTGACGTGCGAAGTCGTGGAGAAGATCAGCGGCCCGCACGACGGCGAGCGTCCCAACATCGGCGACCTCATCGCCGATGGCAAGATTGCGGTAATCATCAACACGCCGTACGGCCCGGGCTCGCGTGGCGATGGCTACCTGCTACGTACCGAGGCCGTGCGTCGCGGTGTGACCTGCGTGACGGCGATGTCTGCCGCCAACACCTACGTGAGCGCCATCGAGGCGGTGCGCGAGGACCAGCAGGGTCACGGCAGCGCCAACGACATGGGCATGGACGTCATCGCTCTGCAGGACCTGCCGCAGCACACGGTGTAATGTGACCTGGTCGGCCGGGGCAGCAGCCGGACACTTTCTCTCGGAAACTGGGCTTCGCGAAGTTTTCCGAGAGAAAGGTCCGCCTCCCGCCCCGGCCTGCGGTGACTTGGCTTCACCGCGTGCTGCCGAAGGGGCTTTGCGCGATGACTAGGGCTGAATAGAAAACGAGTGTGGGCTCTGTCGTTCGAATGAACGACAGAGCCAACGTTAATATTTCAGCCAACGTACGTCATGGCAATCCCCGGTAGGTCCCCGGGTGCCCCGCGGCGGGCTGGGTTATTTAGCTGAGCGACTTTGCGAAGCAAGGGGAGCGAAGATAAAAACCCAGCCCGCCGCGGGGCACCCGGGGACCGCAGGGACGGGAGCAGCTATACTACTCTCAGTAGTTAAGGGTCGCGGATTCGCCGCGTCACCGCTCTCAACAGGAGGTCTTTGTTTATGGCAGATCAGAAGCCGGTTGTCGGGATCATCATGGGCTCCAAGTCCGATCTGGGCGTTATGGAAGGTTGCACCGCCGAGCTCGAGGCACTGGGCGTGCCCTATGAGCTCGTGATTGCAAGCGCGCACCGCACGCCGGCGAAGGTCCATGAGTGGGCCTCGACTGCTGCCGACCGCGGCATCAAGGTGATTATCGCTGCTGCCGGCAAGGCTGCTCACCTGGGCGGTGTCGTGGCTGCGTTTACTCCGCTGCCAGTCATCGGCGTGCCTATGAAGACGAGCGATCTGGGTGGTATGGACTCGCTGCTGTCGATGGTGCAGATGCCTTCGGGCGTGCCCGTTGCCTGTGTGGCCATCAACGGTGCCAAGAACGCTGCCATTTACGCCACGCAGATTCTGGGCGCATGCGACCCCGAGTACCGCAAGGTTATCGGGAAGATGAAGCAGGAGATGGCTGACGCCTAAGCGCTCTGCCAGTCCATTTGCAGCATAAGGAGAGCCATGTCCGACTATCAGGGAAAGCGTTTTTCGGCTTCTCGGATTCCCGATTCAGCCAAGTCGGGAGCAGCCCGCGCACCGCAGCAGGGTCGGACATTCTCTCCTCAGCAGCCGCGCGCGCCGCGCCCCGTGACGCCGGCGAAGCATCGCCGTCAGGATACACCTGCTGCATATCGCCCTTCGTCATACAGTACGGCCAAGAAGTCACCTCGCTCTTCGGCGCATACCGCGCCATCGAGCTATACCGAGCCGCCGCGCAAAAAGCGCCGCTCCGTCATTCCCATTCTGCTCATCATCATCGGCATTGGCCTGATCGTTGCTGCGGCCGCCATCTTTATCAACGCGCAGATTGGCTACAAGCAGGCGAGCGAGGCGTATCAAAAAATCGAAAAGCAATATGTGAGCGACAAGGACGCCAGTGGCGTGCCGATTATCGACTTTGATGCTCTTGCTCAGACAAATCCAGAGGTTGTGGGTTGGATTTACGCGCCCGGTACTAACATCAACTACCCCGTGGTGCAGACCAACAACAACTCCAAGTACCTCAACACGCTGTTCGACGGCACCGCCAATGCCTCGGGAGCCATCTTCTTGGATAGCGACGACACCGCGCCGGGCATGGTGGATCAGCAGACCACGATTTACGGTCATCACATGAACGACGGTTCGATGTTTAACGTGATTTCGGATACGACCGATCAGGCGACGTTCGACAGTATGGAATACGTGTACTACATCACGCGCGATGCGACGTATAAGTTGCGCCCGCTGGCGACCAAGGTGGTCGAGGACACGTATGCCAAGGCGCGCACGCCCAACTTTGAAGGCGACGACGGACTGAAGAATTACCTGTCCGAGATGCTCGACGGTGCCTCTGCCGTGGCGAGCGATGCCACCGATCGCGCCGCTTCGGCAACCAAGGTCGTAACGCTTGTGACCTGCCGTTCGCTGTCATTTAGCAATACGCGCGCAGTCATGGTGCTCACGCCGGTCGAGGAATAGATTGTTGAGAGTAGCTAAAAGAGCCCCGTCCCAAATGAGCTACTCGACGACGGTAAAAAGGAGAAATGATGCTTGAAAGCGGCAAATCGATGCCTTCGGTTGATGCTTGGCTGCGCGAAGCCAAGGCCGATGTCTCGGCGGCTGATTGTGGGATGTACCTGACACACAACGGCGTGGTGCGTGCGACGCCTAAGTCCGAGGTGCGCGGAGTCGAGACAGATGGTGTGGCGCCTGGGCATAAGGTGGGCGGCATGGTGTTTGGCTTCGATGCCGAAAAGGTGCAGGCCGCTATCGAGGCAACGCACGCGATGCCGGGTATCGGCTATGTGCGCGTGTGGCTGGCGAGTGGCGAGCTTACCGTGGGTGACGACATCATGCTCGTGCTCATTGGCGGGGACATTCGCCCGCATGTGGTCGATGCGCTGCAGGCGCTCGTCGGTACCATCAAAAATGAGTGTGTGAGCGAGGTCGAGCGCGAGGCGTAAGGCCGGCAGCAGCACTCGCCAACAAAAAGCCCACTGGCAGTTCAATCAGTCTGCCAGCGGGCTTTTCTGTGCGTTGGAAAATCTCGGCATTGCGTGACGCTACACGCGCGTCGCATCCTTGGGGCTCATGGTCATGCTCTGGAAGCGGTTTTCCATGTAGTCGTTATCAAAATATTTGCCGTAGAACTGCGCGACGGGAATATCCGGCTCAGTGCCGTTGACGCGCTGGTACCAGTAGTCGAGCGACTGCAGCGTCATGACGCCGTCGACCAGCATAATGACGGTAAAGATGACGGTAGCCGAGTAGCGACTCTTCCACGGAATCATGTTGATGAGCTTGAGCAGCCTCGGCAGCAGCAGCTTGATCCAGATAAGGCCACCCAGGCCCCACAGGCAGGCAAAGCCCGTGCAGGTGCGTCCGCCCGTAAGGACGGCGAGCGGATCGGGCATGCCGAACAGCTTCATGTGCGAGTAGCTCCACGAGACCACGCCAAATGAGGTCTGCATAAACCAGCCCACGAACACCTCAAAGCTCGCGCCGAGTACAGCGCTTACCAGGAAAATGATGATGGGGTTCTTTTTATAGAAGCGGTTGAGCACCATGGTCATGAGTACGGCACCAAAGCCATAGATGGGGCTGAAGGGACCAAACAGCATGCCGGCGCGGTCCTGGTAGACGCCTGGGTCGTCGACCGTCATGTGCCAGATGTCCTCGGCGATTAGGCCGAGCACGCAGCAGACGAGGAATACCCAGAACAGGTTGAAGTAGTTGAGCTTGATGTAGCCCTCGCCGGTTTCATCGCGGCCGAGCATGCCCTCGGCGGCGGCGTCGCGGTCGAGCATCTCCTGCAGGCGGCGCTGCAGTTCGCGCTCCTGGCGAAGCGTGGGATCGACGGTGGCTGAAAGCGCGATGAGGATGCCGAGCTGAATAGCGGGACGAAGCAAGAAGAGCCCGATACCTTGGAGCATCACGTCGACCAAAAGCTCGACGACGGTGAATGCAATAAGGATGTAGGACAGGCGG
This sequence comes from uncultured Collinsella sp., assembly GCA_958365315.1. Classification (GTDB taxonomy): domain Bacteria; phylum Actinomycetota; class Coriobacteriia; order Coriobacteriales; family Coriobacteriaceae; genus Collinsella. The sequence goes on from CATWXC010000007.1 coordinate 26,139, forward strand.
GCGGCGTTGCGGCGCTGGTTTTTGATAAGGTCCAGGCCAAAGATGATCAGGATGACGGCACTTGCCGCAGAGAGCATGATGCCGGCGACGATGAGTCCAACCGAGACCAGCATATTGTCGCCGAGCTTTTCGGCGGCGTTGCCATTGATGAGCGCGGTGATGACCTGCCACATAAAGGCGGCGACCGACGGGAGTGTGCCCACGCCGGACAGGATGCACAGGACGGCGTACACCTTAATGATGAGGGGAATTTTCTTGACCTCCGTGGCGCTGGGGACGCTGGGGTCGAGTTCGTTTCGATCCATACGGAACCTTTCTCGCTTTGTCCTAGGTTACAAGGATACGCCGCCGACCTGCCAAAAGACAGGACGAACGTCCCAATTGCAACAATGCAACCCTCAACGGTGGGCGCGGCGGCCATCTGGGGGGCGCGGGCGCTTGCACTGGACAGACCGATAAAATGTTTGGCCGCAAAACGGATTATTAGCTCGGTGGGCTTTTAAAAAGCGCTGCTCATGCGCTGGGGAGCGCGTCGCGCCGTGCGTATAATAAGGCGGGTAACGCCAAAATACGAGGCTCTGAGGGGATGCCATGTCTCAAGAAACCATCCGCGCGGCCGAGCGTGCCGCGGGACAGGTGAACGCCATGTCGACGTATGATCCGGACTCTGACCAGCTGCATGAGGAATGCGGCGTTTTTGGTGTCTGGGCGCCCGATCGCGACGTGGCTCGACTGACGTACTTTGGCCTGCGTGCACTGCAGCACCGTGGCCAAGAATCGGCGGGAATCGCTGTTGGTGACGGCGGTACGGTTATGGTCCGCAAGGATCTGGGCCTGCTCGACCGCGTGTTCTCCAATGCCGACTTGTCGACGCTCTCCGGTCAGCTGGCCGTGGGTCATGTGCGCTACGGCACCGCCGGCGCCAAGAGCTGGGAAGCCTCTCAGCCGCACCTCTCTACCATCAATAGCGTCATTATCGCGCTCGCGCACAACGGCACCCTCGTCAACACCGACGAGCTGCGTCGCCAGCTGATCGAGCTGGGCGTGCCGTTCCTCTCCAACTCGGATTCCGAGGTCGCGACCAAACTCATCGGCTACTTTACTCAGCGTACAGGCCATCTGCGCGAGGGCATTCGCAAGACCATGGAGCTCGTGCGCGGCGGCTACGCCATGACGCTCATCAACGAGCAGGCGCTCTACGCATTCCGCGATCCGCACGGCATTCGCCCGCTCGTGCTGGGCAAGCTCGTGGACGAGGGCCTGGACCAGGCCGATGCCGCATCCGTTTCGCAGCTGCCGTCGCAGGACGGCGCCGCGACGGTCGACGCCACCACCCATGTCACGCGTGCCGGCGGCTGGGTCGTTGCCTCCGAGACTTGTGCACTCGACATCGTGGGCGCCGAGTACGTCCGTGACGTCCGTCCCGGTGAGATTTTGCGCATCAGCGCCGAGGGCCTTGTGTCCGAGCAGGGCGTGCCTGCCGCCGAAGAGCCTGCTAATTGCATCTTTGAGCAGGTCTACTTCGCTCGCCCCGACTCCATCATGAACGGCAAGAGCGTCTACGCCTGCCGTTATGACATGGGTCGTCAGCTGGCACATGAGGAGCCCGTCGAGGCCGACCTGGTCATCGGCGTGCCCGACTCCGGCCTGCCGCCCGCGGAGGGGTATTCGCACGAGAGCGGTATTCCCTTTGGCGAGGGCCTCATCAAGAATCGCTATGTGGGCCGTACGTTTATCGAGCCTACGCAGGAGCTGCGTGCCATGGGCGTGCGTATGAAGCTCAACCCGCTGCGCGACAACATCGAAGGCAAGCGCCTAGTCGTCATCGACGACTCCATCGTCCGCGGCACCACCATGGTGCAGCTCGTCAAGATGCTGCGCAACGCCGGCGCCAAGGAGATTCATATCCGCATCAACTCGCCCGAGGTCATCTGGCCGTGCTTCTACGGCATCGATACCGACGTGCAGTCGCAGCTTATCAGCGCCAACAAGACGGTCGACGAGATTTGCGAGTACATTGGCGCCGATTCGCTGGCCTTCCTTTCGGTCGAGGGCCTGCTGAAGGTCATGCCCAAGGGCGGTTATTGCGACGCGTGCTTCACCGGCCGCTATCCCGTGGCGATTCCTGAGAGCTTTGGCCGTGACAAGTTTATGGAGGGCTTTAAGCCCCGCAACCTGGACAAGCCGCTGCACTTTGACGACGACGCCGTGGTCGAGAAATACGACGACCGCAGCTGGGAAGAGGAGCACGGCGAGGCCTAAAACCTGCCATGTGGGGACAGGTTTATTTTGGTAGGTTTTACCTGCTGTTTCGTTGATATGACGGCGCGTGCCGTTATGGCGCGCGCCGAAATGAACGCAACTATGAGCACCGTTTGGCGCCCGCGCGGCGCCACGGTAGTGGGAGAGGAAGGCTCAGATGAGCGACAGCAAGCATGTGACGTACGAGGACGCCGGCGTCGATACCGCCGAGGGCGGCCGCGCCGTCGACGCTATTAAGCAGATGGTCAAGGACACCAACCGCCCCGAGGTTATCGGCGGCATCGGTGGCTTTGGTGGCCTGTTCTCGGCCGCCGCGCTCAAGGATATGGAAGACCCGATCCTGATCAGCGGCACCGACGGCGTGGGCACCAAGCTCGTGCTCGCCCAGATTATGGACCGTCACGAGACGGTGGGCCAGGACCTGGTCGCCATGTGCGTCAATGACATTTTGGCTTCGGGCGCCGAGCCGCTGTTCTTCCTGGATTACGTTGCCATCGGTCACATTGAGGCCGAGCACATGGCAAAGATCATCAAGGGCGTGGCCGACGGCTGCAAGCTTGCGGGCTGCGCGCTCGTGGGCGGCGAGATGGCCGAGCACCCGGGCGTCATGGCCCCCGCCGATTACGACCTCGCCGGCTTTACCGTGGGTGTCGTCGACCGCCCCAAGATGCTCGACCCCGCGAACGTCCGCCCCGGCGACGTGATTCTGGGCCTGCCTTCCACCGGCGTGCACTCCAACGGCTACTCGCTCGTGCGCAAGGTCATCGGCGTTGACGGCATCAAGCCGGGCACGCCCGAGGCCGCCGCTAAGGCCGAGGAGCTGAGCCGCCCGCTCGAGGAGCTCGGCGGCGCATCGCTGGCCGACGCTCTGCTGGCCCCCACGCGCATCTACGTCAAGCCGGTTCTTGAGCTGCTGCGCGGCGGCGCTCCGGTGCACGCCATTGCCCACATCACCGGCGGCGGCATCACCGAGAACCTCAACCGCGCGCTTGCCGACGACGTCGACGCCGTGGTCACCCGTAACGGTGCCGAGATGGGCTGGGATGTTCCGCCCGTCATCACCTATGTGTCGCGCCAGGCCGAGCTCGCGCCCAACGAGGCGTGCAAGACCTTCAACATGGGCGTTGGCCTGTGCCTGATCGTCGCTCCCGAGGACGAGACTGCGGTGACCGAGGCTCTGGTCGCGCTGGGCGAGAAGCCGTTCCGCGTGGGCGAGTGCGTCGAGGGCTCCGGTAAGGTCGTGTACTCCGATGAGCGCTAACGAGCAGATGGCTGCCGCCGAGGGCCTGGGCTTTGTGCCCTATAGCCGTCCGACCGGCACTGATACCGCCGAGCCGCTCAAGATCGGCGTGCTCATCAGCGGTTCGGGTACCAACCTGCAGGCGTTGATCGACCTGATCGCCGCCGGTAAGCTCAATGCTTCGATTGAGCTTGTGGTGTCGAGTCGTCCTTCGGCCAAGGGCCTGCAGCGTGCCGAGCGTGCGGGCATCCAGACGCTCACGCTGTCCAAGGATGTCTATGCCGACCCCATCGCGGCCGACGAGATCATCGCGCACGAGCTGCTCGAGCGCGGCTGCGAGTATGTGGTCATGGCTGGCTACATGCGCATGGTGCACACGCCCCTGCTGGCGGCGTTCCCCAACCGTGTGGTCAATCTGCACCCGGCGCTGCTGCCGAGCTTTACCGGTGCGCATGCGATTGACGATGCGTTTGCACGCGGCGTCAAGGTGACCGGCGTGACCGTGCACTTTGCCAACGAGATCTACGACAACGGTCCCATCATCGCCCAGCGCGCGCTGGCTGTCGAGGAAGGCTGGGATGTCGACACGCTCGAGGAGCACATCCACGCGATCGAGCACGTGCTGTATCCCGAGGTCGTGCAGATGCTCGCCGACGGCCGCGTCCACGTGCTGGAGAGCGGCAAGGTGGCAATTGATGCATCCCGCGGCTAGCGGTGCACAGTACAATTTAGTTGAGTGGTCAGGGTGGTCATTGGCGCCAAGGCGCAAGTGGCCATCCTTTGTTTTAGGTAGTCATTGGGGACGTTCTTAAACGACTAGTCGTTTAAGAACGTCCCAGGTGACTAGGTGAGAGAGGTGAGCGTGTGGCGGATAACGAAGCGCTGTTTACGCCCGAGCTGGTGTTTTTTGATTGGGAGTGCGCGACGCCGGGCGAGGTGTTTGCGCGGCTCGAGGGCGAGCTTGCCCCGCGCGGCTACATTGCCGAGGGTTGGCTCAACGCCGTCCGCACGCGCGAGGACGCCTATCCCACGGGTCTCGCCATGCCGGCGGCAAACATCGCCATTCCGCATACCGATCCGGGATTTGTGGCCAAGCCCTATATTGCGGTGGTAAAGCCCGCCGCACCTGTGACGTTCAACGCGATGGCGGGCATGGGTGCCCCGGTGCCGGCGCAGATCGTCATCAACCTGGGCATTGCCGAGCCGGGCGGCCAGGTCGAGGCACTTCAGGCGCTCATGAATATCTTTATGGACACCGACGCTGCAGCCGATGTGCTCGGCCAGACCACGTGCCAAGGCATGGTCGACGCCATCCGCCGCCACTTTTAGGGCCGGCACTTGGGGACTGTCCCTAACTGCCGGCAGAAAAGGAACGTCCCTAACTGCCGGCTGCCAGATCTGTCCCCTTTGCACCAAAATGGTGCAGATTAACCTGTCCCCCATGCACCAGGTGCGCCGCGGGGGCTGCGTTGTGACACAATGGCGTTTGTTCGATTCGTGATGCGAAAGGCCAAACATGGCAAATAAGAAAAAGAACCCCGAGGTCGCGCCGACGCCCGAGCAACGGTCCCGCGCCGCCTCCAGCTCTCGCAAGAAGCAGCGCAAGACCTATGTGTCCAAGACCGTCAAGATTGTCCTGGTGGTCATTGGCGTGCTGGCGATGCTGCTCTCCGTTTCGGCCATGGCGTGCTCCGGCCTGATGTCGCAGACCGAAAGCGCCGGCTCGGGCTATAAGCTCACCGGCGGTGTGGCTGCCACTATCAACGGCACCAACCTCACCGAGGACACCGTGACCAAGCAGATCATGAGCATGCGCACGTCCTACGGCTACACCAAGGACAAGGACTGGGCGCAGTACCTGGTCGACAATGACCTCACGCCCAAGAAGTACCGCAAGCAACTCATCGACTCCTACACGCAGCAGATTCTGCTTCAGCAGGCACAGAAGGAAAACGGCGTGACGGTGTCGGACGAGGAGGTCGAGAAGGCTTGGAAGGACGCGTGCAAGAGCGCGGGCGGTGCCAAGGCCTTTAAGAAGACGCTTAAGACCTACGGCTATACCGAGGACACCTACAAGGACTCGCTCAAGGAGAGTCTGGCGCAGCAGAAACTCAAGGATGCCGTGGCGCCCACCAGCAAGCCCAAGGACAGCGAGATTGTCGATTACATCAACGAGAACCTGTCTAACTACAACGATGCCCGTCGTTCGTCGAATATCTTGATTAAGGTCGATTCTGACGCTTCCGACGAGGATAAAGCTGCCGCCAAGGCCAAGGCGCAGGAGTGCCTGGACAAGATCAACTCCGGCGAGTTGAGCTTTGAGGACGCCGTGGAGCAGTACTCCGATGACACCGGCTCCAAGGACAAGAAGGGCGATGTTGGCTGGGACAAGCTCACTACCTTCGTCGACAGCTACCAGGCGGCGCTCGAGGGGCTCAACAAGGGCGATGTGAGCGACGTCGTCGAGTCGACCTATGGTTATCACATCATCAAGTGCACCGACTACTTCCATGTCGATAATCAGGTCGATGACATTAAGCAGGTGCCCAAGGACATCAAGAAGTACGTCTCCAACGTGGTGAAGACGCAGGCGGCCAGTACTGCATACAGCGAGTGGCTGGAGCAGTACAAGAAGGACGCCGACATTACCGTCAACCCCATGCCAAAGGACGTACCCTATAACGTGAGTCTGAAGGGCGTCACCAAGAGCTCGACCGACGATTCGTCGACGACTGAGTAATCATGGGGCGGTGCTCGCGCGAGCGCCGCTCACGCTATTAGAGAGGATTTGCAGATGACCAACGAAGAGCTGCAGAAGGAAATGATCGCGGCCATGAAGGCCAAGGACAAGGTTCGCCTGTCCATCATTCGCCAGGTTAAGGCCGAGGTGAAGAATATCGAGGTTAACGAGCGCCGCGATGTGACCGAGGAAGACGTCAACAGCATGATCAAGCGTCTGATTAAGCAGACGAGCGAGACGCTGGAGATGTCCATCAAGGCCGGTACCGACCAAGAGCGTACCGACAACCTGACCGAGCAGGTCAAGATTCTGGAGAGCCTGCTGCCCGCGCAGGTTTCGGGCGAGGAGCTCGAGGCCTTGATCGAGCAGGTCATCGCCGAGCTGGGCGCGACCTCTAAGAAGCAGATGGGCCAGGTCATGGGCGCGCTCGGCAAGGCCACTGGCGGAAACTTCGATAAGCCGGCAGCAGCAAAGATCGTCGGATCCAAACTCGCATAGGGGCCGAGCGGTACATAGTTGATGCTGAGGGGGCGTGGCCATTGCGGTCGCGCCCCTTTTTTGCTGGGCGGCGCTCATTGGGGACAGACTTAAATGAGTGCCCAATGAGTAGGTGCTCGTTTAAGCCTGTCCCCAATGAGTGGGTGGAAGGTTGCGGGTTCTTTACGGGAATGTAGTGTGGGCTGCGGAAACGTGGTTCTTTCCGTACAATAGTTCAACTCGTGTAAACGCAGGGAAGGGACATTCATGGCAGACATGATCGAGATCAAGCATCTCAACAAGTACTTTGGCGACCTGCATGTGCTCAAAGATATCAATCTCACTGTCAAGCGCGGCGAGAAGCTCGTAATGATCGGGCCTTCCGGCTCGGGTAAGTCGACGCTCATCCGTTGCGTCGATTATCTGGAGGAGCCCACGTCGGGCGAGGTCGTCATCGACGGTACGCCGCTCACCAAAAAGAATCACCTGGAGATGGCTCGCAAGTATAGTTCCATGGTGTTTCAGCAGTTCAACCTGTATCCCAACATGACGGTGCTCGGCAACCTGACGCTCGCGCCCATCAAGCTGCAAAAGAAGAGCAAGGAGGAGGCGACCGAGATCGCCATCGCCGCGCTCAAGCGTGTCGGCATGGCGCATAAGGCCGGCGAGTATCCGCAGAATCTCTCGGGTGGTCAGCAGCAGCGCATCGCCATCGCCCGTGCCCTGTGCACCAAGCAGCCCATCATCCTGTTTGACGAGCCGACCTCGGCGCTCGACCCCGAGATGGTCCAGGAGGTTCTGGACGTTATGATTGAACTCGCGCAGGAGGACATCACCATGATCTGCGTGACGCACGAGATGGGCTTTGCGCGCCAGGTGGCCGACCGCGTCATCTTTATGGAGGACGGCCGTATCCTGGAGGAGGGCACGCCCGAGCACTTCTTCGATAACCCCGAGAACCCGCGCTGCCGCGAGTTCCTGTCCAAGATTCTGCACTAGGCGCGGTGATGGACATGACGGATATGACGAGGGCAGCCGTGTCGCGCCGCCACTTTTTGCAGCTGGCGGGCGCCGGTATGCTTGCGCTGACGGGGACCGCGCTTACCGGTTGCGGCAACTCCACCAGCGGCGAGGGCTCCGACAAGGGGTCCAAGCTTGCGGCCATCAAGTCGCGTGGCCATCTGAATGCCGGCGTCAAGAAGGACGTCCCCGGCTATGGCTATTACGACACCGCCAAGGGCCGCTTTGAGGGCATGGAAGTCGATTTGTGCTACCAGATCGCCGCTGCCGTCTTTGGCGTGAGCTACAAGGAGGCCCGCGCCCAGGAGCTTGTCGAGTTTACCGACGTGACGCCCAAGACGCGCGGCCCGCTGATCGATAACGGCCAGCTCGATGTGGTCGCGGCGACCTACACCATCACCGACGAGCGCAAGAAGAGCTGGGATTTTTCGACGCCGTACCGCACCGACTACGTGGGACTCATGGTCAAGAAGCGTTCGGGCTTTACCTCGATTGAGGATTTGGATGGCAAGGTCATTGGCGTGAGCCAGGGCGCCACCACGCAGAGCCTGATCGAGCAGATGATCAAGGACAACGGCTTTAGCTGCAAGCCCGAGTTTAGGGCCTTTAGTGGCTACCCCATCATCAAGAGTTCGCTCGACGCCGGCAATATCGACGTCTTTGCCATGGACCGCTCCACGCTGGCCGGTTACATGAACGAGACCGTTGAGCTGTTGCAGCCCGAGGTCAAGTTTGGCGAGCAGGGCTACGGCGTGGCGACCAAGAAGGGCTGCGACCTTTCCGCCGTGGTCGATCAGGTGATTTGCGATCGCCTGGCCGATGGCTGGCTCGACCAAGAGGTTAAGACCTGGGGTCTTGTATAGGCGAATCGTCCAAGGAAGGAATCAAATGCTCGAAGGATTATTTGACGCCGACCGTTGGTCGACGACATTTCAAAACATGGGGCCCTTCTGGGAGGGCTTTGGCGTGACGCTGCAGGTGGTCGTTGCCGGTCTGCTGCTGTCGCTGGTGCTGGGCACGCTGCTGGGCGTGTTCTCTACCACCCGTTCGCGTGTACTGCGTGCGATCAGCCGCGTGTACGTGGAGTTTTACCAGAACACCCCGTTGCCCGTGCAGGTGCTCTTTATGTACATGGCCGGTCCGCAGTTTTTGCAGGCCATAACCGGTGCCGACCAGCCGGTGCGCATCGCGCCGTTCGTGCTGGGCTTCTTGGGCGTGGGTTTGTATCACGCGGCCTACATTTCGGAGGTCATCCGCACTGGTATCGAGGCGGTTCCGCGCGGTCAGATGGAGGCGGCCCAGAGCCAGGGCTTCACCCGTGCGCAGGCGTACTGGTACATCGTGCTGCCCCAGACATTCAAGATCATTCTGCCGCCGCTGTGTAACCAGGCGCTCAACTTGGTCAAGAACACGTCGGTGCTGGCGCTTGTGGCCGGCGGCGACCTTATGTACCGTTCCGACAACTTTGTGAGTCTGTACGGTTACCTGCAGGGATACATCGTCTGCTGCCTTATGTACTTCATCATCTGCTTTCCGCTCGCCATGCTGGTGCAGTGGCTCGAGCGCCGCTCCAAGGAGCGTCCGCGCGGCGTGAGTCTGGCCGAGCTGGGGCTCGACAACGTAGAGGAGGCCTAGTGCATGGAAATCTTCAACGCGACCAACCTGCTCTACATTTGGGGCGGCTTTGTTAAGACAATCGAGATCTCGGCGCTGTCGATCTTTTTCTCGCTCATCTTTGGCACGGTGCTGGCGCTCGTTAAAAGCTATGCGCCCCGCCCGTTCCGTATTTTGGTGAGCGCCTATATCGAGCTGTTCCGCTGCACGCCGAACCTGCTGTGGATTCTGTTTATCTACTTTACGGTGCAGGGTTTGGACATTGTGATTTCGACCATCGCCTTTACGCTGTTTACCAGCGCTGTTATGGCCGAGATTGTGCGCGGCGGCCTCAACTCGATTCCGCGCGGCCAGTTTGAGGCAGCGCAGAGCCAGGGCTTCGGCTTCTTTGCCACCATGCGTTACATCATTCTGCCGCAGACGTTTAAGACGATCATTCCGGCGCTGTTTAGCCAGTGCACGACCGTCATTAAGGACAGCTCGTATCTTTCGGGCATTAACGTGGCCGAGCTCATGTACACGGCAAACGTCGTGATGGCCCACGCGATCGACCTGTCGCAGGTGCTTATGCTCTACGGCCTGGTGTTTGCGATGTACTTTGTGCTCAACTTTGGTATCTCGCTGCTGGTGAGAGCATATCAGAGGCGAATGGTGGCAGCGTAGAATGTGGCAAAGGGACAGCCCCTTTGTCACATAGAGAAAGGAATCGCGATGAGCGATCTGGAGAACAAGAAGAATCCTGTGGTCATTACCATCGCGCGCGACTTTGGCGCCGAGGGCCACGAGATTGGTCGCATGCTTGCCGACGAGTTGGGGATTCCGCTGTATGATAACGAGCTGCTGGTGCGTGCGTCGCTGCGCGCGGGCGAGTCGCTCGACAAGATGGCTGCCTACGACGAGCGCCTGGCCGTGGAAAACATGGCGTTTCTGCCCGACCGCTACGATGCGCGTTCGTACTCGGACAAGCTGTTCCAAAAGATGAGCCAGGTGATTTTGGACCTGGGCGAGACCGAGAGCTGCATTATTGAAGGTCGCCTGTCCGATTACCTGCTGCGTAACAACCCCAACCACATTGCCGTGTTGGTGACCGCACCCTTTGAGGACCGCGTCGAGATTGTGCGCAAGAAGCGCGGGCTTAACAAAAAGAAGGGCGCCAAGCTGGTCAAGCAGCAGCAGAAGGCGCGCGAGGCGTTCTATAAGCGCTATAGCGCCGGAAAGTGGAAGATGACGAGCGGCAAGGACATCGTCGTCAACCGCGCCAAGCTGGGCCGCGAAGGCTGCAAAGACGTTATCGCCGCAGCCTACCGCTACAAGGTAGCGCAGCTCGAAGGCTAGCCGATTAAAAACCACCACAAAGGGGACAGGCACCTTTGTGGTGGTTTTTGTTTTAGGCAGAGAAAGTCAACTGGTTCTGCCGGGGCCGATCGCTCAAAGAACTCAAGGATACTCAAAAAACTCAAAGATACTCAAATAAATTATAGATAGTAGGGGCATAATTAAGTTATATGAGTTAAAGGGAGGCTTTATGGCGGCACCGACGGCGTACAGGCAGGCAAATCCATTCACGCCGATGTTCGGACGTGTACCGGCGTATATGGCCGGCCGTGAGCAAATCATCGATGATATGGTGCTGGCGTTTGAAAATGACGACTCCGATCCCAATCTTTGCTCGGTTTTCTATGGTGCGCGTGGTACAGGTAAAACGGCGCTTTTGGCATATCTGTCGTACCGCGCCCAGCAAGAGGGCTGGATTACAGCGAATGTGACGGCCTCGGAGGGGATGCTCGAAGACATTTTGCAGCGCCTCAACGAATCAGCCGCCCATCTGATCGAAAAGCCCGCTTCTAGGCGTGTGAACAGTGTCGGCATTGCCCCCGTAGGAAGCATGAGCTGGGAAAACATCGATGTTGAATTTGAGGGCGCTAACTGGCGTACTAAGATGAACGCTTTGTTTGCTCAGCTTGAAGCGACTGACACCGGGGTGCTTATCGCCGTTGACGAAGTGGATGCATCGTTTGCGCAAATGACGGAGCTTGTTACTACCTACCAGCACTTTGTAAGCGAGAATAAAAAGGTAGCTTTGCTTATGGCGGGGCTGCCGTTTCGCGTGCTGGCGCTGCTGACGGGGAAATCGACATCGTTTCTTCGTCGCGCGGCTCAACATTCGCTGGGATCAATTTCACCGACTGAGGTAAAAGAAGCGTTTCGACTAACGATTGAGGACGGCGGCAAGACGATTTCTGATGAGGCGATCGACCTCGCTGCCAAGGCGATCGATGGTTTTCCATTTATGTTCCAGTTGGTGGGGTATCGGGCATGGAATGCTTCGCGCCAAGCCTCCGAGGTTTCTATTGAGGATGTCGAACGAGGCGCGAAACTTGCGCAAGAGGAGCTGGAATCGCGAGTTTTCGCTTCAACAGCGGCGGAACTTTCACGAGGGGACCTTGAATTTCTTCGTGCAATGAATCCGGTTGGGACGACGACCAGGCAAGAGCTGGCAGCGAGGCTTAAGAAGAGTTCCGGTTCGATTTCAACGTATAAAAAGCGTCTGGTAGAGGCTGGGGTAATTGAAGAGCCTCTACAAGGACGTTTTGAGTTTGCATTGCCAGGCTTTGGCCGATATGTCGCATTGCTTTACTAGAGGGTCGTTGCTGCGAAGGATCGCTTCGTGTCCCTTTACTGTCTCGATCTGTAACAATAAGCCTGCTTTTAGGGGCCTATCTGTTACAGACTGAGACAAACTGGCAGAGTGGCCTTCTGCTCCGCTCAAACCACCGCAAGGGGGGGCTTTGTGGTGGTTTTTGTTTTAGGCGGAGGGGAAGGCCTTGGTGAGACCGGCGCGCGTCTGCGTGTCGGTCTTTTGGTAGATAGAGCTCAGGTGGCGCTGCACCATGCGCATCGAGATACCGAGCTCCTCGGCGACCTGCTTGAGCGGGCGTTCATCCTGGGTCACGGCTATGAGCACGTCGACTTCGCGCGGGGTGAGAGCGTGGTTGGCGATGAAGGCCTGGCGCTGCTCCTCGACGGTGGGCGCGGCGAGCACTTCTTCTGCCAGCTGCTCGCGCTCGCGCTCCTGCTCGGTTTGGGGTAGGCGGAACAAGCCGGCTGCCACGAATGCCGCGCAGGCGGCGACGAGCAAAACGAGCGCACCGATCATGATGAGAGCAACATTGTCCGAGGTCACGAGCGCCAGCGAGATACCCGATGTGGTGAACGCGCATACGTTGTTGGCCGCGCGTCCCATGCCGGCCCAGAGAGCGGGCGCATGCATGTGCGGTGCCAGCTGTGTAAAGGTGGCGGTAAAGAACGTGACAAAAAAGCCCGAGCTCAGGTAAAAGACGACAAGGCCCAGGTTGGGATCGGCGCCGGCCTCCACGGCCAGGATGGAAATGGTCGAGAGCACGGCGATGCCGAACATGACAAGTCCCATGTAGCGGCGCTCGGCAAGATCAAAAACAAGACCGGCGGCAAGGCCGCTCGCCGCCAAAAAGAGGCGCGGCCAGGTTTGCACGGCAATGGTGCCGTGGGCGTTGGAGAGTGTGACCACGTTGTCGAGGGTCGAGAACAAGCAAGCAAGAATCATGACGAGCGCGATGCTCCAGCATGCCTGTTTGGCGAGGGCATGAGAGGGCTCAACAAAGGGATTGATGGCGGGGCTGGAGCTCTCGGCAGCCTTTTGGGGAACGACGCTGAGGGCGGAGATGGCGATCGTCGCTGTGCCAAGGACGATGAGCTCTGCGATACCGCCGCAATTGAGCAGGTTGATGGCGAACTGTATCAGGATGCCCGCGGCATAGGCCGCTCCTGCGCCAGTGGCGAGTTTGGGGTCATCCTGGAATGTCAACGAAAAGGCGTGGTGAGCAGCGGCACCCAGCAGACCGAGCCCAAAGAATGCCACGCAGCCCAGAATCTCGAGGGCAAGCGGGGCCGTAGGGAACTGGACCTGGGTCAATCCCAGGATGGCGATGGGAACAGCGGCGTTGACGACTGCCAGTGAGTGGCCTTTGCGCTGTGCGAGCCCGAGCAGCGGCGCGTATCCGATAAAGCCGATCACGCTGGCGCCGAGGATGAAGCCCTGCGCAATCACAACACGCTCGGCACCGGTGAGCAGCCCGACATTAATGTCGAATCGAAACTCGGCGGCAAGAAAGACAAAGGTAAAGAGCGCAAGTGCCAAAAGCGCGTTGATTTTAGGCTTACTCAGATTCAAGGACAGTCCTTTGGGTGGACGGAATAGTCGTGTCCTCGATTGTAGCGTCCCTGGGACGCGTGTGACGACAACGAAATCATATTGAATTAAACCGCAGGTAGAGACCTAGGTTCGCATCTGCGAACCTAGGCATACGGAGTCATTTGGCACATCTTGGTTGTACAGGACCACCACAAAGGGGACAGGCACCTTTGTGGTGGTATGCCCTTACGACCAAGGAGGCCGTTATGAACGGAAGGCACTTCGATAAGCAAACTCAGCGTGAGCGCACCTGCTCGCTGGTTCACGGTTCGTGGAAACGGGCGGGTGCCAGGCTGGCGTGCGTCGGAGCGTGTGCGCTCATGGTCGGTCAGCTGCTGCTGCCAAGCGTTGCCTTGGCAGCAGATTGGATCAACGTGGGTGGCACGCAGTACAACGGGGGTGTTGCCGTCGGCGACGAGGCGGGCACGTGGTCCTGGAACGGCGCCGACGACATGCAGCTCAATGGCTATAACGGCGGCGGCATCAGCGCCGAGGGCAACCTCAACATCGGTGTGACCAACACCAACACCGTTACGGCCGATGCCGGTCAGAGCGCCATCGAGGTCTCAGGCGGCAACCTTGCCATAACGGGCGGCGGCACGCTCAACGCGACGGGCCAGACCGACGTCATCACGGCGGCGGGTGACGGTATTATTGGCGGAGATGTGGCCATCGACGGCACCACGGTCAACGTGACGGCGACGGGTACGGATGCGAATGGCGAGGAGTGCGAGAACGCCGAGGCCATAACTACGTTTGGTGGCGACGTGACCATTAAAAACGGCGCGACTGTCGATGTAAAGGCGGGACGTGCGACGGAGTCCGGCGACGGGTACTACGGTTACGTGACGGGCATCTATGCCACTAACGGCGCACCCAGGGGAGATGGCGAGTTTACATGGGAGCATGACGGACAGAGCAACAAGGGCGGTCGCGTGTCAATTGGCTCTGGCTCAAAGGTGACGGTCAAGGCCGAATCCACCCTGGAATCTCAGGGAATTGTGTCCCGTGTCAACAACGGCGCCGCGCGTGTCGAGATTGCAGGCGATTCGCTCGTGACCGCGATTGCCGACGCTTCGGGCGGCAACTGGGGTGCCGTGGGTATCGAGGCGGCCGGAATGGGCGACGATGCCACTGCCGATATCACCATCGATGGAAAGAACACGTTTGTGACCGCGATCGCCAGCGCCTCGAAAGATCGGTATTCTAACGACACGTACGGCCTGCATACCAGCTCGGGGAGTGCGATCGAGGGCGGAAGCATCCAAATTAAAAACGGCTCCGTTGTTGCCCAGGGCAGCGATGGAGCGATCGTTGCCGACAACTTCACGACCGCCAACGGCCCCGCTGGCATGATCGTTATCGGCGAGGGAGGGAAGATCGTGCTTCCCGTCAACGGCGTGGTGCGTGACTACCAAAAGCTGGGTGCCCGTCCCATGGCGCTGGGCAACCGATTTGAATATTCTGATTTTTGGGGACAGACGATTGGTGAGCCCGGCGAAGGCGTTTTGAGGGCCGATCGCGATGCGGACAAGATCGCCAAGGTCGCGCATATCGTATTCGACGGAGGTGCTACGCCTGCTCCCGATCCGGCACCGACTCCCAAGCCGCAGCCGGGAGGCGAGGGCTCGACGGGCACGACGGGGGCGACGACCCAAACTTCGACACAGACTGGTTCGGCCGTGAATGTAAAGCCTGCTGCCGCCAAGGTATCCGTCACGGCTTCGAAGGCGACGGCCTCTACTCTCGCGGCCACGGGCGATAGCGCCGCGTTGAGTGTTGCCGCCATGAGCGTCGCTGGTGCCACGGTTGCAGCCGCCGGCATCGCCGCCGCGCGTCGTCGCGAGGAATAGCAATTTTGCCTAGGGCATGCAGGGCATAAAACCTCGGTGCGCTTGATTGAGCCGCCGCGCAGGGATTTGCGTCCCCGCGTGGCGGCTTTTGCGTTTGCGCAGGTAGGGACGCGGGTTCGCATGTACGAACCTAGGCGTGGCGCCCGGTTTGCCGCACTGTGATGTCATGGAAACAAACCTCGATTAAGGAGGACGACATGCAAGGACAACATTTTGCCAAGCAGACGCAGCGCGAGCGCGCTTGCTCGCTCGTTCACGGTACTTGGCGTTGCGCGGGTGTGAGGGTCGCCAGCGTCGGTGCGTGCGCGCTCATGGTCGGCCAGCTGTTACTGCCGAGTGTGGCGCTTGCGACCGAATGTGCGGATTCTGCTGCTACGACGGGTGAGGTCGCTGCGGCTCCTGCGGCGCCGGCGGCTACGGTGGATGCGAATGCGGCGACAACACCGACAACCGAGGCTGCTCCGGCAACTCGGAACGAGGCCGATACTCAGCAGGTATCTTTGGCTGACACCGTCGAAGGGGCTGGCGATGCAATGCCCGCCGAGCAAAACGCTTCCAGCAACAACGCCGCCATGCCGGCAGACAACGCCATTATGCCCTGCGGTGTGACCGACGTGACGGGTGGGGATGGCGTGACAATCGACACGAACGTCGAATCCTACTACAGGGAATGCGAGCTTCCACCCGAGATTTCTCTTACCGGAGGCGGTAGTTTCTCATGGGATTTTGGACCGGTCCCAGATGAGGTGGCGGATAAGCTATCAAACGCATCCGAAACTAAGTATTACAAGGCAGATGCCGCTACTGGCGCGCTTGTTGAAGTCGCCGATCAGTCTCAATCGAACGTGACGATTTCCATTGCGCCATATGAAGGGCAGATGCGCGCGACGCTGACCCTGACGGGTGGCGACTTTGTAGACGGAAACTATGCACTCATCCGCAACGAGGATGTGCCGTTTACTTCAACGTTGACGTTCAACGGCACCGACTATAATGATGGCATCCTCATCGGCGATCCTGATAGCACCTCCGATAAACCAGCTCAAATCGTTGTCCATGAAACAAGGACCGATTACTACCTGCGCTACAACTTCAACACCGTGGTAAAGCTAGCTGCTCATGGACAGGCAATCAATAGCGTTGATTTGGGTTCAGGATATATCGGCTATCGCGCTGGGGATACTCCCGCTCCAACCACTCATGTACCATACGCAGATTACGACAAGTATGAAATTGCTTACGAGTGCTGGGAGGAGATGGACAACAGCGACCCCACGGATCTTCATCCCGTCGCCTTCTGGTATTCCGACGAGGGCATGTACACACCGGGCATGAAGCGAATCGACAAGTTCGAAGAAGGCAAGCACTACATGCATTCTGTCATGCTACGCCAAAAGAACGGGTATGAGTTTGCCAACGGCTGCACTGTGGCAATCAATGGCGAGCCACTTAACGTCATGAGTGTTCAGAAAGTCGAAAATGGTCTGTTCCTTGCGCCGACCACATCGTTTACCTGCGAAAAGGCTCTTGTGTGGCAAGCAATCGACACGGTCGAGATTAATGGCGCTACCGTCACGTTCAAAGACGGCGATAAGCCGGTGTTCACGGGCGCTACGTCCGATGACACTCGTTATTGGTATCAGTGCGAGTTCTGGAATTCTGAGGATGGCGCTGGAGTGAACTCGGCATGGTTCTGGGATCAAAATATCGAGAACCACATTGATACGTTTGAGGCTGGGAAGACCTACAGCTACGGTTTTTATCTCAAGTCGCATGAGGGTTTCTACTTTACTCGTGACACTAGGGTCACAATTAACGGCAAGACTTATGGCTACTGGTGGAACGAATCCGATGCGGAGAATCTCGATAGAGACGGTAAGACGACCACCATGTGGGTCTATACCAATCTTACGATGACGCCTGAAGCAATGCCGACGCCGACGCCGGACCCCAAGCCGACGCCCGAGCCCGAGACCAAGCCCGAGACCAAGCCGGGTCAGGCGCCAACGACCGCCACGATTACTACGACCGTCTCGACCACCAAGACTCCGGCCGTCAAGCCCGCTGCCAAGACCAGCGATGCCACCCTCGCCGCAACGGGTGACAGCACCGGACTTGTCGCCGCGGCCATGAGCCTCGCCGGCGCCATCGCAGCAGCCATCGGCATCGCCTCAAAGCGCCGCGAGAACTAGGTTTCGGCGGAGGCCCTCGTTTCCACCTCAGCAAAATCTCGATCTGTAACACCAAACTGCCCAAAACGGCTCTAGATGTTACAGATTGAGATGAACCGAATGGCCGCCAATCTAATGTCTCGACCTGTAACACCAAGCGGGGAATCTGACCTCTAACTGTTACAGATCGAGACAAACCGGCCGGCAAGTCCAAAGCCACCACAAAGGTGCCTGTCCCCTTTGTGGTGGTTTGCACAGGTAGAACGGTAGGTTCGTATATATGAACCTACCGTTCGCTTTGTTTTTGGACGACGATTACGCTGGATGACTTTTGGTTTGCAGGAAAGGAACGACCATGAGGTGGACTACTGTTCGAGCGCTTTGCCGCCGCCTGACCGTTGCCGCGGTGACCCTCACCATGGTGACGGGCTCGTTGCCTGTGGGCGCGTTTGCTGAGGCCCTCAACACCGACGGCACTTTTGTGCAGACGGATAACGGCCAAGCGGACGACGCCGCTTCCGCCGATTCGGCTGACGCCCAAACGTCAGACTCTGCTTCCGCCGACCCCGCGCCCGATGCCGGCGCCGCCGACCCCACAGTGCTCGATAGCGGTGATACCCCTACGCCCCCGCCCTCCGAGATTGCATCGGCGGCGGGCCTAACGGGCGCCGGGCAGACCGAGAGCACACCTGCGGGTACGCTCGCCACCGATCTTGTCGAGGGCAAGGAACTCGCCGAGCAGCAGAAGCAGGAGGAGACCGCCGAAGCCGAAGCAACCTGGAATGAGGATCTTGGGCTCTGGATGACCTCGAAGGGCGCCACGGGCGTAAAGGACGAATACGACGATGGCTACGTGGCCGGCGAGCAGACCCCCGCGCAGTACTACTTCTCGATTGATAGCCTCACCAACGAAATTTCTATCGAGTATGGCGACGCGGGCATTACCACGTTGGAGGTGCCCTCGACCATCGACGACAAAAATGTCGTAAGCCTTACGGGTATGGGAAGCGCTGCGCTCACATCGATCACCTTCGCCCCTAATTCGCATGTCCGCTCGGTTGGAGGCTTGGGCGGCAGCAGCATCAAAGAGATCGCACTGCCCGATTCGGTCGAGGAGCTCAAGAGCTATGCATTCTACAAAAGCAAGACGCTCCAAACGGTAACCTGGCCCAACAACGCGGCCTTTACCACGATTCCCGAGCAGGCCTTTAAGGAATGTGAACAACTTGACGACAAGGTGGTGGCAACGCTGCCGCCTTCGGTCAAAACTATCGACTATCTTGCATTCGCCTATTGCGGCGTGCCACAGTTCTATGTCTCGGACACAACAGTGCTCACCTTTACGCAGATCAATGTGCCGGGCACGGTGGAGCGGATTGAGCGCAATGCCTTTGACGGGTGCTCGCATGTGTCGTCGGTGACGATCGGCGACGGCGTTAAATATATCGGAGCGCACGCGTTCGCCTCTCTTGATCCTGCGATTGCCGGCAAAGAGATTGTGCTACCCAAAAGCGTGGAAATGATAGAGTGGGGAGCTTTTGAGAACACGAGATACGGAAACGAGACGAACCATAATGCCGTTGCCCTGCGCGTGATGAACCCCGATCTTCAGTTTGGTGAGGCGGGCTATCCGGGCGACTATAATGAGCGCGTGACAATCGATGGCGTAACGTATGCGATTCCCTTTAGTGAAGGCCAGACCATCTATGCCTATGCGACCGATTCGGCTGGCAACCCCTCGATGGTCAAAAAGCTTGCCGATGCCGTGGCCGATTGCAAGGACTCCGTCGATTCCTCGAAGCCTGCCTACACGTTTGAGTGGATGGGCGAGGCGGCCCAGGTGACGGGCAAACTTCCCCAGAGCGCGACGGCTACACTCGTGCAGGCGGGGCAGTCCACGCCGCTGGCGGTTGGCGATGACGGCAGCTTTACAGCGGACGCTCTCTCCAAGACAGCAGCCACCCTGCGCATTTCGCTCAGCGGTTACTATGACATGGTGCTGGCGCGCCCGGGCGACCAGATGACGGGCACATGGAATATCGGAGAGATTAAGGCGGAGGACTTTACCAAGATTCCGGCTTCGCGCGCGATTGAACTTAATGTGGGCTATCTTGAACCGATTGTGGGCCAGGATAAGACCGAACGCATTGAGCTCGATAGTCTCGATAACATCGATCTGACGGTGAAGAGCGGCGGCAAGACGCTTAAGCCTGCCAAGGGTGACAAGGAAAACGACTTCCGTATCCAGGGCACAGCACTCGTGGTGTCGCAGGCCATTGCCGACGCGGACCAGGATCTGGAGATAACGCTCGAGCCCAAAGACAGCCTCAAGCTGGGTGGGACGACGGCGACGGTGAAGCCCTCGGCCGGCAAGGTCGATATCGACTTGAAGCCCTGGGGCACGGCGACGGTCGCGACCAAGGGCGACTACCAGGGCGCTAACCGCGTGCTGGTGTTCCGTACGTCCGACGGCAAGCTGGTCGCCGACGGCGTCACCTATCTGATGGGTTACGAAGACGATGGCACCACGCCTATCATGAAGGCCGAGACGCCGCGCCTTAAGGCCGGTTCGTACACCATCGTCGCCTTTAACAAGACGAGCTACGACATCCAAGCGACGAGCTATTCCACGTTTAGCCGCCTAGGGCTGACCGTGGGTAAGCATATCGCGCAAAAGCAGGTGAAGATTGAGGACAGCAAACAGCTCGACGTGACGCTCGACGTCCCCACGTTTGACGTGGAGACGTATCGTGCCGAGCGCGGGCTGACGGCGGGCTCGGTTATCGCTGATTCGTCCGCGGTCGTTGGCGTGGAGACCGAGCTGCGCATTCATTACGAGCTCAAGGACAGCCAGGCTGCCAAGATTGAGATTCCGCTGGCCAAGGATACCGTCGGGGATGTGTCCGCAGGCTCTCGCGAAGCCGGCGCCAGCTCCGAGGCCATGTGGGCTGACACAACTTGGGAGGGCGACAACCTCGTTCTCAATATGAATAAGGGCATGGGCGCCGATGTGTTTGTGCGCTTTAAGCCTAAGGCCGCGGGCATCTATGCCATCTCGCCGCTTATTACGCTGGGCGAGGTGACGTTGCCGCTGGGAAGCACCACACTCGAGGTTAGCGGATCGCGCATCGAGGTCGACAGCACCGACGTTCACAGCCTACTGGGCAATGTGGCCTACGTATACGCAGCGCCCGGAAAAAGCGTGCAGCTTACCGTGGGCGTGGGCGCCTCGGCCGCAAAGTACACCGGCAAGACCAATAAACTCGGCCGTGCCAAGATTGAATACGACCTGCCGCAGGATACGCTTGCTGCCGAGCGTGTGACGCTCGAAGCGCGCGTGGGCTCGACCGATGTTGCCGCCGCTGCTGCCGAGGTAACGGCTCGCAATCATGTGCGCTATGTTCCGAGCGCTTCGGTCTGGAACTTTGACGTGACGTATCGCGGCGGTACGCAGAACCTGGTTAAGGACGGCAAGGATACGGGTAAGAGCCTGTGGACCTTCCACCATCTGCCGCAAAAGAAGAACGCCTACTGGACGTTCGATATTACGCTCGAGGTGGGCAACGAGGAGGCTGCCGACACGCTCGACCTGTACGCGGACTGCGTGGGCGGCAAGACCGTGACGATTCCTCTGACTCAAAAGTCGCGCGAGGGCACCCGTGTACGCTATGTGGCGGAGTATGTGGACGAGGGTTACCTTAAGCTGCTCGACGAGTTTAACAAGGCGAATGACTCGACCTATGTGAACTGCGGCAACTTTGAGCAAATCTTTATGCCGCAGACCTACCGCATCTCCAATGCTCAGCTTATGACCATGCTGAGTTTTGACGCCAACGCTTCGGCCAAAAAGCATTCCGCCGCGGCCGAGGAGCGCCAGCAGGAGTTCTCGAATGCCGTGCAGCAGTGGCACGAGTATATGATGGATAACTCGTTTAATGATGTCGACGAGGCCTTTAACGACGCGATTGACCAGATGGTCGCCGATGCGTTTGCCGAGGAGGACGAGAACGGTAAAGAGGACGAAGCCCAAGGTGGAGCTGCTCGTAAGGCTCGTCGCGCCCCTGCCGCTAGCGACGGCGAGGGTGATGGTGCTGGCAACGACGAGGCCGCGCAGTTTGCGGCTGACCTCAAGGCCGCGGTCGGCGGGTCGTCGGCGCTGCTGACCCAGCAGGGCGACAGCTATGGCGTCAATGTGGACAAGATGATCTTTGAGGATGCTTACGGCACCAGCGAGGATTGGTATCAGGAACTCGCGGCAGCCCAGGGCGCGAACGCTGCGGATGCGGCGGCCATCAAGGAGCTCGTCGACCATGCGTCGCGAGCGGAGTTTATTGCCCAGCAGGCCGAGGATCTGGTGGGCCAATCGATGGGTATCGGCCGGCTCAACCAATACGGAAGCTGGAATGACGCAACCGCTGCGGCACTCAACAAGTGTGCGGGCATTAAGGCCAGCGAGTACAACGGCCAGTCGACGAGCGGGTTTAACGATTTGGGCCAGGCGCTCGGCAGCTCGCTGAGCTACAAGGCGGCTGACGACGATACCGTCAAGGGCTTTAAGGTCGCCGCGCCCGATGGCGAGCAGACGGCCTATATCGAGTCGGAATTTATCGAGAACTCCAATAACAACAAGAACCAGGCGCTTCTGTTTAACTCGATCGCTATGCAGTGCGACATTCTGGACGACCTGTACGACAACTGGAATGTGGTCCATAGCCTCAACAACTCCAAGGTGCGCGGATGGCTCATGGCCTGGAAGCTCAACGGCGACGTGAGCGCCCATATGAAGCTCATCCGTACGATCCGTTCGCTCAAGAGCTATAAGATCGAGTGCGAAATGTTCGGCCAGGTCTTTAAGACCGATGCGTGGAAGGCGGCCGGCCAGGCGTTTCCCGCGGCGACCCAGGGCATCGGCATCTTTACCGGCATTTACGGCGTGAACGATGCCAGCAAGAACTGGGAGAACGTGAACGTCCGTATGCAGAAGGTGAAGGGCGAGCGCGAGGGCTATGAGCTTCAGCATACGCGCTTGCTTGCCAAGCCCGAGAAGACCGAGGACGACTGGAAGTGCATTTACGCGCTGCGTGACGCCATGGAAAAGGCGCGTGCGTTTGAGGACCTGCTGTATCGCCAGCTCTGCCACGACAGCACCGATGTGGCGGTGGGTTCCATTATGACAATCGCCGGCGTGCTGACGGCCGGTTCGGCGGGTACCGTGGTGGGCGCTGCCTATGATGCGGCTTCGACCAGCGTAGGTTCGGAGCGCGCGATTAAGCTGACCAATGCCGAATGCGCCTACGATGTTGCCTGCGAGCAGGTGGAGCGCGCGTGCCAGAATCGTATTACGGTCAACTGGGGCGAGCTAACCGATGCCGAGGTCTACAAGGCCAACAAGGACGGCTTGATCTCGGACGAGAAGATGCAGTCGATCTTCGAGGCGCGTTATCGCAATGTGGCTGCCAAGGCAGCACCCGACCCTGCGGGCGTGGTGTACGAGGGCCTGCTGTCCAATGCGGTTGAAGGCGCGACGGTTGAGCTGTGGAGCGCCGGCGATGCGGCCGGTACCAATGCAGTGCGTTGGGATGCCGAGGAGTATGAGCAGGACAATCCGCTTGCAACGGGTGCGGACGGTGCGTACAACTGGAATACGCCGACTGGCTGGTATCAGGTGCGCGTGACCAAGGACGGGTATGAGGAGGCGCGTTCGGCCTGGTTGCGCGTGCCGCCGATCCAGACCGAGGTGAACATTGGCTTGGTGTCGACGGCGGCGCCCGAGGTGGCTTCGGCCCATGCCTATACCGATTGCATCGAGGTTGAGTTTGCGCAGTATATGGATGCGAGCGACGATGCCCTGGTCGCATTGTGCGCGCAGGGCTTGGGCGACGTGACGTATACGTGGCTCGACAAGCAGGACGATCCCAATGGCAAGCCGCTGTCACGCGTGCTGCGTATTCGCTATGCCGATGCGCGTGAGGCGGGCTCGACGGTGGCGTTTGAGCTCGACGGTGCTCGCAACTACGCCGGCACGGCCATGGCGCGCTGGGCAAGTGGCGAGCTTGTCGTGGGCGTTCGTGCCGACAAACTCAAACTCAACGTGGAGCAGGCCGTGACCATGCTTGATGGCAGTGACTTTGAGCTGGTGGCGCACGTGACCGATAAGGCGGGCAAGCCGTTTGCGGGCGCCAAGGTTAGTGTTGGGCTGGAGTCCTCGGCTATCTGCTCTGTCGATACCACCCAGGCCGTGACGGGCGAGGACGGTGCGGCGACGTTTGTGCTGCATGGTGCTCTGCCCGGGTTGACGACGTTGACGGCGGCGGTGGGCGGCACGGCGCTGTCCAAGCAGGTCGACGTTCGCGTGTCTGCCGAGGCAGTGCGACCGGCGCGACCGGTGGCGACGATTGGTGCGACGACGTTTGGTGCATGGTCGCCCAAGGAGAACTACATTACGGTGCCCAAGGGCACGAAGCTGGAGCTTTCTGCCGAGGATGGCGCGACGATTTGGTACACCACCAACGACACCTGCCCCTGCCGTGACGAAGGCCGTGTAAAGTACACCGAGCCCATTGCGCTCGATAGCAACATGTATGTGCGCATTGCGGCACAGCGCCCTGGCATGTCGTACAGCGAGTATTCCGAGCGTCTGAACATTACGATTACGGTGACCGATGAGGCGGCGCCTGATCCGACGCCCGATCCGGACCCGACGCCTGGCGACGGCGAGCAGGGCGGCGGTGCGGATGGCTCTGGCGGCACCGGGGTACCTGCGGGCGGTTCGACTTCGACGACGACCACGGTGACGACGAACAAGTCCAAGGGTAAGGGCGAGAACGACAAGAAGTCCGGCGGCACGGAGCTCGCCAGCACGGGTGACTCCACCGCGATGACGGTCGCCGCCTTGGGCATCGCCGGCGCAACCGTTGCCGCGGCCGGCATCGCCGCGACCAAGCGTCGCAAGCGTTAGGTTTTGGCGACAACGCCCATTCTCGGCTTTTGCAAGATCTCAATCTGTAACACCAAGCTGCCCAAAACGGCTCCAGGTGTTACAGATTGAGATGAACTGTTCAGCCGCTAACCTAACGTCTCGATCTGTAACACGTAGCGAGGAATTTGGCCTCTAACTGTTACAGATTGAGACAAAGCGGGGGCGGCTGGAGAAATATCTCGATCTGTAACAACTGCGATGCTCAACAGGGCCTAACTGTTACAGATCGAGACAAAACGACCGGGCAAGTCCCCAACCACCACAAAGGTGCCTGTCCCCATCGTGGTGGTCGGGTGGTCGGCATAGAAAAAGTCCCCGCCGGGCGTGTGCTCGACGGGGACTTTGCCGTTTGGTGGCTAGCGCTACAGGTGATTACTCGCCCAGCAGGCTCTTGGTGATGGAAGCGGCGGCCTTCTTGCCGGCGCCCATCGCCAGAATGACCGTAGCGGCACCGGTGACGATGTCGCCGCCGGCCCAGATGCGGGGATCGGTGGTCTGGCCGGTCTCCTCGTCGGCGACGATGTAGCCCCACTTGTTGAGCTCCATCTTGCCGCCGATCTTGGCAGCGAAGGGGTTGGCGTTGGTGCCGATAGCCGAGATCGCAACGTCGCAGGGGATCTCCTCGATGGCGCCCTCGATGGGCACCGGGCGACGGCGGCCGGACTCGTCGGGCTCGCCGAGCTCCATCTTCTGGACCTTGACGGCGCATACGGAGCCGTCCTCGCCAGCGACAAATTCGAGCGGGGAGACGAGCGGCAGAACCTCGACGCCCTCGGCCTTAGCATGGTGCAGCTCGGCGCGACGGCAGGGCATCTCGTCCTCGGTACGACGGTAGGCGATGATGGCGTGCTCGGCGCCCAGGCGCTTGGCGGTACGGACGGCGTCCATAGCCACGTTGCCGCCACCAAAGACGACGACGTTCTTACCGTGCTTGGTGGGGGTGTCGTACTCGGGGAACTTGTTGGCCTTCATCAGGTTCACGCGGGTGAGGTACTCGTTAGCGAAGAAGACGTTGGGCAGGTTCTCGCCGGGGACGTTGAGGAACTTGGGCAGGCCAGCGCCGGTCGCCACGTAGATGGCGTCGAAGCCCTGCTCGAACAGCTCCTCGGCCGTGGCCATGTTGCCCACGACGGAGTTGTACTCAAACTTGACGCCCATGTCCTCCAGGCCGTCGATCTCGCGCTTGACGACTGCCTTGGGCAGACGGAACTCGGGGATGCCGTAGACCAGCACGCCGCCGCCGGTGAAGAATGCCTCGAAGACGGTGACGTCAAAGCCGTTACGGGCGAGCTCGCCGGCGCAGGTGATGCCGGACGGGCCGGAGCCGACGACGGCGACTTTCTTGCCGTTCTTGGGAGCCATCTTGGGCGTGGAGGCGAGCTCGGGGCGGTCACCCAGGAAGCGCTCGAGCTGGCCGATGGCCACGGGCTCGGACTTCTTGCCACGGATGCACTTGCCCTCGCACTGGTTCTCCTGCGGGCAGACGCGGCCGCAGATGGCGGGAAGCATGGAGTCCTCGCGGATGGTATCGAGAGCGCCGCCGAAGTCCTTTGCGCGGATCTGCTCGATAAAGCGGGGGATGTTGATGTTGACGGGGCAGCCCTCAACACAGAACGGCTTCTTGCAGTTGAGGCAGCGCTCGGCCTCGGCCAGCGCCATCTCCTCGGTGAAGCCCTTGTCGACGGGGCGGAAGTCGCAGGCGCGCTCGGCAGCCGGCTCCTCGTTATCGGGGGTGCGGGGCGACTTCATATCGGCAACGAAACGACCGTTAACTAGTGGCATGCGCAGCTCTTTTCCTCATAGGCCTTGAGGGACTCGCCCTCTTCGGAACGGTAAGCGGCCTGGCGGGCACGAAGGTCATCCCAGTCGACCAGGGTGGCATCGAAGTCGGGGCCGTCGACGCAAGCGAACTTGGTCACGCCGCCCACCTCGACGCGGCAGCAGCCGCACATGCCGGTGCCGTCAACCATGATGGGGTTGAGCGACGCGGTGATGGGGGTGTCGTACTTCTGGGCGGTGAGGGTCGAGAACTTCATCATCGGAACGGGGCCGACGCAGAAGACCTGGCTCACGGCCTTGTCCTGCAGCAGGCGCTCCAGCGGAGCGGTAACAACGCCCTGCTCGCCGTAAGAACCGTCATCAGTGGTGATGTGGATGTGGTCCTCGTCGAGGAGCTCGCGGAACTGGTCCTCCATAAGCAGGAGGTCCTTGGTGCGGGCGCCCATGATGGCGTGCACCTCGTGGCCGGTCTCGACCAGGTGCTTGGCGACCGGGAAGGCAATTGCCAGGCCGACGCCGCCGCCAATGACGGCGCAGGGGCCCTCGGCCATCTCGGTGGGAACGCCCAGCGGGCCCACGACGTCGCGCAGCGACTCGCCGGCCTCGTAGGTGGACAGCATCTCGGTGGTCTTGCCGATCACCATGAAGATGAACTCGACCCAGCCCTCGTCACCGTTCCAGCCGGCCAGGGTAAACGGGACGCGCTCGCCCGTCTCGTTGGCGCGAACCATGAGGAACTGTCCAGCGTGCGCATGCTTGGCGATTGCAGGCGCCTCGATGCGGAACTTGAACACCTTCTCCGAGAACTGCGTCTTCTCCAGGATCTTATACATAGAACCCCTCTCTTGTTAGGGCTGCCGAACCGTGCCTCCACGGAAATGGACGGTAGCCCGAATAAAACCGTACGCGCACAGGCGTTGTGCAGACATACGGTGCAAATTATACCCTCATGGACATGTCGCTTACGTGTGTCTTTGGCAGGTGGGAGCAGGGTTTATCCACTTTGGCCTACCAAATAGGGGCAGGTTTATTTTGGTCAGCCTTATCGGGTAAAACGGCAAAGGGGGCCGGCCTCGGGTTGTGATGAGGCCGGCCCCCTTTGGGGTGCTATGTGTATATGGCGGCGCAGGGTTTATTGCGATGCCGCAACTAGGGCGTTTCCGCAGGTAAAACCTGCCAAACTAAACCTGTCCCTAAATGGTAGGTTTTAGTGCTTGCCGTTGGCGGAGGCGGCGCCGTTGACATGGTCGCGGGCATAGATCACGCCGTGCACGATTGCCAGGCCGGCGGCGTCTGCGGCGCGGGCGCAGGTGTCCTGGAAGTCCTCGGCCTCGCGGGCGCGCAGCTGCTTAAGCACGTAGTCGGCGACGGCCATCTTGCCGGGAGGGTTGCCGATGCCGGTGCGGATGCGGCTGAAGTCGCGGCTGCCCATCTTGTCGATGATGGAGCGCAGGCCGTTGTGGCCAGCATGGCCACCGCCCACCTTGACGCGCACGTCGCCGGCGGGAATATCGAGCTCGTCGTGGATTACGAGCAGCT
Organism: uncultured Collinsella sp.; assembly: GCA_958365315.1. Taxonomy (GTDB): domain Bacteria; phylum Actinomycetota; class Coriobacteriia; order Coriobacteriales; family Coriobacteriaceae; genus Collinsella. The sequence goes on from CATWXC010000007.1 coordinate 54,044, forward strand.
CCTCGGCCTTGATCTTGTACTCGCGGCAGAGCTTGGAGATGGGGCCGCCCGAGGTATTCATGTACGACTGCGGCTTGACCAGCACAATCTGACGCTTGCCGCCCTCTTCCTCGGGGTCGTTGATGTTGATGAGCGCGACCTCGGCGCCGGCCTGGTTTTTCCAGTACGTGACGCCGGCCTGACGGGCCAGCTCGTCGATTGCCTTAAAGCCGGCGTTGTGGCGGGTCTCGGCATATTCCTCGCCCGGGTTGCCAAGTCCGGCAACCATGCGAATCTTAAGCGGCTGTGCAGCTGCCATATTTGTCCTTTCGTTACACAAGAAGCTTAATCAACGACAAAGGCTACCACGCCCGCCGAAGGCGAGACTTCGTTTCAGCGAAATCCCACCAGACAAAAGCGCGGCCGCGGCAGAGCGAGCCGTCGGAACAGAAGAAACCCCCGCGCGACCTTTGCGAAGCAAGGGGGAGCGCGGGGGTTTCTTCTGTTCCGACGGCGATGCGCCGGGTTGCAAGGACGATGCGACTACAGCGCGAAGTCGCCGCCGACGAGCGTGGAGACGGGCTCCTCGTGGTAAACGGCGGAGATGGCCTGAGCGAACTCCTCGGCGACCGAGATGGTCTTGATCTTGCCGCCGACCTCGACGGGAATGGCGTCGGTGACGACGCACTCGACGATCGGGGCGTCGTTCAGGCGCTCGATGGCCGGACCGGAGAAGATGCCGTGGGTGGCGCAGACGTAGATGTCGCCAGCGCCCATAGCCTTGAGCTCCTTGACGTTGGCGCACAGGGTGCCAGCGGTGTCGATCATGTCGTCGTTGATGATGCAGGTCTTGCCCTTGATGTCACCGATGATGCCCATGACCTCGGCGGCGTTGTGGCGCGGACGGCCCTTGTGGGCGATGGCCAGGTCGCAGCCGAGCATGTCGGACAGCTTCTTGGCGGCCTTGGCACGACCCACGTCGGGGGAGACGACAACCAGGTTGTCGGTGTCGAAGTGCATGTCGTTGTAGTACTGGCCAAACAGCGGCAGTGCGGACAGGTGGTTAACCGGGATATCAAAGAAGCCCTGGATCTGACCCTGGTGCAGGTCGAGGGTGATGATGCGGTCGACGCCGGCGCGCTCGAGCAGGTTGGCGACGAGGCGGGCGGTGATGGGCTCGCGCGGGCCGGCCTTGCGGTCCTGGCGGGCATAGCCGTAGTGGGTGATGACGGCGGTGATGGAGCGGGCGGATGCGCGCTTGGCAGCGTCAGTGGCGATGAGCAGCTCCATGAGCATGTCGTTGACGTTGCCGCCGGCCACGGACTGAATCAGGAAGACGTCGGCGCCGCGGACGGTCTCGTCGTAGCGGGCGTAAATCTCACCGTTGGCGAACTGCTTTAGCGTAAGGCCCGAAAGCTCGACCCCAAGGTACTCAGCGATCTTCTGAGCGAGGGGACGGTTGGAGGAACCGGAATACACGCGGATGGACTTGCGCATATTCTCCGACTTCTCGGGATCATTAATCGGCATTACCCTTCTCCTTTATACATCGAATGCCATATAGATGCCTTTTTGCATTGTAACCGTGCGGCGGGGTTAATCGGGTCTTGATAACGTCTTTACCGTCAACGGACACGAACCGACCACTCATCCGGTCGCGCAGGTCACGATAGAAAAAGGAGCCGTCCCCATGGAACAGCTCCTTTTGTGCTTGGCGAAACGTTATGCCTCGTCGTCCTCGTGCAGACGGCGGCGATAATCGGCGGCCCAGCCCTCAATATTTACCTGACGGGCGCGGCCCAGACCGAGTGCGTCGGCCGGGACCGGCTCGGTGATGACGGAGCCGGCGGCCACGAGTGCGCCGTCGCCAATCTGGGCGGGCGCGACCATCATGGTGTCGGAACCGATGAAGGCATCTTTGCCGATGACGGTCTTGTGCTTGTGGACGCCGTCGTAGTTGCAGGTGATGGAGCCCGCGCCCACGTTGACGCCGGAGCCCATGGTGGTATCGCCGATGTAGGACAGGTGGGGCACCTTGGAGCCCTCGCCGATCGTGGACTTCTTGATCTCCACGTGCGTGCCGGCCTTGGAGCCGTCGAGCATGTGGGTGCCCGGGCGCAGGTAGGCGCGCGGGCCGCAGTCGACGCCGTTCTCGATGACGGCCTCGATGGCGATGGTCTCATCGATGGTGCAGCCGCTGCCGACGGTGGTGTCGGTGAGACGGCTGTTGGGGCCGAGCTGGCACTCTTCGCCCACGGTGACGTGGCCGATCAGATGCGTCTGCGGCCACACGACGGTGTCGCGGCCGATAACGGCATCGGGGCCGATCCAGGCCTGCGTGGGGTCGATGAAGGTGACGCCCTCGGCCATCCAGTGCTCGTTGATGCGGTCGCGCGCGATGGCGGTGAGCTGTGCGAGCTGGATGCGGCTGTTGACGCCCAGGCCGTCGCGGTAGTCGTCGCAGTGGAAGATGGAGACTGCCTGGCCGTGGCCCTTGAGGATCTCGAGCATGTCGGGCAGATAGTACTCGGACTGCGCGTTGTCGTTGCCGATCTCGTTAATGTGGGCGGCGAGCTGCGCGCCGTCGAAGGCGTAGCAGCCGGCATTGCACTCCAGCAGCGTGGCGGCCTGCTCGGGCGTGCAGTCCTTCTGCTCGATGATGCGCTCGATCTGACCATCGGCACCCAGCTTGATGCGGCCGTAGCCAAAAGGATCGGGCGGGGTCATGGTCATGACGGTGCAGGCGAGCTCGCCGGTAGCGACGGTCTGCGCGAATTTGGCGACGGTGTCGGCGGTGATGAGCGGCAGGTCGCCGTTGAGCACGACGACGGGGCCTTGCGCGATGCCGCAGGCCTCGAGCGCGACCTTGACGGCATGGCCGGTGCCCAGGCGCTCGGTCTGCTCGACGCACTCGACCTTGGTGGCGCTGTTGGCGTAGGCGCCGTCGATAAGGGCGCGCATCTCGTCGGCGTGGCTGCCGATGACGACCACGACACGGCTGCAGCCGGCCTTGATGGTGGCGTCGACGATCCACTGGACCATGGGCTTGCCCAGGATCTTGTGCGAAACCTTGCAGTGGTTCGACTTCATGCGGGTGCCCTCGCCGGCGGCGAGGATAATTGCGGTTGCGTCCATGTGATCTCCTGTTACGTTATAGAGACGTGTGTTTGGAAACGATACACGGCGCAATATGATACCGCAGGCATATGATGAGCGCGTAGCGATTGGCGCATTGCCGCCGATGTCGGTGCCGCTGACGCAGTGTTTGCGCTGGTTGTGTATGGTGGCAGCGCTGCGGCGTTGACGTTTGAGCGAGGGGATGGGGGTGCCCGTGGACACCATGCGAGAGGAATCGGGCAACGAACCCGTCGCGGCATTTTCCATGTCGCATCCGGCGGTGCCGGCGCTCTACATGGTGCTGACGTTGGGGCTCACCATGTTCTCGATGCAGCCGGTGCTGATCGCGCTGTCGCTTGCGGGCGGGCTGGCGTACGGGCTTGCGACGCGCGGTGCTGCGCGCACGTTGGGGGCGCTTCGCTGGCAGCTGCCGGTGATTTTGATTATCGCGGTGCTCAATCCGCTGTTTAGTGCATCGGGCTCGACGGAGGTGTTTCGTATTGGCATGCGCGCGGTGTATCTAGAGAGCATGGTTTACGGCCTGTGCATGGGCGGACTGTTTGTGGCGAGCGTGCTGTGGTTTGAGGCCGCGGCATCGATGCTCGGCTACGACAAGGTGCTCGCGCTTTTGGGTAACGCCTCGCCGGTGATTGCGCTCATGATCTCGATGTGCATGCGGCTTATCCCACAGTTTTTGCGCCGCGGCCGCACGGTACTGGCGGTGCAGGATGCGATTGATGTACCGGGGCGTGCGCCCACCGATCCCGTGCGATCGCGCCTGCGGGCGTCGAGCGTGCTGATGGGTTGGGGCATGGAAGATTCGCTTGAGCGCGCGGACGCCATGCGCTCCCGTGGGTGGGGCGCTGCGTCGCGCCGTACGACGTATGCGCGGTATCGACTGGGACGCAGCGACGTTGCCGCGCTGGTTGGACTTGCGATGTTTGGTGCCGCTGCGGTGGCTGTGGCATGGACCGCGACAACGCAGCATTCGTTTTACCCGCAGCTCTCGGTGCCGGCGCCGTGGCCGGGCTATGTCGTGTACGCTGCCTGGATGGTGCTGCCCTGCGTGCTGCGCGCGATTGACGAGAAGAGGTTTGGCTGATGGCTCGGTTGGATAGGGGCCCGGTGTCGGGCGAGTCGTGCGGCCCGGATATGCCGGCGATTGAGGTGCGGAGCCTGAGCTTTGCCTATCCCGGGGCTGATGCTGCGGTGCTCGAGGGGCTCGACTGGTCTGTTGCCCAAGGTGCATTTGCGCTGCTTGTCGGCGGTACCGGATCGGGTAAGTCGACGCTGCTGTCGCTACTCAAGCCCGAGATCGCTCCGGCGGGCGAGCACACTGGTGATGCGCGCGTGCTGGGCGAGAACGTTGCCGACATGGACGTGCGCGCGTCTGCGGAGCGCGTGGGCTACGTGTTCCAGGATCCCGAGAACCAGATTGTGTGCGAGACCGTGTGGCACGAGATGGCGTTTGGCCTGGAAAACTTAGGCATGTCGCGCGACGAGATGCGCCGCCGTGTTGCCGAGACCAGCTATTTCTTTGGTCTGGAGGACTGGCTTCATCGCGATACCGATACGCTTTCGGGTGGCCGCAAGCAGCTGCTATCGCTTGCCGCCGTCCTAGCGCTGCGTCCGCGTGTGCTGTTACTCGACGAGCCCACGTCTCAGCTCGATCCCGTTGCCGAGAAGAATTTTCTGCACGCGCTGTTTCGCGTGAACCGTGAGCTGGGCTGCACGGTTGTTGTGGCTACGCATCAACCGCGGCCGATGCTCGAGTATGCGACGTGTGCGTACCGGATTGAGGGCGGTCGCGTGCGCGAGGTGGCGGATATGGCTTCTTTGGGACGCCGAGAATCGCTGTTTTCCGATGACGTGTTGGGGTGGGGTGCCATCCGATGTGCAAAAAACGGAGTATTCAGCAGGCGTGAGGGCAATTTGGGCTCTCTGGAGCCGCCCAGGGACGTATCGAGCGCGAAAAAAAGTTCGGAATTGGACAAATCGTCCAAATTTGTGGCGCAAATATCGCGCGAGAACGGCTCGGAAGCCTTCCCGCGCACAGATGGGAGCAGAATACTCCAAAAAATGCACGGTGGGTCGGCTACCACCCTGTCGGAAGGTTGGTTTCGCTACGATCGCGCGGGCGGTTGGGTGCTGCGCGGGCTCGATGTGACGTTTTCGGCCGGCGCGGTGCATGCGGTCGTGGGCGGAAACGGCTGCGGCAAGTCGACGATGCTCTCGGTGCTGGCCAAGACGGCTAAGCTGCAGCGTGGCCGCATGGTGCGTGGGGCGGCTTCGGCGGCTCTGCTGCCACAGAATCCCAAGGCATTGCTAGTCGCCGAAACGGTGCGCGACGAGCTGATGGAATGGGCTTCGACCTGCGGATACGACGAGGCCGCAGCACAGGAGCAGGCGGCGCGCCTGGGCCTGGCGGGCTTAGAGGTACGTCACCCGTACGATCTTTCGGGCGGTCAGCGCCAGCTGCTTGCGTTGGCAAAGCTGCTGTTGATTGGTCCGGAGCTGCTGCTGCTTGATGAGCCCACCAAGGGCCTTGATCTGGCAAGTCGCTGCATTATCGCCCGAGCCCTGCGCGAGCATGCGCAGGCCGGCGGCACCGTCATCATGGCCACGCACGACTTGGACTTTGCCGAGCAGGTGTCCGACGACGTCGCCATGATGTTCGACGGCGAGATCGCCTGCATGGAGCCCCCGGCAGAATTCTTTGCCGACAACGTGTTCTACAGGGCGTGATGGGATGACGGATCATCGCGTCTCGCGCCTACTCACAAAAATGGAGATTCCGCTGCTCCTGGCGGTGCCGGCAGTGATGACTGCGGCGTTGCTGGCGGGCATTGAGCAGGCGGCGCTTGCCATGCTGGTTGTAGTGGCGCTCGTGCTCGCACTGTTCTTTGCGGGCTACGAGACATCACGTCCAGGCCTGCGCCAGATCATGCCCACGCTGGTGCTGGCGGCGCTGGCCGCGGCGGGGCGCATCCTGTTTGGGCCCATTCCCGATTTTAAGCCCGTGAGCGCTATCGCCATTATCGCGGGTGCGACACTTGGCCGTCGCAATGGTTTTATGGTCGGCGCGTTGGCAGCGCTGACCAGTAATTTCTTTTTTGGACAGGGCATGTGGACGCCATGGCAGATGTATGCCTGGGGTCTGGTTGGCTATGTTGGCGGCGCGCTGGCGCATGCGGGTGCGTTCGACCGCGCGGATGGAACCGTGCGATTGCCGGCGCTGTTGGCGTATGGCTTTGCGTCGGGCCTGCTGTATGGCGTCGTGATCAACGCGTATGACATCATCGGTTTTGTGCAGCCGCTCACCTGGGCAGGCGCCGTAGCGCGTCTTGCTACGGCGGTGCCGTTCGACATCATGCATAGCCTCGCGACCTGCGTGTTTTTGGCCGCTCTGTACAAGCCCTGGTGTCGCCGCATCAACCGCGTCGTCGTGAAGTACGGGTTGTAGTGGCGGCTGCGCCGGGGCGAGAATCAATACTGCCTAGGTGTCATATCAAAACTATGCCGGTTTACGGGCTGGATTGGCACAGGCAGACCATACCGGCATTTTTCGAAAATAGACGAGCCGTCTACCTGCGGCTTTATTTTGCTCGAATTGCGTGTGGTTAGGGATCTGCGATTCAGTCCCGTAAACCGGCATAGTTTTGAAACGGGCCGACTCGTATGACGGTCGCAGCGGGCTCCAAAAGGCTAAATGACCAGTTTTCCTCCGTCCCCGGGGGATCATCTGGGGGTTAGAGCTCCAGGGTGAGGGTGACGGGGCAGTGATCGCTGCCGAAGATGTCGCCGCGGATGCCGGTGTCGCGAACGTCGGCGGCGATTGAATCACTTACCAGGAAGTAATCGATGCGCCATCCTGCGTTGTTCTTGCGAGCATTAAAGCGGTAGCTCCACCAGCTGTAGACGCCCTCGACGTCGGGGTTTGCCGCGCGCCAGGTATCGGTAAACCCGGCGTTGAGCAGCTCGGTAAACTTGCCGCGCTCCTCGTCCGAAAAGCCGGCGTTGCCGCGGTTGGACTTGGGGTTCTTAAGGTCGATTTCCTCGTGCGCCACGTTAAAGTCGCCGCAGGTTACAACGGGCTTGCCGGTCTCACGCTCAAGCGCGCTCAAAAAGCCGCGATAGGCATCGTCCCAGGCCATGCGCACGTCGATGCGCGCGAGCTCATTTTGGGCGTTGGGCGTGTAGACATCCACAAACCAAAACTTGTCGAACTCGAGCGCACAGACGCGGCCCTCGGTTGTGGCTTGGGCGACGAGCTCGGCCGCCTCGCCCTCGCCAGCGTAGGGCAGCAGTGCGTCGGCGTGCAGCACGCGCAGCGGTTCCTGGCGGCTAAAGACCGCAGTGCCCGAATAGCCTTTACGCTCGGCGTAGCTCCAGGTTTGGTGATAGCCGGCCAGGTCAATATCGACCTGGCCCTCCTGCAGCTTGGTCTCCTGCAGCGCCAAGATATCGACATCGAGTTCTTGCGCGATTTGGATAAAGCTCGGGTCCTTTTTGAGCACGGCGCGCAGGCCGTTGACGTTCCACGAGGCGAAAGTGTAAGTCTGAGGCATGGTGTCCTTTCGACGGGGTTGGCAGGCTTAAGATTAGCGCAACAGGGGCGGTGCTGGGCTCCGCGCGTGTCGACCCAAAGGCTGCGCGCCGGGCAAGCGCCCGCCGCCATCCGACCAACAAGGACGGAGGACTCATATGACGCAGGCAATAACGGATCCCAAGCAGGCCTCCGCCGCGCTGGAAGAGCTGTTCGGCACCCACAAGCGCGTGGTCTTCTTTGGCGGCGCGGGCGTTTCCACGGCAAGCGGCATTCCCGATTTCCGCAGCGTGGACGGTCTGTATCACCAGCAGTTTGCCTATCCGCCCGAGACCATGCTCTCGCACAGCTTTTACGAGGCGCATCCGGCGGAGTTCTTCGACTTCTACCGTACCAAGATGATCGCGCTTGGCGCCAAGCCCAACCGCTGCCACACCAAGCTGGCCGAGCTGGAGCGCGCGGGCAAGCTCAGTGCCGTGGTGACGCAAAACATCGACGGCCTGCATCAAGCGGCCGGCTCGCGGCGCGTGTTCGAGCTGCACGGCTCGGTCCATCGAAACATTTGCCAGTCGTGCGGCGCGGTCTATAGCGCCGAGTGGATTTGCTCGCGCGAGCACGAGGACGCCGAGGGCGTGCCCGTGTGCCCCGCGTGCGGCGGTCGCATCAAGCCCGATGTGGTGCTCTACGAGGAGCCGCTTGACGAGCGCGTGCTCACCGGCACCGTTGCCGCCATCGCTGCGGCCGATGCCCTCATTGTGGGCGGAACCTCGCTCGTGGTGTACCCGGCGGCGGGCCTTACGCGATACTTTACCGGCGATACGCTGGCCATTTGCAATTTGGTGCCCACCGATCAGGATGCAAATGCCGACCTGCTGATTTCTTGCGACATCGCGGCCGCGTTTGCGTTTTAGCCCGCGCGCGCGGATACAATAGAAAGACTGATTGCAAAGCGACCCCGCCGCCAGCGCCCAAGCGTGGCGGCGTGGGCATTTTAGGAGGATGTTCATGGCGAACGACAGCAAGACATGGCGGTGCGGAAAGTACGAGCTCAGCTTTGACCGTCCGCGCATCATGGGCGTCCTCAACGTGACGCCCGATTCGTTTAGCGACGGCGGTGAGCACTTCGACCCGGATGCCGCTATCGAGTACGGCCTGGCGATGCTCGATGCCGGCGCCGACATCATCGACGTGGGCGGCGAGTCCACGCGCCCCGGCTTTACCCCGGTCAACCCCGACGAGGAGGCGCGTCGCGTGCTGCCCGTCGTGCGCGCGCTCGCCAAAGAGGGTGCCATCGTCTCGATCGATACGCGTCATGTGGCGGTTGCCAAGGCGGCTGTGCGCTGCGGTGCTTCGATTGTCAACGACGTGACGGGCTTCACCGATCCCAAGATGGTTGAGTTCGTTAAGACGAGTACCTGCGGCGTCATCGTAATGCACGCCGGCGAGGTCGCTGCACCAGCACGCACGCACGCGACGGTGCAGCTCGATACCTCGGCTGCGGCGTTTGTTGCCGAGAAGGCGCGCGAGGCGGCTGCCGAGGCTGCGCGCGAGGCCGAGAAGCCGGCCCGTCGCCGTCGCGGCAAGTTGCTGGGCGAGCCCAAGGTTGAGGCCAAGCTTCCGGGCGGCGTGGTGCAGCCCTCGCTGCCGTTTGGCGAATCGGAGCCCGCGCCCGAGTCCGAGCCGGAGACGCCGGCTGCCGAGCAGGCTGCCCCTGCCGCCGCTGCGCCCGAGACCGTGCCCGCAGCTACCGAAGCCGCACCAGAGCCCAGCGACCACCTGGCCGCCATGATGCGCCGCAGTGCCCGCCGTGAGGAAGCCTATGTGCCCACCTCGCAGCTCCGCCGCTTTACCCTGCCCGATTCTGCGCCCATCATGCGTCGCGTCATGGGCTTTCTGTCCGACCAGGCCCGTACGCTCATCCATGCCGGCGTGTCGCGCGACCGTATCTGCATCGATCCCGGCCCGGGCTTTGGCAAGACGGCCAATGAGGATATCGTCATCCAGCGCGAGACCGCCAAGATGGCGTCGCTGGGCTATCCGCTCATGTGCGCCGTGTCGCGCAAGCGCTTTGTGGGCGCCGTCTCGGGCGTGACCGAGGCCGCCGAGCGCGATGCCGCCACATTTGGTGTGTGCCTGGGCGCCATCCAGGCCGGCGCCAACATCGTGCGCGTACATGACGTTGCGGGCTTTGCGCAGTTCCTGAACGGTTACTGGGCCGTTGCCAAGCCGCAACCGCGCCGCGCGTTTGTGGCCGTTGGCTCCAACCTGGGGCATCGCTGTGACAACATCCGCGCCGCGCGCGACATGATCGCCGAGATTCCGCTCACCTGCGTGTCCAACTGCTCGCGCATCTACGAGAGCGAGCCGGCCTACGAGACGCGCCAGGATGCGTTTGCCAACGCCGTCATCGAGATTAAGACCGAGCTGGCTCCACTGGTGCTGCTCGACGAGCTCATGAAGATCGAGGCCGAGCTGGGCCGCGATCGTTCCAAAAAGGCCAAGGCCAACGGTCCGCGCACTATCGACCTGGACTTGCTGTGGATGGACGGCGAGACCCACGGCGGCAAGAAGCTCCGCCTGCCGCATCCGCTGATCGGTGAGCGTGACTTTGTGCTGGTGCCGCTCGAGGACCTGATGCACGACCCGGCGCGGTTCTTCCGCTATAACGGCGTCGAGGTCAAGGAGCCCGAGGACCGCGTGGGCCATATCGTGGGCGAATTGGGGCGTATGTAGATGATCGAGATGAATGCTGTTGTCGCCGGCACCGAGCTCGATGGCGCGCGCGACGCGGGCCGCGAGGGCGTGGCCGCGGGCTGGTGCGCGTGGAGCGCGGGCGATGCATCGCTGACGTTTTCGCTGGTCGTGCGCCCGGATGTGAACATGCATGCCTTCCATGGCCTGCCGTTTGTGGCCGCGATGGGCATGATGGATGCGCTTGTGGGTACGGCTTCGACGCCGGGTCTGGGGCTTGCCGGCAAGGTGGGTATCCAGTGGCCGAGCGATATCGTGTGCGGCGCGCCTGCGTTTGAGACGTCGCTCGCACGTGTTGCCGTCAACGGCGGCGCCGGTGCCGCGGGCATGTTTGCCGCGGTGACGGTGGATATTGAGCGCGCGGCGCTGAGTGAGCTTGGCGTGGACATGGCCGACGAAGCGCTGGTCGAGGCACTGGCCGCGGCGGTGCTCGCCCGCGTGGGCGCCTGGGCGGTTGTCGCCAACACGCCACAGGGTGCCGCCGGTCCGCTGGCTCCGGTGCTGGGCGAGTACTTCGACATGGTGCCGTTGCTGGGCCGTCAGGTCGCGGCGGTGTCGCCCAACGGCCTGCCGCTCGCGGTGGGCGTGTTTGCGGGCCTGGACATCTGGGGCCGCGCGACCATCAAGACCGACGCCGGCGAGCAAGAGTTCCCGCCCGAGGCTGTGCGCATTCGCGGTCTGTAGTGTGTAAGTGCCGCAAGGAGATGACAATGCAGCAACCTATTGCGACGAACGATGTTGTTTTGTTCTCCACCCTCAAGGAGAATCAGTATTTTGATCGAAAGAGTGCCCGCAAGGACGACAGGGAGATAGCGAAGCACATTAGCGCTTTTGCCAACGCGGCGGGCGGCAAGCTTGTGGTTGGTATCGAGGACAATGGCGAGGTGACGGGTTTCAGGCGCAATGGTGCGCGCGACATCGAGAACTTCGAACGCGCCGCACTTGCCACTTGTACGCCGACCCCTATCGTTCACAGGGAGCGTATTTCTGTCGTCAATTCATCTGGTGAGGATGATACGGTTCTTGTCTTGGATATTGAACCTTCGACCAGCCACTCCGTTGCCCGCATGAGTGATGGCGATGTGTTCTTGCGACAGAACGACAAGAGCGTAAAACTCAATCGAGAGCAGGTCATCGCTCTCGAGTTCGATAAGGGGCAGAGAATCTTCGAGGATGAGCTCGTCAAGGATTCCTCGATAGACGACGTGGACCATGAGGTGCTTGATCGCTATAAGGAGATTCTTGGAACCGAGGTTTCTGACGAGCAGGTCCTCAGGAGTCGTCGCTTTATGCGCGATGGAAAGCTGACTGTGGCAGGTGCCCTACTTTTTGCGCAGGATCCATCTGTGATGATGCCGCAGGCTCGCGTTCGCATCTTGCGCTATGACGGCGTGAAGATGGAGACGGGCGAGCGTCTCAACATTACGAAAGAGCGATGCTTCTGTGGACCGCTGCCGAAGGTTATTCAGGGCGCTTACGAGCTTATATCGAGCATGCTCAGGGAGTTTCAGTTTTTGGGCCCCGATGGAAAGTTCCAGACCGTGCCCGAATACCCTGAGTTCGCGTGGTTTGAAGGCCTTGTCAACGCAGTGACTCATCGCGATTATTCATTCCGAGGCGACTACATTCGGATCTCAATGTTCGATGATCGCATGGAAATCATCAGTCCTGGTGCGCTGCCCAACATCGTGACGCTCGACAACATGCGGACCACCCGCTACTCGCGCAATCCGCGCATCGCGCGCACGCTGGTTGAGTTTGGCTGGGTTCGCGAGCTTAACGAGGGCGTCCAGCGCATTTACACCGAGATGCAGAATTCTCTGCTTGGTGACCCAGTTTACTCGGAGCCCGGCAAGACGAAGGTGCAGCTGACGCTCGAGAACAACATCGTGGCTAGGACAGTTAGGAGAAGCGAAGCGCTTGAGGATAAAATGTCGTCCGAGGCGATTGCCTCGCTAAGCGAGTATGAGCTTGCTGCCATTAGACTGGCGTTCGCAAACGGAAAGGTGACGGCAAGGGAGCTTGCTGCACACATTGGAAGAGACCGTCGCACGGCGAATCGCGTGCTCAGTAAACTAATTGAGGATGGCGGCCTGCTTGAGTGGCACGGCTCTTCTCCTACCGATCCAAGGCAGTTTTATAAGATACGGTAAAACAGACAATTGGTTCGAGCCTTTGTCGCAGTAATGTCGCACCTTTGTCGCAGTAATGTCGCACCTTTGTCGCAGTGGCGCTTGACGGTGGCAGGCGGGGCTGGACCGCTCATCACGACAACAAGAAAGCTCTCCTCGGCACGCGCCGGGGAGAGCTTTCTTGTTTCAGGGCCGGCCACCCCGGTCCTATTCCTCAAAACTGAAAAATTTTCGATTTTGAGGAATAGGAAATGGGCGCGATGCCGCTGAACAGGACGTATTCGAAAGAATCTATTCCTCAAAAATGAAAATAATTCAGTTTTGAGGAATAGGATTGGCGGATGATTGTCGGGCCGCGGCTTCGCTCGACCCTACCCCTGCTTCTGCATGCGGCGGTAGATTTCGCAGATGCCTTTGATGGTGAGTTGGCCGTCGACCACGTCGAAGGCGTCGGTCGAATCGGCGACAATGCTGGCGAGGCCGCCCGTGGCGATGACGGTGGCGTCCTCGCGCCCCAGCTCGCGCTTCATGCGCGCGACCAGGCCCTCGGCCATGGCGGCGGCGCCCGTTACGGCGCCGACCTTGATGCACTCCTCGGTGTCGCGGCCGATGGCGTGCTCGGGCGCCTCGAGCGGAACGCTGGCGAGCTTGGCGGCGCGGGCAGCAAGCGCGTCCATAGAGATGCGGATGCCCGGCGCGATCGCTCCACCAATGTAGTAGCCGTCCTCGTCGATGACATCGATATTGGTCGCGGTGCCAAAGTCCACCACGATTGCCGGGGCGCCGTAAAAGGTCTCGGCGGCGACAGCGTTGGCGATGCGGTCCGCACCCACGGCCTGGGGGCGTGCCGCGCGCAGCTTGGTCACGGCGGCGGTCTGCGGGCCGATGACGATGGCGTCTGCCGCGATGCGGTCGGCCACGGCGTGCCATTCGCGCGAGAGCTGCGGCACCACGCCGGCAAAGGCAATCGCGTCGACCACGCTGAGCGAGAGGTCGTACATCTTAAAGAAGCCCATCAGGCGCACGTGAATCTCGTCGGCGGTAAAAGAGCTGTCGGTGGGCATGCGCCACGACTGCACCAGCTCGTCTCCATCAAACAGGCCCATGGCCGTCTGCGTGTTTCCCATATCGATAGCGAGCAGCATGTCTACTCCCGGTGTCGGCGTAAAAGGACGCGCACCATTGTATACGCGCCGCCGGCGCTACGCCACGATTTGCCAACGCGGCACAATCACGTAGCTCAGGTCGTTGCCGGGGATAAAGATGTGCTCGCCGGGGTGCAGGTCGGCTTGTTCGCCGCAGGCAACGTGGCGGCTCTCGATCCACGCACCGGCGGGGTTGTGGACAGTCGCGCGTAGCGAGCCATCCTCGCGTATGCGCAGGTCGAGCGCCTGCCTGCCGATGTCGGCGCTGCTGAGGATAATGGCTTTGATGCCTGCGTCATCTTCGGGCGCGTCGAGTGCGCGTGGGTCGCGGCCCAGGCGGCACGCGCGGCAGCCGTCGAGGGGCACCGTCTTCCAAAGTGCCTCGCTGCCGGGTGTCGGGCGGTCGCCGGCGGGAGCGATGGAAATCTCGAGCGCGAGCGTGCGGCTGAGCCCGGCGGGCATGACGGCGTCGTTCGTCGGTGGCTCAATCTGCACGCTGCCGAATCCCTGCTCGGCGGCAGCGGCGCCCAGGCCGGCGCGGTCGAGTTCCATGCCGTGGGCGATGCCGAACAGCACGGCGGCGAGCTGCGGTCCCAGGTAGTGGTCCACGATGTACTCCGCCTGCTCGCGCACGAAGACGCCGCGGTCGGCACGGCCGCCTTTCTTTTGGAGCCAGTTGAACATCCAGCAGGCCTTGCCCAGGTTACGGCGGAGCGTCTGTCGCAGCAGGCGAAACTCGACGAGGCCGTTTTCGTTGCCAGCGGCAGCGGCGGCTAGGGCAAGCGTGGCGTCATCGACGGCGCGGATGGTCCCGCCGGGTGTGGTCGCCGTGCTGCACTCCCAAATCCAGCGGGCGAGCAGCTGGCCGGCCTGCTGCCAAGCGACCGAGTCGTCCACGGCAATCGGGGCGCGTCGCGCGGATGCATCTTCGGCGCGTCCTTGGGTGAACTTCCAGAGCCAGCCGGTGCGTGCGAGCTCAACGCGATGCGCGGGCATTGCGCCCGCCTGTCCCGCCAAAACGTCGACATGGCCTTCGATGGCGGTGAAAAACGTGCGTTTTGCCAGGTATTTGACCCAGTCGGCACTCGCCTTGCGATTGGCCGGCTTGGGCGTTGAGGGAATGCTGTCGGGCTGCGACTCGGCAAGCGGAAGCTCGGCATCCGAAGATTCCGAATAACCGGGCGCGTCCAGCAGCGTGCCGATGCGGCGGTGCGTCTTTGCAAAATTGCGGTTGCGGACGATGGGTTGAAAAGCGTCCCAGTCGCCGCGGTCGATAAAGGCGAGCGTGGCGGGGTCGATGCCGCCGCGCTGGTCGTATGAGCCCATCTTGATGCAGGCGCTGCGCAGCAGGGCGCTTTCGTTTTCGAGCACGGCGTATTGCAGGCAGAGCATGCCAATATGGCGGCGCAGTAGCTCGGGGACGGGCTCATGGGCGTCGCGGTGGGTAGCCTCGCTCGTCGCCGGTTCGTCTGCTGAGCCCCAGGGGTCGCAGCCGCCATGCTTCAAGAACAGCAGGCAGGCTGCGGCGCTTCCCGTTAGTGCGCGGGGCCGAAACTCGGCACCTTCCGCCATGCCGCCGCAAAGGACCTGCTCGGGTGAGGCCGAGCGGCGTCGCGCGGTAAAGTAGTCGCCCAAAAAGTTTTCGAGCTCGTCGCGTACGCGCTCCGTGGCGGCTTCTGTTCCGGCCTGTGCGAGTACCTCGCTCACCTGCGCGCCTGCGCGATACCAATCCACGTTAATGGCGTAGGCGACCTCGTCGCCGAGTGCCTGGGCGCACCATGCGCCAAAGCCGTGGCTGGTCAGAGCGTCGAGCTGCTCAAACAACTCGGCATAGGCATTGTGGGGCGCGGCGCTGGCCATGGGATGTCCTTTCGCGATTACTTAGCTTCGCAGGGTATCAGATGCCGTCCATGATGGCGCGCGCGACGGCGAACGGTGGGCGGCAGCGTTCAGCTGAAACGCGTGGCGCGGGTGTGCTGCCGCATCCGGGTAGGCTCGCCGACAAGGTGGGCGAGCGGACGGAGGATGCCATGGATGCCCAAGGTGTGTTGAACAATGTGTGGGAGCCGTTGTGCCGTGCGGCGCGCGGGTGGTTGGATGCCGAGGCCGAGCTGGATCGATTTGCTGCACGCATGGAGCGCGTGCTTGCCCGGCGGCCTGGCGCGGGGCATGCGGCGGGGGACCAGGCCGCCGACGACGAGACGATTGCCACGCCGCTGGTGCCGACGCCGTCGCAGCAGACGATGCTGGCGGATGCCGCCGCGGCCGCGATGGCCGCGCTGCCGGAAGTCCCCACGCAAACGCAGCTGCCGTTTGCCGAGCTCATCTATCCCAAACCGGGCACGCGGCATGCGAACACGCTGGTGTATCGTGCGGGCGAGCGCGTGTTCAAGATTGCGCTGGATGCGGATGCGGCTGCCCGCCTGGCGCGCGAGGCTCGTTTTTTAGCCGGGCCGCTGTCGGGCTATGCATGTTTTGCCGATGTGTATCGGCTGGGCTCGGTTTGCGATGCGCGTCTTTCGGCCGAGCCGCTCGCGTGCCTGTCCGAGCAATATATTGCGGGCTTGCCGGCCGATGCGTGGGTCGAGCGACATACGCAGGGACTTGAGCCGGGGTCGGTAGCGCGCGAGCGGATCGTGGGGGCGCTCTACGACCGGCTGCTCGAGGCGCTTGCCATCGTCCATCGCGCCGGGATTATCCATCGCGACATCCATCCGGGAAACATCCTGGTCGACGAGGCCGGCGCCGTGCATCTCATCGATTTTGGCTGCGCGATCACGCTTGCCGAGGCCGACGCCGCCGCGTGCGACCCGGCACTGCGCGAATGCGTGCTCAGCCGTGGCTTTGAGGCACCCGAGGCCCATGTGGGCGGACCGTATACGCCCAAAACGGATCTCTATGCCGCTAGTGTCGTGGCAGCTCAGCTTGCCTACGGCACCCGCGACGTTACTGAGTTTCCGCCGACGCCGCTGGGGCGCCGCTTGGCCCGCGTGCTGGGGTAGGGCCGGGCGCCTGTCTGCCGCGATCCGCGCCGGGCCCACGCATCGTCGCCCGTCCTCGTTTTCAGCTGAATCGCGCGGCGGCCCAGCGCCTCGGCCTCCTGCCACACTGTCGCCAACAAGGCGGGCAGTCAGGACCCGCCATACCAACCGAAAGGATCAACCATGAATCGCTTCGAAAACGTCCCGACCACCATCCTCGGCACCGGCTACCTCAACGGGCCGCACATGAGCGTGGTGTCGGTCAACGACTGCTCGTCTTCTGTCGCCGGCGTCATAGCCCAGATGAACCGAGGCCGCGCGCACTTTAAGCAGAAGGTGTGCGAAAACGCCAAGGCCCGCGAGCTGGTGGACATTGCGATGGTCAACGTGGCGAGCGACGTGCAGGTCATGCGCCTGCGCGACATCGTGACCAGCGAGGGCGACGAGGACGGTGCCGGATCCGCCGTCGCTGCCGCCGACGTCCCGTCCGCATCCGACCTGGACGAGGCCGACGCCGCCTTTGTCCCCGTTAAGGATCTGCCCGACATTACGCTCAAGGCTCACGGCCTCACGCGCCTCAACGACGGCATCGTGCGCGCCCTCAACCTGGTGCACGACCACGCCCAGCGTCAGCTGCGCGCCGGCATCAATGTTAAGCGCTCGCTCGTGCTCATCTACACCGATGGCCGCGACGAACCTGCCGGCAATGTGGACGAGGCTGCCGAGCTTATCGCCAAGATGGTCGCAAAGGACCAGGTAAAGGTGGTGTTCTTGGGCTTTGGCGACTTTGATCGCACAACGGCCGAGCAGCTCACCAAAAGCTGCGGCGGCTATTTTGAGGCCAACTTCGACGCGAGCGACGGCGTGCCGTTCGACCGCTTCTTCCACTTTATGAGCGAGATCGCGTGCGGCATGAGCCAGCTGGCGCCCGGCACGGCGATCGCCACGTC
Source organism: uncultured Collinsella sp. (assembly GCA_958365315.1). GTDB lineage: Bacteria > Actinomycetota > Coriobacteriia > Coriobacteriales > Coriobacteriaceae > Collinsella. The sequence goes on from CATWXC010000007.1 coordinate 71,645, forward strand.
CGAGGCCTTCGACAGCGATGACGACGACATTCGCTTTGTGTGCACCGACGGCGTGACCACGTTCGAAGAGTTCTGCAAGTAGGGCGTCTGCCAGCGCATGTATCCCAGCAAACCCCGGACGCGGCGCCGGACGGACCAGGGCCCGCCGCGCCCGGCTGGTGCGGATAGAAAGGACAGCCATGTTGATTCATTACGAGGCCAGTGTGACCGGCCCCAGCCATAAGCTGCAGGGACGCAGCAACCAGGATTGCTGCTGCGTGCGGGTGGTGGAGGTGCCTCGCGCGGAAGAGACGCTGGATGCGGCCGAGTCGTGCGAAGCCCCCGCCGCTCCCGCACCGCGCCAGGTGATTGTCGCCGCTGTTGCGGACGGCGTTTCGTCCATGATTTTGAGCGGCGAGGGCGCCCACCTGGCAAGTGAGGCGGCGGTCGACGCAGCTGCCGAGGCGTTCGTGCGCGGCGAGCTGGTGCCGGGCGATGCCTCGGCGTTGAAGGGTGTGTTCGAGCGCGCCCTCCGCGCCGTGGCGGATGTGGCCGCCGGTGAGCCCGCTGCCGACATCGCCTCGTTTGCCTGCGCCTTGTGCCTGGTGGTGTGGGACGGCGCGCACGTGTGGTACGGCAGCGCCGGCGACTCCGGCGCGATTGCGGTGGATGCTGCGGGTGTGCCGTTTGCGCTGACGCATCTGCACCGCGGCCCGCTTTCGTGCCAGGTGTTTCCTCTGCACGATACCTATCACTGGGAGTTTGGCTTTGCCGCGGGCACCGCGGGCGTGCTTATGGCGACCGACGGCATGCTCGAGAAGTTTGCCACCTGGGAGCCGGGTTCCCATGGTGCGCCGACCGACTTTAACCGCGAGGCCATCGACCTGTTTATGGCGTGTGATATCGACACGGACGACGTGCCGGCGCTCTGCGGCGGTGCGGCCGACTACCTGCGCGCGCTGCCCGCGACCTGTGTGGATGACGACAAGACGGTAGTGGCGCTCATCAATACCGAGGATGGCTTGCCGGCTGGTGCCGCCGAGGGCGAGGTCGAGGACGAAGTTGAGGACGTCACGGCCGAGCGCCTGGCGACGACGGGCGTGTCCTTTGCGGACGCGGACGGCGACCTGGTCGTGCTGCCGTGGCGCGACGAGCTCCGCCTGCGTGCCAGCGATGTTGCGCGTGCCGTGGGCGGCAGCTTTAGCGTGGAGCTCGAGTACCAGCTCATGTGCGGCGCGGCGCTCGACCGCGCGTTGGAGCTGGCGACCGCTGCCGCCGCCGAGCGCGCCGAGACGTATCGCGTGTTTGAGGACTGCGTGATCGGCGAGCCCAAAGACTTTGAGGCCGTCGTCGCGACCGGCGACGATACGGCGTTTGACGAGATAGAATAGGGGATTCGCATGTACGTGTACGACAGCAACGGCACCGTTGTTGAGCTGGGCGATGTGATCAACGCGGGCGGTGAGGGCGAAGTGCGCACTGTTGTGGGCGATGGCGCCACGGTGGCCAAGCTCTACCGCGACCCCACGCCCGAGCGCCGTGCCAAGATTCAAAACATGGTCGCGCTGCACGACAAGATTACGGCCGTGCAGGCCGGCGTACTGCGCGCCGTGTGTTGGCCGCGCCAGGCGCTATATGCCGATTCCGAGGCGGCGGAGTTCATCGGTTTTTTGATGCGCCGCGCGCCCGTGGGCAGCGTGGCGGCAAGCGAGCTCTACCGCTATCCCAGGGCGGCCACGGGCTTATCGGCGCTGACCTGCGTCGATGCGCTCGTCGCCCTGACGCGCGTGCTCGATACTCTGCACCATACGGTGGTGAATGGGCATGCGCTGGTGGTGGGCGATCTTTCGGGCGACAACGTGCTGGTGGCGCCCGACGGAAGTGTGCACCTGATCGACGCCGACACCTTCTATGTGCAGCGCGGCGGTGCCCATCCGTGTGTGGCGTGCGCGCCAGGCGTGGCGGCTCCCGAGCTGATCGCCGCGGCTCGCGGTCGTACGTATGCCCAGATGGAGGCAGCGGGTGAGCCCACGTTTACCGTGGCCACCGACCTGTTTGCCCTGGCAGTGCTGGTGTTTCGCATGTTGGGCAACGGTGTTCATCCCTTTGAGGGCGCCGTTGAACCCGATGCGGAGGGCGAGTATCCGCTGCCGCCCGCGGTCGACTGTCAAGTGCGCGACGGGTGTTCGCCCTTTACGGGCACGGCTCCTGGGGTGGGGCTGTTTGCCTGGGCGCTGCCGCTTGGCCACGTGCCGCCCTTGCTGCGCGAGGCCTACGAGCGCTCGCTGTTTAGCGGAGCCGATGGTGCCGAGCGCCGCGTGACCGATGCCCAGTGGGGCCGCCTGTTGCGTGACTACCGCGCTCATCTGGTCGAATGTGGGCACGGCCACGTGTTCCATCGCGGATTTGTAACGGCTGCGGGGGCGCCCGCCTGCCCGTACTGCGCTGCCGACCGCCGTGTGGCGCTCATGGCGCAGGCTCCGGCTGCGTAGGGGTGCGCGATGTTTGCTGCGTGTGCCGATGGGCTTTTTGGGGCCGGCGGAGTTGCTGTCGAGGGGCTGCGCCGCGGGTGGGCCGCTGCGCGAGAGGTGCGCGATGCATGCGCGCCGGCGGTTGCTTCCTGCGCATATTTGGCTCACCGTCAGGCGCTCAACCAGCGAGAACGTGGTCTGTACGATTTGATTGACGTTGCGCTTGCGCGTCGCGAGGCTTCGGTGGTACTGCCGGGCGTGGGCAGCTTTGCCCGTGCGGCGGAGCTTTACCACCTGGTGTGCCACGACCGGCCGGGCTACATTTACGCCAGCCGCACCATTTGCGGGAGCGACCCCGGTCCGGTGTCGGGCGATGTGCGGCTCGACTTTGTCTATCGCATGGAGCCCGAGGCCGCGGCCCGTGCGCTGCGCAAGATGGAGCGCCGTGCGACCCGCCTGCTGCGGCACGTGGATCGCACGGCTCCCGCGGGTGCCATCGCGCTGCAGGTTCATGACCTGCTGTTGCGAGACTTTACCTACACCCACCAGGGGATAGCATTCCATGAGATGTCGGACGAGGCGGACGGTGCCGACGATTGCCATTTTGCCCACGCCGCGCTGATCAGGCGCAACGCCGTGTGCGACGGTTGGTCGCTTGCGAACAAGTACCTGCTCGATCGCGTGGGCGTGGCGAGTGCGGTGGTGTGGGGCCAGGCGGGCGATGCCGAGAACCCGGCGGGCAATCACGCGTGGAACATCGTGGATATGGCCGATAAGCTGGGCGGATGCCATCGCTGGTCGCATGTCGATGTGACGTGGGATGGCACGTGTTCGGCTGCCGGAATCGTCTCGCATGGCATCTTTGGCCTGGATGGACGTCAGGCCGCGATGACCCATACGGTTGAATCGCCCGGCTTTGATCCGGTCTGCGTGGCGGCGGATTATTACCGCGCGCATGGCCTGCAGGTGAGGTGCGCGTCACAGGCGGTTGAGCTGGCGCGCCGTCTGGGGTATCCGAACGCGGGGTTTGAGCTGCAGCTTCCTCTATGTGGGGATGCCGATGCGCAGGTTCAGTGCCAGGCGGTTGCCAAGCGCCTGAGCCGGGAGTTTCACGTGCCGGTGCGCACGAGGCTGATCCCGGAGCGCCGCGTAGCCCTGGTCTTCCCGTCTCCAAGGGTGTTCAAGATATGAAGGAATTATGCTCTACGAGATTTTCCTTGCCGTTTACCGAACTCCCGCGTAATATCCTTTCTTGCGCACATGAGGCGCCCAGACATTGCGGGGTGGAGCAGTCTGGTAGCTCGCCGGGCTCATAACCCGGAGGTCGTAGGTTCAAATCCTGCCCCCGCGACCAAGAACTTGCAGCTCGTCGGCTTAGCCGGCGAGCTTTTTTGTTATCCGGGGACTATGCTTTCGGCCCCATCCTCAACCTCCCAAATCAAAATCTCAATCTGTAACACGGGGGACGGATTATGCCGAGTAACTGTTACGGGTTGAGATTATCCGGCAGCCCGATTTGCTTTGTCTCGATTGGTAACACCTAGGGTAGTTTTTGGCCGATAGATGTTACAGATTGAGACGTTTCGGCAGGGTGATTCTCGTTTGTCTTGATCTGTAACAGCTGGGACCCAAAAGTGGGTCTAGATGTTACAGATTGAGATCTTCCGGAAAGGCCGAGGATTGCTAGCTTGGGCTAACGTTGGAGAGAGATCGGTGCGAGTCACCGCGTGCACAGCGACGTGCAAACAATGAGAATCAACCAGCGGAAAGCGGCCCAAAGGCGCCGTCGGGCACGGGCGTGCCGGAGGAGTGCCGAGAAGAGCGCTCTTGCGAATCCCGAATTGACTTTCGGCGAACCGGCTCCGGTAAGGTTTGGAATAGCCAAGCTGTTTTATGCGTGCAAGGTCATCTGAATTGCTTTGGCGACGTATCATGCCTGTATAAGCGACACTGTCGCGACAGGAAAACGACACTGTCGTTTTGCGCGTTTGGTGCCTAGGGTCTACAAAAGGGCATAGGATTCAGTCGTAAATCTCGGAGCTCATTGAACGGCTTTAGTGAGGTCACCGTACGTGATGCGACGTGCAAGGTCGAGAACGCGCCGCTCGATAGCCTGCGCCGTCTCCTCGAAAGCGGTCTCGCCCAAGCCGGTCGGGTCCGCGAGTCCCCAGTCCTCCCGGTGGACGCACGGCAGCACCGGGCATCGCACGCCGCAGCCCATCGTCACCACGATGTCGACCGGGCCAATCTCCGAAAGCGTTTTGGGGCGAAGCTTCGCGCCGTCGATCCCGTACAGGCCCCTCAGCGTTCGCAGGGCGTCGGTGTTCACTGCCGCAATTGGGTCGGTTCCCGCAGAGCACGGGTCGATGATGTCGCCAGCAATTTCGTGGGCGATGGCCTCCGCCATCTGGCTCCGGCACGCGTTGTGCGTGCAGACGAACGCGACCCGTGGCTTTGTTGCAGACTTGCCGTTCATGGCCCTCCTGATTTCCGTGGCGCTGCTTTGGCAGTTCAAAATACTTCTTGACATGCCGTTTGGTGCGCCTATAATTCACATCAAGATATTTTAATGTATTGGAGGCACGATGGAGACGGAAAAGATCGCGCGCATCTTCAAGGCGCTGTGCGACCCGAAGCGCGTGACCGTGCTCGAGGCGCTGCGAGAGGGAGAGCTGTGCGCCTGTGAGCTGCAGAAGCGGCTCGGCTGCACCCAGTCCGGCCTCTCCTACCACATGAAGATCCTCTGTGACTCCGGTCTTGTAACGTCTTGGCAGGAGGGCAAGTGGACGCACTACGCCATCAGCCCGGCGGGGCGCGCCCGCGCGCTGGAGGCGCTCGACGATGCGACCGCGCCGCGCCCGCGCGCCCGCGAGAAGAAGTGCTGCCCGTAGTGCCGCGACGGGCGCCTCGGCGCCCTATTTTTTGCGCTTACCCATCAATTTTTCTTGATATAACAAAGAATCGGAGGAACCCATGGGAATCTGGGACTTCATACAGCAGCAGGTCCTCGGCATGCGGTGGCTGAGCGACCTCGTAACCGCCGGACTCACGGCGGCGGGACTCGACGTCACCGGTCGGGTCGGCGGCAGCCTGCAGTTCTTCATCTACGACACCCTCAAGATAACCGTCCTGCTTTGCGTGCTCATCTTCGGCATCTCCTACATCCAGAGCTACTTCCCGCCCGAGCGAAGCCGCAGAATCCTCGGACGCTTCCACGGCATCGGCGCGAGCACCGTAGCGGCGCTGCTCGGCACGGTGACGCCCTTCTGCTCGTGCTCGTCGGTGCCCATCTTCCTCGGCTTCACGAGCGCCGGGCTCCCGCTCGGCACCACCTTCGCGTTCCTCATCTCGTCGCCGATGGTCGACCTCGCGAGCCTCATGCTGCTCATGAGCATCTTCGGGGCGCAGGTCGCCGTGCTCTACGTGGTCTTCGGACTCGTCGTCGCCATCGTGGGCGGCGCAATCATCGACCGCATGCACCTCGAGGACCAGGTGCGCATCACCGTCTCGGGAGCCGTCGCCGCCGAGGAGGGGCAGGAGCTCTCCCAGCGCGACCGGCTCACTTTCGCCGCCGGCGAGATGCGCTCCACCTTCAAGAAAGTCTTCCCGTACATCCTTATCGGCGTGGGCGTTGGCGCCCTCATCCACAACTGGATCCCCGCCGACCTCGTGCAGCGCGTACTCGGTGGGGACAACCCGTTCGGCGTACTGCTCGCGACGGTCGTTGCCGCCCCCATCTACGCCGACATCTTCGGTACCATCCCCATCGCCGAGGCGCTGCTCGCCAAGGGGGCCCTCCTTGGCACCACGCTCGCGTTCATGATGTCGGTCACCACGGTGAGCCTGCCGGAGTTCATCATGATCAGCAAGGCCATCAAGCCGAGGCTCTTCGCGGCGTTTCTCGGCATATGTCTCGCCGGCATCATCGCCGTCGGATACCTGTTCAACGCCATTTCACCCATGCTGGTATAGGCACCAGAGAGAGGAGACAGACATGGGACTGTTCGGAAGAAAGAAGACGGAGCCCGAGACCTGCGGCTGCGGCGGTACGGCATGCGGGCGCGACGCTGCCGCCGCACCCCAGGGCGTGCCGACGGGTGTCGTGGTCCTTGGCTCGGGCTGCTGCAACTGCGGAAAGCTCGAGGACGCGGTGCGCACGGCGCTCGCCGAGATGGGCTCCGCCGAGGAGGTCTCGCACATCTACGACATCGCCCAGATTGCCGCGCTCGGCGTCATGAGCACCCCGGCGCTCATGGTCGACGGCCGCGTCGTGTCGGCGGGGCGCGTGCTCACCACCGAGCAGGCGCGTGACGTCATCGTCAAGGCGCGGGGCGAGTGAGACGGTAAGCTTGCCGGTAGTTCCCAAATCAAAATCTCAATCTGTAACAGCTAGGGTAGTTTTTGGCCGATAGATGTTACAGATTGAGACGTTTGGGCAGAGTAACTCCCGTTTGTCTTGATCTGTAACAGGTGGGGGTCAAAAGTGGACCTAGCTGTTACAGATCTAGATTGTTGAGGATGGGTTGAGAGGAAGGTCTTGATCTGTAACAGCAAGACCCGGTTTTGCCGAGTGGCTGTTACAGATTGAGACAAATCGACGGGCCGCCCCGTCCCATCCACCTGCCGCCACCTGATATTCGCCGATTTTCGTTGTGCTGTCGTACCCCCATGCCATATCCTCTAGACAACTACGCGGCATCATCGCCGTCGCGCCTACAAGAGAGGAATATCCATGACCGCACCTGCATCTAAGCTGCTCCAGCCCATTACGGTTGGCCCCCTTGAGCTCAAAAACCGCATTATGTTCCCGCCGCTGACCACCGGCTACGAGGAGCGCGACGGCTCCATTGGCGAGCGCAGCCTGGCTTTTTACGAGCGCTTGGCCCGTGGCGGCGTGAGCTACATCGTCATCGGCGACGTCGCTCCCGTCATGACCGCAAGCCCCACGCCCAAGCTGGCAACCGACGCCCAGATCCCTACGTTTAAGGCGCTGGCCGACGCCGTCCACAAGCACGGTGCCAAGGTTGCGCTGCAGCTGTTCCACCCCGAGTACGACGTGCCCGGTGTCGGCCGCATGGTCATGGGCTCCATGGTCGCCGCCAAGGCCGCGCAGGAGGCCAAGGCCGCCGGCGACGAGGAGACCTTTGCCGCCAAGATGGCCGAGTCCAACGAGATTCGCAAGCAGGCATACGCCAAGCTGCACCACGATATGCAGCACTTTGTGAACGAGGCCAGCGTAGAGCAGCTCACCCAGATCAAGGAGGCCATTGCTGCCTCGGCCGCCCGCGCACAGCAGGCCGGCATCGATGCCATCGAGGTCCATGGCGACCGCCTGGTGGGTTCGCTGTGCTCGGCCATCCTCAACCAGCGTACCGACGAGTATGGTGGTTCGTTCGAGAACCGCGTCCGCTACGCGCTGGAGGTCGTCGCCGCCATTAAGGAGGCCGCGCCGCAGCTGATGGTGGAGTACAAGCTCCCCGTGATCATGGAGAACCCCGACGGCACGCCGCGCGGCAAGGGCGGCCTGCAGCCCGACGAGGCCTGCGAGTTTGCCAAGCTGCTCGAGGGCGCGGGCATCGACATGATCCAGGTCGCGCAGGCCAACCACACCGGCAACATGGGCGACACCATTCCGCCCATGGGCGCCATGCCCTACAACTGGACGCTGCCGGTGGCCGAGCGCGTCAAAGCCCTGGTTTCCGTGCCGGTGGCCACCGTCGGCCGCGTTGTCTCGGTCAAGGCCGGCGAGAAGATCCTGGAAGACGGCGCGGCCGACATCATCGCCTATGGCCGCTCGCTCATGTGCGACCCCGACATTGCGCTGAAGGCTGCCACGGGTGAGCCCATCCGCGAGTGCCTCAACTGCAACAAGGGCTGCGTCGACGCGATTCAAAACCGCAAGTACATCTCGTGCGTGCTCAATGCCGAGAACGGCGACGAGGCGACCATCGCCATTAAGCCGGGCGAGGGCGACAAGAAGATCGCCGTGGTGGGCGGCGGCATCGCCGGCCTGGAGGCCGCGCGCGTGGCGGCCAAGCGCGGCTACGATGTGACCGTCTACGAGGCGAGCGATCACCTGGGCGGCCAGATCGTGCTGGCGGCCGCGCCTCCGCGCAAGGACGAGATCATGCGCTCCGTCGAGTATTACGAGAAGATTCTGCCCGGCCTGGGCGTGAAGGTTGAGCTCAACCATGCCGCTACCGCCGAGGACCTCAACGCCGCCGACGCCGCGATTGTGGCCGTGGGCGCGCACGACGTGGTCATCCCTGTTCCGGGTGCCGACTCGGACAAGGTCGTCTCGAGCTGGGACGTGCTGGCCGGCAAGGTGGAGATTGCGGGCCGCGTCGCCGTCATTGGCGGTGGCCTGGTGGGCACCGAGACTGCCGAGTACCTGCTGCAGCACGGCTGCGAGGTGGCGATCGTGGAGATGCTCGACAAGATTGCCGCGGGCGAGTCCGAGACCATTCTGCCGCTGATTATGAGCGACTTTGCCGAGCACAACGTGGAGCAGCACGTGAAGACCCGCCTGACCGCCATTACCGACGAGGGCGTGGAGGCCATTCGCACCACTGAGGACGGCGCCGAGGAGCCGGTGAAAATCGCCTGCGATTACGTGGTGATGGCCGTGGGCTCCAAGGCCAACGCGTTTGACCTTGATGGCGTGAGGGTGCCCGTGACCTGCGTGGGCGACTGCTCGGGCGAGCGCACCGCCGATATTGCGAGCGCCATTCGCACGGCATATCACGCGGCCAACGAGCTGTAGCTAACATCGCGGCGGGGCGGGGCGGTAGCACGGATTCGCCTCGCCCGGCTGCGTCCCATCGGGTGTCAACCGGGGCGGGGTCTGCAAGCGCAGCAGGTCCCGCCCTTTTTGTTTTGCTCCGGTGGATGGCAATGCGCGCTAATCATGAGGAGTGAGGACGTCTACTGCCTTGCAGACCGCTCAAAATTATTAGGGGAGGGGTTAATAATTATATCCTCTATACCAAAGGACATAAAGAGATGCCAATTTTGTTGGCAAACGAATGACGATTGGCTGCGAGCTAGCTACCAGCGTAAATAATCGATAAAGAAATGTCGTAAATTGATGCCAAATGCCCAGATGCCACCGTTGCAATTTTCAGTTAACTGTTACGCGCGAACAGCAAAATGCTACTATCTAACAAGCACGTAAGAAAGCAGATTAACGGTTAAGGCTAAGAAGTGGCAGGTATGTCGGAAGCAACAAGGACTCGCACGCATGCGCCCGAGGTTAGGCAGCGCGCCGTCGAGATCCTCCAAGAGGGGGGTTGGTCACCGCGCCCTCGCCGCAAAGCTTGGCATTCCCCAGGCCACGGCTCGTCAGTGGGCCCGCGCATATGACGTGGGCGGTGCCGATGCCGTGCTCAACGCGGGCGCTCGTCATCACACCTATTCGTACGATGTAAAACTCGCCGTGGTTAAGGACCGTCTGGAAAACGGCCTGACGGTTCGCGAGGCCATGATCAAGTACAAGATTCCCAGCGAGTCTTCGGTCAAGGCTTGGTGCCGCCAGTACCGCGAGAGCGGTGAGTCCGCACTGGTCGATAAGCCGCGCGGTCGCAAGCCGCGCGTTAAGCAGGCAGAGTAGCAAGAGGGTGCGCCCACGGGGGCGCATTTTTCTTGCCGCGCCAACTATTTGGACCGTCGCGAGCCTATCGGGATATCCTCCAGCGTGGCCAATCAACCGCGCGCAGTGGCCCGCGCGCCTGTCGCTGCGGTAAGGGAGCGTCACCCCTCTGCTCCAATGCGGACAGACTCCTTACCCCGTACGCCTAAAACTCCCCAGTTGACCGAAAATCCGCCGCTGCTACTCCTCAATTGAGCTATAACGTTAAACAATTGCAGCGTTTTTGCATGGGGGAGTGATGGTATGACGCTACTGTATTTCCTTACCCTGTTTCCGCTGGTACCGGCGCTGGGCATGCTGCTCGCGCGCGGTGACCGCGCCCGCGATGCGGTGGGGCTCATAGGTTCCGGCATCATTATGGCGGTGACAGTTGTAGTCGCCGTCATGTTTTTTGGCACGGGCCCACAGAGCTTTGAGGTTGCCCCCGGCACCTCGCATGTGCTCTCGATCATCAGCTCCGTCATCGATGTCATCCTGTGCGCCGTCATCCTGTACAACGCGTACAAATATAGGAACGTGCTTACCACAGTGCTCGGCATAGTCCAGCTGGTGGGGTCGCTCGCCTTTGCGACCATGACGCTGCCCGCGGCCGAAGCCGTCACGGCGACGCCGCTCTACCTAGACTACATGAGCGTAATCATGGTGCTCGCCGTCGGCATTGTCGGCAGCCTAATCTGCGTGTATGCCCTGGGCTACATGAAGGACTTCCAGGCCCATGACGAGCACGAGGCCGCACTGCACGGGCAGACCGCGCCCGACCGTCGCCCGCAGTTCCTGGCGCTTATGTTCCTGTTCCTTTCGGCCATGTTCGTCATCGTGACGAGCGACAACCTCGAGTGGCTGTTCTGCGGCTGGGAAATCACCACCGTGTGCTCGTTTCTTATGATTGGCTACACGCGCACGCCCGAGGCCATCAAAAACGCTTTTATCCAGATCATCCTCAACATGCTGGGCGGCATCGCGTTTTTGGCCGGACTCATGTACCTGCACGTCAACGGCATGCCGCTGACCATCTCGGGCATGATCGAGCTTTCCGGCGCCGGAACCGCGCAGTCCGCGCTGCTGGTGATGCCGGTCGTTCTGCTGTCGCTCGCCGCACTCACCAAGGCCGCACAGATGCCGTTCCACACTTGGCTGCTCGGCGCCATGGTTGCCCCCACGCCCACGAGCGCCCTGCTGCACTCGTCAACCATGGTCAAAGCCGGCGTGTTCCTAATGGTCAAGCTGAGCCCGCTCTATGCCATCTATCCCGTGACCGGCTTTATGGTCACGAGTGTGGGTGCCATCACGTTTTTGCTCGCTGCCCTCATGGCCATCTCGCAGAGCAACGCCAAACGCGTGCTCGCGTACTCCACCATTTCCAACTTGGGCCTCATCAGTGCCTGCTTGGGTGTCGGCGCGCCCGAGGCCGTGTGGGCCGCCATCTTCCTGATCCTGTTCCACACGGTGGCCAAATCGCTGCTGTTCCTGTGCGTGGGCACCGCCGAGCATCATATCGGCAGCCGCAATATCGAGGACATGGACGGTATGTTCAGCCGCATGCCGCACCTGACGCGCCTGATGATGCTGGGCATCATGGGCATGTTTGTGGCGCCGTTTGGCATGCTCGTGTCCAAGTGGGGCGCCCTGGTGGCGTTTGCCCAGACCGGCAACGTGCTCATGATCATGGTGCTGGCCTTTGGCTCGGCCGCGACGTTTTACTTCTGGGGCAAGTGGCTTGCCAAGCTTTCGGGCGTCGACCCCACGGCTCAAAACGTTGAGGTCAATGTCCATAAGACCGAATGGATGGCGCTCAACACCATCGCCGCGCTGCTGATTTTGTGCTGTGTGGCGTTTCCGGTTATCTCGAGCGGTCTGGTGTCGCCTTACTTGGCCATGGTGTTTGGCCGCGTGCCGTACGTTATTGGCAAGGACGCCATGTATCTGATGGTGGTTATCGTGGCGTTTATCGCCGTGGTGCTGCTGACTTCATTCCGCGTGAGCAATAAGCCGCACGTCAACGTGTACCTTTCGGGCGTGGGAACCGACAAATACCGCCATTTCCGCGGCTCGATGGGACGCGAGGTGAAGGCCGAAAAGCGCAATTGGTACTCGGAGGACGCCCTTGGCGAGAAGTGTATTGGCCCCGCGGGTAGCGTCGTGTGCTGCAGCATTATCTTGTTTGCGCTGCTGTGTTGCGCGTGGATTGGGCCCGAGCGGCTTGCCATGAGCGCGCCCTCGGTGCTGCGCGGCAAATATTTTGAAGGTTCGGGCGTCGTGGGCATCTTTATTGGTACCGTGGCGTTTGCCCTGATTGCGCCGCTTGTGGGCGGCCTGATCGACGGCGTTGACCGTAAGCTTTCGGCTCGCATGCAGGGTCGCGTGGGGCCGCGTCTGCTGCAGCCCTTCTACGACGTTGCCAAGCTGCTGCGCAAAGCCCCTGCCAGCGTAAACACCATGGACGATACCTACATGGCGTGCGCGCTCATCTTTACCGTGGTGGGCGGCGGCATCTTTGTGTCGGGCTCCAACACGTTGCTGTGCGCCTTTATGGTGACGCTCGCCGCGATCTTTGTGGTGTTGGCCTCTGCGTCGACGCAAAGCCCGTTTGCCCAGGTTGGCGCCGATCGTGAGTTGCTGCAGGTTATGAGTTATGAGCCCGCCGTTCTGCTGATGAGCGTGGGCTTGTACCTTGCCACCGATAGCTTCGATTCCATCGCCGTGACGGGGCAGTCGGCCCCCATCATCGTGTACAGCGCGCCCATTTTCCTCGCGCTGCTCGCGGTGCTCACCATCAAGCTGCGCAAGTCGCCGTTTGACCTTTCGTACTCACATCACGCGCATCAGGAGATCGTCCAGGGCGTCGCCACCGAGATGAGCGGCGGCACGCTGGCCAAGATGACCCTTATGCATTGGTGCGAGACCGTGCTGTTTTTGATGTGGGTGGGCATGTTCTTTGTTTGGGACAACCCGGTGAGCTGGGTGGTCGCCCTGGTCGTGATGGTCGCGACGTATTTTGTCGAGGTGCTGATCGATAACACCTTTGCCCGCAGCACCTGGCGCAGCTGCTTTAAGCTCGGCTGGGGCGTGGCGCTGGTATTTGGCCTGCTCAACCTTATGCCCATCCTCGTTGACGTGTTTATTTAGGAGGCGGCATCCATGGATCATAAAATGTCGCGCTCGCCGTGGGTTATTCATTACGACGGCTCGAGCTGCAACGGATGCGATATCGAGGCGTTGGCCTCGCTCACGCCGCTGTTCGATGCGGAGCGCTTTGGCGTGGTCAACACCGGCAACCCCAAGCATGCGGATATCTTTTTGGTAACGGGGTCGGTCAACGCTCAGAACCTGCCCGTCGTGCGCCAGATCTACAACCAGATGCTCGAGCCCAAGTGCGTGGTGGCCTGCGGTATCTGCGCGTGTTCGGGCGGTGTGTTCCGCGATGCCTATAACGTGATCGGCGGCGTGGACCGCGCGATTCCCGTGGACGTGTACGCGCCCGGGTGCGCCATTCGCCCCGAGACGGTGATCGATGCCATCGTGGAGGCGTGCGGCATTCTGGACCAGAAGGAGGCCGTGATGCGCGCCGGCGGCGATCCGCTCACCGTGGGCGGCGCCGCTACCTGGGACGGTGGCGTTGAGCTGGGCGAGGACGGGTTTGTGGCAGCGGGGGCCGGGGCTGATGGCGCCGGCGATACGCCCGCTAGGGCGCCCGCCGCGCCCGTCGCTGGCGACGCACCTGCTGGGACGCCCGTCGCTGTAAAGGAGGCCGAGTAATGCAAAAGGCAATCTATACCACCGTCGGGATCGACGAGCTCCTGCCGCATGTCCAGGCGCTCAAGGGCGTCGGCGCGCGCTTTGTGCAAATGCACGCCGAGCGCAACGTCGACGACGGCTCGTATCGCTTGGTCTATACGTTTATCAACGTTCGGGCTGCTCAGGAGCAGATCGCGCAGGACGGCAGCTATGCGATCGAGAACCTGGTGGTTGAGGGAATTGATCAGTACCAGGAGATTCCGTCCATCAGCTCGTACTATCCGGCAGTATTTCCGTTTGAGAACGAAGCGCACGACCTGTTTGGTCTTGCCATTACCGATATGCAGATCGACTTTAAGGGCTTTTTCTACCAGGTCTCAACGGCCGAGCCCATGAGCGTTATCACGCCCGAGGTGAAGGCTGCGCGCGAGAAGGCCATGAAGGTCCGCGCGGTTGCAGAGGCCAAGGCGCGCAAGGCTGCGGCCGAAAAGGCTGCCGCTGCCACGGCCACTGCGGGGGAGGGCACTGCGGGCGCCGACGATGCTGCGGGCGCTGCCGTCGCCCAGCCCGCTGCGGCTGCCGGCTCCGATACTCAGCACGATGAGGCTGCTGCCAAGGCGGCGCTCAAGGCTGCCGAGATGGAGGCAAAGCTCGCCGCCATGGATCCCGAGAAAGCGGCCAAGGTCCGTGCGGCGCTTGCCGCAAAGGCCGCCCGCGACAAGCATAAAAAGGAGGCGTAAGGTCCATGGCACATCGCTCCGTTATTCCGTTTGGCCCGCAGCACCCGGTGCTGCCCGAGCCGCTTCATCTGGACCTGGTGATCGAGGACGACCGCGTTCTCGAGGCAATTCCGCAGATCGGCTTTGTGCACCGCGGACTCGAGAAGCTCACCGAAAAGCGTGACATGCACCAGTTTGGCTACATCGCCGAGCGCATCTGCGGCATCTGCGCCGTGGGCCACAGCTGCGGCTATGCCAGCGCCTGCGAGCGCATGCTCGACATCGAGGTGCCCGGCCGCGTGCAGTATATCCGCACCATTTTGCACGAGCTTTCGCGCATTCACTCGCACTTGCTGTGGCTGGGCCTGCTCGCCGATGCCTTTGGCTTCGAGGCGCTGTTCTATCGTTCGTGGACCCTGCGCGAGCAGATTCTCAAGATCTTCGAGAGCACCTGCGGCGGCCGCGTGATCCTTTCGATTAACGAGGTCGGCGGCCTTAAGCATGACATCGAGGACTCCGAGCTGGCGGGTATTGTCCAGACGCTTGATGCCATGCGCCCCGACTACGAGGCCCTGGTGCATACGTTTTTGGACGACAATAGCTGCGGCGAGCGCCTGCATGGCGTGGGCATGATCAGCAAGAAGGACGCGCTGGAGCTTTCGATGGTCGGCCCGTTTGGTCGCGCCTCGGGCGTGGATTATGACGTGCGCATGTTTGGCGACGGTGCCTATGCGGACTTGGCTGCGTTTGAGCCCATCGTTGCTAGCGATGGCGACTGCTATGCCCGCTGCCAGGTGCGTTGTGCCGAGGTCACGCAGGCCATGGACATTATCAAGGAGCTTGTGGGCAAGATCCCGCACGACGGCATTGGCGGGCGTACCAAGCTCACACCGGCCGACGGCGCGCGTGGCGAGGTTGTGATTGAGCAGCCGCGCGGCGAGGCGTATTACTATGTGCGCGGCAACGGCACTAAGAACCTGGACCGTTTCCGCGTACGCACGCCGACGTCGCAGAACCTGGCAGGTCTGACGCATGCGCTGCAGGGCGTGCTCCTTGCCAACGTGCCCATGATCATCCTGACCATCGACCCCTGCATTAGCTGCACGGAAAGGTAGGCGCGGCATGAGTTTGCTGACATTTGCCAAGACGGCCTTGGGCTCTATGGTCAAGCAGCCGGTCACGGTGTGCTATCCGCAGGAAAAGCTCGCGGCACCCGAGCGCCTGCGCGGGCATATCGTCAACGACATGGATGTGTGCATTTGCTGCGGTATGTGCGCACGTCGCTGCCCGGCGGGCGCGCTCACGGTCGATCGCAAGGGTGGTACCTGGTCGATTGACCCGTATGCCTGCGTGGTGTGCGGTGAGTGCATCGAAAGCTGTCCCAAACACTGCCTGACTATGGACACCGCCCGCACTCCAGTTGCGGCGGACAAGACTCCCACGGTAGAAACCAAGCCGGAGTAGCGTTGGAATAGAGTTGGAATAGGGGCCGGTGGGGCAAAATTGCCCCACCGGCCCCGCGCGTGAGCGCGCGGTTGGGCCGCCGCGAACAAAACTATGCCGGTTTACTACGATAAATCGCCTACCCTCAACCACACCGCATTTGGCAAAACAAAAACCGCAGGTAGACGGCTCGCAGTTTTGTGAAAAAGTCGCGCGTGATCGGCGACCTCGTTTTTATCGTAGTAATCCGGCATAGTTTTGAAATGGCACCATATCCGTAACAGCCTTTGATCCCCCGGGGACGGAGGAAAACGGATCATTTTTTGCCTTGCGAGGGCCGCCACGTGACCCGTCTGCCACGAAATGGGCCCATCTACTACGTTTAAGCCGCTGCCCTCAACCATGGCAAGTAATGCGAAATAAAAACCGCAGGTAGAGCACCTGCGGTTTTTCATGAAACGCGGTTATGGTCGGGGGTACCGGACTAAACGTAGTAGATGGGCTAGTTTTGTGGCGAGCGCCATCGACTGCTCCCTCGGGGATGGAGGAAAACGGGCCCTTTTGTCCCGTCAATCTTGAATTGCACCCGTTTTCTTGCGAAAACCCTCGTGTCTCAACTTTGTTGAGACATTTGTCTCACGTCCAAAATCGAATCTGGAACATGTGTCACCTGCCCTAATTGTGTCTCATTCCGTAACTTTAGGCTGATGCAAGGTCTGAGACCGCGAGAAGGGAGACGCGATGGGTAAGTACACGAGGGGTCTCTTGGCGGTGATACTGGCCGTAGTGTTGGTGTTGCCGGCTGCAGCATTTGCCATGCTGCCCGAGGCCAACGCCAGGTCCAGCACCGGAATGGACGGACCGACAATGACCGGAAAGGTCGTCGACCCCGACACCAGCAACTGCTGGAAGTTCTGGGCCGGCGGCTATAACGGAAAGGAAGTAACAACTCAAAACGTCGGCCGAATCTGGACCGACAAGACGGTCAAGGCAGTCGAGAGCGGGGATTCGGATTTCCTGACCACGCTGTCTGCCATCTCTTCGACATCCGATACGACGATTTCCGGCAAGCCGCTCGACATCGTGATGGTGCTGGATGCTTCTGGCTCGATGGACGACCCTATGGGCACGGGCGACAACACAAAGCGCATCGATGCGCTAAAGACGGCCGCCAATACCTTTATTGACGCCATCGCCGCGCAAAACCAAAGCATTACAGATGCGTCCAAGCAGCATCGGGTTGCCATCGTAAAGTTTGCGGGCAAGAAGAAGACTGATAAGGTCGGCAACGACACTTATCGTGATGGACGGTACACCTACAACTACTCGCAGACCATGAAGAACCTGACGTCCTGCAAGGGCAAGGATGCGGATAGCCTCAAGGACACGGTTGGCAACATCAAACCTGCCGGTTCCACGCAAGCCGACTATGGTCTGGAGCTGGCCGAGAACATTACTATTAATTCTGGTCGTGCAGATGCCAAGAAGATTGTTGTGTTCTTTACCGATGGCTCACCTACGAGTTCAAGTGGATTCCAGGCAAGTGTTGCCGATAGCGCCATCGCTAGCGCCAAGAGCCTCAAAGCTAATGGTGCCGACATTTATACTATTGGCATCTTTAACGGAGCAAATCCCAGCGCCGACCCCACAGCTGAAGGCACGAGCAAAGTGAACAAGTTCATGCATGCTGTGTCGAGCAACTATCCTGGTGCCACGTCAAGCATCTCTTTCTGGGGCGAGTGGGTCATCGACTATGGCACGCGTGCGGAAAACTCCGACTACTACAAGTCGGCAACCAGCGCCTCTGAGCTCGAGAAAATCTTCGAAGAGATCTCGGGAAGCATTATCCAAACTGGTTACCCGACAGAAGTTCACAGCGGTTATGGCGAGCATAAGTCCGGCTACATCACGTTTACCGATGAGCTGGGCGACTTTATGCAGGTCGACAACTTTACGTCCGTCGTGTATGGTGGCGAGACGTTTGAAAAACCGTCAAAGAAGCCCGAGGGTAACGTCGACACCTACACATTTTCTGGTGCCGCTGCGAACCTGGTCATCACCGTTCAGCATGCCGAAGAGGGCAAGCCTCAGACCGGCGATATCGTAACGGTTAAGATTCCTGCGTCGCTGATTCCGCTGCGCCACTTTAAGATCACCGACGGCGTGCTTACGGTCGACAATACTGAGCCCATTCAGGTGAACTACACCTCAAGCGTTAAGAAAGAAGCGCTCGATAACCTGTTTACGCCCAAGAACGTAAAGGGGCTCGAGGACTACATCAAGAGCAATACGACCACCGCGGAGAACGGTTCCAAGACCGTTAACTTCTACGCGAACAAGTGGAACGCTGGCGCGCTGGGCGATACGATCGCGAACTTTGAGCCTGCCGACACCAACCGCTATTACTATTTCCAGAAGCAGACTCCCATTTACACGGATAAGAACTGCACGACGCCCGCAACGGGTTCGCTGGCTGTCGGCAGCAAGTATTACTACAAGGATGAGTTTGAGGCGCTGGGCGCAGACGGAAAGGCCGAATCCCGTACTGCTGTTATTGAGTTTGCCGGTGAACACGCTGCGAACTTTGAGGGCGCCGTCGTGCGCGACGCGAGTGGAAACCTGTCGTTTGGCAAGGGAACCGCACGCCTGGCCTTTATTGATGAGCTCCACACCACCAAGGAGAGCGTGGGCGGTAACCTCACCGGCACCGTGACCGACGTGCTCAACCCCAAGTGGAACAACATGTCTGCAAAGGCGAACGCCACAGAGGTTGACGTCCATCTGGGCAACAACGGCAAGATTAGCTATAAGTACGGCATGACGCCGGCAACGGTGGATACCAAGGCCAGCTTTGGCCTGACCAAGGTGCTCGAGGGCCGCGAGTGGACGGATGAGGACACGTTTGAGTTTGGGCTGACGTCCGAGGATAACGCCCCGATGCCCGCGTCCGCGATCGCGACTGCGACCGAGGGCAACACGGCTATCGATTTCGGTGAGATCACCTACACCGAGCCCGGCACGTATGTCTACAAAGTCAGCGAAAAGAACGCCGGGACCACGGTTGACGGCATCGCCTACAGCAAGAACGTCGCGGAGATTACCGTGACGGTGACGCCCAACAAGAAGGGCGAACTGAGCGCTGAGGTGAAGGTGGTTTGGAGCGAAGCCGACGTGACCGAGTTCAGGAACACCTACGCTACGAATCCTGTTGAATCCAGCGTTACCGACCAGATTGACGTAACCAAGTCCCTGACCGGGCGCGACCTTACGGCCGGCGAGTTCAGCTTTGAGTTGCGCGAGGTTAAGGGCGAGGACTCCGAGCTTATTGAGACCGTTGCGAACGCCGCCGACGGCAAGGTGACGTTCAGCCCCATCAGGTACACCGAGATCGGCCAGCACACCTACACGCTGCACGAGGTTAAGGGCAACGCCGGTGGCATCACCTACGACGATACGGTCCACACCATCGTGACGACTATCAGCGATAACGGCAAGGGTCAGCTGGTGGCTACGCACGAGATAAAGGGCGCCGAGGGCGCCAAGAGCATCGAGTTCAAGAACGCATACAATCTGACCCCTAAGAGCTCCAGCGTCACTGACCAGGTCAAGGCGACTAAGGTCCTGACTGGACGCGAGCTTACTGCCGGCGAGTTCTCCTTCGAGCTCGTCGAGGGCGAGGACGCCAAGGTCGTCGCCACCGGTACCAACAATGCCGAAGGCAAGATTACGATGAGCCCCATCGAGTACACTGCTGCCGGCAAGCACACCTATACGCTGCGCGAGGTCAAGGGCAACGCTGGCGGTATCACCTACAGCGATGCCAAGTTCACCATCGAGACCACCATCACGGACAACGGTGACGGTACGCTCAGTGCCACGCATGTTCTGAAGGACGTCAAGGTTGCCGAGTTCAAGAACTCCTACAACGTGACCCCCGAGAGCTCCAGCGTCACCGACCAGATCACCGCGACCAAGTTCCTGACCGGCCGCGACCTCAAGGACGGCGAGTTCTCCTTCGAGCTCGTCGAGGGCGAGGGCGAGGACGCCAAGGTCGTCGCCACCGGCACCAACAATGCCGAAGGCAACATCACGATGAGCGCCGTGAAGTACGGCAAGGCAGGCAAGCACACCTACACGCTGCGCGAGGTCAACGGCGGAACCACCAGCAAGGGCATCACCTACAGCGCCGCCGAATACACCATCGAGACCACCATCACCGACAAGGGCGACGGTACGCTCAGTGCCACGCATGTCCTGAAGGGCACCGAGCCCGCCGAGTTCAAGAACTCCTACAGTGTGACCCCGATCGACGCAGAGCTCGACTTTGGCCTGAGCAAGGCTGTCGATGGTCGCGCTTGGACGGACTCCGACGAGTTCAGCTTTACCATTACCGCCGCCGAGGGCACCCCGCTGCCCGACCCCGCAACCGTGACCGTGAGCAAGAGGGACGCGAAGGACGGCATCGCAGCCATCAACTTCGGCAAGATCCGCTACACGGCTGCCGGAACCTACAAGTATGAGATCCGCGAGAACGCAGGCAACGCGGCAGGCATGACGTATGACGGACGTGTCGCGACCGCCGAAGTGACCGTGACCGAGAACGGCGAGGGCAAGCTGACCGCCAACGTCACCAAGAAGGAAAGCGGCCGCTTCACCAACACGTACCGCACTGAGCTCGATTACGCCGCGGCCGGCGGCCTTAAGCTCAGCAAGACCCTCTCCGGACGCCCCATGACTGAGGGCCAGTTTAGCTTTACCGTGACGCCCGCCGACGAGGCTTCGGCCAACGCACTTGGTCTGCTGCCCGGGGCCAACACTTTCAAATCCCCTGCGACGGCAGAGGCAACGGTCGGTCTGATTGACATTCTGGCGGGCCATGAGGTCAAGTTTACGCAGGCTGACGCCGGCAAGACCTTCAAATATACCGTGGCCGAGAAGAACGACGGCAAGCCCGGTTACACCTACGACAACGCCGAGCGCACGGTGACGATCGTTATCGCCGATGACGGCGCCGGTACGCTTACCGCTACCACGACCGTCTCCGGCGGTCCCGAGGGCACGCACGAGACAATCCACAAGAGCGGCGAGAACAAGGTTGAGAGCGCTCTGGTCCCGTTCGAAAACAGCTATAGCGCATCGACCGATAACCCGGGCGTTTCTGCACAGATTGTCGCCACCAAGACCCTGACCGGCCGTCCGCTGGCCGACGGCGAGTTCTACTTTGGCATCGCCTATGCGGGCGAGACGGAAGCCATCAGTGGCACGCCGGCGTTCAACTATAACGGCCAGGTAAGCTTTGGCACGCTGCATTACGACACCAAGATGCTCGCTGACCTGGTAAGCACCGGGCGCGCCATCCGCACCGACACGGATGCCAAGCTCGCGTGGACCATCAACTACACGGCGTTTGAGTACACGTCCCCGCTCACAGCAAAGGGTATTACCGCCGCGAAGCCGAGCTTTAGCTTTAAGGTTATCGTCGTCGACAACGGCGACGGCACCCTGACGGCGAAGCCTGACTACGGTGGCACTGAGCCTGTGTTTGAGAATGTCTATGGCGCCGATGCCGTTGACGCCGCGCTCGCTGGTACCAAGAAGCTCCAGGCTGCCGAGGGCCTGACCCCGGCAGACATTGTGGGCAAGTTCACCTTTACCGTGACTGCCGATGAGGCGGGCGCCCCGATGCCCGAGCATACGACCGCAACCAATGACGCGGCCGGCAACGTGGACTTTGGCAAGATCCACTTTACGCTCGAGGACCTCAACCGCGCTCTGGGCGTGACGACCGATGCTTCTGACGACGCATCGAGCGACGCCGAAGCCAACGCCGACGAGGCCGAGGTTGACGCCGACGCTGCCGAGACCGATGGGTCCAACGACGAGTCCGAGCCCGCAGCCCCTATCGCTCCTCGTTCGCACACTTTTACCTACACGGTGACCGAGTCCGGTACCGCCCCTGGCGTGACTAACGACGCCAACACCGCGCGCAAGGTTTCCTACACCGTGACCGATGACGGCGCCGGACACCTGAGTGTCGTGCGCAACGGCGACGACGGTGCGGCTTTCACGTTCACCAACACCTACAGCGTGACGCCCGCCGATTCTGTCGTGACCGATCAGGTCAAGACGGTTAAGCGTCTGACCGGCCGCGACCTTGCAGCTGGCGAGTTCACGTTTGAGCTGCTCGAGGACGGCGTGACTGTCGCTAGTGGCACCAACGACGCCAACGGCAACGTTACGCTGAGCCCGATCCGCTACGAGGCACCAGGCACGCACACGTACGCGCTGCGCGAGGCTTGCCCCAACGCGCTCGGCCTGTACAAGGGCGTCACCTATGACGGCACGACCTACACCGTCGTGACCACCGTCTCCGACAACGGCGATGGCACGCTGGCCGCGACGCACAAGCTCGAGGGAACCACCGAGTCGGCTGGCTTTACCAACAAGTATCACGCCATGCCCACGCAGGTTTCCATCGGCGCCATCAAGGTGCTCGAGGGACGCGAACTCAAGAAGGACGAGTTTAGCTTTAAGCTCGTTGGCGAGGACGCCGAGTCCACCGTCACCAACGATGCCGACGGCAAGATCAGCTTCGACAAGTTCGAGTACGACGAGCCTGGTACGTACGTCTACACCATCAGCGAGGTCAAGGGCGACGAGGCCGGTATGACCTACGACAAGTCCGTCTTTACCGCGACCGTCAACGTGGTCGACGACGGCGAGGGCAACCTCAAGGCGAGCGTTGCCTTTACCAAGGGCGACAAGAGTGTCGAGGGCATCGTGTTCAACAACACGTACAAGAAGCCCGAGACTCCTGCGCCTACGCCCGATCCCGGCACGCCCAAGACCGTGACGAATATCGTCAAGACGGTTAAGGGCTTCCTGCCCACCACGGGTGACCAGCAGGCCGCCGCACTGCTCATGGCATTCGTCATAGCCATGGCCGGCGTCGGAGCCCTAGTCTGGGGTATCCGTAAGCGCTAGGCGCGCTGACAGCGCCCGGGGCCAAAAGGCCCCGGGCCGCTGGCGGGGAGCCAAAACATAGCCCCGCCCCACCCCCAGCCGCCACGGAGACATCTCCCTTCTCCGTGGCGGCGCTTTTGTGCGTAGGCGAGAAGGGCTTGCCATGGAACCGGCCCATCTACTACGTTTGACTGCCTGTTCCCGACCATGCTGAAAAACACAAAAACAAAACCGCAGGTAGAACGCCTGCGGTTTTCTGAAAACAGAGGTATGGTCGGGGGTATCGAGTCAAACGTAGTAGATGGGCCGATTTCGTGGCGGGCGCCGTCAGCCGATCTCCGCGAGCGGAAGAAAAGGGATCATTTTGGTCCCGCGAGGCTTGCGGAGGCACTCGTGCAAGGCCGCCCGAACAAAACTATGCCGGTTTACTACGATGAATTCGACATTCCCGACCATGACTGCATTTTTCTAATTATTGCAAGCGTTCTACCTGCGGTTTTGCAAGCGCGCAATTTGCCGTGGTCGAAGGTGGGCGATTCATCGTAGTAAACCGGCATAGTTTTGAGTTGATCCGTTGGGGACGGAGGAAAACGGATCATTTTTGGCTCCGTACGGCTTGCGGGGTGTCGGTATGTGACCCCACTGTTCCAAAACTATGTCGGTTTACGGGGCTGAATCGCGAACCCCCAACCATGTCGATAGTTGCAAGAATAAAACCGCAGGTAGACGAGCCGTCATTTTGCAGAAAACGTGGGTATGGATGAGGGTCCCGACTTTAGCCCCGTAATTCGGCATAGTTTTGAAATGGCGTTAAATCGGTAGCAGCCATTTTGCTATGCCGGGGGGCTCGGTCTTTGGGCAACTACCCTCGCAGGTAGGCGATGGCGATCTGCGTGCGGTTGCGCAGGCCCATCTTTGCCAGGATCGAGCTGATGTGGTTGCGCACGGTGCCTTCGCCCATGTAGGCGGTGGCGGCGATCTCCTTGTTGTCGAGGCCGCGGGCGATGAGCTCGGCGACTTCGAACTCGCGGTCGGTCAGGCTGGCGAAGGCTGCGGGCCGGCGGGGCGTGCCCGCTTTGACGCCCGTTCCGTCAAAGTCGATGTCCTCGATCGCCTTGCCCTCGAGTATGCGTTTACCGTCCATGACCTGCGCCAACGCCGGCGGAATGGCGGCGACATCGGTCTTGATCAGGTAGCCGCGGGCGCCGAGCTTGAGCGCCGACACAATGTACTCGTCATCCGAGAATGTCGTCAGAAACACCACGCGTGCCGCAGGATCGCGCTCAAGGATTTCGCGTGCCGCCGAAAGGCCGTCGCGCCCCGGCATCTGAATGTCGAGCAGTGCAATATCGGGTGCGTGCTCGGCGTAGAGCGCCACCGCATCGTCGCCATTGGCGCCGGTGCCCACCACCTCGATCTGCGGCTGGGCGCCCAAGATAATCTTGAGCGAATCGACCACCAAGCGGTCGTCGTCGACAACGATGAGCCTCATCGGCCCTCATCTCCTTGCTGTTTGGGAACGGTGGCAAACACGCGCCAGCCGCCGGCGCCGGCACGCGAGCCGGCGGTGAAGGTGCCGCCAAGCGCCTCGATGCGCTCGCGCATGGAGGCAAGCCCCATGCCCTCCGCGGCGCCGCGGCCGCTTGCTTGGACCCCGCCCACGCCATCGTCGGTAACGATGAGCTGGTAAAACGACGGATGTTCCATGCATCGTACAGTGACGGTCTGGGCGCAAGCGTGGCGCATGGTGTTGGAGAGCGCCTCGCGCAGGACCGCGGCAAAGCAGTTGGCGACGTTTGCGGGTGCATGCTCGGTCATAACTTCAAGCTCAATCTGCGGACCGCCGTCCGAGCGCGCGCCTTCAACAATGCGTTCGAGCTGCACGGAAAGGTCGACAGCGTTGTCGTTGAGCGCGTGGACGCTGGTGCGCACAAGCTGGAGCGCCTCGTCAACCGTGCGTTTGACGTCGGCGAAATCGGCGGCGACGCCGGGCTCGTCGGCGTGGACCACGCGCAGCGCTTCGGCCTGCAGCGAGGCGCGCGTGAGCTGGTGGCCCACATTGTCGTGGATCTCGCGCGCGATGCGGGCGCGTTCGGCGAGCGTCGCGAGCTCGACTTCGTAGTCCTGACGATCGGCAAGGTCGCGGTTGCATGCCTCGAGCGCGAGGGCTCGTTCCTGCAGCTCGTCGCGGGTACGGCGCATGCGTTGCTGCTCGCGCTCTAGCTGGGCGGTACGTAGCGATAACAAGGTGGCGGCAACCGAAAGGATGGCGGTCAGCAGGAGCGTTCGGGCAGTGAGCGCATCGGCACGAAGGTCCGCGACGAGCGCAAAGACAAAGGCGATGCCAATGCCCAGCGCGACCCAGGCGTGCTCACGGCGCACGCGCCGCGCAATGTCATAGAAGGCGAGAGGCGCAAACGGTATAAACGGCGGCACGAAGACAGCCGCGATGATGTAAGCGCAGCTCGTGGCCTCGCTTGCGCGCCGGGCGCGTTCCCCCTGCGCGAGCTCGGCCAGCGAGGTGGCAATAACGCCAAGACAAAACGCCGCGACTAGGCGAGCGTCCACAGCAAGGCCCACGGCGGCCGCAATACAGCACGCCAGCACAATCGATTTGTCGAAA
This sequence comes from uncultured Collinsella sp., assembly GCA_958365315.1. Lineage (GTDB taxonomy): Bacteria > Actinomycetota > Coriobacteriia > Coriobacteriales > Coriobacteriaceae > Collinsella. Next base: position 97,226 of record CATWXC010000007.1, read on the forward strand.
AGCCTGTTCATACGGGTATTGTAAGCGATGCTGCGCGCGGGGGAGGCGCCGCCCGGGGCACCCGTGACATTCCTCCCGCGCGGCAAAGCGGCGTCGATTGCTCGCGCGAGCGGGGGTTTCGCCCCCCCGCACTCGTGACAAAGCTCACTGGTGCGCGCCGCCTGCTCCTGCGATGATGCAATCGTACCGGGCCGCAATCAACAGAAGGGCCGCCTCATGGCAGATATCGTCCACGTCGAAAACCTCGTCAAGCGCTACGACGATCTTATCGCGCTCGACCACTTTAACCTGAGCATCGCCCCCGGCGAGATCTTTGGCCTGCTCGGCCCCAACGGCTCGGGCAAGACCACGTCCATCAACTGCATTCTGCAGCTGCTCGCCTACGACAAAGGCACCATCGAGCTGTTCGGCGAGCCCATGACGCCCGCCCGCTACGACCTCAAGCGTCGCATCGGCGTGGTGCCGCAGCAGGTGGCGGTGTTCGACGAACTCACCGTGCGCGAGAACATCGACTATTTCTGCAGCCTTTACGTCAACGACCGCAAGCGCCGCCGCGCGCTGGTGGACGAGGCGATCGACTTTGTCGGGCTGGGCGACTTTACCAAGTTTCGCCCCGGCAAGCTCTCGGGCGGCCTGGCGCGTCGCCTCAACATCGCCTGCGGTATCGCGCACGAGCCCGAGCTCATCTTTTTTGACGAGCCCACGGTGGCGGTCGACCCGCAGAGCCGCAACGCCATCCTGGAGGGCATCTGCCGCCTGCGCGACGAGGGCGCCACGGTGGTGTATACCAGCCATTACATGGAGGAAGTCGAGCAGATTTGCAGCCGCATCATGATCATGGACGGCGGCCGCGTGCTGGCGCAGGGCACCAACGACGAACTCAAGCGCATGATTCAGATGGGCGAGCGCGTGACCGTCGAGGTCGGCGCCGTCGAGACCGCCACGGTTGAGCGCCTGCGCGCCCTCGAGCATGTGCTTTCGGTTGGGCTGTCGGGCGGCGAGCTCGTCTGCACCTGCGAAGCGAGCCCGCACAATCTGGTCGACATCCTCGATACGCTGCGCGCCGCCGACGTGGCGCTCGGCCGCGTGTGGAGCGAGCCGCCGACTCTCAACGACGTGTTCCTCGAGATCACCGGCCGCGAGCTGCGCGACTAGGGGGCAGCCATGTTCAACACCATCATCACCACGGTCAAGACGCTGCTGCGCCGGCCGAGCACGTGGGTTTGGGGCGCGATCTTTCCCGTCGCGCTTTCCACGATTTTCATGTTTATGTTTGCGAACCTCAGCTCCGACGGCACGGTCGACCCGGTGCCGGTGGCCGTCGTGGCGGATGAGGCTTGGGACGCCTCGACCTTTAAGGACGTGGCGACGTCGCTTGCCAAGGGAGGCGACGACCAGCTGCTCGAGATCCACGAGTGCGAAGACTTGGCTGCCGCGCGCAAAGCGCTCAAGTCCGGCGAGGTCGCGGGCATCTACACGGTCGACGACGCGGGCACGCCCAAGCTCACGCTGCTTTCGAGCTATGACAACTCGCGCGCCTCGTCGGTGCTCACCGACCGCAGCATTCTGGAGACGGTGGCAAGCTCGTATGCGCAAAATGCCGAGCTCATGTCCCAGATTGCCCAGGACAACCCGGCGGCGCTCGCCGACCCGGAGGCGGTTGCGCGCGCCCTGTCGCTCGAGGGCGGCACCCGCCGCGTTAGCCTGACGCGCACCACGCCCGATGGCACGGTCATCTACTACTACGCGCTCTTTGGCCTGGTTGCGATGATGTCTGCCGAGTTTGCTGCCTTGAGCGTCGTCGATTTGCAGCCCAATCTGTCGGGCCTTGGCGCGCGCCGCTGCGTGGGCGGCCTTTCCAAGACGGCGTCGCTGGCCGGCATCTTTGTCGGCTCGTGGCTGGTCTCCTTCGCCTCGATGACGATCGCGATTGGCTATGTGCGCCTGGTCGTGGGCGTCGACTTTGGCGGGCGCGAGGGACTGTGTCTGGTGGGCGGCGCCGCTTCCGCGCTTGCCGCCACGGGCCTGGGGCTCTTTGTGGGCACGCTTCCCGTTAAGGGCGGCAAGGCGTCCAAGTCCGGCATCCTTACGGGCTTTGCTACCACGTGCGCCCTGTTCGCCGGCCTCTACGGCGAGCCGGCGATGGCGCTTGCCGACGACGTCGCCCGCGCCTGCCCTGCCGAGTGCTGGCTCAACCCCGTCAAGCTTATCTGCGACATGTTCAACCGCCTGTATTTCTTTGAGGACCTGGGCCCCTTTGCCGTTCGCGCCGGCGCACTGGTCCTTATGGCGCTGCTGTTCGTTGCCGCCGCCACGCTGATCTTTGGAAGGAGCCGCTATGAGCACCTTTAAGACCGCGCTTCGCATGGCGCTGGCGCACCCGTTCTACCTGCTCATCTATACGGTGTTCATCTCGCTCATGGGCGTATTCATCGCGGCATCGGTGAGCTGGAACTCGTCGCAGCTCACCGAGTACAAGCCCTACGATGCCAACGTGATTGTGGTCGACCGCGACGACAGCGACCTTTCGCGTGCGCTTACCAAGCATCTGGGTTCGCGCTTTGAGCTGGTCACGGGCGTCGGCGACGACACCTACGACCTTGCGGACGCGCTCTCCAATAGCAACAGCGCCAAGGGCAGCGCCGACTGCGTGTTCTTTATCCCGGAGGGGTTTGAGGGCGACCTCGTTGCGGCCGCTCGCGCGGGGGAGTCCCTGCCCAAACTCGACGTGACGTACGGCTCCGGCACCATGGCGGCGGCGCTTTCGTCTGCCGAGGCCTCGCGCTGGATCTCGCTCGCGGGCGCTGCGGCGGCACTTGAGCCCACTGCCTCCAACGGTGACGTCGCCAAGGCGGCCGAGCATGCGGCCGCGAAGCGTGCGGAGGTCGAGATCGATCAGGTCAAGGTCGACTCGACGGCCGCCGCCACGCTCGAGTCGTATTTCAACTTTGGTGCGTACGCGATTATCTCGTCGGTCATCGTGTCGGTGGGTCTGGTGTTCTCGGGCATGAACGAGCCCGAGCGCGTGCGTCGTATGGATGCCGGTCCAATCTCCGAGCGCCGGCGCTCGCTTGCCGTGTTTGCGGCCGCCGCCGTGATCACCGTCTGCATCTGGTTTGTGTCGAGCATGATGGGCGTCGTGGGCTTTGCCGGTGCGGTCGCCGAGGTCGGCGCGGGCCGTGTGTGCTTGGCGCTGGCAGCGACGTTTGCCCTGGCGTGCACGCCGCTGGCCGTTGGCTTTGCGCTGTCGAGCCTGGGTGCGCGCGAGGAGCTGCTCAACGGTGTGGGCAACCTGCTCGGCATGCTCATGACGTTTTTGGGCGGCGCCTGGATGCCGCTGTCGCTGATGGGCCCGGCCGTGCAGACGGTGGCGCACTTTGTGCCGACATATTGGGTGAACGACGCGATCGGCAAGGCGCTCGCCTCGGATTTGACGTCCGCCGTGCTGGGCGACATCGCCTGCGACCTGGGCGTCACGGCACTCTTCGCCGTGGCCATCGCCGCCGCGGGCCTCGCCCTCGCACGCGCCAAATCCCGCGCCTAGTCTGAAATAAAGTCCAGACCTCGCTCCAAAATAGTTCGCCAAGGTTTACTATTACGCTCATAAAGTAGTACGAGGCTAACAATGGGGGATACCATGGAAGCGCAGGAAGCCTACGTCCAGGTTAAGGATCTCAAAAAGCACTACGGCGATGGAGATGCATGCCTAACGGTGCTCGACGGCATCGACACGTCCATCAACCGCGGAGAGATTTGCGTCATGTTGGGGCCCTCGGGCTCGGGTAAGTCGACCTTTCTTAACCTGATCGGCGGCCTGGAGGATGCCGACGCCGGCTCTATTCTGGTGGACGGCTGCGACCTCACGGTGCTCAAGCCCACCGACCTGGGCGAATACCGACGCCGTGAGCTGGGCTTTGTCTTCCAGTTCTACAACCTGGTGCCCGACCTCACCATCAAGGAAAACATCGAGGTCACGGCACACCTGTCCAAAAACCCGCTCAACATCGACGACCTGCTGCGTTCACTGGGCCTCTACGAGCACCGCAACAAGTTCCCGCGCCAGGTCTCGGGCGGCCAACAGCAGCGTTGCGCCATCGGCCGTGCACTCGTCAAAAACCCGGGCCTGCTGCTGTGCGACGAGCCCACGGGCGCGCTTGACTACAAGACGTCCAAGGAGATCTTGCAGCTCATGGAGGATGTCAATCACGAGTACGGCTGCACCATCATCATCGTTACCCACAATGCCGCCATTGCGCGCATGGCCAATCGCGTGCTGCGCCTGCGCGACGGGCGCATCGTCGAGGATGAGCTCAACGAGTCGCCCGTCGCGGCCGCCGAGCTCGATTGGTAGGCGGCGCCATGACACCTCTCGCAAAACGTCTCCCGCGCGAGCTGCGCCGCAATATTGGCAAGTACCTGGGTATCTTTTTGCTTATGTGCGGAAGCATCGCTCTCACCTCGGGCTTTTTGCTCGCGGCGCATTCCGTCGGTTGTCTTATCGACGACATGCGCGATGCGTACACGATTGAGGATGGCCGCGTGACCACCTCCTTCGAGGCCACCAAAGACCAGCTCAAGGCCGCCGAGGATGCTGCCGGCGACGTCGGCGGCGTCACGCTCTACAAGAATTTCTCTATCGATGCCATCATCAAAAAGGCGTCCGGCGACGACGGCACCAAGCGCACGCTGCGCACCTATGCGCACCGCGCTAAGGTGGACATTGCGTCCTACTGTGAGGGCAAGCAGCCCAAGGCGGATGACGAGCTGGCCATCGACCGTGTCTTTGCCACCAATAACAACCTGTCCGTGGGCGATAAAGTCGAGCTCGAGGGCCGAACCTACACCATTTGCGGCATCATGACCCAGCCCGATAGCCAGGCGCTGTTCCTCAACAATTCGGACTTTACGGTGAACACCATCACGTACGGCGTGGCCGAGGTCAGCGACGCCGGCTTTGCCGCGCTCGAGGACGCCGGCGGTGCACCTGCCTACACCTACTCCTTTACCTTTACCGATCGCGACCTCCCCACCGCGGACCGCACCGATGCCGAGCAAGCTATGGTGGAGGCGCTCGCCGATGCCGATGCACGCGTGGATGACCTCATCGACGCCGATTCCAACCAGGGCATTGGCTACGCACGCGACGACGTGGACGGCGACTCCATGATGTGGATGACGTTGCTCGACATTATCATCGTGATCATGGCATTTGTCTTTGTGGTCCTTACCGATGCCACCATCGAGGAGGAGAGCGCCATCATCGGCACGCTGCTCGCCAGCGGCTATCGTCGACGCGAGATCGTGCTGCACTACCTTGCGCTTCCCGCCATCGTGGGCGTGGTCGCGGCGCTTTTGGGCACTGCGCTCGGCATAGCGTTCTTTACCGAGCCCATGCGCGGCCTCTATTACGGTTCGTACAGCCTGCCGCCCTTCCAGGTGTACTGGAGCTGGGAGATCTTTGTGAAGTGCGCCGTGGTCCCCGCCGCTGCACTCATCCTCATCACGCTGGTGGGCCTGCTTCGCAAGATGGGCAAGACGCCGCTGCAGTTTCTTCGTCACGAAGCGAGCGGCAAGTCGGGTACCAAGCGTGGTATGCAACTGCCGGAGCGCATGGGCTTTGTTTCCCGCTTCCGCCTGCGTATCTTCCTGCGCAACCTGGGCAACTTTGCCACACTGTTCGTGGGCATTGCGTTTGCCTCGCTGCTGCTGCTCTTTGGCCTGGCGATTCTGCCCACGATGACGCACTACGCGGACAACCTCGAGACGAGCCTGGTCGCCGAGCACCAGTACACGCTCAAGGCTCCGCTGGAGCTCGAGGGCGCTGCCGAGGAGCGCGAGCAGTGGTCGGCACTCGAGCGCTTGCAGTCGGTTGACGGCGCGCTGCTTTCTGCCGCTCAGGATGCCGATGACGAGCTTGACGACGCGGCCGATACAGCGCAGGCGGCAGCCGATGCTGCGACCGCATCTCCGTCTGCCGAGAGCCTGGCCGTAGCGCAGGATGCGCTTGCCAAGGTCCAGGACAAGAAGGATGTGCTCTACGCGCGCCTTGACGATCTTGCCGATGCCCTCGGCTGCAACCGCGATGAGGCTATCGACCTGATCGACAAAGCCTCCAAGATTGACACTGACAACGACGATATCCACCCGGTCAATACGACCGACAACGGCGCGGGCGCAATCGCGCAGGCCGAGAAATACGCCGTTTACCTGCTGCAATACGACCGCGGCGATGGTAATGGCGAGGAGACGATTTCCGTCTACGGCATCTCGCCCGATTCGCGCTATTGGAAAGACCTCAACGTCGGCGATGGGCGCGTCGTCTTTGGCGGCGGTCTGCTCGACAAGTTTGGCTGGAGCGAGGGTCAGAAGGTCGCGCTCGGCGACAAGTACGAGGGTGAGCATTATTCCCTTGAGTACGCGGGCAAGGATTGTGCCTGGGGCTCCAAGTCGGACATGAATATCTATATGAGTATCGAAGACTTTAACGAGCTGTTCGACAACGACGCCGCCTACTTTAACGGCTATGTGAGCGACGAGAAGCTCGACCTCGATGCGCGTTACTTTGCCGGCGACACCACGCCCGACGACATGCGCGCCGTGGGCGACCAGTTCATCGGCATGATGAGCAAAATGATCGGCATGATGGTCGGGCTCGCGGTGTTTATCTTCCTGCTGTTTATGTACCTGCTGACCAAGGCTGTGATCGACCACAGCGCCCGTTCGATCAGCTACATGAAAGTCTTTGGCTATCGCGATAGCGAGATCTCGCATCTGTACATCCGGTCGATCACGCTGTGCGTGGCGGCGTCGCTCGTGCTAAGCCTGCCGGTCATTATTGGCTCGCTCACGGCCATCTTCCGCTCGATGCTGCTCGCCTACAACGGCAATATCGAGATCTACGTGCCCGCTTGGTCCATGGCTGCATGCGTCGGCATTGGCTTTGCGACCTACCTGGTCGTGGCGCTGCTACACACGCGTTCTATCAAACGTGTGGGCCTGGCCGAGGCACTCAAAGTCCAAGAGTAGTCGTTTAAGAACCTCCCCAACGACTAGGTTTCGCGCTTGACTTTGACCCTACTTCAACGGGTACCATCCTCTTATGTCTGTAACGCCATATAGACCGAGGGGATAGATCTATGACCGCAACTGCACCCGCAGCACCCGCTAAGGTGTACTTCACCAACTTGCGCACGCATGCTCGCGAGAGCCAGCTCGACAAGCTCAAGCGCCTCATCCGCCACGCCGGAATTGAGCAGATCGACTTTGAGAACAAGTTCGTCGCCATCAAGATTCACTTTGGCGAGCTGGGCAACCTGAGCTTTTTGCGCCCCAACTACGCCCGCGCCGTCGCGGATGTCGTGAAGGAGCTGGGCGGCAAGCCCTTCCTTACCGACTGCAACACGCTCTATGTCGGTAGCCGCAAAAACGCGCTCGAGCACATCGACACCGCCTACCAGAACGGCTTTACCCCGTATGCCACGGGTTGCCAGATCATCATCGCCGACGGCCTCAAGGGTACCGACGAGGCGCTCGTCCCGGTCGAGGGCGGCGAGTACGTGCGCGAGGCCAAGATCGGTCAGGCACTCATGGATGCCGATATCGTGATTAGCCTCACCCACTTTAAGGGCCATGAGCAGGCAGGCTTTGGCGGCGCCATGAAGAATCTGGGCATGGGTGGCGGCAGCCGTGCCGGCAAGATGGAGCAGCATGCCGCCGGCAAGCCGAACGTCGCGACCGAGCACTGCGTTGGCTGCCGTGCCTGCGAAAAGATCTGTGCGCACAACGCCATCTCGTTTGACGATACCCGCGAGCGCGAGCTTGCCAACGGCAACACCCGCACGGTGCACGTGGCCGCCATCGACCACGATCGCTGCGTGGGTTGCGGACGCTGCATTGCGGCATGCAACCAGGACTGCATCAAGCCCGGCTATGACGCTGCGGCCGACGTGCTCAACTGCAAGATCGCCGAGTACACCAAGGCCGTCGTCGACGGCCGCCCGAGCTTCCACATCTCGCTTGCCATGGATATCAGCCCCAACTGCGATTGCCATCCCGAAAACGACACGCCTATCGTCAACGATATCGGCATGTTCGCGAGCTTCGACCCGGTCGCCATCGACCAGGCCTGTGCCGATGCCGTCATGGCGTCCGAGCCGCTGCCCAACACCGAGCTCACCGATAGCGCGGCTAAGATGGAGCACAACCACGAGCATCTGGAGGGCGAGCAGGCCAAGGACCCCTTCTGCATCACGCATCCCGACACCGACTGGCGCGCCTGTATCGCACACGCCGAGAAGATCGGCCTGGGCACGAGCAAGTACGAGCTCATCGAGGTCAAGTAGCGCCTAGTTATTGGACAAATGAAGCGCTTTTCTGGCGCAAGTAGAGCAAAAGCCGCCCGTGGGCACAGCGCTCACGGGCGGCTTTTCGGAAGTATGCGGCAAATTTCGAGACCGCCGAGCACACGACGTTTTTTGGCAACAAAACCCCTGATAAATTGTTGGTAAAACTGCGGTCTGGTCGGCAGTTCCAGATTTTGCCGCATACTTTCGAAAATAGGGGGTCAGATAAAGCCCCAGACGTTGCTTTTTGCCTAAAAATACTCGTCGAGGAAGTTGTTGACTGTGTTCCAGTAGAGCTCGGGGTCAACTTGCGCGCTCTTGGCGTGGGTGGCGCCATGGATGGTGAGCTTTTGCTTGACTTTGCTGGCGCACGCGTCGTAGTTTTGGTCGAGCATGTCGTACGGCACAAAGGTGTCCTGGTCGCCGTGGATAAACAGCATGGGAACCGTCGCGTGTTTGAGTTGCTCCACACTGCTCGCCTTATGAAAGTCGTAGCCCGCGCGCACGTTGCACACCAAGTTTGCTACATCGAGCAAGGGAAAGCTGGGCAGGCCGAACACGTCCTTGAGCTGCAGAGAAAACTCGTCCCAAACACTCGTATAACCACAGTCCTCGATAATACATTTCACGTTTGCGGGCAGAGATTCTCCCGCCACGTTCATAGCGGTTGCTGCACCCATCGACTCGCCAAAGACCAGGATGCGCGCCTCGGGGTCAGCCTGAACGATTTGCTCGATCCATGCGACGATATCGAGGCGCTCGGGCCAGCCCATGCCGATATAGTCGCCGCCGGAGCGCTCGTGGGCGCGGGCGGCAGGCGCAAGCACGTTCATGCCGCGGTCGTGGAAGCGCTTGGCGTATCGGGCCATGCCGATGGGCTCGTTGGTATATCCATGCAGGCAGACGGCGTAATCGTGGGTGTTCTCCGAGGCGGCAAAATACCAAGCGGCAAGTTCGGTTCCGTCATCTGCGGTGAGGCTGCTGCTCTCGCGATTCTCTTTAAACCACGCCCGCGCCTCGGTTTCCTCGGCATCCGGCTGCTCGCCTTCTTTGTCGTTCTTGCTATCCTGCATCATCTTCATGGTGTAGGGCGCTTGGGGATTCAGGGCAAAGTCAAACAAAAAGTTGCCGGCAAACCCCAGCAGCGCGACAACGAGCACCAGCGCAACGACGCCGGCTATCTTGAGCTTTCGATGGGAACGTGCGTTTTGAGACATAAGAAGCTTTCCTATAAGATGTTAATACATCAACATTTAATGCAAGCGCATTATGGACGTTCGCCGTTGATGCGTCAACAGGCAAAGAATGGGTAAACAAAGGGTCACGTATGGTGCAAATTTCGCACGTACCTAGACGCTTTGATATAGTGTTGAAAACTCTTTACGTTGGAGGATGTAACCGGCATGTCCGATTCGAGCGACAGTTCTAAGCCGCGACCCAAGACCGCGGCCGTTCCACACTACACGGTGGGCGAGGAGATCATGAACTCCGTCACCCATGGTGTCGGCTGCCTGCTGGGTATCGCGGGCCTGGTGCTCCTGATCGTATTCGCCGCCCTGCGCGGCGGGGGCCCGGCCCACATGGCCGCGGCAATTGTCTATGGCGTCAGCATTATCCTCGAATACCTAGCCTCTACGCTCTACCATGCGATTCAGCCCGCGGGCGCTAAACGCGTGTTCCGCATTATCGACCACAGCTGCATCTACCTGCTCATAGCCGGCAGCTATACGCCGTTTTGCCTCATCACGCTCGCAAACGACGGCGGCGCTGTGCTGTTCTTTGCCGTGTGGGCTATTGCCATTGTCGGCATCGCCCTCGAGTGTTTTATGCGTGAGCGTCAACCGCACTGGGTAAGCGGCCTGGTCTACCTGCTGATGGGCTGGCTCGTCGTTTTTAAGCTGCCCGAGCTCGTGGCGCTGCTCAACCCCGTGGCACTTGCCCTGCTCGCCGTCGGCGGCGTGTGCTACACCGCGGGCGTGCCGTTCTATATCGCCAAAAACGTGCGCTATCTGCACAGCGTGTTTCACCTGTGGGTGCTCGCCGGCAGCATCTTCCAGTTCATGGCGGTGATCCTCTTCGTAATCTAGCGACCATGCCTGCGCGTCCGCGTCCTCGTTTGGGCGCCAGTGCAATTGCTGTATCTGTCATCAACGTTTTACCCTAACGTCCCGAATCTTGGAGGTTCGAGAAACTCCCGATGGACATAACCATCTCCCTTATCACCACCCTCGTTTTGACCCTCATCAACGGCTACTTCTCCATGTCCGAGATGGCGCTCACCACGGCTAAGCGCGCCGTGCTGGAGCACGAGGCCGAGGAGGGCGACAAGCGCGCCGAGCGCGCCATTAAGCTGGCCGCCGATTCCGACCAGCTGCTCGCCACCATCCAGGTCGCCATCACGCTCGTGGGCTTTGCCTCGTCTGCCGTCGCCTCGACGAGCCTGTCCGACCCGCTTGCCACATGGCTCACGAGCTTTGGCATCGCGCCGCTCTCCGCCATCGCGCGTGGCCTGGCGCCGGTTATCATCACCGTCGCGGTCGCCTTCGTGTCTATCGTGATCGGCGAGCTGGTTCCCAAGCGCATTGGACTGGCCAACGCCGAGGGCGTATCCAAGCAGGTCGTGGGCCCGCTGTCGTTTTTCCAAAAGATCGCCCACCCGCTCGTGTGGCTGACCGGCGCCTGCTCCGATGGCCTGGCCCGCATCCTGCGCATCAAGAGCGCCGACGACCGCCAGAACGTCTCGGAGGAGGAGATCAAGTACATGGTCTCGGAGCAGGACGACCTGCTCGACGAGGAAAAGCGCATGATCCACGAGATCTTCGACCTGGGCGACACCGTTGCCCGCGAGGTCATGGTGCCGCGCGTGGACACTACCATGTGCGAGGACGACGAGACGGTCGCCGACGTGCTGTCCACCATGCGCCAGACCGGCTTTAGCCGCATCCCCGTCTATCACGAGGATCCCGACAACGTCGCCGGCATCGCGCACATCAAGGACCTGATCCAGCCTTCGCTCGACGGCAAGGGCGACCAGCCCATCGCCGACTTTTTGCGCGACGCCACCTTTGTGCCCGACACCAAGGACATCCTGCCGTTGCTGTCCGAGATGCAGACCTCGCACGACCAGATCGTAGTGGTCGTGGACGAGTACGGTGGCACGGCCGGCATCATCACCATCGAGGACATCGTCGAGGAGATCGTGGGCGAGATCGAGGACGAGTTCGACCCCGACAACAAGTACCTCACGCGCCTTTCGCGCCGCGAGTGGCTCGTCGATGGGCGTTTTTCGTGCGATGACGCGATTGAGCTTGGTTGGCCGCTCGAGGAAAGCGATGATTATGAGACCATCGCCGGCTGGATTTTGGAGCTTTGCGACTCGGTACCCGACATCGGAGAGGTGTTTGAGGTCGCGGGGTACAAGTTTAAGGTGCAGTCGATGCGTGGCCAGCGCATCTCGCTCATTCGCGTGATCGCTCCGGCCGAAACCGATAAGAAGGATTCCGAGCCCTCGGCAGATAAGCCGACGGTGTCGGGTGCGGGCTCTGCGGACCCGCACGACGGCGACGAGTAGGGCAAGGAAGAGTAGGGGAGAGTTATGGCAGGCCTGTTCAACATCCTTAAGGTCACCGTCAGCGAGGACAAGATCTGCGCGCATGTGCTGGTGAACCCCGGCATGCCGCTCATGACCTCGGAGGACATCGAAGCCACGGCGCGCGTGTACTACCTGGTGCCCGCGATTGCCAAGCATCTGTGCCTGGGCGATTCCGGTCGCGAGTTCCAGGACTGCATGGGCCAGACCGAGCTTTGCCATCTGCTGGAGCACGTGACGGTCGAGCTCATGAACGAGACCGGGCTTGCCGGCAGCATTTCGTGCGGCCGCACTCGTGTGAGCGAGCACGATGAGCGTGTCTTTGAGGTCGAGCTTTCGTGTCCCGACGACGCGCTGGCCATCGGCGCGCTGTCTTCGGCGACCTTTATGATGGATTGGGCCTATCTGCATGCCGACCAGCCCGCTCCCGATGTGGACGGTACGGTCGCGGGCCTGCGCAACCTGGTGCTGGGCATGCGTGCCGAGGCCGAGGGCAAGGATCCGCACGAGGCCGTCGCCGCCGCGAACGCCGAGGACGAGGCCGGGGACGCGACCGAGGGCGAGGCGCCTGCCGTGGCTGCCGTCGATCCTGTCGACGAGGCGCCTGCCGAGGCGGCTTCCGAGCCCGAGTCCGCGGAGCCCCAGGGCGTCCCGAACTTTGACGACGAGCCGCAGGAGGCAATCGATACCGAGGGCGCGACCGCTGAGAGCCACGAGGCCCCCGCTGCCGTCTACGGTGGCGCGGCGACGGCTCCGGTTGCCCCCGCGCACGAGGGAACGCTGCCGCTCGTTGACGGCGCCGGCGAAGACCCGGCCGCCACGGTGGCCATGCCGGCCGTGCCGCAGGAGTAGGCTCACTCGCTTATCACCATCATGTACCTGCGCCTTTACCGTACGCAGATGAGCAAGACGGCAAGCGCTGTGCTGCGGGTATAATGGACAGCATTCAAACGGTGGGCGCCGAGGTGCCCGCAGGAGAGGAATGAACATGGGTAAGACTTTCAACTTTATCTCGGGTGCGCTCTTCGGTGCTGCCGCCGGCGCCATCATCGGCGTCGCCCTGGCTCCGCGCTCGGGCGCCGAGACCCGCGCCATGGCTGCCGATATCGCCAACGACGCCTGGGATAACATGCGCGACACCTACGAGCACGGTGCCGAGGAGGCCCGCGCCGCGGTCAACGATTTTGGCCCGATGGTCGACGCCAAGACCGATGACCTGCGTGCCAAGGTTGACCTTGCCCGCGAGCGCATGGACCAGCTGCGCGAGCAGCTCAACGACGCCATCTCGGGCGGTAACGTGACGCCCGCTGCCGATGTCGTGGTCGAGAACGCCGTCGAGGCCGACACCGAGGCCGCGGAGCCTTCGACCGAGGCATAATGCGCGCCGGGGATTTTGTCGGCGCCAAGATCTATCGCAAGCCTACCGAGGATAAGCGCACCAAAAAAGACGGCACGCCGCGCAGCCCTAAAAAGCTCGGCAAGATTCACTTTCCGGTCTTTACCCCGGGCGGCACGCGCGTGGTGGGCTTTATGGTTCGCCAGTCCGATATCGCGGGCATGATCGAGCGCCCTGACCGATTTGTGGCGCTCGATGCCATTGGCGTCTACGAGGGCGCCATCGCGGTTGACGACGTCAAGGGCACCTACGATGCCGCTGCGGCCAAGCGCCTCGACATCAACCTGGACGATTGCATTATCTGGGTTGGCATGGACGTGCGCACGGAGTCGGGCGATGTCGTGGGCTATTGCTCGGATGTGGAGTTCAAGCCGCGTTCGGGTGTCGTGCAGACGTTCTACGTGACCGCTGGTGCTGCTTCGAGTGTGCTGGTGGGCGACACGCAGATGCCGCCGACGATGCTGCGCGGCTATGCGGACGGCGCGATGATCGTTTCGGACGAGGTCAAGTCGCTCGGGTATTCGGGCGGTGCCGCTGCAAAGGCTGCCGAGGCAAGCGTCGCGGTGGGCGATAAGGTCAAGAAGGGCGCCAAGGTGCTCGATGACAAGGGTTCGGTCGCCGTGGACAAGGGCAGCCGCGCGCTGGGCAAGCAGCTCGGCAAGACGCGCGGTATGTTCAAGGCCTTTAAGGACGAATATCAAAAGGCGAGCGGGGGCTCGTCGAAAGCTAGCAAATAGCGACGTACCAAATGACGGGAGACAAGCCGGAGACCTGTTGCTCCGGCTTGCTGCGTTTATGGGGGAGGGCACATGCGTCAAAACGGATCTAACTTAAACAGGCGCTCGGGTGCGCGTCCGACGGCGCGCCGCGACCTGGGGCAGCTGCCCAGCGGTCAGCGCAAGCGTCACCGTAAGCCCGGCGCGATGTATCTCAACCATAGCCGCGGCTTTAGCGACCGCAGCGCTCGCATCGGCAACAGCCGCACGCCCCGTCGTTCGTCTCGCCTGCCCTATGCGCTTATTGCCGTGGGTTGTGCGCTCGTGTTGTTTATCGCTGCCGTCGTGGGCTACGTCAACCGCAGCGTGGATGTCGTCCTCAATGGCCAGGAGACTGCGGTGCGCGTCGGCTCTACGCTGCAAAATCTCATCGACGACCAGGAGCTGGCCGATACCTACGATGCCGGGGACCTGCTGGCTGTTGACGACAGCGTGCTGACCCGCCATGGCGGCGAAAAGCTGTCGGTAAAGGTGGACGGCAAGCGCATAAAACAGGGCAAGTGGAAAGGCCGCGAGCTTACGGGCGGCGAGAAGGTGACGGTCAAAGACGGCCGCGACACGTACGAGAAACACGAGGTCCAGGCGACGGTTATCGAGCCCAAGCTCAAGGTCGAGGGCACGGGTGCCATCGAGTACGTCAAGACGTGGGGCATCCAGGGCCGCTCCGAGGTGTGGGTCGGCGAGCAGTCGGGCAAGACGCAGGACCGTGGCGAGGTCGTGCCCGCCACCGATTGCGTGGTCGAGTGCGCGAGCGTGGCGCCCAAGGGCAACGAAAAGTACGCGGCGCTGACGTTTGATGAGGGCCCGAGCGGAGCGACCAAGCAGATCTTGCAGGTGCTCAAGGAAAAGGGTGTCACCGCGACGTTCTTCCTGTCGGGCGATGCGGCCGAGGCCTCGCCTGCCACGGCCAAGGCGATTGTCGATGCCGGGTGCGAAGTCGGCTCCAACAGCTACCGCGACGAGTCGCTCAAGGGTCAGGACCGCGACGCGGTGCGCGAGCAGATTTCGAAGGGCACCGAGGCGATCAAGTCCGCGACCGGCGTGAAGACGATGCTTTTGCGCGCTCCCTACGCAGCCTTTGACGAGCAAAACTGGATTGATGCGATGGACCTGGCGTCTGCCGTGGTCTCGTGGAATATCGATTCGGGCGACTGGCTGCTCAACGGTGCCGACGAGCAGGTCTCGACGGTGCTCGATTCGGTGACGCCGGGCAACATTGTGCTGCTGACTGACAGTGATGAATGTGCCGAGCAGACGCTCGTGGCGCTGCCGCAGATTATCGACGGGCTTATTGCCGACGGTTACAAAATCGTGACGTTGAGCGATCTGGTCAAGACGGACGCATCGCTGAGCAAAAAGCTCAACTCGCTGGCGAAGGTCACCATGCCCAAAAACGCCGTGTTCCCCCAGCTCGCCGAAGATGACGACACCACAGACTAGTTATTTAAGAACGTCCCCAATGACTATGTCACGGATGCGTCGGCGTTTGGTATGCCTGCGATGTTTGGAGCATAAATTTGGCGCCACGGCGCGATGCTGATGCTATAGTTACTGCGGATAACAAGGGTCAAGAGAAAGGTTGCAGGTGAAATCCAAACCTCGACCATACAGTCGATGACCCCATGCAGGTGCTTCTTGCGCATGCACGGGGTGTGAGCGCCGAGCGGCGTGCCGCCCGCGCATGCGTATACATATCTAAAAGTCCACGGACGGCGCGCCGGCATGGTCGCAGTCCGAAGGGATAATGATGGGGAGCACCAGTGAATTATCTGAGTGAGATGCTCAAACTGCCGGTTTTGGACGTCGATGGCGAAAAGCTCGGCGTTGTGAACGATTTTGGCATTGCTACCGGCGAAGTTTTTCCGCACGTGACGTCGCTCGCGTTCCGCGGACCCGGCAAGACGCCATTTATGATCAGTTGGCGTAAATGGGTCGACCGTATCGACGAGACGGGCGTGTACCTTAAGACGTCTGCTACCGAAATCCGTTTTTCGTACCTGCAGCCGACCGAGCTTCTGCTCGCGCGTGACGTGCTCAACAAGCAGATCGTCGACACGCAAGGTATGAAGGTCGTGCGCGTAAACGATATCAAGTTTTCCATGTCGGGCGAAAACCAGCTGCGTCTGCTCGGTGCCGAGGTGGGCGCTCGCGGCCTGCTGCGAGCGATTAGCCCTGCCCTTGAACATGTCGCCGAGAGCTTTATGAAGCACTTGGGCAAGCCGCTCGGCGAGGATATCATTGCCTGGTCCTACATGGACCTGCTCGACCGCTCGACCAAGAACATCCAGCTTTCGGTATCGCACAAGACGCTCGGTGAGCTGCACCCTGCCGACATCGCCGATATTATCGAGCAGCTCGATCCGCGCCTTCGTGCACAGGTGTTTGCCCAGCTCGATACCGCCCAAGCAGCCGAGGCTATCTCGGAGTTCGATGACGACGAGCTTATGACCGAGATGCTCGAGGGTCTGTCCGACACGGATGCATCCTCGATGTTGGCCATGATGGACCCGGACGACGCTGCCGACCTGATCGATGAGCTCGATTACGAGAAGGCCGAGAAGCTTCTGCGCCTGATGGGCGTTAAAGAGGAGAAGGCAATTCGTAACCTGTTGGGTTACGAGGACAACACCGCCGGTCGTATCATGACCTCGGAGTTTGTTTCCCTACCCGCCACGGCGACGGTCGGGGATGCCATCGAGGCGATTCGCAAGCTCGACGAGGACTTTGAGAGCGTTTACTACGTCTATACCGAAGACCCGAGCGGCATGCTGACCGGCGTGCTCTCGCTGCGTACGTTGATCGTAGCCGACCACGATGCCACGTTGGGCCAGCTGGCGTATCGCGATCTGGTCTATGTGTCTCCCGACGAGGACCAGGAGGACGTGACGGACGAGATGACCAAGTACGACCTGGTTGCCATCCCCGTCTGCGACGAGAACCGTCACATCCTGGGTATCGTGACCTTCGACGACGCCATGGACGTTATCGCCGAGGAGCACCAGGAAGACCTGCAGATCGCCGGCGTCGGCTCGGGCGATAGCGCGTCCGATGACTCGACGAACGTGCTCAGCTGGTTTGTGCATCGCCAGTACTGGGTTGTCGTGTGGGGCATTGCCTCGTGCCTTATGGCAACCGTGCTGGGAACGGCATTCGGCTCCGCGCATCTGGTAGTGTTTCCCATGTGTGCCATGCCGCTCGTGCTGCTGGCGGCCTCGCGCATGGTGTCGTTCGTTAAGAACTACTTCCTCGAGTACGACGGCCACGACGACGAGCCTAAGCCATATCTGGGTTTCTTCTTCCAGAGCACGGGCATGGGCCTGATTCTGTCGCTCGTGACCTACCTGTGCGCCCAGTTGGTGCGCACCGCTGCGTTTCCCGACGCGCCCATGTTTGAGGAACAACTCTTTACCGGCTGCTTTAATATCGCGGCCATCGTTTGCCTGATTGGCAACATGAGTGCCGTGATTTACCTGATGGTGCTGTTCTGGCGTGACGAGCATGACCTCAATACGTCGGGTACCGCCATGAACGTCATTGCCGTCATGATTTCGTGCGTGGCGTACTGCATCGCTGCGGTGTTGCTCGCCATGTCGGTCATGGGTTAGGTGGTCGCGTGCAAAACACCAAGCAAAAGCATAGCGCCAAGCAAAAGCTGACCATCGCGGCCATCTTTGGCGCTATGGGGCCCGGGCTGCTCGCGGCACTTTCGGGTAACGATGCCGGTGGCATCGCCACGTATTCCAGTGCAGGCGCCAGCTACGGGTACAAGATGCTCTGGATGCTTCCCGTCATGACCGTGCTGCTTATCGTGACGCAGGAGACCGCGGCGCGTTGCGGCTGCGTGACGGGCAAGGGTCTGGCCTCGCTCATCCGCGAGCGCTTTGGCGTGCGCAAAAGCGTGTTGGCCATGGCAGCGCTGCTGATCGCCAACACGGCTGTGACCATTTCGGAGTTTGCCGGTATCGCGAGCGGTCTTGCGCTTTTTGGCGTGCCGGCGAGCATCTCGGTGCCGCTTGTGGCGCTGCTGGTTTGGATGCTTACCATGTCGGGCAGTTTCCAGCGCATCGAGAAGATTTTGCTGCTGGTGAGCTGCGTATTCGTGACCTATATCGTTGCCGCCTTTATGGCCGGCCCCAACTGGGGCGAGGTCGCGGTCGACTTGGTCGTCCCCAATATTCAAAACGACCCCAGCTATGTGTCGCTTGTGGTCGCAACAATCGGTACCACCATCGCGCCCTGGATGATTTTCTTGGCACAGAACAACGTGGTCGATAAGAATGCGGGCGAGGACGATATCGTGCTGCAGCGCATCGATACCGTGAGCGGCTCGATTGCCGCCGACATCATTGCCGGTTTTATCATCATCACGACCGGTACGGTGCTGTTTCCCGCGGGCGTCCAGATTAGCGACGCTGCCGATGCGGCTCGCGCGCTGGAACCCATCGCGGGCCAGTGGTCCACAGTGCTGTTTGCCTCGGGTCTGGTCGCGGCGAGCTTTTTGGCCGCTTGCGTGCTGCCGGGCGTTACGTCGAGCGCTATCTGCGAGGCATTTGGCTGGGAGCGCGGTGCCGACCGCAGCTGGGACGAGGCTCCGGTCTATCGCGGCATCATTACGGCCATCATTGGCATTTCTGCCGTGCTGGTGCTTATGCCCGGCGTTGACTTGTTCCAGATTATGATGACTTCGCAAGTCATCAACGGCGTGCTGCTGCCCGTGGTCTTGGTGTTCCAGGTGGTTATTGCCGCCGACCGACATATTATGGGCGTTAACCGCAACGGCCGCGTGTGGAACGTGCTCACTTGGGCGACTATCGGTGTGATTACGGTACTGACGGCCGTCATGTTTGTCCTGCAGGCGATGGGTTACAGCGTGTAGCGCCCCTTTCGAACTCTGGGCAGGCCGCCGCCATGGGTTGCGGCCTGTTTTTTGTCTGTTATAGGGGGTTTGTTACATACTCGTGTTCAAAAATGGCGAATATGAGTACTGTTGCTAAGCCGGTGGCAATTACGACCAAGAAGATAATGGACATAATCATAGAAACGTTCATTAAAATAAACGCCTGCCAGTCCTACACCGGCCATTTGGACGGTTCAAAGGGACATGACGACCGAAATGGCGCCATTTTGAGCCATTTTGCCTGATACTAAAATGGTGACAGTACTCATATTTGCCATTTTTTGCCCACAGCCTCTTGGGCCGTCTCAAAAGAGCGATTTTGGGGTGCATGCTGCGGGTGCAAGCGGATTTGACGGTGCGTTACTTGTCGGTGCCTAGCTTGTGCGGTTTGTAGGCGAGGGCGTTGACGAGTGCGTTGGCAGCGGATTTGACAGCCGCCGGCTGCGGATCGTTAACGTGGTCCTCGGGGTGCACGGGTAGGTCCTTCTTGACGGCATCGTGGATGAGCTTAAGGTACTCGGTCACACCGACGGTCGAAAGATGCGTGCCGTCGCCGTCGAACAGGTCGTTGCGATTTGCGCTGTATCCGTACCAGTCGATAACACGCACGTTTTTATAGCGCGTGGCGGCGTTGGCGATGGCTTGGTTGGTGGGCCCCACCCATGGCTGCGGGCTGCGCGTGTTCACAAATACCACGATGCGTTTGCTGCCGGCGTCGGCCATGATCGCATCAATCTGATCATCGGTTACCAGGCCGTTGGTGCCTAGCGCAAAGACCACAATCCTGCCTGCAAGATTTTGCTGGATATAGCCCTCAAATGTTTCGCGGCCGACGTCGAACTGGCGGCCTTTTTCGGCATCGATATGGCTGTGCGGGAACACGCCGTCAAAGGCGTCGACGGCACGCAGGGATACGGAGTCGCCAATCATTAGCAGGTCGTAGGCTCCGTCGGGGAAGCCGTCGTCATCTTTGTCGGTGTCATCGGCCGCCTGCTGATCTTGAGGCTTTGCATTCTTGGCTTGCTTGTTTAGGATTTCGGCGCCCTCTCCGCTCAGCGCGGATGTGTCGGGCACAAAGACCAGGCCGCCCAGCGCCACAACAAGCACGACGGCGCAAGCGGCACAGGTGGGGATATGCGCGCGCACCCAGCCGGCGGGCGTGGCGGTGCCGTCGCGGAGCTCGGAAACGGTGCGCCCAAAAGCGCCCTTCCTAAACGGCGTCTCGATAAAGCGATAGGAGCACTCGGCGGCGGCAACCACCAGCAGCACCTGCAAAATATAGTGCCACCAGGGCGTGTCGTTAATGTTGGCGACCGGGTTCATGAGGAGCAACAGCGGATAATGCCACAGGTAGATGCTGTAGGAGCGCTTGCCGATCCATACGAGCGGCTCGGCGGCCAAGGCCCGTGCAACCATACCCTGGGGCTGCACACATGCCGCGATAACCATCAGTGTGAGGATGGAGCACAGCAGCGTGCCTCCGCGATACTGAAACGCGGTATAGCCGTTGGTGAGCGCGACCATGGCGGCGAGTCCGACCAGGCCAACGACGCCCAGCAAATCGATAGATGCGGGGGATGACCAAAAGCGTGCGAGCTCACTTGGCTTTGTCGTGGCGGCCTCGGCGGTGTTGCTCTTTGACTTGTCATGCTTGCCGGCGCCGGCCAGTCGGTCGAGCCCCAGATGGCGGACAAGGCGCGCAGGCGCTAGGTCGCGGTCGGGGATAAAGGCCATCCAGGCGCCCAGCAGCAGCGAAAACACGCGGGTGTCGGTGCCGTAGTACACGCGGCTGGGGTCGGTGGCGGGGTTGTAGAGCACCATCATGGCGACGGCGGAGACGGCGGCGAGGCCCAGGACCACGCGGCGCGTGTTGGGCTTGCTCATGTGCATTGACACCATGGCGAGCAGCAGCGGTGGCCAAATAAGATAGAACTGTTCCTCGATGGCAAGTGACCAAAAATGCGTGAGCGGCGAGGGATCGCCCAAGGCGTTAAAGTACGAAACGTTGTGCAGAATTTGCCACCAGTTATTGAAGAACAGCAGCGATGGCAGGATGTCGGGGCGCATCTTGGTGAGCATCACGTGGTTAAAGACAGTGCACAGCGCGCAGGTCACCACCACGACGGTTACCACGGCGGGGAACAGGCGACGGATGCGGCGAATCCAGAAGCTCTTGAGATCGATACGGCCGGTCTTTGCGATTTCGTTGATGAGCAGGCGCGTGATCAAGTATCCCGAGAGCACAAAGAAGATCGTGACGCCGAGCAGGCCGCCCTGCGCCCACGTGAGGTTGAGGTGATAGAGCACCACCGCGACAACGGCGAGCGTGCGTAGGCCGTCGAGGGCGGGGATGTAGCGAGATTTGGGACGCGCAGGCGCCTGTTCTTTTGCGGCGCTGTTGGTGTGGGCACCCTTGTTGGCGGGCGACCGATGAGAGCCTGCAGCGCGGCGCGGCTCGGTGGCTTGGCGGTTAGCGCGCGAGCGTTCGCGCGGCGCTTGTTGATCACTCACATGGCGTGAGCTGCGCGAGCTCGATCGCGGGAATTGTTCCATAAAATATCATCCAATGACGAGAATAATCAGCACACCTTCATTGTAGCCGCCTACTCCTGTGAATGCTTGCTGCTGGCGTAAGCTCAAGCGCGCGTCCACATCAAAGTGAACTAAAGTTATAAAGGTGCGAGAGCGTACGATTGACGGCCGACAGCGGGTGCAGAGTCCGCGGACGAGGGGGTTTCCATGACGAATCGCGGCATCGTTGCGGTGTTTGGCAGCATGAACATGGACCTTTCGGTGGCGTGCGAGCGCATGCCGCGTGCGGGCGAGACCGTCGGCGGCAGCGGATTTATCACCAATGCCGGCGGCAAGGGCGCCAACCAGGCCGTAGCCGCTGCGCGCATGGGCGCGCGCACGTGCATGATCGGCGCGGTCGGCCGCGACGCGTTTGGCGCGTCGCTCGTGGCGGGGCTCCAAGACGCCGGCGTGGACTGTGACTTTGTAGCGCGTCGCGATGATGTAGAGACGGGAACGGCGACCATCATTCGCTGCGAGGGTGACAACCGCATCGTGCTATCGCCGGGCGCCAACCACGCGCTTGTGGGCGAGGACATCGTCCGCGCGCTGAGGTGCCTGATGGCCGATGAGCTCGACGGCGACACCGGCGAGATTGCTCCGGCTGCCGGAAGCGTCTTTATCGCCCAAGGCGAATGTGACCTGGCGGCGACGGCCGAGGCACTTGTTTGCGCTCACGAGCTGGGGTTCTATACGGTCTTTAATCCGGCGCCGGCCTGCGAGTTGCCTGCGGAGGTCTGGCCTGCGGTCGACCTGGTCTGTCCCAACGAGACTGAGTGCCAGGTGCTGACGGGCATCTTGCCTGCGGATGATGCAGGCTGCGTCGCGGCGCTCAATGCCCTGCTCGCCAAGGGTGTCGGGGCTGCGGTCATCACGTTGGGCGGCGCCGGGTCGGTTACGCTTGGCGATGACGGCGAGCCGCTGCGCATGCCGGCGCTTTCGAGCGCGGTGGTCGATACGACGGCCGCGGGCGATACATTTATTGGTGCGCTTGCTGCAGCTCGTCTGGAGGGCCTGCCACTCTTTGAGTGCATGGCGGCGGGCGCACGCGCCTCGGCGGTGACGGTGTCGCGCTTGGGCGCACAGCAGTCGATTCCCATGCGTGCCGAAGTTGAGCGCGCGTTTGGTTTAGGCGATTTAGTACAAGACGGAGAAGCGGAGTAGAACAATGGCAATCAAGAAGCTGATCCTTGATCTGGATATGGGTGTGGACGATGCGTTGGCGCTAGCCTATGCCATCGCGAGCCCCGAGGTGGAGCTCGTGGGCATTACCACATGCTTTGGCAACGTGCGCGTCGACCAGTCGGCGCGCAACTGCCTGGCGGTGCTCGACCTGTTGGGCCGTCCCGAGGTGCCGGTGTACCTGGGTGCCGACCGTCCTCTGCAGGCGACTGAGCCCTATACGCCGCCGGCGTCCACCGCGCTCATTCACGGAAAGAACGGCATCGGCGGCGCGAGCGTGCCCGCGTCGCCCTACGAGCCGGTGGGGGCGACGTCTGCCGACGGCAACGCTGCGGTCGATTATCTGATCGATGCTGCACGCACCTATGGTCCCGATCTGGTCTACGTAGCGACCGGCCCGCTCTCCAACCTGGCACTTGCCCTGGAGCGCGATGCGGCGGCGGTGATGTCTATCGGCCGCGTGGTGGTGATGGGCGGCGCCCTAACCGTGCCCGGCAACGTGAGCGCGGGTGCCGAGGCCAACATGGCGAGCGACCCCGAGGCTGCCGACGCCGTGCTGCGCTCGGGCCGCAAGCTCACCATGGTGGGCCTGGACGTGACACATCGCGTGGTGCTCACACGCCGCGACATTGCCGGCTGGACGGGCTCGGGCACCATGGCGGGCTGTGCGTTTGCGAGCATGGTTGAGCACTACATTGGTTCGTACGAGATAAACGCGCCCTACCTGGGCGGCTGCGCACTGCACGATCCGCTGGCGGTTGCCGTGGCAATCGATCCCACGCTCGTTGGTGCGCTCGGCTGCAATTTGCGTGTGGACCTGCTGGGCGAGTATCGTGGCCGCACCATCTGCGATGAGCACCGCGTGGCAGATCCCGACAAGAGTGCGCTTGTGGCGCTGACCGTTGACGCCCCGCGTTTCCTTTCCGAGTTCAAGGCGCGCATGGCCCGCGTCCTGGGCTAAGTTGTCTTTTTGGGACGGGGCTTTTTTGGCTGGTATGATTGGTGCGACCATTCGAACCAGCTAAAAGAGCCCGTTCCAAATTGACTACCGAGAGGATCTGCCATGGAGCGCATCGCGAGTTTTTCCGTTGACCATCTGCTGCTTGAACCCGGCGTGTATGTGAGCCGCATCGACCGCGATCCGGCGACCGGCGCCGCCGTCACCACCTTTGACCTGCGCCTGACCACGCCCAACAAGGAGCCGGTCATGAACACGGCCGAGTGCCACACCATCGAACACCTGGGAGCCACCTTCTTGCGTAATCATGCCGAGTGGTCGAGTCACATTGTCTACTTTGGCCCCATGGGCTGCCGTACCGGCTTTTACCTCGTTGTCTTTGGTGAGCTAACGAGCGAGGAGATCTTGCCGCTCGTGCGCGAGCTGTTCGAGTTTGTTGCTGGCTTTGAGGGTGATGTCCCCGGTGCCGCTCCCGAGGAGTGCGGCAACTACCTGGATCAGAACCTCCCCATGGCAAACTGGCTCGCGCGCCGCTATCTCGACCGCGACCTGATTGATATCGACGAGAAGCATCTGCACTATCAGCAGGCATAAGGGCCGTCTGCGAAACTGCCGTTTACACCAGAAGCGTCTCCGCTCTTTGCGGGGGCGCTTTTTCATGCTGAGTGCTCAAAACAGAAGAAAAATGTTCTAGAATGTTCATACTGTCACATAAATAAACAGGAGCGAACATGCATATCTACTCTGTCAACGATCCCGAGTTCAAATCCTATGGCAACGTTTGGGATAATGTTCCGTCCGAGCTCACGTCGCCCGTGCTCGAGGCGCTCTCCGCCACGCCCATCCCCGAGGGTAGCAAGTACGTAGCGAGCACATCGGAGCTCGAGGGTGTCAAGGGTGCTGATGAGCTGGGCTTTCTCATGTTTGGTGGCCGTCCTTTCCAGTTCGGTTGGTGCAACGGACACAACACGCGACTCAACTGCCTGGAGTACCACCGCGCGAGCGAGTTCAACCTGGGCGCGCGCGACTTTATCCTGCTCGTGGCGCATCGCTGGGAGATCGAGGGCGGCAAACTCGACACCGCATGCGTCAAGGCGTTCCACGTGCCGGCGGGCAGGGTTGTCGAGGTCTTCAACACCACGCTGCACTACACGCCCTGCATGGTCGGCGACGGCGGCTTCCAGGTGATGGTGGCGCTGCCCGCTGGTACCAATGGCCCGCGCCCCGAGGCTGCGGCCGACATGCCCGCGGCCGGCGACAGCTACTGCTACTGGAAGGCCGACAAGTGGGTCCTTTGCCATGCTGACAGCCCCAAGGCAGCCGAAGGCGGCTACGTGGGCCTCATCGGCAAGAATCTCGACATCACCGTGGACTAGGGTCTTTTATCTCAATCTGTAACGTCTAGCGGGCTAAATCGTCTCTACCTGTTACAGATTGAGACATACCGTAGAGGGCTGCCCGAAAATCTCGATCTGTAACACCAGGTCCGGTTTTGGCGGCCTAACTGTTACAGATCGAGACAAACCGCCCCAACCACCACAAAGGTGCTTGTCCCCTTTGTGGCGGTGTGGGCGGGCGGGTATCAAAAAGTGTCAGACGGGGGCGGCTGCCGGGCCGCCGTGTGCGAAAAGAAGTGTCGGCCTGCGTCGCTGTCGTTGAGCGAGGCCCTATTTGCGGGGATACTGAAACCACGACAAACAGCGTGCGAAAGGATTGATGCATGGCTTTCCGTAATGACTTCCTGTGGGGCGGCGCGACGGCTGCCAACCAGTGCGAGGGCGCCTATGATGTGGACGGCCGCGGCCTTGCCAACGTGGACGTGGCTCCGCACGGCCCCGAACGCTATGCGGTGGTTTCCGGCCAGCGCAAGATGCTCGACTTTGAGGACGGCTATTACTATCCCGCGCAGACCGGCATCGATTTCTATCACCACTACAAAGAGGACATCGCCCTCTTTGCCGAGATGGGCTTTAAAACCTTCCGTATGAGCCTGGCTTGGACTCGCATCTTCCCCAACGGCGACGAGACCGAGCCCAACGAGGCTGGCCTGGCCTTCTACGAGGATGTATTCCGCGAGTGTCAGGCGCACGGTATCGAGCCGCTCGTGACTATCACGCACTTCGATTGCCCGATTCACCTCATCAAGGAGTACGGCGGCTGGCGCAACCGCAAGCTCATCGACTTCTACAAGAACGTTGCGACCACGATCTTCACTCGCTACAAGGGCCTGGTGAAGTACTGGCTCACCTTCAACGAAATCAATATGATCCTGCACCTGCCGTTTATGGGTGCCGGTCTGGTCTTTGAGGAGGGCGAGAACAAGAAGGCCGTCGAGTACCTGGCCGCCCACAACGAGCTGGTCGCCAGCGCTTGGGCAATCAAGATCGCTCACGAGATCGACCCTGAGGTCAAAATCGGCTGCATGCTCGCCGCAGGTAGCTATTACCCCTACAGCTGTCGTCCGGGCGATGTGCGCCAGGCGCAGCTCGACAATCAGGACAATTACTTCTTCGTCGACGTTCAGAGCCGTGGCTACTACCCGGCCTATGCCGTCAAGAAGCTCGAGCGTCTGGGCATCGATGTGGGCATGACCGACGAGGACTGCGAGATCCTGGCCGCCAACACCGTCGACTTCATCAGCTTTAGCTACTACAGCACCCGTTGCTCCGCCGGTGCCGATAACCCCGATGTCGAGCGCACGCAGGGCAATGCCTTCGCCGGCGCCAAGAACCCCTACCTGCAGGAGAGCCAGTGGGGCTGGGCCATCGATCCGCTGGGCTTCCGTATTACGCTCAACGACCTGTACGACCGTTATCAGAAGCCGCTGTTTGTGGTCGAGAACGGTCTGGGCGCCAAGGATGTTGTCGAGGAGGATGGCTCCATCAACGACGACTACCGTATCGACTACCTGCGCCAGCATATTGCCGCGATGCGCGACGCGGTGACCGAGGACGGCGTTGACCTGCTGGGCTACACCACCTGGGGCCCGATCGACCTGGTGTCTGCCGGCACGGGCGAGATGTCCAAGCGCTACGGCTTTATCTATGTGGACCGCGATGACGCCGGCAACGGCACTCTCAAGCGTTCCAAGAAGAAGAGCTTTGACTGGTACAAGCATGTCATTGAAACGAATGGTGAGGACCTGTCCTAAGGAAGCTGAGGCACTCGACTTCAGAGTCTCCTGACCAAGGCGCCCGGCGAGTATGTGTTCGCCGGGCGCCTTGCCGTCTGCGGATTTTGGGACATGCGGCCCGCTTTTTCGACCCATCTGTCGGTACACTAAAAGCACTATGGGTACCCGCGAGCGACATATCGGCCACGCGGCCGCCCGGACCGCGCCGGTTGCGGATCCCAGGGGCGGCAGGCTCTTCGCCATGCCGCGATTCCTTGTTGGCATAACACATCGGGTATACCGTCACCGCGTCTTTGCTATCGCCGGCGCCATCACCGCGCTATTCCTTATACTTTTGACAGTCTTGCCGGCGCTGTTCGCCTTCGACCCCAAACTTTCTAACGCCGTGCCCGCCTATAGCGAGGTGTCCGAAGAGGTCGTGGATGCGCTCGTCCACTCGAGCTCTCTCCCGCTTCTTGTCGCCGCAATTATATTTTCGATCTGGGGCGTATCGGTCTATCTGCGCTGTTTGGACTATGTGCTGCGCCGCCGCCTTGTTGCCGTCGCCACCATCTGCGCCCTGTGGATGATCGAAGTCATTCTCAAGTACAAGTCGTTCACGCCGTTCTATGCCACCGTGCTGTGGTACCTGTACTACGTGCCCATGACGCTCATTCCGCTGCTCTACCAGTTGTGTGGTCTGCGCCTTGCGGGTCTGGAGAAACACCGCCTGGGTCGCCGCTATTGCGCTGCGCTGTGGATTGTGGCTATCCTGCTTATCGGATTTGTGCTCACCAACGATTTTCACCAGCAGGTCTTCCACTTTGACCGTACAAGCGACACCTGGAGCAACGATTACACGTACGGCTGGGGTTATTTCGCTGTCTTAGTGTGGACGGCCTTTAACTTTGTGGCCTTTTTTATCCTGGTGGGCCGGTCCTCGTCCTTTCGCATCCAACGTTTCTCGGGCACGGCGGCGCTCGTACTGCTGGGTGGCGCATTCTTTGCCGTCTCGTATGCGTTGCGCGTGCCCTGGGCATGGAGGCTCAACTTTTCGCTCGTCTATTGCGTCCTGTGCGTGGTGGCGATGGAAATCTGTCTCGATTGCGGTGTCATTCCGTCATATCACGACATCGCCGGCATTTTCGACACCTTGCCGCTTGACCTCAAAGTTCTAACGCACGACCTGCAGGAAGTCTATGCCACGCCGGTGTCAAAGCCAATGCCGGTAGGCGTGCGCGAGGAGTTGCGGACCCAGGAGCACGGCCGCGCCCATGCCTTTGCCGTGGCGTCCGATCCTGATGTGATGTACCGTGCCTTTCCACTGCTGGGCGGATCGGCCCTGCTTGCCCAAGACGTGTCGGAGCTCAATGAGCTTAACCGTGAACTGGCACATCGTCGCATGGAGCTGCAGCGTCAAAACGAGCTGCTCGCCGCCGACTACGACCTTAAGACGCATTTGGCAGATCAAGAGGCCGAGACCTTGCTGGTCCAAGACGTGGACCAGGCGCTTGCCCGCGCGCTCGAAGGGATGTACGGCCTGCTGAGCTCGCTGCCGCCGTTGACCGACGAAGCGTCTTCGCACGAGCGTTACCGCATGCTGCAGCGCGCCAAGATGCTCGTCGCCTATTGCAAGCGCAAGGGGTCGCTCACGTTGGCACAGCACGGGGAGAGCGGTTTTGATCGCGACCGCATTCAGCTCATCGCCAACGAGCTCGCAAGCGACCTGCGCACGATCGATGTCGATTGCGCCTCGATTATCGCCATACGGCGCCCGCTGCACGCCAGTACGGTAAGCGCGCTGTACGACTGCGTGTATGACTTTGCGTTTTTTGCCTACACCACCGACCATCCGGCGCTTATGTATCACTTGGACGACCATGACCGATGCAGTGTCGAGCTGCGCGCCACGCTTTTTTCCAACGATGATGAAGATCTTTCGCAGACGCCCGCTGCGCAAGAGCTCGAAAGCGCTCTGCAAGGGCGCAACGTGGCATACCGCCTTGAGGGCGAGCCCGGCCAGCTGCGCATGATCGTCTTGATGCCGAGGGCGGGTGAGTGACGATGCAGATTTCGCTCATCCTTCCCCAAATCGTTGCGCTCGATGTTGTCTTTGCCCTGGCTGCGTGTCTGCAGACGATTCACGTCCCGCTCATCGCATCGCGTCGCTCGTCCTATAACCGTAAGGTGATTTGCGCCTACGAGGCGAGCCTCGTGGTTCACCTGATGGTTTCGGCGCTTATCCTGTTCGCATCGTCTGGCTCGTATCTGGTGGCGCCGCTTGGCGTTTGCGCCAGGGCAATGGGCGGAGCGCTGTGGCTCAATGCCGCGATTTTTGCCTATGGCGTGGTGCTTATGGTGCGCTATCGTCGTCCCGTCATGCTGACTGAGCTGCTGCTCGTTGCCGCCGTAACGCCGCCAATGGTTGTTGTTATGGGCTCGGCGTGGACCGTTGTCCTCATCGCAGAGGGAGCGTTCTTCCTGTTTCGCTCCGTCTCGGCGCTTTTGATGGATGTCCGCAACCGTCAGGAGGACATTACCGCGTTCTCGACCATCGAAACCATCAACGTGATTCCCGTGGGCATCCTGTATCTAGACCCGAGGGGCCGTCCACTGCTCATGAACCGCTGCATGCGCAAAAACCTGGTGGAACTTCATATGCCCACCGATCTACGCGACATGGGCAGCACATGGAACGACCTGCGCAAACTTAGCATGCAAATGCCCGAAAGCAGCAGGAATCGCGTGCGGATTAACCTGGACCGCTTTGGTGAGGCGCGCGCGGTGATCGAGGTTTCTCCCTTTGAGATTCGCTTATTTGTGCATGACGACGTTATGGTTTCGGGCCGTTCGTTCGAGCGCATTATCGGTCTTGATGTGACGGAGTATGCGCATGCTCATGACCGTCTGACACAAGCAAACCACCTGCTTGAACTTGCGGGCAAAGAGCTCCAGGCGCAGATCGAAGAGGTCAAAAAGGTTGCCGATAATGCGGCCTATCTGCGCATGCGCGCCCGCGTGCACGACGTGATTGGACAGCGTCTGTCTATCCTCCATCGCTATTTGGAGGAGGGGCGCCTGGACGACGAGTCACTCGGGCAGATCGATCCGCTGCTGCGTTCAATCGCCGTCGACCTGCGCAGTGGCGGCGCCAGTGAGCCGGCGGAGCAGCTGGGTGATATCGTCTACGCCTTTGGCCTGGTGAGTGTGCAGATCGATGTTGAGGGTGTGCTGCCGGAGGACGCGCGTGTCGCCGTCGCATTTTTGCAGATTATCCGCGAGGCCTCGACCAATGCCACCAAGCATGCGCAGGCGCATCGGGTCCACGTGCGTCTGTGGCAGGACAGGACGGATGCTGGCGCCGTCGCGCGCATGACGATTTCAAACGACGGGTCCCCGGCCCCCGTATCGTATCGCGAGGGAACGGGTATCCCAGGTATGAGGCATGTCGCGCAAGATCTGGGTGGCAGCCTAGAGGTCCACGCCGCCCCGCCCTTTACGCTTGCGGTATCCATTCCGCTTAACGCCAACGACACGTCCCAAAGGAGAAGCTCATGATCCGCGTCCTTATAGTCGAAGACCAGGCCATCCTGCGCGAAAGCCTGGCACGCTCCGTTGGCGACCAGCCCGATATGACCGTTGTCGTCGCGATCGCCGACGCTTCCGAAGCACTCGACGTTGTGCTTAGGGAGCGCCCGGACATGATACTGATGGACGTATGCACCGAGCACGATTCCAACGGCATCGTGGCGGCGGCGCGCATCAAGGAGGCGATGCCCGAGTGCCGCGTCATCATCATGACGGGCATGCCCGAGATCACCTTTGTCGATCAGGCACGCGAGGCGGGTGTCGATAGCTTTGTGTACAAAAACGTCGGCATTGACGAGCTCTTCGCCGTGATGCGTTCCACACTGGCGGGCTACTGTACATTTCCCAAGCCGCCCAAAAGCATCTTCTCGGGCACGGCGGCGCTTGACGATGTCGAGCTGTCAATTCTGCGTCTTGCCTGCGAGGGCAAAAGTCGTCGCGAGATTGCGGCCGAGTTATTTATGAGCGAGGGCACCATCAAGCGCCGCATCTCGGAGATCCTCAATAAGACTGGCTACGACAACATCATGCGCTTGGCCGTGCATGCGGTAACCGAAGGCAGCATCGTTCCTAATATGGAGCGCCCGTAATCGACGCGCTCGCCCGTGTTCCGGCGCCGTAAAGATAGACCGCCCGCCGTTTTGCATCAGAAAACGGCGGGCGGTCTGCTTGTGTGGACGGTGCTGTTGGCGCAAGACGGCGGGGCCGCAGGATCATTTCTTGCGGCCCCGCCTGACATGTGCGCGGATGTGTCCGCCAATCCGCGGCTATCGGTGTCTGCCGTTACGCGATGGTCGCGGTGTAGGAGGCGACGTCCTCGTAGGAATCGGTCAGGTAGGCGTCGATGCCGATGGTCGTGTTGACGAGGTCGTCAAGGCTATCGAGCGTGCCCTTCGAGAAGGTGAATTCCTCGGTGGCGTTGGTGCCGGGCATCAGGTGAGCCGAGAACCAGGGTTCCTTCATGGTGCCGTTGACGTTGGTTTTGCCGCTGGGGGCGTAGAAGGTCAGGTCCTTGTCGCTCTTGTTGGTGATGTTGACGACAAAGCCGATGTCGCCCCAGTCGTCCTTGAACTTTTCGGTGATGGTGATGGTGCACAGGTCGTCATCGGCGACGGTAACGGCGGGGG
Source organism: uncultured Collinsella sp. (assembly GCA_958365315.1). Classification (GTDB taxonomy): domain Bacteria; phylum Actinomycetota; class Coriobacteriia; order Coriobacteriales; family Coriobacteriaceae; genus Collinsella. The sequence goes on from CATWXC010000007.1 coordinate 128,764, forward strand.
AGATTTCAATCTTCTGGACGTCGTCTTCTTCGACGGCCTCATCGATCTCCTCTTCCTTCTCGGCCGCCTCGCGATCCTTCTTCACCGTACCGGACAGGTCCTTGTCGGACTTGGTAAAGACAAGATTGCCGTCATCTTCTTCGAGGATGAGTTTGCCGTCCTTGAGCTTCATGTCATGCGACTCGTCTTCGGCGGTGATGGTTACGGTGGTGGCGTCCTTTGCCTCCCATTTAAGGTCGACGACTTCAAGGAACAGGTCGAGGGCACCTGTACCGTCCTCATCGAGAATCAGGACGCAGTGTACACCCCAATCCTCGAGCATCTTCATGTACTCATCGGTCAGTTCTTCGCCTTCCAGGGTTCCACCCGAGAGTTCCCAGCTGCCGACGAAGTTGGCCTTGGGGTCTTTGCCGCCGCCGCTGCAGCCCGTCAGGGCAAAGGCGAGCGCAAGGACGCATGTCAGAAATGCGAGTACGGATTTTTTGAACGTTGTCTTCATGGTGTCCTCCTTTATCGAACGAAACCCATAGAAGTAAATGCGGGGGTGGCGGATCCCCCGCCAATTACCAGATAGAGGGGCTAGGGCCTGGGCGTTCCGCAGTTGCTGCAGAACTTGCCGCCGTTTTCGCTGCCGCAGTTGGGGCAGAACCACTTGGCCGGTGCCGGGGCGGGTGCGGGGCTGCCACACTCGGGGCAGAACTTGCCGGTGTTGGTGGCGCCGCAACTGCAGGTCCACGTGCCGGTCGCGGGGGCGGCGGGTGCCGGTGCGGGGGCGGGTGCCGGAGCCGGCTGCGGGGCGACCTGCTGCTGTGCCTGGCCGGCGGCGAACAGCTGGCTGGCGTTCATGCCGCCCATGCCGCCTGCCATGCCCATGCCCATAAAGCCTGCCATCGCGCCGTTGGGGTTGGCCGCTGCCGCGCGCATCGCGTCGCTCTGGGCGCTGGCGATGTTGGCGGCCGCCATGGTGGGATCGCGCATGACCGCAGCCTTCTGCAGGTCCTTGATCATCTGCTCGTCTTCTTGCGAGGCGGCGATGGAGTTAACGCCAAAGCTCACGATCTCGACACCGCGCAGGTCGCGCCAATCGGCCGAGAGGACCTCGTTGAGTGCGCGCGCGAGCTCGGTGGTGTGGCCGGGGATGGCACTGTAGCGGATGCCCATCTCCGAAATCTTGGCAAAGGCGGGCTGCAGGGCGGTGAGCAGTTCGGACTTAAGCTGGCTGTCGATCTTGTCGCGCGTATAGCTATCGGTCACGTTGCCGCACACGTTGGTGTAGAACAGCAGCGGGTTGGTGATGCGGTACGAATACTCGCCGTTGCAGCGCACGGAGATGTCGACGTCCAGACCAATGTTGTTGTCGACCACGCGGAAGGGCACGGGCGAGGCGGTGCCGTACTTGTTGCCGATGATCTCCTTGGTGTTGATAAAGTAGACGCGCTGGTCCTTGCCCGCGTCGCCGCCAAAGGTAAAACGGCTGCCGATATTGGCGAAGGTCTCCTTGATGGAGTCGCCCAGGTTGCCGCTAAAGACGCTCGGCTCGCTGCCGGTGTCAAAGACGAACTCGCCGGGCTCCAGCGCGACCTCGATGATCTTGCCGTTTTGCACCACGAGCATGCCCTGGCCGTCGTTGACGGCGATGACGGAGCCGTTGGAGATGACGTTGTCCTCGCCGCGCGTGTTGGAGCTGCGGCCACCGGTGCGCTTGCTGCCCTTGCAGGCCAAGACGTCGGCAGGCATCGATTCGCAATAGATATATTCCTTCCACTGGTCGGCCATGACGCCGCCGGCAGCACCCAATCCAGCTTTCAAGAGTCCCATGGTGATCTTCCTTTCTCGTCAAAGGCCGGGTGATATTGGTCAGAATGGCTAGTCGTCCTTGTTGTCCTTCATGACAACCGTGGTTTCGGTATGGCTAAAGGTGTCGTGCTTCTCGGTCAGGTCGAGCTCGCCGCAGTACTCGTCGGCGTGGGTTGCCTCGTTGGCTGTCTTGAGCTGGCCGACCAGCAGCACGTCTGCGATAATCACGATGATCAGCGGCGCGACGATGTTGATGAGGATGCCCTCGATGTCAAAGGCGAGGTAATCCGGATCGAAGGCGTTCTCACCCATGAAGAGGATCTGGGAGAGGACAAATCCGATCGCAAAGAACAGCACCGAGGCGATGACGAGCTTGGGCTTGGAGCAGGGGAGCTCGCCGACCATGCGGCCGGTTTGGCCGTTCATGGCAAACAGGTAGCTCTTGCCGTTCCACGAGGTAGAGAGCATCCACACAGGGAACAGGGCATAATCGCTGTCTTCCCAGGTGTAGTCGAGCTGCTTGCTTTCGACCGTGGCGTCGTCGTACTCGTCGACGACGGTTTCGCGCAGGGCCGAGACCGTGCTTTCCTCCATGCGGCGTTCGGCGCGCGCCTTGCAGGTTTCGCAATCCTCGTCATAGCGGTTGGCGATGTAGCCGGGCATATAGGCGACTGAGAACGGACGCAGCGCATCGTAGTCAAACGGCTCGATGGCGTCCATGTGGCCGTCGGGCATCTTGGACGATCCGTCGACGGGCACGCGCTCAAACGAGATATTGCCTTTACGGTAGGCGTCGTAGTGGTCGGTGGTCGTGACGGTGCGGTCGGATTCCTCGGTCACGGTCTCGTTGGTAGCATCAAAGTACACTTCGCCGTCCACGCGGGCGCCGTAAAGCCAAAACGGCACGTAAACGCCTTGGACTTCGTCGATGTGGTTGCCGGTGACAAAGCTCTTGGGCAGCAGGATCTTGCCCTTGTAGTGCTCTTTGAGCGCGGCCATAACGTCGTCGCGCCCGAGCTTAAACGGGATCACCAGGTCTGGTGAGAAGTCGCCCGAGAGCTGACCGGGTGCCACGGCGGGGTTGCCGCAGTACGGGCAGGTGGTAACGGCGACGGTACCGTCCGAGATTAGCTCGGCGCCGCACGACGAGCAGATATAGCCGGCGTTTTGGGCGAGCTCCTGCACCGCAGCGTCGATGGCGGGCTTGGGTGCCGCTGCGGCGTCGGCTTTGGCGTCTGCCTTGTTCTGGCGCTCGCGATAGAGGGCCTCGACTTCTTCGACTTCAAAACGCGAATCGCAGTAGTCGCAGATGAGCTTTTGCTCGGTGCTGGCAAAGTGAAGGGGGCCGCCGCACACGGGACACTGATAGTTGACGCTCTCGAAGGCCATGATCGGTCCTTTCGCTGCCGGGGGCTATGCGCCGATGGCGCCGCCGCAGTATTCGCAGCGCCCACTGGCATCGGGGATGGTGGTCGCGCCACAGAAGGGGCAGGTGACCGCGGTCTTGGGGGCCTTGGCGGCCACGACGCTGTCGCGTGTTTCCTGACGCAGCTGCACCAGCGCATCGCGAACTTCGGTTGCCTGGCGCTTGGCCTCGCGGTACTCGATGGACCCGCGCTGCTCGATGGTGGAGTCGTTTACGCGCAGGTTGATCTCGGTAAAGTACGGCGTGTTGACGTGGATGGTCAGGTTAAAGTCGTAATCCAGGTCGTAGCGCGGCGGATTGTAGCTCTCACGTTCGCCGTCTTTGGTCTCGCGATAGATCTCGGTGCGGTGCTCGTCAATATCCATATCGCAGCCGAGCACCTGCGAGAACTCGATGATGTCCGGGTTGGCGTCGCGCCAGCGGCTCTGCGAGGTAATGATCAGCAGTCCTGCGTCCTCGTCGAGCATGATGTTGGTACGCCCGGCAGAGAGCGTGCGCGTGGGGTTGAAGGACGTCAGGCGTTCGGCGTTGGCCTCGCGGTAGGCGAGTTGCTCGCGGATGTCGTCTGCAGAGCTGGAGCGATAGCCGTGGAAGAAGGGGGAGAGCTTGCCGGCGCACTCTTTGCACAGGTAGCCTTCATCAATCTTGGTCTTTCCTAAAAGGCCTAGCTCAGTACCGCAAATCGCGCACTCTTTCTTCTCGAACATCTTGTCAAAGAAGCCCATGGCTGCCTCCCATCAACAGGTAGCGTGTGTCACTTTTGATGATGGGTGAGTGCGCGATCTTTCACGATACCCAGACGGCTCAACGAGTCTTCACAACTGGGACACATGGCTCATTTTTGGCTAGTCGTTGGAGACGTTCTTAAACGACTAGTCGCGCGGGGGGGGGGCACTCTTTGCCGAAGGTACTCATTGGGGACGTACTTAAATGAGTGGCAGTTGGGGACACTCCTTGCCGAGCTGCAAGCCGTGCGCGCCCCTTCTTGGCCATGCGGCTCAAAATCGGTTTACGCCGTGGGCTGTTGGGGTCAAATTAGCGACATTTTGAGGATGGGTTCGATATTAGGACTGGTTCTCTAATAGAATAGATTTGCAGGCAATTAAACGACTGCGGGGGGGATATTCATGAAAGGTATGGGAGGCACGGCCGCGTACTTTCGTCGGGGCATTCGGGAGATTATATGCCTGGCGCTGTTCTATTTTACGTTTTTGGCTGGCGAGTACCTCTTCGACATGCGCGTGGCCGAGTTTGTGCCGCCGAGCGAGGTTGCTACCTACGAGACCCTCATCGTCGGTGCGAGCGTAATCGGCTTTTTTGTGCGTCCTATTCTGTACTATCGCCGCCCCCGCGCGATCGATACGACGAGCGACATCACGGGCGTGCTGCTGGTGTCGGCATTGCTGCTGATGATTATGGCGGTTCGGTTTGAGGTGGTAATTGCCGGCGGTTTGATGGCGTGTTGCACGCTGGGCTACTGCGGATCGACCGCTCACGCCAACTTTGCGCGGCGCTTTGCGCGGACGCCGTACTTGGCGCGCGCGGCGGCGCTTTCATATGCTCTGGGCGTCCTGCTTCAGGTGTTCAGCCACATGGTGATACCCGCGGGGATTCCGCAGCAGCTTGTTTTTGTTGCCTGTGCAGTCGCGCAGGTGGCGCTCCTCCACGGCGTCCGCCGTGCCAAGCTGCGCGGCGAATCTGAGTTTGGGCATGAGCCCGATATCGCCGAGCTTTCGGTGGATGCATCGGAGTTTGGCGCCAAATGGCAAAACGATCCCGAGTCAACGGCGGCTTTTCGGCGCGCCGTGGTGCGTCTAACGATTGCAACCGCCTGCCTTACCGGGGTGTTTGCCGCCCTCAATGCGGGGCTCACGATCTCGCACGCCGCCGGGTCCGTTGACTTGGGCGATTGGTCGCGCTTGCTAATGGGCGTGAGCGCTCTGCTCGCCGGCGCCCTATTTGACCTGCGCGGGCGCTCGTGTATGAACATCATCATGACCTGCGCCGCCATGTTGTCCACGCTCTCTTTCGCTGTGCTTATCACCGATGCCAACGGCGCCAACATACTTGCCGCCACCGTCATCTTCTATCTGGGTGCGGGCTTCTTCGTGGTGTTTTTCACGGCGAAGTTTGCCGCCATTTCGGTGTATGCGCACTGGTCGTATCTGTGGCCGTGCATGGGCCGCGTCATCAATAACGTTTGCGCGATGCTCGTGACGGCACCGGCGGTGGCGATTGTCTCGAGCCAGAACGTGCTGTTGGCAGTGGGCGTGGGGTTCGTACTGCTTGTGGGCATTGCGATCTCGCTGCTGGGACAGTCTGGGCATCAGGCCTATGACGTTGAAGTGCGCGGCGACCTGGCGTTTGCTGCTAGCGACCTTGGCACGGATCCCGTATCCGCCCAGAGCGAGCCCGTCCCCGCAGAGGTGCCGGAGTCCACACTCGACGAGCGTCTCGATACCTTCGCCGTCGCCTTTGAGCTTACGCAGCGCGAGCGCGATATTTTGGAGGCCTTGGTCGCATCGCGCGAGAGTGTTCAAGACATCGCCGCAACGCTCTTCCTTTCGCGCTCCACGCTTTACCGTCATATCGCCTCGATCAACAAAAAGACCGGCGCCTCCTCACGTGTGGCCCTCATCAACTTTTTCTGGTCCTGGGCGCCCAAGGACTAGCCCATTTGGGACGGGGCTTTTTTAGCTGTTTTGGGCAGCCACTGCCAGCGCGAACCACCACAAAGGGGACAGGCACCTTTGTGGTGGTTTTGACGGGAGCGCCTGTGGAGTTACAGCAGCTCACCGTGGCGGGCAATGTAGCGGTGCTTTGCCAGCTGGGTGAGCGCGATGTAGGCGGTAACGATGCCGATGAGCAGTGCGAAAAAGCTCGCGGGCAGCGTCATGAGACCGAGTGCATCGGCGATGGGGCTTGCCGGCAGCCAGGTGACGAGCGCCAGGCCCAGCACGGTGAGGGCACACAGTGCCGGTGCGGCATGGTCGCGCGGGCTCGGCAGGCGCGGGGAGCGCAGCATGTGAATCACGAGCGTCTGTGACCACATAGACTCGACAAACCAGCCGCTCTGGAAGATTGCGGCGAAGGTCGCCATGCCCGCGGCGTCGCCCGCGGCGGCAAGCTCGGCCCAGCTCGCGCCCACGGTGGCGGGGCACACCACAAAGAAGAGCACAGCGAAGGTCACGATATCAAACAGCGAGCTCACGGGGCCCAGCTCGAGCATAAAGCCCTTGATGGACGCGGCGTCCCAAGCACGCGGACGGGCAGTCCAGGCTTCGTCGACGGTGTCCCACGGCAGCGCGATGCACACGATCTCGTAGACGAGCGACAGCAGCACCAGCTGCAGGGCGCTCATGGGCAAAAACGGCAAGAACAGGCTCGCGACGGTCACGGACAGCACGTTGCCAAAGTTGGAGCTCACCGTGGTCTTGAGGTACTTGAGTAGGCTGCCGTAGGTGCGGCGGCCTTCGATGATGCCGCGCTCGAGCACACCCAGGTCCTTCTGAAGCAAGATGATATCGGCGGATTCCTTGGCAATGTCGACGGCCGAATCGACCGAGATGCCGCAGTCGCTCGCACGCATGGCGGCGGCGTCGTTAATGCCGTCGCCCATAAAGCCCACGGTGTGGCCGAGCAACTCGCGCATGACGCGCACTAGGCGCGCCTTCTGCAGCGGCGAGAGCTTGGCGAAGAGGTGGGTTTTCTCGGCACGCTCGGCAAGCTCTGCGTCGTCGAGCGCATCGATCTCGGAGCCGAGCAAAACGCTGCTCGCGTCGATGCCGATCTGCTCGCAGACGGTGGCGGCGACGCGGTCGTTGTCGCCGGTCAGGACCTTGACCGCCACGCCCTTGGCCGCAAGGGTGGCGACGGCGCCCGCGGCGCTTGCTTTGGGCGGATCGAGGAAGGCCAAAAAGCCCATCAGCACCATGTCGCACTCATCGGCAATGCCAAACTCGCCCACGCAGTGCGGATTGGTCTTCTGCGCCACGGCAATCACGCGCAGGCCCTCGGCGTTAAGATCGGCGACCTGCTTGCGAATCTGGACGAGCTTATCTTCGGTGAGCGGCTGGGCGATACCGTTGACCTCGACAAAGGAGCAGATCTCGAGCATTTCCTCGGCAGCTCCCTTGGTAACCATCTGGGTTTTGCCTTGGGCGTCGGCGACAACTACGCTCAGGCGACGGCGCGAAAAATCGAAGGGAACCTCGTCGACCTTGGTATAACGGTCGCGCAGAGTCTGGCCCAACATGGAATCGGGCACGACGGTCGAGGACGTCACATCGGCACGGTCGATTACGGCCAGGTCGATAAGGTTTTTGAGACCGGTCTGGAAGAAGCTGTTCAAAAACGCATGGCGCAGCACACGCGTGTCCTCGTCGCCATCGGTGTTGAGGTAGCGCTCGAGCACGATGCGGTCTTCGGTGAGGGTGCCGGTCTTGTCACAGCACAGGACGTCCATGGCACCCAGGTTTTGAATCGCTGGCAGTTCCTTGACGATAACCTGGCGACGGGCGAGGTCCTTGGCGCCCTGCGACAGGCTCGTGGTCACGATGATGGGGAGCATCTGCGGCGTAATGCCCACGGCTACGCTCGTGGCGAACAGCAGCGCGTCGATGACGTTGCCCTTGGTGGCGGCGTTGATGACAAAGACGGCCGGCGCCATAGCGAGCATGAGGCGTACGAGCAACATGGAGACGCTCGAGACGCCGCGGTCAAACGCGCTCTTCTCGCCGCGCCCGTTGAGCATCTTGGCGATGCCGCCCAGGTAGGTGTCCGAACCGGTGGCAACGACAAGCGCCATGGCAGCGCCGTTTTGCACGGAGGTGCCGGTAAAGACGATGTTCTTGCAGGCAGAGAGCGGCAGCGCGGAGCCGTCGGCGCCCTCGACGACGGTGATGGCAGCGGTCTTCTCGACGGCCTCGCTCTCGCCGGTGAGTGCGGATTCGATGACAAACAGGTCACGCGCGGTGATGATGCGGGCGTCTGCCGGAACCATATCGCCGGCAGAGAGGCGGATCACATCGCCGGGGACGAGCTCGTCAAAGGGGATCTCGATGAGCTCGCCGTCGCGCAGGGCGGTGCAGGTGTTGGAGACCAGGTCCTTGAGGGCCTCGGCCGCATTGCCGCTGCGGGCTTCTTGGATAAACTTCATGCCGCCTGATACCAGCAGCATGATGCCGATGACGATGACCGTGGAGGGGTCGCGCTGCGGCTCGGGCACGGCGAGCACGTCGATGTAGAGCGAGATCAGAGCGAGCGCGGCGAGGATGCCGGCGAAGGGGTCGATGAACGCGTCGGCGATGCGGCGGGCGAGCGTCTTGGTCGGCGCCTCGATGGTGTTGGGGCCGGAGGCGTCCAGGCGCTCGGTTGCCTGCTCGGCGGTGAGGCCGTTTGCCGTGGCGTCGAGCAGCACGAGGGCGTCCTCGGTGCTATGGGTGGCGGCGAATATGGTGTTCTTGGCAAGGCCGGTGTGACCGTCGGCGCGCGTCGTGCGGCGGCGCTTGGAGATAGCTTCGAGTACCGTGGCGGTTTTGAGCATCAGCATAGGGTCCTCCTTGTTGAAGGGAGTTAGCGTACGTGTCGTATTGAGTTGCAAAAAACCTAGATGTCGCTCACGTCGTGCTCACGAACCACCACAAAGGGGACAGGCACCTTTGTGGTGGTTTTGGCGATCTGCCGGTGGCGCTTATGCGAATACGGAATCCTCGCGGCGTGCCGAGGGCGACATGCAGGTTTTTCGACTATGGCTGCCTTCCATGGCACACCTCCTTAAGGCCGGGCGCTGCGCGCTTCGGGTATCTCGTACCCGCTTTAATTCGCCCGTATTCTTGACGAGGGGGTTTATCGTGTCAACCCCATTGTTCGGAAAACCATCGTCTCTGACGAAGCCTTTACAGAATGCTGTGGCCTCAAAGCGCGCCCGCATCGACGCTTCGCCTGCGCTAAACTGGAAGGCACGTACGCGATTACGAGAGGAGCCCGCATGGAGGCTTACAAGCAAGAGTTCATCAAGTTCATGGTCGAGTCCGACGTTCTTAAGTTCGGCAGCTTTACGCTCAAGAGCGGCCGTCAGTCCCCGTTCTTTATGAACGCCGGCGCTTACGTGACGGGCTATCAGCTCAAGAAGCTGGGCGAGTATTACGCCCAGGCCATCCACGATAACTTTGGCGACGACTTTGACGTGCTGTTTGGACCGGCCTACAAGGGTATTCCGCTGGCTGTCGTGACCGCGATTGCCTACCACGAGCTGTACGGCAAGGAGGTCAAGTACTGCTGCGACCGCAAGGAGGCCAAGGACCACGGCGCCGACAAGGGCAACCTGCTGGGCTACGAGCCCCAGGACGGCGACCGCGTGGTCATGGTCGAGGACGTCACCACCAGCGGCAAGTCCATCGACGAGACCTATCCCAAGGTCAAGGCTGTTGCCGATGTCGAGATCAAGGGCCTGATCGTGTCCCTCAACCGCATGGAGGTCGGCAAGGGTGGCGTGACCACCGCGCAGAAGGAGATCGAGGCAAAGTACGGTTTCCCCGTCGCGAGCATCGTTTCCATGGCCGAGGTCGTCGAGACCCTCTACAACCACGAGATCGACGGCAAGGTCGTCATCGATGACGAGCTCAAGACCGCCATCGACGCCTACTACGAGCAGTACGGAGTGCGTTAGTTACGGCGTTTTACCAAACGCCGTAACCGGCCGACGCTGCGCGGGCCGCATTTGGACAATCTGACGTTCAACTTCAAGGGCGCGACCAGAAGGTCAGCGCCCTTTCGTTTCACGTCACCTTGTCTCAAATGCGACCCGCTCGCTGTCGGTGCCAAGACATCGGCGTTGCCTTGGTTGGCGCTTGGGGACGTTCCTTTTGTGCCGGCACCTGGGGACACTCCTTGTCAATGTGCCAAAAAAATGTTGTCGTTGGGGACGTTCTTGTTTGACTAGTCGTTTAAGAACGTCCCCAATGACTATGCGCCAAGCGTTTTTGGCCCGAGAACGACCTCGAGCTTGTCATGGAGGACGGCGACCTGCAGGATATCGCCGACGGCGAGAGCGCCAGAGGGGCTCTCGATTCGATCCCTCACCTTAGCAATTTGGCCATTTGGCACTATAATCACCATAGGCATGCGCATAACGTTGCGCTTAATCAAGAGGAGAAAACGTATGGGTCTGTTTGACATGTTCAAGAAGAAGGCTGAGCCCGCGGCTGCCGCTGCTCCTGCCTCCATCTCTACTTCTGCCGGCGCCGACGTGCTGTGCTCGCCCGTCAAGGGCAAGGTCATCAAGATGGCCGACGTGCCCGATCCCGTCTTTAGCGGCGAGGTGCTGGGCAAGGGCTGCGCCGTGTGGCCCGAGGACGATCTGGTCTACGCTCCCTGCGACGGCAAGGTGACCGTCACCATGGGTCACGCCGTGGGCCTGCAGTCCGATAGCGGCATCGAGGTTTTGGTGCACGTTGGCGTCGATACCGTCAACATGAACGGCGACGGCTTCGAGGGCTTCGTCAAGGCTGACGATGTCGTTAAGGCTGGCCAGCCCATGCTCAAGATCGACCGCGCCAAGATCGCCGCTGCCGGCTATAAGGACTGCGTCGTCGTGGCTGTGTCCAACACCGCCGAGTTCGCCGACGTCGAGCTCGCCGTCGAGGCTGACTCCGCTGTCGCCGCCGGCGATGTCATCGTCAAGGTCGTTCGCAAGTAAGCTGCGGCAACATAAGGGTGTTTTGGGGTGGTCGAATTGTCCGACCACCCTTTTTTATTACAATGCGGCGGAACGTTTTATTGCGCGTTGGGCGGATCGGTAAACCGTTCGGACGTTAAATCGAGCCGACTGCGCCTTTGTTTTGCCGGGGGTGTTCGTTAGCGGCTAGTATGGCCTTATTGTTACGACGTGCGCCGCGTCGGGAAGCGCGGTGCCGCTTGTTGGGAGGAATCTCATGAAAAAGAAGCTGCTGCTTGTGCCCCTGATGGCTGTTCTGGTCGCGTGCGTGGTTGTGCTTTCTGGCTGCGGAGGTCCTTCGGTTGAGGAGCTCATCACCGAGGATCTTACGACGCAGTTTGACGAGGTCAAGAACGGTGGCGACGACTTCCTCGCCGGCCTGGAAGAGGCTTCGGGCGACGAGTTCGAGCAGCTGGGCATCGATCCCAAGGAGTACGCCAAGAGCTATCTCGAGGGCTTTGACTACAAGATCGGCGACGTGACGGTCGACGAGGACAAGGACACCGCGACTGCCGAGGTCACCATTACCTGCAAGTCCATGAACCAGATCGTTGAGGATTTTGCCACCCAGTACCAGGAGAAGGTCGCTGCGCTCGATTCGATGCCTTCCGATGACGAGCTGTACAAGATGGCCGGTCAGGTTATGGTCGATGTGACCAAGGCTGCTAAGACCAAGGACACCAAGGTCACCTTCAAGTATTCCTGCAATGACGACGGCGAGTGGTCTGCCGACGATTCCGCAACCAACGAGATGATGAATGCCATGATGAGCTAGGGGAGTTACGCGGTTCTACGAACCGCGTAACCAGTTGACGCTGCAAACGCCCCTAAGCGGCAATCTGACGTTCAACTTCAAGGGCGCGACCAAAAGGTCAGCGCCCTTTCGTTTCACGTCACCTTG
>CATWXC010000008.1:0-106988 GCA_958365315.1 uncultured Collinsella sp.
ACGGTCGCCGCCGCGGCCACCGCGATCGCCAAAGCCGCCGCGACCGCCACGGTCGCCGCCACGGCCACCACGGTCGTCACGGCCGCCGCGAGGACCGCGGTCCTCGTCCAGGCCCATGGCGACGAGCGGAGCGATAACCTTATCGAGAGCGGCCATCAGCTCGGTAGCCTCCTCGTAAGAAAGCTCGGGCAGGAGCTTCTCTTTCTTGTTGGCAAGCTCGACCAGGCCCTCAGCGGCATCCTCGGCGGCGAAGACGACGATCTTGCGCATATCGCCCTCGGCGTCGTCGATGCGGCCGACCAGATCGGCAGCCTCGGCCTCGGCCATCAGGCCATCGAGCTCACGGAGGCGCATGCCCAGCAGGTCGGACATTTCCTTCTGCTCCATCTTGGGCTTGAGGTCAAGAAGCTTGATGGCGCGCTCGATGTTCGCCATGCGCTCGGCCTTGGCCTCCTCCTCCTTGGAAATAGCAAAGCGACGGCTACGCAGCAGGCGGGCGGCCTTCTGCATCTTATCCATCAGCTCTTCGTCATCGTAATCAGCGGCGGCCTCGACAACCTCGGCCTCCTCCTCGGCGGAAACCTCGTCAGCAGCCTCAACCTCGGCAGCTTCGGTCTCCACGGTCTCGACTGCCTCAACCTCGGCAGCCATGGTCTCGTTCGCGGTCTCGTTCATGATCTCTTCGTTCTCGGACATGAGACTCCTTCTTGGCCCTCTCGGGCATCATCGCCCCATTCGCGGGGCCCGTCGCGCACTCTTTGCGCTTTAAACATTCATGCCTCTCGGCAAAACGTCCATTAGTTTATGGTGTCGCCATCCAATCTAGCTGCAGAATCTATGTGCACACATTAATGCGACATGTGCGACTCGCGACGAGCGTACACCAGCGACACCACGAACCCGACCACGGCAATTACAGCCGCCACACGCACGGCAGCTGAAAATCCAATCGCCTGGGCAACGTCGGTCGCAACGCCAGCGGCACCGGCAGTCGCCGCAGAACTCGAGAGCAGACCGATAAACAGCGACGGGCCAAACGATGCGGCAATCATGTTCCACGTGTTAAGCAATGCCGTTCCGTGAGGATGTTCAGCGGCAGGCAGCGTCTCCAAACCAGCCGTTTGCGAGGGGCTCAGCACCAAACCGACTCCGGCATACACCACAACAGTCAGCGCAACGACGACGCCGATGTTCATGCTTGCCGCCGTCATCGAGATGGCAGTCTGCCCCACGGCGATCAGGGCAAAGCCGACCGGCAGCAGCGGCCATGCGCCAAGGGCGTCCATCACGCGTCCGCCCACAATCGAGGTCACGGCATTGCAGGCAATCGCCGGCAAAATGAGCAAGCCCGCAACAAGGGCGGTCATGCCGTATGCGCCCTCAAAATAGAGCGGCAACAAAACGCTCATCGAGAACGTCGTCATCATCGACACCACCACAAGCAGACACGCAGGCCAAAAACGAACGCTCGCCATGGGACGCACGTTAAGCACCGGATGCTCGAGCTTGAGCTGGCGGGCCGCAAACAGGCCGAGCAGCACAATGGCGGCAACAAGCGCTACGATACCGGCAATCAGATTGGTCGAGAACTCGCCTACGGAATACACAAATGCCGTAATACCAGCGGCGAGCAAAACAACCGACAGAATATCAAGCGTGGTGTTCGAACGCTCTCCGACATTCTGAACGAGCTTTACGCCCGCCGCAGCGACCACAATGCCGCCCACCAGCGGCACTACGAACACCGCCCTCCAGCCAAACAACGTGCACATTAGACCGCTGATCACGGGCCCAAACGCCGGCCCCAGCGTAATGCAGGCACCGCCCAGGCTCAGATACAAACCGAGCTTCTCGCGCGGGGCGCAAGACAGTACCACGTTCATCATGAGCGGAAACAAGATGCCCGATCCCGCAGCCTGCAGGATACGGCTCGGCAGCAAAACGCTAAACGACGGAGCGACCAGGCACAGAACTTCGCCGGCGACCATGCATCCGCATGCGAAAAACAGCAGCTTGCGCGTCGAGAAACGGCCGGACAGAAAGGCCATGATGGCCGTAAAGATCGACGTCACGATCATGTAGCCCGAAACGAGCCACTGCGCCGTGGTGGCACTCACCGAAAAGGCCGCCATAATGTCATGCAGCGCCACGTTAATGATGTTCTCGTTAAACGCGGCAACAAAGGCTCCAACATACATTACGACGAGAATCGCCGAGGCTGTCGACGGTGATTGAGTTTGCTTTTGGGATTTGGTCCCCATGAAATTCCTTCCTCTTAGAACGACAATCGCATCGCCCCAGAGGAACGGTCCAGGGCGAAAGTGAGCCCTAGACTTACGCCAGACGCCGTACACGACGAATCTAGCAACATGGTCCAACGTCGAAAGATTGTAACGCGGACGTGCAGCTTTCCTTTCGCGCTATTATTAAAAGTCCACGAAAGCATAAGACATGAGGAGCCCGCCATGATTAAGCCCATCATGAAATCCGAGTTCTTTTTGCGCCTGCCTTCCGAAGACGCGGGGCCCGACGATGCCGCGACCGGGCAGGACCTCCTGGATACGCTCCACGAGCATGAGCACGAGTGCGTGGGCCTCGCCGCCAACATGATCGGCGTGCGCAAGTGCATCATCTGCGTAAAGGACGGCAACAGGGCGCTCCTGATGTACAACCCGCAAATTCTTGAGCAGGTCAACGCCTACCAGACGAGCGAAGGGTGCCTCTCGTTGGCCGGCGAGCGTCCCTGTACCCGCTATCGCCGCATTAAGGTTGAGTATTTGGACGAGAACTTCGTCCACCGTATCAAAAACTTCTCGGGCTACACCGCCGAGATCATCCAGCACGAAATCGACCACTGCAACGGGATCGTGATCTAGTTCCGCCGATTCAAGAAAGCTCCCCGCAGCAAAACAACTGCAGGGAGCTTTTCATAGTGCGGAGCTTCTATCCCACTAGTTCTGGCGGTAGTGATCGAAGAAGTCGGCGAGGTCTTCGAGCGACTCTTTGAGCACTTCCATACGCGGCAGGTAGACGATACGGAAGTGGTCGGGTTCGGCCCAGTTAAAGCCGCCGCCGCGCGTGATCAGGATCTTCTTCTCGTGCAGCAGGTCGAGGGCAAACTGCTCGTCATCGGTGATGTTGAACTTCTTAACATCCATCTTGGGGAAGATGTAGAACGCCGCGCGCGGCTTGACCACCGAGATGCCGTCGATCTTGTTGAGCGCCTCATACACAAAGTTGCGCTGCTCGTAGACACGACCGCCGGGACGGATATAGTCGTTGACCGACTGATGGCCGCCGAGCGCCGTCTGGACGATTGACTGGGCCGGCACGTTGGAGCACAGGCGCATGTTGGAGAGCATGTTGATGCCCATGATGAAGTCGCTCATGCAGCGCTGGTTGCCCGAAAGCACCATCCAGCCAATGCGATAGCCCGCGATCATGTGTGACTTGGAAAGGCCGCTAAAGGTGACACAGGGCAGATCGGGAGCGAGCGAGGCAATGGAGACGTGCTCGTAGCCGTCCATGCACAGACGGTCATAGATCTCATCGGCAAAGATCATGAGCTGGTGCCTGCGCGCAACCTCGACGATGCCCTCGAGCACCTCACGCGGGTAAACGGAGCCCGTGGGGTTGTTGGGGTTGATGATGACGAGGGCCTTGGTCGCGCTCGTGATCTTGGACTCCATATCCTGCAGATCGGGATACCAATCGGCCTGCTCGTCGCACAGGTAGTGCACAGGATGGCCGCCGGCAAGGGTCGCGCACGCCGTCCACAGCGGGTAGTCGGGGCTGGGGATCAGGATCTCATCGCCGTTGTCGAGCAGCGCGTTCATCGAAAGCTGAATGAGCTCGGACACGCCGTTGCCCGTGTAGATGTGCTCCATCTGAACGTTGGGCAGGCCTTTGATCTGCGAGTACTGCATGATTGCCTTGCGCGCGGAGAACAGACCACGCGAGTTGGAATAGCCTTCGCAGTCGGGCAGCTGCTGGCGCATGTCCTTGATGACCTCGTCGGGCGTGCGGAAACCGAAGGGCGCCGGGTTGCCGATGTTGAGCTTGAGGATGCGCTCGCCCTCGTCCTCCATACGGGCAGCCTCGTCGACGACGGGACCGCGCACGTCATACAGGACGTTATCAAGCTTGGTGGATTTAGAAAAAGTACGCATGGTGGTGCTCCTTGGAATTTGAGCTGAGGGATGGGGTTCGGGCTTGGAAACGTTACGGGGTGATGATGCCTCGCCTTGATCGGCGTCGCCGGCAAGCAGCCAGGTAACATCGACCTCCAAAATACGGGCGAGCAGCTCAGCCACGTCGCGCCGCGGGATCGTCTTGCCGCTCACATATTGGCTCATCTGACTCTTGCCGAGTTTTTTGCCGAGCATCTCCGATGCGCGGATTACGTCCGACTGGCGAACGTCGCGATCGGACATAGTCTGTCGCAGGCGATCGCTAAACGTCTCTTGGGCCACAGGAACCTCCTTGCTGGCAAAGTTCAATTTATAGAACACGAATTGAACCTGAGTTCAATTTAGGCAGCAGTATAGCGCGGCACATTATCCGAAAGTTCAATTTCACAAGAAAATGTACCGAGCCTCGAGAATTGTCCCAAAGTAGACAACAGGTACGCGCTTTTAGAGATATTCAAGGAAACGAGCCGCCGCAAGCGAAACGTCAGCGGTGCGGTATATGGCGTTGATCTGCCGATAAGGATGTCTCTCGAGCGGGCGCACGGCAACATCGAACTGACAGCGGCGCAAGATGAGCGCCGGAAGAACGCTCACGCCCAGACCGTCCTCGACCATGGCCATAATCGCATAATCATCCCAAGTCGACAGCTTAGAGCATACCGCCAGGCCCGCGCGGCGAAACAGCGGCGTAATCTCGTCGTCGCTACCGCGTTCCAGCAGAATAAACTGCTCGTTGGCCAAATCGGCAAGGGAAACGACCTCCGCGGTGGCAAGCGAGGAGTCCGCTGGCACCACGGCCATCAGCTCGTCTTGCACCAACGGCCGCGACGCCATGCCGGCGCCGCGTGGTTCGCGCGGAATAAAGCCCAGGTCGCAGCGACCTTCCGCCACCCATTGCTCAATCTCGGAGTAATCACCCATCAGCAGCTCGTAATCGACGTCCGGGTGATCGGCGCGAAACCGCGCGATCACCGGCGGCAGCACGTGGGTCGCCACGCTCGAAAACGTACCGATGCATATTTTGCCGCGCATGAGCCCACGCATCTCATCCACCCGTCGCTGCAAACGAACGAATTCCTCGCATAACGCCTCGACTGCCGGCATGACCTGCCGCCCGTCGGCAGAAAGCACTACGCCCTCGCGGCTGCGATCAAGCACCTTAAAACCCCAGTCTGTCTCAAGGTCGCCCACCATGCGGCTCACGCCCGACTGCGAATAGCTCAACCGCTCTGCAGCACGCGTAAAGCTGCCGGCACGCACCGTCTCGAGCAGCACTTGCATCTTTTGGATATTAGTCTCCACGGCACGTCTCCACCTTTGCATGAGTTTTTGTCATGTTTGCCATGCATTATATTCGCTTTTCTTCTAAAGCCAGTTCACCCATAGTGAACATGCTCGGATATAGAGGGGATGTCAGCGCATGAACAACGGACTGTTTACGTACTTAGCAGCATTGCTATTGTTTGGCTCCAACGGCATCATCGCCGCTGCTATCGCGCTGCCGAGCTCCGATATCGTGCTACTACGCACGTTTTTGGGCGCACTTTCGCTTGTCACCGTCCTCGCCATCACCCAACGCCATAAGTTGCAGGCGCCATCTCGCCCCCGCGAAGCCGCAGCTCTCCTCCTTTCGGGAGCCGCGCTGGGCGCTAGCTGGATTTTTCTGTTCCGCGCCTACCAGACGATCGGCGTCGGCATATCCTCGCTGCTGTACTACTGCGGCCCTATCATCGTTATGGCGCTCTCCCCGCTCATCTTTGGCGAAAAGCTGACCGGTGGCAAAATCGCCGGGTTTATCGCCGTCGCCTGCGGCGCTTTTCTCATTGCAGCGCAAGGTTTAGGCGGCAACATGCCCATTGCGGGCATCGTCTGCGGCATCGCCTCGGCATTTTGCTATGCGCTGATGGTCATCGCCAGCAAGGGTGCGCCGCACATCGAGGGTCTCGAGAACTCCGCGCTCCAGGTGAGCGCCGCCTTTGTGACCGCGCTGGTCCTCACGCTCGTCACCAAAGGCGCCCCCACGTTTTTCTCCCCCAGCATTGCCGCCGGCATCGATTGGCGCGCCGTTGCCATGCTCGGCATTGTCAACACCGGCATTGGCTGCCTGCTCTACTTTAGTGCTGTCGCCAAGCTGCCCGTCCAGACCGTCGCGGTCGTCGGCTACCTCGAGCCGCTTTCGGCCGTCGTGTTCTCGGCCGTCCTTTTAGGCGAAGCCATAACACCGGTCCGTCTGATGGGTGCCGCACTTATCATCGGCGGCGCGATCTTTTGCGAGCTCGCCGGCAAACGCGCAAACGCCAAGGCTAGCATCGCCCAGACAGCACGTGCTTAAAAGCCTCTGCTTTGAAATGCTACCTGCGTATATAAATAATCCCCAGCTGGGGATTATTGTCTAAAACACCCCGATGTGCCAAACTGCTCTTATATGTATAAAGATGGCATAAAGGTCTACTGCCCTTGGCAGAGGCCGGATGTCCAAGGGAGTCCACGTGGCACACGACAAACTGGAGGCAAGCCCCCAAGACCAGCGTGGTCAAGGCGGGCATGGAACCATTCCCCTCTCCGCTGGCATGCTGCTCGTAACGCTCGGCGTCGTCTATGGCGACATCGGCACGAGCCCCATGTATACCATGAAATCAATTGTCGCCAACAACGGCGGCATCGGTACCGTTAGCGAGGACATGATCTTGGGCGCGCTCTCGCTCGTTATCTGGACCATGACGCTCGTGACCACGGTCAAGTACGTGGTAATCGCCATGAAGGCCGACAACCACAACGAAGGCGGTATCTTCGCCCTGTTCAGCCTCGTACGCAAGGTGGCACCGTGGCTGATTCTGCCCGCCATGATCGGCGGTGCGGCACTGCTTGCCGACGGCATCCTCACCCCCGCCGTCACGGTCACCACAGCCATCGAGGGTCTGCGCACCATCGAATGGGGCCATGCGCTGCTGGGCGACGGCCAGACCAATGTGATCATCATCACCATCATCATTATCTGCGGTCTGTTTGCCATGCAGCGCGCCGGCACCTCGTCAATCGGCAAACTGTTCGGCCCGCTTATGACGCTATGGTTCCTGTTCCTGGCGGGCGCCGGCCTGTTCAACATGCTCGGCAACCTGTCCATCCTACGCGCGCTCAACCCCATTCGCGGCATCATGTTCCTGTTCTCGCCCATCAACCACTCGGGCATCATGGTGCTCGGCTTCGTCTTCCTGTCGACGACCGGCGCCGAGGCGCTCTATTCGGACATGGGTCACGTGGGCAAGGCTAACATTTACGCATCCTGGCCATTTGTTAAGGCAGCCCTCATCCTTAACTATCTGGGTCAGGGCGCTTGGCTGCTTGCCAATAACTCCAACCCCCAGATGCTCGCGATGGATATCGTCAACCCGTTCTACATGATGCTTCCCGAGCCCCTGCGCCCCTTTGCCATCGTGCTTTCGGCCGTAGCGGCCATCATCGCCTCGCAGGCGCTCATCACCGGCTCGTTCTCGCTGGTATCCGAGGCAACCCGTCTCAATCTCATGCCGCATCTGCGCATCCACTACCCCAGCGACACCAAGGGCCAGCTCTATATTCCGCTCGTCAACAACATCATGTGGGTCGGCTGTATCTTCATTGTGCTGCTGTTCCAAAACTCCGAGCGCATGGAGAGCGCCTACGGCCTCGCCATTACCGTAACCATGCTCATGACCACGACGCTTTTGACGAGCTACATCGCCGGCATCCTCAAGCACAAGCTGGGTGCCTGCGTCTTCGCCCTGCTCTTTGGCGCCATTGAGCTGTGCTTCTTCGCTTCGTGCCTCACCATGTTCTTTGACGGCGGCTACGTCATGATCTTCCTGGCCGCGCTGCTGTTTGGCCTTATGTATGTGTGGCGTCGCGGCACCGCCATCGAGCGCACGCAGACGATTCTGCTGCCCGTCTCCAAGTACATCGACCAACTCAATCGCCTGCGCAATGACGAGACCTATCCCGTGCTCGCCGACAACCTGGTGTTCCTCACCAACAGCCCCGACCCGCTCACGCTCGACCGCGACGTGCTCTATTCCATCCTGGACAAGCACCCCAAGCGCGCCAAGGCATATTGGTTCATCAACGTGCATGTTACCGACGAGCCCTATACGCACGAGTATTCCGTTGAGACCTTTGGCACGGACTTCCTGTTCCGCGTGCGCTTGGACCTGGGCTTTAAGGTCAATCAGCGCATCAACGCCTACCTGCGCCAGATCGTCGGCGACTTGATGGCATCGGGCGAGCTGCCGCCGCAACATCACACCTACTCCATCTACGAGACGCGTGGCAACGTGGGTGACTTCCGCTTTTGTATGCTGCGCAAGATGCTTGCCCCCGAAACGGACATCAACCGCAATGACCACCGCGTGATGGCCATCAAGTACGCCGTCCGCCGCGCCTGCGGAAGCCCGGCACGTTGGTATGGTCTCGAGAACTCGGCCATCATCATTGAGTACGTACCGCTCTTTGCCCGCATGCGTCCGGCAGTCAAGCTCGTACGCACCCAGGTGCCGCTCGAGATCCTGATCGAAGAGGCCGAGGAAATGGAAGTCGACATCTTCTCGGACGACCTGGTCAACGGCAACGAAGCCGGCAAGAGTATGAACGTCGATCCCACCGAGCTGCTCGAGAGCGTCGCCGATACGCCCGAGCAACAGCAACTCGACGGCCTCGAGAGCACCCAGCTCAACGACGCCAACTTTTAGCGACGTCATAAATCAACGACGGCGGCCCTGCACCTCACGAGAGACGCAGGGCCGCTTTGCATTGCAGTAAAGCTAACGGCTACGAACGACGCGGCTCGGGAACCACGAGCCTATCGGGGCTTGCGCCCTCGGCATCCATCAGGCTCACGTAGCGAATCGACGGATCATCATACATCGCGTAGTAATAATTGCCCGTGCGCGCGCTAAAGCATCCGGTGTAGATAGTCTTCTCGAACTTGCCATCGCCCATCCTGGACGCCCCCTCAATCATCACCACGCCCTCGAGTGAACGGAACATGCGGACGACGTTTTCGGTCTCGCTCTCCTTTTGCGGGTAATTGGCATTGAGGTACGCCGCCTTTACAAAACGGCTCGGCGAATAGCAGTCACCCGGAATGCCGCGCATGCCGGCACCCGCGCCATAGGGCTTGAGCTCGGCGCCACGCCATGTCGCCGTCTGCGGAAAATCGCTTGTGGCCGTGATATAGGTGCGCAGGTTTTCCATGTGCCACGGGAAGGTGGGCTGATTGGCAAGGGTGTCGACCGGATCGTCGTATACATGCAGGCCGTCAGCCATCATCTCGACCACGATGCTACGCTGGCTGTCGCCGATAATCCAATGGAGCAGCGACACGCCCAGCCCCTCTCCTGCAGATTTGGCGACAATCACCGTGTCGCGCAGCGCGGCCTCGACCTCATCGACCGTCGAGAACGTCGCTGCCACCCACAGGGGAAACTCATAGGCCGCGATATTGGTCTTTCCATCAACCGGTCCCTCGGCATACTCGGCATAACCCGGGAAATTGAGGCCCGCCACGGCGAGGCCCGCATCGTTGCCGCAATCGAAGAACATAGGGTAGTTCTTGTAATCGATGCACATACCGATCACCGCGTGTGCCGCTGTCGCGTCGTCGATAAACGAATACGGAATGTGAAACCCGCGCGGCATCACGCGAACCTGTTGGCCGTAGTCAAAGCTCCAGTCGAGGTTGCGTCCCAGATACATGTGGCCGGAATCATCGGTAAATCGAATACTCGTGCACATAGCGCCTCCTAGCCTTACGTTCTTGCTAAGCTTATTGTCACCAAACAAAAAGGCGCTAAACACAAAAGCCCGGACATGACAACAATGTCACGCCCGGGCTATTCAAGCAGGATAAACTCAACCAAGTTAACCCCGCAGGTCGTCTAAGGAGTCAAAGTGCCGCAGATTGCCACGAAAGAGGAGCGAAGCGTACTTAAGGTACGCGAGCGACGATTGAGCGGCAAGGTGCGGTGCTTTGATCCCCTTAGACCAACTTGCCGAGACAGTGGTCGATCATATGCTGGATCATTTGTGCCTCAAAGCCCGCGTAGTCGCGGCGGCACTCCTTCATCTTGCCGTCGACGATCTGGTCAAAAGCAACCTTGCACTTGATGTAGCGCGTGGACTTGGTAATCTCCTCGTGCGTCAGGCAGCTCTCCTCCATCTTGCTGGCACCCAGACCAAACACCAGACGGGGGTTGTAGAGCACGTGGGGCTCGCCGGCATCGTCCAGGTAGACACAGACCTTCTTGGTGACGCCGATCTGGTTGGCGGCAAGGCAGCCGGCATCGTCGAGCGACTTGATGGTATCGATCAGGTCCTGTGCCACCGACTCGTCCTCGACGGTCGCGACCTCGCAACGCTGGGACAGAATAGCCTCGTCGTGGCAGAGCTCTTTAATCATACGTTCCTCCATAGGGGTCGTTGTAACTGCTTAAGTATACGGTACCCACACATTTTCATACGGAAAATACCGCCCGTCCGCTACAAAGCGCCGAACATCAACATGTGAGGAACAGCAAGGTTGTAAAGGCGATATAGTGAGTGAGTTCGTGTCAATCGGCCTAAACTCGGGGCCGAACAAGGAAAGGGTATGCATGGACGAACTTTTTCACGTCAGCGAGCGCAAGTCCACAATCGGGACCGAACTTCGCGCTGGACTGACAACGTTCCTGGCAATGGCCTACATCATTGCCGTCAATCCCGCGGTGCTCTCGGGCGCCGGCATCAATGCGGGAGCGCTCGCCTGCGCCACTTGCCTGGGCGCCGGCATCATGACCATCTGCATGGGCATCTTCGCCAACCGCCCGCTCGCCTGCGCTTCGGGCCTGGGCATCAACGCCATGATCGCGGGCATCGCCACCACCATGTGCGGCGGTGACTGGCACGTGGCCATGAGCGTTATCTTCCTCGAGGGTATCGTCATCTTGCTGCTCGTCCTGTGCGGCCTGCGCGAGGCCATCATGGACGCCATCCCCGTGGTCCTGCGCCACGCCATCTCGGTTGGCTTAGGCCTGTTTATCGCCATGATCGGCCTGTGCGACGCCGGCATCATCACCGCTGGCGCCGGTACGCTCGTCGGCCTGGGCGACATCGCCTCCCCCACCTTTATCGTCGGCATCATCTCCATCGTCGTGACGGTTGCCCTGGCTTCCCGCAACGTGCCGGGCTCGCTGCTCATCGGCATCATCGTCGCCGTTATCGCCGGTATCCCGCTGGGCGTCACCCATGCGCCCGAGGGCCTTATCGCACCGCTCGACTTCTCGACCTTTGGCGCCCCGTTTGCCAGCACCGCCGATGGCAACATGGCCATCGTGAAGGTTCTGACCGACCCGATGCTGCTCGTCGTTGCCTTCTCGCTGCTTATGAGTGACTTCTTCGACACCATGGGCACCGCGATGGCCGTCGCCAAGCAGGGCGAGTTCTTGACCGAGGACGGCAATGTCGAGGACATCCGTCCCATCCTGGTCGTCGACTCCGTGGCCGCTGCTGCCGGTGGCTTTATGGGCGTCTCCTCCATCACCACCTTCGTCGAGTCCACCTCTGGCGCTGCCGACGGTGGCCGCACGGGCCTCACCTCCGTCACCACCGGCGTGCTGTTCATTCTCGCCGCGTTCTTCTCCCCCATCGTCACCATCGTTTCCAGCGCCGCCACCTGCGGTGCCCTGGTCTACGTCGGCTACCTCATGATGAGCGAGGCCTCCGAGATCGACTGGTCCGATGTGTCGCAGGGTTTCCCGGCGTTCATGATTGTCGCCGGCGTGCCCTTCACCTACTCCATCTCTGCCGGCATTGGCCTGGGCTTTATCGCCTACGTGATCGTCGCGCTCTTTAAGGGCGAGGCCTCCAAGATCAAGCCGCTCATGTGGATCGCAGCCCTCGCCTTCCTCGTCTACTTCTTTGTAGCGTAACGGCAAAGCTGCCAAAGCAGAACACCAAAGCGCGGAGTCGCATCGAGCGGCTCCGCGCTTTTCTTTTAAAGACAGGCGACGACGGACACGCGATATATTGCTTCCCAAGTTTTGGACATTTTGCCCTCCAAACGGCACTACCGCCGGCTACATCCTGCAGATATGCTGGGCTTAATCGCATAGGCCCTATGAGGATGGGAGTAACCATGGCCGCCTTGTTCACGACCCCCAAGCGCAATGACAAAACCTCTGGAGCCCATTTTGTCGAGCCCGACGTGCGCCGTCGCACGCTGCTCGCACACGGCAGCTGGCGCCGCGTGACACGCCGCATCGTTGTAGGCGCCGTATGCGCGCTCACGGTGAGCTCGCTGCTCATGCCGAGCGTCTCGCTCGCGGCCGAGTGGGTGGACGTCGGCGGCGTCCGCCACGAAGCGGCCGCGGGGCCCGCGGGAGACGCCGCCGGCACCTGGGCCTGGGACGGCGCCAACGATATGAAGCTCAACGGCTATGACGGCGGTGCGATCAATGCTGCAGGCAAGCTCAACATTGCGTACGAGGGCAAGAACACCGTGAAAACCGAGCCCGATTACACCGGAGCCGCCATCAAAGCGCAGGATGGCACTAACCAGAAAGCGGAGTTGAACATAACGAGCTCGAATAGCACGGATGAGCTCAATGTGACAGCCGAGGCCGATGCAATTAAATCCACAGGCGACCTCTCCATTTCTGGCCCAGGCGCTGTGAACACCACGAGCACTACTTCCGACGGAATTGAGGCAAAGGGCGACCTCTCTATCACGGGCTCGGGCACCGTGAATGCAACGGGCGGTACCGAAGGTATCCAATCCAAGGGCAAGACCACCATCGATTCCTCTGGCACGGTGATCGCTAAAGGAAGCGAAGGTTACGGCATCGCCGCGGGCAGTGACCTGATCATCAAAGGCGGTGGCAAGGTAGAAGCAAGCTCTATCGAGGACGTGGCGATTTATACCGATGGCAACATCGAGATTTCGGGCGGCAGTCAGGTCGAGGCGAGCTCCCAGGAAGACCTTGCCGTCGACGCTGAGGGCAGTCTCACGGTCACCAACGCATCCCTTAACGCAAGCGGTGTTGAGTATGGCGTCTATGGCCGCAAGGGCATCACGCTCGACCACGCGACCGTGACGGTCCGTGCAAGCACGGGCGGCGGTTGGCAAACTATCGCTCTCATCACTGACGAGGACGACATCGTCATCAAGAATGGTTCCATCGTGGACGCGCTCGCGGAAGGCGGGTTCTCGGCTGCTATCGCCAGCAGAAACTACAACCCTGGCGAGTCAGGCGGCCACATCTACATCAGCGACTCCGCTGTCAAGGCTATAGCCCGCTATATCGAGACCGGTGGCGGCGGCCCCGATCACTACAGCGGAGACCAGAACGACGAAATCATCCCTGAGTCCGAGGGCCTGAACATCGGCATCTTCGCGCAGACCAGCGAGGGCATCACGCCCGCGACCATCTCGATTATCCGCAGCAAGGTCACGGCCGAGGGAGACACGGCAGCAATCTTCGCCCTTGCCATGAGCGAGGACGGCAAGGCGATCGGCACCATCGAGATCGAGGGCGCTCCCATTCAGAGGCCCGCAGGCGGCAAGGTCATTGACTATCGCTACGAGCAAGAGTACAGCCGCAGCATTATCTATGAGGCAGGGCAAACCATCGGCACGGGCGACGCCACGATCGACTCCCCCTATGACGCCGCTGTCGCCAAGAGCACGGTCATCGTGCCTCCCGAGGAGATCAAACCCGAGGAAAAGCCCGGCGAGACCAAGCCCGAGGGTTCCAAGTCCGAGGGCACGAAGACAACCAAGACCGTTGCAGTTGCAGCCACGGGAGCCAAGACCACCGGCAAGCTCGCGGCAACCGGCGACGCCTCGAGTGCCTTCATCGTGGCATCCGCCCTTGCGGGAACAGCCGCCATCGCCGCAGGCGCCGTGGTGAGTCGCAAGCGCTCATAGACGCCCTTCATACACGAACCGACACTTTTAAAGCCACCTAGTCCGCGCACCGTTTAGCAACGCCACCGCCGAGCTCCCCTCCAGCGGTGGCGTTTTCTGTTTGCACTCGTATGGCGCACACGCGAGCGGAGTCGCAACAAGCGGCTCCGCGCTTTGTGATTAATGCCCGACAACGCGTAGGTGCGCAGCTTATTCCTCTTCCGGATTTTGGACATTTTGCCCTCCAAACGGCACTACCGCCGGCAACATCCAGCAGATACGCTGAAGCTAGTCGTATAGGCCCTATGAGAACGGAAGCAACCATGGCAGCCTTGTTCACGACCCCCAAACGCAATGACACTACCGCCGGAACCCATGTTGCCGAACCCGACGTTCGCCGTCGCATAGGACTCGCGCACGGCAGCTGGCGCCGCGTGACGCGCCGCATCGTCGCGGGCGCCGTGTGCGCGCTCACGGTGAGCTCGCTGCTCATGCCGAGCGTCTCGCTCGCAGCGGAATGGGTCAAGGTCGGCGGCAACAAGTACAACACCGCGGCGAGCGACGAGGCCGGTACCTGGTCGTGGGACGGCGCCGACGACTTGAAGCTCAACAACTATAACGGCGGCGAGATCCAGGCCGCAGGCAAGCTCAACGTGAATTACTCGGGAACCAACATCGTCACTGCCGAATGGATCGAAAGCATCAACGTTTCTCATGGCACTAACGAGAATGCCGAGCTCAATATCCAAGGCGACGAGGGCGGCACGCTCAGCGTGACATCTACTGAGGACGCTATCCTCTCCACGGGTAATATCAACATCGACGGAGCCGGATCCGTCAACGCCACGAGCACTGGGTTTGATGCCATCAATGCCGGAGGTGATCTCGCTATCAAAGGTTCGGGCAACGTCAACGCCACGGGTGCATCGGATGGCATCAGGGCAAACGGCAATATCACGATTGACGACAGCGGAGCCGTCACCGCCAGGGCTACCAAGGACAAGGGTATTGGAGCCGACAAGAACCTCACCATCAAGGGTGGCGGGACGGTCGAGGCAAGCTCAGCCGATGGTGAGGCCCTTTGGAGCGGCGGTAATATCAACATCTCGGACGGCAGCCAGGTCAAGGCAAGCTCCGAGAAAGACGCTGCCGTCGAGGCCAAGGGCAGCCTCGCAGCCACAAACGCCTCCCTCAACGTAAACGGTGTTGAATATGGCGTCTATGCCCACAAGGGCATCACCCTCGATCATGCAAACGTGACGGTCCGTGCAAGTAAAGGCAGATACGGTGGCGCCAACGCCCTCTTCACCTACCAGGACGACATCGTCGTCAAGAACGGCTCCACCGTGGACGCGTTTGCGGAAGGCGAGGTTTCGGCTGCATTCTCCACCAGAAACGATCGACCCAACGAGAAGGGCGGCCACATCTACATCAGCGACTCCGTTGTCAAGGCCATAGCCCGCTATGTCGAGAACGGCGACGGCCCCATCCCCTACAGCGAAAACCAAGATGGCGAGACGAGGCGCGAACCCCAAGGCGAGAACATCGGCATCATCGCCCAGACCAGCGAGGGCGTCACACCCGCAGTCATCTCGATCATCCGCAGCAAGGTAACGGCCGAAGGAGATACAGCGGCAATCTTTGCCCGTGCCATGAGCGCTGACGGCAAGACAATCGGCACCATCAAGATTGAGAACGCCGCCATCCAGACGCCCGAAGGCGGCAAGGTCATTGACTATCGCAAGCTCCGTGACGGCATCTACGAGGCAGGCCAAGCCATCGGCACGGGCGACGCCACGGTCGACTCCCTCTATATCAAAGCAGTCGCCAAAAGTACGACCATCGCACCTCCCGAGGTAGCCAAGCCGGAAGACCCCAAGCCCGACGAGACCAAGCCCGCAGAAAGCAAGCCCACGGAGTCCAAGCAGAACCCCAAGCCTGAGGGCTCAAAGCCGACCAAGGCCGTTGCGGCTTCAACCACGAAAGCCAAGACTACCGGCGTGCTCGCGGCAACCGGCGACACCTCGGGTGCGGCCATCGTGGCAACCGTCCTTGCGGGAACAGCCGCTATCGCCGCAGGCACCATGGCGAGCCGTAAGCGTTCTTAGACGCCTCTGCGCACATGGCAGCTCTCGCGAAGGCCCCGAGCCCCAGCACCGTTTAGCAACGCCACCGCCGAGCTCCCCTCCGGCGGTGGCGTTTTCCATATGCGTCCGCAGGGGATGCACGAGATTGTCTTTGGTCTAGCCCAACCGGCATACGCTGGCGTGCGACAATTGGGGCTGCCGATATCACAACACTGAGAGAAGCCCGTCATGGAAGCGCATCAAAAGCAGATAACCGTTTATTCGAATCATACGGAAAGCGCGCCTGTCATCTACCTTCCTGTGGTCGTGGGCGACGGCAGCGAGGTTTATAAGTGTTGCCGAGAGCTCGACTGTCCGCCATTCGCCCTCGTCACCATTGGCGGGCTCGATTGGAATCGCGAGCTGAGCCCCTGGGCATGCGACGGGACCGTACGCGATGCCGAGCCTTTCGGCGGCCAAGCTGCCGATTTTCTTGATGAGCTGCTGAATCAGATAATCCCCCAGGTCGAGTCGTCGCTTCCTCAGCCGCCCACCTGGCGCGGCATTGCCGGTTACTCGCTCGCGGGCCTCTTCGCACTCTGGTCCCTCTGGCAAACCGACGCCTTTGACCGCGCCGCGAGCGCATCGGGGTCGCTATGGTTTCCCGACTTTGTCGACCGTGCCAGCACGGCCCCTTTTGCCGGCAGTCCGCAAGCTGTCTATCTTTCGCTCGGCAAAAAGGAAACCAAGACGCCCAACCGCATGATGCGGCATGTACTCGACGACACACGCGCGATGGAAGCGTTGCTCGTCGAGCGCGGCATTCCAACAACGCTGGAGCTCAACCCCGGCAATCACTTTGCCCAAACCGACTTGCGCATGGCCCGCGGCATCCACTGGATACTGACACATTAAAAATGGTGCCCACGCGTATATACGCATGGGCACCATATCTTGTTTTAGCTGAACGCAGCTGCTACTCAGCAGCCTCCTCAAGCTCGGAGACATCAAACTCAAAGTCGTTACCCGGCAGGATGGCGTTGAGCACAATGCCCACCAGTGAGCCCACGGCAATGCCGGACAGTGAAATGGTCACGCCGCCCAGCTCCAACACGATGGCGCCGGCGGCGCTGTACGCGATGCCGAGCGAAAGCACGAGCACCAGCGCGGCAACCAGCACGTTGCGGTTGTTCTGGAAATCGACCTGGTTCTCGATGAGATTGCGGACGCCCACAGCGCTGATCATGCCGTAGAGCACGAGCGACACACCGCCGATAACGCATGCCGGCATGGCGGCGATGACCGCGGCGAACTTGGGGCAGAACGAAAACACGATGGCGCAACACGCGGCAATTCGAATTACACGCGGGTCGAACACGCGCGTCAGGGCGAGCACGCCGGTGTTCTCACCATACGTAGTGTTGGCCGGAGCGCCAAAGAGCGAAGCCAGAATCGTGGCAAGGCCGTCGCCGAGCAGCGTGCGATGCAGACCGGGATCGGCAATGTAGTTGCGCTCGCAAGTCGAACCGATAGCAGAGATATCGCCGATATGCTCGATCATGGTCGCGAAGGCCAGCGGCATGATGGTGATGATGGCCGTCGTGGCAAGACCGCTATCGAACTGCGGCCCAAAGAGCGCAAACACGGTGTTGTCCCACACGACGGGCAAGCCAACCCAGGGAGCGGCTGCGACGCCCGAAAAATCGACCTCGCCCAGCGCAGTCGCAACGGCATAGCTCACCACAACGCCCAGCAGAATCGGCACAATCTTAACCATGCCACGGCCCCAGATGTTGCAGATGATGATCACGGCCACGGCGATAACGGCGACAAGCCAGTTGGTCTGGCAGTTGGCGATGGCAGAGCTCGCCAGAATCAAGCCGATGGAAATGACGATGGGGCCAGTCACCACCGGCGGAAAGAAACGCATGACGCGCTTGGCGCCAAACGCGCGGAAGAGCGCCGCCAGCACCGGATAGAGCAGGCCGGCGCAAGCTACGCCCAAGCAAGCGTAGGGCAAAAGCTCCGTCTCGCCGTTGGGGGCGATGGCCGCGTAGCCGGCGATAAAGGCAAACGACGAGCCCAGAAAGGCCGGCACCTTGCCGCGCGACAGGAAGTGGAACAGCAGCGTGCCCAAGCCGGCAAACAAAAGCGTTGCCGATACCGAGAGGCCGGTGAGCACGGGCACCAGCACGGTGGCGCCAAACATGGCAAACAGGTGCTGTAGGCCGAGCAGGAACATGCGCGGGCGGCCGAGCGACGATGCGTCGTAGATGGCATCGCTGAGGGCGGGCGTCGAGGACTGGGACATGGATGTCCTTTCGAATGGAAGGGCGATCAGGCATATCGGATAACCTGCCCGAACGATACGATCCGAACCATTGTACGCGATACACTATGCCTCGCACGCGCCGCCACCTGCAAACACTAGCGCTATTTCCAAACGCGCTCGGCAATGCGCTTGACCAGCGCGATCTTTGCCCATTGCTCATCCTCGGTCAGCTTGTTGCCAATCTCGCAGCTGGCAAAGCCGCACTGAGGCGACAGATACAGGTTCTCGAGCGGCACGTACTTTGCGGCTTCACGGATGCGCTCGACGATAACATCCTCGTTCTCGAGCTCTGCCGCCTTGGTGGTTACCAAGCCCAGCACGACCTTCTTGCCCGGGGCAACGTACTTGAGCGGCTCAAAACCGCCGGCGCGCGGCGTATCGAACTCCAGGTAAAATGCATCGACATCCTCGTTTGCAAACAGGTACGGCGCGATGGGGTCGTAGCCGCCCTCGAAGGCATAGGTGGAGTGGTAGTTGCCGCGGCACACATGCGTGTTGATGACCAGATCGTCGGGCTTGTCCGCGATGGCGGCATTGTTGAGCGCCACGCCCAGCTCGCTTACCTTTTGCAGGTCGACCGGGCTCATGCCGGTTTTGGCGACAAAATCGGTGTCGCAGTAGATGCCCCAGGTGCAGTCATCAAACTGGATGTTGCGGCAGCCTGCTGCGTACAGGTCGGCGATCACCGTGCGATAAGCGGCTGCGATGGCGTCGGCAAGTTCCTCATCGGTCTTATAGACAGCGCGCAGGCTCTCCTGCTGGCCGTCGCAGCGGTCGAGCGTGACCTCAGAGAACGTCTGGATAGGCGCCGGGATGGTCTGGCGTGCAACATGGCCCTCGCCCTCAAGTGCCTTGACAAATTTGAAGTGCTCGACGAACGGATGGTTCTCGCCGCTAATGGGACCGGTAACCACGGCGGTGTCGGCGGTAGTCTCCTCGTCGTGGAACATATAGCCCGTACGCGAGGTACGGCGCTCAATGCCGTTGAGCCCCCACATAAAGTCGAGGTGCCAATAACTGCGGCGGAACTCGCCATCGGTGATGACCTGCAAGCCGGCGGCCTTTTGCTTTGCCACCAAATCGCGAATGGCATCGTCCTCGACGGCCTTAAGCCCCTCGGCATCAAGCGTGCCTGCCGTATAGGCAGCGCGGGCGTCCTTTACGGCCTGCGGTCGAAGAAAACTGCCGACGATATCGGCACGAAACGGCGCGTTCGGTTGAATCGAAGTACTCATAGATATCTCCCTTTGCATTGATTGCTTTACTGGGACAGAGTATGAACGCTCATATGGCTATCGTAAAATATACGTTTGTATTGGTTTGATATAGGAAACTTCTATATGCACACCAACGGGCCGCCAAGCCAAACTATCCCATATCCGCCAGTGCAAATAGCCATTTTCGTGCCCATATGGCACTAGCAGCTTTGCCCTATCGCCCATACGCTTAGTGGTGACCGCACAAGGCCACGCGAGAGATAGGAGCGACCATGACCACGTTTACGACCCCCACGCGCCACACTGATCGCGCCGCAGGACTCCATTACGCCGAGACCCCCGTGCGCCAGCGCACCGTTCTCACCTGTGGCAGCTGGCGTCGCGTGACCCGCCGTATCGTTTGCGGCCTGACCGGCGCACTTACCGTGAGCTCGCTGCTCATGCCGAGCGTTTCGTTTGCAGCTGAGTGGGTCGAGGTCGGCGGCACCACCTATAACGCCGGTGCCGCGGCCGGTGACGGCAGCACGTGGGCCTGGGACGGTGCCGACGATATGACGCTCAATGGTTATAACGGCGGAGGCATCGCTGCCGGCGGCAAGCTCAACGTGAACTACGAGGGCAACAATACGGTTGCCAACGAATACGGCAACGGCATTTCTGTCGAAGACGTCACCAACGAGAGCGCCGAGCTCAACATCTCCGGAACGGGCACCCTGACGGCAACCGTCGAAGGTAACGCCCTGTATTCCGAGGGCGATATGACGATCAGCGGAACAGGCACCGTTAACGCCACGGGCGACGTCAGCGGCATATATACCCAAAATGACCTTTCGATTGATACGAGCGGAACCGTCACCGCCAAGGGCACGCGTGCCGAGGGCATCCTTGCCGACGGCGATATAACCATAACCGGTGGCGGCACCGTCGACACGAGTTCCGAGCAGGATTGCGGCATCGTCGCCAAAGAAACCCTCACGGTATCCAACAGCACGCTAACGGCTCAGGGATTCGGTAGCGGTATATATGCCTTCGACGGCCTGACCATTGATGCGGCGACCGTACGAGCGTATGCGTACCCAGCGCGCGAAGACAGCCCCACCGCCATCTTCACCGACGAGGGCGACATCACCATTAAAAATGGCTCATTCGTTCACGCCTATGCCGAGGGCGAAAACGCCTCAGGAATCTTCACGCACAATTGGGACACCGGCGGACCTGGCGGGCGCATCTTTATCAGCGACTCGACCGTCGAGGCCATTGCCCACTACATCAACTACGATGGAGGCAACCAGCCCCTACCGCCCATCACCAATGGCGACATTGTCGTAGTTGACCCAGACGTGAACGCTCATACGTATGGTATCTTCGCTCTCACCGAAGATGGCCTCACGCCTGCGACCATCTCCATCACGCGCAGCCGCGTGACGGCAGAAGGCAACACCGCTGCCATCCTGGCCGTGGTGAATAGCGCAGACGGCAGCATTGCCGGCACGATCAATATCGTCGACAGCATTATCGAAACACCCAACGGTGGACGTATTTGCGACGTGCATTTCGTTGACACCAATCCCGTCGATGCCCCTTATCAGCGCGGCCAGACCATCGGCACCGCAAACGACGTCATCACGGATCTGGATAGCGACGCCATCGCCAAGCGCGCCGTCATCGTTCCGGTGGAAACGCCCCAGGCAAAGCCCGAATCGAAGCCTAAGGTAACGACCGCCGCCGCGACCATCAAGCATGTCGACACCAAGGGCACGCTCGCAACCACGGGTGACGCTTCCGTTATGGGCGTTGTTGCCGCCGCCATCACAGGCGTGGCAGCCGTCGTCGCCGGCATCTTTACCAGCCGCAAGCGCTCGTAGCTCCAAACCTCGCACGCTCGATCAACACGAACGCGCACCGCCCCATGGTAAGCGGCCGCCGGACCTCCCACCGGCGGCCGCGCCGCGTTTGAACGATCCGATTCGATTGTCCACTCAAAACAAAACCACTCGCCGGTCGCTTACAGCAATACAAACTGTTTCAGCGCGGCGCGACTCGTTATGCCAAGCTTGGCGTAGGTGTTCGACAGGCGATTCTTTACCGTGCCGCGCGAGATACCCATGTGAGCGGCAATCTCATCGTTGGTCCAGCCGCGACAGGCCAGCATGGCAATGGCAAACTCCGTCGTGGTCAGGCTTTCGGCAACGGTGGCGCCCGCACCCGGATTGTGCACGCGACGCCAGCCGCGGCTAAAGCGCTCGGTAACTTTAATGATCTCCGCGAACTCCAGCGGATGATCTTTCTTTAGACATGATTCCAAAACGCCCTGCAAAAGCCCGTGATGCTCGCCGACGATCTCGATCAAGCCATCGGGCTGCGCAATCTGCCACGCACACATAAAGTGAATGTTCGCACGGTCAGCCTCACGCTGGTTGATCCACCCAACGGCAGCGATCAGATGCAAGAAGACCTCAGGGATGGGATAGCTTTCCTGCTTCATCGACAGGGCATTCTCCGCCATCCCCACGCAGCGCCCGTAATCGCCATCAAGATAGGCACGGTGTGCCAGCGCGTAGGTTGCAAACAGGCGCAGCCCCTCGGGCAGCAGCGATGCATACGAATCAAATTCGCTGCGTGACACCGGCGAGGGAAAATGCAGCAGCACGCACGCGCTGGCCGCGAGCAGCATATACGAGGCCTGAGCGCGTGGATCCTTTGCCGCCCTTTGGCCCTTCCCCGTCTCCTCGAGGTACGCAAGACAGCGACGCGCCGCCAATGCGCGATTCAGTGACAGATTTGCATAGGCGCACAACAGGCATGCCGAAAGACGAAGCGAATGGTCGTCCGACAGCAAGTACGGCTCCGCCAGGCGTCGTGCCTCATCGGGGCAACCGCGATAGTAGTGCGCCTCGGCACGCACGATAACGCCATAGTCATCTTTGAGCATCACGTCGAGGGTTCTGTCGAGCGTCCCGGGCTCAAATGCCGTGCACATAAGTGGCATGGGGAAACGCCAGCTATCGGTATATATCCGATCCACGGCGACCTCCCCTCGCATAGCGGCTCACTTTGATGGTAGTGCGAGAGGGCGCCGGTTAATGGGACATGTGGCTCGAAATCAGGCCCTATCCTGGACCGTCGGCGGCAAATTGAGCGGCGCCAAGCCCAAGCCCGACACCGCTCAAAAGACTAGATATGCTGACGAATCGCGTCGATATACGCCTGGCCGTAGCGCGTGAGTGTCGTGTTCTTGCGCGTGATGATGCCAATCTCCATGTACTCGTCCACATCGAGCGGAATCGAGATGATGCCGGGGCCGTTGAGCTCATGACTGATCACGCCTGAGCATACTGTGTAGCCGTTGAGGCCCATGGCCAGGTTGAACAGTGTCGCACGGTCACGCACGCGGATATTCTTGCGACGCTCAAACGTCGAGGTCAGTTCCTCGGAATAGTAAAACGAGTTGTAGCTGCCCTGCTCGTAGGACAGGAAGGGATAGTCCTCCAGGTCCTCGAGCGTCACGCTGGAGCGGCCCGCCAGCGGATGGTCGGCGCACACAAAAACGTGCGGCGTGGCGCAGAAGAGCCCTTCGAACACGAGCTCGTTGGCTGCCAACATGCGCTCAATGACCTCGCGGTTGTGCTCGGACAGGTACAGGATGCCCAGCTCGCTTTTCATGTGCGCGACATCCTCGATAATCTCGTGAGTCTGCTCCTCGCGCAGGGTAAAGTCGTAGCGCGCGGCATCGAACTCGCGGATCACGTCAACAAACGCGTTAACGGCAAAGGAATAATGCTGGCAGCTCACACTAAAGTGCGGCACTTGCTCGGACGCGCCCTTGTACTTGCCTTCGAGCAGATCGGCCTGATCGAGCACCTGTCGCGCGTAGCCCAAGAAGGTCTCGCCCTCCTCGGACACAATGACGCCCTTGTTGGTGCGCTCAAAGATGTGCACACCCATCTCGTTTTCGAGATCGCGGATCGACGCGGTAATCGAAGGCTGCGACACAAAGAGCCGACGCGAGGCCTCGGTGATGCTGCCGCATTCGGCAACTTTGACGACATATCTGAGCTGCTGAAGCTTCATGGCTTTCTCCCTAGACGTTCGTGACGTCGAAACCCGTCGTGCTCATCTGACGCATAAACGGCGGCATCTCCCCCGTCGCGGCGCAGGCGGCAATCTGATGCAGAGCCCCGGCAACCGCATCGTCTGCCGCAGCGCCGATATGCCAGCGCGCGGCAGCCGTGACAGCCTCGTTGGCATTGGCGACTGCAACGGAGTTGGGAACGGCATCGATCATGGGCAGATCGTTATCGGAATCGCCAAATACGGCCACCTCATCGGGCGTCAGGCCCAAAGCGCGCGCCAACTCCAGCGCAGCGCAACCCTTGTCCCAACCTGCTGGAAGGATGTCAAACAGGCGCACTCGGTTGTTGGGAAACACGAGCGAGAGTTCCGGCACCTCAGCGGCAACGCGCTCGCGTAGCTCCGCGAGCTCCTCACGCGAACGGGCACTCCAGATATTCGCCTTGAACACCGGCGCTTCATCGACGACGGGACGGCACGGGGCCTCTTCGCCTTTGAGCCATGCGTTGCCGCCCGACTCCATGGCGCGACGAACGCGCTCGGGATCACTCGTCACGCAATAGGCATCGTTGTCCCAAAAGTCATCGCCCAGGCCATAGACTTTTAGAAATGTATCGTCGGTCTCTTGCTCCAGATAGTCGGCCAAACGCATCAGAGCATCGTTGTCGATTGCGTGCGAGGCGACTACTTCGCCGCCGACAAACATCACCTGGCCGTTACAGAACGCGCCAGTCGAAAAACACTCGGAACGATTTTTGAACATCCAGCCCATCGCGGACGGCTGGCGACCCGAAACCGGGCCAAAGTGCAGACCCGCCGCCTGCATGGCATGAATGCCCTCGATGGCGTAGTCGCTGGCGCCGTCATGCCCGGCCGGAATCAGCGTATCGTCCATATCGGTCAACACAAGTTTGATCATAGGGTCCCCTTAGTCATTCTCTATCCCATCTATTGTACCGACCTGCCAAAAAGGGACAGGTTTATTTTGGTAGGTTTTATCTGGGAAAACGCAACGCCCCTGTTGCTACCTGCCAAAATAAACCTGTCCCTATTTGGCAGGTGCGCTAGTATAGGGAGCAACAGATTCGATGCGGGAGTGCCGGCGGTGCAAGCCACAAGGCTGAGAGGGCAATGGGCCCAATCCTTTGAACCTGTCAGTTAATGCTGGCGTAGGGAGCATGCCGCCTTTGCAGGGGCGCTGTCTATGCACAGCGCCCCTTTTCTATGCCAAGGAGGCATGTGCAGTGATTGATTCGGAACAGCTTAAGCAACATGTGGTCAAGGCCGTGGACGAGATTCGCGCCACCAACCCGATGGCGGGCTCCATCACCAACACGGTGACGATTGACTTTGTCGCCAACGCGCAACTCGCCGTGGGCGGCTCGGCGGCTATGGTTTATCTGCCCGACGAGGGCGAGGCACTCGTCGCCGGCGGTGGCGCCATCTATCTCAACATGGGCACGCTCTTCCCCATCTACGAACAGACGATTCCCCGCGCAGCCAAGGCGGCACACGATGCCGGCAAGCCCTGGGTGCTCGACCCGGTAGGCCTGGGCATCGGCAGCCTGCGCACTCAGCTGGTAAACGAGCTCAAGCAGTACAAGCCCGCCATCGTGCGCGGCAACGCCTCCGAGATCATCGCGCTCGCCGGCCTGTGGGGTCTTGAGGGTGAGGCCGCCGACCTGAGCCGCGTGCGCGGTGTCGACACCACCGATACGGTTGACGCCGCCCGCGATGCTGCCGTGGCGCTCGCCCGTTACACCGGCGGCGCTGTAGTGGTCTCGGGTGAGGTCGACCTGATCACCGACGGCACGACCGTGGCAAAGTCCCACGGCGGCAGCCCGCTCATGTCCAAGATCACCGGCTGTGGCTGCTCGCAGGGTGGTGTGCTGGCCGTATATGCCTGTGCCGCCGATCCGTTTACGGCAGCCGTCTGCGGTACCGCCGTCTACAACGTGGCCGGCACGCGTGCCGCTGCCGTCGCGGATGCCCCGGCAAGCTTTAAGGTCGCCTTTATCGACGAGCTCTACCGCGCAACCGCCCAGGACATCGCCAACAACCAGCTCGAGCTCGAGGAGGCGTAAGACCATGTCCGAGCCCACAGCCAATACCGGCATGAACACGCTCGTCGCCGTGGCCATCGCCCCGTGCGGCACCGGCGATGAACTCTCCGCCGAGGTCGCCGAGGTCGTGCGCGTCATTCGCGAGAGCGGCCTTCCCAACCGCACCACCTCGATGTTCACCGAAATCGAGGGCGACTGGGACGAGGTCATGCAGGTCGTGCGCGACGCAACCTTTGTGTTGGCGAGCAAGGGCATCCGCACCGAAGTCGTGCTCAAGGCCGATATTCGACCC
This sequence comes from uncultured Collinsella sp., assembly GCA_958365315.1. Lineage (GTDB taxonomy): Bacteria > Actinomycetota > Coriobacteriia > Coriobacteriales > Coriobacteriaceae > Collinsella. Next base: position 26,145 of record CATWXC010000008.1, read on the forward strand.
GGATTTACCGACACCATGACCGGCAAGCTCGAGCGCATGGAAGCACAGATCAAAAAGCAGGAGGAAGCACGATGAGCATCCGCGACAACCTTGATATCTCGGCCTATCTCGTACTCGGCCCCGAAAACACGCTGGGACGTCCCGTGGGCGATGTGGTGGCCCAGGCGCTCGATGCCGGCTTTACCTGCATCCAGGTGCGCTCCAAGGTGGCAAGCGCCCGCGAGATCATCGCACTGACCGGCGACGCCGCGCAGGCAATCGCACAGGCCGGCAAGACCGGTCAGGTCGCCCTGTTAATCGACGACCGCCTGGACTGCGTACTCGCCGCGCGCGAGCAGGGTATTGCTGTCGATGGCGTGCACGTGGGCCAGAGCGATATTCCCGTCGAGGTCTGCCGCAAACTTTTGGGCCCCAATGCCATCGTGGGCCTTTCGGCCCGCTGCGAGGAGATGCTCGAATACGTCAAGACCGCCGACATGAGTCTGGTCGACTACCTGGGCATCGGCCCGCTCCACGAGACCGAGACCAAGCGCGATTGCGGACGCGCGGCCGACGGCTCCATCATCACCAAAAGCTTTGAGGACCTGGCCGCACTCCACGCGGCAAGCCCCGTGCCCATCGTGGTAGGCGGCGGCGTCAAGACGGCCGACCTGCCGCAGCTCAAGGCCACCGGCGTCGACGGCTTCTTTGTGGTGAGCGCGGTCTGCAGTGCCGACGACCCCCACGCCGCAGCCAAGGAGCTCGTCGACACCTGGCAGCAGGCATAAGTCTAGGCCGAGCAGCCGATTCGCAGTCTCATATCTTCTAGAGCGGAAAGCGCATCCCAGTTTGGGCCTCCATTCCGGGATGCGCTTTCCGTATGCAACCCCTACCCCGCTAGGTAGGCCTCCAACGCCGGCAAAGTCGCCTCCGCATCGCGGCGACCGATCTGATAGATGCGCTCAAGTTCATCGGGCTCGCGGCAAAGCGACGGCACTTTCACCGATTCACTCGGCCGCACCACAAAGATCTCGCCGGCGGCCTCACGACGCGCAAGGTCATCGAGCGTGGCGTTATACACCTCATGCCGATGCTCAAGCGCTGCGACAAACTCCGGGTAGTGACGATACACACGACGCAGCATGGGCATCAAGCTATTGGCCTCTTTTACAAAACCCGCCGGCTGCGTCAGCACCACCACATTGCGGTCGTAACCCTGAGCAAACAGCCAGGCGCTGGGAATAGAGTCCGCAACGCCGCCATCCAAATACCGATGCCCATCAATCCGAACAGGCCTGGTCGCCACGGGAATCGCCGACGAAGCACGAATCCACTCGATATCGCGCTCGTCACCGTAAGGCAGGTCATGGTAGACGGCCTCGCCTGTCTCGATATCAGTGCATACGCACGTAAACCTCATGGGACTGGCGCGGTAGGCATCTAAGTCGATGGGATCGCGCTCGATAGGCACCTCATGATACGCAAACTCGGCATTGAACATGTCGCCGGTTCGCAGCCAGCTCGTCACGCTCGCATAGCGCTTGTCAGCGCAATAGGCCTTGTTGTAACGAATGGCGCGACCAATCTGGCGCGACTTAAAGTTGTAGCCAAACGCGGCGCCTGCCGAGACACCCACCATATGATCGCAGGTCAGGCCATGTTCCATCCAAACGTCGAGCACGCCTGCCGTATACATGCCCCGGTAGCCACCGCCCTCGAGTGCCAGACCCACCGTGTGCGCCTTACTTGGCAGTGCCATGCAACCATCCCCGTCCTCATGCTTTTGAACGGAACAAGTATACCCGTCAACATATACCGTCTCGGTCACATTTGCCAATGCAAACCAAGCACTACCACTCGGCGTTTAATTTTTACCGACTGACCATGTTTATACAAACACGCCCCTATAATGATGTTCGCATCATTAGGCAACAACACCAAACAGTAGACAACAATCCAGCCTATCGACAAAACAAGGCGGGGACGAAAGTTCACGCGTCCATAGACCGCAGAAGGTCACATTGACAAGAAAAACATCCGACGCAAGCCATCTCGACCCCAGAAAGCCGCTCACATATGAACACAGCCAACACCTATACCGAGACGCTCCAAAAGATCATTCAAGACCTGTTCGAGCGCCCGGAAGACCTGGTAAGGACAGCCTTTACCGACCAACTTACCGGCCTTGGCAACCGCGGCGGCTATACCCGCTCGTTGGAAGAGCTCTGGGAGCAGGGCACGCCGGTCACCATGGCGTTTATCGATATCGATAACCTCAAGCACTGCAACGACGCCTTCGGTCACGACGAGGGTAACCGCTACATTATGCAGGTGAGCCTGTACCTTAAGCTCTATATCAAAGTTGACGAGGCGGTGTTTCGCCTGGGTGGCGACGAGTTCGCAATCTTGTCCACCGTCGCGACCGAAGACGACCTTGCCGAGCGCCTTGAGCATTGCCGCTCGGTGCTGCTCAAAAACAACGACGCCGAGATGCCTCACTCGTTTAGCTATGGCGTATCGCATGCCGACCCAAAACTGGGCGAAACGTCCGATCGTATGACGCTCGATGCCGACCACCGCATGTACGACTACAAGCTGCGCCATGCCGTACACCTGGATCGTCGCAATATCAAACACGATTTTGAAGTCAGCGACCGTGTCTTCGACGCCTTCTCGATGCTTGACGAGGGACGATATTTCTTTATCAAGAACTTGGACAAACATCGCACCCTTTGGTCACAAGGCGCCTTGCGCGATTTCGGTCTTCCTTCGGAGCATATAGACAACTGCCACGATTACTGGAAAACGCGCGTCCATCCCGATGACCTCGAGGCCTATATCAACGATATCAACCAGATTTACAACGGCTCCAAGCACTATCGCGTCATGCAGTATCGAGTGCGCAACGCTGCTGGCGATTACGTGCTTTGTCGCGTCCGAGGCTATCGCATCGACGGAAACGGAGACACGCCCTCGCTCTACGTTGGCGAACTCGTCAATCACGCTCTGGTCGAGACGATTGACCCCGCAACAGGGCTTGGAACCCAGCGCATGTTGATCGGCGCCATTGATACTTGCCGCCGCGATAACCGCGGGATGGGCCTTGCCGCCGTGCGTGTTCGCGGTACAACGCAGCTCAATGAACGCTATGGGGCCGACGCCGTCGATGCCATGCTTTCCGAGTATGCCGGCCGCATGCTCTCGCTCATCCGCGGCAGAAGCCGTGTATTCCGCTCGCGCAGCGCGCAGTTCGTTGTACTTACCGATAGTTTTGACCGCAATGCCTTCGATCACCTCGTTGGGGATTTGGAACATGTTGTCTCAAAACCCATCCAGATTGCCGGCGACGTCATCACCCCCACATGCCTGGTCGTGCCTGTCTACTACGAGCGCCTTGTTAACCAGGCACCGGCCGTTTTGGACGAACTCGACCGCCGCATTCGCGCCATAAACGGACCGTTCCACAACGACAGTCCCTGCATTCCCGAAATCAAGCGCAAAGGCGCAATCGCCGAGCGCATCGACCCGCTCACCGGCCTCTACCGCCCCAGTGAGTTTATGCGACGCGCCAATGCCTTTCTGTCGACGGCACAAGGCAGCGCATGGTGCATTGCCACCGTCGACATGGGACACATGCGCCTGTTTAACGAATGGCACGGACAAACCGAGGGCGACCGCGTGCTTGCCGATGTGGGCACGGTGCTTAAGGATATCGAGAACGCGGGCATGGGCGTTGCGGGCTACTGGGGCATGGACGACTTTTGCATCCTTGCTCCCTTTGACCGCGATACGATTCATCGAATTTATGCCGGCGTGCGCGAAGCGGTTGCCAGGCACGACGACGGCGTGGGTTTTTGGCCGTCCATGGGCGTCTACCCCGTCAAACCCCGTGAGGAAATCACCATCGACGCTCAGGCAAGGGCCATGTATGCCAACCGTCGCGCCAAAAATGACTTTAAGGACCGCATCGCTGTTTTCCGCCCCGAAGAGTACGCCCACGAGGTTGCGTTTCACAACACCCTCACCGAGTTCCAATATGCGCTCTCCAACGATCGTATCACCTACTACCTGCAGCCCCAGGTGGACATGGAAACCGGCGAGATTGTTGGTGCCGAGGCGCTCACACGCTGGATTGGTAATGACGACACCCTCATTCCGCCCGTTTCCTTTATCCCGACGCTCGAGGAAAGCGGTTTTGTGGTGACGCTCGACAAATATATTTGGCAGGGCGTTGCCTTTTGGCTGCGCAAGCGCCTTGACCAGGGGCTTCGCGTGGTTCCGATCTCGCTTAATGTGTCGCGCGTGGATATCCTTGCCTGCGATGTCGCCGAGCATATGAGCGCGCTTGCCGCCAGCTACAATCTATCGCCCGAGCTCATGCGCATCGAGATTACCGAGACTGCCTATACCGGAGAGCCCGAGGCTGTGGATAAACTGACGGCCGACCTGCACACCCGCGGCTTCTCGACCTACATGGACGATTTTGGCACCGGCCAGTCCACGCTCGCGATGCTCAAGAACGTCAACGTCGACGTCATCAAGCTCGACCGCACGTTTGTGCCCGTCGACGGCGATCAAGGCCGTAGCGCGCAAATCATTTCGTCGATGCTCGGGATGGCGCAATCGCTCGATCTGCCCGTTGTGATCGAAGGCGTCGAGACGGAGGCGCAGGCTCAGCTGCTGCGTCAGATGGGCGCACGCTATGCACAGGGTTTCCTCTACTACCGTCCTATGCCGGCGGTAGATTTTGAGAAGCTGCTCGATGGCGAAGATTGATGCATTCACATGCAGGCCGCTACCGTTGAGGGGCACGTTTGTCCCCATTGGCTAACTTATTATCCCCATTAAAATGCAATTGGGGATATGATACAAACCATTATCTCGCCCAAGGAGGTTTTACATCATGAACGAGTCGTATCGCCTGGGCGAGCAATTGATTATTGCCTATCTCCAACGACTTGCGAATGGCATCTCGACCGCCGAACTCGATGTTGCCGCGCTGCCCGCTGAGCTACGCGCCGTTGGCGAGCAACTGCTAAAGACGCATGCCATCCTGCAACAAGAGCGCCGGCTGCTTGAGAGCAACGCCTATATCGACCCGCTCACCAACTTGGGCAACCGCAGCGGACTCGACCGTCACGTCGAGCAACTCTGGCGCAAAGGCGACCCCTTCACCTGCGCCTATATTGACATTGACCATCTCAAACATTGCAACGATAGGTTTGGCCACGCCGAAGGCAATCGCTATATTCTGAGCATCTGCCGCACGCTCTCCGAAACCATGGAGCACGATGAGATGCTATTCCGCATCGGTGGAGACGAGTTTGTGCTCATCTCGCTCTCCGCAAACGAGACTGAACTCGAGCGGCGCTTGGAGCAGGTGCGTGCCGGGCTGATCGAGGCGAGTTCAGGCGGCAAGGCGCCCATGATCGGCAGCTTTAGCTTTGGCTGCTCGCGCGTCAATCCACTTGCCGGCGACACGCGTCGCCAGATGACGATGGATGCCGATCGCAAGATGTATCGCTATAAGCTTATGCATCGTGTGCAGCAACCGAAAGACAATGACGTGCCGCAACGCCCAATCGTCAATCAGCTTCCCTGCAACGACCGGGTGTTCCAAGCGATCTCCATGAGCTCCGAGACGCGCTATCCGTTCATCCTTAACCTCGATACTGGAGAATCGCAATGGTCGGTTAACGCCGTGCGCGATTTTGACCTGCCTTCCCAGCACCCTTTTAACTCACTCGACATGTGGCTCGCCCGCGTTCATCCCGAGGACCGCGACAACGTACGCGCCGAGCTCGACATGGTGATAAACGGCACGTGGCACTTCCACTACATGCAGTATCGCGTAATGGATGCCACCGGAAAATACGCGCTTTGCGACTGCACGGGCTACCGCTTGGACGGCACCGATACCGAGCCCAGCATGTATGTGGGCATTATCGTCAACCGAAGCCTAGCGGATACGACCGACTCGGTAACGGGCCTGGGCGATGTCCACGCGCTGGTCAACGCTATTGGAGAGATGCGCCGCGTGCCGCACGAGGCAGGCTTTATTGCCATTAAGGTCGACGATATCGCCGAGGTCAATGCCCACTTTGGATTCGATGCAGGCGACCGCGTGCTCGCCGAAAGCGCCGCCTGCCTCATGGATTGTTCGCGCGGCAAGGGCCGCCTGTTCCGCTCGACGGGGCCGACATTCGTGGCGCTTTTCGACGACTTTGATCCCGAAGAGACCGACGCGATCGCAGACGAAATCGAACGGTTCCTGGGTTCTCCCGTGCTCATCGGCTCGCTTGAATATCAGCCGCCCATTCGTGTGACGACGCTTCATCTGGACAGCGTTGACCGACAACCCGTTTCCATTTTGAACGAACTCAAAGCGTTGCTCGGGAAAGCCGTGCAGGTGCCAGGTACCAAACTGAATTAGCACTGCGCCCACACCGCCTCCCCCATCGTGCGATAATCCTCTGCAGAAGTCACCAAAAGCAGAGGGAGTTTGTGATGAAGGTTCTTTTGGTCAATGGCAGTCCCAAGGCAAACGGCAACACCGCCCGCGCACTCGCCGAGGTCGCCGAGCAACTTAATGCAGAAGGCATTGATACCGAGGTGTTTCAGCTGGGCGCCAAGCCCATTCGCGATTGCATTGGCTGTGGTCAGTGCGGCAAGCTCGATTGCCGCTGCACCTTTGACGATGACGTGGTGAACGAGCTGATCGCTGCCGCCGAGCAGGCTGATGGCTTTGTCTTTGGCTCGCCCGTCTACTATGCGCACCCCAGCGGACGCATCCTTTCGGCCCTCGATCGCGCATTCTATGCAGGCGGGCATGCCTTTGAGCACAAACCCGGCGCCGCGGTCGCCGTCGCCCGTCGCGGCGGCACGTCGACCACCTTCGATGTGCTCAACAAGTACTTCACCATTAAGCAAATGCCCGTGGTTGCTTCCACCTACTGGAACAACGTGTTTGGCCGTGTGCCCGGCGACGCCGATGGGGACGCCGAGGGCCTTGCCACCATGCGAAATATCGGCAAAAACATGGCGTGGCTCCTGCGCTGCATCGAGGCAGGACAGGCCGCCGGTATCAACGCACCCGAGGCAGATCGAGCAACGACCAACTTCATTCGATAAGTCCAGCGGCGGTCACCTCGATGTTCTATCAATGTCAGCGAAAAGCCAGCTGATGCGGCAAGGTGCCTTGAAAGAGGAGGGCGCTGGGCTTTTGCCCGCGCCCGACGATTGAAAGGCAGATTGCCCATCAGATGGCTTTGCAGCGTCGAGGTGACCGCCGTTCGCTAGAACGGCGGAACATAGTATGAATATTCAAATCTTCGGCACCAAGAAGTCCTTCGACACCAAGAAGGCACAGCGTTATTTTAAGGAGCGCCGCATTAAGGTGCAGTTTATCGACCTTAAGGAAAAGGAGATGAGCAAGGGCGAGCTCACGAGCGTCATGCAGGCGGTCGGCGGTATCGACAAGCTGCTCAACCCCAAAGCCAAGGACGAGGAAACGCTCGCACTCATCCAGCACCTCACCTCTAGCCAGCGCTTCGACAAGCTACTCGAGAATCAGCAGGTCTTGGCCGAGCCCATCGTGCGCAACGGCAAAAAGGCCACCGTCGGTTATTGCCCCGATGTATGGGGAGCCTGGGAGTAGCTTGTGTTATTTGCCGGCGCGTGGGTATAAGAGCAGGCGTTTGGCATAAGATTCAACTGTAAGCCATGTCTAACAAAGGAGGGCACATGCCCAACAAACCCGTGAAGATCATCATGCTTACCGGATACCTCGGTGCCGGCAAGACCACGCTGCTCAACCACATCCTCGCTAACGACGGCGGCATCCGCGCCGCCGTGATCGTCAACGATATCGGCGAGATCAATGTGGACGCCAGCCTCATCGCCGACGGCGGCCTTTCCGAGACCGACGACCTCATCCCGCTCACCAACGGCTGCATCTGCTGTACGCTTTCGGATGACCTGGCCAACCAGCTGCAGGGCATCGCCGATTCGGGCAACTTCGATTACATCATCATCGAGGCATCGGGTATTTGTGAGCCTATTCCCATCGCCTACACCATCTCGAGCTTCTGCGACGAGGCCAAGGTGGGCGGCGAGCCTAAACTTGCGCTCGACAACATCGTGGCCGTGGTCGACTGCGCCCGTATGTACGACGAGTTCAACGGCGGTCGCGACCTGCTGGCTGAGGATATTGACGAGGACGACATCGAGAGCCTGCTCATCCAGCAGATCGAGTTCTGCTCCACGCTGATCCTCAACAAGACCGATACCGTGAGCCCCGAGCAGATCGCCGAGCTCAAGGCCATCGTGCGCAGCCTGCAGAAGGACGCCGTGATCGTCGAGGCCAAAAACGGCGAGGTCCCCATGGAGGAGCTGCTCGACACCGACCGTTTCGACTTTATGCGCGCCTACAACTCCGCCGCCTGGATCGAGGCCATGGAGCATCCCGAGGAGCACGACGACCCCGAGGTGCTCGAGTACGACATCGAGACCTTTGTTTACTCGCGCCGCAAGCCGTTTGACCTGCAGAAGTTCACCAATTTTGTTGAGCAGGAGTGGCCCGACGAGGTCATTCGCGTCAAGGGTCCGCTGTGGCAGACCGGCAATCCGGACATGTGTTACATGTTTGAGCAGGCCGGCCACCAGATGCGCCTGATGGAGAACGGCCTGTTCGTTGACTCGGCACCCGAGGGCGAGAAGCAGAAGATCATCGACGAGAACCCCGAGATCATGCAGATTTGGGACGACGAGACGGGCGACCGCATGACGAGCCTGTGCATCATCGGCCGTCACATGGACAAGGACGCGCTCATCGCCTCCCTCGATGCCTGCCTGACCGACTGGCACCGCGCCTAGGTTTATCCAAGCGGGTATTTTTCCGCCTACGTAACCGCCAAACCACCACGAAGGTGCCCTTCGTGGTGGTTTTTCGTTCTGAGCCAAGGAGATTCATGTTCAATATCGTGCTGTATGCGCCCGAGATTCCGGCCAATACGGGCAATATCGGCCGCACCTGCGTGGTCACCGGCGCCCGCCTGCATCTGGTGGAGCCGCTGGGGTTTTCGCTCGACGACAAGACGGTGCGTCGTGCCGGACTGGGCTACTGGCAAAACTTGGACGTGACGACCTATGCCGGCTGGGAGGATTTCCTTGCGCGCAACGACCTCTCCCCTGCCGATGGCCGCCTGCATCTGCTGACCAAAAAGGCACGCCGCACCTATGCGCAGAGCACCTACCGCGATGGCGACTACTTGGTCTTTGGCAGCGAGAGCTCGGGCATTCCCGAGCCATTTCTTGCCGCGGCGCCCGAGCGCTGCGAGCGCATCCCGATGCTGCGCGATTGTGACTCACTCGATAACGCCGAGGCATGGGAAGCCCACGAGGAATCACTCGGGCATATCGAGGACGGCCATGAGGCCATCCTTAAGCAGGATATCTGCGGCAACTTCGTCAATCCGGACGACTACCGCATCAGCGCACTCAATCTCTCCAACAGCGCCGCCATCGTCCTCTACGAGGCCCTGCGCCAAACAGGCTTCGCCAACATGTGACAAAGGGACAGTCCCTTTGTCACATTGCCTATAGGTAGCGACCGGTAATGCTCTTGGAGCAAGCTGCGATATCCGCCGGCGTTCCGGCGCAGACGATTTGCCCGCCCGCGTCGCCACCGCCCGGGCCCATGTCGATCACGTAATCGGCATTGCGGATAAGGTCGAGATCGTGTTCGATCACGATAACCGTGGCGCCCTTGGCAACAAGGCCGTCGAACACACTCAGCAGTAGCTGAACATCGAGCGGATGCAAGCCAATCGTGGGCTCATCGAACACGAATACGGCATCGTCCTGCACGCGGCCCATCTCGCTCGCAAGCTTAAGACGCTGCGCCTCGCCGCCCGAAAGCGCCGGTGTGGGCTCACCGAGTGTGAGATAGCCCAAGCCAAGGTCGTGCAAGGTCTGCAAGCGCGCCTGAACCTTCTTGAGTCCCACCGTGGCGTCGATAGCCTCGTCCACATTCATGTCCATGAGCTGCGGCAACGTAAGCAAGCTCCCGTCCTTGCCCTCACGATGGATACGCGAAGCCGTGTCCGCATAACGCGAACCGCGACATGCCGGGCAGACGATCTCGACGTCGGGCAAAAACTGCACATCGAGCGATATCGAGCCCGTGCCATCGCACGTAGGGCAGCGCAAGGCACCGGTGTTGTAGCTAAAGGCACCCGCCTTGTAGCCGGCTGCCTTGGCCTCGGGCGTGCGGGCGAAGGCACGACGCAGCTCGTCATGGATGTCGGCATAGGTTGCGACCGTCGAGCGCACGTTGGCGCCGATGGGCGTGGCGTCAATCAGGTTTGCGCGGGCAATACCCTCGGCATCGACCCAACGCACGTGTCTTGGCAGACGCTCGCCAGCTGCCTGTGCCTTAAGTGCCGGGATGAGTGTCTCGAGCACCAACGTCGTCTTGCCCGAGCCCGAAACGCCCGTCACCGCGACGAGACGGCCGCGCGGGATATCGACTTCGAGCGGTTTTACGGTATGAATGGCATCGGTTGCCATGCGGATATGTCCCTGGTCGAACATTTCCTCGTCAGTCACCTGCGGACGCATGCGCTTGGACTCTGCGCGCAAAAACGGGGCGATGCGGCTGCCCCGCGATTGTTCGACCTCGTCCACCGTACCTGCAGCGATCACGTTACCGCCACCTGCTCCGGCAACGGGGCCCATCTCGACCAGATAGTCAGCTTCCGCCAGTACGCGCGTATCGTGGTCGACAACAACCACGGTGTTGCCGTCGCCTACCAGGTCGCGCATCACGCCAACCAGGCCGTCGACATTTGCCGGATGCAAGCCGATCGAGGGCTCGTCCAGCACATAAAGCACGCCCGTCGATCGATTGCGTACCACGCGGGCGAGCTGCACACGCTGGCGCTCACCCGTGGAGAGCGTGGCACCGGCGCGGTCGAGTGAAAGGTAATCGAGACCCAGGTCGACCAGACGACGAGCCGTGCTCAAAAACGAATCGCAGATATCCGTCGCCATGGGCTGCATCTCGGCCGGCAAGGATGCGGGCACCCCGCGCACCCACTCAATCGCCTCGCCCAGCGTCATGGCCGCGGCCTGTGCCAGATTGATACCGCGCACCTGGGGCTGGCGCGCGGCCTCGGAGAGACGCGTGCCGCCACAGTCACGGCATGGCCCCTCGCGCAAAAAGCGTGCAACGCGTTTGAGGCCCTTATCGTCCTTAACCTTGGCAAGCGCATTCTCAACGGTATAGACGGCGTTGTAATAGGTAAAGTCGAGCGGCGTGGCGCCCTCGCCGTTTTTGGGAACGTAGAGAATGTGCTTTTTAACCGCCGGACCATGGAACACGATGTCGCGCTCTAGAGGCGTGAGCTGGTTAAACGGCACGTCGGTGCGCACGCCCATCTCACCGGCAACTTGCTTCATCAGGTCCCACATGAGCGTGCCCCAAGGAAGCACCGCGCCTTCGTTGATGGTCTTGGACTCATCGGGCACCAGACTCGCCTCGTCCACCTCGCGCATGACACCGGTGCCGCCGCAGGTAGGGCACGCACCACCACTATTGAAAGCCAAATCCTCGGCGCTCGGCGCGTAGAACTCGCGACCACATGCGGAGCACGTGAGCGACAGGCCAGCGGCAACGTTAAGGCTCGGCTCCACGCGCGCCCCGCAGTGCGGGCACACGTGATGGGCGCAACGGCTAAAGAGCAGACGCAGGCTATTGTTGAGCTCGGTCATGGTGCCAAAGGTCGAGCGCACACCTGGCACGCTGGGGCGTTGATGCAACGCGAGCGCCGCCGGCACATGCAGTACCTCGTCTACCTGGGCATGCTCAGCCTGCGTCAGGCGACGACGAGTATAGGTGCTGAGCGCCTCCAGGTAACGACGCGAGCCCTCGGCATAGAGGACGCCCAACGCCAGCGAACTCTTGCCCGAGCCCGACACGCCGGCAATACCCACGAGCTTTCCCAGCGGGATATCGATATCAATGTCCTTGAGGTTGTGGACACGCGCGCCACGCACCTCGATAGCCTGCGGGCTCATCTTCTGTTCCGTCACCTTTATCACCCTACTCGTGCCATAAAATGCGGTCGCGGATATACTCGCCCAGCATGGGCACGGTAAACCGGACGAGGCCGTATCCGGCAGCCTCGATGACGCGCTCGCGAATCAGGCTTGCGCGATATTTACTCGCCCAGCTCTGGGTACGATCACAGCGCTCAATGATATCCGCCATGCGCGTCGGTTTACCCTCATCAGCAGCCATAGCCTCGATAAAGAGGCGTTGCGGACTGCGCAGCCCGTAATACAGGGGCGCGTCAACCGCTTCGTAGAACTCGGAGACGGCATCCGCATGACCATCCTCGACATCGCGCTCTTCAATGACCTGCGAGCCACGCCGGACAGCAGACCGCCACATGTAATAGCCCACCAGCTGAACCATGTAGGGATGCCCCATGCTCTTGCGCGCCGCAAGGTCCGCCGTCTCCGCGTCAACGTAAAGACCAGCGTCTTTGACCGTCCGGACATATGAATCGCGCACCTTGGGCAAAGATATCGCCCCCAGCGTACGCTGCTGGGCACGCCGCAAAAACGTCACGCTCGGCTCTTCGAGCAGGTCGTCAACCATACTGGGTAAGCCGGCGAACACCAGCGCAAGACCGCGCTGGTCGCTATCGGGCAAGCCCGTGGCATCCTGGTCTCCGAGCACCTGCTGATAGAGAACGGCAAGAGCCGCCAGTTCCTCGATAGACGCCGATTGCGCCTCGTCAATCGCAAACAGGATGCCCTTGCCTGGACCGAGCTTCTCAAGGCGCTCGTTGACCAGCCCTCGCAACGTCTCGCCCTTTGCCCGCGCCGCCTCGACCGACATCCGACCAAACGACGGACCGAACTCCATTGACGTCACAACGGGTTTATTCGAGCGAAGCGCGTCGGCCAAGCGGTCGCATAAGCCAAGCGAAGCGGAATCGGAGACAACCGCCCATCCGCGCTCGCTGGCCAGACGTTGCAGCTCCCGCAGGAGAACCGTCTTGCCGCAGCCGCGGTTTCCCGTAATGAGCATGAGCCTACCCGGCGCTCCGGCGCCATTATCGAGCCCTTCCTCGAAATCTTCGATGACCGACTCGCGACCGACGAGTATCGGAGGCCGCTTGCCAGCCGTGGGCTTAAAGGGATTTGGATTCATGTCGGCCTCCTCGGATTGGCAAACCCTGGTAATAGTTATACCAACTTATACCGAGTTATACCAACAGCAGGTGACAAAAGGCCGCCCTTCTATCACCTATGGCCGAAAAACTCGGCGTCTGCTGCTCGCCAGGGGCGGAAGGTAGCGGGATCGACCTTTACGTGCGCCGCGGCGGGTACGTCGTACCATTTGACCGTGTAACCGGCGCCGTGAGAGCAAAAGACCGAATCGGGCGTGTTGGGCAGATCGGCCTCTGGCTCATAGGCGGCAGCCTCGATTACGCGCTCGGCATCATGGCAAGCCGCATAGCCGGCGAACTCCAGGTACAGATGTCCGCGACCGCTCGTGTAGGCAGCCACCTCCAGCGCGTAATCCTGCACCTCGGATACCGGTACGCGACCCACAAGCTTCGCCCGGTCGCCCGCCATCGTCGGCGGCTCGTACTCGGCACCCATGCGCGTGGCATCCGAGAGCGCCCGGCCCACGCACTCCCCCGGCACCTCGAGCTCAAAGTGGTACCACGGCTCCAATAGTACCGCCGCGCCGGCCTCACGTGCCTGCATGAGTCCCTGGCGAATCGCACGGTACGTAGCCTGGCGAAAATCGCCGCCCTCGGTGTGTTTGGCATGCGCGCGGCCACCTGTGAGTGTAATGCGCACATCGGTGATGGGCGAGCCGGTCAGCACGCCCAAGTGGTCGCGCTCCATGGCGTTGGTGAGTGCCAGACGCTGCCAGTTAAGATCGAGCTCGTCGGTCGAGGTCACGGTGCCAAACTGCACGCCCGAACCCGCTGGCAACGGCTCCAGGCGCAGATGCACCTCGGCATAGTGGCGCAGCGGCTCAAAGTGGCCCACGCCCTCGACCGGCTGCGAAATAGTCTCCTTATAGAGAATGCCGCCAGACTCAAACGAAACCGAAAGGCCAAAGCGATCTGCCAACACCCGCTGCACGACCTCGAGTTGCACGGCGCCCATCAACTGCAAATGAATCTGCTCAAGATGCGTATTCCAGCTTACGCCGAGCATGGGATCTTCGTCCGCCAGCTCAGTCAGCGCTTTGAACACCGTATGGACGTCATGTTTGTCCGGAAGCACCGTATAGGTGAGGACCGGAGCGATGATGGGCGCATCGCACGCGGACTCCGCGCCCAGGGCGTCCCCTGAGCGAACGTGCGCAAGACCCGTCACGGCACAAATACCGCCAGCAGCAACTTCTTGGGCAAGCTCATACTTTTCGCCGTTATAGATGCGCACCTGATCGGCCTTCTGTTCCCACGCCTCGGCACCGGAACGTCCGTCAATCATCTGCTTGGCATGCAGCGTGCCGCCGGTCACTTTAACCCATGCCAAGCGCTCGCCGCGATCTCCGCGGCTCACGCGGTAGACGCGCGCGGCAAACTCCGGGCGCCATGCCTGTTCGCGCATCAGCGCACATATGCCATCCAGCAGCTCGTCCACGCCTTGGTCCTTGAGCGCCGAGCCGGCAAAACAGGGAAAGAGCTTGCGCTCGGCAACCATGCGTGACAGCGTCGCGACGGAAAGCTCACCCACCTCTAGAAACTCCTCGAGCGCCGCCTCGTCCAACGCAGCAGCGTCCTCCTGAACGGCCCCACCCACCAGCAGTTCGTTGGCATCCAGGCACCCCTCAGAAAGACGCTGCCCAAGTTGTGCCAGCAAAACATCGCGGCCGGGATTCTCCAAATCGATTTTGTTGATATAGATGAACGTCGGAATGTCATAGCGCGCAAGCAGACGCCACAGGGTTTCGGTATGCCCTTGCACGCCGTCGTTGGCGCCCACAACCAAAATCGCGTAGTCGAGTGCGCGCAGCGTGCGCTCCGCCTCGGCAGAAAAATCGACATGCCCCGGCGCATCCACGAGCATGACGCGGGTATCGCCATGCTCGAGCACGGCCTGCGACGAGAAGATCGTGATGCCACGCTCGCGCTCGATCGCGTTCGTGTCCAGATGTGAATCGCCATCGTCCACGCGGCCGCGCTTGCGAATGCGACCCGCGTTGAACAGCATGGCCTCGGCTAGCGTGGTCTTGCCTGCATCGACATGCGCCAAGATTCCAACGACCGCTTGCTTCGACATGGCTCTCCTCTTATTACGAGCCCATCGCACGCGGCAACGGGCGTTCACGCTTCACACTGGATGATATAATGTACGGGCCGGCGGGCGAAGCGGGCCCTATCCCCCGACCGAGCTCATCGCCCTGCGTTGCCGCGCGGCGATTTTCGTAGGTTCGCGCCTTGCGAAAGCCGGCTTGCAAAACAGCGTAGCGAACGAAAATAGCCCCACCCGGGGCCATTTTCGTTCGTGCAAATTGTTGATACGCGTCCCCGCTCTTATGCCTCGCGCAGCCAGTCAAACGCAACACGCGGTGTACCGTCGGACACATACACGATGCCGGCGCGCTCAAACCCCGCCTTGAGGCTCGCGCCCTGCATGGGCAGGTTGTCCTGATGCGTGTCGATGCGCAGGTGATCGGCACGCTCCTTGGCAAAGGCAAACATCGCAGCCGCGATACCGTGCACGGTGCCGTCGGATGCCACACGGTGCAGCACGGCGTACGGAGTGTCGCTACGCCATTGACCGTCCTCAATTACGTCATAGCACTCGTCCGGGCCCGGTAAAAAGGCAAACGTCGCCACCACGCGGCCGTCGACTTCACACACATAGCTGCCACCGGCAGCGATATCGGCAGCCAGCTGCTCGGCAGAAGGCGTGCCCTCGGGCCACTGCGTGGCGTTGCCATGCGCGCGCATAAAGGCGCGGGCCGCGTCATAGACAGCCATGACGGCGGGAATGTCGGTATCGAGGGTTTTTCTGATCATCACGCGGCGGCCTCACGTTTATTGGTATCACTTTGATTGAGCAATGATACCAACGTTTGGAGAGGGGCGCGAAGCAGATGGGGAGCAAAAAGCGAGCCGCTTGGTCAAAAGCCAAAAGCGAGTTTTTAGGCGCTGCCACGGGCGGCGATATGAGTGACCTGTTTGCGCGCGAAGACGAGCGCCGCGACGCCCTGGACGCCGAGCGCGATGAGGCCTGGCGCTACAAGTCGTGCGAGCGCAAAAACCGTTACGACACGCGCGCCGAGGCCGAGGCTGTTATGGCCGAATGTGAAAACCGCGGGCGGCGTGGCTTGGCCTGCTACAAATGCGAATACTGCGGCGGCTGGCATTTGACGTCGCACCCTTGGAAATAGACCCCACATTGGCACGGCACTGACGGAGCGCCAGCCATCGCACACAAGCTACGGGCGCGGCGGCACCAAAACATCGTAGCGAACGGCCTTGCCCGCAAGTTGATAGCTCGGCTTAACGCCGGCAAGCAGCGGGCCCTTTACCGGCCGTTTGATAACGACCTTGCGCGGATGCACAGCAAGCGCCGCCTCGACCAGCGATTCCTCGTCGGCGCATGGCTGCTCCAGATGATGTAGGAGCTGGAACTTCTTTTTGACCGCTGCACTCTTGGTGCGCTCGGGAAACATGGGATCCAGGTACACCACGTCGGGTGCTGCGAGCTCGCCCTGCTCGACCAGCTCGACGGTTTGACGAAGGCCCGCAATGCTGTCCTCGCCCGCATGTAAGCACATGCGTGCCACGGCAGCCGCAAGCGCCGGATCATCCGCCGCGCGCTCCAAAGCATCCTGAAGGAGCGCCGCGATCACGCAGTCCTGCTCATACAGATCGACGGTAAAGCCCGCGGCCGCCAACAGCAGCGAATCCTCGCCAAAGCCTGCCGTAGCGTCAATTGCCCATGGTCGCTCGATGCCCTTTGTGCGCGCAGCCTTTACCAACAGCTCTTGCTGTAGACGGCCCTGCTTGAGTCGCGGCAGCATGCGGCCAAAATCGGCGCGCAGCTCCATCGTGCCGTCGGTGAGCGTGAGGCCCTCGGGCTTCCCGATCAGCTCAAGCCCCGCGGCCCGAGCAACAGATAAGGGATCGACGACGCCCATGGACACTCCTTAACAAGCAAAACGAATACGCAGGGCACCGTTTATGTCGGCACCCAACCGTCCGCTATTGTCCCACATGCGACATGGCCCACAGCATCCCAATGCAAAGCACCGCCATCAATCCCGTGCACACAGCAGCGATCACGGAATCACCCATGCGCCTTCCCAACGACCGCGGCTCACGCACTTGCCCTGCTCCGTACATCATGGCTCCTCCTTGAGACCAGCTCCTTGTTACAGCCTCATCATCTCAGCGCCGCACATGAGCCGCCATCGATTTGGCTTACGTCCAGCTTTCCTTTTTGAAAGGTTGGACCGTACAGGCAAGAGACGCTTTCAAACGCATGCATCGCCCCGTTGAACTACAATGTGCTTCACGATATGTGCCACAACCTGGGTGCGACTGATTCTCCGCGCCCGCATCGAAAGGACCAGCCATGAGCAACGCCTGCAAATTACTCAAAATCCTATCGTTCTTCTTCTTTGTCGTCGGCATTCTAAGCGCAGGCATGGGTGCTACAGCGCTCTTTGCGGGCAGCGCGGCAGGCGATATCACGGGTACCATGATCGTTTCTTGCATCGTCGTCATCGTATTGGGCGTCGTCGAAATTGTGACCGCCGTCTTTGGCATCCGCGCGGCAAATAATCCCGCCAAGGCTGGCGTTGTCTGGATTTGGTCCATCGTCTGCCTAGCATGTTCGGTCATCAGCCTGCTTCTCTCCCTGCCCCTCTTGGGTGGGACCGGCTCAAGCATCCCCGATTTTAGCGGCCTGATTGTCAGCATTATCTACTTTGTAGTCGCCAACCGCGTCAAGAAAGAGGGCATGGACCGTTTGAGCTAAGCCGCATCCGTGTCAATCGCTCAGCGACTCTGGTATATACGCCAATAAAAAGGGCCGATCGCGTAGCAACGCGGTCGGCCCTTTACGTTTGCCCAGATAGAACCTACCAAAATAAACCTGTTCCTATTTGGCAGGTTGTTAGCTGTGGCGGTACTCGGCGATGATGAAGTCGATGGCGGTTTGAAGGGTGTCCAGATTTGCCAGGCGCTCTTTGTCGGCGGGGCGCGTGCGGTAGTAGTACGGCGTCATCTGGAACACCGCCTCGATGTCGGCCTGGGTCTGGAGCGTAATGTTCGCAGACACCCGCTGCGTTCCGACCAACTCGAGCTCGGTAGTCTTCGGCAGTTTCTCGTCATTGAGATATGGCGTGTCGTAGAGCACTTCCTTAAGCCCAAACAGATGACGGGCACCCGGCACCACGGTGTAAAGCGAGCCCTCGGGCGCCAGCACGCGGGCAAACTCGCGCTCGTTAAAGGGGGCAAAGAGCTCGGTCACCATATCGAAGGCGCCATCAGCCACGGGGATGTCCTTCATGTTGGCCACGAAATAGGTCGCATCGCCGCGCTTGGCGGCAAGGCGCACCATCTCTTTGCCAAGGTCGAAACCATAAGCATCCACGCCCGGCACCTCGCCCATGGCACTCGTGTAATAGCCCTCGCCGCAGCAAATATCGAGCAAGGTCAGCTGCTTGCCCGTAGACGCCCCGTGCTCTGCCGCCCGCTCGTGCACCAGCTCGACCATCGCATCGCGCAACGGCGCGTAGTATCCACGGTTCAGAAAGTCACGACGGCTGCGTGCCTGCGACTTGGGATCACCCATGGAGTCGCCGCTCTTGGATGAGCGCAGCAGATATAGATAGCCCTCGCGCGCACGGTCAAACCGGTGTCCGCCCGCGCATGCAACACCACGCTCGTCATCCACCAGTGGCTCATGGCAAACGGGACACAACAACATGGCAACTCCTTAGCGCGAACAACACAACGCCCACCATTGTCGCACGCCTTCCCCACCTAGTCATTGGGGACGTTCTTGAATGACTAGTCGTTTAAGAACGTCCCCAATGACTAGTCGATTAGGAGTATCATCATCTGCGCAAATAAGCACGAAAGAGCATATTAGAGATTGAGAGCATATGGCTGACACCGTATCTAAGCACATTGACATGACCACCGGCTCGCTGTGGCGCAATATTCCCCTGTTCGCCTTCCCCGTGGCCGCCACGAGCATCCTGGAGCAGCTGTCGAACCTCATCGCCACGGTCATCATCGGCAACTTCTCGGGCGACCAGGGAACCCTCGCCATGGCGGCGGTCGGCTCCAATGTTCCGCTTACCAGTCTTATGCTCAACCTGTTTATTGGCATGTCGCTTGGCTCCAACGTGGTCATCGCCAACGCTATCGGCCGCAACGATCAGAACATGGTCAAGCGCGCCGTCCATACCTCGATTTTAATGGCGCTCGTGGGCTTTGTCGTCATCGCGCTGGGCGAGATCTTTGCCGAGCCCATGCTCGCCGCGCTCAACGTTCCCGCCGAGACCATGCCGCTCGCCTCACTCTACCTACGCGTCTTTTTGCTCAGCATGCCCTCGATTTTGCTCTACAACTTTGAGGCCGCGATCTTCCGCTCCGTCGGCATCACCCGCATGCCGCTGCAGGCGCTTGCCGTGTCCACCGTCCTCAACATTGGCCTGGACCTCATCTTTGTCCCAATACTCCACTGGGGCGTCGCGGGCGTCGCCATCGCCACCGCCATCGCCTACACCGTCAGCGCCGCTACGCTCTTTATCCGCCTGCTCAAGACCGACTCCGTCGTCCGCGTCACCCTACGCGACCTAGCTATCGACCCCGTCGCCCTCAAGCGCATCGTCAAGATCGGCCTGCCCGCCGGCATCCAAAGCGCCGTCTTTGCTGTCGCCAACATCATCATCCAGTCTGCCATCAACAGCTTGGGCACCGAGGTCATGGCGGCATCGAGCGCCGCCATGAGCCTGGAGTACGTGTGCTACAACCTGCTCAACAGCTTTAGCCAGGCTTGCACTACCTTTGTGGGACAAAATCACGGCGCCCGCCAGATCGACCGCTGCACCAAGACGCTCAAGGTCTGCCTGGTCGAAGGTGGTATCGTTGCACTCACCACGATCATCGTTATTGTCGGCCTGGGACGCGAGATCTTGTCGCTCTTTAACAGCGATCCCAACATCGTCTCGATCGGCTATATCCGCGTGTGTTCGATCTTCCCGGCGTACGCCTTTAGTATGTTCTACGAAAACATGTCAGGCTACCTGCGCGGCTTTGGTATCTCGCTCACGCCCGCCCTCATCACCATGATCTGCGTCTGCGGCATCCGCTTCTATTGGGTGTTCTGCGTGTTCCCGCATTTCCGCACCTTTGCGAACATCATGATGGTCTACCCCATCAGCCTGGGCACCACGGCGTTCTTTATGGTCGTGGCGGTACTACTTTGCCACCCGGCACGCACCTATCGCGCCACCCAAGCCAAAGCGACAGCCCGCTAAACACCGCACTCAACGCCACGCCAGTCATTAATTGACAATATGAGAGCTCATATAGTCGATAAAGCGCCTCGTGGCGATGGGCATGGTGTCCCAGCTGCGCCAAGCGGCCACCACGTCGCGCGAGGGGGCATGCACGATGGGACGTACGCGAATATCGGCACGCATGCCCTCGACGGTACGGCGATATAGCATACTCACGCCTAGGCCCTCCTCGACCATCGCCATGATGGTGTAGTCGTCGGTCACCTCACTCGTCACATGCGGCGACAGCCCATGCGCCGCAAATGCATCGAGCACCAGACTCTGTTCGCCCTCATCCAGCAGCACAAACGGCTCGGACGCCAGATCGGCGAGCGTCACCTTTTCCTTTGCCGTCAGCGGATGCGCGGCCGGCAACAATGCTACCAACTCGTCGTGATAGACCACGCGCTTCTCGAGCCCCGCGGTAAAACCGCGTGCCGTAAAGCAAAAATCAACCACGCCATCGTGCACCCACTGGGCGTTGCGCGTGTAATCGCCCTGCTTAAGGGTAAAGTGTACCCCCGGGTGCAGGGCCCCAAAGTCGCGGATCACGCGCGGCAACACGGTTCGACTCACGTTGGTAAACGTCGCAATACGAATATCAGTCGACGAAAGCCCCAGCAGCTCCTGACGCTTGCCCTCGAGCTCGGCCTCGGCAGTCACGATCTGGCGCAGGTACGGCAGATATTGCTTACCGTCGCGCGTAAGCGAAACGCCCTGCTTTCCGCGCTCGATAATCGTGGTGCCCAGCTCGCGCTCGAGTGCCTTGACGGCCTGGCTCACCGCACTTTGCGTATAGCCCAGCTCGTCCGCCGCGCCCTTAAGACTGCCGCAATCGACCACCATACATACAATCTGATACCGCGATGCCATCGTGCCTCCACATCGATGTAGCTGTAAAACGTTTTGCCAGGACTTTTCCCGCCAACATTAGCATTTCTTAATCATACTGAAGATACATTCGCTTTACTACATCCACATCTGGGAGCAGAATCCTTTTTGCGAAACCGTTCTGTAACAAAAGGAGTCCCATGGATCGCAAAAAAGCAATCGCGCTCTCATTTTCTGTTCCCGTCGCATGGGGCTTTTCGTACCCCCTCATGAAGATCGGCATGGACAGCATGAACGCCACGAGCATCGTTGCGCTGCGCTGCATCATCGCCTTTGCGGCCTGTCTGCTGCTCTTCCACAAGCACGCGTTTCGCATCAACCGCGACCTTATGGTTCGCGCCGCCATCATCGGTGCCATCATGGCAACCGAGCTCACGTGCATGTGCCTGGGCTCCAGCCTCACCTCCGCCTCCACCGCCGGCTTTTTGCAGAGCCTGACAGTCGTAATCGTGCCGTTTGCCAACGCAGCCCTGCTGCGTCGCGCCCCCGAGCGCAAGGTGCTCGTCGGCACCGCCATCGTCACCTGCGGTATGTTGCTGCTCTCGGGCGCCGATTTCACCAGCCTGAACCCGGGCGCGCTCATCATGCTGCTCTCCGCCTTTGTCTATGCCGGCCATATCATTGTGGCGAAGCGCTTTGTCGAAGAAGTCGATCCGTTGGCTCTGGGCGTTTGGCAGCTGGGCTTCGGCGGCTTATTCTCGGGCATTGCCGCATGCGTCTTTGGCGGTTTCACGCTTCCCGGCACGCCGGGCGAGGTCGTAGTCGTCGTCGCACTCGCACTCATCTGCTCTGCCTATGGCTTTATCACCCAAACGCTCGTGCAGCCCCACGTGCCCGCTGAGACCACCGGCTTCGCCTTCTCGCTCGAGCCGGTCTGCTCCGCCGTCTTTTCGTTCTTCTTGGTCGGCGAGGTCCTGAGCCCCATCGCCTTCTTTGGCGCCGCTCTCATCCTCACCGGCGTCATAGTGGCAACCGTGCAGCTTCCGCGACTTCATGCGCACGCTCACGACCACGCCCACATGGCAGGAACGCCCGAGCAAGTCTCGTAGACCCCACTCTTCATACAGCCGTGGCATAAAGGTCTCCGGACGCCTTTACAATAGATGCCAACAGAGCATCTGCCATAAAGGAGCCCCATGGACACCGCAACCCGCGACCGCAACATAGCAACTTGGTTGGGCGATGCGCCGCAGCCGGTACGTGACACTACGAACCAGCTGCTCGAGCGCATCGCCCTTTTGCGTGCCGAGCAAACCATCTACCCGGCACAAGACGACATCCTCAATGCCCTCGCCTATACGCCGGCCGACCAGGTCAAGGTTGTCATCCTGGGTCAAGACCCCTATCACGGGCCCAACCAGGCCATGGGGCTGTCGTTCTCGGTCCCTGCGACGCAAACCAAGTTGCCGCCGAGCCTGCGCAACATCTATAAGGAGCTCAAAGCCGATCTGGGTTGCCCCATTCCCGCCACGGGAGACCTAACCCCATGGGCACAACAGGGCGTCCTGCTCCTCAACACCACGCTCACCGTGCGCGAGCATGCCGCGAACTCGCACGCCAAGCTGGGCTGGAGCGCGCTCACCGACTACGTTATCGAACGCTGCTGCCAGCTGCCCCAGCCGGTAGTCTTTTTGGCATGGGGCCGCTTTGCCCAGCAGATGGTCGAAGGCAAGCTCGCCGCGACCGACGCGGGCAAGGCGACCGGCAAGTTCTGCCTGGCCTCCACGCACCCCTCACCGCTTTCGGCTAACCGTGCCACGGCAGAACTCCCCGCCTTTATGGGGTCGCGCCCCTTCTCGGCAGCCAATCGGCTACTCGAACAGCACGGCTCGACCCCCGTCAACTGGACTTGCCTCGGCTAAAAATCGATACATCAAAAACGCGCCCGACGGCAATCTTGCCATCGGGCGCGTTTTGTTACTCGGGCCAGATAAACTGGGTGCGGCCGGCCTCGCCACCATCGATCAGCAGGCTCTGTCCGGTCATAAACCGGTTGGTCACGCCCACAAAGTAGATCCACTCGGCGATTTCTTGGGCGGTGGCCCAGCGCTTAAGCGGCGTGAGCTCCATAATCTGGTTCCACAGGTGTTCGTCTTCCATCACGCAACGGTTGAGCGGCGTGATAACGCCACCCGGGTCCACACTGTTGGCGATGGCCTGCGGCGCCAGGCGGTTTGCAAGGTTCTTGGTGTAGGCGATAACGCCGCCCTTGCTGGCAGCATAGGCGGGAAACTCCGATCCCGTATGTCCGCTCGCCGACCCCACATTGACCACGGATTCGATAGCCGGCGCCGGCTTGGCGGCAAGCCCCTCCCCCACAAAGGCGTAGCGCTCGGTCACGTTGATGGTGCCACACAGGTTGGCGGCGATGTCGTCAGTCGAATCCTGCGTACCGGCAACATTCACGATCACCTGAGGCTCAAGGTCGCCTGGAAACGAGTCAGGCTCGCGTACATCAACAATCAGATGGCGGTAGCGCTCGTGTTCGATCGCCGCCGGCAGCAGATCAAAGCCCACGACCTCGTGGCCCTCGTCCAAAAAGCGCTGCACGCACGCGGCTCCGATACCGCCCGAAGCGCCCGTGATCAAAACCCGCATACTTGCTCCTTAGGCGGTTGCGTGGCGCTCGAGGTACTCGGCGCCCACGTTCTCGCGCTCCCAGCCGCGCACGACCTTGTAGCCCACGGGGCTCAGGAAGACCTCGCACAACAGCTCGGCGACGGCACCCGTCAACGAGCACATAAGGACCTGTACCCAGGTCCAACCAAAGAACGTGTGGCTTACCACAATGGCAAAGACCAGGTTGTCGATAAACTGGCCAACGCCCGTGGACACATAGGAGCGGAAGGCAAAGCTCGCAAAGTTATTCTTTTTGAGCATACGGCCGAGCGACTGGTTGAGCGTGGAGTTAACCACGGCAGAAACGAGCATTGCCAGCGAAGAGCCCAGCACCACGTACCAGGTGCCGCCGATGGTGGCGTTAAGGGCATTGTTGACCTCGATCATGCCCGTATCGTAGTACGCGCCCCACATGCCGGGCGTGAGCGAGCACGCCCAAAAGCACAGGCTCACGGCAAGGTTGACCGCCAGTGCGAGGATAGAGATTTTGATGGATGCCTTGGCGCCAAAGCGCTTGCAGATCATGTCCTGGCACAAAAACGAAACCCAGCTCACCACAAAGCCGCAATCGAGTGCCAGATACGGCAGGCTGATGAGCTCTTTGTTGGCCAGCAGGTTCATCATGATGACGCTCACGAAAAACAGCGAAACCGTTGCCGCGGGAATGCTCCGCAACAGGACCTTGTAGTCCTCCATGACCTTCTTGATCATTATGTACTCCTTTGGTTTTAGGTTTAACGAGCAGGATATCGGACCCGAACTGCTCGGACGCCCCGGTCTTGAGACGACGGTGGGTATGATAGCCGCTCACACGGCATCAGGCAAGCAAACGGCGCGGCAGTCCCGCAGGGCCACCGCGCCGATGCGTTAAAAGGCCACGTTGCCAAACTCCGACAGGATAAGGTCGGGGTTGTGGTCGGTTGCCCAATCCACGTTCCACGGGCTCGTGAACAGCAGCAGCTTACCACCGCGCATATCCTCGACGCGCAACGTGTCGCGCGTGAGCGAAAGGGCCGGGATATCGATGGTGTCGGGGTCGTTCTGGATCCAGCGGATGTCCGTATAGGGCAGCGGCTGGCGACGAACCTCAACACGGTACTCGGCCTTGAGGCGGCGCTCGAGCACCTCAAACTGCAGCACGCCGACCACACCCACGATGACGCTCTCCATGCCGGCACCCAGCTCGCGGAAGATCTGGATGGCGCCCTCCTGGGCAAGCTCCTCCATACCCTTGACGAACTGCTTGCGCTTGAGCGTGTCGACCTGCGTAATGCGAGCGAACATCTCGGGGGCAAACGTCGGGATTTGCGGATACTGCACGTGGCGCTTGCCGGAGCACACGGTGTCACCGATGCTAAAGATACCCGGGTCGAACAGGCCTACGATATCGCCCGCGTACGCCTCGTCAACAATCGCGCGGTCATCGGCCATCATCGACGTACCGGTGGCAAGCTTGAGCTTGCGGTTGCCCTGCACGTGGAAGGCATCCATGCCGCGCTCGAACTTGCCCGAGCAAATGCGCACAAAGGCGATGCGGTCGCGGTGATTCTTGTCCATGTTGGCCTGGATCTTAAACACAAAGCCGCTAAAGTCGTCGCGGCAGGGATCGACCGGTTCGCTGGTGAGCGTATCGGTATAGGCGCGCGGCGTCGGGGCCAGACGCAGGAACTCCTTGAGGAAGGGCTCCACGCCAAAGTTGGTGAGCGCCGAGCCAAAGAACGCCGGGCTCAGCTTGCCGCAGGCCACGGCATCCAAGTCGAGCTCGTCGCCGGCACCATCGAGCAGCTCGATGTCGTCCATCAGGTTCTTATGGTTCTCCTCGCCGATGAGCTCATCCATGGAAGGATCGCCCAGCTCGGCCTCGACCTCGGCGACCTTCTTGGTGGCGTTGGCGTGGCCGTCGCCCTCAAAGGCAATGACGCGACGAGTCTGACGATCGAACACGCCGCGGAAGTTGCGGCCGCTGCCGATCGGCCAGTTCATGGGATACGTATTGATGCCCAGGACATTCTCGATCTCTTCCATGAGCTCAAACGGGTCGCGAGCCTCGTGGTCGAGCTTGTTCACAAAGGTAAAGATGGGAATGTGGCGCAGCGTGCAGACTTTAAAGAGCTTTTTGGTCTGGGCCTCGACGCCCTTAGCGCCATCGATGACCATGACCGCGGCGTCGGCGGCCATAAGAGTACGGTAGGTATCCTCCGAGAAGTCCTGGTGACCGGGTGTATCGAGGATGTTGACGCAGGCGCCGTTGTAGGTGAACTGCAGCACCGAGGAGGTAACGGAAATACCGCGCTCCTTCTCGATGTCCATCCAGTCCGAGACGGCATGCTTGGCCGAGCTCTTGCCCTTGACCGAGCCGGCGGTCTGGATACTGCCGGTATAGAGCAGCAGCTTCTCGGTAAGCGTGGTCTTACCGGCGTCCGGGTGGCTGATGATCGCGAATGTGCGGCGCGACGAGATTTCATCCGACAGGCTTGCCATGCGGATCCTTTCTTGCATTGAGTGCATTACGTCGATGTAACCGCACTATTGTAGCCGCGAAATCCCGCCATAGGGCACCTATCAGGACAAATTCATCAGTTGGGGCCTAGGGTAGCAGTCGATGGCGGCACTCCGCAGCAGTTTGTCTCGATCTGTAACATCTAGCAGCCAAAAACTTCTCCAGTTGTTACAGATTGAGACAACCAAATGGGGTCCGCCAGCAAAATCTCAATCTGTAACAGGTAGCCGTCCAAACCGGTTCCAGATGTTACAGATTGAGATATAAGGATAGACGGGTGGCCAATGTCTCGTTCTGTAACATCTAGCCGCGCAAATCGACTCTTACTGTTACAGATTGAGACAAATAGGCAGGCGGGCAAATAACATCTCAATCTGTAACAGAAGGCGACCCAAAACGGACCCAGGTGTTACAAATTGAGATTGTTTTGGAGCAAGCGCGGCGCCGGTGGGCTATTCCGTATTTGTCTCTTGCATAACTGTATATAGTGTATATATACTGTGCTTACCGGTTATATACACGTGTAGCCCATCAGCTAAGGAGCCGCTGTGGACATCATCCTATCCAATTCGAGCGACAAGCCCATCTACGAGCAGATATCTTCGCAGGTTAAAGCACAGATACTCTCGGGCGCACTCGCTGCGGGAGCCAAACTCCCCAGCATCCGTGCACTCGCGAGCGATCTTGGCGTGAGCGTCATCACCACCAAGCGCGCCTACGCCGACCTGGAGCAGCTCGGCTTTATCTGCACCGTGCAGGGCAAGGGCTGTTTTGTCGCCGAAGGCAACCAAGAGCTCTTGCGTGAAAACCAGCTCTGCCATATCGAAGAGCTGCTCGCGAAAGCGGCAAGCCAAGCCGAGGCCCTGGGCGTCACGCGCGACAAGCTGCACGAGATGCTCGACCTGGTAGCCCCCGAAACCATGCAGTAGCCATCTGCAAGAAAGGCTATACCATGCAAAACCTTTTAGAACTCAAAGGCATCTCACGCCATGTGAGTGACCGTTTTTCGCTGCGCGACGTCACGCTTGCCGTGGAGCCTGGCCAGATCGTCGGCTTTGTGGGTGCCAACGGTGCCGGCAAAACAACGACGATTCGAGCCGCGCTTGGGCTTATCAAACTCGATGCCGGCGAGGTACACCTGTTTGGGCAGCACTGTGGCGCCGACGCACCCGGTGAGGCGCAGCGCTGCCTGCGTTCCCACATCGGTCTTGTCCTGGACACGTGCCCCTTCCCCTCCACGCTCAAGGTGGGCCAGATCGAGTCGCTCGTAGGCCCAGCGTACCCCACGTGGGACCGCGAAACGTTCGCCCGATTCATCAACCGATTTGGCCTCGATCCCAAGACAAAGGTCAAGGACCTCTCCCGCGGCATGGGCATGAAACTGCAGCTTGCCTGCGCACTCAGCCACAAGGCCAAGCTGCTCGTTTTGGACGAAGCCACCGCGGGCCTCGATCCCATGGCACGCGAGGAGCTGCTTGATGAGCTGCTCGCCTTTGTTTCCGACGGCCTGCACAGCGTGCTGCTCTCGAGCCACATTACGTCCGACCTCGATCGCGCTGCCGACCGCGTCATCTGCATCGATAACGGCTCGATTGTGTTTGACCTGCCGCGCGAGGACATTACCGACCGAGCCGGCATCGCCCACTGCACCCAAGCACAGGCCGCCGAGCTTATGGCTTGCGTCGAAGGTGCCCGCGCCGCCCGCCATGCCTACAGCGTGGACGTACTCGTACCCAACCGTCGCGAAACACTCGAGGCCTTCCCCGAGATTCCCTGCGATCGGGCAACCATTGATGACTATCTGCGCCTCATGCTGAAAGGGGCTTCGAAATGAAACGCGCCTTTATGTCCGAACTCGCCATCGTTCGCACGCTCATCCCGAGCATCGCGGGCGTCGGCCTGTTTATCTTCGTCGTGCTGACTCTTGCCAACGCGTCGGATGGCGATTCCGGCATGAGCGCTGGCGCCTGCGCGGTCAGTGCCATGTCGCCCATCATGGTCATGAGCTCGCTGGCCGGCTTCGACAATCAAAATGGCTGGGAGCGCTATCGGGCAACGCTGCCCTTCTCGCGCAAAGACATTATTTGTGCACGCTACCTGAGCGTTATTGTCTTCTCCGCCGTCATGGCATGTGCAGCTACGCTTTTGCGTATCGTCGCCATCCCGCTCTTCAACAGCGCGGGCATTCCTTCGACGGGACAGACGGTCTTTGAAATCGCAACCGCCTCGGCAGCATCGATGCTCATCTCCCTCATGATGGTGTTTTTGGCACAGCCGCTGTTCTTTCGATTTGGACACATGGAGGCACTGCGCCTATCCGTCGGCCTGTTTGCCCTGCTCTGGTGCCTTGCCATTGCCACGTTGAGCTCCTCCAACCCCATCAGCAACTGGCTCATGTCGATTGCCGGAGCGAATCCCGATCCCGCCGTCCTTGGCTGTCTGTGTGCAGGAATTGCAGTACTGGCGCTCGCACTATGTGCAATCAGCTGCGCTGTCAGCACCAAGGTTTATCGAGTACGCGATCTGTAATCGACAGCTAAAAAAGCTTAGGTGGTACCCCGCTAATTTTTTCAATGAAACAAGGCAGCATAGCGTCACCACCGCCCCTCACGGCAGGCCGTCTAGTTCTTGGCAACCAAAAAGACACCGTCAGCATATCGAAGGTGAATACTTTTCCGAGAAGTGAACGAGTAAAAACAGTGCCCTGTAGCATCGACATTTTTAAGGACTCAATTCCTGCGGTTTTTGTCTAAGAATCCTGCAGTTTTGTTCGAAAAAAGTGTGCATGTTCCAGGGGTCCAGATTTACTCGTTCACTTCGCGGAAAACCATTCACCTTCGATTCGAGCCTTAACCAAATGCCCTCTCGAACTATGGCCCCTGTCTCACCACAGCGATATCAAAGCTTCATGGCGGGACGGTATCATCGGACGAGCGCCGTAAATCTGGCGCGGTCGTTCTTTGGGGAGGCATTTCACCCGTGTCGTGGGTCGCAGCAGCATTTGTGTCGGCTTTCTTTGCCGGCATCACATCTGTCCTGGCCAAATGCGGCATCAAGCAGACCGACTCCGATGTCGCGACGGCCATTCGCACCTGCGTGGTGCTCGTTTTCGCCTGGGCAATGGCGGGCATTTCTGGATCCATTGGAACCATCGGCAGCATCGAACCCAGATCTTGGCTCTTTCTCGTCCTCTCGGGACTCGCTACCGGTGCTTCGTGGATCTGTTACTTTAAGGCGTTGGGCATCGGAGACGTCAATAAGGTCGTACCGGTCGACAAGATGAGCACCGTACTCGCCGCACTGATCGCCATCGTACTTTTTGGCGAGACGAGCAACCTTGCGGTTAAGCTCGTGGGAACCGCTGTCATCACCCTCGGCACGTTTTTAATGATCGAGAAGAAGCAGCCTGCCGGACCCGAGCAGCAGCAAGACCGGACCTGGCTCGCTTACGCCCTCGGCGCCGCCGTGTTCGCGGCGCTCACGTCCATCCTTGCCAAGGCTGGCATCGAAGGCGTCGAATCCAACCTGGCCACGGCAATCCGTACCTGTGTGGTACTGGTTATGGCATGGGCAATCGTGGCAGCTAAAGGCAAGATGGGCCAAGCCGTGCGCGTAGACCGCTACGAACTCGTATTTCTCGCGGCATCGGGCATTGCGACTGGCGCATCGTGGCTGCTATGCTACTACGCCATCGCCACAGGCCAGGTGAGCGTCGTGGTGCAGATCGACAAACTATCGATTGTCGTATCGATACTATTTGCGCACTTGGCATTCAACGAAAAACTCTCACGGCGCAGCGCCATCGGTCTCGCCCTCATCGTACTGGGCACCGCCGCGCTCGCAGTTTGGAAGTAGCGCGGCCAGCAGCCGCTACATCCTCACACCTGGCTTGGGATGCCTGTACTGACCGTGGGATGCCGTGCGTTTACCGTGCGAGATGGCAAATTTGGGACAACAGTGCAGGCAACGAAGGCAGGCTGCGAACTCCGGCTTTGTCCAGACGGGAAGGCCGTCGCGCATCTCAATCGCCGCCATGGGGCAGCGCTTGGCACACAGGCCGCAGCCGATGCAGCGATCGGCATCGACGGCAAACTTGCTCGTCTGCTGCATACGCGGCAGCCCAAACGCATGATACGCGCACGATGCAAACAGGGGCACGCGATGGCGCATCATATTGCCCGTGCGCCGCTCCCGCACCGCCTCGATCACAGCATCAATCTGCGCCTCAGCAGCCCTATTGATACCCTCAACCTTTTGAGGGTCAGACAGGTCGAAAACAGGCGTCCAGGTATCAGGCATCTTGACGCTCATCGCCGCATCTAACTCGAGCCCACGCTCGTGTAGCAGATCGCGGGCGAACTTGGCCGATTGCCCGGTCGTCGAACCATATGTCGAGACATAGAACGTATAGGGGCGCTCGCCGCCCTTTGTGCCGGCAGCAACCGATAGGTCGACAGTCTTCAAAAACTCGATCATTGGCGTCGGCAAACCCCAGGCGTATACCGGGGCGACAAACCCCAGCCGACAGGGGCCTTCCATCACAGCAAGGTGAAGGATCTCGGCATCAAAGCGCTCAATCGACATAACTTTGTCGCTTGTCGCCGCTGCAATGCGACGCGCCACATGCTCGCTGTTCCCTGTCGCGCTAAAGTACAGGATCATCTCGTACCCCTGGAATTGACTCGTGAAAAACCGCGCTACTTGCGCAGCGGCTTGGGCAGCGGAATGCCGGCGGCGATAACGGCGGCGATGATCATGCAGACGATACCCTTGAGCGGGAAGCACATGAGCAGCAGGCCCACGACCATGACGGGCTGACGCATAACGGCGCCCATCGTCGATGCCGTGCAGACGGCGACGCAAAAGACCGGATCTGCGCCGGTGAGGATGGCAAGGCCATAGCCCAGGCTTACGCCCGAGAAGATAACCGGGAAGAAGTGGCCGCCGCGCCAACCAAGGTTGATGAGGGCGGGGGTCAGCATGGCCTTGACCAGACCGGTCGCGATAAGCACGCCGGCGGGAATGGTCAAGTAGGTTTCCATGAGCACGTCGGCCTGGGTCTCGCCGGCAAACATGGTGTAGGGCAGGACCGTGCCGCAGGTGGCGAGCGCCAGACCGGCCAGCATGGCCTTGACGACAGGACGCTCCCCTATTGCATGGGACAATGCCTCGCTTGCATGCTCGGAGACAAAGTACAGCCAACCGCAAACGGTGCCAACCAACGCCAGCGGAATGAGCCAGGTAAGCTCCAGGTTGCCCACCTCGGCGGACTCGAACCTGGGCATGCCCATGCCGCCGCCCATGAGCTGGCCGAGCAGCAGATAGGTGCCCAGGCCGCCGGCAATCGCAATGCCGTAGACCACGGTCTTCTGTGCTTTGGGCAGCTTGATCGTGATCTCGTCGGACGCAGAGCCCTCGTCGCCGTCGGCGCTACCGGCAAGCGGCGCCACAAAGCCAAAGACGGGCGCGGTAAAGAGCGCCGTCAGGGCAGCCTGGGTACCCAGCAGCGTGAGCTCCCTAAACTCGGCGCCAAAGCGACGCATGCGGTCGCCGACCCAGCTGCACAGACCGGCGATAACGCCGGTCAGGCCGGCCTCCGGTCCAATGCTTCCGCCAAACAGCAGCGGCAGCAACGCCGCGAGCGAAAGCTTGCCCAGGTTGTCGTATGGGTAGCGCCCGTCTTGCTTAACCTTAGCCATCACCTGGTTGAGATCATCGGTCTTGGTGCCTGTCATCTTTTCGTACAGACCGATTAACAGGCCGCCCAGCAGGCAGACAAAAAACGGGTATGGCAAAAAGCCAAACGGACCGCTGGCAAGCTCGGGCGAAGCGACGCCCAGCGCGTGCGGAATCTCGGTCCATAGATAGTCGATACCGTGCTCCATCGCAAAAAAGAACAGCCAGACCGCGGCGCCTGCGAACGCACCGGTCACGGCAACGCTAACTAAAAACAGCGCACGGTTTTTGGGTTTTGCAAGGCTATCCATCGGGTCCTCCCGTGGCCAAAATCGACAAAGATAGGTTTTATTTTAGAGCGAATGTGGCCCAGACAAGCCAACCATCCGCGCTGCAAACGGCGCCAACGGGAAGCACGGCGGGACAGGCTCAAGGCTCATCCGTTGATAATCGAGGCAATCTCGTGCAGGTCCTCGGCAAAGTAGATGCCCTGTTGGCGCCGCGGGCTCGATAGGCCCTTATCGATCATGTGTCCGAGCAGCGCCTTGAGGTCGTTGTAGTAACCGTCCAGGTTATACAGGATGCACGGAGCACTCAGGTGCCCCAACGACACCGCGGACATAACCTCGGCAATCTCCTCGAGCGTTCCCGTGCCGCCGGGAAAGGCAATGAACGCATCGCCGAGCTCGATCATCTTTGCTTTACGCTCCGCCATATCGCTCGTCACGATGAGGTCGTCGATACCGTCATGTTGAAACTCGGCCTCGATAAAAAAGCTCGGCTCCACACCCGTCACGTGCCCGTCGGCATTAAGTACGCTATCGGCGAGCGCGCCCATCAGTCCCGACTTGGACCCGCCGTATACCAGCGCGTGCCCATTGGCGCCAATCCAGTCGCCCAGCTCCTGCACCGCGGGCAGAAACGCCGGGTCGTTGCCGGCACTGGCACCCAGATACACGGTGATATTCATGTTCAGTCCCCCTCATCGTGACGCGCGACGTTCGTCTTAGCGCTGCCGACGACGGTACTCGCGCACGCGTCGCGACAAATCGGCAAGTTCATCGCGGTCAAGCTCTTCCAAGCGCTCAAGATCGTCCATAAAGCGCGCCATGGTGTCCTTTTGGCGCATCTTGATGAGCGTATTGCAGTAGTTCACCGCCACGCCCGTGAGCATGGCGATGTAGAAGATGCTGATGACGCTCAAGACGACGGTAATGGCGCGGGCAACCGGCGTCTCGGCCGGAATGTCACCAAAGCCGATGGTCGAGACCGTCTCAAAGCTAAACCACAGGCCATCGCCAAACGTGAGGGTCGTGGGTTCGGACAGCCAAACGGCCGTAGAGCATAATAGGTAGAAGGCAAGAAACAGGCCCGTGATATGCACGAAGCCGGCTTGGCGCAACACATCGGCAAGCGTCCTTAGCTTTTTCATCGAGACCTCTTTCGCGGACAATCAATCGCTTTTGGTCGGTATTGTCCCATGCCTCCCCCGCGAACGGAACCACCATCCAGAACGCCTCAAAACGACGCACCCTAGGGGACTATCTCCTATGACACGCAACGTGTTTCATTCTGCGTCAAATAAGACGTTCCCATCGGCCGCGCAGCTCGGACTAGTATCTTGTTGTGGAGAACTGGCCGCCGCCGTTGCCGCGACACGCAAATAGAAAGGAAACCCACGATGTTTAGGCCTCTTCGCAGAAAGAAACGCGCCATCACCGATCAGGAGGCGCGTGAACTGCTCGTCAATTGCAAACGCGGCGTTTTCGCCGTCAACGGAGACGATGGCTATCCTTACGCCATTCCCGTCAACTACTACTTTGACGCCGAACATGACAAGATTTACTTCCACGGCGCTAAAACCGGACATAAGGTCGATGCACTCAAACGCAGCGACAAAGTCTGCTTTACCGTCTATGGCAACGATTGGTACAAAGACGACGACTGGGCGCCCTATGTTCAGAGCACCGTGGTTTTTGGCCGTTGCCGCCTCGTAAACGATGACCCGGCGTTTGTCGAAGACAAAGTCCGACAGTTTGCCCTCAAGTACTATCCTTCTGCCGAAGAGGTCGAAGAGGAGATAGCCAAGGGCATCAAGGGCGTCCAACTGTATGAGATTACGATCGAGCACCTTTGCGGCAAGCAGATCCAAGAGAAGTAGCGAGCGCGGGAAGCGCGTCCGCCGCCCTTTCCCCCATGCGCCCGCACGCATAACTGACGCTGCGGGCGCATGGGGGCGTCGCGCCCAACGCCAGGCACTCGCTATGCTCCAAAAACGAAACGGTCCAGGCGCTCGCACGCCTCCTTTACGCGCGAAAGCGGCAGCGCCAGGTTCACGCGAATGTGACAAGGACCATGAAACGGGCGGCCATCCTGATAGCCCACGCCCACGCGGGCGCCCTCGTCGAGCAACCACTGAATATCGCGACCGTGCTCGCGGCACCACTCCGTGCAGTCCAGAAACACCATGTACGTTCCCTGCGGACGCGAATAGGCCACACCTTTGAAATGCTCGTCCACGTAATCGCAGAAGTAGTCGACGTTGCCCTTGATGACCTCGTTAAGCTCATCCACCCACTCGTAGCCCTGCGGCTGGTAGGCGCCGATGAGGGCATACATCGAAAGGACGTTCATCTCGTTGTAGTGGGTCTTGTTGGACACGGCGCATACGCGGTCGCGCAGCGTCTCGTTGTAGATGATGTGGTAGCTGCCGACCAGGCCCGCCAGGTTGAAGGTCTTGCTGGGTGCGTAAAGGGCGACCGTGCGCATGCGGGCGTCCTCGCTCACCGACTGCGTCGGGATATGCCTGTGTCCCGGCAGGATGATATCGGACCAAATCTCGTCCGAGATCACCACGCAATCGTGCTGACGATAGATGCCCATGGCGTGCTCGATCTCGTCGCGCTCCCACACGCGGCCACAGGGATTGTGCGGCGAGCAGAAAACAGCAGCATGGATATGGTTTTGCGCAAACTTGCGCTCCATGTCCTCAAAATCCATGCGCCACACGCCCTGGTCATCGAGCTTCAGCGGGCTATGGACAATGCGATAGCCCGCGGCTTCGATGGACTTAGTAAAGCCGATGTAGGTAGGACTATGGACCAGCACCGCGTCACCGGGCTGCACATAGGCGCGCAACGTCGATACGACGCCGCCCAGCACACCGTTTTCGTAGCCGATATGCTTAAGCGCCAGGCCCTCGACGCCATTACGGCGGCTCTGCCACTCGATAATGCGGTCGAAGTACTCGGCGCGCGGATCAAAGTAGCCAAACATAGGGTGCTGGGCACGCCGAATGATGTGTTCCTGAACCGTCGGCACCGTGGCAAAGTTCATATCCGCCACCCACATCGGGATGCGGTCGAAGCCCTCGTCGGGAACGTTTGGCGCCATACCGGGGATCTCGCCCCAGGAGTCAACGGCGATGGCGTCCATGCCGTGGCGGTCGATAAGCGAGCTAAAATCGTATTTCATGCTGAGCTCCCGTGCGAAGTGGATTGTTTTGGCAGGCGCTATTGTCCACCAGCGTGGGCGGTTTTGGCATGAGGTTTGCTGTTGATTTTAACGGATACGGACAGATGCCGATTAGTCCCGCGCGTCGCTGATGGCGGTTACCGTCAACCTGGCCCCGTCAACCGTAAACGATATGTCGAGCCCGGCGTAGGCCAGATGATAGACGCGGTGTGGCTCGTGCTTGCTGCCTGCGCGGCGCGGGTCTTGGCGAAGGACCTCGACCAAGCCGGGGAGCTTTGCGGGCGGGACCATATCCTGCAGTGCTTGCGGAAACTCAACATCGAGCTCTTGCCACGGAGCATCCTCGATCCAACCGCTAGTCGCATCCGGGTGGCAGTCCGCAAATGGAATGTAGGGCTTGATATCGTAGATGGGCGTGCCGTCGCGAAGGTCGGCCCCCAACACATGGATGATGGGACCATCGTCGGTGAGCTCGACACGATCGAGCTTGACACAGGTAAGACCGATGGGATTAGGGCGAAACGGACTGCGCGTGGCAAACACTCCCACATGTTTGGCTCCGCCCAGACGCGGCGGGCGCACAGTCTTCGACCACTTAACGTTGGTGCCGGACCTGTCCTGCGTTTTAGCGTCAACGGCAATGTCCTTAGCCGTGCCGCCGGGCGTTCCATTTTCAAAACGCCAAAGCAGCCATAGGTGAGAGAAGGAGTCCAGACCCTCAACTGCTGCATTGGAGGCAAATTCAGGCTCAAAGACGATGCACCCCTGCAGATGGGGCGCCAAAAAGCTGTTGCGCGGAATGCCGAACTTCTGCGGCAGGTCAGTGCGTATGTACGCGATAGGCCTCATTATACCCCCGGTTACAATTTATTCCGACATAAGAGCAGGTCGACGCAGGCCTTTGACTTGCACATGATACCAACTTGCACTTAAACAATCACCGAAAAGACGACCGTTGCACAACCCGTTTTCCGCTAATGCGCATGTAGACTGCTCAACAAGTCGAAGAAAATGCTTCGTCGCGGTCACGGTTGTTTTATCAAAACTTGCAGACATTCTTTAAGGTAGGGTATGGAATTGAGTCACGTCTAGGGGGGGGTACATCGCACAGCCGCCCATAAACGCGCATTTCATAACCGAACCATACAGGGGGGAACACAAGTGAAGCACAGCCATAACAGAATCATTGCTTTAGCGGTGGCCTTCGTTGCCGCCGTCGTCCTCGCGCTGCCGGTGACCGCGCTGGCCGGCGAGACAGGTCAGTTCACGGCTTCCGCACCGCAGTCCGTTTCCTATAACGGCCAGGAGCACCACTTCAAGAGCACCGTCAAGGACAAGAACGGCAAGGAGCTCGTTGAGGGTACGGATTTCGTCCGCCGGTACTACTACACAGACCAGCGCAGCTGGAATCCCTCGAGCGAGACCGAGTGGAAGGATTCCGACGATGGAATGACTGCCGCCGGCTTCGTGTGGGAGAACATTCACGGCATCGGCAAGTACGAGGACTACGCCGACAACTCAATTCGCCACAGCGTCTGGACGCAGTATCAGCTCAAAGTCCCGAACGTGACCATGCAGGAGGGCGAGGAAAAGCCCTCCCTCGCCGCCGACCTCAACGTGCTGAGCGGCAACCCCAACAACCCCCTCAACCTTTCCGACTTCATCCTCAGCTGCGATGACGCCGAAAAGGCCAACTACGCACCCGGCGAGTACAACATCACCGTCGCCACCGACCCCGAAAAGATTCCCGCGCCTTACACCAGCAACTCTACGCAAACCCGCACGGGCATCGGCAGCCTCGACTACGAGGGCTACCACTACTATCAGCTCGTCGGCGACGACACCAGCGGCTTTGTTCAGGTCCAAGTTATCCCCGGCAAGCTCACCATCACCCCCGCTTACACCCAAGTAAACGTAACCGTCGCTTGGAAGGACTCCTCCAACAAGGACGGTATCCGCCCGAGCGCCGAGGACTTCGCCAAGTACCTCACGCTCACCGCTGACGGCGAGCCCATCGACGCGCAGGCCGTCATTGTGGAGAACGGCGACACCTACAACGTCGTCTTCGACAACGTCCGCAAGTACGCCTACAACAAGGAGGGCGTCCGCCACGAGATCGCCTACCAGGTGACCCAGGCGAACATCGACGGCTACACCACGGACAACGCGACCGTTGGCAACGAGGGCACCATAACGAACACCCACGAGATTGCTGCCGCTCCCGCCGAGAAGCCCTCAACCGAGAAGCCCGCTGCAAAGAAGACCTCTCGCAAGGCTCTTCCCCAGACCGGCGACCAGAGCGCAAATGCCCTCGCCGTCGTCGCACTCGGTGCGACCGCCCTCGGCGCCGCCGTCGTCATGAAGAAGCGCAACGAGCTCTAAGCCGCGCACTTCTTGCCATTGAATGGAGCCCCGTCGGATATTCCGGCGGGGCTTTCTGCTTTGCGCAACCAACGATTGCTTGGCAGCCCGCGTACCCGCGGCCATACTTAGGCCAACGAACAAACCCGCAGGAAGGAGCCATCATGGCATTCGCAGACAAGCTCGTCGCCATCCGCCGGGCGCACAATCTCACGCAGGAAGGCCTCGCCGCCGAGCTCTTCGTCACACGCCAAGCCATCAGCCGTTGGGAGCGCGGCGAAGTCACCCCGGGCATCGACATGATGAAGCTCATTGCCGCCGTAACCGGCGAGCCACTATCTCATCTGCTCGAAATGCCCGAGTACTATTGCCAGAGCTGCGGCATGATACTCACGCCCGACGACTGCGGCACCGATGCTGCGGGCGCCGCGACCGATCATTACTGCAAGTGGTGCTACGACCACGGCCAGTACACCTACGACACCACGATGGAGGCAATGATCGAGGACTGTGCCCCGCGCCTGGCGCAAAACACCGGCATGTCGCTCGACGAAGCCGTCTCGCTCATGGGCGCCGTCCTGCCGCAACTGGAGCGCTGGCGCTCCGTGCAGGAAAACGAAGAGCGCTACGGCGCCGAGGCGCGTGCGCGCTATGGCGATGAGGCTATCGATGCGGCAAACGAAGCGCTGCTGGACATGGACCCCGAGACATGGAACGACATGAAGGAACTTGAACGCGCTGTTCTGGGCCAGCTTTCGATTGCCATGGGCATTGACGACCCGGAGAGCAACGAGGCCCGCAAACTCGTCGCGATGCATCGTCGCTGGATTGGTCTCAACTGGGGACGCGAACCCCAAGACGAAGCATACCTGGGCCTCGCCAATAGCTATCTTGCCGACCAGCACTTTGTTGACTACTACGACAAGCCCTGCGACACCGGGGCCACGGCGTTTCTGGTCCAGGCCATCGAGTCGTCGTTGACGCGCGCATAGACCGCGGCGGCTTTGGGTATTTCAATCAAAACCGCAACCGATTGGAGACCTATGGCTACTGATCACGAACTCGCGCTCTACGTTATGACCGGCTGCCCGTATTGCATAAAGGTCAAGCGATTCCTTGCCGATAACGGTGTGACCATTCCTGAACGCAATATCTCGACCGATTCCGATGCCGAGCAGACGCTTATCGCCGTCGGCGGAAAACGCCAGGTTCCCTGCCTGTTCATTGATGGAGAGCCGCTCTACGAATCGAACGACATCATCGCATGGGTACAGGAGAACCTGCTCTAGTGCGCGCATCCCGCCCGTCCCATAGTCATTGGGGACGCCCTTAAATGACCAGTCGTTAAAGAACGTCCCCGATGACTAGCTAGTCGTTAAAGAACGTCCCCAACGGCTAACTAGCCGTGGAAGCGGGCAATGGGCGCAAGCGGCTGTTCGCGAAAGACACGATCGACGGCAGCGCGGTATTCGTCGACCTTTTTAGTCTTGCGCACGAGCTTGTGAACGGTAGCGGGGTCGGCGAAGGCGCATTTGGCGTAGAACCACCACTCCTTCATGCGAAAAACCGCGTTACCGCCAATCTCTTTTGCATATGCCGCAAACAGCGTGTCGTGGAAACGCTGCAGCTCGGCTGCTGTGGCAACAGGACCGCCGTTGATCATGCGTGCCAGCGCAGGGTTCGCGAGCAACCCGCGTCCCAGCATCACATGGCGTGTGCCGGGATAGGCCTCCACCAGCGCATCCATATCCTCAAGATCAAAAATATCGCCGTTATAGGCAACCGGGAACGGCGCACGCTCCAGCGTCTCGCCATAGAACTCCTTGCGCGGCGAGCCCGTATAGCGGTCCTTTTGCACACGCGGATGCACGATTAGCTCTGCCAGCGGCATGCGGCAATACAGATCGAGCACGCGCTCATACTCGTCGTCGTCCTCGAGCCCCAGCCTAGTTTTGACCGATACCGGCAACGGCGACCGCTCGCACACATCGCTCAAGAACACCTCGAGCTCGTCCAAGTTGCGCAAAAAGCCCGATCCTTTACCCTTGGCAACAACCGTACCCGAGGGGCAGCCAAGGTTGAGATTGACCTCACGGTATCCCATGTCGGCGAGCACCTGTGCCGCCCACACAAACTCGTCCGCGTTCTTGGACATGAGCTGGGGCACTACGTTGAGCCCATGGTTATTGGCAGGATCGATCTCCTTAAACGCCTTGCCGCCAAAGCGGTTTCCCACCCGCGGCGGTGGCAAAAACGGCGTGTAATAGCAATCGAGTGCACCGAAGCACTCCGCATGCACGCAACGGAACACATGCCCAGTAATCCCCTCCATAGGGGCCAACGATAGAATCATCAACATCTACTCTCAGATCAATGCGGCAAAGGGGCCGTCCCTTTGTCACATGCATTATGCCTTGTGCTTCAAATGATTCACAGGGCAGAGGTAGCTACTTGACGATAATCACCCTTCCATCCGTCGCCTCACGCAACGAAGGTGAAAGCTTTTCCGCGAAGTGAACAAGTGAAATCGGACCCCCGATGCATCGACACTTTTGGAGAGCCATTTCCTGCGGTTTTGTCGCTCAAACCATGCGGTTTTTGCATCCAAAAGTGCGAATGCATCAGGGGTCCAGAATAGGTCGCTCACTTCTCGGAAAACCATTCACCTTCGATTTGCTGGCGCTCACAAACAGTGAGAGACTGTCCCACGGCAGCCCCCCTGCGCGTCATTCGCCCCACGACAGCGACTCCGTGCTCCAAAAACGACGTTCATGATCACGACAACCACCAACACCACGCCGTTGACACTACGTTTGAACAACAGACACCCTCCACTCATCTATACTCAAGAGCGTGTGCACATCGCCCCCGAAAAACGATGAGAGTCGAGACCCCATGCAGCAGCTCACCGAACAAGAAAAGAAACGCATCCAGCGGTACTGCACATACCCCAAGATCGCAGCGACCGCACTCGTCATGTCGTTCGTGGCATGCCTGTTGATGTTGCCGCTCCAAATGATCAACGATATCGCGTTCCACCAAAAAGAATTCCAACCCGCGGGCATATATACCGCCATCGCACTCACCGTTATCGAACTCGCCATCTTTTGCTATTGCGCTCTTGCGCCGCGCTTTGGAATGCGGGGCAAACAGTGGAAGGAGCTGCAGAGCAGGCTCGCGGTAGCCCAGACCAACAAGGACCGTTCCGCGGAGGTCGCCGGCGTGCTTGCCACGCAAGCTGCCGGCCGCCTGCTCAAGAACAGCGATAACGATCTCGCGCGCAACCTGGGCGGTGCTGCCGAGGTCGCCGGCGCCGTAGGGGCAGTCGCCACGGCGGCAGACGTGCTAGCCGAAACCTCGAGCAATGCCGAGGCCATGGCAAACGCATACGGCGTGACGATTCCAAGCGTCAAGAAGCAGGTCATAGCTCTCGCGGTGGTGCCCGCCATTGTGCTGCTTGGCGTCTACATCCCGCAGTTTGTCCAGGGAAATAACGAGCTTCAGGTAAGAAAGGCTGCAGCCGCCGAGCAGCTCGCCATCGCGCAAGATGCCTTGGAGCCCGTGTGCGAACGCGTCGCAGCAGACGACCCATACGAGTCGTATCACGACTACGGCTACCGCATAATCGGCTATCTACGCGATAATAACCTCGGCGCTCAAGCAGCCTATATCTACCTTTCTTTTGATGTAGACGGCACGCTCACAGACGTCGATTACATCAGTCAGATCGACCCCGAGGCAAGCCTTGCAGACAACCTCGCCCGCGCCGAACAGGATATCGCGACGCTCTGCGCCCCGCTCAACGGGTTGGACATTTCCGTTGCCACACCGGGCCTCCTCACGCCATGCAGCCTGTCGGATGACTTTAAACAGGCATTTTTAGCCGGATCCTTATATCAAGAAATCAGCATCAAGACGGAGGGCGAATCCATCAGGTCGTACTACGCCTTTGACACCGAGCCCAAAGAAGAGTTCGACGAATACACCCATCCGGAAATTAGGCTCATGCTCTCTGCAAAGAAGAACTAAAGGCTTACGCTCTAATTTCGCAAAGGTCTCAATGTGACAAAGGAACAGCCCCTTTGTCACATTATTCAGAGCGCAGGCCTCCACGGGATCCTTCCTGGACGCACTGCGGGCCGGCAGCAGACCGGCAACGACCGTCAGCAGCACCGAAATCGCGATGAGCACCAGCGCATCCTGCACGGGCAGGCTCATCAGATTGGGGACCTGTTTGGCAGCAAGCGCCCAGGCATTAACCGGAAAGCTCACGGCCACCACGACGACAACGGCAAAGACGCCAGCGATGAGGCCCTCGATAAAGGTCTCGGCATTGAATACGTTGGCCACGTTGCGCTTTGACGCGCCGATCGCGCGCAGGATGCCAATCTCCTTTTTTCGCTCCAGCACGCTGATGTAGGTGATGATGCCGATCATGATGGAGCTCACCACCAGGCTGATGCTCACGAATGCGATGAGCACCAAGCTGATGGTGTTCACGATGTCGGTCACCGAACCCATGATGATGCCCATGTAGTCGGTGTACGAGATCGCCTGTTCATCGTGGCCGGCGGCTTTGACCTGCTTGTTGTACGCATCGATGTGATCGAGCACACGCTCCTTGGCCTCAAAGTCGCGCGGGAAAATCTTGACCGAGATGGGGTCGGCCTCATCCGCATAGCCCAACGTGGTCAGATTGTTGTCGTAGGTGAGCTTCGAAGCCTTGGCATAGCTCATCATGAGCGAACTCAGATCCTCGGCATCCATGTTGAAATGGATGGCACGAGCAAAAGCGCTCGCATCCACACG
This sequence comes from uncultured Collinsella sp., assembly GCA_958365315.1. Classification (GTDB taxonomy): domain Bacteria; phylum Actinomycetota; class Coriobacteriia; order Coriobacteriales; family Coriobacteriaceae; genus Collinsella. The sequence goes on from CATWXC010000008.1 coordinate 69,020, forward strand.
CATAGCGCTCGCCAGGTTGGCAAAACTCGATGACATCTGCGTAGCCATCTGTCCCATGAGCCCTGCCGCGCCCGCCTTGAGCTGGGACGATACCGTCGATGCTATCTGCTCGCTGATCGCCTTCATCACCTGATCCATAGCCTGTTGCAGATACGGAGCCAGCTGCTTTTGCACATAGTCGGTCATCGCCTGTTGCAGGCGCTCGGCCAGGGCATCGCCACCGAGTGCCTTGAGCTGAGCCAGGATTTGCTGCGCCGTGGCATCGCTCTCAAGATACGTCGAAAATGCAGCAGCAAGCTTTGAGGCATCCTTAAGTTCTTCGGGCGTCAGCGCCTTAAACTGATCAGACTGCAAAAAGCCCTCAAACAGTTGGTTGGCAAGCGTTCCCACCTGCTGCATTTGCTCGGGCGTGAGCTCCAGACCGTCAAAGACGCCCGAGAAATCTGGGGTTGGCGCTTTGGCGATGATGTCACTAAAGTCGATATCCTCCCCAACGCCCGAAAGGTCAATGTCCATCCCGGACAAGTCAAGACCAGACAGGTCCATACCGCCGGCCGCACCCGAGAGCGCAGATGTATCGAACGAAAACGCACTCTTGAGCGCCGCCTCGTCCACACTAAACATGCTGCCCAGATCCACGCCTTGCTTGGCCTCGCCTTGCAGTTCATCGAAAGACTTGCCCGTAAAGACATCCGTCTCGGGGTGAGCAAGCTGCTCCTGCACAATCTGCGAATTTGCGGCGCGTTCCATAAGCTGACGAGTCAGTGCATGCGTATAGGCGATGCCCGGGGTCAATGCGCTCGCGTTGGCCGTCTCATTGGGCCGCACCACGCCCACAATGTGTACGTCGATACCGTCGGCAACCTTGGCGGCCATAAAGTCGGTGTCGCCAGACATATCGGTCCACATGCCGGTCTCTTCGTTTTTGCGATACGCATCGGCCGGCGACAGCACTTTAAACGTCGTGGACAGCGCATCGTCGTAGGTAAAATCAGTACCGGCCTCGGACGTCTCGATCTTACCGTTAGCCGTCATAGCACTGTTAACCAGGTCGTTGAGCTCATCGATATCCAACGCACCGATACTGTAGAGCGTGTAATCGCCCACCGTGCCACGGCTCGAAAGCACCATCACGGCTTCGCTGGCAGACGTGGGCCAATGACCGGCGACGACATCGTACTGGCTGTCGAGCAGGCTCTGGTCGTCAATCATCTCGTTAAAGACCGAGGTTCCCATGGATTCCATGCTCACCGTTGCTGCTGAGCTCGCGCCGCCGCTCATGGCCTCGGTCATGGCGTTGGGCACCAGCCGGACAGGCTTCTCATCGCCCTTGCCGGCACGATAGACAACCGGCGATACACCGTAGCCGTACTGAATGGCGTTGACCTCTTTATCGATGCCGTCGCCACCGGCATCGAGCCATGCCTTAAAGCTCGTCATGTCGTTGGACTTAACGCTCGCAAACATATCCTTTACGGCCGTGACCACAGGGATCCTATCGGTCCCCTGAGCCTTGCCGCCGGCACTGTCGTCGGACGAATCCACGTTTTCAGGCGAGTCATCATCCGTGGCCCCCTGTCCGCCCATCATGGACGACAGGTCGTAATCCTGTTTGGAAATGGTGAGCGGGTAGCTCGAGAGCGTATCCTCCTCGACCTTTTTGATGTAGCCGTTTACGCCGTTGGACAGCGCCAGAATCGCCGCGATACCGATAATGCCAATCGAGCCCGCAAAGGCAGTCATGGCCGTACGACCCTTCTTGGTCATGAGGTTTCGGGCAGAAAGCCCCAGCGCCGTCACAAAGCTCATCGAGGTTTTGCGCGTAGGCTTGGCCTCACGACGCGCGGCCTTGGCAACATCAAAGGGATCGGAATCGTCGGTAATCCTGCCGTCCGCCAGGTTGACGATGCGCGTAGCGTACTTGTACGCCAGCTCGGGATTGTGCGTGACCATGATGACCAGGCGGTCGCGTGCAACATCCTTGAGCAAATCCATGACCTGCACGGACGTTGTAGAGTCCAGGGCACCGGTCGGCTCGTCGGCCAGCACGATCTCGGGATCATTGATCAGGGCGCGGGCGATGGCCACGCGTTGCATCTGTCCACCCGAAAGCTGGCTCGGGCGCTTGTTAACATGCTCCCCCAAGCCGACTTTCTCCAACGCCTCGCGTGCACGCTGGCAGCGCTCGGCATGCCCCACGCCCGTGAGCGTAAGCGCCAGCTCCACGTTTTCCAAAATGGTCTGATGCGGAATGAGGTTATAGCTCTGGAACACAAAGCCGATGCGGTTGTTACGGTAGGCATCCCAATCGCGATCGCGAAAGTCCTTGGTCGAGATGCCGTCGATGAGCAGGTCGCCGGAATCGAAATGATCGAGTCCACCGATTACGTTGAGCATCGTAGTTTTGCCCGAGCCCGAGGGGCCCAGAATGGCCACGAACTCGTTATCGCGAAAAGACAGGCTTACGTCGTCGAGCGCCACCTGCGTAAACGACTGGGTAACGTACCTTTTGCAAATACCTTTGAGCTCCAACATGGACGGCAACCTCTCCTGCACAGGCACTCTGCCCGCTCTCACCCGCCGTTCGTATTCGACGCGTTTGTCCTACTCTATCCCCATTTTTTGCCGGCACCAGTGAAGAATGTAGGGAACCGCACCAAAAAACGAACGGGACGGCGCCTAAAAAAGAGGTCCCGAGCGGGACCTCTTTATGGTGGAGATTATCTTGAAAGGGAGCGGGCTACTTCGTACAGCGGCGCACGATCCTCGCTGTGCTTTACGCGTTTTCTACCGCTCGCTATTCGCAATCGCCTGGTCGATAAGCTTGTCGAGCGCTGCGCGCTGCTCGGCGGAGCTGATGGCTCCCACGATTGGATCCCCTACGATGTTGCCATTCTGATCGATGACATACGTTGTCGGGAACGAGAACAAATTTGACGTAAACTTACCGGCCTCGCTATCCGACTTGAACCAGATGTTCTTATATGTCACGCCCTTCTTGCTCAGCACGTCCTTGGCATCTGCAATCTCGCCCTTGTTGCCATCGAGCGTAAAGGAATTGACGCCCACGACCTGGCCGCCCTTCTCGGCAAGCTCCTGATTCAGTTTCTCAAGATCGCCCAGCTCGCCCACGCACGGCTTGCACGTGGTGAACCAGAAGTTCATGACGGTGACCTTATTCTTAGAGAACAGCTCGTCGCTGCTCACGTCGTTGCCATCCAGGTCCTTGCCCGTAAAGCTGGGGAACTTCGTCGCCTCGCTCGAAGCATTGGCACCAGCCGTCATGCCAGCGGCCGAAGCGTCGACGCTCTCGCCTTCGCTCGGCGTGCTTCCACAGCCGGGGAACTCCTTCTCCAAGCTCTCGAGCTTGTCCTCGATCTCCTTGATCTGCTGTGCACCGGCTTTGAGCGTCTTGAGCTCATCCGCCGCGAACTCATCCTTGGCACCGTCGATGGTCTTGAGCAGGAAATCGCCGTAATTGCTACCGTCCTCAATCATTGCCGATTCTTTATTTGCCGCATTGAATACCTTTTCCCACAGCGCGTTATCACTCGAAAGGATATCGTTCTCCTTTTTCATGAGCTTCGCATACAGCTCGGCGGCCTCGTCGGCATTGGTCGGCTTCTGCGCAGTGAGTTCTGCGATCTTAGGATCGGAGCTCGCAGATTCGCTCGCATTGCCACCGGGCGCCGAACAAGCCACAAGGCACAAGGCCAATACCGGCACCATAAACAGGGCCGCAATCTTAGAAAGCTTCATGGTCATTCCTCCGTTTTGTCGAAGCTTGTTTACTTTTTATCGGCGGTCAAGGGGAGCTTTTCCGCCGACACATCCAGGCCATAGCGATAGCTGATGGCATCGACGGGACAGGCCCCGATGCACTTTCCGCACCGGATGCATTCGGCATGATTGGGCGCGCGGACCACATCAACGTCCATCTGACAAACCTTTGAACACTTGCCGCACGAGACGCATTTGCATGCATCGACCCGGATCCCCAGTAGGGACACCCTATTCATGAGCGCATAGAATGCGCCGAGTGGGCAAATCCATTTGCAGAAGGGGCGGTAGAACAAAACGCTCAGCACTACCACGGCAATGAGAACGGCAAGTTTCCAAGTAAAGAGCTGTCCCAACGCAGATCGAATGCCGGCATTGGCAGCCGCCAGCGGAATGGCGCCCTCGAGCACACCCTGTGGACAGATGTACTTGCAAAAGAACGGGTCTCCCATCCCCAGATCGTTGACCACCAGCGCAGGCAGCACTACCACGGCAAACAGCAGCACGACGTACTTGATGTACGTGAGCGGCTTAAGCTTTTTCGTGGAAAGCTTTTTGCCGGGAATCTTATGAAGCAGCTCCTGCAGCCAGCCAAACGGGCACAGAAAGCCGCATACAAAGCGTCCCAGCAGCACGCCGAGCAAAATGAGCGTACCGGTGACATAGTAAGAAAAGTTGAACTTGGATGAACCTACCACCGACTGGAACGACCCGATGGGGCACGCACCCGATGCCGCGGGGCACGAATAGCAATTAAGTCCAGGTACGCAGACTGTTTTCCCCGTGCCCTGATAGATGCCGCCTTTGGCAAAGTTTGGCAGGTGAATATTGGTGACCAGCGTCGCCGCCGCCTGAATGAATCCGCGAAATCGGGCCAAAACATGCGACGCGGTGTTTGCTCTTTTATCCAATTCCGATACACTCCAAGCACAGCCTAATCGCTTTGGCCAGCACGGCATCCGCCTCGCCACGCATAACACCAAAGCACACCATGGCAATTCCGACGATCAACAAAGCGACCTGTACCATGGGTTTTACCGCTTTGAACAACTCGACCACTCCTTTCGTTACGCGACCATTGGACCATATCGACTATAAAATCCGTGTTAAGCGCGATTTGAAATGTGCAAGGAGACTGTTATGCGTATTTTGATCGTCGAGGACGAGCGGGCGCTGTGTGACGCAATCGCGCGCAGCTTGCGAAACCTGGCATACAGCGTCGACTGCTGTCACGACGGACGGGAGGCGCTCGACCTGCTGGGCGTCGAAGTCTTTGACCTCGTGGTACTCGACCTCAACCTTCCCCGTATCGACGGCATGACCGTACTCAGGGAACTTAGGAAAACCGACTGCGAGACCAAGGTGCTGATTCTGTCCGCGCGTGGCGAAGTATCCGATAAGGTCGACGGACTCGATGCCGGCGCCAACGATTACCTCACCAAGCCGTTTCATCTGGACGAACTTGCGGCAAGGATCCGCAGCCTTACCCTCAGGCGCTTCGCACAAAGCGACATAGTATTAACCTGCGGAAAGCTCAGCTTTGACACCAAGGCGCGCATCGCTTCCGTGGACAGCGAGGCTTTATCTCTTACGCGCAAGGAAACGGGAATCTTGGAATACCTGATGCTTAATCAGGGGCGTCCGGTAAGTCAAGAGGAGCTTATCGAGCACGTTTGGGATAGCAGCGTAAACAGCTTTAGCAACGCAACCCGCGTTCATATCTCGTCACTCCGCAAAAAGCTACGCAGCGCTTTGGGATACGACCCGATTCGCAATCGGATTGGAGAGGGCTACGTTATGGAGGATAGCGAATGAAAAGGCTTTCGCTGCAATGGCGCATAACGATTATGACGGCACTGCTCACGTGTGCGGCGTGCGTGCTGACGAACTGCCTGGTCGGCTATACGGGCATGCGCTACATGGATGCCATCGGCAGTAACATCTCGGCCTTTAACGCAACCGGCGAAGATTCGCCCCAGGTGTTCGACCCGACGAAAGCGGTCCCCGATGACAGGGTCACGATCGTCGTAAACGACGCACAGGAGTCTTTTGGCACGACAGCCTGGTACATCACGGCTGGAGTCACACTCCTTGGCGGCGTGCTGGCATACTTTGTGAGCGGCCGTGCACTCAAACCGCTACGGGATTTCGCCGCCCAGGTAGAGCGCGTGCAGCCTGACAACCTAAGCGAAATCAGACTCAGTGAAGATGTGCCCACCGAGCTACAACGATGCAGCGCCTCTTTCAACGACATGATCGCCCGTCTTGGCGAAGGATTCTCTGCACAGCGTCAGTTTACCGGCAACGCCGCACACGAGCTGCGCACCCCGCTCGCCCTTATGCAAGCACAGATTGAACTATTCATCTCCGAGCACTCCGGTTTGCAACCCGAAACAGCCGAGCTGCTCGGCCTGCTACAAGAACAAACCGAGCGCATGTCTCGAATGACCAAGGTATTGCTTGAGATGAGTGAGCTCCGCAGCGTTCCTTGCGAGGACGATGTTGAACTCGGTCCCTTGTCCGAAGAGGTCCTCACTGACCTTGCGCCACTTGCCGAAAATAGGAGCATAGCCCTCAACTGTGCTGGAGACGCTTTAGTAATCGGGAGCGACACGCTCCTCTATCGGTTGCTGTTCAACCTGGCCGAAAACGCCATCCGTTACAGTCGCTCCGGCTCGACTGTCAATGTCTCCATCAGCGACAGCGACAGCCACGTGCTCCTGCGAGTCAAAGATGAGGGCCCGGGAATACCCAAGCAGTACCGAGAGAGCATCTTCCAGCCGTTCTTTCGTCTAGACAAATCCCGCAGCAGGGCATACGGCGGCGCAGGACTCGGGCTAGCGCTTGTTTGGGAGATTGCAGCGCTTCACGGTGGCGCTGTAGAGGTCGAAACAAGTTCCGAGAACGGGACCACCATGCTCGTAAGCCTTCCAAAACGATCCGTAGCATTAACCGAACAGTAAAACGAAAGGGGTCCCGAGCAACAGGAGTACAATTGCTGCTATTGTTGCCAGCTGTTGGGAGATGGAAGATGGACTGCGATGGCTACCCATGCGTTCCCATGCCGTTGATGTGCACTGCCTTTGTGCCGGGGCAGATTGACGCTGCGGTTGCAGGCATTTCCGACCCCGATTCATGCACCATTGCCACGGCAGAAGCGATGTACTTTCGCGGACAGGCCACCCTCGCCGCCAAGACGGCGCGCCCCTATCTTGACGCCACCGATCCCGCGCTGCGCTATTCCGCATGCCTTATCTGCGGATACGCCAGTCTGTCGCTCAACCGTATCGCCGATGCCCGCCGTTGCCTTGCTGGCATCCTCGATACACCAACTGACGAGGAATCGCCCGCCGTCCACGCCACGCATATCCTGTTCGCCTCGGCCGCGAGCGTCCTGCTGCACTTGCCTTCCCCGCATTCCGCCGAAGAGTTTTATCCGCTTGCGGCGCATCTGCCCGAAGGCCTGCGCCTGTTCGCCAGCTACGTGATGGCGCATGCCCTGTACCTGCGCGGCGAATATGGCCGCAGTCTGGGCATGGCGGAAAACGCCCTGATCATGAAACAGGGAAGCTATCCCATCTCGGAGCTGTTCCTGCACCTGTCGGCTTCCATGGCATGCATGAGCCTCAAGGATATCGACGCCGCAAAGGCACACTTCGGAACCGCTTGGAACATTGCGCGCCCTGACGGCCTTATCGAGCTCATCGGCGAGCACCACGGCCTTTTGCAGGGGCTTATCGAGGCGTGCTTAAAATCGCAATACCCCGACGATTTCGCTCGCATCATCGAGATCACGTACCGCTTCAGCTACGGCTGGCGGCGCATCCACAATCCCGATTCGGGCGAGGACGTGGCCGACGATTTAACGACCACGGAGTTCACCATGGCCATGCTCGCCTGCCGCGGATGGACCAACGCCGAAATCGCACGCCACATGGGAGTATCGCCGGGCACCGTCAAAAACCGCCTATCAGGAGTGTATGCCAAGCTTGGTATCGGAACTCGCGCCGAGCTGATTGCCCACATGTTGCGCTAGCGACCGGGCTGCCAAGCGCATCGAACGCGTTCCGGAACCCGGCGCTTCGCTCGATCAATTTGGACATTTTGACCCTTGAACGGCACTACCGCCACGTGGCACCTTCTCGCAAAATTGGATTATTTCCACCGATACCTGCGGGATGGGAGCCAAAGATGCTTGATCGCCGTTCGCTACTTGTTGCCGGAGCGTCCTCGCTGGCAAGCATTATGTTGCCGCACGTACCGGGAAGCACAAACGCCTTCATATTGCCGTTCGCGCCCACCGAAGCCTATGCCGACGAAAAAGACCCCTTCAGGGTGCTCGTTCTCTCGCGCACCATGTTTGGCGTGGTCGTAGTCGACGTCGCCAACAAGAATACGCCCATCACGGGTGCCCAGGTCACGCTCACATCGCGCTATGCCGCAGGCAAGCAGCTCACCGCCACGACCGATGACGAAGGCACGGCCATCTTTGAGGTCGCGCCGCTTTCGGAAGGCTACGTGGACGAGACAACGCTTCTCGACGCGTACGACTTTAACGGCGGCATCTCCATTAGCATGGCAGGCTACCGTGATGTCGAGATTCCCCTTGCGCGTATCCAGGGTGGCACCGCCATTACCGCGCCAACGCGTCCGCTTTCTGACGGCGAGCCGTACTTTCGCCAGCTCACGTTTGACGAATGGGACATCCAGTACGCTGAAGCCACGTTCATGACATTGCCGAAGGACGACACGGCAAACGAACAGCCCGATACGCACGCCTTTACTGTACAGGCTCATCTGCCGCAGGGCGGGCGGGCAACGCTGCGCATCAACAAGGTAATGCCCGCCACGGGCAGCTCGCCCGAAACCGTCACGCAGGTTGGCCAAGTCAAGGCCAGCGCATCGGGCGCGGATAATCTGGCGACGTTCACGCTCGAAGACACGTTCCTCGATGCAGCCTCGGGCCTTCTGGAAGAAGGATGCAAGCTGCGCTTTGTCCTCGACTATCAGGGCAAAACCTATACACTCTCCTCCCCCATGGCCGTTGTCACCGCGCCGGCCGCAAAGGCGGAATCGGGCTCGACCACCATCATTCCCACCACTATGGACCAAGAGATCACTCCGTTTGATTTCCCAGCGGCGTTTCCCGGCATCGGCGGCAACAAGTTCACCTGCTGGATGCCCTCGTTCCCCATTCTGTTCGATTTCTCGTTTGCCGGGTACGTACTGTTTGGCGGAGGATACAAGCCGGTCGGCTACATGAACGATTCGGGCAACCCTGATCCGGAATACTGGAAGAAATCGCCGCGCGAGTCGGGCGCCAAGCAGGCAAACCGCTACCTCGACGAGATGGAGGGGAAGTGGAATCAGTACAAGAGGATGAGTGCCGGTTCGGGCACCGATCCAAGAAACACCAAGCTCCTTCGCCACCATTGCACGCCGCTGTTCACGATGGATATCGCCACACAGCTGTACGGCTCGCTCGCCTACGATTGGGTGGGCAAAACCTGGGGTAACAACAACGACCCCGCATACGGCAATATTAAGGCCCTCTTCCAGGTAAGAACCGACCTCAATTGGACCGAGCAGTTTACCCTAGGACCGGTGCCATTTTTCCTAAACGTCAACCCCTGGGTGCTGGCAAAACTGGCGCTCGCCGTGGGTGCCCACACGCACGGCAGCGGCGCGGCGTTTTTTAAAAACATTTCGCTCGACTATTCAAACACGTCGGGCTCGTTCACCATCCAGATCGGGCTTGCCGTCACCTTTGGCGCCGGCGTTGCAGGCGTCGCTTCGTCTGCCGTGCGCGGCGCCGCATCCCTCACGCTGTTCATTGGGTACGAGAAGGCAGATGGACACCAGCTTCCGCGACTGCGCGTAGGTGCAGACGTCGATGTCGATGTGATACTCCAATTCGTAATGTTCAAGTGGACCACCAAGGCTTGGTCGGGGTCGTGGCCCACGCTCATCGATTCGTGGAATATGTCGGTGAACAATGGCGACCAGTATGTGCTCCAGCGCTCTGAGCTCGCATTGGGTGGAGATACGCCTTATACGCTGGATGCCTGCTTCGGCTCGGCCGGCAACATTGAGGCGGGCGGCGTGCCGCAATTTATCGCATCGGCCACCATCGTCACCAACGCCGAACTGCTCGCACGCGCCGAGGTTAAGGCCACTGCCGTAAACGCCGCGCCTGTCGTGCGCGATTGGGATCAAGCGGTCACGCGCATTAAGCTCGAGGCGGATGCAGAAAGCGACGACACGGGACAGATCGAGCATTTCGTCCACGTGCTGATGGAGAACGACGAAAACGCCGCGCCGATGTATGAGTACACCTACATCGGTCAGGCAACGAACACCGCTGCCGACCCGAACGCCGATTCTGCCGGCGTGTCGGAGGACGAGCGTGGCGGCATCAAGCCCTCGAGCGACAACGTGCTGTTTGCTGGCGTGCTCAGCGAAGCCCACATGAAGCTGGCAATGATTGCCGGCGTAGAATGCCTGTTCCGTATCGCCTCGGTGCGCTACGGCGACAATGGTCGCTCGCGCCTGGTGGTACACACAAAGGCAAACGGAACGTGGTCCGCTCCCACGCCTGTGGACTTTCCCCTTGGGTTTGGCGAGGGCGACGTGGAGCGCGACAGCATATACGATTACGACTTCGACGTAGTGGAATATACGGACGGAAGAGGAAACCAGGACGCCTACGTGCTGCTGGTCTCGGGCGAGCGCCCCGCCGGCGACGACACCCTTTTCGATATGGCAAGCACAGCCGGCATACTGTCCGTTGTGCGCCTGCGCATAAGCAACGACGGAGTTCGCGTGGTATCGCACACGTCGTGGCGCAGCATCTCGCGCGGCCGCCTTCAGGAGGATGGCTACCATTGCCTGCAGTGCCCACGCATCACGGTGGGCAAGACACTTGTCAACGGGCGCCTGTCGGGCGCCTACCTCCACCGCCGCGGAACCACCGCAGAAAAGGCGCTCGGCAGCGAGGCCGAGGTTGCGCTGGAGTGCTTTACCCTGTGGTCGGACGTTTCGGGCGACAGCCTGACGTTCCGCCAAGTTCTCCGCTTTCCGCAGGCACCGTCGAGCATCGAGCTCGGCGCGCCCGAGAATATCAACGGCAAAATGGTGGTGCCCGTTGCATACGAGACCGCAGGCGGTTGTGGCTGTGCATCGTACGCCGTGATCGGCCAGTCCATTGCGGGCTGGGGCGTTATGTCGCCAGATGCCACAGTACCCCACGCGGTGCCGTGGCCGCAGCACACGGGCTTTTTGGCTACCGTCAACGAGCAACTGCAGCATATTACTTGGACGCGAGGCGCATCGGTATTTGCAACGCAGCCCGTGGGTGCCGCAGGCTGCGGCCCGGCATCGTTTAGCGTAAGCAACAACGGCAGGTGCGTGCTCTATGTAGAGAACACCGATGGCAAGGTGGGACAAACCTACGACGAAGAAGGCAACCCGGTAGCAGTGATGGGCAAGCACTTCCGCATCTTCGCCAGCACCTTGGCAGGCGATCTGTTCACGGAGCCGTTCGTGATGTGCGAGCTGGACCATCCCGTCGATCAGATAACGACATTTTTGACGTCGGGGAGCATGCTCTCCGCGCTCGCCACGCACATTGTGAGCGCGGAGAAGAGCGAGGCAGAACTACACGGCATCGAAGTGCCCTTGGTGGCGTGTGCCACTCCGACGGGCGCAGTCGCTACCTCGGGCGCGGTGGTGCCCGGAGCAGCAGGCGAATCCTTCATGGTCACGGTGCGAAACGACGGCAACACCTTGCTGACCGCCGGCACGATCGATCTGTACCGAGAGGGCTCCAGTCAGCCGTTCTCCAGCGCATCCATCGGGTTCGGAGTGAACGCACGCATGGCTTCGATCTACGATCCAGAGCTTGCCGAGGACGCTTCGGCCAACGACATGGCACATGTGAAGTACGCGCTCGAGACGCTGGGCGCACGTTTTGCAACGCACCCGCTGGTAGCCGACAACGGCAACGCCGTGCTGGCACCGGGTTGCACGGCACAGTTCCGTATGAGCTTCGCCATCCCCGAGAGTTGGAGCGACGAAGTGGGCAAACGCGTAACGCTGTATGCGAAGGCGCGTAATCTGGTGGCGCTCGATCCCGTAACGCTCGAGGAAATTCGACCGGGTGCAAACTCGACGCTGGGTGCCGTGCTGCACGAGCTTCATGTGCCCGACGCAGCATGCGAGCGCTCAGAAGTTCAGGTCGGCGTATGCGGCAGCGCGGATACGACAGGACTTCACGACGCCCCGATGACAGCAGACGGCGATGACGGCTCGAGTGGAGGTGGCTCCGGCGGAAGCAGCTCCGGAGGCGGCAGTGGATCTGGCAGCGGCAAGAATCACGGCAATAACAAGCGCTCCGGAAAAGCGGGCGCGCTTGCGGGCACGGGCGATGCCAACGCTCCCCTCACGGCAGCCGCTGCAACACTCGCCGCGGCAGGCGCCGGCCTCGTCGCCTACAGCGCCCGCCGCACGGCGCTCGAGATCGACACCGCCAATGAGGCCAATTCGGATAGGCCTCGCTAGCTCCTAGTTACTTTTGTGAGAGACGCCGACTCGGCTCATCGAACATCAAATGGGCTGGTTCTGGATACCCAGAGCCAGCCCGTTGCGAATTAGATGTCGTCAGAGGAGTCGAGTTCTGCCTCGAGCTTGGCACGGCGTCTTTTCGCCGTGAAAAACGTTGCGCACAGGCCAGCAAACGTGGCCGCGAAAATCGTCGCACCGCAGAACACGCCCGTGGCCAGGTTCGCCAACCAAAAGACGCTTTCGAGCGGTACGATCTGCGCCTCAGCGATACAGCGCATTGCGGCAATAACAAGCGCGAACGCGGCGCCGCTAAGACCGCTGAGAAGTAGGAAATATCCAACAGGAAGATGCTCGGTTTGCCCAAAACGATTGGTATCGACATAGCCCTTCCGCGTTTGCAGTCCTGCGCAAATCAACATCACGAGAACGAGCCACAAATACATGGCTGCCTCGAACGGCGTTGCAAAGCCATGCGGCATTTCACTGGCGTCGCTGTGAACCCACGCAACCTGTCGAGCTATAAACTGGTAGAAAAATATCATCAACATGCCAAACGAAAGCAGCACGAAACCAATCTTGTAGATCTTCGCGCTCTCAGCCTCCAGGCGCTCATCCTTTGGGCCGGCATATTCACGCCACTTTTGCACGATTTTCAGATCTTCATATTTCATAGTGAACTCCTAAAGAGTATTAGGGTCGGCGTCGGTTTCGTCTTCCCAAAACAAGTCGTTCAACGTAACGCGCAGCACCTTACAGATTGCCACGCACAAATTGAGCGTGGGGTTGTAGCCGCCCGCCTCGATAAGACCGATAGTCTGGCGCGTAACGCCCACGGCCTCGGCCAAGTCAGCTTGCGAAAGGCCAACCGCCGCGCGCGCCGCCTTCATGCGTAGGTTCTTTTTACCCGGCATGGAGTTCCTTTCGTAGTAATGGACAGATATCCGTTGCAACATGACAGAAATATATTGCATCCATCAGAAGATGTCAACTATATCTGTCATTATGGAAACCATGTTCGTCATCGCCATGCGGACACAACAACTTCGATTCGCTATTCAAACTTACTCGGACAGAACCGGCTCGATTTTGTGCGAGTGAGCTCTTTTCAACCTAAGCTCGAACGATTGTTCGATGGATTTCGTGTTGGATGGAATCGCCCAAGGGCCGGGCTATGCTACCTTGACTATCTATATGACTTAAACGCAGCAAAGGAGCACCGAGAGAGCGAGTATGGCAAAAAACACCGCAAACTATGGTAACGACAGTATCCGCCAGCTCAAGGACGAGGAGCGCGTACGTCTGCGTCCCGCCGTCATCTTTGGCTCAGACGGACTCGACGGTTGCGCGCATGCCGCCTTCGAGATCCTGTCCAACGCCGTTGACGAGGCGCGCCAGGGCTACGGCAAGCTCATCACCCTTACCGCCTTTCGCGATGGTTCCATTCAGGTAGAGGACAACGGCCGCGGCTGCCCGCTCGACTGGAACCCCTCCGAGAAGCGCTTTAATTGGGAACTCGTTTTTTGCGAGCTCTACGCCGGTGGCAAATACAATAACAACCAGGGCGGCGACTACGACTTCTCGCTCGGTACCAACGGCCTGGGCTCGTGCGCGACCCAGTACGCATCCGAGTACATGGACGTCACGGTTTGGCGCGACGGCAACAAGTACTCCCTGCACTTTAAGAATGGCAAGGTCGTCGGTGCCAAAAAGAAGGCACTCGAGATTGAGCCCAGCGACGAGGACCGTACCGGCACCACCATCAAATGGCGCCCCGATCTTGAGGTCTTTACCTCCATCAGCATCCCCCACGAGTGGTATCGCGAGACCATGCGCCGCCAGGCCGTGGTCAACGCCAGCGTGACCTTCCGTCTGCGTATCGAGGGCGACGACGGCGAGTTCTCCGAAGAGGACTTCTGCTATCCCAAGGGCATCGAGGACTATGTGCTCGAGAAGGTCGGTACCGACTACCTCACCGAGCCTTTCTTTATCGAGGCCGACCGTCGTGGTCGCGACCGTGAAGACCTGCCCGATTACAACGTAAAAATCACTGCTTGCATGTGCTTCTCGCGCACCTTCACGATGCAAGAGTACTACCACAACTCATCGTGGCTCGAGAACGGCGGCTCACCCGAGAAGGCCGCCCGCAGTGCTCTGACCAGCGCCATCGATGCCTACATCAAGCAACAGGGCAAGTACAACAAAAACGAGAGCGGCATTAAGTGGCAAGATGTCCAGGACTGCCTGGTACTGGTGACCAACTGCTTCTCCACCCAGACGTCCTACGAAAACCAGACCAAGAAGGCCATCAATAACCGCTTTATCCAGCAGGCCATGACGGCATTCTTTAAGGAGCGTCTCTCGACCTACTTGATCGAGAACAAGGACGCCGCCAACAAGATCATGGAGCAGGTGCTCATCAACAAGCGCTCGCGCGAGAATGCCGAGAAGACGCGCCAGAGCATCAAGACCAACTTGCAGCAGAAGACCGACATGGCCAACCGCGTGCAGAAGTTCATCGACTGCCGCTCCAAGGACAAGAGCCGCCGCGAGATCTACATCGTAGAGGGCGACTCGGCAGCAGGCGCCATTCGCACCTCGCGCGATGCCGAGTTCCAGGGCGTTATGCCCGTTCGCGGCAAGATCCTCAACTGCCTGAAGGAAGACTATCCGCGCATCTTTAAGTCCGACATCATCATGGACCTCATGCGCGTGCTGGGCTGCGGCGTGGAGATCAAGGACAAGCGCATCAAGAACCTCGGCGCCTTTGACCTGGACAACCTCAACTGGAACAAGGTCATCATCTGTACGGACGCCGACGTCGACGGTTATCACATCCGCACGCTCGTGCTCACCATGCTCTACCGCCTGGTGCCCACGCTTATCGACGAAGGCTACGTGTATATCGCCGAGTCGCCGCTCTACGAGATCAACTGCAAAGAGAAGACCTACTTTGCCTACACCGAGCTCGAGAAGAACGGCATCCTCAAAGAGATTGGCGACCAGAAGTGCTCCATCAACCGCTCCAAGGGTCTTGGTGAGAACGATCCGGACATGATGTGGCTCACCACCATGAACCCCGAGACGCGTCGCCTGATCAAGGTGGAGCCCGAGGACGTCACCAAGATGGAGACCATGTTCAACCTGTTGTTGGGCAATGACGAGGCAGGCCGCAAGCGCCATATCTCCGAGCACGGCAAGGAATACCTCGACCAGCTGGACCTGCAATAGCAGCAAATCGATAACGACGGCCCATAAGAAGTTCAAGAGGAAATCGTGGCAAAGAAGAAGACGAAGAACCAGCCAAAGAAAAAGCAGGTTAACGCCGAGAACGTCATCGGCCTGCACTCCGAGGTCACCGACCAGCCGATCACGCAGACGCTCGAGGTCAACTACATGCCCTACGCTATGAGCGTCAACGTTTCGCGTGCGTTCCCCGAGATCGACGGCTTTAAGCCCTCGCACCGCAAGCTGCTCTACACCATGTACAAAATGGGTCTGCTCAAGGGCGAGCGCCAGAAGAGCGCCAACATCGTGGGTCAGACTATGAAGCTCAACCCGCACGGCGACGCCGCGATCTACGAGACGATGGTGCGCCTGGCGACGGGTAACGAAGCGCTGCTTGCCCCCTTCGTGGAGTCGAAGGGCAACTTTGGCAAATACTATTCGGGCGACCTGAGCTACGCCGCCTCGCGTTACACCGAGGCCAAGCTCTCCCCCATCAGCGCCGAGATCTTCAAGGACATTGACAAGGACCCGGTCGACTTTGTCGACAGCTACGACGGCGCCATGAAGGAGCCGCGCCTGCTGCCCACCACGTTCCCCAACATCCTCGTCTCGGCCAACAAGGGCATCGGCGTCGCCATGGCGTCTGACATCTGCGGCTTCAACCTCAACGAGGTCTGCACCGCCACCATGCACTACCTGCAGGATCCCGACTGCGACCTGCTCGAGTATATGCCCATGCCCGACTTCTCTACCGGCGGCGAGATCATCTACCGCCGCGAGGAGATGGAAAAGATTATCGAGACCGGCCTTGGCAGCTTCCAAATCCGCTCCCGCTGGCGCTGGATTCCCGAAGAGCGCATCATCGAGGTCTACGAAATCCCCTACACCACCAAGACCGATGTCATCATCGAGCGCATCGTCAAGCTTTCCAAAGAGGGCAAGGTCAAGGAGATCGCTGACATCCGTGACGAGACCGACCTGTCGGGTCTGCGCATCGCCATCGACCTTAAGCGCGGTGTTGACCCCGACAAGCTCATGGCCAAGCTCTATCGCTCGACCACGCTGCAGGATTCGTTCTCGTGCAACTTTAACGTGCTGGTCGACGGCTATCCCCGCGTTATGGGCGTGCGCCAGATTCTGCACGAGTGGGTCAAGTGGCGTATTGAGTCCACGCGTCGCCGCATTAACTTTGACCTGGGCAAAAAGTCCGAGCGTCTGCACCTGCTGCACGGCCTTGAGGCGATCCTGCTCGACATCGACAAGGCCATCGCCATCATCCGCGGCACCAAGCTCGAGGCCGAGGTCGTGCCAAACCTTATGAAGGGTTTCGACATCGATGAGACCCAGGCCGAGTTTGTTGCCGAACTTAAGCTCCGCAACATCAACGAGGAGTACATCCTCAACCGCACCAAGGACATCGCCAAGCTCGAGGGTGAGATTGCCGAGCTGGAGGAGATTCTCTCGAGCGAAGACAACATCAAGAAGGTCATCAGCGACGAGCTGGCCGCGGTCAACAAGAAGTACGTGATGCCGCGCCGCACGGGCAGGATTGAGCCCCACGAGGTCATCGAGGTGAGCCTGGAGCCCGAGGTCGAGGAGTATCCGGTCACCATCATGCTCTCGCGCGATGGCTACCTCAAAAAGATGACCGACCGAGTGCTCAAGAAGGCAACCACGCTCAAGTACAAGGACGGCGACAAACCCTTTATCGAGTTTCCGTCCTCCAACACCCACGAGCTGCTGGTCTTTACCAACAAGAGCCAGGTGTACAAGTGCAAGGTTGCGGCATTTGAGGACACCAAGTCGGCCCAGCTGGGCTCGTACCTGCCGACCGATCTTGAGATGGAACCCGACGAGAGTGTCATCTGGGTCATCGACCCCGATGACTACAAGGCCGACGTGCTGTTCGTCTTTGAGAACGGCCGTGTGGTGCGCGTCGCACTTTCTGGATATGTCACCAAGACCAACCGCAAGCGCCTGAAGAACGCCATCTATGGCGGCAGCAAGCTGCTGTATGCCCAGGTGCTCAAGGAAGATCGCGACATCGCGCTGGTCTCGAGCGACTACCGTCTGATGAACTTCAACACGTCGCTGCTCAAAACCAAGACGACCACCAACACGCAGGGCATCCAGGCCTTTACCGCCAAGAAGGGCCGCTCGGTCACCACCGTCGGCACGACCGAAGAAATCCTTGGCGCCGGCGTCTCGGCCGAGAAGTTTACCGCGCAGAGCCTCCCCTCTGCCGGTGCCCTCATGAAAGAAAACGACATGCCGAGCTTGTTTGACTAGGTACCACGGCAACGAGATCGTTAGATACTTCGCAAAGCGACGAGGCCCGGAACGCAACGGCATTGCGCCCGGGGCTCGTCGTTTTTCTTCTCAACTATTTTTTAACGCAGATAAATTGATTTCTGCTTATTTTTCTGCGTAAAAAAATGTCAGCGTCACTGCTACGATGCCCTTTGGCCAGTCGTTAGCAAAACTTGCAAAAGTTAGCAAAACTTGCAAAAGTTAGCAAAACTTGCAAAAGTTAGCAAAACATGCAAAGGAGCTACCATGGAGTACAGCAAGAACCCCTTTACCCCGACGTTCGGAAGCGTCCCTCCCTTTCTAGCGGGTCGCGAGCATATCCTGCGTGACATCAACCGTGGCTTTATCAACGGCCCGGGAGATCCCAACCTGTCGACCATTTTTACTGGCGCAAGGGGAACGGGCAAGACGGCGCTTCTCTCGCTCCTTTCAGAAACGGCGCTTGAACACGACTGGATCGCAGCAAATGTCTCCGCCATGCCAGGCATGCTCGAAGATATTATCGAGCGAACCAAAGAAGCCGCAGATAGTTACCTCTCACAGCCTCACGCGCGCATAAACGGCGTTCAAATTGGTCCAGTGGGCATCGATTGGACATATGCTCAAGAGGCCCAGGGCAACTGGCGCACACGTATGAATGGCATCTTTAAGCAACTCGAAAAACATGACATCGGACTTCTCATCACCATCGATGAAGTCACAGTCGATCTCGAAGAAATGCTTCAATTTGCCTCTGTTTACCAGCACTTTGTACGCGAAGGTAAAAAAGTTGCCCTACTCATGGCAGGACTGCCCTACAAAGTATCGGCGTTGCTGCGTAACGATTCCGTCTCGTTCCTCAGGCGCTCCCAGTACCATCAGCTGGGACGAATCACTGACGTTGAAATTGCAAACGCATTCCGCAAAACCGTTGAGGCCGGAGGCCGCTCAATCACGCCAGAAGCACTCGAGGATGCCGTGAAGGCCGTCGACGGATTCCCCTACATGATGCAGCTCGTCGGATATCGCACATGGGATGTTTCGGAGAACTCGCCCAAAATCAGCGCACCTGATGTCCAGCAAGGTTCCCTGCTCGCACGCATGGAGCTGCGCGATCGAATTCTCGAAACAACATATCGAGAGCTTTCCGATAAAGACATTGAGTTTTTGCTCGCGATGCTGCCCGATTCTGGCCCCAGCAGAGTCTCGGAGATAGCCAAACGCATGGGCGTCGCCAGCAACTACGCAAGCCAATACAAACGCCGCCTCCTGGAGGACGGCGTTATCGGGGAACGTGGACGTGGCCTCGTCGGCTTCGACATCCCCGCGTTCAGGGAATTCTTGAACGAGAAGGCGTTTTAGCACGCCGGAATTGTCCGCGGGAGCATCAACGCATGGCAATCAGCATTCCTCTTGGTAAGGGAGATAGCCTTTCCACCAACGCCGATTGCCATGCGCTCCTCTTGTCCTTAGGCGAGCTTGCGAGCGAGTTCTCGCACCTCTTCCAGCTTGGGCGAGGAGGCCATGCTGTCGCGCTCGGTCATGCCGCTAATTGTGACAATGCCCTGGTCCTCCCACTTGCAGTATGCGCAGGTTGACTTGTACATGGCGATCGCCGCATCATAGACGCCCTCGCTGTGGCTATCGAGCAAAAGGGCCGTCTTGGTGAACGGGAATCCCGTGGCACCGAAGGCGTACAGACGGTCGATGGCGGCCTTTTCCTGCGCGGTGATATCGAACCAGTAGATAGGCGAAGCGAAGACAACCATGTCAGCGTCTTTCAGTGACTCGATCACGTCGGCCATGTCGTCCTTCTGCACGCAGTCGCCCTCATGGGCAAAGCAGTACCGGCATCCCAGGCAGCCGGCGATCTTCTTGCTGGCAACGCGGACGACCTCGACCGTATTGCCGCCCTCACGCGCGGTCTCGGCAAAGGCCTCGACCATGGTATCGGTATTGGCGCCCTTACGCGGGCTACCACTCAATACAACGATATTCATAGAAATCTCCCTCCTTCATGCCGCAGGCGCGCGGCATACATTTCGTTGTAACCAAAACGGATGGAGTTATTCAATCGCCTCGTTTCAGCTACTCCCACTCAGCGACTAATCCAGTCCGAGTGTTGTCGATGCGTGTCACGTCGTACCGCCTAAGGGCTGATTCGTGCGCAATTTGAGCGAATCAGGCCCTTGATTCGCGATTTAGGGAATGACTCAATTGATTCGCAAAACCGCAGGTCGCTCCTTCAATCACTCCCTGGTTCCACCGGGGTTCGTAGCGGGTGGCGTGAAAAGGGGTGATTCAAAGGGTCGGAGAGATGCCTATAGCGCAATCGTCTGGTATTGGCGCGGTGAGGGACTTCTCGCCTCCATCAGTCCAAATCGTCAAGCTCCGAAAGACGTCGAGCTAGAGAAAAGGACCTATTGCCCGTCATGGATTGGGTTTACCTGCATGACTAGAGCCCTGGTGTAATTGGCTGGATCACCGTTCCGGGAACCGGTATCGACCTACCTGTCCGTCAAGCTCCTTCTTCAGCTCCAGCCTTGTATCTGACTCGCGCCGCTATAAGCGAAAACCGAAGAGATGCGTCTTAGCCAGGAAAATGAGGTTAGCCTCATCTTACTGCATGATTCGTGTGTTATAGTTAGATGGCTCTAACTGTTTGGGGGCGACAGCCATGCACGAACGCAAGGGTTTCTGGGACAAGAATGCCAGTCGGTACGACCGCTTCATGCGAAAGGACCGGGCGGCGTATGAGAAGATGTATGAGCTGATCAGGCCGGTGGTGAAAGCAAATACCGTACTGGAAGTTGCCACCGGCACGGGGCTTATCGCAAAGAGCATCGTGAATACAGCGGCGCATATCGAGGCTACGGACGCTTCTGCAAAGATGATCCTTGAAGCAAGGCGGGACAATCAATCCGCAAAGCTGCACTTTTCCGTACAAGATATGTTCCGCCTGCCCTATGCACAGAAGTCCTTCGAAGTGGTGATCGCGTCCAACGCGCTTCACATAGTGCCGCATCCGGAAAAGGCCCTGCAAGAAATCAGGCGAGTGCTGAAGGACGACGGCGTGCTCATCGCGCCAACCTTCACCCACGCGGGGAACTCGGTTTCCGGCAAGGCAAAAGCCTTTTTCATGAGTATGGCGGGATTCCCCCTCTACAGCAGATGGACAAGCGAGGAATACCTACGTTTTCTGCGTCAAAACGGCTGGGCGGTGCAGAAAAGCACGGTGCTGAAGGCCTCGTTCCCGTTGACCTATACGGAATGCACGAAATCGGAGGGGCCAGATGTCGTTCTTTGAAAACACCCGCAAGCCCGTGGGCCTCGGCGGAAAACTTATGGTTGCCATGATGAATCTGGGCCACAGCCCTGTGGCGCGGTGGGGACTTCGATTTCTACGACTTGCGCCAAACGCCAAGGTGCTGGATTGCGGCTGTGCCAGCGGCAATTATGACAGTTTTTATTCACTGAGGAAGAAACCTATGAAATATAAAATTGAGAAAAACACCGTGCAGGAGACGCTGATCCTCCCGCTGTATTCCCGGAAGCTGTGTACGGAGCTGTACCCGAACCTTTACAGGGATGAAACAGCGGTTCGTCTGCTCGACCAAATCGACTACGACTTTTCAGAGGCAGAGAAAAACTCCCGCAGCCTGATGCAGCGCTTTGGTGCGCTGGAGGTGGCCACACGGCAGAGTGATCTTGCTTTCGAGGTGCGGGATTACCTGAAAGGCCACCCCAATGCGGCGGTGGTCAATCTGGGCTGCGGGCTGGACAACACCGGCAGAACCTGCGGCAACGGTAGATGCAAGATCTACAATCTGGACTTCCCGGATGTGATTGCCTTGCGACAGCAGCTACTGCCCGCCGGGGATCGAGAACAAAATATCCCCTGCGACCTGAAAGACACCGCATGGTTTAGCAAAATCGATGCCTCCGGCGGGGCGGCGTTCTTTGCCTCCGGGGTGTTCTATTACTTTCTAACCCAGCAGGTCCGGGAACTGGTGCGGGGAATGGCGGACGCTTTCCCCGGCAGTGTGCTGGTCTTTGATGCTGCCAATCGGACGGCGGTAAAGATGATTGCAAAAACATGGCTTAAGACTGCAAAAATCAAGGATGTGGGGGCATATTTTGCGGTTTCGGATGCCGCCAAGGAAATCGGCACGTGGGACAGCCGTCTGCAGGTCACAAGTCGCGGCTATATGCTGGGTTACAACGATTTGAGAGACCCTTCTGTCAGCGGCTTTTTCCGGTTTCTCGCAAGGGTCGGTGACAACGGGATGAAAATGCAAATCGTGAAAATAAGATTTTGAGAGACAAAAATGCAAAAGACGAGCGCTTCTTGCCGCCCAATTGGCAAGAAGCGCTCGTCTTTTCTTAACGCGTTGTATGGCGGAGAGAGCGCAAGTTACGCGAGCGCCCTTCTTGCCAGCTCGGCCGCGCCGAGGATTCCTTGGTCGCCGCCGCAGCCCGGGGCGCAGATGTAGCTCTCCATGTCCTTAAGCTCGGCGGTCTGGATGTAGCCACCCAGATATTCGAGGGTCTTCTTGCGGACGATGCCGTAGAGCTGCTCCTGGTGCATCACGCCGCCGCCGAGGACGATGCGGCGAGGCGAGTACATGAGCACGAGGTTCGCGCACATCTGCCCCAGATAATCCCCCTCGAGCGCCCACACCTCAGCGTTGTCCGCGAGCTCGGCCGCGGGCTTTCCCCAGCGCGCGGCGATGGCGGGGCCGGAGGCGAGGCCCTCGAGGCAGCTCGCGTGGCTCGGGCAGACGCAGCGTCCTTCCTCGGTGGGACGGGTCCTTACCAGCATGTGGCCGGCCTCGGGGTGCAGCATGCCGTGAAGGAGCCTGCCCGCGCACATGACGCCCGCGCCCACGCCGGTGCCGATGGTCACGTAGACGGCGTCCTCGAGCCCCTTGCAGCAGCCGAAGACCACTTCGCCGAGGCAGGCAACGTTCACGTCCGTGTCGTAGGTCACCGGAATCCCGAGGGCGTCGGCGAACGCGGCGCGAAGACCATAGCCTCGCCACGCGAGCTTGGGCGTCTGGAGGATGGAACCGTAGCGCCCATCTTTGGGGTCGACGCAGGTCGGGCCGAAGGCGCCGATGCCCAACGCGTCCACATCGCGGGCGGTGAACCACTCGACCATTTGCGGGACGGTCTCGGCGGGCGTAAGCGTCGGGGTCTCCATACGGTCGAGGACCTCGCCGTCGCCGGACACCACGGCACAGACCATCTTGGTCCCGCCGGCCTCGAGGGCGCCGAGCCTCATTTGCTTTTCGCTCATGCGATCCTCCTTACAAAGGGACGCCCGCAGTCATGGTCAACCGCGGGCGCCCATAACGTTGGCTTGTTTCGAGGCGACCCTACCTGGGCACGCGGTCCTGCCTTGCGGCAAACGGGGCGAGCACGGCGTGCGGCTCGCTTTGGTACCAGTAGGCGACGGTGGAGATGTCGTCCTCGCGCTCGTAGAGCTTGATGTCGTCGTTGCCGAGGTCCTGGAACGTCACGCGCAGGTCCTCCTTGAACGAGATCGGGTCGGGAAGGTGCCACCTGTAGAGGCCGTGCCTGGGCAGCGCGTCGTCGTTGGTCGCGAGCATCGGGTTCGGGTTCGGCTTGCCCGCGCTGAAGCGGTCGCGCGTGGCGTCGCGCGTCGAGCGGTACGGGTAGCCGGCGAACAGCGTGTTGAAGCACTGCGCCTCGGGCAGCGCGTGGGGCGGCCTGTCGAGGAAGGCCCAGGCACCGCCGAAGTAGTCCTCGGCTCCCGTCGAGGTGACCGTGGGGAACTCCTCGTCGCCGTCGAGGAAGAACTTCATCTCGCCCTCGCCCCACCAATAGCGCTCCAGGGCGCACAGGGCCATGTAGGTGCCGACGTAGTAGCCCTTGCCGCGCACGCCGTCGAGCACGGTGTAGTCGACGCCCCTGCGGGTGCTGCGCTCGCGGTTAAAGCGGGCGTGGAAGTACATGGCGTCGTCCGGCACGTCGGTGAGCGCGTAGTTGAACGTGTAGAAGATGTACTTAATGAACCCGGGGTGCTCGCTCGTAAGTGTGACCTTGGCGTGCTTCCTGAAGGGCATCTCGAAGTAGCAGTTCATGCCGCCCGTCGGGTTCACGCAGATGGGCATCGAGTTGACGATGGCGCGCTCACCAAAGCCGTTGCAGAAGAAGTCGCCGACAGGGCACTCGACCGAGGGGGTCTCCTCGTCGTCCCAGTAGAAGCGCAGCACGAGGTCGCGCATGACGAAGCTGCCGGCGGCGGTCTTGTCGGGGACGGTCATCCAGATGTGGCGGATGATGCCGGGGCCCTCGATGTCCGCGAGCGTGATGGTCTCGCCGGACTCAAGGGGCACGCAGCACGAGCCCTTGCGGCCGACGCCGAGGTGGCTGGCCGACATGGCGGCGCGGCCCTTCTCGCCCGTGATGTTCTCGGGGGTGATGGCGCGGCTTTCCTCACCGCCGTGCATCCACACGTCCTTAAGGAACTCTCTCATCGTCGACCTCCTCTATTCGTCGTCTTCGCACTCGGCGGAACTGGCACCGTTCACGTAGACGATCTGCTGGCGCGCCTCGTCGACGAGGGCGTCGAAGTCGAGTTTCTCGTCGGGGCGCGCGAGCGCGACCGTCATGGCGAGCGGGAGGTTGACACCCGCGATCACGTGGATCCGGTCGGAGGCGAAGCGGGAGAAGCGCTGGTTCACGCTGCCGCCGAGCGCGTCGGTGAGGACGACGACCTCGTCAGTGCCCGAAAGAGCCGCCTCGACCGCCGCGTCGAGCCCCTCGCCGTTGTCGTTCACGTAGGCGCACACGGCGTTGACGGCGTCGCTCTTACCCGTAAGGAACTCGAGGGTGTCCTTGAAGCCCTGGGCGAGAAGGGAATGGCTCGCCACAACTATCTTTCTCATTGATTCACCAATCTCTTGGGTCGAAGCTAGGCGAGGATGCCAGCGGCGGAGGCGACCATCGCGAGGACGATCACCACGAGGATGAGGGCCGTCATGCTCGCGTTCTTCTTGGTAAGAAGGTAATACGCGCTTCCCGTGATGGCGGCGGGGATCATGGCAGGCAGGATCTTGTCGAGCAGCGGCTGAATCTCCATCGAGACGTCGCCGAAGCTGAAGCTAATCGGGCAGGTGACGCCGATGACCGAGGCGATGAGGCAGCCGACCACGGTGAGGCCGAGCACGGAGGCGGCGGCAGTGAGGTTGGGAAGCTTCTCGCTGAAGTCGGTGACGAGCTTCACGCCCTGCTTGTAGCCGAACTCGAGGGCGTGCATGCGGACCCAGAAGATGGCCAGGATGAGCGCGAACCAGATGCCGGCTCCCACGGGGTTGCCCTCGATGGCCATGTAGGCGGCGATGGAGCCCATGATGGTCGGGATCATGGTCATGAGCAGGGAGTCGCCGACGCCGGCGAGCGGTCCCATGGTGCCGATCTTCAGGTCTTGGACGGCGTCCGCCGCCGCTAGGCCGTCGCGTTCCTCCATGGCCACGCAGGCGCCAAGGATGATGGCGGCGAGCCAAGGCTGGGTATTGTAGTAGCGGAAGTGGTTGTTGAGCGCTTGCTTATAGTCCTCGTCGTTCGTGTAGATCTTCCTCAGGACCGGCGAGAGGGCGTAGGCGACTGAGGCGCCCTGCTGGGTCTGGTAGTTGAAGGTGCACACGCTCATGAGCCAGCGCCAGTTCGCGTTGCGCAGATCCTTCTTGGTGACCTTGTAGCCGGAGGGCTTGCCCTCGGCGGCGGCGGTGATGTTCTCGTTTTCCATGGTTACTCATCCTCTCCGATGAAGGCGTCTGCGGAAGCGTGGGCGGCGAGCTCGGTGTCCCTCTCGGCACGCTGGTAGAACGCGATCGCGAGGGCAACGCCGACGATGGCGGCGCCGATGATGGGCACGTTCAGGAAGGCCGAGAGGAAGAAGCCGGCGAGCAGGTACTGGAAGTACTTGCCAGTGGGCATGTAACGCAGCAGCATCGCGATGCCGACGGCCGGGAGCATCTTGCCGGCGAGGGTGAGGCCGGAGAGGAACCACTGGGGCATAACCTCGAGGAGCCAGTTGACGGCGGGCTGGCCGAGGGTCACGGAGACAAAGACGGGCAGGGCGGCGCACAGGCCGAAGAGCACGGGGCAGACCCACAGGATGGCGTTCATCTGCTTGAACTTGCCCTCGTCGCAGAACTTCTGGGACTTCTCGACAACGAAGCCGTTGAGGATCTTGACGATGACGTCGAGCTGGATGCCGAGCATGCCGACCGGCAGGCCGATGGCGAGGCCCGTGTCCGCGCCCAGGGTCACGCCGTAGGCGGTGGCAATGATGGCCATCGTGCCGTAGTCGGGAATCGACGAGCCGCCGAAGCCCGCGACACCGAGCTGCATGAGCTGGATGGTGCCGCCGATGACGAGGCCGGTCTGCCAGTCGCCCATGACGACGCCGGTGATAAGGCCCCAGAAGACGGCATAGTTGACGAAGATCATCGGGATGCCGTAGTAGTCCACGTGCTTGATGAAGGCCAGCAGGGTCAAAAGGACGACCTGCAGGATAGTGAAGTTGACCATGATCCCTCCTTAGATGAGGTCGGCTACGGAGACGGGCTTGTCGGCGGGCACGAACTGTGCCGTCACCTTGACGCCGCGGGCGATGAGCGCCTTGTAGCTCTGGACGTTCTCGGCGGAGGCATAGGCGCGCTGGGTGAGCTGGACGCCGCCCTCCTTGACAAGAGAGCCGCCGACGATCAGCGACGGGAGCTCGATGCCCGACTCGACCAGGTGAAGGATCGTCTCGGGCTCCTTGGCGATGACAAAGACCTTCTCGCGGTCGTACTTGCCCGCCGCGAAGTTCTTGAGCGCGGTCTGCTCGGAGATGATCGAGACGGCCATGCCCGCGGGGCGCGCCATCCTCATCGTGGACTTCAGGACCTCGTCGCCGGCGACCTTGTCGTCGATGACCATGACTCGGGTCGCGCCCGACACCGGGGCCCACTGCGTCACGATGATGCCGTGAAGCAGGCGATTGTCGATTCGTGCCATAACAACACTCATGTTTGCTCCTATCAAATGAAGTTTTACGTTCGGTACTGCCTCGGCGCTATCCGGATTCGCGCCGGGCAAGGGGTTATCGGATTATTGAGGACGCGCGGTCAGCTTGCGGCGGCGCGGGGAAGGTCACTCGTCGAGCAGGAGGTCCGAGGAGCCGAGGCGCTCTTCTCGCGCCGGGGCGGCGCTCACGCTTATGTAGTCGAAGACATATGCGATCTCGCTTACGGGAACCTCTACGCGATAGCGCGTCGAGATGCTCGAGAAGCTCTGCCTGAAGGACTCGATGAAATCGGCGCGTTCCTCCTCGAAGCGGTCCTGGCCAACGTAGGTCTCAATGGGGTTTCTGGTAACAAGGCGCTCGACGAGACAGCAGAGGTGGACGTAGAGCCCAATGATGGCGTTGCTGCCGATCTTCTCGCCTGTCCTGCGCTGAAGCTCGTGCACGGCGCTCTCGATCTCATGGAATAGCCGCTCCGGGTCGAGGATGGTGATGGAGCGGATGACGTTCTGCAGCGTCATGTTCGAGAGCAGCTTCTCGTGGAAAGAAGAGAGCTCGGAAGCGTCAAGCCACCTGCCGAACACGGCATCGACCTTAGAGGCGGACGCCGTCGACATGATGTCCTCGAGGGCGACGAAAGGGACGGAGGCGACCCCGGGGTCTCCCGTGCCGATGACGGCGCAGACGCGGTGCTCGGAGAAAACGGCGTCGTTCGACCCGTTCGCGACGAGCTGCTTGAAGGGCCTCGTGAGCAGGCGCGCGCCTATGGTGCGCGGGAGGCTCTGCGAGACGAGCTGGCGTATCCTCTCCGCGGCGTCGACCCCGGACTCGGAGCAGAAGACGATGGCGTCCTCACGGTTGACGCGCTCGATCACCTTGCAGTGCGTCACGCACGCGGCGGTCGCATCGCCAAGAACCTCGGCGATGGACTTGCCGCCGAGCAGCCCGACCCCGATCTCGAGCGCAAGACCGGTAGAGACGTTGTTCACCACGCCGATAGTGGAGTCGGTAACGTTCTCGAGGGCCTTATAGGCCTCCTCCAAGGAGCCCATGTCGACGAGGAACACGACCCCGGTGCAGTAGGAATGGCGGTCGACGAGGCGCTGGAGCGGACCGACGATGTCCTTCAGCTGCTGGTCGTAGGGCATGTCGACCGCCTCGTACACATGCATGCCGAGCATACGGTTCGCCGCGTCGGCGATGCTCGTCGCCGTTGAGTAGCCGTGGGACAAGATGACGCAGAGCGTTCGAAGGGCCTTCGCGTCGCGAGACTCCGATGCGACGCACAGCGTCAGAAGCGTCTTCGTGAAGTGATCGAGCGAGATTCCCAGCGCCCCTTCCACGTCTACGGCGACCTGATCGGAGACGCTCGAGGCAAACGGTAATTCGGAGGTCACGGCACCGAGGAGATGGGAGATTTGCTCCGCACAGGCAGACTTTCGCTTAGCCAGGCCGATGCCCGGCCACAACTGCAGGCAAATCTCCTGGGCCAGCAGAAAAGCGACCTTCCTCGAAAGCTCGATGCCATAAGAAGAGCCTGCGTCGGCAAGGACCGCGCCCACGATGCGCTCGAAGGCGCGCGACCTCGAGGAGGTAACGCCGCGGCCGAAGATCAAGTGATCCTCAACGCCGCGCACAGCGGAGACAGCTTGCGAGACGAGCTCGGAGACAGAGAGCTCCCCGGCGCAGAATCGCTCATCGAGAGAGCACAGGGCATCGAGCGCCTGCTCGACCGGCCCTGTGCTCTCGGCGGCATCCAGGGACGCGTCGATCAGAACGCCATCGTCGGGCTGTTGATCGATCTGCGCGGAGGAGAGGAGCCCGCTGGGAAGAAGATACGGGCGAACGACGACGTAGTCGCCCTCGCGATTGAGGAACGCTTTGGCGCAGCAGTTCGTCACGCAGGCGCGCAAGCCGGCGATGTTATCGGAAAAGTCCGCGTTCACGAGGCAACGGTATGCGCCGCGGCTGATCTTCACATCAGAACCGATTCGGCACCCCTCGCTGCGCAGGAAGCTCAAGATGAGATCCTCGCGCTCCTCGGGGGTCCGCTCCTTGAGTGAGGGGACGCGGGCGCAGATGGGCATTTTGCTGTAGGCCGAGGAAACCTTCAGGTCATCGGCGGAAAGCGTCGTCGAAAGAACGAGGCGAGCGCGCGGCGCATCCTGGGAGGCATCGAGCCCGAGGGCCGTCGCAAGGCAGTGCTCCATCGCAGAGGGAGAGAGTGCCTCGATGCCGTTGACAAAAACCACACCCCCGCGCGATTTCGCGATCGACTCGTCAAGAAGCCCGTTGAACGAGGCGGCGTCCGGGACCCCGGCGCAGTCGATGCGCACATAGGAGGAGTCGCGGGACAGCAAGCCCTGGT
Source organism: uncultured Collinsella sp. (assembly GCA_958365315.1). Taxonomy (GTDB): domain Bacteria; phylum Actinomycetota; class Coriobacteriia; order Coriobacteriales; family Coriobacteriaceae; genus Collinsella. The sequence continues at coordinate 98,284 of CATWXC010000008.1, forward strand.
TCTTGCCGTACTCGTACACAAGACGAGAAAGGAAAGACTTGCCGACACCCACGCCGCCGCTCAAGAGGATGGGCAGGCCAAACGGAGGGTACTGAACCGCAGCCTTGCACTGCTCGACAACGGAGCTGAGGCTCAGGTCAAAGCCCACGGCACGCGCGAAGTCACGGTGATCGGCGATTCCCGTCGCCTGGATGAGGTCGGCGAGCGAGGCATACTCGCTTGCAGAGAGCTTTACCTGAAAACGCTTCTGGAACGCGCGGCGATGAAAATAACGGACAGGCCTGCCCGCCACCTTAACCACAAGGCCGGCGCGAACAAGGTCGTTGAGGTACTGGCTCGCCAGACTCCTGGAGATGATGAGCGTCTCGGCGATGTCGGAGGTGGACAGACGGGCAAGGTCGTCGAGCGAGACGGCAGAGGTGAGGGCCTCGAGATGCTCGAGAATCCTGTCCCTCATGTCGACGGGCTTCTTTGCCAAGCTGTCCTGTGCGGTCTTGTCCATGACTTCTTACCTCCTTGTACAAGGAGTATAAGGGGAACACAGAGAACGGAAGGGGGCGCGTGGGGGAATCAACAGCCCCGAGGAAAAATCCACCACTTGAGGGGCAGAAAACAACGGTCATTGAACATTCAGGGCCGACGCTCAACACTTCGGCTCGACACTTCGCTTTGGAAAGGGCCCTGCGCGCCGGGGTTCCAACATAAAGAAGGGCCCCGGCGCGCAGGGCCTAAAGCTTAACCATGCGCGCGGCGATGCGGGCGCAGCCGCAGGCGGCCTTCTTCTCGAAGGTGTTGTAGTCGACGACCTGGCCCTCGGCGCAGGGCTTGTCGCTGATGGCGCGCACGACGACGAGGGGCACGCCGTTGAGATAGGCGGCCTGCACGATGGTGCAGCCCTCCATCTCGCAGCACAGGTCGCCGAAGGTCGCGAGGATGCGCTCCTTCTGTTCCGCGGGCGAGACGACTCGGTGGGCAAGGTCCTCTCAAAAGGGGTCGTCCGACGCCGCAAGACCTCGATGACCGACTACCGCCTCGAGCAAGTGGCGGATTACCTCTGCACTATCGAACTTGCCTTGGTCAAGTACGAGGCCAAGGAGAACGGTGAGACGTACAACAAGTTCTTCGGAGGTATAGGCTCTTTCAAGAGGAACTGGCTCAAGCAAGCCCGCAACAAGCGGATATAGCTGGTCTCGCGGTTTCGCAAGGAACGGTCAGTTCTCCTCTGGCGAGGAATCCCGGGCGACGTGCTTCGAGCAGCGGAAGCTGAAGCGCAAGCAGAAGCAGCGCGGGCATTGATCGGTGCCGACATGGGCCCAGACGTGAACAGTGCTACGTCCCCTGTTCACGGGGCGCGAAACCGCAAAGGTTGCACAGAGGTTGCAAAATAAGAAGCCCCCAACCTGTTTTCGCAGGTCAGAGGCTTGAAATCAACGAATATCGTTTACTCCCACTCGATGGCTTTGGTTCTGTCGTCCCGTCATTCCAGTTGCACCCAGTTTTCGGCATCGACACGGAACACGTGCCGCCGAATGACGCGATGTCGCGTTTCGTCGGCTTCGGGGACAAAAGTTGGGACAACCTCAAAAACTTTTTTCAAACTCAGGACGTTGAGTTTTTATTTTTGTCCCAAAGGCCGCGATTGGCAGCCTTTGGAGGCTCGATAGCGCCGAAAATGCCCGTTTTGAAACTCAGCCGCCCTTTAGCTTGCAAGCCGCCAGCTGCAATCGTAAGTGAATCAGCGCGGGTGGCTTGCGCATCGTGCGCAAAACCCCAGCTCACAGGTCTTCGCCATCGGCGGTCAAAGGGAGTTGTCTCAGGTGGCTTGCCCATGAGTCGACGGTGAGGCCTCCACCGAATGTCGAGAACATGCTGGTAAAATAGGCAATACTTTTTATGACAGGAGACCGAGCATGGCCGAACCCCACGATAGGAAGCCGATCCTCACGATCGAGCAGCAGATAGAGCACCTCAAGCAGAAGGGCGTAGCCTTCGAGCTGTGCTCCGAGGAAGAGGCCGCGGACTACCTGCGCGACAAGTGCAACTTCTTCAAGCTCGCATCCTACCGCAAACTCTTCTCGAAATACGAGGGAGGCCCGCGCGACGGCCGCTACGTAGACCTCGACTTCGGCCAGCTGCGCCTGCTCGCGGCGCTCGACCAGGAGCTACGCCACGCCCTGCTCGGCATGACGCTCGACATCGAGCACTTCCAGAAGGTGACACTGCTTCGCGAGATGGAGGACCGCGGAGAGGACGGCTACGCCATCGTGGCCGACTACATGGCATCGCTTACCACTGCAAACAGGGAGTACCGCCTGCGCGAGCTCAAGATGAGCGGCCGCAGCCCCTACAGCTCGAGCCTCTACGCGAAGTACTCCGGCGACATGCCTGCCTGGGCCTTCCTTGAGCTCACCTCGTTCGGCACCCTCATCGACTTCGTGCGCTTCTGCGCCAGGCGATGGGGCGACAGGCGCCTCGAGGCCTTCCACTACGACCTCAAGCGCGTGAAGTCCGTCCGCAACTGCGCCGCGCACGGCTCGTGCCTGATCAACTGCTTCGCCGAGAGGGGCGCCGCCCGGGGCTCGGCGTCCAGCGGCGTCTCCCGAAGGGTCGCCGCCGTGGGAATTCCCAAGGCGACCAGGAGGAAGTGGATGGGGAATACGGCCATGCAGGAGGTCGCGACCGTGCTCGTGGCGCACTCCGGCTTGGTACCCGAGGGCTCCTCACGCTCGCGCGCCGCATCCGAGCTCGCCGAGATGTTCGCCAGGGCCGACGGCGAAACCGAGGCGCTGCCCGACAAGGGGCCCGACGCCGCAGCTCGCTCCGCGCTCGAGTTCCTTCGCAGGTTGACAGAATCGCTCGGGTTGGTAAAATAGCCTGCAGATAGCAAAACCTTCACGGTTTTAGGGGCGGACTTGCACAAGCGACTCTGCCCTATTTTTATATTCACTCGCTATAGGAGACGGGTGATACTTGGGTCAATGACAGAACTGAGAAGCCCGGAATAATGGAGCCAGTTAGAAACCCTCGGGTTTGCGGGGCGGGATCGTGAGAGCGATTCAGCCCTATTTTTTACGCTTCAGGCATGCGCAGCGGGGCTAGAAGAACCACTTGCAATAGAGACCGCCCTGGAATATCGCATGAACGATCAGGGAGATGCCGAGGCAGACCGTCAGCACGAGCAGGCCCACTCCGAGCCATTTGGGGAAGGGGTCCTCTTCTCGGTTTGTGGAGCCCCGATCGGGTCAGCCTGGAGAATACACGTTGCCGTACTCGTCGCCCCCGCTGGCCTCGTCGGCCAGGAGGGCGAGCGCCTCGCCGTAAGTCAGCGTGGTCCCGATTGAGGGCATCTCATTCATCTGCATCGATTCTCCTGTCTGCCGATTAGAGGCTGCTCGCCTCGCTGAGCGCTGCCGTGTTCGCCGCAAAGCGCACCTCTCCAGAGGTGAGCTCGACGGGGTGTCCGGATTTGACCAGGTCGCAAAGGGCGTATATTCCATATCCCGCCACCCCGGCAATGGAAACGACGAGGCATCCGAGAAGGCCAGCTTGGGGCCCGGTGATGCCGTTCGTCGCGTCGACGAGGGATTTGAACGCACCCTGGCAATTAATGGCCCTCTCGTTCACGGCATCAATCGTCGCGTCGCTTATTGCAATGGGCCCCATCGTGTTTTCGGTCATCCTTACTCCTTTTTTGTAGTCCATCTGTGCTTTCCGCTTTCAACAGCCAGGCTCCTTATCCTTTCTTTGCATGCAGGAATAGCCCGCCAGCGCCTATTGCCAAACCAGAGATGACAGCCGCCACGGCGGGTACCCAGCTGGGCAGTGGCGAATGTCGGCCATGGTTATCGAGCGTTGTCGGTGAATCAACTTCGTTGTGACCAGCTGTTGTTGATTTAGCAGCTTCCTTTGCGGTCTCGGCCTCGACCAGATCGAGGAAATCCTCGAGCTCGCCTTTTACACGGTTTTCGTCAAGCGGCATTGGAAACTCCGCCGCCGTCCTTCGTGCGAGGAGGACGGACTTGATGCGAACCATGTCCTCCCAAGACAGCTTCTCGTTGCATCGGGTTGCATCTTCGATGCTGTAGACAATCTGCCCACAACGCATCACGGGGACTCGATGGAAGAGATCGGTAACACTTGCGTCGTTGTTCACGAAAAGAAGCATGCCATGCACGTCCTCTTCGGTCATGTAACCGTCGGAAGAGAATTGAACAGCATCCCAGAGGGCGTGCATCTTCTCGCGCATTCGCTCGCCGACGTTGTAGGAACGAAGGCCGCAGCGTAGGATTCCTCCATCGTCTATCACGACGTCGTTTCGATAGTTCTTTACCTCGATCACGTATATGCCCGAACGGGCGATTAAAACCTGATCGTATTCCTCGAACGAGTCTCCATTCGGAAGCGCGATGTTGGAAAGCAGCAGGCTATCGCCGCGAAGACATCTGAGACTCTTTGCGGCGAGAAGCTCGCCGCGCTTCCCGCTGATCAGCCCGCCTATGGTCGAACTGAGCTTCTCTAGATCCCGAATGAGGGCGGTGTAGGTGTCTTCTCCTTCCAATCCAAGATCATGTGCCTTGCATCGCAGGTGGTCGATAAGGTCGTAAGTACGCAGGCTCTCGCTGTACGAGGTTTCGAAAACTCGCTCTAGAAGCAGCCCCTCGAGACTCTTGAGTCGTTCGAGGATCTGCTCGTTGGTATAGGTCTTGCCCATCTAGCACTCCTTGTCTACATGCTCTCTGCCTGTTAGTATGCCTCGATGAAAAGCAGAATGATAGAATCGATTAACGGTAATATCTCTAATTTCAATCGTGGTTTAGTCACTTAGGAGGATATTGAAGATGAGTGGTCCAAAGGCAGAGGTTCTGCAGTCAAACGAAGTCGTGGAGTCAAGACTTGAATCGTGGCGAGACAATCTTCTTGGGCTCATGAAGGAACGGGGCCTAACGCAGAATGGTCTCGCGGAGCTGATAAACAATCGGTTCTATATTGAGAACGAAAGCGGTCAGTTTACGCAGAAGAACGTCAGCGCGTGGGTCAACGCTGGACTTCCAGACAGGAAGGGCCATGTGCGGCCTTTTCCTAAATTCGAAATCATGCTTCAAATCGCCGCGGTGCTCGAGGTCGATCTCGGCTATCTCATAGGCGACATCGAATGCAAGACCTACAAGGCGCAGGATGCCCATGAGTACACAGGGATAGAGGAATCCGCTCTTGAGGAAGTTCGCAAAATCACGCATTTCGAACGTAAGTACCACCTTGGAGAAAGCCGGGACTCGAACAGCGCCATAATGAGCGAAATTCTAAAATCGCCCATCCTCCCAGAGCTTCTGGACGAAATGGCGCGCTTGGTTCGGCTTACTGACAAGAGAGACGATATAAAGGAGGCCGTCGTTGCCGAATACGGGGAGGAGCTCGTCAACAGGGCCCTTAGGTATTGCGACGACTTTGTCGCGCCCGGGCTCGACGCGCCTGAGGAAGAACTCCAGGAGGCGGAAGCGATCAACGAGGCCGTTTTCGAGTCGGCCGGGGTATCGCCTGAGGAGCGGCCGCGATTCATTGAGGCGACGGCCGCGATTAGCAAGGCAATCGATGACTGCTACGACGAGGAAAACCGCCTGGTTCGAGACGAGAGCGCAAGTCGCTATATGGTTCAGAAAAGGTTCGGGGAAATCGTCGAGTTGATTGCGCCCTCGCGTTTTGCAAAATAGAGCACAAGGCCCTCTAGCTCGAATTATTACATTTAGAACCCCGCCGCTCGTCCATCCCAGCTTGCCCAGAAAGCCCTCCCGCAATGTCCGTGTCCCAACGGATGGGTACCATTTATCCGGGTGCACCTGGGGCAACGGGCTATCAGGCCCGCGCAAGGTCGCTCGCAGAACACGCAACAGCAAACACGACAGAAGAGGCGAACGACAGATGCCGGACCCCGGACGACAGCACCGCGGAATACGAGCATTCCGACCACAACCGAACAGACCTCACTCCTAGGCAGGCGCCCGCATGGGCGCCTTTTACTTTTCAGGGACTTAGCTGAGAGCTAAAGCCGCGGCTCATGGCCGTTTCGTGGAGGCCCGACCAGCTCGACCCACCTCGACCCGTCTCCGCCCCCGCCGTGCGCGAGTCGCGCCATCAGGCGGTTCAATCGTCGCGCAGACGAAAAGGGACACTGTGCCGCGCGGCGTGCCCGCGCGGTGCCGCACGGGAAGATTGGAGGAACCATGGCACGCACAGCCGAATGCGCCGCGCCCGAGGGCAACCGGGGCCGCGACGAGTGGATGACGGTGATAGAGATGCAGGAGTACATGAGGGCGAGCCGGAACAAGGCGTACGACCTCATCTGGTCGGGAGAGATCGACTCGTACAGGCTCGGCAGGAAACTCCTGGTGTCGAGGGCGTCAGTGGATGCCTACATCGAATCGAGGAGCGGCAGGAAATGACGGCGGCGACCGCCCCGGGAGCCGCCCGCGGCCGGGCACGCGAGGGAGCCTCGAGACGAAAGGAGCTCGAGGACGACCATGACCAAGAGCATTAGCAGGAGCCAGGTGAGGCTCATCGCATCGACCAACACGATATTCGGCGCCGACGAGGCGTGCGCGATGCTGCGCATCAGCCGCGACGCCATGTACCGGCTCGCCAAGGACCCCGACGACCCGTTCCCGATCCGCTACATCGGCGGCAAGACGCGCGACGGCATCGTGCTGCACGACGAGCTCGTCGCGTGGGTCGAGCGCAACAGCGTCGTCGGCTCGCCCAGAAGGGGCTAGCGCCGATGGCGGCCGCAGGCCCGAGGGGGCGCGACGGCCCCTCCCCGCGCGAGTTCACGGCGGTACGGCACTTCATGATGGCGGACCTGGGCCTCTCCGGCCTTCCGCTGCTCGTCTACGCGCGCATCTTCGGCTTCTGCGATGCCGGGTGCGACTACTTCGAGAGCAAGGGCGGCCTGGCCCGCTTCCTCAACGTGCAGGAGCGCAGCGCCTACCGCGCCATCCGCGACCTGCTCGACCAGGGCCTCATCGAGGAATGCGGCGTACACGCCCCAGCGCGCGGGCACGCCACCAAGCGATACCGCATCGTGCGCGAGAGGCTGCCGCCAGGCGCGCTGGCTAACCCTGACGAAACGCCAGGGTTCCCAACAAGAAAGGGTGACGAGTTGTCAGGGTTCGCAGCCCGAACCCCTGACGAGATGACAGGGAAACCCCTGACGGTATGCCACCCAATATCCAAAAGGGATAACGAGGACTTCAGAAGATAAGGAAGGGGCGCCCGATGGACCGAGCGGGACTCATCACCCTGGAGCAGGCCCGGGCCGCCGGGCTCTCCTTCGCCGAACCCGAGCCGAGGTCGTGCCCGCACTGCGGCGCCGCCCTCGAACCGCTCGGCGCGGCGCTGGCGGGGAAAGTCGCCTGGGTCTCCGCCGTGCCCTGCCCGTGCGAGGGCGCTGCCCGCGAGCGAAAGGACGAGGAGCGCAGGCGCGCCAACCTCGCCGCCAAGGAGGAGGTGGCCCGCCGGGAGAAGGCGCTCTCGCGCGCCGGCATCCCCAGGCGCTACTGGTCCGCCGAGGCCGACCGCCCGGAGTTCGCCGAGTACATCGCCTCGTTCGCCGGCAACGGGGGCGCCGGGCTCTACATACACGGGGGCGTCGGCGCCGGCAAGACGCACGCCGCCTCCGCCATGGCCAGGCTGTTCGCGGAGGCCGGCTACGATGTCGCCTTCACGACGGCCAAGGGCATGCTCGAGCGCGTGAAGGCCACGTTCGACGAGGGCGGGACCGAGGCCGCCGTCGCGCGGTACGCCAAGTGCGACGTGCTCGTGCTCGACGACCTCGGCAAGGAGGACGCGACCGAGTGGTCCGTCGGCACCGTGTTCAGCGTGCTCGACGCGCGCTACGAGGACATGCGCCCGACCATCGTCACGTCGAACTACGCGCCGGGGGCGCTGGCCGACAGGCTCGCCAGGCGCGGAGAGCGCGTCACGGCGGAGGCCATCGCGAGCAGGATCTCCCAGACCTGCAGACCCGTCTACCTGGGCGGAAGGGACAGGCGCCGGCGCAGCTAGCTTGTGCGCTTCCCATGGAGGCGCGGACGGCTCGACCCAGCTCGACCCATCGCGGGCGGCCCCGATCTCCGCTGCAATCGAAATCGCTATACACGTCTTGGGCGGCGCCGACGCGCCGGCACGCACGCCTACTCCGACTCGCACCGTGCCCCCATCGCGAGGACGCCGCCCGCCAAGCAACAAACGAAAGGCGGAGGCCCATGGACGGCTTCGAGAGGATAACCGGCCGCGAGCACGAAGGGCTCGTGGAGAAGTGCCAGGAGAACGGCTGGCTCAAGGTCGGCGGCTTCGACTGGCAGGACGACCCGTTCCTCGAGGAGTACCCCTACGAGTTCTCCCGCACGGACAGCCTCGACAGGCTCCGCGAGGCGCTCGGCTCGGGCAACTGGGCCATACGCCAGGGGTTCTGCTACCGCGACCTCGCGTTCATCCAGCAGGTGAACGGCGGCGACGAGTGGTGGACGCTCAAGCGCGACGGCGACGCGTGGACCGGCTTCGAGAGCTGGAGCTTCGGCGCCATCGCCCAGGAGCCCGAGCGGTTCGAGCGCGCCATGCGCGACATGTGCGAGGCGACGCCGGAGCAGTGCCGCAGCGGCGAGTGGGCCCATCTGCACGAGAAGGCGCCCGAGCCGCTGGCGCAGCGCGCCGCG
>CATWXC010000009.1:0-94689 GCA_958365315.1 uncultured Collinsella sp.
TCAACTTCAAGGGCGCGACCAAAAGGTCAGCGCCCTTTCGTTTCACGTCACCTTGCTCGCTTAGGGGCGTTTTCGCTGTCCGTTCTCTACCTGCGGCGTTGCCGTGGTAGTCATTGGGGACGTTCTTATTTGACTAGTCGTTTAAGAACGTCCCCAACGACTCTATTGAGCGCTCGGGAAAAGGCGACCCGGTTTTTGGGCGAATAATGGGTCGCGGTTTCCGGATGGGGTTGGTTGCGGAAAGTGCGACCCGGAATATTGCTCTGAAACGGGATGCCGTTTCCCCGACGCGCCGCAAACGGAAAGCGCATCCCATTCCGGAACTCCAAAACGGGACGCGCTTTCCGCACGGAAGAATTGTCGCAGCTGCGTTAAGCGGTGCTGCTCGTTACTCGCCCAGAATCAGCGCCGCGAGCTCTGTTTGGGTGTCCACCACGTAGTCGGCGCCGGCTGCTTCGAGCTCTGTGCGGCCGCGGAAGCCCCAGCTAACGCCCGCGCTCTTGAGGCCGGCGTTGTGGCCGGTCAGAACATCGACATTCGAATCGCCCACATAGAGCGTGGTCGCCGGATTGGCGCCCAGCTCCTTCATCACGTGCAGTGTGACGGGCGCTTCGGGCTTAGGCGGAAACGCATCGACACGGCCTTGCACCAGCGCAAAGCGCTCGGAACCAAAGTATTTCTCGATAAGCGGGGCTGCCGAAATATGATCCTTGTTGGTGAGCACGGCAAGCTGAATGCCCGCGGCGCGCAGACGGTCGAGCATCTCAATCGTGCCGGCGTAGGGGGCGGTGTGGTCCTCCTTGTGCTCGCCGTAGTAAGCCCTAAACTCGGCAAGCGTCTGCTCGAAGGCGCGCCCGTCGCCCGCATACTCGGCGGGCATAAAGCGCTCGACCAGCTTGAGCATGCCGTTTCCCACCTTATAGCGGTATTCGTCAACGGCAAACGTGGGCCAACCGTGCATCTCGCAGGTATGGTTACCGGCGGCTGCCAGGTCCTCGAGCGTGTTGAGGATGGTGCCGTCGAGGTCGAAAATCACATGGGAAAACGCTACCGCCATGGGTGCTCCTGCCGTTTGAGTAATAAAACGCACTCCATGATACTGGGCCTGTGTATCGGGCACGTTTGGAATCTGAATATCTTTGCCGGTCTTGAACCGCGTTGCGCTAGCCGCGAGCCTTTGCCGCTAGCAAATCCTGGGCAGCTGCTCTCCCACGAGCATGTCGAGGATGCGGGTTGAGCCCCAGCCGGTGCGTACGCGCACGGCGGGTCGAGCGTCCGATCCAAGCGGCAGCACGCGGCCGATAATCGCGGCGTTCTCGCCGTAGCGGGCAGTACGCATGGCGGCTAGAGCCGCATCGGCCTGCTCGGCCGGCACCACGGCGACCATCTTGCCCTCGTTTGCCACCTGCAGCACGTCATAGCCGAGCATCTCGCAAGCCGCCTGCACATCGGGACGCACGGGCACGGCGTCCTCATCGACCTCCATCGCAACGCCGCTGGCCTGCGCAAACTCATTGAGTGTGGATGCAAGGCCGCCGCGCGTGGGGTCGCGGAAACAGCGCGTGTCGGGGGCTGCGGCCAGCACGTCGGCTATCAGGTGGTTGAGCGGCGCGGCATCGCTTTCGATGTTGCTCGAAAACGCCAAGCCCTCGCGTTGGCTCATGATGGCGATGCCGTGGTCGCCGAGTGTGCCCGACACCAGGATGACATCGCCAGGCTGGCAGTTTGCGCCACTGAGCGCCACACCTGCGGGCACTTCGCCCACGCCGGCGGTATTGATGTAGACGCCGTCGGCCCCGCCGCGCTCAACCACTTTGGTGTCGCCGGTGATGATGCGCACGCCGGCCTCGCGCGCGGTCTCGGCCATGGTTTGCACAATCTGGCTCAGCTTGTCCATGGGATAGCCCTCTTCGAGGATAAAGCCGCACGATAGGTAGCGCACGTTGGCGCCCGAGGTCGCGACGTCGTTGACGGTTCCGCACACGGCAAGGCGACCGATGTTGCCGCCGGGGAAGAACTGCGGCGTCACCACAAAGCTGTCGGTCGACATGGCGATGCGCCCGCTCGCGGGTAGCGCGGCGACGCCGGCATCGTTGCCCTCGAGCAGCTCGGGCGATCCAAAGGCATCCAGAAAGACCTCGTCGATGATACGTTTCATCATCTGTCCGCCCGAGCCGTGGCCCAGCAGGACAGTGCTATCGGTGACGCTATGGGACATATCGAAAACTCCAATCGTGGGTGGTGCCAGTGTTCGGGTGCGTCCGGGCTAGTTACGGTATCTAAAGTACGCCGCGCAGCTGCCCTCGGAGCTCACCATACAGGGGCCGACGGGATGCTCGGGTGTACAAGCGTGGCCGAACAGAGGGCAGTCGCTTGGTGTAATGGCTCCGCGCAACACGTCGCCGCAGCGGCATCCGCGTGGCTCGACCGTCGGCTCGATGGGCACGTCAAAGCGCATGCTGGCATCAAAGTGCGAAAACTCGGGACGAATGGCGAGTCCCGAAGCCGCAATCGATCCCAATCCGCGCCACGTGGTGTCGCAGGGCTCAAACACCTGCTCGACCAGCTGGCGCGCCACGGGGTTGCCATCTGCGTTGACGCCACGGCGGTAGGCGTTGTCGATTGCGGGCTGCCCTTCAACAACCATCTGGACCAGCATGCAGATGCCCTGCAAGATGTCGACCGGTTCAAATCCCGTTACCACGCCCGGGGTATCGAACTCATCGACCAAAAAGCTAAAGGGCACCAAACCCGTGATGGTGGCGACGTGCCCCGGAAGGACAAAGCCGTCGATAGTGGTTTCGGGATCGTTGGCGATGACGCGCAACGCCGGCGGCGTGGTCTTATGGGCGCAGTAGACCGAGAAGTTCTGCAGCCCGCGCGCGTCTGCTTCCAGGATGGCGGCGGCGATGGTGGGCGTTGTGGTCTCAAAGCCCACACCCATAAAGATGACCGGGCGGTCGGGGTTTTGCTCGGCAATATCGAGCGCGTCGAGCGGGGAGTAGACGATGCGGATGTCGCGCCCTGCCGCCTTTTGTGCGGCGAGTGAGGTGGACGATCCGGGTACGCGCATCATGTCGCCAAAGGTGGTGATGATGGCGCCGTCTATGTTGGCGAGCGCGATTGCATGGTCGATGTCGCGGTTGGCGGTAACGCAGACGGGGCAACCCGGACCGCTCAGCAGCTTGAGCCCCGCCGGCATAATGGAGCGAAAGCCATAGCGACCGATGCTCACGGTGTGCGTGCCGCAGACTTCCATAAGGTTGATGGTACGGTCGCCGACGAGTTCACGGATGCGTTCGATGAGCTCGCGGGCCAGCTTGGAATCGCGAAATGCCGAAAAGTCGATACCGGAGCGAGCCGGCTGTCCGGCCACCACTAGTACGCCTCGGCCGGGTTGCTGGCCAGTTGGTCTTCTTCGACCAGTTCGGTCATGGCGTTGACCAGGTCGAGCGTCTCCTGCGCTTCCTGCTCGTCGACGATCTGGATGCCAAATCCAGCGTGCACCAGAATATAGTCGCCTACTTGTGCCGTCGGCACGAGTCGCAGCGACACCGGACGCTCGACGCCCATCATGTCGACGGTGGCCTTGAGGTCGTCGTCGCGTTTGACTACTTTACCGGGAACGGCAAGGCACATATTGTTCCCCTTTTATACGCTTTGCGCTGGATAGGCGCTTGATAATCCATTGCTTGATGGTAGCGCTCGCGGGGTTCGCGGGCAAACGCGTTACGCCCGTGAGACAGTTGGCGCGGCGACGAGCGAGATCGGGCTACTGCGATGCGATCTGCGCGAGGTGGGCGCGCGCGATCGCCGCCTGACCGTAGGCGATGCAGCCGTCGTTGACGGGCACGGAGTGGGGAACCAAGACGGTGAGACCCATGCTTTTGAGCTCGCGGGTGAGGAACTGGAGCAAAAGTCGGTTCATGAACACACCGCCCGAGAGCGCGACGGTGTCGAGGCCTTCACGGGCGCAGATCTCGTTTGCGATGCGGGCTGACGCGCGTGCGATGGTGACGTGGAAGTCGAGCGCGAGCTGGCCGGCGGGCACGTCGGCCCCGATTCCCTCCAAAAGCGCCTCAATAAGCGGTCTGGAGCTCAGAACGTGGCAGTCGTCCGGACGGGATGATTCGGTTACGGAAAAGCTAGCCATATTGCCGGTGGGGCAGGTACTTTCGCTGCCGAGCGCGCGCCAGGCGGCGCCCTCAAGCTCGATGGCGGGTTCACCCTCGTAGGTCGCCTGGCCGCAAATGCCCAGGATCGCGGCTGCGGCGTCAAACAAGCGACCCATGCTGCTGGTGCGCGGGCTGTTGATGCCACGTTCGATCATCGTTGCCGTTATGCTGCGCGTCTGCTCGTCGAGGGTGCCCAATAACCCCGCGGCCCCCGGGTGTTCAAGCAGGCCGAGCTCACTGAGCAGGGCAAAGGCGTTGCGGCGGGCGTCACGCACGGAGGCCGCCCCGCCGGGGAGCGCCCAGGTGCGCAAATACGCGGCGCGCTCAAAGCCGCCAAGGCTGGCGACAAGAAACTCGCCGCCCCAAATGGTCCCATCGGTACCGGCGCCGGTGCCGTCAAAGGCGATGCCAAGGACGCGCGCGTCGGTTGCAAGCTGGCCCGCGGCGATGGCCTCGGCCATTACGCTCGCGATATGCGCATGATGGTGCTGCACCTCGACGAGCGGCAGATTGCATTTTCGTGCCTGCTCGCGCGCCCACTGGCTCGATAGATAGCTGGGATGTACATCGCAGGCTAAGGCGGCGGGCGCCAAGTCAAAGAGATCTTCCAAGCGCGTGCGTGCGGCGTTCCAGGCATCGAAGGTCCCGCCGTTTTCAACATCGCCGATATGCTGCGACACAAAACAGGTTGCCTCGCCGTTCGTCCCTTCACGCGTGAGCGCAATCGTGGCCTTTTGTTGTGGCCCGCAGGCGAGCATGCAGGACGGAGCGCCGTCGAGCGCCGGCAACGGCAGCGGCTGGGGTGCATATCCGCGAGCGCGGCGAACGGGCATAACGGCGCCGTTCGCCTCTCGCACTACAGAGTCGTCGTAGCGCGAGAGGATCGCGCGGTCGTTACCGAGCAACGCGTCGGCGATGCCGGCGGCAACGAGGTGTTCCCAGGCAAGGTCGTCGTCGGTCTCGATGGGTTCCTTGCTCAGGTTTCCGCTGGTCATGACGAGCGCGTGCATACCGCGGGTTTCTGCTGCGGCAAGCAACAGATGCTGAAGCGGGGTGTAGGGGAGCATAACACCGAGTTCGGGAAGGTCGTGTGCGACGGACAGCGCGAGCGCGAGGGCGTTGGGGGAACCGCCGCTCTCGCAAATGGCGCGTCGGCGCAGCAGCACAATGGGGCGAATGCTGCCGGCCAGCAAGCCGCGTTCAACGTCGTTGACATGGCACAGGCGTTCAGCGTCGGCAAGGTCGCGTACCATAACGGCAAGCGGTTTGTTGCTGCGACGCTTGCGACGGCGCAGCTCGACCACCGCCTGCTCATTGGCGGCGTTGCAGGCCAGATGGAATCCGCCCAGGCCCTTGATGGCGACAAGACCGCCGCTGGCCAGCAGCTCGACACAGCGGTCAATAATGGCATCGCTGGTTTCGCGCGTGCTGCCGACGGCCGGCGTCGCCCCCGAGCCCTCGAGCTCCATGTCGCCCGCCGCCTCGCGCCAGGTAATATGTGGCCCGCAGTCAAAGCAGGCATCGGGCTGCGCATGAAAGCGCCGGTCAAGCGGGTCGCCATACTCTGCTGCGCACTCGGGGCACATGGGAAAGCAATCCATCGACGTGGCTGCTCGGTCATAAGGCAGCGACCGGATGATGGTAAAGCGCGGCCCGCAGTTGGTGCAGTTGATAAAGGGGTAGTGATAGCGTCGGTCGGCGGGGTCGAACAGTTCGCGCAGGCAGTCGTCACAGGTGGCGATATCGGGGGAGATGAGCGTCGTGTGCACGGTCTGATCCTGCGACGCTACGATGCGAAAGACCTGTTCATCGTCGGCATCCCAAGCGTCGGGCTCCAGGTCTGCAACGGCGACATGCTCAACGCGGGCCGCGGCAGGCGCGTGCTCAGACAGCGCGGCGACAAAGTCGTCGAGTGTCTCGACCGAAGCATGCGCCTCGATGTGCACACCATCGCCCGCGTTGAGCACCCAGCCGCAAATGCCATGCGCCATAGCCTCGCGATACACAAATGGCCGCATGCCAACGCCCTGCACAATGCCCGTCACATGAATATGCACATGCCGCATGCGACCCTCCCTCATTGAAGTGTGTGCTGTTACAGCCCCAGGCTTTGCTTGGTGGCGGCGCAGGTGAGCTCGCCGTGCTTAACGCCGCGCAGCCCCAGCAATCGGTCCGCCAGCTCGTAGACGCGCTCGCCGCGACCCTTGAGCGCCAGAATCTCCAGGCAGTTGTGGTGGTCCAGATGCACGTGCATGGTCGAGACGATCTCGTCGGTGTAGTCGTGCTGCACCTCGTCCAGACGGCGCGTCAGGTCGCCGGTATGGTGGTCGTAGATCATAGTGAGCGATCCGATAACGTGCTCGTCGGGCGTGCGCATCTGCTCCTTGGCGATTGAGGCGCGAATCAGGTCGCGCACGGCCTCGGAGCGGTTGGCAACATCGCCGCGGCGTGCGATCTGCTCGTCAAAGCGGCGCAGCAGGTCGTCGGGCGCGGTGACCGAAAAACGGACCAGCTCGGAGCTGGAGCTACCGTGCTGGCAGCTCGCCTCGGCACCCGCGCCGTGGTCGTGCCCGCAGTCGTGCACGTGCTCGTGCCCGGCCACGTTACACCAGCTTCACAGAGCCGACGGAGTTGTGGTCGGCCTCGATGGCCTCTTCGTAGCCCTCGAGCGCATCGTGTGCCTCGTGCAGCGCGGCCATGGCGGCCTCGAGCTTGGCGCCAATGCGCTCCATGTCAAAGTTCTCGGTCGCATGCAGCAGCTGATGGCTCCACTCGTGAGCGAGCTCGATGGTGTCGTCGACCTGCTTGACGCTCATGGCAAGCTGGCTCATGTTCATTCCAACGTCATGCATGGGAATCTCCTTTTATACGGGGCAATCCAGTGGTTCAGATTCTACTACGCTCGCCTTGGGCGCCGCCGCATAAGAAAACGGGTGCGAGTCCGTCTGACCCGCACCCGTTCACTGGGGGCTGTTTGTGTCTACCATACTATCCGTGGTCGCGCGCCCTGCGCCCGGCACTCCGGCGAGCGGTGCAAAACCGCTCATGGACGGCAGATAGGTAACAAGCGTATTACAGATGCTTCTCCAGCAGCGCCTGAAGCCTTGCCTTGGGTAATGCGCCGACCGAGCGGTCGACTTCCTCGCCGTTCTTAAAGACGATCAGCGTGGGGATGCTCATGACGCCAAACTTCATGGCCAGGTCCTGGTTGTCGTCGACGTTGCACTTGGCCACGGCAAGCTTGCCGGCCAGCTCATCGGCGACCTCGTCCACGATGGGCGAGAGTGAACGACACGGCCCACACCACGGAGCCCAAAAATCAACCAGTACGGGCAGGCTGTCGTTGACGATGGCGTCGAAGTTCTCGGGGGTAATCTGCTTGATGTCAGCCATGGTGACCTCCATAATGCGACGCGGCTCGGCCGCGTAAAACTCAGTACGACCGTGCTTATACCCAGCGGCCCGCAAAGCAACCACTCGCGGGCGGCTCTTTTATATAATGGTGGGCACGCAAACGATTGGAGAGCGCATGCCCACGTCACAAAGCCAGAAAAAAGAAGCTATCGCCCAGGCCACCGAGCAGGAGCTCGCGTCGCTTGCGGCGCGTGGCGTGCGTATCGCGGGCAACGCGTGCTCGCCGATTGTGCTGGTCAAAGGCGATTTGGATGAGGCTGAGCGCTCGGGCGGCGAGCTTGCCGCCGGCGCGGATGGTGCCGCACTGCGCAAGGCGCTCGGGGCCATCGGTTATGCGCCCGAGGATTTCTGTGTGCTGGCAAGCGTTGCCGGCGCGGGTGACGGGACGGTCGCGGTGGGCGAGGCCCTGACGTGCGACTTGTTCCGCGAGGCGCTCGAGACCTTGGACCCCGAGGCGGTGCTGCTGCTGGACAACAGCGCCGCCGACGTCATGCGCGAAACCTATGCCGATATGCTCGTGGCGATCGATGACTTTGACACCGCCATGCTCAAGCCCGGCCTGGTCGCCCGTGTGCAGGGGCGCCGCGTACTCGCGCTCGATGGCTTTGAGGCGGCGCTGACCGACAAGGCGGCCAAACAGCGCATGTGGGCCTACATTAAGCAACTGACCCCGGCGGCCGCGCCTCTGTAGCCGGTCAGCGTCGGTAAAGCGACTCCGGCGGTCGACCTGCGCCATGAGCCGTACGCCGCGCCCCTACATCACGGCGCGCAGCTCAAACCGGTCGCCGTTAATGCGGAACTGGCAGTTGCCGTTCATGCGCTCCACGGCAAGTTTAATGCTCTTGGTGCCAAAACCGTGGCCGGCATGTTGGTTCACGGGCATACCGTCGACCATACGTGGCGCGCGCCCAAACGTATTGGAAACCAAAAGCAGCAGCTGGCCGTCCTCAAGCCGCAGGTCAAGGTCGACAAAGCGTTTGCCTTCGGGGGCGGCGCTTGCGGCGTTGATGGCATTTTCCAGGGCATTCGAAAGCACGCTGAACAGGTCGGCATCGCCTACATGAACGGTTCCGGGTACGGCGGCGCGTAGGTCAGCGGTGATACCGTGCCTGTTGATATCCGAGCTAAATGACGAAAGCACGATGTTGACGGTCTCGTTGGCGCAGTAGCGGCGCACAGCGGTGCGGTCGTTGGTCTCGCAGAGTTGGTCGATGCGTTCGAGCGCCTCGTCGATGTGTCCTTCCTCAATAAGAATGGCCAGGCCGCGCAGGAAGTGCCGCATGTCGTGGCGAAGAATCGACAGCTCGCGTCCGGACTGGCGCCAGGCCTCGAGCTCCTTTATGGCCGTACTGTCGCGCGTCTCGAGCATCCAACGCTCACGCTCGGCGACTTCCTTTGCCTCGTATTCGCGCAGGTAGACGGCGAGAAACATAATGTAGAAGGCACAAAGGGCAAAGGCCAAAAATTCAACGGTCACCACCGAGCCCGAGTGGAACAGCGTGGTGTAGACGTTGGTGGCATAGTCAAAGATGTAGTAGACGAGCGGCAGTATCAGCAAGATCTCTAGCTCGGTGGGGCTTTTGATCGCCAGGAGCGGGCCGATGTCGCGCGCCCAATGCAAAAGGACGATAAAGACGGCGAGCGTGGTCGCGATGCGCGCCAGATAGTACGCGATCTGCGAATCGGTCGCGGCAAATGCAGCGATACCCATCCAGTTGCTAAACTGGCAGCTCAGATAGGCGCTGGTGAGGCCCAGTGTCGCAAGCAGCGGGCTCAGGTGGTAGCGCGCGCATAGGTAGACGATAAGCGGCAGGTGGACGACGAGCGGATACGCCTGACGGGCAAACAGTTCTCCGCCAATGACATTGGCGATCGAGAAGGCGGCACCGGTTGCGGCGCCGACCCCCAACAATTCGAGCGCATGGCGCCGGTTGATCTCGACACCGCATAGCGCCGCCGAGGCAAAAACGCCAAAGAGCAGCGTCGTGGCGTGGTGAATCGCCCAAAGAACTATTTCGACCGCTGCGGGCATCAGTGCCTCCCGCCCTCAAAGCGCACCGCAAAGTAGGCATCTTGGAATCCTTGCTTGCTGCTGCGCGAAAGCGGAATGCTCGCGCCCGAGCGCATGACGATCTCCGTCCGATCGAAATGATCGATGTTGCGCAGGTTGACCTGGTAGCTGCGATGACATTTAAAGAAGACCGCGTTTTGCGCCAGGCGGTCCTCGACGCTGCGGAACGACTCGAACGCTTCGATGTCGCGTCCGTCGCGCAGGTGGAAGACCACGTGCTTGTTGCGCGCCTCGGCATATTCGATATCGGACAGGCGCAGGGCGTGGTAGCCAAAGGATGTCTTGATGACGAGCTCGTCGGTCGCCGAAGGGCGCATGCTCGAAAGCTCGTCGAGCAGCTTTGCCAGACGTTCGTATGCTACGGGTTTGAGCAGGTAGTCGAAGGCGCGGACCTCGTAGGACTCCAGCGCGAACTCGGGCGACGAGGTGAGGAACACCAGGCGCACGGCGGTGTCGGCCTGGCGCAGTTCGCGTGCGGTGTCCATGCCGTTGACGAGCGGCATGATCATGTCGAGCAGAATGATGTCGGCGCGCGATGCGGAATGGCGGGCCAGCAGGTCCTCGCCGCGTGTGACGAGCGCAACATCGACCGCCGTGCCCGTCTCGGTCGACCATCCGGTGCAGTCTATCTAGAAAAGCGACATCATCGTCGCAGGCAATAATCTTGAGCATTCGGCCCCCTTAAGTAGTTCGATTTTGCCACATCGGGTACGCGCCGCTTGCGGGGGTGCGGACCGTTTGCGCCCCACGGCGTGCAACTCGCGCCAAGCGGTATTGCGGTGGCGAAAGATGCCTCCTGCGCCATCGAGAGCTCAGCTATCCTCAGCTTGCCAGTTCGAATATGGACCTGCCACATGATTGAATCTTTATTTCAACTTTACACCTAGGTTTACAGCTGTCTTGTCAGCTGTAAACCTAGGTGTCATACTAAAGCCCCAAGATTCGCCAAAAGAGAGGGGCCTTGATGGCACAGAGCGCGAACATGGATGCATCGGAGCTTGCACGCGATATCGCGGCCGGCCTGGCATCGGCAACGACGGCAACGGAGCGCGCGGCGCTGGTACCCGCAGAGCTCGTCGAGGCCATTCAGCAACTAAAAACCCAACGTGACGCGGTGATCCTGGCACACTACTATGTGGCGCCCGAGGTGCAGGCCGTGGCTGATTACGTCGGCGACAGCTTCTACCTGGCCAAGCTCGCCAAGAGCCTGCCGCAGCAGACCATCGTGCTGTGCGGCGTGGAGTTTATGGGCGAGAGCGCCAAGCTGCTCAACCCCACCAAGACCGTGCTGCTGCCCGAGCCGGGCGCGGACTGCCCCATGGCGCACATGGTCAAGCGCGAGACGGTCGACGCCGCCCGCGCCGAGTATGGTGACGACCTTGCCGTGGTCTGCTACGTCAACTCGACGGTCGAGATCAAGAGCTGGAGTGACGTGTGCGTTACCAGCTCCAACGCCGTCAAGATCGTGTCCGAGCTGCCGCAGCAGCACGTCCTGTTCATTCCCGACCAAAACCTGGGCCGCTTCGTAGCCGAGCAGGTGCCGCAAAAGCACGTCATCCTCAACAACGGTTACTGCCCGCGCCATCACATCATCACCGTCGAGCAGATCGTCGACGCGACGGAGGCCCACCCCGACGCGCTCGTGCTGGCGCATCCTGAGTGCAAGGCCGACGTCCTTGCCGAGGCCGACTACATCGGCTCCACCGCCGGCATCATCAAGTATGCCGAGGAGTCCGACGCGAGCGAGTTTATTATCGTGACGGTCCGCGGCGTGCTCTACGAGCTCGAGCGCCGCTGCCAGGGCACCGGCAAGAAGTTCTACTTCCCCGCGGTGCAGCCCACCTGCGTCAACATGGATCTCATCACGCTCGAAAAGCTCGTGCACTGCCTGGAGACAGGCGAGGGCGAGGTGCAGATCGGCGTGTCGGGCGAGGCTGCCGATCAGGCCAAGCTCACGCTCGACCGCATGCTCGAGTACGCAGCGCGTTAGAACAATGTGGCATGAGGGACGGTCCCTTATGTCACATTCAAGGGAGAGGATTCCTGTGGAAACCAAGCAATACCCCGATATGGAGTGCGACGTCGTCATTGCCGGCTGCGGCGTAGCGGGCCTGTACGCGGCTCTCAACCTGCCGACGAGCACGCGCGTGATCATGCTCTCCAAGGGCGCGGTCGACGAGTGCGATTCGATGCTCGCGCAGGGCGGTATTTGCGTACTGCCCGAAGGCTCGGACTACGATGCCTTCTTTGAGGACACCATGCACGCCGGCCATTACGAGAACCGCCGCGAGAGTGTTGACATCATGATCCGCTCGAGCCGCTCGGTCATCAACGACCTGCTGGCCATGGGCGTGGATTTTGAGCGCAAGGCCGACGGCAGCCTCGACTTTACCCGCGAGGGCGCGCACAGCCGCCCGCGTATCGCCTTCCATGCCGACATCACCGGCAAGGAGATCACGACTAAGCTGCTCCAGGCCGTCCGCAAGCTGGACAACGTGCAGATTTTGGAGCACGTGGCCATGACCGACATCCTGACCGACGAGCGCGACGGCGCCACGGTATGCACCGGCGTCATCGCCGTCCCCGTGGACGAGGACGATTCGGCTCGTCCCGCCGACGAGCTGGCAAATGCCGCCGAGGGCGTGCATGCCGGTAAGCCGTTTAAAATCCACGCTCGCCATACGCTGTGGGCGACGGGTGGCATCGGTGGCGTATACGATCACTCGACCAACTACCCGCAGCTCACCGGTGACGCCTGCTACATCGCGCAGGAGCACGGCATTACGATGGAGCACCTGGACTACGTGCAGATTCACCCCACGGGCTTGTTCTCGCCGCAGCCGGGCCGCACGTTCCTGATCAGCGAGAGCTGCCGCGGCGAGGGCGCGATCCTGCTCAACGCCGCCGGCGAGCGCTTTACCGACGAGCTGCAGCCGCGCGACGTGGTCGCCGCCGCCATTCGTGAGCAGATGAAGCAGGACGGCACCGAGCACGAGTGGCTGAGCTTTGCCCCGGTCGAGCGCGACGTGGTGACCGGGCACTTTGCCAACATCCGCGCGCGCTGCCTGGAGGACGGCCGCGACATCTTGGACGAGCCCATCCCCGTCACGCCCACGCAGCACTACTTTATGGGCGGCGTGTGGGTCGACAAAGACGGCCGCACCTCGATGCCCGAGCTCTACGCCGCCGGCGAGACGGCTTGCAACGGTGTGCACGGCAAGAACCGCCTGGCCTCCAACAGCCTGCTTGAGTCCCTCGTCTGGGGTCGCCGCGCCGCTTGGCGTATGCGCACCGGCGAGTCGCTTGCCGTGGAGCAGGCGGGCGAGCCCGCGCTCGATGGACGCCATCGCGCCCTGAGCGCCGACACCCTGGCAATCGATGATTTGGCCCGTGCCGCCGGTACGCAGGCCGTGGAGGAGTAGACCATGAATCCCATTACCATGAAACTCGTCGTCGATGATCTGATTCTGCAGGCCCTGCGCGAGGACATTACCTTTGAGGACGTGAGCACGGCGAGCGTGTGCCCCACGGCGCGCCCCGCCACGGTGGAGCTCATCGCTAAGGCCGACGGCATCATCGCCGGCCTGGACGTGTTCGCTCGCACCTTTGAGCTGCTGGATCCGCAGAGCTCCGTGTTGTTCGATGTTGCCGACGGTGACGAGGTGCACGCCGGCGACCACGTGGGCCAGGTGCGCGGCGACGCGCGCGTGCTGCTTTCGGGCGAGCGCGTGGCGCTCAACTACCTGCAGCGCATGAGCGGCATCGCTACTTACACACATCGGATGGCGGCTGCGCTCGTGGGCACCAAGACCGTGCTTGTCGACACGCGCAAGACCACGCCGGGCATGCGTGTCTTCGAGAAGGCCGCAGTCGAGATCGGCGGTGGCAGCAACCACCGTTACAACCTGTCGACGGCTGTCATGCTCAAGGACAACCACATCGACGCCGCCGGTGGCGTGGCACGCGCGATTGAGATGGCTCGCGCCCATGCGTCGTTTACCACGACGGTCGAGATCGAGTGCGAGAGTCTGGATATGGTGCGCGAGGCTGTGGAGGCCGGTGCCGATATCATCATGTTCGACAACATGACCCACGACGACATGGCTGCCGCGATTGAGCTTATCGCCGGTCGTGCCAAGACCGAGTGCTCGGGCAACGTGGACGCCAGCAATATTCGCGCCCTTGCCGACCTGGGCGTCGACTTTATTAGCTCGGGCGCTCTGACGCACTCTGCGCCGATCCTCGACCTCTCGCTTAAGCACCTGCGTCTGCTGGACGGTAAATAATGAATGCCCGCGAGCGTCGCCGTTCCATCATGGCCGTGCTCGAGGGAGCCAAAGATCCCGTTTCGGGCAGTGCGCTTGCTCGCGAGGTGGGTGTGAGCCGTCAGGTCGTGGTGCAGGACATCGCCCTGCTGCGCGCCGACGGGCACGATATCGTCGCCACCAATCGCGGCTACGTGCTGCAGGAGGCGGCGAGCAGCCCGGCTGTGCCCACGCGTCTGGTCAAGGTGCGCCACAGCGTGGAGCAAGCGGGCGACGAGCTTACGAGCATCGTCGATGCCGGCGGTGCCGTGCTCAACGTGATCGTCAACCACCGCGTGTACGGCAAGATCACGGCCGACCTGGACATCCGCAATCGTCGCGATGTTGAGCGCTACCTGCACGATATCGAGAGCGGCAAGAGCTTTCCGCTGCTAACGGTAACCAGCGGCTATCACTTCCATCGCATCGCGGCGGAGGACGAGCAAACCCTCGACGAGATCGAGGCCATGCTCAAGGAGAAAGGTTACTTGGCGGACCTAATGCCCTACGAGGACGATTTGTCCTAGTCGACGCCGCATCTATAAGTTGCGGTGAAATAGTTCCTAAAATCGGCATCCAAGCCATAAAACAGGAACTATTCCACCGCAACTGCCAAGGGTCCCGCTTCAAATTAGCTGCCCACACATGCAAAAGGAGGCCTCCGCGGCGATGCGGAGGCCTCCTTTTTTGTGCACGGTGTACTTGTGAGTGTGCAAGTGGGGAGTTGTTACTCCTCGATGATCTCGGTGATCGCGCCGGCGGGGCAAGCGTCCTGGCAAGCGCCACAGGCGACGCAGGAATCCTCGTCAGCGACGGTAGCGACGTCCTGGAGCTCCAGAACGCCAGCGGGGCAGGAGTCGACGCAAACGCCACAAGCGATGCACTCGTCGGCATCAATTACGGGATGAGCCATGGTAGTTTCCTCTCTGTTGACCGACGCTACAGGCGATGTGCGTCGGTTTGATTCGGGCAAAAACATACCACGGGAGCGACCGTTTGCAATACCCTCTGACCGGCATCTTCATACCGTTCGCCGAGTATGCCGCGGCTTACTAAAAAACATGCAGGTGAGGCCGTTGAGCTGCGCAAATGTTAGCTATAGGTGACTTGAAATATAGGGCGATTGAGCGTGCTTGCGGAAACCGCATCCCGTAATCCACGTCCAAAACGGGACACGGCTTCAGACTCGCACCTCAGTCAACTCTACATAGATCTCAATAGACCTGTTGAGAACTCAAACAGTGTATCTACCTGCGCATTTGAGAACCTAAACTCTCAGAGATAAGAAATCTTATATGAATTGACTTAGATTTTGTATATTCCGACCCATAAGGGGATACACTACATCCTGAAAGACAAGCCGAAGCGCCGCGCGACAGACCGTCGAGGCGGCGCGAACGCAAAAGAGAGAGGTAATTTCTAATGAGTAAGATTCTTGGTATCGACCTTGGTACTACTAACTCCGCTATGGCCGTCCTCGAGGGCGGTTCTCCGACCATTATCGTGAACGCCGAGGGCGACCGCACCACCCCGTCCGTCGTGGGCTTCCGCGCCGACGGCGACCGCGTCGTGGGTAAGGCCGCTAAGAACCAGGCTGTCACCAACCCCAAGAACACCGTGTTCTCCATCAAGCG
Organism: uncultured Collinsella sp.; assembly: GCA_958365315.1. Classification (GTDB taxonomy): domain Bacteria; phylum Actinomycetota; class Coriobacteriia; order Coriobacteriales; family Coriobacteriaceae; genus Collinsella. Next base: position 15,599 of record CATWXC010000009.1, read on the forward strand.
CTTCATGGGCCGCAAGTACTCCGAGTGCACCTCCGAGATCAAGACTGTGCCGTACGAGGTCAAGGAGGGCCAGGGCGGCCGTGCCGTCGTCGACATCGAGGGCAAGGATTACACCGCCGAGCAGGTGAGCGCCATGACGCTCGCCAAGATGAAGGCCGACGCCGAGAAGTATCTGGGCGAGACCGTCACCGACGCCGTCATCACCGTCCCGGCCTACTTCAACGACGCCCAGCGTCAGGCCACCAAGGATGCCGGTAAGATCGCCGGCCTCAACGTCAAGCGTATCGTCAACGAGCCGACCGCTGCCGCTCTTGCCTATGGTCTGGACAAGCAGGGTACCGACCAGCGCATCCTGGTCTTCGACCTGGGCGGCGGCACCTTCGATGTCTCCATCCTCGATCTCGCCGACGGCGTGTTTGAGGTTCTGTCCACCTCGGGCGACAACCACCTGGGCGGCGACGACTGGGATCAGCGCGTCATCGACTGGATGGCCGACAAGTTCCAGCAGGAGAACGGCGTCGATCTGCGTCAGGACCCCATGGCCCTGCAGCGTCTGAAGGAGGCCGCCGAGAACGCTAAGAAGGAGCTCTCCGCGGCGCAGCAGTCCACCATTAACCTGCCGTTCATTACCATGAACCAGTCCGGCCCGCTGCACCTCAACTACACGCTGACCCGTGCCGAGTTCGAGAAGATCACCCGCGACCTGCTCGAGCGCTGCAAGCAGCCTGTCACCAACGCCCTGCGCGACGCTAAGCTCAAGCTCTCCGATCTGACCGAGGTCATCCTCGTCGGCGGTTCTACCCGTATGCCCGCTGTCCAGGATCTGGTCAAGACCATGACCGGCAAGCAGCCCAACATGTCCGTGAACCCCGATGAGGTCGTTGCCGACGGCGCTGCCGTCCAGGGCGGCGTGCTCACCGGTGACGTCGAGGGCATCCTGCTGCTCGACGTTACCCCGCTGTCGCTGGGCGTCGAGACCATGGGCGGCATCATGACCAAGATGATCGACCGCAACACCACGATCCCGACCTCCAAGACCGAGGTCTACTCCACCGCAGCCGACAACCAGACCAGCGTCGAGATCAACGTGCTCCAGGGCGAGCGCGAGCTTGCCCGCGACAACAAGTCGCTCGGTAAGTTCCAGCTGACCGGTATCCCGGCTGCCCGCCGCGGCGTGCCGCAGATCGAAGTCACCTTCGACATCGACGCCAACGGCATCGTCAAGGTCTCCGCTAAGGACAAGGGCACCGGCAAGGAGCAGCAGATCACTATCTCCGGCTCCACCGCTCTGTCCGACGACGAAGTCGATCGTATGGTCAAGGACGCCGAGGCTCATGCCGAGGAGGACAAGAAGCAGAAGGAAGAGGTCGAGGTCCGCAACCAGACCGACAGCCTGTGCTACTCCACCGAGCAGACCCTCAACGAGCTGGGCGACAAGGTTTCCGCCGACGTGAAGTCCAAGGCCGAGGCCGCTATCGCCGACGCCAAGAAGGCGCTCGAGGGCTCTGACGTCGAGGCCATCAAGGCCGCTGGCGAGTCCCTGCAGTCCGTGGCCTACGAGCTGGCTCAGGTTGTCTACGCCGACGCTCAGCAGCAGACCGACGGCGCCGCCGGTGCCCAGCCTGCCGACGATGACGTTGTCGACGCCGACTACGAGGTTGTGGACGACGAGGACAAGTAATCATGTCCGCCCGTAAAGCTCGCACGGAGGCGGCTGCCGCTGGCGCCGCCCCCGTTGACTCTGAGGAGAAGGACGTGAAGATTCCCGTAGAGGCCGTCGACGATACCGAGGCCAACGAGGCCGAGGCCGCCGAGGCTGCCGAGAACCAGGTAGAGGATTCCAACAAGGAGGCGACGATGACCGAGGACGAGATGGTGGAAGCTGCTATCCGCGCCGGTGAGGAAGCCGCCGACAACGACTTTAAGCTCAAGTTCGAGCAGGCTCAGAAAGAGCTTGCCGACGTGCGCAGCGAGCTCGATGCTGCGGCAGAGGCTCAGAAGGCCGCCGAGGACAAGGCAAAGGACGCCACCGAGCGCACCGCCCGCCTGCAGGCCGACTGGGAGAACTTCCGTCGCCGCACCGCCAACGAGCGCATCGCCGAGCGCGAGCGCGCGACCGAGAAGCTCGTCACTGCGCTGCTGCCGGTGGTTGACGATATCGAGCGTGCAATTGACCATGCCCGTAGCCAGGAGCTTTCCGACGATTTTAAGCAGTTCGTCGATGGCGTTGATGCGGTGCATGCCAAGCTGCTCGATGTGTTTGCGCACGAGGGCGTTGAGCCCATCGACCCCAAGGGCGAGGCGTTCGATCCGCTCGAGCACCAGGCCGTGGGGCGTGTCGAGGACGCATCGCAGTACGACGAGACCGTCAACGACGTGTACCAGAAGGGCTACCGCATGGCGGATCGCATCCTGCGTTCCGCGATGGTGACGGTGACCTACGGTGGTGAGAAACGCCCCGCACCGGAGCCCGAAGCGGCGCCCGAGGATGCCGCGGCCGATACGGCCGAGAGCACCGAGGAGTAATTGAGAAGGGCCCCGGGGCAACACCCGGGGCCCTTTCTGGCCTAGTGCCATATGAAAGCATGAACCGCCGTCCGCAGGGACGGCGGGCGTAACAGGAGAGGAGCTACGATGGCTGCAGGCAAAACCTTCTATGACATCCTGGGCGTATCCAAGAGCGCCTCCGACAAAGAGATCAAGAGCGCGTTTCGCAAGCTCGCGCAAAAATATCACCCCGATGCCGGCGGCGACGAGGCCAAGTTTAAGGAGATTAGCGAGGCCTACGAGACGCTTTCGGACGAGAAGAAGCGCAAAGAGTACGACCAGATGCTCATGTTCGGCGGCATGCCGGGCGCGGGAGGCGCGTATAGCGGTGGCTACGGCGCCGGTGCCGGCGCGAGCGGCTGGGGCGATATCTTCGACAGCATCTTTAGCGGCAACGGCGCTTGGGGCAGCGATTGGGGCTCGGGCTTTGCCGGGGCCGCGGGCGCTGCCGGTGCGGGCGCGGGCCGCAACCGTGCGCGCAAGGGCGGCGACCTGTCGCTGACCGTCGACGTAACGGCCGAGGACGCGTTCCGCGGCGTGACGCACAAGGTCACCTACCGCATTCCCTCGACGGGCGAGCAGCAGACCATCACGGTCTCGGTGCCTGCGGGTGCGGTCGACGGCGGCAAATTGCGTTACAAGCGCCGTGGCGAGTACGGCGTTGCCGGAGGCGAGCGCGGCGACCTGGTCGTGACCACGCACGTGGAGGAGCATCCGCTGTTTAAGCGCAAGGGCGCCGATGTGACCATGGAGGTACCGGTCTCGGTCTACGAGGCGGCGCTCGGCTGCACGGTGGACGTGCCCACGCCCGGCGGTGCGACGGTTCGTCTGAAGGTGCCCGCGGGTACCCAGACGGGCAAGAAGTTCCGCTTTAAGGAGATGGGTGCGCCCGACGTTAAGCATCGCGGCCGCACGGGTGCGCTGCTCGTCGAGATCAAGGTGCAGGTTCCCTCGAACCTGTCCGACGACGAGCGCGATGCCATGACCAGGCTGCGCGAGGCCGACACGCGCGATTATCGCGAGAAGGTCAACCGTTACAAGGCGACGTTCTAGGGCGGTCGTGGCGCACGCCCGCGCCCGCGGGCTTATGATGGACGATAACGAGACGGAAAGGGGTCAGGTAGCATGGCCGAGGACAATAGGAACAAACCGCTGTACATGATCAGCGTGGCGGCCGAGCTGACCGGCATGCATCCGCAGACTCTGCGCGTCTACGAGTCCAAGGGCCTGGTGAACCCCCAGCGCTCAGGCGGTAACACGCGTCTGTATTCGCGTGCCGATATCGAGCGCCTGGAGCTCATCAACCAGCTCACCGACGAGGGCATCAACCTTGCCGGCGTGGTGCGCATCCTCGATATGAAGGAGCGTGCCGAGGAGCGTGAGCGCGAGAACGAAAAGCTCCGTGCTCGCGTGCGCCAGCTCGAGGACGAGCTGCATGAGTACAAGATGCAGAAGAAGATCACCGCCCTGGCCCCGCGCGATGGTTCAGTCAACCCCGAGCAGGTCATGCGCAAGCTTTTGGGTGCCGGCGGGGATTTGTAGTTACGCGGTTTTACCAACCCGCGTAACGGCTCGACGCTGCGCGGGCCGCATTTGGACAATCTGACGTTCAACTTCAAGGGCGCGACCAGAAGGTCAGCGCCCTTTCGTTTCACGTCACCTTGTCTCAAATGCGACCCGCTCGCTGTCGTTGCCAAAACATCGGGGAGTAGTCATTGGGGACGTTCTTAAATGACTAGTCGAAAGGGACACTCCTTGCGTCAAGTCTGCCGGCCCACACCGGGCTCGTCCTGTACTTTACCGAGATAAAGTGAACGTGCAGATTCGTAACCCACTCGCAACCGTTCTATGGCACGATATTGAACGAATGTATGCTATGCGCCCAAATCTTTTGGGCAGAGTGGGAGACAGTATGGTTAAGCTGTACGAGGACGGCATCTACCTGCGCGGCGGCAGCGAGGTTGTGCCTGCGGCCGAGGCTACCGAGCGCGGTATTACGCAGACGCCCGAGGATGCCAAGCGCGGCACCATCGCGTATTCGATTCTCCAGGCACACAATACGTCCGGAGACCCCGAGGCGCTCAAGATTCGCTTCGATGCCATGGCGAGCCATGACATCACCTTTGTCGGCATCATCCAGACGGCGCGCGCCTCGGGCATGGAGCAGTTCCCGCTGCCCTACGTGCTCACCAACTGCCACAACTCGCTGTGCGCCGTGGGCGGCACCATCAACGAGGACGACCACGTTTTTGGCCTCTCGGCTGCCAAGAAGTACGGCGGCATTTTTGTCCCGCCGCACATCGCTGTCATCCACTCCTTTATGCGTGAGAACTTCGCCGGTTGCGGCAAGATGATCTTGGGCTCCGACTCGCACACCCGTTACGGCGCCTTGGGCACCATGGCCGTGGGCGAGGGCGGCGGCGAGCTGGCAAAGCAGCTGCTGCGTGACACCTACGATGTCGCCTATCCCGGCGTTGTCGCCATCTACCTCACGGGCGCCCCTCGCCCCGGCGTCGGCCCGCACGATGTGGCGCTCGCCATCATCCGCGCCGTCTTTGCCAAGGGCTACGTTAAGAACAAGGTCATGGAGTTTGTGGGCCCCGGCATCGCGAGCATGACGACCGACTACCGCAACGGCGTCGATGTCATGACCACCGAGACCACCTGTCTGTCGAGCATCTGGGCCACCGACGAGGACACGCACGCGTTTTTGACCATGCACGGCCGCGGCGACGACTACCGCGAGCTCAAGCCCGCCGATGTTGCCTACTACGACGGCTGCGTCGAGGTCGATCTGTCGAGCATCAAGCCCATGATCGCGCTGCCGTTCCATCCTTCCAACGGCTTTGAGATCGACGAGCTCAACGAGAACCTCGAGGACATCCTCCACGAGGTGGAGCTCGAGGCCGCCAAGATCGGCGAGGGCAAGACGCACTTTAGCCTGCTCGACAAGATCATCGACGGCAAGCTGCACGTGCAGCAGGGCGTTATCGCCGGCTGCTCGGGCGGCAACTACGACTCCGTGGTCCAGGCTGCCCGCGTGCTCAAGGGCGCCAACACCGGCTGCGGCGAGTTCTCGCTGTCGGTCTATCCCACGAGCCAGCCCGTGGCACTCGAGCTTACACGCCGCGGCTATATCTACGACCTTATGGAGGCCGGCGCGATCGTACGCACGGCATTCTGCGGCCCGTGCTTCGGCGCCGGCGACACGCCCGCCAACAACGGCCTGTCCATCCGCCACACCACGCGCAACTTCCCCAACCGCGAGGGTTCCAAGCCGGGCAATGGCCAGCTGAGCGCCGTGGCCCTGATGGACGCCCGCTCCATTGCGGCGACGGCTGCCAACGGCGGCGTCCTGACGCCGGCGACCGACCTGCCCGAGGAGACTTGGGACGAGGCCTGCGAGTACACCTTTGACGACGCGCCGTACAAAAAGCGCGTGTACTGGGGCTTTGGCAAGGCGGAGCCTGCCGACGAGCTGGTCGAGGGCCCCAACATCAAGCCGTGGCCCGCGATGGAGCCTCTCGGCGACGACATCCTGCTCAAGGTGTGCTCCAAGATCATGGACCCGGTCACCACGACCGACGAGCTCATTCCCTCGGGCGAGACGAGCTCCTTCCGCTCCAACCCGCTGGGCCTGGCCGAGTTTACGCTGAGCCGCCGCGACCCGGCCTACGTGGGCCGCTCCAAGGAGGTCGACGCCGTGGAGAAGCGCCGCGTTGCCGGTGAGGCGGCAGGCGACCTGACGGCGCTCGATGCCGAGCTTGCAAGCGTGTTTGAGACACTGGCCGGCGCCGGTGTCGCGGCCGATGCCAAGGCGACTGAGTACGGCTCCATGCTCTATGCCAAGAAGCCCGGTGACGGTTCCGCCCGCGAGCAGGCCGCGAGCTGCCAGCGCGTGATCGGCGGCCTGGCCAACATCGTCCACGAGTACGCCACCAAGCGCTATCGCTCCAACGTGATGAACTGGGGCATGGTGCCCTTCCAGATGGAGGCCGAGCCCAACTTTGAGGTGGGCGATTACGTCTTTGTGCCGGGTATCCGTGCTGCGCTCGATGGCGACCTGCAGAACATCGCCGCCTACGTGGTGCGTGCCGACGGTGCGGTTGAGCAGATTGAGCTCTACATCGCCGACATGACGGCCGAGGAGCGCGCCATCGTCAAGGCCGGCTGCCTGATCAACTACAACAAGTTCAAGGCCGCTGCCGAGTAACGCTGCTGTACGCCCCTGCCACGCCTTTCCCTCGTGCTCACGCGCTTCGCGAGGGTCGCCCGAGGGAAAGGTGTGGCAGGGGCTACCGCGACGTTCTCGTTGGGTCTTGAGGGACGCTAATAAATAGACTTGTTTGATGCCGCCTCTGTTATCGGGGCGGCATCTTTTTGTCGAAAACCACCACAAAGGGGACAGGCGCCTTTGTGGTGGTGGGGACGAGCTCGATGTTGTTGTGATTGTTGAGCGGCATGTTAATGGGCGACTCTACAGGATTTCATCCGGGCTGGCTGGTTTGGTCGTTTTGGGGATGCCGAGTTTGGATGACGCGAAATCGTCAACATTGTCCTTGATTCCGTCTCTGGTGTAGACGGTGACCATATAGGTGCTGTGTCCGAATTCGCCCTTGTCGCGTGTTGCCCAGGCATCCCAGTAGGCGGCCCCGTTTCGCCCTTTGATTTTTCCGACACGGCGGAGTTCTGTTCGCTTTAATTTCTGGTTGCTATAGATAGTTCGACCGGCCTCCTCGGTGAGCCCGCACTGTCCAAGCATCTTGTCGAGGACTTGGTTCATGTGGCGCTCATCGGTGTTTGGTGCGTAGTCGTAGGCGAGGGTGATGGAGTCGAGGGGCTGGTCGTCGATCAAATAATTCATCGTCTGAGGTTCAAGGCTGAAATGGGGGAAGCATCCATCAATCGTTCCGAGCAGCGGTAACTTTGACCGCCAAATTCCGGTGGGAATTCCATCTTCGTAGAACACGCCGCGACAGATAAAGGAGAGCGAGGTGGCGCGCGAGCCGGCGTCGACCATTCCGCATAAATCGAAGGGCGAGGCGATACCAAGGGAAAAGGGCGTGATGGCGATAAGGAAGAGCATCACGATGGGTATGGCGAGAATGGCGATGACGTTGCGACCGGTGGAATGAGGCGGCTTCATATGCGCTCCTCGAGACAAAGATCTGTTGAGGATAGGCAGAAATGGATATGTTCAGAGAACAATTCAAGTTTAATCTCATGGCGCGAGATGGCCGACCGTTAGCGTCGAAAACCACCACAAAGGTGCCTGTCCCCTTTGTGGTGGTGAGGAGCGCGCGGCTTCTTTTGGTAATAGTGTTAGCTGGCGGTATCATTAGTGCAGGTGGCGAAGGTTTGCATTGTGAGGTGTTTTGCCGTGAGCCGTTCTGCCCGTATTGGATTGATTGTCTTGGCACTTGCGATCGCCGTGGTTGGCGCGGGCGTTGTCGGCATGGCATTTCTACCTGCTGCGGTGACGGAGCCGGTGGTTAAGCCTGTGACTCAATCTGTCGAACTTCTGACCGGCGACGACAAGCCCGAGACCATTACCGTTGATTTTGATGAGCAACCGGCTGAGCTGGGAATTAGCAATTATCCGCGAATTCAGCTTGGGGCCATGCGCTATACCATGGATACGAGCCTGATTGACAGGGCGTCCGAGCTGCTCAAGGGCAAAACCTTTAAACGTTGGTACGGATATGCGTCCTATCGGGCAAAGGCGAACGACATGGTTGGCGGATGTTACTCTTCCATCGAGCTGGACACTGTGAGCGGCGCAAAGTTATGTGATGTCTCGTACGATCCGGGCTACGAGGGCAATGAGGGTCCGGGCATCTACATTATGGACGGCGATGCGGCCTATGTCATGGAGGGCGACCAGACCGAGCTCAACGATTTTATGGGCCAGTGTATCCAAGATGCCTATAAACAGACCTGTTTACCCGACCCGCAGACTGCACGCGATAGTGGGTCTGCCCGTATATGGCTCTTCGAGGATGAGATGCCCTGGAGCGGCGAGTCGGGAAGTACAGGGTCGGCAAGAGAGTAGAGAACGCGACCACCACAAAGGTGCCTGTCCTCTTTGTGGTGGTTTTCGGTCTGTCTCGATCTGTAACATCTTGGCCGCTAAAAGTGGGCCTGGTGTTACAGATTTAGATTTTCGATTCAGGTGTCTTCGTTCGTCTCGATTTGTAACAGATAGAGCTCTATTTGCTGACTAGATGTTACAGATTTAGATAAACGGGTGCCGCTGGTCATTTCATCTCGATCTGTAACATCTAGAGCCATAAACAGCCGCTAGATGTTACAGATTGAGATAGTAAGGGGACGAGGCCGTAGCGGGTGAGCGCACCTGCTCCCTATCTCTCAATCACTCAGAAAATCTTATATATAGAGACTTAGATTTATGTATAAGATCGCACAAAGCTGGCAACAATACTTCTCGAACAACGTGAAGCCGCCCCGTAGGGCGGCCACCCCAAGAGAGGTGATTCCATGAGAATCGATAAGCTAGCAATGACGTCGCGCGAGGCGCTGCAGACCGCCATGAGCACGGCTGCTGACGCGCAGGCCGGCGCGGTGGAGCCGATTCACCTGCTGTCCGCCCTGCTCGGTGCCGGCGAGCGCAATATCTCCGTGATCATCGAGCGCATCGGCGCTGACCCGGCCCAGCTCGCACGCTCCACACAAGATGCCATCGACCACGCGCCCAAGGTTTCGGGCGAGGGCCAGCAGATGGGTCTTTCCAATGAGCTCGTCCGCGTCATCGAGAAGGCCGAGAAGAAGGCCACCAAGATGGGCGACAGCTTTGTGGTGACCGAGCATCTGCTGATGGCACTTGCCGAGGACAAGGGCGAGGCCGGTCGCGTTCTGCGCGACGCAGGCGTCACCAAGGAGCGCATCGAGCAAGTCTACGAGGAGCTGCGCGGCGATGACCGCGTGACGTCTGCCGAGGACAAGACCCAGTTTGAGGCGCTGGAGCAGTACGGACGCAACATCTGCGACCTGGCCCGCGCCGGCAAGCTCGACCCTGTCATCGGCCGTACCGACGAGATCCGTCGTACCATCCAGGTCCTGTCCCGCCGCACCAAGAACAACCCCGTGCTCATTGGCGAGCCGGGCGTCGGCAAGACGGCCATCGTCGAGGGCATCGCCCAGCGTATCGTGGCCGGCGACGTGCCGAGCACCCTGCGCGACCGCGACCTCATCGAGCTCGACATGAGCGCGCTGGTCGCCGGTGCCAAGTACCGCGGTGAGTTCGAGGACCGCTTGAAGGCCGTGCTCAAGGAAGTGCAAAAATCGGAAGGCAAGGTCATCCTGTTCATCGATGAGCTCCACACCATCGTGGGCGCGGGTGCCACCGAGGGCTCCATGGACGCCGGCAACATCCTCAAGCCGGCGCTTGCCCGTGGCGACCTGCACGCGATCGGTGCGACTACGCTTGACGAATACCGCAAGTACATCGAGAAGGACGCGGCGCTCGCCCGTCGTTTCCAGACCGTTATGGTGAGCGAGCCTACCGTTGAGGACACCATCTCGATCCTGCGTGGCCTCAAGGAGAAGTACGAGATCTTCCACGGCGTGCATATCACCGATGGCGCGCTCGTGGCCGCCGCCGACCTCTCCGATCGCTACATCGCCGACCGTTTCCTGCCCGACAAGGCCATCGATCTGGTCGATGAGGCGGCAAGCCGCCTACGCATGGAGCTCGACAGTATGCCGGTCGAGATCGACGCTACCACGCGTCAGCTCACCCAGCTGCAGATCGAGGAGCAGGCGCTCATGAAGGAGACCGACGACGCCTCCAAGGAGCGTCTGGAGGCCCTGCGCCAAGAGATTGCCGAGGTCCAGGAAAAGCTCAATGTGCAAAAGGCCGGCTGGCTCAACCAAAAGAACGCCATCGACCACGTGCAGGAGCTCAAGGGACAGCTCGACGAGGCCAAGAGCGAGGAGGAACGTGCGACGCGCAACGGCGACCTGGGCCGTGCGTCCGAGCTGCGCTACTCCGTGATTCCGGGCCTGCAGCAGCAGATTCAGGATTCCGAGGCCGCGCTCGAGGCGCAAAAGCAGCAGGACGGCGAGGGCCTCAACGAGCAGGTGACCTCCGATGAGATCGCCGAGGTCGTGAGCGCCTGGACCGGCGTGCCCGTGTCCAAGATGATGCAGGGCGAGCTCGACAAGCTGAAGGGCCTGGAGGGCGAGCTGCATAAGCGCGTCATCGGCCAGGACGAGGCGGTCTCCGCTGTCGCCGCGGCCGTGCGCCGCAGCCGTGCGGGTCTCTCCGATCCGGACAAGCCCATCGGCAGCTTCTTCTTCCTGGGCCCCACCGGCGTGGGCAAGACCGAGCTCGCCAAGGCGCTGGCCGAGTGCCTGTTCGATGACGAGCGCGCGCTCGTGCGTATCGACATGTCCGAGTATATGGAGAAGTTCAGCGTCCAGCGTCTGATTGGTGCGCCCCCGGGATACGTGGGCTACGACGAGGGCGGTCAGCTCACCGAGGCCGTGCGCCGTCGTCCGTACTCTGTGATCTTGCTCGACGAGATGGAGAAGGCTCATCCGGATGTCTTTAACGTGCTGCTGCAGGTACTTGATGACGGTCGTCTGACCGATGGCCAGGGTCGCCAGGTGTCCTTCAAGAACACGATTATCATCATGACGTCCAACGTGGGCTCCAAGGCCATCGCCGATCTGTCCGGTAAGGACGAGGAGGAGATGCGCCATCAGGTCGACGCTGCCATGGCTCAGACCTTCCGCCCCGAGTTCCTCAACCGTATCGACGATATCGTGGTGTTCCATCCGCTCGGTATGGCGCAGATCGAGAAGATCGTCGACATCCAGCTCGCCGACGTCCGCGCGCGTCTGGCCAAGGAGCGCATGACGCTTGCCATCACCCCGGCGGCCAAGCAGATGCTCGCCGTGGGCGGCCTGGACCCGGTCTTTGGCGCCCGTCCGCTCAAGCGTCTGGTTCAGCGCGAGGTCGTGGATGCCATCGCCGCCGCTATCATCGACGGCACGGTGCGCGAGGGCGATCAGGTGACGGTCGATGCCGACAAGGACGGCGGCTTTACCGTCGTGTGCGACAACACGCCGGCGGCCACCTACGAGGTCCCCGACGCTGAGTAGATTTTTGGGGCCGGCTTTAAAACCGCCCCTCATCGCAAAACGCCAAGGGCGGCGGATCCAATTGGGTCCGCCGCCCTTTTTCGTGCGACAATCGATGATGTTGAGCATGAGTACATGGCAAGGAGATATGCAGATGAACGTCGAGATCAAGACGAACACGCCGGCGACTAACGCCGCGTCCGCCGCACCAAAGCCCGCACCGAAACCGGCGCCCAAGCCGTGCGACCCCTACATTCGTGCCGAGAACGAGGACGATGACGGTTACGACCCCTACAGCGACCGACGCCCCGAGCGTGAGCCGATGTTCGAAGCCGATCCGTGGCGCTAAGTGCCACCAATAAGTTGCGGTGAAATAGGGACTGTTTTGCGGTTTGACCAGCAAAAACAATCCCTATTTCACCGCAACTGCGTTGGGCGGCTGTCTTCGGGCCGGCTAGTCCTGGGCTTTGATACTCGGCAGGAGAATCTGGGCGAGGTAGTCGGTTTCGAGCTTAGTGGCACCATCGGCCTTGCCGTCTTTACCCACCAGGTCGTTCTTGATCTGGCTATACGTATAGCGGTTGCCGGTCGTAAGCTCGACAAGCTCAATGGCCGTGTCCATGGGGTAGGTTGACACGGGGTTCTGCGTCCGTCCGTTGATGGTCTGGGGCACCACGTACGGATAGACGGGGCCGCTGGCGTAGACGGTGTAGCCGTTGCCTAGGCTGGCCGCGCCCAAAACCGTATCGCCTTCATCGGGCGTAAAGCTCTCGCCCTCGCGCACCGCGACGAGCGTCACGAGCGGCGTATTGGCGTCGTCGCCCAGATAGATGCATAGCGTGCTTCCGTTTTGCCAAGTTGCGACCTTGCCGTACCACTCGACGGGAATATCGAGCTGGTAGAGGTCGGTTGCCTTGTGGCGAGCGTCAGCATCACGGGACGCCTGTGCCTTTTGCGCGCTCACGGCATTGACGGCGGCGTCGCGCCGCGCGGTTGCTGCCTGCTGGAGCACTTTGGCAGCCGCGGCGGAGCTCGCACCGCCCTCCTCGGCATACTTGGCGGCGGCATCGATCTGGTCGTCAGTCACCGTGTCGGCCGAAGGCACTTTGAGCTTAAAGGTGGCCTGGGCACTTAAATCCTGTCCATCGCTCTTAACGGTGACCTGCGTCTTGGTGGTCGGGACGGTATAGATGGTGCCGTCGGCCGCGATGGGGGAGGCAGCGATGGAGAGCGTGTAATCGCCGGGCAGCAGTTTGATGCCGCGGCCGTGCTCGTCAACATAGAGCGTTTCGCTCACGGAGGAGCCATCAGCGTCCTGACCGCTCACCTGTACGGGAATCTTGGAGCCGGTGGAACAGTCGAGGCCCGCGGCATGCACGCCAATCTGCACTGACATCATCGTGTGAGCATTGGCGGCGACAGCGGCAGCCTGCTCTTGCTGATATCCGTTCCAGGCAGCATAGCCTGCACCGCCGGCGACGAGCGCGACGGCCACGATGCCGGCGACCATCAGATTGCGGCGCTTGGGAGACATCTTGCGATGGCGGACCTCGGCTTCGTGTGCCGAGGGAACGGACGGTAGGGGAATATCGCCCATGGCGATGGTCTCATCCACGGCTGGTGCGGAACCCAGGCCAGGAAGCTCGCGAGTCAGCGAATCCTCGGCCGGTAAGCTGTCGAGCAAGACGGTTTCCTCGCCCATGTCGGATTCGGGTTGGTTGCCGGTCTCGCTTTCGGTGTCTTCGTGATTTGCCTCATCCTCGGCAGGCTCAACGTCGTCTGCGTCCTGATCATCGGACTGTGCCTCGGCTTCCGACTCATCCTGCACATCAACGCCCGAATCGTCAAACGCAATCTCATCGAGTGAAATCCGGTCTAAGCTCTCCAGGGCCTCGGCACATGCTTCTGCATCTTGGGCCGCATCCTCTTGGCCCATCGTCTCATCTTTCATATATCCCCCAAGCTCAATATCGGGACAACACTGTACCCAAAAATGGAGCCATATAAAGCGCATGCGAAATATAAGATCCGATTTAACCCGAGCGCATCGTTCAATCGCATCCTCGCGGCAGCAAAAAGCCCCCGGAACGCGAACGAATCACATTCCGGGGGCTCTGCAATGCGTTGAGTTGCGCGGAGCCGGTTATGCGGCTTCGTACTCAAGCGATGTTTGCGTCAGGCGCGTTACTCAGCGTGCGCGTAATCCACCTTGGCGCGGCGAGCGGTAGCCTTCTCCCAATCGCTGGTGCCCTCAAAGACATCCTGCTTGTAGGGATTGCGACCGAGCTTCTTGGCGCGGTAGGCGATGTAGATGATCGCGGCGACGTTGGCGATCAGCGCGGCAATCGAGACCGCGGTGGCGGCGCCGGGGTCGAGCGTGGAGTGGGTCACAAAGATGGACTCCTCCTGGAAGTACGGGAACACCTGGGCAAACATGCACCAAATAGCAAGCGTAAAGGCGCGGTTCTGAATCCAGCCGCCCTTGTTCCAGATAAAGGCGGCGACGGTGGGCGCCAGCAGCAGCGCAAAGCCGCAGAACCAGGAGTGGGTGGGCAGGCAGTTGTAGGTGTAGCAGAAGTTCCAGATATCGTAGGCGATGATGTAGACCCAGGTCATGTCGGGCCACAGCATGTCGGTCTGATCCTCGGAGGCGTAGACGCTCCACCAACCGGTCATGCAGAAGATGTTGATGATACCGGCGATGCCGTTGAACACGTTGTTCCAGCCGGCCAGCTGCGTAGCACCTTCGGAGGTGACCCAGGTGGACTCGCCCAGGACGAAGAAGTGATAGGCGCTCTCAAAGTCGGACACGACGGCGATCATGATGTTGATGGCGACGATCACAAACGGCCACGCGCGGAACCAATGCGCCTTGCCGATCTTGCCCCACTGGTACTTAATGGCAATGAAGCCCCAGCAACCGGCAAGCGCCGCGTATACCTTGGCGTAGTGGAACCAGCTGTTCTGGTACACATGGGTGGGGTTGGTGAGTGCCCACTCGGCGCCCTGCGAAACGCCGATGGCGATGGCGACGCAGTAGATGGTCATGGCCAGCGGAGCCACGCCAAAGATGATTGCCGCGCCGAGCTTGGTGCGGCGGCCGACCTCGTTGAGCACGATCAGGCCGATAAAGACCATGGCCCAGCCGACCCAGTGGATAAGGGTATTGCTACCCCAAACATCGAACAGCATGCTGCTCTCCTTTCACAAGCCCGCGGCCCCTCTTCCGATCGCGGGCAGTTTGGCCAAATGTCGTCAGTTCTGGGGCTTGCGCTCCGGATACTTGGCGGTATAGCCCTCGATGTGGAGTGTCGAGGCGATGATTTCCTTGACCGTCTCGTCGGGCACATCGGGGTGCGTGCGGATATACATCAACAACCCCATGATGAGGGTGTAGAACGTCTCGTAGACATGGTCGATGCGTAGCTCATGATGGGCGACAAAATCCACCACGGTGGTGTCGCAGATATACTGCGCCACGCGCTGGACCACGTTGTGCAAAAAGCCGCCGTAGAGCGCGCCGCTGCTCGAGGTAAGCGTGCTCGGCAGCTCGTGGCCGCTGGCGACCAGGCGCTTAAAGAGCGGGGAGACGGTGTCGAGCGCGCCCTCGATATCGCCGACGGTGCGGCCGGCGTTCCACTGCTCGAGCTCGGAGATAAAGCCGTCGATCGCCTCGTCCATAACAGCGGTGACGGCGGCGTCCATATCGGCAAAGTAGTGGTAGAACAATGAACGCGTGCAGCCGGCTCGCTTGGTCACGGCCGATACCGATAGGTGGGAAACGCCCAGCTCGGAGCTTACGGTGCGCACGGCATCGAGGATCTCGCGACGGCGTTCGTCGCCCGTCAGGCGCTTTGCCGCGCTATCGGATGCGGGAACGGCATCGACCACAGAGGTATCTGCTGTGTTGTTGCCCATGTTTTGCCGCCTTTCATCCTCTTTTGTCTGACCGTTCGCCTAACAGTCTTGAATATTGTTGACGGTTCGTCAATACTATTTTTGACACAATGTCAACTAATGGCGGGTGAACGGCATGGGGCATGCCCGGCCTGCAAAAAAAGAGGGGCGCTGCGGCCTCGTCGGGCTGCGGCAAGAGAAGGGACAACCATGATTCTCAACGGACCGGGAATTAGCTACACCGAGCCCGATATCGGCGCGGAGTTTGTACCGCCGCTGCCGGAGCATCCGCGCGAGGCCATCGTCAAGCTGTGCGAGCACTGCACCAACCGTCTGCTGCATCGCGACGAGCTGCTGGGCTACGAGTACTGGTCGTTTGCCGAGGCCGCAACCGACGAGCAAGCCGAAGTGCTCTGCAAGATGAAGATGCGCCGTCCCTATACGCTGCCCGAGATGGTCAAGCTCACCGGCATGCCCGAGGCCGATATCGAAAAGATGCTCGACGATATGAGCTACACGGGCCTGCTCGAGTACAACTGGGAAAACCCCGAGCGCGCCAAGCAGTGGGTGCTGCCCATGCTGGTGCCGGGCTCTGCCGAATTCCTCAACATGCGCGTGGGCCAGCTCGAGGAGCACCCGGTCTATGCCAAGTTCTTTGAGCAGGCGTCCAAGGGACCGCTGTCCAAGGCCACGCCGATGGTGCCGCCCGGTGGTGCCGGTATCGGCATGCACGTCATTCCGGTCGAGAAGGCCATTGACGCCGCGAGCACCTCGGTGCCGATTGAGCATATCGAGCACTGGCTCGACAAATACGAGGGTAAGTATGCTGCCAGTACCTGCAGCTGCCGCGCGAGCCGTCGCGTGATGGGCGAGGGCTGCGCCGACGACCCGGCCGATTGGTGCATCGCCGTGGGCGATATGGCCGACTACGTGGTCGAGACCGACCGCGGCCATTACGTGACGCGCGACGAGGTCTACGACATCCTGCGCCAGGCCGAGGACAACGGATTTGTGCACCAGATCACCAACATCGACGGCGAGAACAAGATCTTCGCCATCTGCAACTGCAACGTCAACGTGTGCTACGCCCTGCGCACCTCGCAGCTGTTCAACACGCCCAACCTGTCGCGCTCGGCCTATGTCGCCAAGGTCGAGAAGGACAAGTGCGTGGCCTGCGGTCGCTGCGTTGAGGTTTGCCCGGCCGGTGCCGCTAAGCTGGGCCAGAAGCTCTGCAGCAAAAAGACTGGCGGACAGGTGCCCGAGTATCCGCGCCAGGAGCTGCCCGATGCCACCAAGTGGGATTACACCAAGTGGTCGCCCAACTACCGCAACGACAACCGCATCGAGACGCATGAGTCCGGCACCGCTCCCTGCAAGACGGCCTGCCTCGCGCATGTCGCCGTTCAGGGCTATTTGAAGCTCGCGGCTCAGGGTCGCTATGACGAGGCCCTAGCACTCATTAAGCGCGAGAACCCGCTGCCCGCTATCTGCGGCCGTGTGTGCAACCGCCGCTGTGAGGATGCCTGCACTCGCGGCCGTGTGGACGCCGCCGTGGCTATCGACGAGGTCAAGAAGTTCATCGCCCAGCGCGATCTGGATGCCGCGACCCGCTATGTTCCACCCGTGGTGACGCCGACACGCGCCGGCGGCTTCGATCAGAAGATCGCCATTATCGGTGCCGGCCCGGCCGGCCTGTCCTGCGCTTTCTACCTGGCCGAGAAGGGCTACAAGCCCGTCGTATTCGAGAAGAACGAGCGCCCGGGCGGCATGCTCACCTACGGTATTCCCAGCTTTAAGCTGCAGAAGGATGTTATCGAGGCCGAGGTCGAGATCATTCGCCTGATGGGCGCCGAGTTCCGCTATGGCGTGGAGGTCGGTCGCGATGTGACACTCGACGAGCTGCGCGAGCAGGGCTTTAAGGCCTTTTATGTGGCCATCGGCTGTCAGGGCGGCCGCCTCGCCGGTATTCCGGGCGAGGACGCCGAGGACGTGACCGTGGCCGTCGACTTCTTGCGCGAGGTCAACAGCGGCAAGATCGACGCGCTGCCCGGCCGCACCATCGTAGTGGGCGGTGGCAACGTGGCCATCGATGTCGCACGCAACGCCTGCCGTTTGGGTTCCGAGCACGTTGAGATGTTCTGCCTGGAGAGCGAGGCCCAGATGCCCGCCAGCGAGGAGGAGCGTCGCGAGGCCGTTGAGGACGGCGCTCACATCAGCTGCGGCTGGGGTCCCAAGGAGGTTCACCTGGACGAGGCCGGTCGTGTGTACGGTATCACCTTCAAGCGCTGCACGCGTGTCTTTGACGACGAGGGCCGGTTTGCGCCCGAGTATGACGAGAACGATTTGCGCCGTGTCGATGCCGACCGTGTCGTCATGTCGATTGGCCAGTCCATTGTGTGGGGCGACCTGCTGGCTGGCTCCAAGGTGGAGCTTGGCCGCGGCCAGGGCGCTCTTGCCGACCCCCAGACCTATCAGACCGCTGAGCCCGACATCTTTGTGGGCGGCGATGTCTACACCGGTCCGAGCTTTGCCATCGACGCCATCGCCGCCGGTCACGAGGCCGCCGTCTCCATCCATCGCTTTGTGCAGCCGGGCTCCACGCTCACCATCGGCCGCAACCAGCGCCGCTACACCGCGCTCGACCGCGACGATGTCGTGATCGAGAGCTACGACAACGCGAGCCGCGAGGTTGCCCACGTGAACCGCGAGCGCGAGAAGGCCGCGCCGTTTAGCGAGTACGTCGAGACCTTTACCGAAGAGCAGGTGCGCGCCGAGACCGCCCGTTGCCTGGGTTGCGGTGCCTCGATCGTCGACCCCAACAAGTGCATCGGCTGCGGCCTGTGCACCACCAAGTGCGCGTTCGACGCCATCCATCTGGATCGCGACCGCCCCGAGTGCTCCACGATGGTCAAATACGAGCAAAAGCTCCCCAGCCTTGGTAAGTACGCGCTCAAGCGCGCCATTAAGATCAAATTTGGGAAGAAATAAAAGGCCACAGCGGACAAGGGAACGGCGGAAGGAACCAATAGTGCACGAGCTCGGGATTGTTTATCACATCATTCGCGATGTTGAGAATGTGGCACGCGCCAATGGCGTGGGTCGCGTCTCGAGCGTGACGTTGCTGCTGGGCGAGGTTTCGGGCGTCGTTCCCGATCTGCTGCTCGATGCCTGGCGCTGGGCAGCAGATAAAAAGCCGATCACGCAGGGTGCGGAGCTTATCGTGGAGCCTGTCGAGGCCGTGACGCATTGCGAGGCGTGCGGCCGCGACTACGCGACAGTCGAGCACGGCAAGACTTGCCCCCATTGCGGCAGCGGCGAAACATACCTGCTGCAGGGCCAGGAGGTCATGATCAAACAGATTGAGACCCCCGACGAGGATCCGGCAGACGCTGCCCCCGATGGCCCTTCCGACGCCCCCGACGCCGTCGACGCCGCCAACCCCCTCCACATCGTCTAGGATCCCCTATAAGTTGCGGTGAAATAGTTCCTAAATCCAGCCTTCTGGCTCTTAAACAAGAACTATTCCACCGCAACTATTTTGAGTTGTTTCGTGGAACATAAGTCACGCTAATAGTCAAGTTATGTCTGTTTAAACAAAATAGCGGCAGTACAAGCGCATTCGCGCTTGCCAAAATCGATATTAATGAACAGCCTGTTTGTATCTGTAAAATGCATGGCTTGATGTGCGACGCCTTGGCGTGTAATGAGTCAAAAAGCAGTAAAGTAATCAACTTGTAACAAACCTAGACGTTTAAACAAATAAACCAACCTTTTGCGAATTTAGCTATAATTCCACAAACCAAACAGGTATACTTCCTTAATGTCGTGTAGGAAATACGTAGACAAAAAGGAGGTTATGTGATGGTAAGTATTGTTCTTGCTAGCCACGGGGACTTGGCTGCTGGAATCAAACAGACGGGCTCGATGGTCTTTGGCGATCAGCCGTCTGTAGCCGTGGTCTCGCTCGAGCCGAGCATGGGCCCCGACGACTTCCGTGCCAAGGTCGAGGAAGCAATCGCTTCCTTCGAGGACCAGGAGCAGGTGCTCTTCCTCGTTGATCTGTGGGGCGGCACGCCGTTCAACCAGATCAGCGGGCTCATCGAGGGCCACGATTCCTGGGCTATCGTCACCGGTGTCAACCTGCCTATGCTCATCGAGGCATATTCGCAGCGCTTTGACGCAAAGAACACTGCACATGCGATCGCAAAACATCTCGTGACTGAGGCTAAGGCTGGCGTGCGCGTCAAGCCCGAGTCTCTGGAGCCCGAGGAGAAGAAGCCGGCTGCGGCCGCCGCTGCTCCTGCAGGCGCCATCCCTCCGGGAACGGTCATCGGCGACGGGCACATCAAGATTGCCCACGTCCGTATCGACACCCGTCTGCTGCATGGTCAGGTGGCCACCACGTGGACCAAGCAGATCAACCCCAACCGCATCATCGTGGTTTCCGACGGCGTTGCTCACGACGAGCTCCGCAAGACCATGATCGAGCAGGCTGCCCCTCCGGGAGTCCATGCCAACGTCGTGCCCATCAAGAAGATGGCCGAGGTCGTCAAGGACACGCGCTTTGGTGACACCAAGGCCATGCTGCTCTTCGAGAACCCGCAGGATCTGCTCAAGGCCATCGAAGCCGGCGTCGACATCAAGGAAGTCAACATCGGTTCCATGGCTCACTCCAAGGGCAAGGTCGTCGTCACCAACGCCGTCGCTATGGGCGATGATGATGTCAAGACTCTCGAGGCCCTCAAGGCCAAGGGCGTCAAGTTCGAGGTCCGCAAGGTTCCTTCGGATTCCTCCGAGGATCTCGACGCCATGTTGAAGAAAGCTAAGGCCGAACTGGCCGCTCAAGCATAGTAAAGGAGGGTCCGATACATGTCTGCAATCACTATTCTGCTTGTTGCGATTGTCGCGTTGCTTGCCGGTATGGAAGGCATTCTGGATGAGTTCCAGTTCCATCAGCCGCTCGTGGCATGTACGCTTATCGGTCTCGTAACCGGTCACCTTCAGGAGGGCATCCTCCTGGGCGGTTCGCTCCAGATGATGGCCCTTGGCTGGGCTAACGTCGGCGCCGCCGTCGCGCCTGACGCCGCTCTGGCCTCGGTCGCCTCTTCGATCATCATGGTGCTCGCCCTCAACGGCGGCGCTACCGATCCGTCGAAGGCCGTTACCGCCGCTATCGCCGTCGCCGTCCCGCTGTCGGTCGCTGGTCTGTTCCTGACCATGATCTGCCGTACCCTGGCTACCGCTATCGCTCACGCCATGGACGGCTGCGCCGAGAAGGGCGATTTCGCCGGCATCGAGCGCTGGCAGTACGCTGCCATCCTCATGCAGGGCCTTCGTATCGCCATCCCGGCAGTGCTTCTGTGCATTATTCCGGCCGAGGCTGTTACCAACGCGCTTAACGCTATGCCCGACTGGCTGTCCGGCGGCATGGCTGTCGGCGGCGGCATGGTCGCTTCCGTCGGTTACGCCATGGTCATCAACATGATGGCCACCAAGGAGACCTGGCCGTTCTTCATCCTCGGCTTTGTCCTTGCTGCCATCCCTCAGCTCACGCTGATCGCCCTTGGCCTCATCGGCATCTCCCTGGCCCTCATCTACCTTGGCCTTAAGGATCTGGCCAAGCAGGGTGGCGGCATGGGCGGTGGCTCCGGCGACCCGCTCGGCGATATTCTGAACGATTACGAGTAGGAGGGGAGTGATACATATGGCAGAGAACAAGATTCAGCTCACCAAGGCTGACCGCAAGAAGGTTTGCTTCCGTCATCAGTTCCTTCAGGGCTCGTGGAACTACGAGCGTATGCAGAACGGCGGCTGGTGCTTCGCAATGATCCCTGCGATCAAGAAGCTCTACACCAGCAAGGATGACCAGATTGCCGCTCTTAAGCGCCACCTGGAGTTCTATAACACCCACCCCTATGTTTCCGCCCCCGTCATTGGCGTTACCCTCGCCCTCGAGGAGGAGCGCGCCAACGGTGCTCCGATCGACGACGTCGCCATCCAGGGCGTCAAGGTCGGTATGATGGGCCCGCTCGCCGGCGTCGGCGACCCTGCCTTCTGGTTCACCCTTCGCCCGATTCTGGGCGCTCTGGGCGCTTCCATGGCCCTGTCCGGCAGCATCGCCGGTCCGCTGCTGTTCTTCTTCGCGTGGAACATCATCCGTTACGCCTTCCTGTGGTACACGCAGGAGTTTGGCTACAAGGTCGGCTCCTCCATCGCCAAGGACCTCTCCGGCGGTCTGATGGGCAAGGTCACCGAGGGTGCTTCCATCCTGGGTATGTTCATCATCGGCGCCCTGGTCGAGCGCTGGGTGTCCATCTCCTTCACCCCGGTCGTCTCCAAGGTCACGCAGTCTGCTGGCGCCTTTATCGACTGGGCTAGCCTGCCCTCCGGCTCCGAGGGCGTCAAGGAAGCGCTGACGATGTACAACTCCATCGGTGCTACCGCCCTTGATCAGGTTAAGGTCACCACGCTTCAGGCTAACCTCGATCAGCTCATCCCCGGCCTTGCCGCTGTGTGCCTGACCCTGCTGGTCTGCAAGCTCCTCAAGAAGAAGGTCAGCCCGATCGTCATCATCCTGGCTCTCTTCGCCGTCGGCATCATCGGTCGCGTCTGCGGCTTCATGTAAGCACGCTTCGGCTTAAGACCGAGAGTTGCTAGGCAAGGGCTTTTGAGCCATTGAAACGGACCGCACCCGGTGGGTACACTGGATGCGGTCCGATTGTTTTTTATTGGAGGGCGAGGCGCGTATGGCGCAATCTCAGAACAGCACGGTCGATCTGGCAACGCCGGCAACCTGCCTGATGGGGCTTACCAGTCACGGTAACGTAATGGTGGGCAATAAGGCGTTTGAGTACTATAACGAGCGCAATCCCGAGGATTATATTCAAATCCCGTGGGACGAGGTCGACTATATTGCCGCCGAGGTTTTGCGCGGCACCAAGAAGATCACGCGTTTTGCCATCTTCACCAAGGACAACGGTCACTTTACGTTCTCGACGCGCGACGACAAAGAGACGTTGCGCGCGGTCCGCAAGTACGTCGACGAGGATAAGCTTGTGCGTTCGCCCGACTTTATCGATGTGACGGCCAAGGGTGCCAAGAGCATCCCCTCCGTTATCAAAAGCCTCTTCCACAAAGGCAACTAGCCCCTCATAAGTTGCGGTGGAATAGTTCTTAAATGCGGCTTTAGATGCTTTAGGCAGGAACTATTCCACCGCAACTTCGAAGTCTAGTCATGCGACGTATTGCGATGCAGTAAATCTGCTACACTAGTACAACATGCCTCCGTAGCTCAGGGGATAGAGCACCGCTCTCCTAAAGCGGGTGTCGACGGTTCGAATCCGCCCGGGGGCACCAGAGGAATATCGAGCCCGGTACCGCTACGGTGCCGGGCTCTTCTGGTCTAAGGGCGGGATTCGGACCATCGACACCCGCGTCACTCATTTCCCCGCGGGGGGAGTTTTCGAATCCGCCCGGGGGCACCAGAGGAATATCGAGCCCGGTACCGCTACGGTGCCGGGCTCTTCTGGTTCAATGCCATGTCAAAAGCGAAGCGCCCGCTTGCTGGGGGAGCAAGCGGGCGCCTGTGAGCGAATATGTTTGCGGCGAGAGCCGTGATGAACGGTGGGGTGGCGACTAGTTGGTCGTACCGGAATCGTCACCCGTGCCCGAGCCAGAGCCCGAACCCGAGCCAGAAAGTGCGACTGTTAGCGTGATCGTGCTGTCGGTGGACTGCTTGCCGGTGGGGGAGACGCCCGTAACGGTGGCATCCTCGTTACCGCTCACGGGATTGCCGTTCTGATCGCAGAAGCCGATGTTATAGAAACCGGCGTTGTTGAGCGCGGTAACGGCGGCGGAAATGCTCTTGCCGTACAGGTTGCCTGGGACGGTGGCCTTGCCGGACTTCTTGGCAATGACGACGGTAATCGTGGCGCCGGGCTTCTGCTTGCCGCTGGGGTTCCAGCTGATCACGGTGCCCTCGGTAACCGAGTCGTTCTCCTGGTAGCTCACGTCGACGCCAAAGCCTGCCATATCGAGGGCGTTGCGCGCCTGGGCCTCGGTCATGTCGGTCAGGTCGGGGACGGACGTGGTATCTGGGCCGCTCGAGACCTTGTACGAGATGGTCGTGCCCTTCGCGACTTCCTTACCGGCTTCGGTGCCCTGCTCAAAGACCTGGCCCTCATCGGCCTCGTTGGCCTCCTCGGAGGCGTTGCCCTTCAGGCCAACGCTTGCCAGCGCGGCCTCGGCCTGGTCTTTGGTCAGGCCGACAAGCTTGGGAACCTCAACCTTCTCGGAGGGCTTGGGGCCCTTGGAGATTACCAGGTTCACCTTGGTGCCCTTGGTCTTCTTGGTGTTGCCGTTGGGCGTCTGCTCGGCGACCTTGCCCTCGTCGACATCGTCATTGTAGCTTTGGTCGATGGTGCCGACCTCGAGGCCGGCTTCCTTGATCAGCTCGACGGCAGTCTGCTGGTCCTTGCCCAGCACGTCGGGCACGGTGACCTGCTCGCCGCCAAAGAGTCCTGTGGCAAAGGCCACCACGATGCCGATGACGGCAACGGCTGCCACCATGGCGGCGATGATCTTGTTCTTGTTGGATTTGGGCTCTTCGACCTCGTAGGAGCCGGTGGAGCCCGAAACCGAGCTACGGGCGGTATTCTGGCCGCTCACGCCCGAGACGGGACGCACCATGGCGCGCGTCTGATCGGAAAGCTCGCGAGTCTTGGTGGCGCCCAGCTCACCGGGGGCACCGATGATGCGCGTGGGCTCCGAGACGTTGACGGCACGGCCCGACAGGTAGCTGTTGAGCACCTGACGCAGCTCGTCGGCGGTCTGGAAGCGGTTTGCCGGGTCCTTCTCCATGCACTTGAGGATGATGCGCTCAAGGTCGGCGTCGACACCGGAGTTGATCTGGCTCGGCGGAATAGGCAGCTCGTTGACCTGCTTGAGTGCGACCGAGATAGCGTCGTCACCGTCAAAGGGAACGCGGCCGGTGGCGCACTCATACATCACGACGCCCAGCGAGTAGATATCCGAGGTGGGGCCGAGGTCCTGACCGCGGGTCTGCTCGGGGCTGACGTAGTGGGCGGTTCCCAGCACGTTGTTGTCTTGCGTGAGGTGGCTGTTCTTGGCGCGCGCGATGCCAAAGTCCATCACCTTGATGTTGCCGTCGGGCAGCACCATGATGTTTTGCGGCTTAATGTCGCGGTGGATGATCTCGTGCTTGTGGGCGACCGAAAGCGCGGAGCTGATCTGCGAGCCGATCTGGGCGACCTTCTTGGGGTCGAGGGCGCCGTGGCTCTTGATGCCGCTCTTAAGGTCGGTTCCGCGCAGGTACTCCATGACGATGTAATATGTGTCGCCGTCCTTGCCCCAATCGTAGACGCCCACGATATAGGGGGAGGAGAGACCGGCTGCTGCCTGGGCCTCCTGCTTAAAGCGTGCGGCGAAGGTTGCGTCGCCAGCATACTGCGGCAGCATGATCTTGACGGCTACCGTGCGGTCGAGAACCTGGTCCTGTGCACGGTAGACGGTCGCCATGCCGCCTGTTCCCACCTTATCCTTGAGGAGGTATCTTCCCCCGAGGACCCTCTGTTCCATTCCTGCTCCTAACATAACTATTCGCTCAACGATATGTGTAGTACCTACGATGTGGCCGCTGGGGCCGTGTGGCGCGTTGCCGCTAACTCTTCGGCCGCGGCGCGCCTCGGGTGTCCGATTCGATCATGGGCGTCACGCTCCCTGTGCGGCAAGCGCCGCGGTCAGGACGATGCCGGCGATCTTGGCGGCCTTGACGTCATGCTTGTCGTAATCCTCCAAGGCCACCGAGATAGCGACCGTGGGTGAATCGTAAGGTGCAAAGCCAACGAACATCGAGTTGACGTTGGTGCCGCCGGTCTCGGCCGAACCGGTTTTGCCGGCGACCTTGACGCCCGGAATCTGGGCATCGGTACCGGTACCGGACTGGACAACCGCGAGCATGGCCTGCTTGACCTGGTCGGCCGTGGCGGAGCTGACGGCCTGCCCCAGCGAGCGGGACTGCGTGGTCTTGACCACGGTTCCGTCCGGGGCAAGTACCTGGGCTACAAAGTACGGGTCCATGACCACGCCACTGTTAGCGATGGCGGCGGCAATCACGGCGTTTTGCATGACGGTGGTCTGCGGGCCGGGCGTATGGTCCATGCCGACAGGCTGGCCGGCGCCGGCCCAGGCGGTCTCCCACTCGGTCATGAGCGACGGGTCGGCCATGATGGAGGCCGCGGAGGTCAGGTCCTGGCCGAGCTTTTGGCCGTAGCCAAAGGCGTTGGCAAACTGCACGAGCGTGTTTGCGCCAACTTCGTTTGCCACCTGGCCAAAGACGACGTTGGAGGACACGGCAAAGGCCTGCTGCAGGCTGATGGTGCCGTAGCTCTCGTTGGCATAGTTGGTGACTGGTGCGTTGCCGATGTCCATGGAGCCGGGCGCCTGGTAGGTGCTGGTAAGGCTGGCGGTACCGGTCTCGAGTGCCGCGGAAAGCGTAACGACCTTAAACGTTGAGCCCGGCGTGTACAGCGCGTCCATGGCGCGATTGTACATGGAGCCGTCCTCGCCGCCGCCCGTCTGCAGCAGGGCATCGATGTTGGTGTTGTCGTAGGTGGGCGAGCTGGCACATGCGAGCACCGCGCCGGTACGCGGGTCGATGACCACTACAGCGCCCTTAAAGCCCTTGAGTGCCTGCTCGGCCGCCGTCTGGATGCGCGAGTCGATGGTGAGCTTGGCGGTGTTGCCCGGCTGGGTCTGGCCCGCGAGCGACGCGATGGCGTTGTTCCAGCTGGAGTAGTCCTTAGAACCGGTGAGCGTGTCGTTCATGACGCTCTCGATGGCGGTGGTGCCATACTGCTGGCTCACGTAGCCAACCACGTGCGCTGCCAGGTTACCGTTGGGGTAGGAGCGTACGTAGGTGCCGTCCTCCTGCTGCAGCGACTCGGCCAGCGTCACGCCGTCGGACGTGATGATGGAGCCGCGCTGGATGTACTTGGAGCGGGCGATGGTGTGGTTGTTGGTCGGCATGTCCTGATAGTCCTTGGCCTTGATGACCTGGACATAGGTGAGGTTGCCGATAAGGATGGCGAACAGCGCCGTAAAGGCGAGCACCGCGCGGGTTAGACGGTTGGCGAGCGCAACGCGGCCGAGCACACCGGATTCAGGCGTGTCGAGCAGGCGACGGCGCATGCGCGAGCCGACGGAATGGCTGCCGCTGCCGTAGGAAGACGAGGTGGCAAAGCGCGTGCCCGTCGGGGCGGCGGCAGATGCGACCTGATCATCGGTGATGGCGGCCATGGTGCCGGTGCCGGTAAGCTCGGCCTCGCGTCCGGTCGCCTCGTCACCGGCGCGCAGCAGGAGCGCGACGATGATGAAGCTCGCCAGCAGCGAGGAGCCGCCCTGGCTCATAAAGGGCAGGGTGACGCCGGTCAGCGGAATCAGGCGGGTTACGCCGCCAACGATTAAGAAGGCCTGGAAGCTGATGGCGGCCGTAAGGCCCGTGGCGCTAAAGGCAGCGAGGTCGGATTTAGCGCGGGCAGCCGTGGTGAGGCCACGCACGGCAAAGAGCATAAACAGGATGAGCACGGCGCCGCCGCCCAAAAGGCCCATCTCCTCGCCGATAGCCGAGAAGATAAAGTCGGACTCGACGACAGGGATGTTGTTGGCCATGCCGTTGCCGATGCCAACACCGACCAGACCGCCATCGGCAAGCGAGAAGAGCGACTGGACGATCTGGTAGCCCTGGCCCTGGGCGTCCTTAAACGGATCGACCCAAACCTGGAAACGCACCTGAACGTGCGACAGGAACTTGTAGGCGCCCACGGCTCCAACGGCCAAGAGCGCAAGACCGATAACGACATACGAGAATCGTCCCGTGGCAACGTAGAGCATCAGCAAGAAGATGGTGTAGAACAGCACGGCCGAACCCAGGTCGCGTTCGAAGACGACAACGAGTAGGCACACGCCCCACACGGCAAACAGCGGCAGCAGCAGTCGCAGGCGAGGGATCTTAAAGCCCAGGATCTTGCGGTTGGAGATGGAGAGCAGCTCGCGGTTCTCGGCCAGGTACCCGGCCAGGAACAGCACGATAAAGACCTTGGCGAACTCGCCGGGCTGGATGGTAAAGCCTGCGATGCGAATCCACAGCTTGGAGCCCGAGATCGTGGTGCCGATAAAGATAGGTAGCATCAGCAGAATGATGCCGATAATGCCAAAGGTGTACTTGTAGCGCATGACCACGTCGAGGTTTTTGACCAGTGCGAGCGTTCCCACCATCAGGGCAACCGAGACAAACAGGATGATGAGCTGTGAGATCGCGAGAGCGGGTGCGAGACGCGTCACGAACGTGATACCGATGCCCGAAAGCACAAAGACAATGGGCAGGATGGCGGGGTCGGCACCGGGCGCCAAGATGCGCACGGCAATGTGGGCCGCGGCAAAGGCGGCAAAGAGGCCGATCGGTACGGCGAGCGTCTCAAAGGAGATGGCAGCGCCCGCGGTGAGCACGTACATCGCATACAGCAGGATGACGGGGAACGCCGAGGCGATGAGCAAGAGCAGCTCGGTGTTGCGGCGACTCATAAGCGGCACTCCCTTTCTAATTCTTATCGGAGGCTTCGGCCTCGGCGGACTGTTCGGCGGTTTTCTCGGAATCTGATTCGGAGGTCGATCCCTGATTGGTGTTGTCGCGAATCGTTTGCGCGTCGATCACCTGGCGGGTTTGCTCCTCGTCGATCTGGTGGCGGTACTTGGATATCGTGTCCTGCGCATCGTCGACACTTGTTTGCGGAATGCCCGCCTTGAGGCGGTTTTGCGTGTCTTCGGGCAGATCGGACAGCTTGATGCTGGTTTCGCTTTCGAGCCAGTGGAGCTTGAGTCCGAGCGGCTTGCCGGGCAGGCCGCGCCAGACGGCGACATTGCCCTGGTAGGTACCCAGGTAGTACGAGCCGGTGACACCCGTGTAGGCCCAGATGCCAGCTGCCAGCACAAAGACGAGGGCCAGGATGGCGGCGATAGTAATGTTGCGGCGACGCACGCGTTGCGCCTCGCGCATAACGCCATCGTCAACCAGGTCAACGACTACTACGGTCACGTTGTCGTGGCCGCCGGCGGCAAGCGCCGCGTCCACTAGGTTGTCGACGCAGATTTGCGCGGTTGAGGACTGCGTGGCGATGTTCTCGATATCGCTATCGGGAATCATGCTCGAAAGGCCGTCAGAGCAAAGGATCAGGCGGTCGCCTTCCTCGATATGCAGAGTGAAGTGGTCGGCATACATGGCGGGGTCCGAGCCCAGCGCACGGGTGATGACCGAGCGGTTGGGGTGGACGCGAGCCTCGTCTGCCGTAATCTCGCCGGCGTCCACGAGCTCCTCCACGTAGGAGTGGTCGCGGGTCACGCGGATGAGCGTGCCCTCGTGGAGCAGGTAGGCGCGAGAGTCACCCACGTGGGCGATGGCGAGCGTGTCGTTTTCGATATAGGCGCAGGTGGCTGTGCAGCCCATGCCGGGCTTGCCCAGGCCGTTCAGGGCCGCCTCGATTACGGCGGCGTTGGCTGCCTCGACGGCTGCGGCCAGGCGTGCTGCGTCGGCGGACTGCGGGGCCGTCTTGGCTATAGTCTCGACAGCGATAGAAGAGGCTACCTCGCCGGCGGCGTGACCACCCATGCCGTCGCATACGCAAAAGAGCGGCGACTGCACCAGGTAGGAATCCTCATTGTGCGGGCGCACACAGCCAACGTCGGAGCGGGCGCCCCACATGAGTTGCGTGGTGGTGCCGGCATCATAGGTCGAGTCGGTCTCGATGCGCTCCTCGGTTAGGGGTTCAAAGCTCATGGTCGAGCCGGGGTCTTTGAGCTTGGCCTCAACGGCGGCAACGTCGATTTCGGCTGTGTCACCGGGAGAGACGGTGTCGGTCTCGGCGTTTGATTCGGAATCGCCGGTGTCCGGGGAGTCGGGCTCCTCGGACGCGCGGGCGGTCGACTCGTCATCTTGCGGGCTGACGTCTATAGGATCGGGCGTCGCAAAGTGCGACGGCGCGGGCGTGTTTTGCGACTGGGCGGCGGGCTCGGCCACGGCATCGGACTCGCTTGCGGGCGCAGGCTGCGGGGTCTTGGGTGCAGGGCCGTCCTCGGGGGATGGCCCCGCTTCGGGCGCCGGCGTAGACACGGGCGCAACTTCGGATGCCGGAGCTATGGGAAACGCCGGCGCGGCGGGCTCGGGTGCCGCAAACACCGCAGCGCTCTCGTTGATTGCCGCGGCGACGGGCTCTGCAAAGTGAGCTGGCGCCGAGGTTGCTTCGGGCGCTGTGGGCTGTTCCGCAGCATGTGCGCCGATGGGCGCCGCTACGGCATCCTCTTCGTCCTCGTTATCGGCGAGATCCGAAATATCATGCGTTACATGCGAAAGGGGCAGGGAGAACACGGTGTCCTCGGGTTCCACGGGTGCGGAGTCCGCCGGAGCGGCGTGGGCCGGCGCAGCTGTGGCGGCAGCCGGTGCCTCGGTCATAGTCGCGGACTTGTTCTCCTCGTCGATCATCGACGGTTCACCTTCATGACCACATCGCCGATCTGGACTTCGTCGCCCTCGCGCAGCGTTGCGGGCTCCACAAGCTGGCGGCCGTTGACGAGCGTGCCGTTAAGCGAGTTGAGGTCCTCGATGATGAGCGCCGGGCCCTGCAGCGAAAAGCGCGCATGCGAGGCCGAGACGAATGGTTCGTTGATGCAGATGTCCGAAGATGGCGAGCGACCGACGATGACGGGGCCGAGCATGTCTACGTGGATGCCGCGGATACCGCGCGGGCCCTTGTCCACATCGATCGTCCAGATAGCCGAGTCGCGGCGCTGTCCGCGCACAAGTCCCACGCCGGTCTTCATGACGGCGAACAGGAAGATATAGAGCAGGGCGACCAGGACGATGCGGCCTGCAAAAAGGACGATATCGATGTTCATAAGCGACTATCCCCTAAATTCAAAGGTGCTCAGGCCAAACGTCAGCAGATCGCCGTTGCGCAGCGGGCAGCGCGTAATGCGGCGGTTGTTGACGAGTGTGCCGTTGGTGGAATTGAGGTCCTCGATCGACCAATCCGAGCCCGTAAAGGTGAGCTGGGCGTGGCGGCGCGACACGTTGGGGTCGCGCAGGGCAATGTCGGAAACTGAGCGCTCGCGACCGATGGTCACCTGTGCGGAGGTGATGCTATGGCTCTCGCCGCTCACGACGTCGACGAGCTGGGCGAGCGGGCGCTGCGGGGCGCGAGTGCTCGCCATGTTGGAGGCGATGCCGGCTGCGGCGCCTAGGCCCACGGCGGCACCGGTCGCGGCGGCTCCGCCCATGCCGGCAAGCGCGTCGCGCGAGACGGTCTGCGGCACCGGGATGGGTGCGGCGGCGGGGTCGGGGACGCTAGGCGCGAAGGGGTCTGCCACGGCAAGCGGGTCGGGAGCGGCGGCGCGAGGCGTCGGCTGCTGCTGGGGCATGGCGGCGGGGCGCTGCTGCTGCGGGGCAGCAAACTGCTGCTGGCCGGCGCGCGGGGCGCTGGCGGCACGGCTTGCCGCGGAGTTGTTCTGGCCCAGGCCGTTTTGATAGGCGCGCTCTTCTTCGTACAGGCGGCCGAGCGTGGGGGCATCGACGTTCTCGGCAAAGACCGAGAACTTGCCGGCGCGCAGCTGCGGATCGATCATAAAGCGCACGAGGGGCTCGCCGACAAAGACATAGCGGCGCTTTTCGGCCTGCGCTTTCACAAACTCGCGGACCTCGCGCGAAAGCTCGGGGTAGAACGGGGCGAGCATGGGATCGTCGTCGGCGGCGATCAGGATGGTATAGAGTGCCGGCGCCGTGTTGACGCCGTTAATCACCAGAGTCTGATCCTCCATGTCGCGAGCGGCCTGCTTGGCAAGCTTCTTAAAGGAGAACGGGGCACGGGTGGCACCGAAGATGCCGGCCACGTGGTCCTCGAAGATGTTCAGGAAGTTCACGAAAGATCACTCTCCGTATAGGTTCTTTGGTATCCGAGCAAATATAGGCATATCCCAACGATTATAGAGGATAGGGTTCCCGCAACTGCCGCCTTGGCGGCGACCGCGGCTGCAAGGCTGGCAATTTCCATATGGTGTGCAAGACAGGATGCCGCTGCGCAGCCGATGCCGGTGACGGCGATGGCGGCGATTGCGGCAAGGTTTGAGCCCTGGTCGGCACGCTTGGCATGGGCATTGAGCAGCGCAGATGACGCTGCGGCAGTTGTCGCGACCAGCACAAAGGCAGCCCAAAGGAGCGGGTCTTCCAGCGCTGCGGCAACGTTACCGAGCCCCAGCACGCCTCCGGCTGAAAGCGCGACCGTCGCCAGACGGGCAAAAAGCACGCCCATGCCCGTTGCCGCGGCGGCGCTTGCCGGGCCGAGCCAAAATGACGCGACGCCGGCGGCGACCCCAGCTGCCAGGAAGGTATTGCCAGTCAGACAGCCAAGCGCGAGTGCACAGGTGAGCGCGGCGCTCGCGGCAGCCTCGGTGCGACCCCAGGCGATCCACCAACCGGACATGGCGGCGGCAAAGATCACCGCGACGGGCAACATCGACAGGATGCCCTGCGCCTGCATGGTGGCGTTGGCCATGAGCACCAAAAAGCCCACAGCCGAGATGGCCGAGCCGATCTGGGGGGCCAGGCCAGCCGCCGCTCCGATCGCGATAGCCGCAATGACCAGGCCGGGAAGCGCCGCGACCCCGGCCGTTTGCATCAGCAAAAAGCTAAAGGCGCCGCACGTTAGCGCCGAGATAGCGTGCATGGTGTAGTCGCGCGCATGGCTCCAGCGCGTGCCCGCCCAGCCGAGCGCGGGGTCGACCTCGATGGCGTCGTCCTCGTAGTACGACGGCTCGATATCGTCGAGCTCCTGCTCGTCATCCGAAAGCTCGCCAACCATTTGCTCCAGACTGCGACGGCCCTCGCGCACGCTGCCCAGACCGGCAAGGAGTTGGTCGCAAAATGCCTCGATGCTGTTGGGGCGGTCCTGCGGCATGGGGGAGAGCGCGCTCATGAGCGCGGCCTCGGCTCCCGGGGGAAAGTGTGGTATCAGCTCGCTGGGATAGGTGGCGCCGCCGATGATGCGGTCGAGCGAGTCGGCGGGCGTGGCCGCCATAAAGGGAGCGCTGCCGCACAAGCCCTCATAGATAACGCAGGCAAGGGCAAAGACATCGGCGCGTTCGTCGACCGTGCCGGTCTCGATATCGAGCTGCTCGGGCGGCATGTAGCCGATGGTGCCGCCGCGCGAGCCGCCAAAGCCACCGGCGGACGACAGTCGCGCCATGCCAAAGTCGGTGAGCTTTACATTGCCCGAGTGGTCGATGAGCACGTTGGCGGGCTTAATGTCCAGGTGGAGTACGCCATTGCTATGGGCGAAGGTGAGCGCCTGGCCCAGGGCATCGGCAATGGCCGCGGCCTCGTCAAAGGTGAGCGAGTGGCCGTCCACGCGATGCAAAAACTCGGCCAGCGACATACCGTCGACATACTCCATGACCAGGTAGGCATAGGCGGTGTCATGCGTAAAGTCGATGACCTGCACGATATTGGGATGTTGAAGCATGGCGGCAGTGTGCGCCTCGCGCAGGACATCCATGATGTCGCTGGCGGGCATGCCGGCGCCGTTGATAAGGGGGATGCGCTTAATGGCGACGCGGCGGCGCAGGTGCGTGTCGCGGCAAATCTCGATGGAGCCAAAACCGCCGGTCGCAAGTGTCTCGAGCGGCTGGTACCGCTTGAGCAGCTCGCGAGAGCTGGTGCCCTCCAAAGGAACGTCCGGCGAGAACCGGGCGGTATGTTGCGAGAAAAGCGGCATGGCCAACCCTCGTGCGTTTAAAGTTCGTTTGCGAGTGGCGGGCGCGGAGCCGAGCCGTTCGCGGTGGCATAGATGCTGCTAGTGTAGCACGCTCGGGCGGATGGCGAGGATAACGGGATGTGAGGCTGCCTGTCTGGCTTGGCCTTAGTGCTTCTTCTTGTTCTTCTTCTGCTTGCGCTGCTTGCCCTTGGTCTCCTGGGGCTTGTCGCCCTGCTTGGCCTCGGCGGCGGCCTTCTCGGCCTTCATTTTCTTCTTCTTGGTCTCGATGCGGAGCTTTTTGTTGATGCGGGCCTTGAGGAAGGGACCGAACTGCTCGGCATCGCCACGGACGAAGGTGTCCTTGGGGATCGTCACGCCCTGGTCGGCGAACATGGCCACAAAGATGCGCTCGCCGTCGAGTACGTGGTCGAGCTTGTCAAACGGGAAGAACTGCGACTTGCCGCTCTTGCCCCAAACCATCAGGCCGTCCTCGTTGGCGGCGACGCGGCGATAGCGGCCACCCATGGACTCGTCGGCCTCGACGGCGTCGATAAAGTCGCGGGCGAGCGTGTGGTGCAGGTTCTTGCTCCACCAGGCCAAAAAGGCGCCGAACACGATCAGCACGACGCCGAACTTGATCCAGCTGCCGCTGGCCACCAGCATGCCGATGCCGATGAGCGCGGCAATCGCGGCGGCGACGTACAGGGAGCCACGGCGCCTGGGCGAGGCGACCAGGCGCGCAAAGTCGGTGACGAGGTCGTTTTCGTACTGATACTCGTTGAGGTACAGGATGCCGTCGTCGGCTGCTGCCTGCGCCTCGAGCGCGACCTCGACCTGGTCGGCTGCTTCGGAGGGAACGAGGTTGCTCTCTGCGTCTGCCATGCTCTTTGGACTCCTATCGCGGCGGGCTCGCCGTACGGGTTATTATGAATGCAGTATGCCGTGCGACCGCATGGCCGCCGCGGCAACAAGACTCAGTATACCCGGGGGAGCACCCATGGAATCGTTGTACCGAAAGTATCGCCCGCTCACCTTCGACTCCGTGGTGGGCCAGCAGCATATCGTCTCGACGCTCGAGCACGCCATCACCGAGGGGCGCCTGTCCCACGCCTACCTGTTCTGCGGACCGCGCGGCACGGGCAAGACCACTATGGCGCGCATTTTGGCCAAGGCGCTGCTGTGCCGCAATGCCGAGGCGGCGCGCGCCGAGGGTGCAAGCGGCTGCATGCCCGACGGCACCTGCGAGGAGTGTGAGCTCATTGCCGAGGGCAACCACCCCGATGTCTACGAGCTCGATGCCGCAAGCCGTACCGGCGTAGACAACGTACGCGAGGAGATCATCAACTCCGTTAACTTTGCCCCGGTGCGCGGCAAGTACAAGATCTATATCATCGACGAGGTCCACATGCTCACGACGGCGGCGTTTAACGCGCTGCTCAAGACGCTCGAGGAGCCGCCGGCGCACGTGATCTTTGTGCTGTGCACCACCGACCCGCAAAAGATTCTGGAGACCATCCTCTCGCGCTGTCAGCGCTTCGATTTCCACCGCATCGGTAACGAGGATATCGAGCGCCGCCTGGCATACGTGTGCGAGCAGGAGGGCTTCGACTACGACGACGAGGCGCTGGCCATCGTGGCGCGCCATGCCAAGGGCGGCATGCGCGATGCGCTCTCCACGCTGGAACAGCTGAGCGTCTTCGGCAACGGCACCGTGCATGCGGACGATGCCCGCTCGCTTTTGGGCGAAGTTTCGGACCAGATTCTGGGCGAGTTTGCGCGCGCCATTGCTGATCGCGATGTCGCCGAGCTCTATGGGCTTATTCGCGCGCAGGTCGAGGAAGGTAACGATCTGCTGGAACTGACGCGCGACCTGGTGGCGCACGTGCGCGACGTGTATGTTGCCTGCGTTGCCGGTGCCCGTGCTGAGTTGTTTGAGGGCGGTGCCGAGCAGGCCGAGGCGCTTGCAGCCGAGGCCGCTGCCTTTGGCGAGCATCCTGCCGACCGCCTGGCCCGTGTGCTGACGGTGCTCGACGATGCCGCACTGGAGATGAGGGGCGCGAGCGACGTGCGCCTGGTGCTCGAGATCGCCTGCACCCGCCTGGCGCGTCCCGAGGCCGATTTAACGATTGAGGCTTTGGCTGAGCGCGTGGCTCGCTTGGAGGCCATGGTTGCCAACGCCGCCGTTCCGGCGAGCGTGGCTGCTGCTCAAGCGAGTGCGCCTGCTGCATCCGCGCCCTCTGTCCAGCAGCCGACGCTGATCTCGGGCGCCCGAGCTGCTGCTCCTGCGGCGACCGCCGCCCCCGCTGCTACGCCCGCGCATCAGGGCGGCATGCCTTGGGACCGCGGCGCTGCTGCTCCGGCGGCCCAGTCTGCGCTCAAGTCCGCGGCTCCGGCTCCCGCGCCCAAACCTGTAACGCCTGCACCTCAACCCGTTGCGGCTCCGGCTCCCGCGCCTGCTGCATCGACCGTGCCGGTGTCCAAGCCCAACAACGCCGCCCAGGTTGCCGCCGCCGGCGCTGCCGAGACCCCCGCGGTCGAGGACGCCGGCGAGCTCCAGCGCAAATGGGCCGAGGTCGTCGAGCGCGTCAAGGCGCGTCAGGCTTCCTACGCGGGACTTTTGCTCAACGCCCGCGCCACGGCCGACGACGGCTCCAAGCTCACGGTCTCGTTCCCCGCGGGCTCGACCTTTGCCATCAAGATGCTCGGTCGCGCCGACACGCAGTCGGTGGTCCTGCCGACGGTCTGCGCGGTATTCGGTCGTCGCACCGTCGACTATGTCCTGGATGGAGGTGGCACGCCGGCTCCTCAACATGAGGAGCATTCTCCATCTGCACGGGCTGCGGCATCTGCGGGCCCGCAGCCCGTGTCCTCGGCGGCCCCTGTATCCTCGAGCGCCAGCGCGCCGCAGCAGCAAGCGGCACCGGTAGCGGCATCGACCCTGTCGGCGCCTAAGCCCGTCACGCCCAAACCTGCTGCCCCGGCGCCCGCGCCCAAGTCCGCTGCCGCGCCTGCGCCCAAGTCATCCGACCTGGCCAAGGCCCCTTGGCTGCGCTCCGACAACCCTGCCGGTGCTCCTGCCACGGGCAAGCTCCCGACCGAGCCCGCGCCCCGAGCGCCCGAGCGCGCGTCCGTCCCCATGGCTCAGCCGCCTGCGCAGGCTGCGCCATGGGAATCCGAGCAGGTGCCCTACGACGATGCCATGGTCGGTGGTTTTGCTGCCGATGCCGGCGGGGACGATCTGCCCCCGTTCGACGTGCCGGGTGCGGCGTCCGCGCCCAAGGCCGCTGCTGTGGCACCCGCAGCCTCTGCAAACGACGACGTCCCCGCCGCTCCCTGGGAATCCAATCCCGGTGCTGGCAGCCCCTTCGGCCATCAGGGCGCAGCCCCGAGCATCCCGCAGACCGAGGACGAGGCCAAAGCCCTCATCCGCAGCGTCTTCGGTCAGTCCACCATCTTCAAACCGGTGGAGTAGCTGTACAGGCGGGTATACTGCTCAAGAAGAGACGTCTTTGAACGGAGCGAGCTTATGATGTGGGAATATGTCCGCCTTGAGGACGATACGCAGGTTTCGTATTCCGAAGTCCGTGAGGACAACACGGTGGAGGTCGTTGTGGAGCGCCCACGCGATTGGGGTTTTGACACGGCGGAGTGCATCTTGCCGGCATTCAATTGGGTGTCGCACGAGGGCTTTAGCGAAGCAGACCTCAAAGAACTCGATGATTTTGTACGCAACAATGCCCCGCTCATCCTGCGTTTTGCCTACGAAGGCGGCCGAGTCTATGCCTAATGCCTAGTCTGTTTCGACTTGGCCATATATCACTTTCTTTTGTCCGGGCGCATCTGTATTTCCGACATGTGTAGCGTGGTGCCGCGTATATCGCATTCGAGCAGACAAGTGCGTGACGGTCGGCCTAGGATGCTGAGGTCGATACGATACGCCGCATGGCTGTCCGTGTACTCGACTTGCTCGGCGTCGAGGGTTGCTCCGATTGTCAAGAAAGCGCCTGGTTCGGCACCGACAATCTTGGAGTCCTTTATCTTGACCTTGAACTCTTGGTAGAGGGACGGGCTGTTGTAGTAAATGGTTCGGGTTCCATCGGTGCACTCATCGGTCGCTTCCCATTTGACGGTGGGCTGGTCCGAGCTGGTTATCAGCAGTTCTGCTCCAAAGGCTATAGCATGGGTGATGACAACCAGTAATGCCCAGCCGACAAAGAGATAGAGAACCACATATGCAACGGGGTGTTTTGAGCGGATGTTTTGGAGCGCGTCGGGGGCATTCATGGGGGCACCTCCAAATTGCTGTCTGTGACAATCAAATTATACCCTGCCATCATGAGCGCCGCCTCGAGCAGCGGTTCGGCATTTTGTTATCTAGCTGGATGCAGAAAATGTCGGATTCCGGCTCTACAAGATTTAGCTTTCAATATTATGCAGATACGAATTATTCAACTTCGCATAATCTTTGGGTGCGGTTTGCACTCCAGGACATGTATATCGACTGAGGTAGCGTGTCCGCCCCGCTTGCTTGCCCCGCGCCGTGGTACGATTTTTGAGTTTGAAAGTCCCGCCGTGCTCCGGCTGCCCTTGCAGCTCGGCGCGCGGCCGCACGTAAAGGAGCCATCATGGCCGGTATGAACATGCAGCAGATGATGAAGCAGGCCCGCAAGATGCAGGAGCAGCTTGCCGCCGCGCAGGAGAACCTCAAGTCCCAGACCGTCGACGCCTCTGCCGGCGGCGGCATGGTCAAGGTGACCGTCAACGGCGAGATGGAGCTCGTCAACCTCACCATCGATCCCGATGCGCTCGATCCCGAGGACGTCGATATGCTGCAGGACATGATCATGGCTGCCGTCAACGAGGCCGTCCGCGGCGTCAACGAGCTCGCCAACAAGCAGATGGGCGCCATCACCGGCGGCCTCAACATCCCGGGCATGCCGTTCTAAGACACGCATATATATGAGTGCGAATCACAGTCTGCAAAAACTGCTCGATGAGCTGGGCCGCCTGCCGGGCATTGGTCCCAAGTCAGCTCAGCGCATCGCCTATTACCTGTTGGAGGCTGACGCCGAGGAGGCGCGCCGCCTGGCCGAGGCCATCCTGGAGGTTAAGCAGGAGGTTCACTTTTGCAGCCGCTGCTTTAACTACGCCACGGCCGACGAGTGCTCCATCTGCCAGGATTCGATGCGCGACACCACTCGCATTTGCGTGGTGGGCGAGCCGCGCGACGTCCAGGCGATCGAGCGCACGGGCAGCTACCACGGTCTCTACCACGTATTGGGCGGCGTGATCAGCCCCATGGACAAGATTGGCCCCGAGCAGCTGCACATTCGCGAGCTGCTGGCACGCTTGGGTCACGAGGACATCCACGAGGTCATCATCGCCACCAACCCCAATATTGAGGGCGAGACCACGGCGAGCTACCTGGCCCGCACTATCAAGCCGCTGGGCGTCGAGGTGTCGCGTCTGGCGAGCGGTCTGCCCGTGGGCGGCGACCTGGAGTATGCCGACGAGCTTACGCTCGGGCGCGCCATCGAGGCCCGTCGCACGATTTAGGTGGCGAGCCTGCTCCTGCCGTATGTTTTCCTCGCGACGCACGGGGTAGTTATAATTTCCCCGTGCGACTGTAAGTTTGTTGTGCAACAAAGATGCTTTGTATCCGCTTATCGCATGGATGCTTCCACTCGCATCCTTAATTTGCCCATTCGTTGCGCAACCTTTTGGGTTCGCTG
The DNA here is from genome assembly GCA_958365315.1 of uncultured Collinsella sp. Classification (GTDB taxonomy): domain Bacteria; phylum Actinomycetota; class Coriobacteriia; order Coriobacteriales; family Coriobacteriaceae; genus Collinsella. The sequence goes on from CATWXC010000009.1 coordinate 54,693, forward strand.
ATACACTCAAATATGGATTCGAATGAATGCGCCGCTCCCGAGCGGCGTGTTTTTGTTGGAGGAGAACGCATGCGGCCCGGTGGCACTCAGACAAAGCGCGGCACCGCGGTGCGCATGCGACGCCGACTGGGCTTGGCGCCGCGGGCGTACGCACTGCTGTCTTGCTCGCTGGTGCTGGTCATAGCTGGCGTTTCTGCCTATGGCATGACCGTGCCGTCCATGATGCAGGCACATGCCGCACGCGAACCGCGCGTGGGGCATGAGGTCAAAAGTGATCTGGGCACCACGACTGGATATGCTTGGGCAAGTGTGGTCGCGCATATTGTGTTTGGCGCCGACGACGCGGACGGCGCCGAGGCCCCGGACAACGAAGTCACGCTTGCCAATGGCAAAACCATCGTGCTCACCAACACCAAGATCATCGATCGGTTGTCCAACAATAGCGTGGCGGCAACGGTGAATAAGGTCGAGCAGCAGAAGGAGCAGGACGCCCAGCAGTCCGGAAAGCCCGGTAGCTCGGATACTTCTGGCTCCGGCTCGGATTCGTCGAGTTCGGGCGGCGGCTCTGGGTCGGGTTCCTCTGCCGGAGGGTCTGGAAACGGCGGCTCGACGGGCGGCAACACTGACAACGATGCAAACTCCGGTGGCCTTTCCGCTGCTGAGGAAGAGAGCATTCACAGTTGGCTTGTGACCAAGTACAACATGCTCGACGGCTATGTTTCTCGTGCCAATGACGTGGTTTCGACCTATAACTCTACGGGAGATCCCAGGCCGTGCGACAGCCTGGTCGGGGAGATGTTTGTCATTCGAGCCGAGTTCGGTCGTCAGACATTCTCGCCCCGGTCAAAGTGGTATCAGCAGTATGCCAATCTGTGGGGCTGTTACACCAACCTATGTCAATGGGTCGGCCATTACGGCGATGATGACGTCGCGCTCGGTAACTTCAACAATAACGTGGCGGCGCTTGCCCTATGATGACCGATCTTGCATCCACCACACCACAATCGCTCGGTCGCGATCCCATGGTCGGCCTGCGCCTGGCGCGTGTCGACGGGTTTGAGCCGGCCATTGCGCTCGGTCAGGACGAACTGCCTGCCTATCTGCGTCGTTTTACGATACTGTTTGCCGACGATGCCACCATGCGCCGTGGCGGTATCGGCCGCGTGACGCGTGCCGTCAACGCCCAAGGCGAGGCCGTAGCACTCAAACAGCTCATCTTGCCGACGCGCGATGAGTTTGACGACGATGCCGCCCATGAGGCGCTGGTCGCCAAGTTCAAAGCGGCATTTCGCGAGGAATATGAATGCCATCGCGCCCTTTCGGGCCTTAAGGGCTTTCCCCGCCTCTATGGCTGGGGCGAGGTTGACGGTGTGCCTGCAATTGTCATGGAATGGGTCGAGGGCGAGACGCTTGCCCGCTTGCGCTCGCGCTTTGCCGTGGACGATGCCGGCCGCCTATCGCCGCTTGTGGCGGCGCGCTTGGGGCGCGACCTGTTCGACCTGCTCTGCCGCATGAGCCTGGTGGGGGAGGGCTTTGTCCATCGCGATATCTCGCCCGCTAATATTATGGTGCGTACGGCGCGTCTACCGCTTGACCGGCAGCTTGCCGAGGGCACCTTTGACCTGTGCCTGATCGACTTTGGCTCGTCGCTGGCGCTCGAGCCTGCGTCGGCCGTGGCCGGTACCGGCGGCAAGGCGTCGTTTACGGAGCGCTATGCCACGCTGCGTCGCGCGACGGTTGCCTATGCCCCGCCCGAGATGCTCACCGACGATATTCCCGACCTGCGCGCTTTGCGTATGTCGCCGGCGATCGACGTCTATGCCGCAGCAAGCACGGTTTACGAGCTCATTGCCGGCGCCGCGCCATACGAAGCCGCGCCGAGCACTTCGGGCACCTCGGGTTCGCGCAAAAAGACGCGCGACATCGCCAGCCCCTACCGTCTCAAGATGGACACGCTGCCCGACTATCCCATTGGTGCCCATGCGCCCGGTTGCGATTTGACTCAGCTGCTTCGTCATGAGCCCGATGTGGCGCTCGCTGCGGCCGAGCAGGCCCAGCAGCTGGGGCTTGAGCCGGATTCCGAGGAGCTACGCGATGCGCTGGCGTTTGTCGATGCCCAGCTGTTCGACGTGGTGATGGCCTGTCTGTCCAGCCATCAAAAAGATCGTCCCGAGCCGGCGGCGGTCGAGGCGGCGCTCTCGGCGTTTTGTGACCACTATGCGCAAAATGTCGGTCGTTCGCTCCGCGGCGAGCCGCTCACGCCGTGCCCCATGGATGCGTCTGGCCGCGCGGTTCGTCGCGCGCTGATGGTCGGCGCGACGGTCGTCTGTGGCGTGGTTTGGGCTGTGGTCGTGGTTTCGGCCGCGCTGCTGGCGTCGGGCGCTCGCGTGACGGCGACTTTGGGATCGCTCGTGTGGTCTGGGTCGCTACCGGGTATTATTGCCGCACTGGCGTTGGCGCTGCCAGGCATAGCCGGCGTTGTCGCGGGGGCACTTGCGCGCAATCGGCGCTCGGGCTTCCTGCAGGGTGTGCTTGCGCTTTCTGCCTGCGAGGTTCCGGTGCTGGTTGTGGCTGCATGTAGCGTATTTTCCCAACGCGCCGTGATGGGCGGCCTTGTTGCCGCTCTGGTTGCAACCTATACGCTTACGTGGTTTTTGCTTGCGATGGGCTTTGCCTTTGAACTTCCCGTTTCGGCACCGCGACGCACAAAAGTCCAGATGGCGACTCCGCTTGCCGGTGGAGCCGCAGCTGCCCGTACTTTTGGCGGACCTGTCGAAGTATCGTCCGATTCTATTTCTACGACCAAGGAGGCCTAGGTCATGGCATCTCAAGTTGAGCTCACCCCATGCGGGGCCATGTTTGACATCTTTAAGCGCGCGGCGCATCTGAGCCATATCGGGCTGTGCGGCTTGGTGCTTTCGTCCCGTCCGCTCGCCGACGGCCGCAGCCCGCAGAGCCGGGCCGCCGATCGCTCTTGGGTTTCCCGCTTTATCGTTCGCGCGCCGGTCGGTACGCTTCAGCAGCGCTACTTTGCCGAATACGGTACCTCGGCTGCGCGTATTATGTCGCAACTGGCCCTGCGCCAGCGCAATCCCATGGACTCCACGGCTGTGATCAATATGGTGTGCGGCCCCGCAGGTGAACCGATGGTACGCGCGCTCGAAGAGTGTCACCAGGACACGAATCTCTATCGCAACGCGCTCGATCGCCTGTCCCAGGCGGCGGAACTCATGCCCGCCGAGCGCGCCGAGGCCGTGCTGGTGCTGTTTGTCGCCGTCGGTTGTTCGGCGGATGTGCGGTCCTCGGTGAACTATGCCATCGACTACGCGCACGCGACCTGCGGCGGAGGCACCTCCACGCCGCGTTCGCTTGGCATGTCGATGACCGCAGGCGAGCGCGAACCCGCCCCGGCGCACCCCTTGGGCTTGCTGCGCGTGCAAAACAGTTTTGTCGTGAGCGCCCCGCGCTGGATTCAGCCGAGTGAGCAGGGCGTTGAGATTGGCGCGCTGGCCACTGGTGAGGGCGATATTACCGACGTCGGCGACGATGTCTCGGCCCGCCATGCCCATATCTGGTGCGATGCTCAAAATATCTGGCACGTCGAGGACTTGTCGTCCACCAACGGAACCGTGGTGGTAAACGGGGCCACGCGCGTCTGCATTCAGGTCGAGCCCGGTCGTTCCGCCCAACTCAATCCCGGCGGCGAGCTCAAACTCGGCGAATCCACTACCTACGCCATCCTCTTCGGTGCCCTCTAGCCGGCAGATAGGGACGTTCCTTTTCTGCCGGCACTTTGGGACACTCCTTGGCGCGCCAGAGCCAGTCGCCCGGGGATGGAGGGACCATTTTGGCCCTTGGCAGTCACCCGAGGTAAACCTTTACCGCCCGCCTATATTTGCCGAAATTACACTTGACGGCGGGGTACAATAAACCCGCATGCGGATTTCCGTTGCGGGCGCTTCCCATCGCCGGGGCGTGCCCGGGAGCATCCGGCATGCGGCCTTTGCGGCGCTCGGTCATGTGCAAGACGGGCGGTCGGGTCTGTGGGGCGCATCAGTTGCCCCTCGCCTCGGCATGTCTTCTCTCCACGCCACGTACCTGCTGCTGAGCCTGCCTGCCAGATGATTGGAAGCAACAGCGTAAATCCCATCACGCCAATATCCCGGCAATCGCCGGGGCCTGTATACCTATATGAGAGGAGAGGGGTATATGGCGCGTAAGTTTAAGTCTATGGACGGCAACGAGGCGGCCGCATATGTTTCGTATGCGTACACCGAGGTAGCGGGAATCTATCCCATTACGCCGTCCAGCCCGATGGCCGACCATGTCGACCAGTGGGCGGCCCAGGGTCGCAAGAACATCTTCGGCACCCCGGTCAAGGTCGTCGAGATGGAGTCCGAGGCAGGTGCGGCCGGTACCGTTCACGGTTCGCTGGGCGCCGGTGCTCTGACCACCACCTACACGGCTTCTCAGGGTCTGCTCCTGATGATCCCGAACATGTACAAGATCGCGGGCGAGCAGCTCCCGGGCGTCTTCCACGTCTCCGCGCGTTGCGTCGCTTCCCACGCCCTGAACATTTTTGGCGATCACTCCGACGTCATGGCCTGTCGTCAGACCGGCTTCGCCATGCTCGCCGAGGGCAACGTCCAGGAGGTCATGGACCTCTCGCCGGTGGCTCACCTTGCCGCCATCGAGGGTAAGACCCCGTTTCTTAACTTCTTCGACGGCTTCCGCACCAGCCACGAGATCCAGAAGGTCGCCATGTGGGACTACAAGGATCTGGCCGAGATGTGCGACATGGACGCCGTCCAGGCTTTCCGCGACCATGCGCTCAACCCTGAGCACCCGCACACCCGCGGCAGCCACGAGAACGGCGATATCTTCTTCCAGAACCGTGAGGCCTGCAACAAGGTCTACGACGAGCTTCCCGCCGTCGTCGAGGGCTACATGAAGAAGATCAACGAGAAGCTCGGCACCGATTACGGCCTGTTCAACTACTACGGCGCTCCCGATGCCGATCGCGTCGTCGTGTGCATGGGCTCCTTCTGCGACGTGCTCGAGGAAGTCATCGACTACCTCAACGCTCACGGCGAGAAGGTCGGCCTGGTCAAGGTCCGTCTGTTCCGTCCGTTCTCCATCAAGCACTTCGTCGACGTTCTCCCCGAGACCGTCCAGAAGATCGCCGTCATGGACCGTACCAAGGAGCCGGGTTCTATCGGCGAGCCGCTCTACCAGGACGTCGTCTCCGCTCTCTACGAGGCTGGCAAGACGGGCATCAAGGTCGTCGGCGGCCGTTATGGCCTGGGCAGCAAGGACACGCCTCCCGCGTCCGCGTTCGCTGTCTTCGAGGAGCTCAAGAAGGACGAGCCCAAGCGCGAGTTCACCATCGGCATTGTCGATGACGTGACCAACCTGAGCCTGCCCGAGGCCGAGGATGCGCCCAACACCGCAGCCCCCGGCACCATCGAGTGCAAGTTCTGGGGTCTGGGTGGCGACGGTACCGTCGGCGCCAACAAGAACTCGATCAAGATCATCGGCGACCACACCGACAAGTACGTCCAGGCCTACTTCCAGTACGACTCCAAGAAGACCGGCGGCGTCACCGTCTCGCACCTGCGCTTTGGTGATTCTCCGATCCGTTCGCCGTACTACGTGACCAAGGCCGACTTTGTCGCCTGCCACAACCCCAGCTACATCGTTAAGGGCTTCAAGATGGTCCGCGACGTCAAGCCGGGCGGCACCTTCCTGGTCAACTGCCAGTGGAGCGACGAGGAGTTCGCCGAGCACATGCCCGCCGTGGCCAAGCGCTACATCGCGAACAACAACGTCAACGTCTACCTGATCGACGCTATCGACCTGGCCGCTAAGGTCGGCATGGGCAAGCGCACCAACACGGTGCTCCAGTCCGCCTTCTTTGCGCTGGCCAAGGTCCTGCCCGCCGAGGACGCCCTGCAGTACATGAAGGACGCGGCTACCAAGTCCTACATGAAGAAGGGCCAGGCTATCGTCGACGCCAACCACAAGGCCATCGATGCCGGCGCTACCGCCTTCCGTAAGTTCGAGGTTCCGGCCGACTGGGCTACCGCCGAGGATGCCGCTCCCGTCGAGCTCTCCGAGGAGACCAAGTCCGCTATCGCCCAGCAGGTCAAGAACCTGCTCGAGCCCATCGATCGCATGGATGGCGACAGCCTGCCTGTTTCCGCCTTCGTCGGTTGCGCCGACGGCCAGTTTGAGCTGGGTGCCTCCGCATACGAGAAGCGCGGCGTCGCCGTGGTCGTTCCCCACTGGGACGAGACCAAGTGCATCCAGTGCAACCAGTGCGCCTACGTGTGCCCGCATGCCACCATCCGTCCGTTCGCGATGACCGAGGACGAGGCTGCCGCCGCGCCCGAGGCTACCCGTACGCTCGACGCCATGGGCCCCAAGGCCAAGGGCATGAAGTTCACCATGGCCGTGTCCCCGCTCGACTGCATGGGCTGCACCAACTGCGTCAAGGTCTGCCCCAAGGGTGCCCTCGAGATGGTTCCCACCGAGCAGGAGATGGACCAGCAGCCTGTTTGGGACTACATGGTCGAGAACGTCTCCGAGAAGAAGGAGCTCATCGCGGCCAACGTCAAGGGCAGCCAGTTTAAGCAGCCCTACCTGGAGTTCTCCGGCTCCTGCGCCGGCTGCGCCGAGACCGCCTATGCACGTCTGGTGACCCAGGTTGCCGGCGACCGCATGTTCATCTCCAACGCCACCGGCTGCTCCTCCATTTGGGGCAACCCCGCTGCCACCGCTCCTTACTGCAAGGACAAGGACGGTCACGGCCCGGCGTGGAACAACTCCCTGTTCGAGGACAATGCCGAGCATGGTCTGGGCATGGCCGTTGGCTATGAGGCCGTTCAGCACAAGCTGATCGCCGCTACCCAGGACATCATCGCTGCCGATGGTCCGTCCGATGAGCTCAAGGCCGCCGGCCAGGCTTGGATCGACTCCGTCAACGACGCCGAGGCCTCCAAGACCGCTGCCGCTGCCTACGTTGCCGAGCTCGAGAAGTGCGGCTGCGACGCCTCCAAGGCGATCCTCGCCGACAAGGCTTACCTCACCAAGAAGTCCTTCTGGATCTTCGGCGGCGACGGCTGGGCCTACGACATCGGTTTCGGTGGCCTGGACCACGTCCTGGCTTCCGGCCACAACGTCAACGTCTTCGTCTTCGACACCGAGGTCTACTCCAACACCGGCGGTCAGGCCTCCAAGGCCTCGAACCTGGGCCAGGTCGCTCAGTTCGCCGCTGCCGGTAAGGTGACCAAGAAGAAGTCCCTGGCCGAGATTGCCATGAGCTACGGCTACGTCTACGTGGCACAGGTTGCCATGGGCGCCAACCCGGCTCAGACCCTCAAGGCCATCCACGAGGCCGAGGCCTACGACGGCCCGTCCCTCATCATCGGCTACAGCCCCTGCGAGATGCACTCCATCAAGAAGGGTGGCATGCAGAACTGCCAGGCCGAGATGAAGAAGGCTGTCGAGTGCGGTTACTGGAACCTCTTCCGCTTCAACCCCGAGGCTGCTGCCGGCAAGAAGTTCTCGCTCGATTCCAAGGAGCCCGCGGGCGGCTATCAGGAGTTCCTGATGAACGAGGCCCGTTACGCTTCGCTGACGCGTTCCTTCCCCGAGCGCGCCGAGGAGCTCTTCAAGGAGAATGAGCAGGCCGCTATGGACCGCTATCAGCACCTGCTGAAGCTCAAGACGGTGTACAACGAGGCCTAGGTCTCCCACCGCAGGATCTGAGGGCTAACCTTCGCGGACGTCCTCGGACATGAAAGAACCCCCGCTGCGCACTACGTGCGGCGGGGGCTCTTTCGTCCTGCGGAATGTCCGCGAAGGTTAGCCCTCAGATCCTGCTACGACTACGTCCTCGGATTGTGGGGCTGAATGAAGGACGTGGTTGCGGGGCCTTTTGTCCCCTTCGCTGTTTCGCGGCTTTGCCGCGAAACCTCGCGCCACTTTGGGGATGGATGGAGGTTTTGGCTGTTGCCGCCTTTTTGGAGCTCTTCTTTATTCCTTATGCTGGATGAAAAGCCCCTTGTTTTTGCAGGGGTGCATACTCAACTTATAAGTGCATAGAATCTCGTATAGTGCGAGTAAGATATTGCGCTGTCCGTTTTGTGTTTAGCAGAGATGTAGTTTGCATAATCCGACATAATCCTCGCTGCATTTAAATAAAGTTGCACGTAAATGACGTAGATATGCTTGAGCTGGGGTTCTGTACGCTGAGCGGATAAAAACGACCGTTCACCGTTCAACTATTTTCAAAATGAATAAAATGAGCGATAAAGAGAATATAAACCTTAATAAACTCGCGTATTGCACGGACGCGGGTTATTAATGGGTTGTAGGCCTTTTACAGAAAGGATTCCAGCAATGTCTAAGCCTCTTGGCAAGCCCGATCGTATTGTCGTCGCCCTTGGCGGCAACGCCCTCGGCAACAACCCCGTTGAGCAGATCGAGGCCGTGAGCAACACCGCTCACGCTCTTCTCGGCCTGATTGAGCAGGGCAACGAGATCATCATCACCCACGGCAACGGTCCGCAGGTCGGCATGATCCAGAACGCCTTCGCCGCTGCCCACGACGCCATCGGCACCCCCGAGATGCCGCTGCCCGAGTGCGGCGCCATGTCCCAGGGCTACATCGGCTATCACCTGCAGCAGGGCATTGGCCGCGAGATGCACAAGCGCTATAAGCGTTGGCACGCCGCAACCGTCGTCACCCAGATCGAGTGCGACCCGGACGATCCCGCGTTCAAGAACCCGACCAAGCCGATCGGCCCCTTCTACACCGAGGAGCAAGCCAAGGAGTTCATGGCCGAGGATCCCTCCAAGGTCTTCGTCGAGGATTCCGGCCGCGGCTGGCGTCGCGTCGTCGCTTCCCCCGATCCCAAGAAGATCGTCGAGGCCGACTCCATCCTCAACCTGCTCGACAACGAGTTCATCGTCATCGCCTGCGGTGGCGGCGGCATCCCCGTCGTCCGCGACTACGAGAACAAGGGCTGCTACAAGGGCGTTCCCGCCGTCATCGACAAGGACCTGGGCGGCGAGCTGCTGGCCGAGGACTGCGATGCCGACGTTCTGTTCCTGCTGACCGCCGTTGAGCATGTCGCCATCAACTTTGGCAAGCCCAACCAGGAGGAGCTCGAGGACATCACCGCCGACGAGGCCGAGCGCCTGGCCGACGAGGGTCAGTTCGGCAAGGGTTCCATGGAGCCCAAGGTCCGCGCTGCCATCAAGTTCGCCCGCTCCCGCAAGGGCCGCACCTGCATCATCGGCGCCCTGGACAAGGCCGCCGAGACCATGGCCGGCCTCTCCGGTACCCGCATCCACGAGTAGCCTCTACTCCATTGCCTCTCTCGTGGGCGCCAGGCAAGACGCCCACAAACTAGCCTCTCTTCATGAGCCCCGCAGTCCGCTCCGACTGCGGGGCTTTTGCTATTTACCTAGTCCCCGATGGGTGGGTAGTCATTGGGGACGTTCTTAAACGACTAGTCAAACAAGAACGTCCTCAATGACTACTAATTTAAATCTGTCCCCAATGACTGCGGAAAGCGCATCTCACACCGACGCATTGCTTTCGGGCCCTCTCTCCGTGCTCCCTATAAGTTCAGCTGGACTCCCCGCAACCTGTTCCGCGTTGGCGGAACGAGCGCGACGTGGAGTGTCATTCTTTACCGCGTTAGACTAGACGCAGGGAAAGGAGGAGGACATGGATGCTCGCGTCAAGCAGCTTGTAAATATGATCGAGGACGCTCAGCCTGTCGCTGTCGCGGTGCTTGCCAAGCGTCTCGAGGTAAGCGAGCGCGCCGTGAGAAACTATATCCATCGCGCAAACGACAAGCTTGCGGGGGTTGCACGCATCGTTGGCAGCAAAGGGCAATATCGTATCGATGTTGCACATGCAGATGAGCTTGCTCGCTTGCTAGACGGTGCGGCTCTGGCCCATCCGGGCATTCCTGATACGCGCGACGGCCGTGTGTCCTTCCTTCTTAACGACCTTCTCATGCGGTCCCAGTGGGTGACGATTGAGGAGTATGCGGATTTACTCTACGTTTCGGCGCGAACTCTGTCCAATGACATGCGTCTGGTAGAGCAGAAACTCGCCCAATTTGACTTGACGCTCGAAAAGCGCCCTCGCTACGGAATCCGCGTTGCGGGTGGGGAGTCGCAACGGCGTCTGTGTCTGGCCTCGCTGGTGAGGCCCGTGTTGCCCGACACCGACGATGCAGAGCTCGCCGAGCGCCTGCGGGCCATCGCCGCATGTGTGGACGATGCCCTGACTGCCTCGCCCGTCACGGTGAGCTCGCTGGCATCCCGCAATCTCATCATGCATCTTTACATCGCTCTTGGCCGCATCGAGCAGGGCTGCTATGTCCCGGCTGCAGAATCGGACGTTTTAAAGCTGGAGGGAACGCGCGAATACGCTGCGGCTTTCCAGATTGCCGCAAACATCAAGGATGCCCTGGGCGTGAGCATGCCCCGAGAAGAGGTTGCCTTTATCGCAATCCATTTGCTCGGCAGGGGCACGGGCGTGCCCGAGAAGGGCTCGGCCGTTATCTCGGACGAGATGTGGGAGATCGCTTCCGAGATGGTATGTGCGGTCAACGATGAGTTTAGGTTTGACTTTAGCAGCGATCTTGAACTTCGCATGAACCTTGCTCGGCATATTGGCCCTCTGGGCTATCGCCTTGAATATCACATGCATATGGATAACCCCATGCTGCCCGATATCAAGACGAGGTTTCCGTTGGCCTATTCGATGGCGGCCGGCACCTCGCAGGTACTCGAGCGTCATTTTGGCAGCCAGCCCTCTGATGAGGAGCTCGGCTACATCGCCATGGCATTTGCCCTGGCCCTCGAGCAGCAAGCCGACCAGCCGCGTCGCAAACGCATCCTGATCGTGTGCGCCTCGGGAGCGGGAAGCGCCCGTATGCTCGAGCACCAGTACCGCAAGCAGTTTGGTATGTATATCGAGTCGATTGAGACATGCGACGTCGCCCGCGTGGGAACGCTCGACTTTTCGCACATCGACTACGTGTTCACAACGGTGCCGCTCAACGTCAAGTTGCCCGTGCCCGTCCGCGAGGCCGATTTCTTCTTGGAGACGAGCGATGTCAACGCTATCCGCAAGGTGCTGAGTGATGATGCTGCGCAATCGGACTCCCTGAGCGCTTTCTTTAGCCGTGCCCTGTTCTTCAACCGCGTTGAGGCGTCGTCGAAGCAGGCCGTTCTCCGATATCTCTCCGAGCGCGCCGTCGAGAGCGGCCGTGTCGATGCCCAGTTTGCCCAAGAGGTTGCCGAGCGCGAGAGCGCGAGTGCCACCTCGTTTGGCAATGGGGTGGCCATGCCCCATGGGATGCATCCTTTGAGCGCCGAGGCCTTTGTTACCGTGGGCCTGCTCGAACATCCCATTCTTTGGGACGAATACGGCCATGAGGTCGATATTGTCTTTATGGTGTCGTTTGCCCGGTCGGGCGGCGATGAGGCGCGGATCTTGAGCTCGCTGCTCGCTGAGATCTTTATGGACCGCCAGGGGATCGAGCGCTTACGCGAGCGCCGGTCCTGGCATGAGCTGATGGCGCTTGTGCAAGCGCATACGGCTTAAGGCTTCTTTTGTCGAAAACCCTGCCTGCCTGCAATAAACCTCGAGGATTGCGGGTGGGAGATAGGCGTTTCGAATATTCAAGTACAAACCAAACATCACGGGAGAGGAGACCGTTATGGACGATCAGGGAACCGAGATGGTTTCGTTTCAGCTGGTCGCTGCAGCGGGAGAGGCGCGCAGCCTTGCCTTCGAAGCCCTTGAAAAGGCAAAGGCGGGGGATTTTGACGCTGCCGCCAAACTCATGAAGCAGTCAAAGGATGCGGGAATCAAAGCTCACCACATCCAAACGCAGCTGCTTTCGACCGAGGCGGCGGGCGAGCATCTGTCGGTGGATGTGTTGCTGGTCCATGCTCAGGACCACCTCATGTGCTCCATGCTTGCTCAGGAGCTCGTGCAGGAGCTGATCTGCCTGTATGAGCGCACTGCAGCCAAGAACGCCTAACGGCGTGCGGCGACTATCCAACCAATCAATGCGAAGGGAATCCCTTATGAAGATCCTTCTTGTTTGCGCAGCTGGCCTGTCTACAAGCATTCTGATGAAGAAACTCGAGAAATACGCGGAGCAAAACGGCATCGAGCTCGATATCGATGCGGTGGGTATCGGCGAGTATCAGGAGACCTGCGCCGATTATGACGTGCTGCTCTTGGGGCCGCAGGTGTCCTACCAGCTCAACACCGTCAAGCAGGGGAGCGGTAAGCCGACCGCGGTCATCCCCGCACAGGACTACGGCATGGGCAACGCCGCCAACGTGCTGGCACTCGCCCAGTCGCTGTTGGGCTAGGAGGCGACCATGGAAAAGTTCATGACCCTGCTTCAGGAAAAACTGACCCCTATTGCCAATTTCTGCGGCACCGAGCGCCACTTTGCCTCCATGCAAAAGGGCTTTATGAGCGCGATCAGCTTCATCTTGGTCTCTGCCGTCTTTATGATCATCGCCAACCCGCCGGTCACGGCCGACCTGGTGGCGCGGGGCGGGTTCTGGTCCGTCTTTGGCCCTTGGCTCGATTTTGCCACGGCCAATAAGCTCACGCTGCTCATCCCGTTCAACATGACGATGGGCATACTGTCGGTGATCGTGACGTTCGCAATCGCCTATAACCTGGCGGGCACCTACAAGATGCCCAAGCTTAACGCCGGTATGACCTCGCTGGTGATGTTCCTGATCGCCGCGGCGCCGTCGTCCTACTACCAGCTTGCTGATGAGTCCGTGCTCCAGGCGGTCCCCTGCACCTATCTGGGTGCGCAGGGCCTGTTTACCGCCATCATCGTTGCCCTGGTCTCCGTCGAGGTCACGCACTTCTGCCAGACCAAGGGCATCACCATCAAGATGCCCGATGGCGTGCCGCCGTTTTTGTCCGATACCTTTGGCGCCATCGTGCCTATGCTCGCCAACATCCTCATCTTCTTTGGTGGCAACCTGCTGATCCAGATGATCGATCCCACGCTGTCCATCCCCTCGGTTATCGAGAAGCTGCTCGCTGCCCCGCTTTCCGTCGCAGTTGACTCTGTGCCCGGCGCACTGCTTATCTGCTTCATGACGCTGCTGTTTTGGTGCTTTGGCGTCCACGGCAACATGATCGTGATGCCCATCACCGCCCCGGTCACGCTTGCCGCCTTTGCTGCCAACGCCTCGCTCTACGCTGCTGGGCAGCCGCTTGAGTTCCACCCGGTACTCATGTCGATGGTCATCAACCTCATCGGCGGCACGGGCAATACGTTCTCTTTTGTGGCGCTCTGCGCGTTTAGGGCAAAGTCGCAGCAGCTCAAGGCATTTGGCAAGGCATCGATCGTGCCGAGCTTCTTCCGTATCTCCGAGCCCGCGATCTTTGGCGCACCCATCATCTTCAACCCGATCCTCATGATTCCGTTTGTGCTGGGCGGTATGATTTCGGCCCTGCTGTATTGGGGTGCAATCTCACTGGGTCTTGTCTCTAACTTCTACATCTTGGTGAGCGGCACGTTCCCCATCTTCGTTCAGGGCTTTATCCAGTGCCTCGACCCGCGCATCTGGGTATTTACGATCGTTTTGATCGTGGTCATGGCTGTGGTCTGGTACCCGTTCTTTAAGGTGTACGACAACCAGCTCCTGGCACAGGAGCAGGAGAACGCCGCGGCAGCTTCTGCCAAGGATACTGAGTAGCATGGGTTACTTTGACAGAACGTCTGCTGCCGGTATGCCCGAGGGCTTTTTGTGGGGCGGCGCGCTCGCTGCCAACCAGGCCGAAGGGGGCTGGAACGAGGGCGGCCGCGGTATGTCGCACTCCGACCTGATTCCACAGGGTCCCGACCGCTGGGATGTGATGTTTGGCAGGCAAAAGCCCGTGGATGATCCGGACAGGCTGTATCCATGCCGTTGGGGCAACGACTTCTTCCATCATTGGCGCGAGGACGTCGAGCTCTTTGCCGAGATGGGCTTTAAGTGCCTGCGTCTTTCAATTTGTTGGAGCCGTATTTTTCCCACAGGGATGGAGGCCGAGCCCAACGGTGAGGGCTTGGAGTTTTACCGTCAGGTATTCGAGGCGCTGCGCGAGCACGGAATCGAGCCGCTCGTGACGCTGTCGCACTACGACTATCCGTTGGCTCTGGTCGAGCACTATGGTGGATGGCAAAGCCGAGAGATGATCGAGCGGTATGCGCACTACGTCGAGACCGTCGGACGTGCGTACCAGGGCCTCGTGCGTTATTGGCTCACCTTCAACGAGATCAACAGCGTGGCGCTGTCCTATCTCAACGCGGGCGTCACGCTCGAGGATGAGCGTGACCGTGCAGCCGTGACCGCGGCGTTCTCGCACCATATGTTTATGGCGAGCGCTCGCGCCGTCGAGATCCTGCACAAGATCGATCCCGCAAACAAGGTGGGTTGCATGATCGCTGCCGGTGCGACCTATCCGTACCGTTGTGCGCCCGAGGACGTATGGCTTGCGTATGAGGAGGACCGCGGCCGCTACTTCTACACTGACGTGATGGCTGCGGGCGCCTATCCTACTTGGAAGCTGCGTGCGCTCGAGAAAGAGGGTGTTTACGTGCCCTTTGAGCCGGGCGATACGGAGTGTCTGGCCGAGCATACCGTCGACTTCATCTCGTTCTCGTACTATTGCTCGCGCTTGGTGTGCGCCGATGACCAGGTGATCGCTGAGAAGGCGGAGGGCAACGTGTTCCCGACGCTGCGCAATCCGTACCTCAAGGATAAAGAGACTGCCTGGAAATGGCAGATCGATGCGCTGGGTTTGCGCGTGACGCTTGCCGGCTACCACGATCGTTACCATCTTCCGCTCTTTATCGCTGAGAACGGTGTGGGCGGACTCGATGCGCTGGAAGACGGCAAAGTCCACGATGCGTATCATATTGATTACCTGCGCAGGCATATTCTTGCGCTACGCGATGCAATTGTCGAGGACGGTGTTGACCTGATGGGATACACGCCGTGGGGCTGTATCGATCTGGTATCGGCCTCGACGGGGCAGATGAAGAAGCGCTATGGCTTTGTTTATGTCGATGCCGATGATACGGGCAAAGGCACGTTCGATCGCTACCGAAAGGACAGCTTCTGCTGGTATCAAAAGGTCATTGCATCAAATGGCGAGGACTTGAGCTAACCCTTGCAAGCCTGCTGCCCCCGCGGCCCGTTTCGGCCGCGGGGGCTTTTGCTATTTACCTAGTCCCCGATGAGACCCTCATTCTGTGGGTAGTCATTGGGGACGTTCTTAAACGACTAGTCATTTAAGTCTGTCCCCAATGACTGCGGAAACCCGGCACTTGGGGACGTTCCTTTTCTGCCGGCAGCTTGGAACAGTCCTTAAAGCCCGCATCAATCAACTGCGGAAAGCGCATCCCAGAATGAGCGTCCAACATGGGACATGGTTTCCCTTGGGGGCCTCAACCGGAAAATGCATCCCGGAATGTTGCCGGAAAGTGGAACGTAGTTTCCCAAACAGGCCGTGCGCGGAAAGTGCATCCCGCTATCGAACTTCAAAGCGGGATGCATTTTCCGTGCCAGCAGTTCCGGGCAGCCAGAGACCACTCATTTAAGACTGTCCCCAATGACTAGTAGTAGGCCCACATGGCTTCGACTTCGTTAAGGACCTCTATGACGCCCCAGCGGCGGGCGCTGCGGCTGGCCGAGTTGGGATCGAAGACTCCAATCTGGTCGGCGTCGTCAATACCGTAAAGCACAATGTAGTGTCCAACGCTGGTAAAGGTGCCCGGCCGAACGGCGGCGATGACGGGCGCTCCCGAACGCAGAGCCTGAGTCATCGAGTCGCGATCGTTATGGAGCTCTGTTCCGTTAAGTCCCAACTGCCACGCGCCGCTCGTCATAAACGACCATTCGGTTGCACCGGTGGGGGCGTAATTGCCTGCCTCGGAAAGCGCGCACATATCGACGGGGGTCATATCGGTGCGTCCCGTCTTAAAGATATAGACCATGGTGAGACACGTAGGCCCGCAGGCATTTTGGCGGATGGTGCCGCCGGCGTAAGACAGCTCCGACCACGCAGGGTCGATCTGATAGATATGGGGCATCGTGCCGGCTTGCCATTGCGAGCGCGGGGTCGAAAAGGCGAAAGAATAACCGGGATTGACGGGGGCCTTGAGCAGCTTGTCCTCGGCGGTGGGCTCTAGACCGGCCGAGCCGTGGGACATACAGGAGCTCATAAGCACAAAGACCAGACAGGTGAGGATAGAGCACAGTGCGAGGCGAAGTCGACGGGCCGGCAGGGCGGGGGCATTCGCGTGCGATGTCGAGCGGTAAGGCTTGCCGTCGCGTCCGCCTTGGGGATGCGAAAAGAAGCGGTTGATATGGATGCCGGGCTGACGTGCGCCGTTGCGGCGCAGTTGCGGAACCTCGGCCTGACGCTGTCGAGTGCGCGCGCCCAAGCGGCTATCTTGCTGCGCGCTTGTGCCCGTGCTCAGACGGCCACTCTGCCGTGTTCTGCTTGACTGCTGCCGAGACGAAGGCCTGGGTTGCTCTTGGAAGCGTTGCGGATTGCTGCTCGTGGCACTTCTGGGCGTAGGCGTGGTACGGCCAGCAAGGCGAACGCTTTGTCGCCGTTGATCACCGTCGTTGTATCCGTATGCCATTCGCACCGCCTTGTCTCATGTATAACCTGTCTATCCTACAAAAAAGATGTGCAACAAATGGGCCTGCGCGTCAAAAGCTCGGTAAACGGTACGAAAGGCGCAAAACGCACGGCCTCAAAAACATCTCTATATGCGTTCGATGAGCGTGCGCCCGTCGGTCAGGCGGCAACAATGAGCGGCAAACTGTGCCGTTCGTCCTAAAAACGGCGCCGCTCGTTTTGCAGTTCTGCCTTCGGTCGAGCTACAAGCGGCGCTGCTGCGCCAAGGCCGTATCTTAAAGCCACGAAATCAAAGCGCGCGGCAAAACAGACCGCGCAAGGGGTGACGTCAAGGGGCGTCAAAAAGGAAAGGAGGGGAACAATGGCGGACAAGAACGCAGAAGTTGCAGTCGAGGATAACGGCGGCATGAAGAAAACGCTTTCGCTCTGGAACTTCTTCACCATCGGTTTCGGTGCCATCATCGGTACCGGTTGGGTTCTGCAGGTCGGCGACTGGATGGTCGTGGGCGGCGGTCCCGTTCCCGCTATGATCGCATTCCTCTTGGGTGCAATCTTCCTCGTGCCCGTCGGAGCTGTTTTCGGTGAGCTCACGGCTGCTATCCCCATCTCGGGCGGCATCGTCGAGTATGTCGATCGTAGCTTTGGCCGTACGCTGAGCTACATCACCGGTTGGCTTTTGGCCCTGGGCAACGGCATCCTGTGCCCGTGGGAGGCCATCGCCATTTCGACCCTCGTGTCCGAGATGTTCGGCAGCCTGCCCGGTCTTGAGTGGCTACGCGCCGTCAAGCTCTACACCATCCTGGGCGCCGACGTTTACCTGTTCCCGACGCTGATCGCGCTCGGCTTTGCAGTCTACGTCATCTTCCTCAACTTCCGCGGCGCCAGCTCGGCCGCCAAGCTCCAGGCCTTCCTGACCAAGGCTCTGCTCTGCGGCATGCTGCTCGCCATGGGCGTCTCGCTGTTCACCGGCTCGCCGGACAATGCCATGCCTGTGTTCTCCCAGGTCACCGGCGCTGGCGGCGGCAAGGCCGCTACCGAGAGCACCAGCCTGTTCGCCGGCATCGTGTCGGTCCTGGTTCTGACCCCGTTCTTCTACGCCGGCTTCGATACCATTCCTCAGCAGGCTGAGGAAGCAGCCGAGGGCCTCAACTGGAACAAGTTCGGCAAGATCATCTCCCTGGCCCTGCTGGCCGCCGGCGGCTTCTACATGGTCTGCATCTACTCGTTCGGCACCATCCTCGACTGGCATGAGTTTGTTAAGAGCCCGGTTCCCGCGCTTGCCTGCCTCAAGGGCATCAACATGCTTCTGTATCTGGCCATGCTCGTCATCGCCACGCTTGGACCCATGGGCCCGATGAACTCCTTCTACGGCGCCACGAGCCGCATCATGCTCGCCATGGGCCGCAAGGGCCAACTGCCCGAGAAGTTCGCCGAGGTCGACCCCAAGTCCGGCGCTCCCAAGCTCGCCTGCGTCGTTCTGGGCGTCATCACCGTCATCGGTCCGTTCCTGGGCAAGAACATGCTCATTCCTCTGACCAACGTGTCGGCTCTCGCCTTCATCTTCTCCTGCGGTATGGTCGCCCTCGCCTGCCTGCGCATGCGCTTCACCGAGCCCGACCTGCCTCGTCCCTACGAGGTGCCCGGTGGCAAGTTTGGCATCGGCCTCGCTATCGCCGCCTGCGCCATCATCATCGGCCTGCTTGTGATTCCGTTCTCTCCCGCCTCCCTCAACATGGTGGAGTGGAGCATCGTGATTGGCTGGTTGGCTATTGGCCTGGCCCTCATGGCTTTCACCAATTCCCGCAAAAAGTAACGCCTAGCCGGGGCGGATCGGGTGCGCGGACCCCTCTCTTCCGCGCACCGAACCCGGCACCACTTGGGTAGCTTTGTGAGGCCATAACCCAACATGGCCTCGCCCACTATATGGATCCATAAGGAGGAACCATGTCCACTAAGTACGCAATCGTTGGCGGCAAGCTCATCGACGGTACCGGTGCCGAGCCGGTCGAGAACTCCCTCGTTCTCGTCGACGACAACGGCAAGATCGAGTATGCCGGTGCTATGCAGGACCTTCCCGAGGGCGTTGAGGTTATCGACGCCGCCGGCAAGACCGTCCTTCCCGGCCTGATCGACACCCACCTGCACTTCTCGGGCAACCTGACCGATGATGACACCGACTGGGTCATGCAGCCGCTCCTCGAGAAGCAGGCCGTCGCCGTCAAGCAGGCCTACGACTGCCTCACCCACGGCCTCACCACCGTCTGCGAGATCGGCCGCTTTGGTATCCAGATTCGCGACTGCATCGACAAGGGCGTCTTCAAGGGCCCGCGCGTTCTGGCCACTGGTCTTGGCTTCTGCCGCGTTGCCGGCCACGGTGACTCCCACCACTGCACCCAGGAGCTCAACAAGGAATCCCATCCCTGGGGCGACCAGGTCGATGGTCCTTGGGATCTGCGCAAGGCCGTCCGTCGTCGCCTGCGCGAGAACCCCGATGCCATCAAGATCTGGGCTACCGGTGGCGGCATCTGGCGCTGGGACTCCGGTCGCGACCAGCACTATTGCTCCGAGGAGATCCAGGCCGTGGTCGAAGAGGCAAAGATGGTCGGCATCCCCGTGTGGAGTCACTGCTACAACAACCACGCCGCCGCCTACGATTCCGTTCGCTTTGGCTGCGAGCAGCTGATTCACGGCTTCGATATCGATGAGCGCACCATGGACCTCATGGCCGAGCAGGGCACCTTCTTCACCCCGACGATCGCCTTCCTGCCCACCTGGTACGCCACCTATCCGCCCGTCTACGTCCCCGAGCTGCACGACAAGTACGAGGGCACCCTGGTCGAGAAGGAGCTGCAGCGCAACTACGACTGCCTGCGCGAGGCCAAGAAGCGCGGCGTCGTCATGACGATCGGCTCCGACTCCTTCTCCTTCGTCACCCCGTACGGCACCTGCTCCATCGAGGAGATGTACGAGTTCGTCGACAAGATCGGCTTCACTCCGGTCGAGACCATCACCTGCGCCACCCTCAACGGTGCCAAGATGTGCCACATCGAGGACGAGACCGGTTCCATCGAGGCCGGCAAGTGCGCCGACCTGCTGGTTGTCAACGGTGACGTCGCCGCCGACATCCACGTGCTCAACACCGACAACATGGACGTCATCATGAAGGACGGCTGGATCGTCGAGGCTGGCACTTTTGGTGAGGCTAACAAATACAGCGCCTAAGATACCGTTTGTCGATGGCTTGATGTAAAACACAGTTTTTGATTGCATAATGCAATGGAGAGGGTCGCTTGCGGCCCTCTTTATTGCTATGGGTGCTACGGACAAGAGGGGATGACGGTGGATTTAAACAGGCTGATTCTGGGCAAGAGCTACAACTCTACCAAGGTCTTTCGTACGGCCCAGCATGTGGTTCAGGCCATCCTGCTCGGTATTGTCGTTCCGGCGCTTATCCTGCTGCTTATCTGGGATTTAACCGATAATCCCAATCCCGTTCCGGGCGTTGTCGTTATTGCCGGCCTGGTCATGCTGTGCTTCTTTTTCTCGTATGTCTTTGTGGTCCCCGACGACCTCACATCGAGCGCAACCGACCGTACGCTCGCCATCGCATCAAAAATATTTGCCTACACGTCGCGCGGCCTTACGCCCGAAGCGGCCCTGGGCGCCTCTAAAATCATCCTGTCCGAGACCATCGCCTCTGCCATCTGCTTTACCGATGGCAAACAGGTGTTGGCAAGTTGGGGCGAGGGCTCGGCAAAGTGCCCTGCCGGCACCCCGGTCGTGCTCAAGACCACGCTCAGTGTGATTGAGACGGGCGAGCAGAGCGTGTTTTCGCGTGACACATCCAATGAGACGGGCGGCTATTTTCCCCGCCTGCGCGCCGGCATTGTCGCGCCGCTTACCGTGCGCGGACATTGCGTGGGTACGCTCGAGCTGTACTATCCCCGCCTGAGCAGCATTGATATGCGCCAGACGGCCCTTGCCTCGGGTTTTGCCGATCTTATTTCCACGCAGCTCGCGAGCTTTGAGCTCGAGCGCCAGGACGAGCTCACAGCCCGCGTTGAGCTTCGCGCCCTGCAGTCGCAGGTCGACCCGCATTTTCTATTCAATACCATTAGCACGATCGTGTCGCTCGTTCGAACCGAGCCCGACAAGGCACGATCGCTGCTGATCGACTTTTCCAACTACTATCGTCAGACGCTTTCTGACTCCGATACGCTCACCACGCTCGAGCACGAGGTGGAACAGGGCACTCGTTATATCAATCTTATGCAGGCCCGGTATGGCGACGGCCGTCTGCGCGTCTCGGTCGACATCGACTTTGAGGTGCGCGACAGCCTGGTGCCGCCGTTTATCTTGCAGCCGCTGCTCGAAAACTGCATCAAGCATGCGCAGCGCGAGATTGAGCCGCTTTCTATTCGTGTTAGGGCTTTCGAGACCGATGACGGCTTGGAGATTATCGTCGAAGATGACGGCATCGGGATGAGCGAAGAAGTCTGCGCGCATCTGTTTGAGCAGCATCGCCGAGAGGAGCCCGAGAGCATTACCGCCGACGGCTCCGTCAAGCGAGGTTGCGGCCTGGCGCTCTTCAACGTGCTTCAGCGCATCCATTTCTTTTACGGAGAAGATTCTGGCATGCGCGTGAAGTCCCAGGAGGGCGTGGGGACGCAGGTCATCGTTGAGTTGAACGGCGAGCCGCATGAGCCGGCACCGCTAACGGTGTAGCACGCGGTTGGATTGAGAGAAAAAGAGGGGAAGCGCATATGTCCGAAGGCTGGAACATCCTGGTGGTTGATGACGAGCCCCCAATTAGGGCTGAGCTACGCTATCTGTTGGAAAAGGATGCACGTGTGGGTCAGATTGCCGAGGCGGGCAATGTCACCGAAGCCGTGGAGTTGATTCTGTCGAGCAAGCCCGACGTGCTGTTTTTAGACATTACCATGCCCGGTCGCTCGGGAATTGAGCTTGCCGAGACCTTGCAAAACCTAAAGAGGCCGCCGGTCGTGGTGTTTGTGACGGCATTTGCCGAGTATGCGGCCGATGCCTATAACCTCGATGCTGTCGATTATGTCGTCAAGCCGGTCGAGGATGCCCGCTTGTCAAAGGCGCTCGACAAGATCGAGACTGCCCTGGGTGCTCGCCGTGTCGTCCATGCTCCGCGCCAGCCTTTGCGCCTGACGGTGGATCGCGGGGGCAAAAAGGTGTTCATTCCCGTGGCGGATGTCTGCTACTTTGAGGCGCGCGCCGATTTTTGCAACGCCGTCTGCGCCGAGGGAACATACCTGATCAATGAGTCGATTTCCTCGCTCGAGCGTCGCCTGGCCTCCGAGGGCTTTATCCGCGTCCACCGCAGCTATCTGGTTAATTTGGAAGACGTGCATAATGTCGAGATCGGCTCCACGGGCCTGATGGAGCTCAGGCTCGACCGTGTGAGCTCGACGGTGCCCGTTTCACGCCGTCGCGCTGCCGAGGTCAAATCGCACTTGGGGCTTGCGTAAGGGTCGGTGCGCCATCGTTTGCCGTTGCAGGTTTGGCATGACTGTGCGGTGGGCATAATGGATTGCATCGAATGAAATCGAAAGGATTATTATGTCCGCGCTCATTACGCATCATCTGTTTGGCGAGGAAAGCATCGACCGTCTTCCGCAGGGCGTTATCACGTCCGATGAGGAGCGCATCGCCTTTATCCTGGGAAACCAAGGTCCCGACCCGTTTTTCTTCCACATGCTCACGCCGCGCATCTCCGACTGCATGTCGCTTGCTCAGGTCATGCACCGCTCGCGCATGTCGCGCCAGTTCTCGTGCCTGCGCGACGGCGTGTCACACCTGCAGCCGCGCGATGCCAATCTGGGTCGCGCCTTTGCGCTGGGCCTGCTGTCGCACTATGTGCTCGACCGCAATGCCCACCCCTTTGTCTACGAGCAGCAGTTTGGCATTGTCGAGTCCGATCCCGAGCTCGAGGCTTCAGGCAGTCAAGTTCATGCCGTGCTCGAAAGCGACTTGGACGTGCTGATGCTGCAGCTCAAGCGCGATGGGGCTACGGTCGAGGATTATCCGCCGGCGGGCGAGATCGTCACCACCGACCGCATCAATCGCGTTGCCGGCGTGCTGATGAGCTACGTCGCCGGACGCGTGTACGGTATCGACATCCCGGCGGGGGAGTACGCCGGCGCCGTCTCGGACATGCAGCTGCTCTACCGCACTATCGAGCCGGCCGGTTCGGCCAAGACGCGTGCGATTGCCCTGCTTGAGGGCTTGGTGCACGATTATTCGCTGCTCGACGGCCTTGCGCACCGCGTGACGACCGAGCTGCCCGAGCGTACCGGCAACCTGGGCCACTTGGCATGGAAGAGCCCCTTTACCGATGAAGTCTCAACTGAGAGCTTCCCCGAGGTCTTTGACCGCGCACTGCTCGATTACGAGCTCGCCGTCGCCCGCTTTATCGAGACCGGCGATATGGAAGCCGTGACCAACCACGTCAATTACAGCGGTCGCGTGCTCGGCGCCGACGAAGAGTTCGACCGCGAGGAGTAGGGCTCGTGCGTGCCCCTTTGCCGAATCCTTACCGGCGCTTCTGGACAATTGGGGTACGATGAACTAAGTGCATATCGGGCGAATACGAAGGGGCCCTGTCCATGAAATACACCAAGCTCGAGCGTAACTGGGTTATGTACGACGTGGGCAACTCGGCCCTCGTGCTGCTCAATACCTCGGTGGTGCCCATCTACTTTAACGCCATCAATACCGGTGCTTCCTCGGCAGACCTGGTGGTCGCTTGGGGCAACGCGCAGACGATTGCCTCGCTGGTCATTGCCATGCTCATGCCCATTCTGGGCGCGCTTGCCGATTACGCCGGCAACAAGATCAAGTTCTTCTTGGGCTTCTTCCTCACGGGTCTGGTTCTTTGCCTGGCGCAGGCTATCCCAATGTCCGCCATGGCGTTTTTGACCGTGTACGTGCTGTGCACCATCGGCCTTAACTCTTCTATGACGTTCTACGACGCTATGCTGCCCGACATTACCACCGACGAGCGCATGGACGCCGTGTCCAGCTCGGGTTATGCCTGGGGCTACATCGGTTCCACCGTGCCGTTCATCATCTGCCTGGCGCTTATCATGGGTGGCCCCGCTCTTGGCGTCCCCACCATGCTGGCAACGCGTCTGTCGTTTGTCATCACCGGTGCCTGGTGGCTCATCTTTACCCTGCCGCTCATTCGCACCTATAAGCAAAAGTACGGTCGCGAGCGAGGTCCCGAGGACACCATCGGCCACATCGTGGGCGGCGTGTTCTCCGAGGTCGGACACACCATGCGCGAGATCGCCCACAACAAGACCGTGCTGGTCTACATGATCGCGTTCTTCTTCTACATCGACGGTGTGCACACGGTCATTTCCATGGCAACCAGCTACGGATCGGCTCTGGGCATCGACTCGACCCAACTGGTGTTGGCTCTGCTCGTTACGCAGTTTGTGGCCTTCCCGTCCGCCATCATCTACGGCAAGCTCGCCGGTCGCGTGGGCACACTCAACATGATCTTGGTGGCCGTCGCCGCCTACATGGGCATCGTGCTCTTTGCCGCGTTTTTCTTAAAGACCGCCTTTGAGTTTTGGGTGCTCGCTATTTTGGTCGGCTTGTTCCAGGGTGGCGTGCAGGCGCTCAGCCGCAGCTATTTTGGCCGCATCATCCCCAAGGAAAAGTCCAACGAGTACTACGGCTTCTTCGATATCTTTGGCCGTTACGCAAGCGTTATGGGCACCTTCCTGGTGTCGGTTGTCACCTCGCTGACCGGTAACCCGTCGCTGGGCGTCCTTTCTATTGGCGTTCTGCTGGTTGTTGGCTTTGTGCTGCTGGTCCGTCTGTCCCGCATGGCTCAGGCGGCGGCGTAAGGCAATCGGGCTCAGTGCAGCAATTGTGCCTATCTGCAGTACTCTTTTGGGGGTAGCCGCATAAATCATTCTGACTTCCGAGCAATGTTTAGCCCAAGTGGGTATGATGGAATCAGCTAGGTCGCGGGGCGTCGCCTGTGTTTGGCGGCGCCCCGTTTTTGTGTTGCAAGGAGGGTAAAGGTGTGAACGCCACGGTTGTGATCCCAACATATTGGGCGGGCGATGATACCCAAGCAAACGCTCCCGGCACCTACGATCACTCGACGTCGCTCAATGCCGCCAACCCGGAACTCGATCGCTGCCTGACTTCGCTCGAACAGGTGCGCGACATTCCGCGCATCATTCTCTTGGTGGTCTGTCCGGTTTCTGCCACGGCCGACGTATCCCATCGCGTGCACGAAATCGTTAATGCTCATCCCACACTTAAGGTCACCATCGTTACCAATACTCAGGCTTCGCGTGTTGCCGACCGCGTGGCGCAGATTGCGCCCAAAGGCTCGGGCGAGTGCGTGAGCCTGCGCGGCTACGGCGCCATCCGCAACATGGGTCTTGCCTGCGCGGCGGTGCTGGGGCACGACGCGGTTGTGTTTTTGGATGACGACGAGACCGTCATCGATGCCGACTTTATGAAGCGTGCGACCTATGCACTGGGCCAACAGACGCGTCAGGGCCTGCCGATTTTAGTCAAGAGCGGATACTTTTACGATCGCGACGGGTCGCCGCTGGCTCCCACGGACAAAGTGGGCATTTGCCATCGCTGGTGGACCAAGCGTATCGAGTTCAATCGCTGGATGAAAAAGGCGCTCTCGGGCACCCGCATCTCGCGTTCCAATTACGTGTGCGGCGGCCTGATGGCCCTGCACGCCCGCGCCTTTACGCGCGTGGCCTTCGACCCGTTTATCACCCGCGGCGAGGATCTGGACTACCTGTTTAACATGCGCATGTTCGGCTATGACGTGTGGTTCGATAACGAGTGGACCGTGCGCCACCTGCCGCCCGAGTCCGAGAAGCGCTCGCCGCGCTTTATGCAGGACGTGTACCGTTGGTACTACGAGCGGGCCAAGCTGACGTTCGCTGCGCACCAAAAGGAGCTCATTCCGGTTACGGCCGCATCACTCATGCCCTATCCGGGTCCGTGGATCTCGCGCGAGCTCGACGACCGCGTGCGCAAGACCGCCATGGTTCGCAGCATGTTTACCCGCGAGCACGAGGGATATCTGCGCATCTGGCGTCATGGTATTGACGAGGCCAAGACCTATGCCCGCCAAAACGCCGCAAGCTACCTGCGTTTTCAGAGTTTCTGGCCCAAGATCATGGACGAACTTTGGCGCGACGCACAACTGATTAGCATCCTGGAGGAGGCTGAATGATCGACCGCCGCGCCCAGCGCGATAATTCAATTTCAATCTTTCGCATCATCGCCGTTGTCTGCGCCGTTTGCGTGTTGGCGTACTTTATCTTTGCCCTGGCGACTGGCATTGAGCCGATTGCCACGGTGATCGCCTGTGCGCTGCTGTGCATCTTCCTGTGCATCTTTATCTATTTGACGCTCAATCCCGATTCGGTACGCTCCCAGTACACCGAGGAGACACTCTCGGTTGCCTCGGCCATGCTCGAGGACATTAAGGGCGGCCTGACGCAGGAATCGGCGCGCCTGGTGTGCCAGCGTATTCTGCCCGAGACACGTGCCATGACCGTTGTCATCACCGATGAGAGCAACGTGCTGGCCTGCGCGGGCGAGTTCGAGGAAAAGCTGCTGCCCGATTCGCCCATCCACACGCTCGCCACGCGCTACGTCATTGAGCACGGCATCGTGCAGTCGTTCAACCGCGTGGTGGACGTGGTGGGTGCGGATGGCTCGCACAACCATGTTCCCGCCGGCATCATCGCGCCCATCAAAGTGGGTGACCGCACCGTCGGCACGCTCAAGTTCTACTACAAGACCCCGCGCGCCGTCGACCGCACCCAGTATGCGCTTGCCTCGGGCTTTGCCGAGATCCTGTCCACGCAGCTCGCCATCCACGAGCTCGAGGTGCAAAAGGAGCTCACGGCCCGCGCCGAGGTTCGTGCCCTGCAGGCGCAGATCAATCCTCACTTTCTGTTCAATACGCTCAACACCATCGCGTCGTTTACGCGCACCGATCCGCTGCGTGCCCGCGAGCTGCTGCGCGAGTTCTCGTCGTTCTATCGCGCCACGCTCGACAACTCGGGGTCGCTCATCCCGGTTTCGCGCGAGGTGGCCCAGACCAAGCGCTACCTGACGTTTGAGAAGGCACGCTTTGGCGAGGACCGCGTACTGGCGACCTTCGATGTCTCGGAGGATGTCGAGGACACGTTGGTGCCGGCTTTTGTAATCCAGCCCATCGTCGAGAACGCCGTGCGTCATGGCATGGGCGATGACGGCGCTCTGAGGATCGACGTGACCGTCCATCAAGACGGCGACGACGCGATTCTGATTGCCGTGGCCGACAACGGCGTGGGCATGGATGAGGGCACGGCTGCGAGGCTGTTTGATGAGCGCTCCGCCCGCCCCGATGCCAGCTCCCCGCAAGGCGGCGGCGCCGGCGTGGCCATGCACAATATTTCTGAGCGCATCCATCGCTTTTATGGACCGCACTCTTATACGCGCGTCGAATCGGCGCCGGGCAAGGGCACCAAAGTGCTCCTGCATCTTGATTTGTCGGAGAGCATCTTTGACATTCAAGAGTAGAATGAAAGGCTACGGGCTCAACGCCAGGTGGCGGATGCCCGTCGTAGTTTGTTGACGAAAGGTTTAAACCCTATGCTGCGTGCGATGATTGTGGATGATGAGGCCCCGGCCCGATCGGAACTTCGCTTCTTGCTCGAGCAGACGGGCAAGATCGGCACGATCACAGAAGCGTCGAGCGTTCGCTCCGCCATCGAGATGCTTATGGAGAGCCGCGTCGATGTCGTGTTCCTCGATATTTCGATGCCTGGCGCTTCGGGTCTGCAACTTGCCGAGGCACTGCATAAGCTTAAGAATCCGCCGGCGATCGTATTTGTAACCGCATACAGCGATCATGCGGTCGAGGCGTTTGATGTGGATGCCGTCGACTATCTGATGAAGCCGGTCGAGGAGGCTCGTCTGGATCGAGCAATCGATAAGGTTATGCAACGCGCCAAGCCTGTCACGGACAGCAAGGTGACCATCGAGCGCATTCCGGTGGAAAAGGGCGGCCGCAAGGTCCTCATCCCCGTGGACGACATTCGCTTTATCATGGCCAAGGACGATTACTCCTGTATTTATACGGTCGATGACCGCTTTTTGTCGACGACCTCGCTGGCGCAGTTCGAGGCCAAGCTCTGCGACTTTGGCTTCTTCCGCGTTCACCGCCGCTATATCGTCAACCTGGCGTGTGTCACCGACGTCGAGACGGTTCCCTCGGGCGCTATCCAGCTGGGCATTACGGGCGTTGACGAACGCGTACCGGTTTCGCGCCGTCGTGTCGTACCGCTCAAAAAGGCCCTGAGCCTCTAGTACACTGGCCCCGCAGCCCTGTAGACCAAAATCGTCTGCGGGGCCGTGGGGCTTTTTGCATGAATGCACCAAATCGTTTTGCGGAAGGGATCCCATGAACAGTGCAAGCGCTAAGCGTATCGACATTATCTCGGACACCCACGGCTATCTTTCGCCTGCGCTCCTGGACGAGCTTAAGGGTGCGGATCTGATTATCCACGCCGGCGACCTTACGTCGGAGATGGACTACGAGCACCTGCGCACCATCGCTCCCGTGCGAGCGGTGCTGGGTAATAACGACTACTACCGCGACTACGGTCCCGATGTGGACCGCTTGGCGCTCTTTACCTACGAAGGACTCAAGTTCGCCGTAGCCCACTACCGCGAAGACCTTCCGGTGGGATCCGTAGACGTAGCCATCAACGGCCACACCCACGTAACCAAAGAAGCCCAAGTGGGCCGCTGCCTGGTCCTCAACCCAGGCAGCGCCAGCTACCCCAGGGGCACCCGAGGCCCCACCATGGCCAGAATGCTCGTAAAAGACGGCCATGTCATAAGCACCAAGTTTATTGACTTGGACTAACCGCAACAAAAACGGGGGATGCAGATGCGTCCTCCGTTTCCATTTGAGCCAAAGGCGGAAGTTCAACAAGATCTTTAGACAACCCCGCTGCGGAGAACGGGGCCGCCGAGCCGCGAAGCGGCGAGCAACAACGGCTCGAACAATGTGACGGCAGGGAGGGTCTCCGGGTCCGGCTGGCGCGGGTTAAGTTTGTCGCGAGTTCCGCACGCAAAGGAAAGCACTTAATGTGCTTTCCGTCTTGCGCAGGACTGTAGAGCAGCAAACTTAACCCGCGCCAGCCGGACCCGGAGACCCTCCCGGAGGGACCGAAAAATTTTTTCAAAAAAGTTGTTGCGTGGCGGACAGACTTCTGTGTATACTAATCCCCGCAGCGCACGCGAGCGGAAACAAACGCGAACGACTGCCTGGGGAGTTAGCTCAGTTTGGTTAGAGCGCCGGCCTGTCACGTCGGAGGTCGCGGGTTCGAGCCCCGTACTTCCCGCCAACGCAATTAAAGCCACGTCTTCGGACGTGGCTTTTTGCGTTTAATAGGTCATCGATTTCATATGCCTCTTTATCCAAATCACCGCATTTGCAACGAGCGAGCCAGCCTCTACTGATATATGTGTTCAAACAGGGGGTTTGTTGCGCAACATCTGTTCAATGAAGCAGGGGGTTCGGTTATACTAAATTGCACTTTAGGCCGTACCTGATTCAGCCAGTCTTCAAGTGCGGCATTCAGTGGACACCCATTTTATAATTTGGTTGTTCAGGCGGTCATTTGGCGTCTCGACACAAGCTCGGCCCCGGAGCTCGTTCGAGCTGTTCGTATTCCTTGAAAGGGGAAACATGGACATATCGAGGAAGACTGATTATGCCCTTCGCATGCTTGCGATGCTTGCCGAGGAGCCGGAGCGGTTGCTTTCTGTTCGCACTGCTGCCGAAGAGGTCAATGTTCCGTATTCGTTTGCCCGTTCGATTCAGCACGGTTTGGTTCAGGCCGGCATTGTGGAGAGCCTGCGCGGTGTTCATGGCGGCATGCGCCTTAAGGTGAGCCCCGACGATGTCACGATTCGTCAGGTTGTAGAGGCCGTTCAGGGTCCCATGGTCATGAACGACTGCACCGCGCCCGATGGCGACTGTGCGCGCATGGGCACGTGCTGCTATCATCCCCTGTGGGCCGGAGCCCAGGCGCTGATGCGCGACTATCTCGATTCCGTTTCGCTCGACGATATCGTCTCCCATCGCCAGTTCCCGGCCGTCGATCCCAAGTTCGCCGACCGCGATGCGTTTCCCGAGTACGCCGCCTGCGCGTATGCTTGCCGGGAGGAATAGCGCCGCATAAGGAGTATAGCTATGATTCAGGACCCCTTTCGTTCGATGATTCGTTCGGAAGGGGTCCTGCGCTATCGCGACCTTCCGTGGCGCCGCACGCGCGACCCGTATATCATCTGGCTCTCCGAGGTCATGCTGCAGCAGACGCAGGTGCCGCGCGTGGAGACGCGCATGCCGGCGTGGCTCGATCGCTTTCCGACTGTCCAGGCACTCGCTCAGGCCGCCCCTTCCGATGTTTTGGATGCGTGGCAGGGGATGGGCTACAATCGCCGCGCCTTGGCGCTTCACAGGGCTGCACAGTGCGTTGTGGAGGACTGGGACGGGGAGTTTCCGCGCGAGACGAACGATCTGGTCGCGCTGCCCGGCATTGGCCCGGCAACGGCGCAGGGCATCCGTTCGTTTGCATTCGATCTTCCGGGCGCGTATCTGGAGACCAACGTGCGCACGGTCTTTTTGCATCATTTCTTTCCCGATGTGCCGGCCGTTCCCGATCGCGAGCTGGTGCCGCTGATCCAAGCCGCCTGTCCGGCGGCCCCCGGTGCGGTGGCGGACGAGATTGCGCCCTTTGCCGCGCCTCAAGACGATGCCGACACGCCGCGCGCGTGGTATTACGCGTTGCTGGATTACGGCGCGTATCTTAAAAAGACGCTGCCCAATCCGTCCAGGCGGTCGGCGAGCTATAGTCGTCAGTCCAAGTTTGAGGGCTCGCGTCGCCAAAAGCGCGCCCACATTGTGCGCATGCTGCTGGCGGCGCGCGATGGGCAGCCGGCAGGTATTACGCTCGATGAAGCCGTTGCTGGCGTTAACGAGATGGAGGCGGCAGCCGGCCGGAAACCGGTCGAGCGCGAGCTGGTTGCAAGTATTCTTGCCGATCTGGAGCGCGAGGGCTTTTGCCGCTCCGAGGGCGATCGTTGGCTGAGTGTATAGCTCGCTCGAATCTGAAGAACAGGATTATAAGGTTTAAATTCTCGGCATGAGGGCATCCTAAAGACAAGGCCGCTCAAAGTCTATGGGCGGCATGTGTTGAAGGGAAGTACACCTATGGATTTTGAGAACTCTCAGACCAAGAAGAACCTCGAGACCGCTTTTGCCGGTGAGTCCCAGGCGCACACCAAGTATCGCTACTATGCATCCAAGGCCAAAAAGGACGGCTACGTTCAGATTTCGAATATCTTTGCCGAGACGGCGGGCAACGAGTCCGAGCATGCCAAGCTGTGGTTTAAGTATCTGCACGACGGTGCCGTTCCGGGCACTCTGGACAACCTGCGCGACGCCGCCGCGGGCGAGAACTACGAGTGGACCACGATGTATGACGAGTTTGCCAAGACCGCCGAGGAGGAGGGCTTTGCCGAGATCGCCGAGAAGTTCCGTGGCGTCGGTGCCGTGGAGAAGGCTCACGAGGAGCGCTACAACAAGCTCGTCGAGCGCATTGAATCGGGCGAGGTGTTTGAGCGCGAGGGCGTAAAGGTGTGGAAGTGCCTGAACTGCGGGCACCTGCATGTTGGTGCCGAGGCGCCCGAGGTTTGCCCGGTGTGCAACCACCCGAAGGCGTACTTTGAGGAGCAGGTGGTGAACTACTAGCGCGTGTTGCGGGCGTGGCGTTTGATGCGGAGCGCGGGGCGGGAGGCCGGATTGCCTTCCCTCCCCGCTCACGGCTTCGCAGGGTC
Source organism: uncultured Collinsella sp. (assembly GCA_958365315.1). Taxonomy (GTDB): domain Bacteria; phylum Actinomycetota; class Coriobacteriia; order Coriobacteriales; family Coriobacteriaceae; genus Collinsella. The sequence goes on from CATWXC010000009.1 coordinate 86,335, forward strand.
GCGTTGAGGGAAGGCAATCCGGCCTCCCGCCCCGCGCCCCGGCGTTGAGTCGCCGCATGCTCGTTACAGAAAAGCTGATAATAAGTTTGTGTGCCGCCCCTTTGGGGCGGCACGTTTTTGTAGGGGGACTGGTTGGGACGGCGCCGTTCATGGGTGGGGTACACTGGGTAGCAGCTTTTAGTTTATCTACTACCTGATGGGGTGTTTTTTATGGGTAAGAAGTCTCGGGCTCGGGTTGCTGCGGCGGGAACTCGCAAGGATCCTGGTCGTCGGGTTCCTGAGGGTAAAAAGGCCGATCGTGCCGAGAAGGACAAGAAGGTCGGTGCGCACGCTCATCCTGAGTGGGCGCCCCATTTGAATTCGGCGAGTGAGGACCTAACTGCCAAGCTGTTTACGATGGTCGAGGTCATCTTGGGTGTGGTGCCTGTGGTGGTCATTGGCCTGTTCCTGGCCTCTAAGGATGCCATGAGTGTGGATAAGCTCACCGATGTCTTTTCTCAGGATCCCTCGATGGTGGTTGCGTTTATCTCTGCGTGTCTGCAGCCGTTTGTGGCGTACATGCTGTACATGATTTATCGCAAATACTGCGAGGGCGATGCGGGCTTTGCCGCCGGAAACCTGATTGGCCTCTTGTGCTCCGAGATTTTGCTGCTCAATATTCCCGGCGTCATCGGCATGGGTATCTTGCTGTGGCGTGTTTGGCGTAACGTTGCCCCGCACTTTGAGAGCTGGCTGTTTGAGCGCCGTGCAATGGGCGTGCTGGCAGACATCGCGGGTTCGCTCGTGATTCTAGTCTTGGCGTTTATGTGCGCCACCGCCGCGCGAGGTCTCGCGGGCATGTAGTCTGTCCTCACCGACCACGGAGCGCAGGGCAACTGCTGGTTTCACCGCTCCGGGCGTCAGACCCGCGGCGCATCCCTTTCCCTCTCGCTCACGGCTTCGCAGAGTCGCGCGAGGCAAAGGCATGCGCCGCGGGTCTGACGACGCGGGCTTGCCAACGAGTTTTGGCTAATAGATTGGTTTGTGTGCCGCCCCCTTTGGGGCGGCACTTTTTGTGTGGGGTCCCTGTCTTCACAATTTCCGTCAAGCTTTTGGTTGGGTTTTGGTCGGTTGGCGTAAGGGCGGAAGGGCAAAAGATCGCCGGCGAAAAAAGCTCAAAGAAAGTGCTGGTAGGGGAGTTGTTGAGCTTTTTGACAGTTTTCTGACAAAAGAATCTTTGCGGCTATTGCCGCGGATTTCGTTGCCGCAGCCGCGATGGTGCGGGATGCTGAGCGTAAGCGTCGAATGCTCCGATTGAGGAGGCCAGCATGGACCTGTTTCTTGAGACACCGCAGCAACAAGCCGAGCGCATGTTGCGCCAACAGCAACGGCTTATCGAGATGCAAATGCAAGGGGTGGCCGGTCAACCTCCTGCGCAAAACGCCGCACCTGCGGGCGAGGCGGCCCCAGATGCCTATTCCGTACAGCAAGATTCATATGCGCAGGAGCTTGCGTTCGACAAGCGTCGTGCGCGTCGCCGTCGCTGGGCCCAGCGCCTGCGTACGCTGGCGATGATCGTGCTGATCCCGTTGGGGCTCGCGGCAACCTTCTTGGCTTCATATGCCCTCACATGCATTCTCAACGGCGCCTCGCCCAGCGAGGTGCTTGAGCACTTGGCAGCTCTCGGCCAGCGCCTGGGCGATGTCGTAACAACCATCCGCGCCGGCTGGGAGAGTTAGCGTTTGTCGCATTAGGACTTCGAGGGTGTAGGGATTGTCGCCACGAGTAGAATCCTTGCATCCTGTGGGTCCTGTCATGCGACTGAATAGTATTATTGAAGATGAATAATAATAGCAAATGAACGGAGGTGCTCGGTTGAATCTGACCTTTGAGGGATTCTTAAAAGGCTATTGCCGAGAGCTATCCGGACAGCAGTCGCTCAGTTTTAGAAAGCTGGTTAAGCAGGCGACGACGGTTGCGCCGCGCGTGGCGGAGCCCCTGTTTTTGCTCGCTTTGGCGCAGGGTAAAGCCGAATACGTCCTGGGCTTATCCGAGGGCTCGTGGATGGAAGAGGGTTACCGAGGCGTTTTGTCCTTGTACGCCCAAACGGGTAGCCTGGCATCTCTATACGCCGAGGACAAACTCCCTAACCGTTATGCCAACGTTTGGCGTGCGTATAGAGCGGTGAAGGAAAAGCCAGTGGCGGACAGGAGGATCAACGCCCTGATGCGAAAAAGAACGTTGGGAGCGCTAGGGGAATCGGGCGTAACGCGCTACGGTCTCTGCCGCGATTTGAATCTGAATAAGGGAAACGTGTACGCATACTTAGCCGGTGATGACTCAAAGGTGAGCAGGGAGACGGCGCGCCGCATTATGGAATATGCGGAGGAGAGGGGCGCCAAAGAAGGGGCCGGGCGCCCAGTGCGCGTGGCGGGGTAAGATTGATCGCGGTTTTGATTGATGATCGATTGGGTTTGTTGGGCGGAGACTATGTCTGCTATTGATATCGTGCTTGTTGTGATCGCCTTGTTGGCGGTGGGGGTTGCTGTGGCTTGTGCCCTGCAGCTCAAGGGCCTTCGCGCCGAGCTGAGGGAGCGCGGCGATAGCGGGGCAGAGATGCTGGCTGCGCTCGAGCAGGCCAACAACGCGCTCGACACCCTCAACGTCGCGCTGGCCGAAACCCGCCGCACGGCAAATGCCATCGCGCAGCAGCAGACAACCGATGCGGCCGTGGAGCAGCAGCGCTACCTGACCATCGCGCGTGAGTTCACGCAGGCTGGTGACCGTATGGATGACCTGCGCCGCGAGACGGCCCAACAGCTCGGCGCCAACCGCGAAGGCATCGAGCACCGCCTGGACAAGGTGCGCGAGACGGTCGATGCCCAGCTGGGCGCCATCCGCAAGGACAACAACGTGCAGCTCGATCAGATGCGCGCGACGGTGGACGAGAAACTCTCCCGTACGCTCAACGATCGCCTGTCTGCATCGTTTAAGCAGGTGAGCGATCAGCTCGAGGCCGTGTACAAGGGCCTGGGCGACATGCAGTCTATCGCCACCGGCGTGGGCGACCTTAAGCGCGTGCTGGGCAACGTCAAGGCGCGTGGCATTTTGGGCGAGGTGCAGCTGGGTGCGATTCTGGCGGACATCCTTACGCCCGACCAGTATCTGGAAAACGTCGCCACCAAGCCCGGTGTCTCAGAGCGCGTTGAGTTTGCCGTCAAGCTGCCGGTGGACGAGGGCGATCCCGTGCTGCTGCCGATCGACTCCAAATTCCCGGGCGACGCGTACGAGCATCTGCTCGATGCGCAAGAGTCGGGTGATGCCGAGGCGGTGGCCACCGCTCGCAAGACACTCGACGCCATGGTGAAGCGCGAGGCCAAGGACATCTGCGAAAAGTACCTGAGCGTGCCCGCGACCACCAATTTTGGCATTATGTTCGTGCCTTTTGAGGGCCTGTACGCCGAGGTCGTCAGCCGCCCCGGGCTTATCGAGACCCTGGGCCGCGACTATCACGTCAACGTTGCCGGCCCCAGCACCATGGCGGCCATCCTCAACAGCCTGCAGATGAGCTACCAGACGTTTAGGCTACAAAAGCGCACCGACGACGTGCTGCGTGTGCTCTCTGCCGTCAAGGCCGAACTGCCGCGCTATCAGACGGCGCTGCGCCGCGCCCAGCAGCAGATCGAGACCGCGGGTAAAACGGTCGAGGGCATCATCACCACGCGCACCAACGTTATGGAGCGCAAGCTCAAGGATATCGACGCGCTGGAAGACGCGCGGGAGGCCGACGAGATCTTGGGGCTCACGTCTGCGAGCCTGCTCGCAGACCAAAAAGACGAGGACTAGCTGCATCTGACGGCGGGGCGCCTGCGCAAGCACGGCGCGGGCGCTTTTCGCATCGTGCTTGCCTGAAGTGCGCTTCAATGTGCAACAATGGCGTTTCGCCCTATCAGACGCGAAAGGAAGCCCATGTCTCAGAGAAACACCAGTCCGCTCAAACGCTCCACCGTGCGCCGCACGCTGCAGCGTTTTTGGGACGTCACGCGCACGCAGCCGCTGATCGTCTTTCTCTCGGTGTTCTCGTCGGCGGGTTACATCTTTTTGCTCACGTTTGCCAACACCTACGTGATGGCCCTTATCGTCGACCGCGTCCAGGCCGGTCCCGTGGCGGGCGACCGGGTGTTTGAGGTCTTTGGTCCCTACATTCTGGCGCTCGTGCTCGTTAACCTAGTGGGCCAAATCCTCTCCAAGCTGCAGGACTACACCGTCTACAAGCTCGAGATTGCGGGCAACTATCACTTGGCGCGCCTGTGCTTCGACACACTCTCCAATCAATCCATGACATTCCACACCAGCCGTTTTGGCGGATCGCTCGTGAGCCAGACGAGCCGTTTTATGAGCGGCTACACGGGGCTGGTGGACGTAACGGTGTATTCGCTCATCCCCACCATCACCTCGGTTGTCTGCACGGTGGCGGCGCTCGCTCCGGTGGTGCCGACGTTTACCGTGATCCTGGTGGGCATTATGGTCGTCTACATCGCGTTTGTCTGGCTTATGTATAAGCGCATCATGCCGCTTTCGGCCGCGACGTCCGCCGCGCAGAACAAGCTGTCGGGCGTGCTGTCCGACGCGGTCACGAATATCCTGGCCGTCAAGACCTGTGGGCGCGAGGACTTTGAGCGCGACCTGTTCGATGCTGCCGACCGCGCCGCGCGCGACGCCGAGACGGTCTCGATGCACGCCATGATGCAGCGCAACTTTACGACCTCGGGCCTTATCGTCATCACCATGGCCGTGGTGAGCGTGTTCGTCACGGGTGGCAACGCGTGGTTTGGCATCTCTGCCGGCGCGCTCGTCATGATCTTTACCTATACGTACAACCTCACCATGCGTCTGAACTACGTAAGCTCCATGATGCAGCGCATTAACCGCGCGCTGGGCGATGCGGCCGAGATGACGCGCGTGCTGGACGAGCCGCGTCTGGTGGCAGACGACGAGAGCGCTCCCGAGCTTAAAGTGACCGAAGGTGCGATTGATTTTGAGCACCTGAGCTTTGCATACCGTGACGCCGCGGCGGGCGAGAACGTGTTCGACGACCTGACGCTTCACGTGGCGGCGGGCCAGCGCGTGGGCCTGGTGGGTAAATCAGGCTCGGGCAAGACGACGCTCACCAAGCTGTTGCTGCGCCTGGACGATGTACAGGGCGGCCGCGTGCTCGTGGACGGACAGGACGTCTCGCGCTGCACGCAGCAGAGCCTGCGCCGCCAGGTTGCCTACGTGCCGCAGGAGGCGCTGCTGTTCCATCGCTCCATTCGCGAGAATATCGCCTACGGACGCCCCGACGCCACCGACGAGCAGATCCGCGAGGCTGCGCGCTTGGCTAATGCGACCGAGTTTATCGACCGCCTGCCCCGTGGCTTTGACACCATGGTGGGCGAGCGCGGCGTTAAGCTTTCGGGCGGTCAGCGCCAGCGCGTGGCTATCGCCCGCGCGATTCTCACCGACGCGCCGATTTTGGTGCTCGACGAGGCGACGTCTGCCTTGGACAGCGAGTCCGAGGCGCTGGTGCAGGAGGCGCTCGAGAACCTGATGCGCGGTCGCACCTCCATTGTGGTGGCGCATCGCCTGTCTACCGTGGCGGCGCTCGACCGCATCGTGGTGCTGGCGGACGGCGAGATTGTCGAGGACGGAACGCATGCGCAGCTTGTCGAGGCGGGCGGCGAGTACGCAAGCCTGTGGGGCCGTCAGACCGGCGCATTTTTGGAGGCGTAAAGACCTCATACGTGGGACAATCGTGCCCATAGGTTTGTTATGCCGCTGAAGCGAGGAGTCGTTATGCCACGCGAGACCAATGCCGCCAAACGCGAGCGCGCCGTTGAGGTGTGCGAGCGCCTCAACCGTCGCTATGGCCCGGTCGAGTGCTTTTTGAACCACGAGAATCCCTTTAGGCTGCTCATCGCGGTGCTGCTCTCGGCGCAGACGACCGACGCTCAAGTCAACAAAGTGACGCCGCAGCTGTTCGCCCAGTGGCCCACGCCCGAGGCCATGGCCGGGGCGAGCGTGGCCGACGTGGCGGATACCATTAAGTCGCTCGGCTTTTATAAGAGTAAGGCCAAACACGCCGTGGAGGCCGCACAGATGATCGTGGCCGACTACGGCGGCGAGGTGCCGGCCGACATGAAGGAACTCGTAAAGCTGCCGGGCGTTGGGCGCAAAACGGCGAATATCGTGCTCAACGTGGGGTTTGGCATCGTGGAGGGCATCGCGGTGGATACACACGTCAACCGCATTGCGCACCGCCTGATGCTGAGCCCTAAGACGCACGCCAAGGAGCCGCTCAAGACCGAGCAAGATCTGCTCAAGATCTTGCCGCTCGAGTACTGGGGGTCGGTCAACCACCAGTGGATCACCTTTGGCCGCGAGATCTGCGACGCCCGCAAACCCAAGTGCGACGAGTGCCCGCTGGCAGACCTTTGTCCCAGCGTACGGGCGGTGCAATAGCTTTTTGCAAATTTTTTGAAAAAAAGTCTCAAACCTTAGATATAGCTTGGTTGCGCAACCAATTTAGGATTATTTCGGCTTGCATTGATGATGCAATTCAAATGTCTTCTTCTGCGAAGTGGTCGCGAAGAAGCAAGTCGGGAAAGGACGACCACATGAATAGGAAGCTTAACGCTGCTATCACAGCCGGTCTGAGCTTGAGTATGGTGCTCAGCTCCACGCCGGTTGCTGCTATCGCGGCGGAGACTACTCAGAACACGAGCGAGGGGGCTACTGCTGCAGCCTCTACTGGTGTTAAGACCGTTACTTTTGTAGCGGAAAATGGCGGCGGCGCTTTCGCGGACGGAAGCATCGTTATGCGCATTCAGACTAACGATAAGGGCGTATGCTCTATGCCGGAGTCTCCCGTGCGCGATGGCTATGTGTTTGGCGGCTGGTATTATGACAACACTTGCACGCATGCCGTAGATTTTTCTCAGCCTCTTCTGAGCGACGCTAGCAATTTTGTTGTTCTGTTCGCCAAGTGGACTGAGGCTCCCTCGAATGTGCTCGATGTGACCTACTCTGCCAATGGCGGTCAGTTTGCCGACGGCAACAACGTCATGCTGGGTCAGACTGACAGCAATGGCATTGCTCGTCAGCCGCTTGCTCCTACGCGCGACGGCTATGTGTTTGCCGGTTGGTATTATCACAGCGACGGAACCGACCAGGTTGACTTCAACCAGCCGATCGTCGGTGGCGGCGACCATGTGACCCTTTTCGCCGCTTGGACGCCTGTGAAGCAGGACAAGACTGTCGAAATCCTCTACGTTGCCAATGGCGGCACGTTCTTCGATGGCAACGAAACTATGCAGGGTGTAACCGATACCGACGGTATTGCACGTCTGCCGCTTCAGCCGACCCGCGAGGGCTATGACTTCCTTGGTTGGTCGTACGATCGCGACGGAAATGACCCCGTCGACTTCACGAAGGCCATCGTTGCGGGCAGCGGCCACGCGACTGTTTATGCCCAGTGGAAGCAGAACAACGAGAAGACGGTTCTCTATGTTGCCAATGGTGGCGTTTTCGCCGATGGCAATGAGACCATGGAGGGTGTTACCGACAGCGACGGCGTTGCCCGCCAGCCCCTGGCCCCGACCCGCGAGGGCTATACCTTTACTGGCTGGACCTACGATGCTGCCGGCACCGAGCCTGTCGACTTCACCAAGCCCATCCAGGGTGGCGGTCAGCATGCTACGTTCTTCGCTCAGTGGGCAGAGCTTGCTAACAACGAGAAGGACGTTCTCTATGTCGCCAACGGCGGTGTTTTCGCTGATGGCAACGAAGTCCTGCAGGGCGTGACCGACGGCGACGGCGTCGCCCGCCAGCCCCTGGCCCCGACCCGCGAGGGCTACACCTTCGCCGGCTGGACCTACGACCGCGAGGGTACCGATCCTGTCGACTTTGATAACCCGCTCGTCGGCGGTGGCAAGCACGCTACCCTTTATGCTCAGTGGAATGCCGTTGAGGAGGATAACTCCATCGACGTCCTCTACGTCGCCAACGGCGGCACGTTCTTCGACGGCAGTGACGCCCTCCAGGGCGTGACCGACGGCGACGGCGTCGCCCGCCAGCCCCTGGCCCCGACCCGCGAGGGCTACACCTTCGCCGGCTGGACCTACGATGCTGCCGGCACCGACCCGGTCGACTTCAGCAAGCCGCTGGTCGGCGGCGGCGACCACGCCACCCTGTTCGCTCAGTGGGACATGGTCAAGGAGGACAACTCCATCGACGTCCTCTACGTTGCCAACGGCGGCACGTTCTTCGACGGCAACGAGACGCTCCAGGGCGTGACCGACGGCGACGGCGTCGCCCGCCAGCCCCTGGCCCCGACCC
>CATWXC010000010.1:0-88217 GCA_958365315.1 uncultured Collinsella sp.
CCTACGACTCCGAGGGCACCGACCCGGTCGACTTCAGCAAGCCCGTCCAGGGCGGTGGCGACCACGTGACGTTCTACGCTCAGTGGACCAAGGATAAGGGCGCTGACGAGAACGTCAAGGACGTCCTCTACTTCGCCAACGGCGGTGTATTCTTTGACGGTAATGTGACGCTCCAGGGCGTTACCGACGGCAACGGCGTCGCCCGCCAGCCCCTGGCCCCGACCCGCGAGGGCTACACCTTCGCCGGCTGGACCTACGACTCCGAGGGCACCGACCCGGTCGACTTCAGCAAGCCCGTCCAGGGCGGCGGCGACCACGTGACGTTCTACGCCCAGTGGACCAAGAACGAGACGCCTGCTGTCCAGACCCACAAGGTCAATTTCTACGTTAATGGTTCCACCACCACTGTTGAGGTCGAGGACGGCAAGACTGTTGCTCAGCCCAGCGATCCTTCCGTTGATGGCTTCAACTTTGTCGGCTGGTCTTCTTCCAAGGAGTCCTTCAAGAAGTTTGACTTCTCTACTCCTATCACCGAGGACACCACTGTCTACGCCTTCTTCACCGCTAAGACCCCCAAGTCCGATTCTTTGAAGAAGGGTGATGAGGGCAAGAAGCAGGTTGCTGCTGACAAGAAGGACGAGGCTAAGGCCAAGAAGAAGGACGCCGCTGCCCTTCCTACCACTGGCGACCCGACCTTTGTTGTGACCTCCGCTGCCGCCCTTACCGGCGCCGTGGCTGTCGCTGTGGGCATGTACATGACCAAGCGTCGCGAGCACTAATCACTTCTAGTGTTTACCTCCGGGCTTAATTAGCCCAAACCTGATAGCCGCGTGGGGACCCGACCCCCACGCGGCTTTTATGTTTGAATTATCTTGCGTGAGTTTTGTCGGCTCCTACATCCGTAATTAGATGTCCACGTCATAGAAAAGAGCGCCGCTGCGATGTGTGCAGCGGCGCTCTTTTGCGTTGATTCTTATTGTGTGAGCTCGGCCCTAGGCCAGCGCGCGTACGTTCGAGGAGATCTTCAGCACCAAAAACTCGGTCGAGGAGCCCAGCTTGAGCAGGTCGCCATCGTGGATGGGAATCTGCTTGTCCTCGTCATCGGCGGTGCGCAGCGAGCGCGGCTTTTCGATAACGGTGGTCGCGCCACTGTGTGTCACCAGCACCGTTCCATTGGTGGAGCGAAGGCCGCTTGCGAGCCATGTGCCGTTAGAAAACGCTACACGCAGGTGCCGGCGGGATACATCGGGTCCTACGTTGGTGATGGCGTTTCGGTCGCGTGCGAACGAGCCTAAAACCGTGCCCTCGGGATCGAGGCTCAAGGGATAGATTGGCGGTAAGGCCGAGCCGTCTTTTGCAAGCCTGAGCAGCCCCAGTTTTGCAGGAGGCTCGTTGACCTTGTGGTTGGTATCCTGCGCCTGGACGACCTCGGTGGTCTCGAGCGTGCCAAAGGTCTGGGCTAGCTGTGTGATGGCAAAGTCTTTGACTTCGGAGGCGGCGGCATTGGGATCGGCCAGGCATCCACAGACCGTTAGCGCAAGGAGTTCCAAAAGGCGCCGGTCGCTTTGCTTGAGGCCCGGCATGACGGCGATGCGGTCAAAGATATTGCGCAGGATGGAACCATCGAGCTCCCAGTGTTCGAGCGACGTTGCCATGCGCTCGAGGGCATGCGCCGTAATGGCTTGCTGGCGAGCGTTGGCGGCCGCTGGACTGCTGCCGCCGCCGATTTTTACAGCGGCGGCCAAGTTCTGGACGCTCTGCGAAAAATCGGCAAACATCTCGGGGTCGATCTTGTCGGTACCCGGAACGACGTGCACCACGCGTCGCGATAGGAACGTCTTTTCGGTAATGCGAAACCTTGGGGCCGGTTTGGAGCCCATCGGCTTGTCCGAAATCAAGATGCGCGCCGCTTCGCGATTATTGATCTGCAGGTCGCACTTAAGGAAATCAAAGAGCACCTCGGAAGGTGTTTCCGCACGCATGATGCAAGGCTCCTTTCTGGTATCCGGGGAAGGTGTTAGATGCAAAAGCCGGGCAGGACGTAGGTCATTTGGTCCGGATTGTTTCCGGGCGTTGCCCAGCTAAATACGTCGCCGTCTTTTCCAACGCGGTTAAAGTACGTCGAGTCGGCGCCTTCGCTGCAGTCGGCGCTGGGGGTGCGCTCCCAGTAGCAGATCTTTTTGCCAGCGACGGTGCGGATCATGGCATCGTTGGTGGTCAGGCCGCTCACGCTCTGCTCGCGATAGAGCTGATACTGATCGCCTTCTCCGCTGTAGAGGGCAGAAAGGTACTCACAGCCTTCTGCGAACGTTTCGGGCGCTTGGTAGCCGCACAGCTCGCTCATGGACGGCAGCCAGAGCATGTCGTCGGTGGCGGTGATGCTGGAGACGTCTTTAGTGGCGCCGGTGTTGTTGGTAAGCTTTCGCACCGGGCGGATCTGATTACGGAGATCGTCGGGCAGCGTAGCCATGCCCTTGTCCGCCAACCATTCGCGAAGCGACGATTGCTCCCAGCCACCCGTCGCGGCGCTGTCATTTACGGCGCGCATGGCGATGGGGGTACGGAACATAAAGGTGATGCCAGCGGGGAGGCCGTCATCGGTGAACGTGTCTGCCTTAAAGCCCACGATCTGGACTTGTGCCTTGGTCCCATCGGAAAGCCTGACGGTCTTGGTGTTCTCGTTTTCGAGCGACTGCTTGCTGTTTACCAGGTGGTAGGTTTCGGCAATCTCGAGCGCCTTTTTGTTGGTAGATGTCTCTTGGATTTTGCGGGAGATCAGGGCGAGTTCTTCCCAGGTGTAATCGTCGAGTGACGGCTTAATGCCGTGCGCAAGGTCGATGAGCCCCCAGCATCCCGTGGCAATGGCGGAAGCTGCGATGCCGGCAACGCAGACGCCGCCGAGCGCGAGCGCAGTGCGACGCGAGATGACCAGGTGGCGCGTCTGAGCCTTGACGGAGCCGGAAGCCTTTGGTTGCTGGCTAAAATCGACAGGTGCGGGCAGTGGCGTGCGCGGCTCAAAATCGATGTCTTTAATCCAGGCATCGAGTTTGCCGACAATCGTAGACAGCGGCGCGCGCTGGGACTGCTCGTTATGGATGCCGCTCATAATGACATCGACAAGCTTTTGGTCGCCGGGTAAGCGCGCCTCGAGCGGCTCGGGCTCGTGCTCGATCTTGTACAGGTAGGGCGACTGGTCCATATGCTCGTTTAGGCGATATGGCGTGTGGCCGGCATAGAGCGTGTAGAGCACGCTGCAGAGCTCGTATGTATCGATGCTGGGCGACGTGCGCAGCGGCGCCAGCTCGGGGATGTCGTTGGAGAGCATCTCGGGCGGGGCGAACTCGGGTGTGCCGTTGCGCCAGATGCCGGTGGACATGGTAAACGAGGGGTCTGAGCGCTTGATGCTCGAGCTGCCCAGATCGACCAGGCAAAGGTCAAAACTGCAGTGTGCAATCTGTTGGGCAAGGGGCCGGCGCGTCGTGCGAATAATGATGTTGCGCAAGGAGACATCACGGTGCACAAAAGGTACATCGAGCATTTGGGCACTCAGGAGGATCTCTCCCAGGCGTTTTCCGATGGCGGCGACGGTGTTTGCGGGAATGTGGCCGCCCTCGGCGGGGTTGGTTAGCTCTGCCGCGGCGTCGCGAAGGGGCAGGCCTTCAATCCACTCCATAAGGATGACCGGCGTGTTGCCGGTATAACCGTAGCCATAGGTTTTGGGAAAGCCGCCCAACAGTGAGACGGCTGCAAGATTGCGATATTCCTCGGTAAGCGTCTTGATGCCCGAGGGGCTGAAAGCGGAGCCGTTTTCATCACAGCCGCTGAGGGGCCATAGCGTCTTGAGCGCAAAGGTCTCGCCCTCGGTGTTGGCGACCTTGCGAAGATGGTGGGAACCGCCGCCGACTGCTCCGCAATCCAACAGGGTGGTAAAGCGGCGAATGGCATCGGGGTCTTCGGTGGTCGCAAACATGGCGTTTGGTTCAAAGGGAGACAACGCGATGATATTCATGTCCGTGTCAAACGTCACGGGGCGATCCTTTCGAGACAAAAGTGCATAACAATAATGTTAGTGAAAAGGTGGCGCAACCGTTGCCTTAATTGAAAAGGTGCCGTTATTTGCATGGGTTGATGCAAATAACGGCACCTTGTGCGTCGATAATGTGTGCGTGGGCTAGTCGGTGATGCGGATGACCAAAAAGCGCGTCGTGGCACCCAGGCAGAGCGTATCTCCGTTGTGAATCTCGACGGGGGTGTTGGCAAAGTTGGCGGGGCGGTCACGGCGGGCCGGCTCGATAGGCTGGCGGCAGCGGTCGACGCCCGAGATCAAAAACGATCCGTTGGTAGAGTCGAGGCCCTGCGCAAACCAACGCCCATCTTGCAGCCAAACGCGTAGGTGCTGGCGCGAGACATCGGAATCGACGTCAGTGATGGCGTTTTCGTCGCCCGTCAGCGATCCGATAATGCTGCCCGCCGGATCCATGGATAGGGGGCGCAGCGGCGGACGTGCCGAGTTGCCCACAACGCGCAACAGGCCCAGGCGAATATCTCCCGTAGGGCGTGCGGCAGCCGAGAAAAACGAGGTGACGGTTGTCTCGACGGTGCCGAGCGTCGAGAGCATCTGGTCGGACACAAACGACTCAGTGTATTCGATGGCGCGGGCGGGGTCGCCAAGACAGCCGGTGACGATAAAAAAGACCAGGTGGATGTAGAGGCGATCTTTAATGTCGCTATCGTCGGCGGTCTCGATGCGCTCGACGCCGTTCCTAAAGAGCATGCCGTCGACGCCGCAGTTGGTAAGGGCATCCTGCATGTTCGGGACGCACGACTCCATATAGCGCTTAACGATTTTGCTCAGCGATTGGGGGTCGGAGCCTCGGTTTTGCATGATGAGGTTGAGTATCTGGCGCGCACTTTGTTCAAAGGGTGCAAAAAGCAGCTCGGGAAGGTCACCGGGCTTAGCGTGAACGATTTCGCGCGAGATAAACGACGGGACCGTCAAGCGTTCGGAGATGAGGCGTCCACCGTAACGGGCGTTGCCGGCCATGAGAATTTGCGCGGCGTTACCGTTGTTGATGCGACCGAGTGACTTAAGCCCGGCGTACAATGCACAAGATGGAGTATCGGCCATTTGTTTTACCCCCCCCCTCCTCAAAAAGTGACATTGAATACGTAAGCAATATCAATTATAGGCGCTTTGCAGCTCGAAATGCTCGCCAGGGGGCGCGGACGGTGTAAATCGCTGCCGGAAGACAACAAATCAAAAAGCGGAGAGTGGATTAATAAGCTGGGAAAACGCGCTAGCAAGACCGTTGTGGGCAACATTTGGCATGATGTCGCTTTGGCTTTTGGCCACGGGGTCGTGCGGTACCATAAACGTTAATGAACTTTGACGAACGACCCGCCGAGCTTGCCTCGGCGGGCTTTTGGCGTTGCGATGCCGGAGGAACAGCATGCTCATTCACCGTATAGCCGCGCAGCTCTACACTGCCGAGGCACTGCAGACCGTCGAGGCCGGGCTCGATGCCGGCGAGGACGTGACGCTGGCCGTGTCGCAGTCGGGTCGCACGCTTATGGCGGCCGCCCAGTTTGCGCGCCGTCCGCGCCCGACGGTCTACATTGTGAGTGGCGAGGATGCGGCCGATCGCGCCGCACGTAGCCTTGCCGCCTACGTGGGCCTGGCGCACGTGTGCCGTTTTCCCGAGCGCAAGGACTATCCGTGGCGCGAGCAGGCGCCCGACGACGCCGTGGTGGCGCAGCGCTGCGAGGCTCTGGGACGCATCGTGCGCGGGGACAACTGCATCATGGTTGCCTCGGCCCGCGCGCTGCTGCGCTGCGTGCCGCCGGTCGAGAGTCGCTATTGGGAGTCCACCACTTTTGCGGTGGGCGAGGAGATTCCTTTTGACGAGGTGCCGCAGCGCCTGGTGGGCATGGGCTACACCAATGCCGGCGCCGCCGACGCGCCCGGCCTGTTCCGCGTGCACGGCGACACCGTCGAGGTGTTCCCCGCGCAGGAAAAGGCGCCCGTGCGCATCGAGTTCTTTGGCGACGAGATCGACCGCATTCGCCGCATGGTGAGCTCGACGGGTCAAACCATCGGCAACGAGGACAGTATCGAGATCTTCCCCTGCCGTGAGCTGGCGCTTACCGACGATGCCGTTCACAACATGCATGTGGCGCTCTATCGCGCCAGCCAGGACGATAGCAAGCTGGCGGCGCTGCTCGAGATGGTGGATGCACGTATCGTCACGCCCGAGCTCGACCGCTTTTTGCCGGTGATGTACGGTCAGACCGTGAGCCCGCTGGCACACGTGAGCGGAAAGGCGCTCGTGGTTCTGTCCGAGCCGCGCTCACTGTTCGACGATTGCCTGCGCGCCTACGAGGATATCGAGGCGCGTGCCGGCGAGGCGGGGATTGACCGACTGGATGGCCTGTATGTACGTGCCCAGCAGCTCGATTTTGGTGCCCAGCAGCGCCTGAACTACGTGAGCCTCATTCGTGCCGGCGGTGCGGTGACGGCCGAGCTCAAGATTGAGCAGCCGGCCATTGCGGGCTCGGACAACCGCTTTATGACGCGCATTCAGGAGGTCGTGGGCAAGCGCTATGCCTGCGTGTTTGCCATCCCCGACCGCGGTGCGCGCGAGTCGATGGAGCTCACCTTTGGCGACGAGGGCATTACCTTTGAGGAGTCGCTGACCGCGGCGCCCGAAAATGCCGGCGCTATCGGCGACCGCGTGCGCGTGGCAGCGGCGGATTCCGCCGACCGTGCCGCACGCCAGGAGGCCCATGCTTCCATTCGCGAGCGCCGCGCCGATGCGCTCAACGCCCGCTCACTCGAGGCGGGTGCCGCCCAGGCTGCCGCCGGTGCCGCCGTGCCCACCATCTCGCGCGGACGCGTGACCTTTGTCGATGCCGCCCTGCCGCAGGGCGTGGTGGTGCCCGATGCCAACCTGGCCGTGTTCTCGATCGCCGACCTCAACGCCCGCATGGACGCCAACCGCGCGCGCAGCCGTCGCAAGGTGGACATTACGCAGATCACGTTCCCGTTTAAGCCGGGCGACTACGTGGTGCACGCTACCCACGGTATCGCGCTCTTTAGCGAGATCGCACGCCAGGAAGTGGGCGGCAAGGAACGCGACTACTTTTTGCTGGAATATGCCGACGGCGACAAGCTCTACGTGCCGCTCGAGCAGGTCGACCGCATCACGCGATACGTCGGTCCCGACGGTGACAAGCCGCGCCTGACCAGGCTCAACACCGCCGACTGGACGCGTGCCACGAACAAGGCGCGCAAAAACGCCAAAAAGCTGGCGTTTGACCTGGTCGATCTGTATACGCGCCGCTCGTCGATTACCGGTATCGCTTGCCCGCCCGACACGCCCGAGCAGATCGAGATGGAGGAGAGCTTCCCTTACGACGAGACGCGCGACCAGCTGGAGGCCATCGCCGACATTAAGGCCGACATGGAGGCGCCCAAGCCCATGGACCGCCTGCTGTGCGGCGATGTGGGCTTTGGCAAGACCGAGGTCGCCCTGCGCGCGGCGTTTAAGTGCGTTGACTCCGGCCGCCAGGTCATGGTGCTCTGCCCCACGACCATTCTTGCCCAGCAGCACTATGAGACGTTCTTTGAGCGCTTTGCCCCGTTTGGCCTCGAGGTCGAGGTGCTCAGCCGCTTCCGCACGCCGGCGCAGCAAAAGCGCGCGCTCAAGGCGTTTGCCGAGGGCACGATCGACGTGCTCATCGGTACGCACCGCTTGCTTTCTGCCGACGTGAACCCCAAGAACCTGGGCATGGTGATCATCGACGAGGAGCAGCGCTTTGGTGTGCAGCACAAGGAGCAGCTCAAGAACCTGCGCGAGCAAATCGACGTGCTCACGCTTTCGGCAACGCCGATTCCGCGAACCATGCAGATGGCCACGAGCGGAGTGCGCGACATGAGCCTGATCACCACACCGCCGACCGGGCGTCGTCCCGTGATCGTGCACGTGGGGGAGTACGACCCCGACGTGGTGAGTGCGGCGATTCGCCTGGAGGTGGGCCGCGGCGGTCAGGTGTATTACGTGTCCAACCGCGTCAAGACCATCGATGATGCCGTGGCGCGCGTGCACGAGGCCGCGCCCGAGGCGCGCGTGGGCGTGGCGCACGGCAAGATGAGCCCGCGCGAGGTCGAGGACGTGATGATCGAGTTCGCGACCAAGAAGATCGACGTGCTCATCGCCACGACCATCGTGGAGAGCGGCATCGACAACGCAACGGCCAACACGCTGATCATCGAGGACTCGCAGCGCTTGGGCCTGGCACAGCTCTACCAGCTCAAGGGCCGTGTTGGCCGCTCGGCCACGCAGGCATACGCGTACTTTATGTTCCCGGGTGAGCTGCCGCTCACCGAGGAGGCTACGGCGCGTCTGACCGCGCTTTCCGAGTTCCAGGACCTGGGCAGCGGCATGCGCATCGCCATGCGCGATCTGGAGATCCGCGGTGCCGGTTCGCTCATGGGTGCCGAGCAGCACGGCAACCTGTCGAGCGTGGGCTTTGACCTGTTTACGCAGATGCTGGGCCAGGCCGTGGCCGAGGCGCGCGGCGATGACGATGCTGGCGTGGAGGCGGCGAGCGTGGGCATTAACCTGCCGGCCGATTACTTCTTGTCCGAGGAGTACCTGCCGGCGGTGGATCAGCGCGTGCTCGTGTACCGTAAACTCGCAGCAGCCGAGGACCTGGAGAGCATCGATGAGGTGCAGGAGGAGACCGAGGCTGCGCATGGCGAGCTGCCGCTGGCGGGACTCAACCTGTTCAATCGCGCACGAATCCGCATTCGCGGCGAGCGTCTGGGGCTCGAGAACGTCACGCTCAGTGGCGGTCGCATCACGTTTTTGGGCGTCGACGTGCCCAAGAAGGTGGCCTTTGAGCTTAAGACCCGCTATGGCGCGGTGAACTTTCCCAAGAGCCGCAAGCTGTCGGTACCCTACAAGGCAGGCGCCGGTGCGGGCAGCGGCCTGGGTCGCGGTCTCGACGCCAACGACGGTACCGGCCCGGTGGCTGCGGCGCTCATGCTGCTGCAACAGCTGGGTGCCAGCGACGACGACTAACAAGTAGGAGGCGTGGCGGGACGAAGTCATCTTTGTCCCGCCACGCTGCAGGTTGATTCCAGCCCCATCGAAAGGAAAGCATGTTCGGATACATCTACAAGAAAGATGTCGCCATGATCGCGGTTGTCCTGTGTCTTTGTCTGGGCGTGGGCAGTTTCTTCGATTATCAGATCTCGAGCGCGCTGTTCAATATCGGCAGCATGTACGGTCGCTTTATCGAGGCCGCCGGCGAGCTGCCGTTCGAGCTGACGGCGAGCATCGCGGGCGTTATGCTCGTGCGCGCGGTGCGTCCTGATTCCAGGGGGAGCAAATGGCTCGCCGTGCTCGGCATCCTCGTCAATGTTGGCCTGGCCGGCTACGAGATCGTCTCGTCCCTGAAGGTTGGCGGCAAACTCATCGCTGTTCAGTTGGTGCTGACATTTGTGCTGGTTATCGCCGCCAACCTTATCGTCTATCGCCTCACGCGCACGACCGAGTCCGACGAGCTCACGCGCTGGGCGTTGATGGTACTTGCCGTGTGGGTTGCCCAGGCCATCATCCTCAACGTGATCGTCAAGCCGCTGTGGTCGCGCCCGCGCATGCGCGTAATCGAGGTCACGCCGGGGCTCAATTTTCAGCCGTGGTGGGTGATCGGCAACCCCGACAAGTGGGCCTTTATTGCCGCCGGCGTGATTAAGGACGGCTTCAAGTCGTTTGCGAGCGGACACACGGCGCACGCGGCGATCGGTCTTATGGTCGCCGGGCTTCCCGCGGCGGCCTTTAAGGAAAAACCGTCGCGCCGCCGTGTGGCCTTTTGGACGGCGGCTGCGGTCGCGGCGCTCGTCGCCTTTGGCCGTATCGTGATCGGAGCGCATTTTTTGAGTGACGTGAGCTGCGGCTTTGCCCTGGTACTGGCACTTGAGTGCCTTGCCGCGCGCATTGCCTATCCCAGCGGCGTACAATAGCTCCGTTTGAATCATCTGACCGATACCCGGTAAGAGAGGATTGCCATGCTCGCGTTTAACAACGACTATTCCCACGGTGCACATCCGGCAGTGCTACAGGCGCTCGTCGATACCAACATGGAGCCGCAGCCCGGCTACGGTACCGATGCGCACACCGAGCGTGCCAAGCAACTTATTCGCGAGGCCTGTCAGGCGCCTGACGCCGACGTATTTTTCCTGGTGGGCGGCACGCAGGCTAACGCCACGGTGATCGACATGCTGCTCGCGCCGTACGAGGGCGTCGTTGCTGCCGAGACCGGCCACGTCGCCTGCCACGAGGCGGGCGCCATTGAGTTTGGCGGCCACAAGGTGCTCACCATCCCCGGCTACGAGGGCAAGATGCACGCCGAGGACCTCGAGAACTATATCCAGGTGTTCTACGAAAACGAGAGCTACGAGCATACGGTGTTCCCGGGCGCCGTGTACGTGAGCCTATCGACCGAGTACGGCACGCTGTACTCTAAGGCCGAGCTCGCGGCGATTCATGCGGTATGCCAGAAGCGCGAGATTCCGCTGTTTGTGGACGGTGCTCGCCTGGCCTATGCGCTGGCGGCCGATGAGTGCGACATTACCCTGCCCGAGCTGGCGCAGCTGTGTGACGTGTTCTACATCGGCGGCACCAAGTGCGGCGCGCTCTGCGGCGAAGCTGTGGTGTTCTGCGGCATGCACGCCCCGGCGCATCCCATTCCTCGCATTAAGCAACATGGCGCGCTGCTTGCCAAAGGCCGCCTGACGGGCGTGCAGCTTGAGGCGCTCTTTACCGATGGCCTGTATTTTGAGATTGGTCGACAGGCGATCGAAACCGCGCAGGCGCTTCGTCGCGTGCTGCACGAGCACGGCTACCGGTTCTTCTTGGAGACGCCGACTAACCAGCAGTTTGTGATTCTGCCCAACGAAGATATGGCCCGCATTCGCGAGCATGCCTCGATCGAGTACTGGGAAAAGTACGACGAGACCCACACGGTGGTGCGTTTTTGTACCAGCTGGGCCACGACGCAGGAGGACATCGACGCGCTGGCGGCTGTCCTGTAGTCTGATGTAATGACGAGGGGCCGCCTTGCGCTGGGTTTGGCGCAGGGCGGCCTTTGCTTTTGAGGGGGAGGGGCTGCATGCCCGAGATGTCCGAGCCGACGATTCGTCTGGCGACGCCCGAAGACGCGCCGGCGTTGCTTGCCATCTATGAGCCGTATGTGCGCCAGACGGCGATTACCTGCGAATACGAGGTGCCGAGCGTTGAGGAGTTCGCCGCGCGCATCGAGCGTACGCTCAAGCGCTATCCATATTTGGTGATGGAGTTGGACGGGCGTCCGGTAGGCTATGCCTACGTGAGTCCGCTTAACAGCCGCGAGGCATATGACTGGTCGGTCGAGACATCGATCTACCTGGCGCGCGACGTGCGCCACGGCGGGCTGGGCCGCAAGTTGCACGACGCGCTCAAGCAATGCCTGGTCGCGATGGGCATCACCAACATGTGCGCCCTCATCGCCGTGCCGCACGACAAGGACGACGAGTACCTGACGCACAACAGCCAGGATTTCCATGCCCATATGGGATATCGCCTGGTGGGCGCCTTCGACCGCTGCGCCCAAAAGTTCGGCCGCTGGTACGACATGTGCTGGATGGAGTTGGTCCTGGCCGAGCGCGTCCCTAACCAACCTAAGCCAACCTGGTTCCCCGACCTCCTTGCCTAAAACCACCACAATGGGGACAGGCACCTTTGTGGTGGTTTTCGATTGGTTAGCCGATGGGCTCGGTGTATTTGGCGCGGTCGGTGCGCTGGATGCGCTTGGAGACATGGAGCGGGCGGCCGTCGGTGTCGTAGACGTAGTCGGTGATCAGGATCAGCGCCTGCCCGCGCTTGACGTTGAGCAAAAACGCCTCGTTTTGCGAGGCGTAGCACACCTCAAAGGTCTTATGCCCCTGTGCCGGCGCGCGATGGAATTCTTGGCGCAGCATCGCGTAGAGCGAACCATTGATATCGCGATCGATGAGTGCTTCAAAGCTCGGTGGTAGATAGGTAGTCTCCAGGCACAGCGGCGCATCGTCCAGATAACGCAGACGGACAAGTTTGACGAGCTTGCTGCCCACGGTGACATCGAAGAACTTGGCAGCATTGCCCGCGGCCTTGGCAAAGCCCGAGTCCACCGTGCGCGTGGTGGGCTTCATGCCCTGACCCTGGACCTGTGCCGTATAGCTCGAAAACACCAGGTTGTTCTCGTGGAGCGCCGGCGTGTCGGCCACAAAGGCGCCGCGCCCGCGCTCGGTGCGAACCAGGCCCTCATCAGCTAGTACCTTAAGGGCATGGCGCACGGTGCTGCGCGACAGCCCCGATTCGTCCATGAGCTCCATCTCGGACGGCAGCTTGTCTTCGCGCGCATAGATGCCGGCGGCGATGCGGTCACGCAGCGTACCCGCCAGACGCTCGTATTGGGCCAAGTTCTTTTTCGACGAAGTGCTCATGCGAACAACCTGTATCTAACTTGTATGCTTACTGAACCAAGCATGTATCCAACATGACAACAAAACTGCTGGTAATAGATTGCCGAAAACTTTACCAGCAAAATTTCTAAGACAAATATAGCATACAACTAGTCGACATCGCTAAAACATGTATGTAACTTGTATGCCATCGACAGCATCAAACGAGAAGAAAGGCTGATGCACGATGACTACTCAGGAACAGGTTAAGGACGTCGTCTCTCAGGTTTTGGCTGACAAGGCAGACAAGGGCGGCATCAAGCGCGTCGTGTGGATTGGCGCCGGCGGATCCAACGGCGGCAACTATCCTGCCCAGTACTTTATGGAGCACGAGGCCACGCAGGTCGTGAGCTCCAGCTACACCAGCAACGAGTTCGTGCACGCAACCCCTGCCTACGTTAACGAGAACACCCTGGCCGTCGTCGTGTCCATGCGCGGCACCAAGGAGACCATCGTCGCCGCACAGGTCGCCAAGGACCACGGCGCCAGCACCATCGCCATCTATGTTGACGAGTCCGGCCTCACCGAGGTCTGCGACTACAAGATCCAGTATGACAGCCTGGCCGTCGACGAGTCCTGCATGGGCCGCACCAACTCCGCCGTCGTGACCATGATTGCCATGGAACTCACGCAGCAGACCGAGGGCTATGCCGAGTACGAGACCGCCATGGCCGCCTTCGACCTGATCGATCCCATCTACCGCAAGGCCTTCGAGTACACCCGTCCGCTCGCTGCCAAGTGGGCCGAGCAGAACGCCGACAAGCCCTGCATCAACGTTATGGCTCAGGGTCCGCTCTTTGGTGCCGCCTACGTCTTTAGCATCTGCAACGTGCAGGAGATGCTGCAGATCGACTCCTGCACCATCAACACCTGCGATTTCTTCCACGGCCCCTTCGAGATCCTGGACAAGCGCACCTCGCTGTTCCAGCTCATCAGTGTCGGCCGCAGCCGCTGCAACGACGAGCGCGGAATCCGCTTCGTCAACCAGTACGGCGGTGAGCGCGTCTACCAGCTCGACGCCAAGGAGCTTGGCCTCAACGACATCAAGGACAGCGTGAGCGAGTACTTCAACCACCTGATCTTTGCCCCGATCCTCAACAACGTGTACATGCGTGCACTCTCTGCCGTCACCCACAAGGACTACATGACGCGCCGCTACATGTGGAAACTCGATTACTAGGGGATATTGGTTCCGCCGTTCTACCGAACGGCGGACCGGCCGACGCTGCGCACCCGGCATTTGGCCAATCTGCCGTTCAATTTCAAAGGCGCGACCAGAAGGTCAGCGCCTTTTCATTTCACGGCACCTTGGCTCAAATGACGGGCGCTCGCTGACATTGCCAAAACGTCGGCGTTGCCGTGGTTGGCACTTGGGGACGTTCCTTTTGTGCCGGCACTTGGGGACACTCCTGGGAATCATTTCCCGTTTGCCGATTTCGGTCTTGATAAATGTATATAACGACTATAACGTAGTACGAAACATATTGGTAACAAAGCCAAGGAGGCTACGTTGAAGAGAAGCAATCTGGGCTATGTGCTGGTGCTGATCGCCGCGCTCATGTGGGGCACCATCGGAATCTTTGTCAATGGAATATCGGCCCTCGGCGTTTCGTCTCAGAGCATGGCGGCCTTTCGCCTGTTGTCCGGTGCCATCTTGATGGCTCCGGTCTTGGCATTTATGGGTTGCCAGGGAGGTGCTCGTGAGGGAAAAGCCGCGGGTCCTATGGTGCTTTTCAAGGCAAGCCCGAAAGAGCTTGTGCCCTGCGCGCTTGTCGGTATCGTCGGCCTTGCCATCGCCAACACCTGCTATTACGAGTGCATGGGCGAAGTTGGAATGTCCACGGCGTCGGTGCTGCTCTATACCTCGCCGGTGTTCGGCGTCGCGCTCGGCCGCGTGCTCTATCACGAGGACGTGACCCCCAACAAGCTCGTGGCCATTGTCTTTAACATCGTTGGCTGTGTGCTCGCGGTGACGAGTGGCGACCTTTCCGGTTTTCATTTCTCGGCTTGGGGCGTTGCGTCGGGCGTGATCGCCGGACTCTGCGGCGCGCTGCTGGCCGTGTTTAGTCGCATGGCTACCAAGACGCTGCATCCGCTGGCCGTTACATTTTGGGGTTTCGTCTTTGGCGGATGCTTTATGGCGGCCCTTTCGGCTCCCTGGACCGATGTGACCGCAACAATGTCCCCTCAGCTCATCCTGTTGTTTGCAGGCTTTGGCTTTATCCCTACGGCCCTTGCGTACATTTTCTATATGCAGGGCCTTTCGATGGGTCTTGAGACGTCGAAGGTGCCGGTCGTGGCTTCGTTCGAAACCGTGGCGACCGTTCTGGTGGGCATTGGCATCTATGCCGAGTCCGCCGGCGCCGTCAAGATTCTGGGCATCGTACTGGTACTCATGTCCATCCTGATCATGAACACCGACTTTTCCAAGCTGCGCAACAGCGTCATTGTCAAACGTATTGTCGAGAGCATGACCTTTAAGCCCAACGCGTGGTGGACGGAGAAATCGCAGGACATGGATCTGTTTAAGGAACGCACCGGCATCGCGCTGGAGCCCACCGTGCAGGAAAGCCCCTGGTACTTTGTGCGATAGGGGATGAGCGGGGCGCTTGATCGGGCACCGCCAAGCCAGCGCGGGCCTGTCCTGCGCCAACGTTTCGAGTACGTTAAACCCGCGAACGGTCGATTTTCATCCGTGAACGGTCTTTATACTAATTAGCAATATAAGCAACGTATAAGACGTTATAATGACCATAACGAAAAGGAGGAGGCAAGATGAATCAGATCATTCTCGCATCTCATGGCGGCCTGGCCGCAGGCGCCAAAGACACGCTCGAGATGGTTCTCGGCGACGTGTCGAACGTCCACGTCGTGTCGCTTGCTCGTGACGACAAGGAGCCCATCACCAATAAGGTGGACGCCATGATCGCCACGTTCAACGCGGACGACACCGTCTATGTGCTGACCGATATGCTCGGCAGCTCGGTCAACAACAGCATGGTCGAGCTTTCCAAGAACGGCACGAAGTTCACGGTGATCAGCGGCTTCAACATCCCGCTGGCGCTGACGCTCGCTATGAGCCCCGCCCCCATCAAGGGTGCCGAGCTCGCGGCCCTCATCAACGAGGCCCGCACCGGTCTGACCAACCCCAACGCACCGGTCGAGGCCGCCGCGGCTCCCGCCAAGAAGGCCAAGGCATCCCGTCACAGCTCCGGTCCCGCCAAGATCGTCCTCGCACGTCTTGACTACCGTCTGCTGCACGGCCAGGTCGTCTTTACCTGGACCACCAAGGTTCAGGCCGAGCGCATCATCGTCGTCGACAACGCTGCCGCCAACGATGACATCAAGAAGGGCGCTCTTAAGCTGGCCAAGCCCCAGGGCGTGCGCCTGAACGTCTTCACCGTCGAGCGTGCCCTCGCCAAGATGGACAAGCTCAACACCCTCGGTGAGCGCGTCATGTTCGTCTTTGGCAACACGGCCGAGATGCTGCAGTTCTGCCAGGGCTACAAGCTCGACACCATCAACCTGGGCGCCACCGCCAACCACGACGGTGCCGATCAGATTGGCGGCAAGGACAGCTCCGTCTTCCTCGACGCCACCCAGAAGGCCGACGTCAACCAGCTGCTCGACATGGGCATTAAGCTCTATGTCCAGCAGACCCCTACGTATCAGAGCGTCGACATCGACGCCAAGCTGTAATCAACCAGGCTTTTGCCTGACTGAAAGGAGAAGGGTATGAATACGTTCATCAGTGCGGTGCTCGTCGGCCTCGTCGGCGTGTTCTGCATGTGGGACTCCCGCCTGCTCGGTCGTCTTAACTTCGAGCAGCCCCTCGTTGGCGCTACGCTCGTCGGTCTGCTGCTGGGCGATGTGCCCACCGGCCTTGCCGTCGGTGCCGCCGTCGAGCTCGTGTCCATGGGCCTGGTGCAGGTCGGCGCCGCCGTTCCGCCCGATATGGTCCTGGGCGGCATCGTGGCCGCTGCCTTTGCGTGTCTGACCGATGCTTCCGCCGAGACCGCCATGACGATCGCCATCCCGGTCGCCGTCCTGGGTCAGCTCCTCGGCATCGTGTTCCGTTCCATCATCGCTGCTCTCACCCATGTGGCAGATAACGCGATCGATAACGGAAAGTTCAAGACCGCCTACCGTATGCACATCTGCGCCGGCTCCGGTCTGTACGCTCTCATGTACTTCCTGCCGATCTTCCTGGCCGTCTTCGTCGGCACCGACCTGGTTCAGACTATCGTCAACATGGTTCCCGAGTGGCTGTCCACTGGTCTTAACGTTTCGACCAAGATCATGACCGCCTACGGCTTGGCCCTGCTGCTCACCATGATGATCAAGAAGGGTATGACCCCGTTCCTGTTCATCGGTTTCCTGCTCGCCGCTTACCTCAACCTGTCCGTCATCGCGGTCGCTCTGATCGGTGTGTGCCTGGCTGTCGTCTTCATGGGCTTCAAGTTCAACGGTTCCCATGCAGCCGCCGGTGTCGATTCCGACTACGATCCGCTCGAAGACGACGAAGACTAAGGAGGAACACACTATGGCAACCGCAATCAAGGACGTGTCCCTGAACAAGAAGGTCAGCCAGTTCTTCTGGCGCTCCTGGGCCATCCAGGCCTCTTGGAACTACGAGCGTCAGATGAACATGGGCTTCCTCTACGGCATGGTTCCCACGCTCGATCGCCTCTATCCGGATGAGTCCGACCCCAAGCAGCTCGCTGCTAAGAAAGAGGCTTACCACCGTCACATGGCGTTCTACAACTGCACCCCGCAGACGAGCGCTTTCATCCTGGGTCTCGCCGCCTCCATGGAGGAGGAGTACGCCAAGGATCCCGAGAACTTCGATCCCGATTCGATCAACGCGGTCAAGACCTCCCTCATGGGTCCGCTTTCCGGCATCGGTGACTCCTTCTTCCAGGGCACCATCCGCGTTATCGCCTTTGGTCTGGGCGTTCAGCTGGCTCAGCAGGGCTCCATCATGGGCCCGATCCTGGCCATACTCATCTCCATCGTCCCCTCTGTGCTGATCACTTGGTTCGCAGCCAAGATGGGCTATCAGGGCGGCCACGAGTACCTGAACAAGCTTCAGGGCGGCGACCTCATGGAGAAGCTCATGTATGTCTGCGGCATCGTGGGTCTTATGTCCGTGGGCGGCATGATCGCCACGCTGATCGGCGCCACCACCCCGCTGCAGTTCGCTGACGGCACCGTTGTGATCCAGGACATCCTGGACGGCATGATGCCCCAGATGATCTCCCTTGGCCTCACCGGCCTTATGTACTGGCTCATCAAGAAGAACGTCAACACCGGTTGGCTTCTCGTGATCGCCATCGTGGGCGGCATCGCCCTCTCCGCGGCCGGCATCCTGGCCTAGCCGCGACCAAGCGTCCAACCGCTTTCCCCCGGGGGCCTGCCTGGCATCCCATACCCCAGGCAGGCTTCCATCCCTATACGTGACAAAGGGCAGTCCCTTTGTCACATCCTCAACGGGCCGGCGACTCGGTCCAAATCACGGTAACCCTGCGTGCGCCCGGCAATGTGGCGCCGCAAAAATCGAAAGGAATGTGTCAGATGTACGAGATCGACCTTAACCTCCCTAAGCAGATCGTCGCTGACGTCCTGTCCAACCACGAGATCCACAGCGTCGCCTTCGTCGGCTGCGGTGCTTCCATGTCCGACCTGTACCCCGCCAAGTACTTCCTGGCCAACAACACGGACAAGCTGAACGTTCAGATCTTCACCGCTAACGAGTTCAACTACGACACGCCCTCCTGGGTCAACGAGCACACCTTCGTGATCACCTGCTCCCTCGGTGGCTCCACCCCCGAGACCGTCGAGGCCAACAAGACCGCCAAGAAGCACAACTGCCCGGTCGTCTCCCTCACCAACAAGGCTGGCTCCGCTCTGACCGTCGACGCCGACCACGTCATCGTTCACGGCTTCCACGCCAACTACGCTGCCAAGGCCGAGAAGCCCGCTTACGCCATCGCTCTTGCTCTCGAGATTCTTCAGCAGACCGAGGGCTATGATCACTACGAGGACATGATCACCGGCCTCAACAACATCTTCGAACTGATCGAGAACGCTGCTCAGTCCTCCAAGGGCCTGGCCAAGCAGTTCGCTCAGGACTTCAAGGACGACAAGATGATCTACTTCATGGCCTCCGGTGCCTCCGAGAAGATGGCTTACTCTAACGCCGCCTTCCTGTTCACCGAGATGCAGTGGATCGACGCCGCCGCCTACAACACCGGCGAGTACTTCCACGGCCCGTTCGAGGTTTCCACCGAGGGTAAGCCCTACGTCTTCCTCATGTCCGACGGTGCTACCCGTCCGATGGACGCTCGCGCCCTCACCTTCCTGCAGCGTATGGGTGCCAAGGTCGCTCTGATCGACTCCAAGGACTACGGCCTGGCCGACGCCGTGCCGGCGAGCGTCCTCACCTACTTCAACCCGCTGCTGCACCTCGCCGTTATGCGTGAGTACGGCAACCAGATCGCCGAGGCCCGTCAGCACCCGCTGACCATGCGTCGCTACATGTGGAAGCTTTCCTACTAATCACAAGTAAGTAGACCTTACGGGTTGATTGAAAGGGGATGGGGTTTGCGCCCCGTCCCCTTTTTTGCTTTGGGGAGGGCGTGTCCGTTGTGTCACAAGACCCCAGATAAAACCTACCAAAAAAACCTGTCCCTTTTTGGCAGGTGGGAGGAGATGCGTATGATCAAGGCAGTGCTGTTTGATATGGACGGCGTGCTGGTCGATACCGAGTGGTTCTACAACCGTCGTCGCGTGGCGTTTATGGAGGAGAAGGGCTTCCACTTTGACGAGATCCCCGATCTTTCGGGGTCTAACGAGCCGGCCATTTGGGAGGCGCTGGTGCCTGACGATGTTGAGCTGCGTGAGCGCCTGCGCGTGGAGTACAAGCAGGTCTACAGTCCGGACCATCCCGTTCCGTATGCCGAGCTGCTCAACGAGCAGACGGAGCCGGTGATGCGCGAGCTGCACGAGCGCGGCGTGAAGTGTGCCATCGCGAGCTCGTCCTATCGCGAACTCATTGACGAGCTGGTGGAGATTGCCGGTATCGCCGACGTGCTGGACTACACCATCAGCGGTCACGAGTGCAGTGCGTTTAAGCCCGACCCCGAGATCTACCTGCGTGCCATGGAGGCGCTGGGGGTGGAGCCTACCGAGTGCCTGGTTATCGAGGACTCGCCTTTGGGCATCGAGGCCGGTAAGCGCTCCGGCGCCCGCGTCCTGGCACTGCGTCCGCACGAGGGCGTCAACCTCGACCAATCGCGAGCCGATGCCGTTATCGATAATCTGACCGACATTTTGGCCGCTTTGTAATGTCAATCCGCCGCGAGAAGCACGGGTTCAAACGTTTTTTGCGGTGGACTGGCTCAATTTGGTTTCGATTTTGATCCGTTTGGCTTCGATTCGGGCTAAGTGAGTAGACTTTTTGGCGCAGGCCGAGCACAATGCATATCTTCCTTTGTAAAACCGCAGGTCACAGAGGTGGCTGTTTTGGGTGTGCTCGGCAGATCGTAAAAAGTCTACTCACTTGGAATTTAGCCCTTTGGTCGTGGGGGTTGCTGGTCCCGTTTTGGTTGTCGAGAGAGGGTGAATTGAAGCGCCCCCGCACACTCATGCTACAATCGCGGGCATGCCCCACAACCACATCTGCCTTCGAAAGGAGCCTACGTGGCGAACGCCATCGATCAGCTCACGGACCGCGTGCTCGTGCTCGGCCGCCTTACCATCGTCCGCCGCGCCATCACTGCCGTGGCGGTCACCATTTCTGCCGTTCTCCAGACATTTCTGATCCAGGCGTTCATTCAACCCGCCGACCTGCTTCCGAGCGGTCTTACCGGCGTCGCGGTCCTGCTCGATCGCGTTACCTCGCTTGGCGGCGTTCACATCGACATCTCGCTCGGCATGCTCGCGCTCAACATCCCCGTGGCACTCCTATGTTGGAGCGGCATTAGCAAGCGCTTCGTCATCTTCTCGATGATGCAGGTCGTGCTCTCATCGCTCTTTCTCAACATCTTTCACTTCGCCCCGTTTTTGGGCGACAAGATCATGCTCATCATTTTTGGCGGCGTGGTCTCGGGTCTGGGCGCTGCCATCGCGCTCAAGTCCGGCGCATCTACCGGCGGCACCGACTTTATCGCGCTGTGGGTCTCCAACCACACGGGCAAGACCATCTGGGGCGTTATCTTTGGTTTCAATTGCTTTATCCTGGCGATCTTTGGCTTTATGTTTGGCTGGGACAACGCGGCGTACTCCATCGTGTTCCAGTTTATTTCGACCAAGACCATCGACAGTTTCTATCGTCGCTACGACCGTGTGACGTTGCAGATCACGACGCGCAAGGCAGACGAAGTCATGACCGCCTATGTTGACCATTTTCAGCACGGCATTAGCTGCGCCGAGGTCATCGGCGGATACAGTCGCGAAAAGATGTATCTGCTGCACGCCGTTGTCTCGACCTATGAGAGCCAGGACATTATCAAGCTAGTGTGCGACATTGATCCCGGCGCCGTGATCAATGTGTTCCACACGCTCAACTTTGTGGGCGGCTGGTGGGGAGGTCATGTCGACGAGCCCATGCCCACGGCCGTTCCCGATCCCGACAAGCCCGCACGCATGGCCAGCAGGCAGGCGCGCCTCAGCGAGCAGGACAGCCTGCAGCAGGACGACGGCAAGTAGGGTATTGGCATTTTGCCGGCCCGGCGCAACCCTTCCGTATGAGTCCCTCGAAAGCCCCGTTGCTTTCGAGGGACTTTCGTTTGCCCAGATAAAACCTACCAAAATGAAGCTGTCGCTTTTTGGTAGGGAGGGTGTATCGTTTTATCATTATGAGGTAACATGAACCTAGACGTTATATACGTATTAGTTATTTCGATATTTCGATAAGAGTGATCAGATATGCCTGCGCCCAAAAATGCACCGCTTTACCAGCAGATTTATGACGAGATCAAGGATGCGATCGAGAAAGGTGTTTATGCACCCAAGGAGCGTATTCCGTCCGAGCTTGAGCTAGCCGAGCAGTACGACGTGAGCCGAATTACGGTGCGTCGCGCCGTCGAGGAGTTGTGCTCCGATGGCTACCTGGTTAAGCAGCAGGGCCGCGGCACCTTTGTTTCCACGCCGCACATCAATCGCCAGTTCCACGCCTCGACGCTGCAGACGTTTACCGCGCTGTGTGCCAACAACGGCATGAAGGCCGGTGCGCATGTGGTCGATCGCCAGATTGTTCCGGCGCGCCAAAACGAGATGGAGTTCTTTGGTTTGCAGAAGGACGCGCTGCTGCTGCATATCAAGCGCGTGCGTACGGCCGACGGCGAGCCCATATTTGAGGAGAACATCTTTGTGCCGTTTGACGCCTACCGTGAGCTGTTGACGGCCGATCTTGAGGACAAGTCGATTTTTGCCGAGGTCGAGCGTGTTGGCGGAACGCCGATTGTCTCGGTTGGCTACCGTACGGTCGAGGCCGTTCGCGCCAATGCCGAGCAGGCGGCCGAGCTGGGCATTGCTCCGCACGATCCGCTGCTCAACCTGCGTGCCGGTTTTACCGGTCCCAACGATGAGCCGGTCCTGATGGGTAAGCAGTACTACGTGGGATCGCGCTACGTTATGGTGATGTAGCCCTAGTTACGCGGTTTTACCAAACCGCGTAACGGCTCGACGCTGCGCCTTTGGTTCCGCCGTTCTAACGAACGGCGGACCGGTCGACGCTGCAAACGCCCCTAAGCGGCAATCTGACGTTCAATCGTCGGTCGCGTACCGAAGTACGCTTCCCTCCTCTTTCACGTCACCTTGCTCGCTTAGGGGCGTTTTCGCTGACTTATGCTCAACCAGCGACGTTTTCGCGCTTGTCAAGAGCTTAGTCATTGGGGACGTTCTTAAAGAACTAGTCATTCAAGAACGTCCCCAATGACTACCCGCAGAATGAGCGTGGCCGGCAGCCGTGCGGCACCGGTCCGCGTGGCGGCGTATAATCGGCGGCAGATGACTTGGACGTTAGGAAACCATGACCGATAGCATGCAGCAGATGGCGCTCGACACGCTCGGCGCCTATTTTGGCTACACCTCGTTTCGCCCGGGGCAGGACCGCATGGTGGATGCGATTCTTGCCGGCCGCGATGCGCTCGGCGTTATGCCCACAGGCGCCGGCAAGTCCATTTGCTACCAGGTGCCCGCGCTCATGCTGCCTGGTATCACCTTTGTGGTGAGCCCGTTGCTGTCGCTTATGGAGGACCAGACCCGCGCGCTGCTCGCGGCGGGTGCGCGCCCCAGCTATCTCAACTCCAGTCTTACTCCGGCCCAGCAAAACACCGTGCTCAAGCGGGCGCGCGAGGGCCGCTATCAGCTTATGTATGTGGCGCCCGAGCGCCTGCTCGAGCCGCGCTTTTTAGCCTTTGCGCAGGAGGCCGCGGCCGAAGGCGGCATTGGCGTTCCGCTCGTGGCCATTGACGAGGCTCACTGCGTGAGCCAGTGGGGCCAGGATTTCCGTCCCGCTTACTTGCAGATTCGCGAGTTTATCGATTCGCTGCCGCGGCGCCCGATCGTGGCGGCGTTTACCGCTACGGCGACCGAGCGTGTGCGCGCGGACATTCAGCAGATGCTCGGCCTGCAAAATCCCGCGACGGTAGTGACGGGCTTCGATCGCAAGAACCTTTACTTTGGTTGCGAGGAGATGGGCGACAAGGCCAAGACCGCGTGGGTGCGCGACTACGTGATCGCGCATTCGAGCGAGAGCGGCATCGTGTATTGCTCGACCCGCAAGACGGTCGACGCGCTGGCCGCGGAGCTTGCCGAGGCACTGGACCCCAGCGGCATTCGCGTGGGCCGCTACCATGCCGGCATGGGCAACGACGCCCGCCGCCAGAACCAGCGTGCCTTTATCGACGACGACATCCAGGTGATGGTTGCCACCAACGCCTTTGGCATGGGCATCGACAAGCCCAACGTGCGCTACGTGATTCACAACAACGTGCCCGAGAGCATCGAGGCATACTACCAAGAGGCGGGCCGCGCCGGCCGCGATGGCGACCCGGCCAGCTGCCACTTGCTGTGGAACGGCAACGATTTTCGCATGCGCCGCTTTTTGATCGACCGCGGCGATGCGACCGACGAGGCGCTCGACGACGAACAGCGCGCGTGGGCGCTCCAGAATCGATATCGCCTGCTCAGCCAGATGGAGGGTTACTGCAATACCACCGGCTGCCTGCGCGAATACATGCTGCGCTACTTTGGCGACGAGGCTGCGGCCGAGCATGCGACAGCCGCCGCGGGTGGCACGACAGACGACGCCGAGGGCTGCGGCAACTGCAGCAACTGCCTCACGCAGTTCGAGGTCGAGGACGTCACCGATATGGCCCGCGCCGCCGTGCGTTATGTGGCCACGCGTCCCATGCGCTTTGGCAAGTCGCTGATCGCCGATGTGCTCCACGGCGGCAACACCGAGCGCATTCGCCAGATGCATCTGGACGAGGACCGCGGCTACGGTGAGCTGTCGAGCGAATCGGTCGGGCGCATCAAGGACATCATCGGCCAACTGTGCGGCCGCGGCTACCTGGCCACCTCGCAGGGGCAATACCCGGTCGTGGGGCTGGGCCCGCGTGCCGGCGAGGTCGAGGACGAAGCGTTTGCCTTTACCGTTAAGCGTCGTGCGCCCAAGCGCAAGGCCTCGGCCCGCGCCCGCCGTGCGGTGGATTTGCTGCGCGAGGAGGCCGGGCTGGATCAGCGACCGCGCGTGGGCGACGACGCCGAGCTGTTTGAGCGCCTGCGCGCCCTGCGCAAGGAGATCTCGACCGAGCTGGAGATGGCGCCGTACATGGTCTTCTCCGATAAGGCCCTGCGCGGCCTGTGCCGCCTGCGCCCCCAGACGCGCGACGAGCTAATCCAGGTCAACGGCATCGGCGAGAAAAAAGCCGACGCCTTTGGCGAGCAGTTTATGGCGGCGATTGAAGAGTTTGAGTCCGAGCATGCGCGGGATGGAGCGTAACGATGGCATTCGACGATAAAACCGGCAGCGCTGACGTGTCCGCCGTGCCGCTGTACCAGCAGGTCATGGACGACCTAAAGGGCGAGATCGCGCGCGGCGTGTACGCTGCCGGCTCGCGCATTCCTTCCGAGATGGAGCTCGCGAAGTCCTACGGCGTGGGGCGTGTCACCGTGCGTCGCGCCATCGAGGAGCTGTCGCGTGCGGGGTATCTCAACCGCCAGCAGGGGAGGGGCACCTTTGTGTGCGCTCCCAAGCTCAAGCGCAAGATTCGCCAGAAGGGTGACGTCCAGAGCTTTACTGAGGGTTGTGCTGCCAACGACATGGTGCCGGGTGCGCGTCTGGTGTCGCGCACGGTGGTCGCAGCGACGCACGAGGATGCGGCGTTCTTTGGCGTGGAGCCCGGCTGCGAGCTTATCGTGGTCGAACGCGTGCGCACAGCCGACGGCATCCCTGTTATGCTTGAGAACAACGCCTTTGTGCTCGCCGACCATCCCTATCTGCAGACGCTTGCCGACAAGAACCTCACGGACAATTCCATCTTTGCGCTCGTTGCCGAGCATTCGGGTCGCGCGCCGCTCAAGTCCGACCCCTGCACCGTGGAGATTGCGCTTGCCGATGCCCAAACGGCCCCGCTGCTGGAGGTGCCGGTCGGTGAGCCGCTCTTCTATATGGAGGCCTACTTTACCGACGCCGGTGGGCACCCTCTGTTGCTCGGTCGCCAAAAGATTGTGGGCTCGCGCTACGTCTTCGACATCTAACGTCCACAGATAGAACAACATAGAACAAATTTGCCGAGATGACTTCACGGGCGTTGTTACGCGTGTTATAAATAGGACAACATAGAACGACAGCAGGCACGAGCTGCCGTCGCTCAAAGCCACCCCACAAGGAGGAACATCAGGATGAACGCACATGATCTGGTTCAGGAAGTCATCGAGCGCAAGGGCAAGATCGAGAACGTCTTTTGGATCGCCTGCGGCGGTTCGATGATCGACCTGATGCCGGCTAACGAACTGCTCAAGCGCGAGGCCACCACGTTTACCTCGACAGTCTACACGGCACGCGAGTTTTGCCTGATGGCTCCCAAGAGTCTTGGCGAGAAGTCGCTCGTCATCGCCTGCAGCCACAGCGGCAACACGCAGGAGGTCGTCGACGGCTGCGAGATGGCGCTGGCCGCCGGTGCCGAGGTCGTTGCCCTCACCGACTGCGAGGGCTCCAAGATCGACAACGGCAAGTGGACTACCTGGGTCTACCCCTGGGGCGAGGGCGTGCCGCAGGCCGAGGTGCCGCAGGGCATCGGCGCTCTGATCGCCGCCGAGCTGCTCGACCAGCAGGAAGGCTACGAGGCGCTCGCCGACATGTACGAGGGCCTCAAGCAGATGGATGCGCTGCTGCCCGCCGCCCGCGAGAAGGTCAACGCCGAGCTGGGCGCCCGCTTTGCCGAGCTCTGCCAGCAGCACAAGTTTTTCTATATCCTGGGCTCTGGACCCAACTTTAGCCAGACCTACGCCATGGCCATCTGCTCGCTCATGGAGATGCAGTGGCAGCACTGCTGCTACATCCACTCCGGCGAGTATTTCCACGGCCCGTTCGAGGCCACCGAGCCCGGCGTGTTCTACTTTGTGCAGCTTGGCGCGGGCGAGTGTCGCCCCATGGAGGAGCGCGCGCTTGCGTTCCTCAACACGCACACCGATACGATTATGGTGCTCGATGCGCTCGAGTACGGCGTGGGCGAAGTGCCTACCAGCGTGCGTTCGTTCCTGGAGCCGATCTTCTTCTACAACATGAGCTGCGAGCTGCGCGCCGCCCGCGGCAAGGTCTTCGACCACAGCCCCGAGGTTCGTCGCTACATGGGCATCGAGCAGTACTAATATACCGGGAATAACCTCTCATGACGGGGTCTGCGCTGCGCGCGGGTCCCGTTTTGCGTTGCGGCGGCCGGATCCGTGTCTGCGCGAAAAACGAAGGTGAATACTTTTCCGCGAAGTGAGCGACCTATTTTGGACCCCCGAAGCATCCGCACTTTTTTGCGGCAAAACCGCAGGAAAACCTCGACGAAACCGCAGGAAAAAACGCCTGAAAAGTGTCGATGCTTCGGGGGTCCGTTTTTGCTCGTTCACTTCGCGGAAAAGTATTCACCTTCGATTCGCAAACGTGTTGCATGAGCAAAAAAGCGGGCCGCGCCGGGGATTTCCGGCGCGGCCCGCTTGGTATCGCGCTTAGATTCGCAAGGTTGCGGCGATTGGCGGCTTACTTGCCGACGACGCCCTCGGCGTCCCACCAGTCGAGCTGGGCGATGTTGTCGCGGATGTGCTGGCAGCTCTTGTGGAAGCCCTCGAGCTCGTACTCGGACAGGTCGAGCGTGTAGACTTCCTCGACGCCCTCGGCACCGATCACGCACGGCAGGGAGGTGAAGATGCCCTCCTCACCATACTGGCCGGTCATAAGCGTGGAGGCGGAAAGCACGGCGTGCTCGTTGTGAAGCACGGCGGCGCAGACGCGCGCGGCGGAGTTGGCGACGGCGTACTCGGTGCACTGCTTGCCCTGGTAGGTCACATAGCCGCCCTTGCGCGCGAGCTCCTCGACCTCCATGTGGTCAAAGGCGTACTTGTCGGGGTTCTCGGCCTGAAGCTCGTTGAGGCTCTTGCCGGCGATGGTCGCGGCCTTAAAGGCAGCCAGTTGGCTAAAGCCGTGCTCGCCGATCATGTAGGCGTCGATGGACTTGGGGCTCACGCCGACCTTCTTGGAGATCTCGGTGCGCAGGCGGGCGGAGTCCAGGCCGCAGCCCGAGCCGATGATCTTCTTGGGATCGTAGCCGGTCAGGTGCCACAGCTCGGTGCACACGACGTCGCAGGGGTTGGAGATGCTCACAAAGATGCCGTCGAAGCCGGCGTCGACGATGCACTTGGCAAAGGTGCGGGCGGCGTCGGTGGTAAAGAACAGCTCGCCGTCGCGGTTGCCGGCGGCCAGCGCGACCTTACCGGCAGCGTTGACGATGACGTCGCAACAGGCCAGCTCCTCGTAGTGGTCGTAGCAGTTGACGATCTTGGTGTTGTACGGGACAAACGAAAGGGAGTCGCGCAGGTCCTGGACCTCGGAAGTCACCTTGGCCTCGTTGATATCGCACAGGTACAGCTCGTCGGCAATGCCCTGCATGAGCAGGCTGTTGGCGACATGTGCTCCTACGTGGCCCTGGCCGACCACACCGATCTTACGCGTCTGGTACATACGAGTATCCTTCCGGCCGAGTTTTTTGCGTCGAACCATTGTAGCGTCCTGCCGTCACTTTGCTAGACTAAAGCGCCGTAGATTTTTGGGACATGCCTTAATCTCTACTTTTGGAGTGATTTGGGCCGCTGACGGCATCGCTGGGCGATGTGCTCGCGCGGATAGGGCTGCTCGTTGTACCATAGCTGCAACTGACTCGTAAGGAGCATCCATGCCCATTCGCATTCCCGACGCCCTCCCTGCCGCCGCGCAGCTCGAGAGCGAGAACATCTTTGTCATGACCGAGTACCGCGCGCTGCACCAGGACATCCGCCCGCTGCGCGTGCTCATCCTCAACCTCATGCCCACCAAGATCGCCACCGAGACGCAAATCATGCGCAAGCTCTCCAACACGCCGCTGCAGGTGGAGGTGGACCTGCTGCGCACCAAGACGCACGAGGCCACGCACGTAAGCGCCGGCCACTTGGAGACGTTCTACCGCACGTTCGACGACATCCGCGACATCCACTACGACGGCCTGATCATCACGGGCGCGCCGGTGGAGCAGATGCCGTTCGAGGAGGTCGATTACTGGCCCGAGCTCTGCCAGATCATGGATTGGTCCACCACGCACGTGCACTCTACGCTGCACATTTGTTGGGGCGCGCAGGCCGGCCTGTACCATCATTACGGTATCCAGAAGCACGACCTGCCGACAAAGGCGAGCGGCGTGTTCGAGCATTATCTGGTGAAGCCGCAAAGCCCGCTGGTTCGCGGCTTTGACGACCGTTTCTATGCCGTGCATTCGCGCAACACCGATGTGCGCCGCGAGGACGTGGAGGCCGAGCCGCAGCTTGAGGTTGTGGCCGTGTCAGACGAGGTGGGCCTGTACATCGTCAAATCGACCGACAGCCGCCGCTTCTTTGTCTTTGGCCATCCCGAGTACGATACCGACACGCTGCGCCTGGAGTACGAGCGCGACGTGAAGCGCGGGCTCAACCCCCAGGTGCCGGCGCATTACTTCCCGGGCGACGACCCCACCGCCGAGCCGCGCAACGTCTGGCGCAGCCAGGCTCAGCTGTTCTACACCAACTGGCTCAACTACTACGTCTACCAGACCACGCCCTACGACCTGGCCCGCGCCGGCGAGGAGCACTAGGCTGCGATGGTACTGCTGTAGCCGTGGCTGCTGCCGCGGCTGTTGCTGTGCCGGCGGCGTGACGAGCGTGGATTTTCGGACGGACGAGCGTGGATTTTCGGACGTTTACAAATCGAGCGTGGATAATCTCCCATTTTTGGCCGAGGAACGGGCTCAAAGTGGGAGATTATCCACGCTCATTTTTTAGGTGTGTAGATGCCGATGGCTCGGCTAAGAGACGGTGCGTGAAGAGGCCAAGTCGCATTCGGCGTAGTCTCGTATCTCGACGGGTTTTTCTTTCTGATAATCCGATGGACACAGGCATCTAAATGTGGAGACAGGGACCTCTCGGTAAGGCTTCTGCCTGCAGATATAAGCCATCAGCCTAAAACGTCCAAAACCGTCAAGCATTTGGTCAGTGCCTGGACAGCATTTGGTTAGACTTCGCATGAAACCGTCTGGTACGTTTGCGCCGTTCCATGAGTTGGGAGGCGACATGGGAAACATGACGGCGAATCAAAGACTTACAAGTCACATTAAAGCATGCGAACAGCAGATGAGTTGCGTGTACGCGCGCACGGCGGCGGAGGCAAAGCAGATTGAGCGGCGGGTGGCGGCGGGAAGTCTAGAGGCGGTCATGCCGGGGCTGTATGCGCGTCCGGAATACTGGTCCGAGCTCAAGTTTCGGCAGCGTTATCTGCATCGAGTGCGGGCCCTTGCGCAAAAGCACCCCGACTGGACATTTTGCTCCTATACGGCGGCTGTTATCTACGGTCTTTCGGTTTCGCATGCCAATTTGACGCACATCCATATCGCCGTGGCACCGGCACAATCAACGACGCCGGGCTCTCAGGTCGTTCGTCATCGTTATGTTCGTCAAACACGGGCCACCAAGATGGACATTGCCGTGACCGATATCGATCAAACGATTACGGATTGCCTGGTCGATGCATCGTTTGTCGAGGGCTTGATCATTGCGGACTCGGCGCTCCATGAGCAGCTTTTGTCGAAGGAACATCTCGTTGAGACGGTCGACAAGCTTGGCCTGAATCGACGCGGTGTTGTGACGGCGCGAAGTGTTGCACGGTGTGCCGACGGCCTGTCGGAAAGCGGTGGCGAGTCCAAGGCGCGCGCCCTGATGATCGAGCGCGGCTGGCAGACGCCGGAGCTGCAAATTGAGCTGTTCGACCCGGTTGAGCCGGGACGGCCGTATCGCGTCGACTACTTGTGGCGCGTGGGAGATCGGCTGATCATCGGTGAATTTGACGGATTCGTTAAAAGCGAGAAGGCGGCGGAGGAGGGCAAGCTCGCAAAGGCGCAGTTTGATGAGCGCCAGCGCGAGTCGAGGCTTTCGCTGCTTGATAACTGCAAGATCGTGCGCTTGTGCTGGGATGATCTAAGGGATCCGACAAAGTTCGATCGCAAGCTCAAGGTCGCCGGCGTGCCGCGTGCGTGCTGAGGCAGTTGCAGAGCGTTTGGCTGCACAAGCGTGGAAAATCGGACGGACGAGCGTGGATTTTCGGACGCTTGTTGAATGAGCGTGGATAATCTCCCGTTTTTAGCTCGTAAGGGGGCTCAAAGTGGGAGATTTTCCACGCTCATCTTGCGGGTGCGATACAGCGGCGGCTAGGCGCTGACGATGTTGGGCAGTGGCAGGTCGTGGGCGTCGGTGGGAACGTGGTCGATGCGCTGTTCGTCAAAGGCGATGCCGACGATTTGGCATGTGGGCGAGAGCATGGGCAGGTAGCGGTCGTAGCAGCCGCCGCCGTAGCCCAGGCGCGCGCCGGTGCGGTCGAAAGCCACGAGCGGCACGACAACCATGTCGAGCTCGGCGGCGGGCACGATGGGGAAGTGGTCGCTGTCGATATCCGTAGCCGCGAAGGCCCGCGTAGGGTGGGCGATAAACGGGGCTTCGGACGCATCGCCGGCAGAGACTGCCCGCATGCACATGCGCTGGCCACAAGCCATGGCGTCTGTTGCCGAGAACATGCACGGATAGGCCACGCGCCAGCCGCGTTTGGCGGCCGCAGCGGCAAACGCGGCTGGGTCGACCTCGGAACCCATCGCGGCATAGACGGCAACGGTGTGCAGCGCCGCGGCATCCAAGCGCCCCAACAACTCAACAAGCCGCGCGCATACAACAGCAGACTTTGCCGCCCGCACATCCAAATCAATAGCATTGCGCCGGGCAATCACCGCCCGCCGCAACTCAGTCTTATCCATCCCAGCCTCCTCTAGCAAACCTGCCAAAAAGGGACAGGTTTATTTTGGCAGGTTTTTTCTGGGCAAACGCGACGGATTTACCCCAAACCGCCACAAAGGTGCCCATCCCCTTTGCGGTGGTTTGGGCTGAATGTTGCGCAACAAGGGCTGCATTTTTGGGTTTACCGTCATGGTGGAAGGAATGAACCGAAAGGAGCCCGCCATGTTTTGTCGCTCGTGCGGCACGCCGCTTGTCGACGACGCCCTCTTTTGCCCCGTATGCGGCGCGCCCGTAGCACCCGATCAGGTCGCTGCCGCGCAGCAGTCCCAGCCTGCCGCGCCCGCTCCTCAGCAATACATGCCCGCGCAGCAGCCCGTGCGGCGCAAACGTTCCAAGAAGCCCCTCATCGCTCTCGCCGCGGTGCTTGCCGTGGCGGCCGGCATCGGCGGTGGCGCGCTGTTCTACTTCACCCAGATTGCGACCACCCCAATTGACGAAAAGACCTTCCCGGATAGCGGCATGCGTGCGCTTGTCTCGACCAAGTACGACACTAACGGTGACGGCCGTATTTCACGCGACGAGGCCAAGGCGGTGACATCGGTCGAGCTGGATGGCATCGCGTCGACGCAGGGCCTGGGCAAGACATTTCCCAATATCGTTACAGTGGAGTCCGGCGACGACAAGCTCGTC
Organism: uncultured Collinsella sp.; assembly: GCA_958365315.1. Classification (GTDB taxonomy): domain Bacteria; phylum Actinomycetota; class Coriobacteriia; order Coriobacteriales; family Coriobacteriaceae; genus Collinsella. Next base: position 31,793 of record CATWXC010000010.1, read on the forward strand.
AACCTGGACCTTTCGGGCTGCGGCGACCTTAAGACCGTCGAGCTTAACTCGGCGAGCAACGTCACCGTCGTTAACCTGGACGGTTGCGACAACATCGAGAAGCTCGACCTTTCAAATGCCGGGGAGCTCAAAAGCGTCGATCTTTCGGGTAAAAAGAAGCTCGCCACGTTGGCACTGCCGCAGGATACGAAGGTTAGCGGCATTAAGGACACGCAGCTTGACGAGCTGTGGTTGCCGGTGTCCTATGAAGGCACCGATAAATCGGACCAGTACGGCGATATCTACGAGATCGAGCGCGATGAAAACGGCTACGTCACGGGCTTCACGTCTGCCGTCAAGCAAGGTGGCGGCGTAAGCTACAGCGTCGAGCACGATGAGTCGCATCGCATTTCGGAGATTGAGGAAGATCTGGCGGGCGGTTACGAGAACGTCAACACGTTTACGTACGACGCCGACGGTAACATCACGCGCATCGACTGCGATGCCGACATGAGCGATTCGTCGAGCACCACGACGTTTACCTACGACGCGGACGGAAACCTGATCAACAAGACGACCCGTGCGGGTTACGGCGAGAGCGCGAGCACGTATATTTATCAGAACGGCAACATGGTGACCAACACCGATACCAGCCCGGCCAATCCTCGGACGGTCGTGTATTCGTACGGATACGACAAGGATCGCGTGACGTCCTTTACGCTGGATTGCCAGGGCGACACGGTGGGAACTACGTGGACGATTACCGCGGGCTACGAGTATGACAAGGACGGCAACATTTCGCGTATCTCGCCTGTGGCATATGACTCGCACGGCAACGATTACGGCTCGCTGAACTCGTATGCCGCGGTGGATTATTCGTACAGCGACGGAAAGCTCGACAGGATCGATTCCGAGCGCGGCGGCTATGCGGAGTTCTATTACGACGAGCACGGCAACCTGACGTCGGTCGACGAGTATGCCGGCCGCGGTTCGGATGCCGAGTTTGAGTTTGAGCACGAGGTCGAGTACCAGCGCTACTTCTGCAGCAAGCACGAGAAGAACAAGCCGGAGGAGTGGATTCGTCTGGATGCAGAGTACGACGTCGACCAGGGTAGCTGGAGCAACGACTCCGACTATGGTCGCGAATGCTTTGCAACCATGTACAAGCTCAATCCGTTAGAGGCCAGGCTGAACCCGTTTATCAAGTAGCAGCCCACTCGCAAACCACCACAAAGGGGACAGGCACCTTCGTGGTGGTTTCTCTTGGAAACTGCCCTTTCTGGGGGCGAAAAGCGAAAAAACCACCACGAAGGTGCCTGTCCCCTTCGTGGTGGTTTTGCTTGGCTGTGGCTAGGCCAGCAGGTCGATAACGTTAAAGCCGGCGTTGCTCTTGGCGATGACGTCTCGGCCGCCAAAGACGCAGGTGGGCGACGCGGCTGCAATGCGCGTCACGTCGGCGCCGAACGAGCGCAGCTCAGCGGGTGTGGCCGCGAGCATCTGGGCGCGGCGCTCCTCGCGCGCGTGCGGATCGAGCCCAGCCAGGTAGGTCGTGTTGCGGCGCTTGGTGAGCGCGTACGGCTTCACGGGCGCGTCCATGCCGCTCACGCAGCTCACGATAAAGCCCTCGAAGGCGGCCTCGTCGGGCTCAAAGCTGCTGAGCCATTCGCCCGCGCGTTCCACGCGCTCAATCGAGGGGTCGATTGCCGGGTCGCGGTAGGTGTAGAACGCCGTCTGACGCTCGCCGGCAGCGCGGAATCCGCAGCCGTACGCACCGCCCTTCACGCGGATCTCGTTCCACAGGTAGTCGTAGGAGAGCGCGTTGGCGGCAACCGCCCAGGCGCCCGTCACGTCAATGCCCAGACGGCGCGGGTCGCACGCGCGCGCAGCAAAGCAGATGTCGCTGGGGATGACGAAAGCCTCGTGACGGTCGCGCGGCTCCGGCACCACGAGCGCGTTGCGGCCGGCATCGGCGCCGTCACCCGCGTCAAGCTCCAGGTCGCCCGCGGCATCCCAGTACGCGTCAAAGTCCTCGTCGCTGCCGGTAAAGCTCGCCATGCAGCCATCGGCCACAAAGATGTGGTCTGCCAGCTCGGCAAGCTTGGCGCGCAGGCCGTCCAGTCGCTCGTCAAAGTGCTCGAGCAGATCGCGCAGGAACAGGTAGAAGTCCACGCCCGAAAGCTGCTCGCGCACCACGGCCGAAGGCGAGCTGTAGCTCATCGCGCGACCGAGCGCCGCCGAGTGGCCGTTGTTGATAAAGCCCTGCTCAAGCCCAATGCGAATCTGCGTAAGCACGTCGCGCACGCGGTCGGCGTCGGCATCGAGCAACAGCGTGCTCGACCACACCTCGCGCGGCAGACTCGCCAGCGCGTCGATCTTTTCGGACAGGGCGCCGGCGCTCACCAGCAGGTAGGGGCGCACGCCGTCCACGTCGGGCTGCGTCATGACCTCGGTCGTAAAGCTCAAAAAGCCCAGCTTGCCGGCGAGCAGGTTGTCGAGTTCCTCGGCTGAATGCTCGCGCGTGGGCAGCTGCTTGAGCAGGCGGCAGAGCAGCGTCACGTAGGGCAGGTCCTCAAATGCGACGCAGCTCAGGTCGAAATACTGCATGGCGTAGGCCAGACGGTTGGTGGGGATGCCGTGGCGCAGGCAGGGGATAGGCGCGGTCGTGTCCACAACGAGCGGCGGCTCGGGGCGCGCCTCGCCAATGTCGGATACACGCAGGCGCGGCAGCGTAGCCTTGTCCTCGGGCGTGTCCTCGGCCTCCTGCGCGGCACGCAGCACGGCCGTGCGCTCGACCACATCGGCCAGCTCGGCATCGGTTATGGCGTCGCGCTTGGCTGCCAGCTCGGCAGCTTCGGCGCCCTCCGCACCCTCGGCAGCGTCCACTGGAACCAGCTCGACCAACGCCATGTGGTCGTTCTGCAGCACGAGCTCGCGCAGCAGGTCCTCAAAGTAGCTGCCGTCCAGCTCGCCGCGCAGCTCCTCGTACACCGGGCCATACTTGAGCGCCAGCGTCGCAGCGTCGTCATCGTAGAGCCACGTGCTCAGCGCGTCGCACGCAATGGCCACGCCGTCGGCGATGCCATAGTCGCGCTGGCGCAGGTCGTATTCGTTGCTGCTGATGATAGCTTCCAGGCGCTCGCGCGGAACGCCGTGCTCGCACAGGTCGCGACAGGCGTCCTGGAACACGCGGCGCAGCTCGCGCGCCACGCCGGGCTGCGCGTTTTGCAGCATGATGAGTTCATAGGGCTGCAGGCTTTCGGCCGCGGTGTAGCTCACCACGTTGCCGCCCAGGCCGGCGGCCAGAATGGCCTTCTTAACCGGTGCTTCGTTGGAGCCCAGCAGCGCCTCGAACAGGATATCCGCCGCGATCGTGCGCTTGCGGTCGAGCGCGCTGCCCAGCACCAGACCCAGGCCCACCAAGGCGTTCTCGGGCGTAGTGGCCATCTCGACGCGCTTATACTCGCAGGTCACAGGCTCCTGCACGTCCAGCGGATTGGGCGCCAGCGTAGACGGGTCCTCGCCGGCGGCAACGGCAGCGTCCATGCGGCGGCTCGCGGCACTCGGCTGCGACAGGTAGCGCTCGTCCAAAAAGGCCAGCGCGCGGTCCACGTCCAGGTCGCCGTAGAGCGTGATGTAGGAGTTGGAAGGATTGTAGTGGCGCGCGTGCGTGTCCAGGAACTGCTCGTAGGTGAGCGCGGGAATCGCGCGCGGGTCGCCACCGCTCTCGTGCGCATAGGCGGTGTCGGGATAGAGCGCGGCGTTGACGGCGTCGTCCAGCACGCTCATGGGGTCGGACAGCGCACCCTTCATCTCGTTGAACACCACGCCGTTATAGCGCAGTGTGCCCTTGCGCAGGCTCACGGAGCTGTCGTCGCCCTCGCTCTCGGCGCCCTCCGACAGGTCCAGCTCGTAGTGCCAGCCCTCCTGCTCAAAAATGGTGGGCTTGGTGTAGATGGCCGGGTTGAACACCGCGTCCAGGTACACGTCCATCAGGTTGTACAGATCCTGCTCGTTGGTGGTGGCAACGGGGTAGATGGTCTTGTCGGGGTAGGTCATGGCGTTGAGGAACGTCTGCATGGAACTCTTGATCAGGTCGACAAACGGCTCCTTGACGGGGAACTTGGCCGATCCGCACAGCACCGAGTGCTCAAGAATATGGAACACGCCGGTGGAATCGGCCGGCGGCGTCTTAAAGCCAATGGCAAAGGCCTTGTTTTCGTCGTCGCACGCCAGGTACAGCAGGCGAGCGCCCGAGGCAGTGTGGCGCAGCACGTAGGCGTCCGAGTCGAGCTCGGTCACGGTCTCGCAGCGCTCGACGGCAAAGCCGTGGCAGGTGGTACCGGGCACCAGCAGCGCGGCAGCAGCGGCGCGCGGGTCGGTTGAGGTGGTGGGCATATGCAGTCTCCTTTGACGCCCCAGCGGGGGCGAATCGAGTCGAATCCTCGAGAGTATACCCATATGGGGCCGCGGCTCTGCGGCGAACTGAAGACGATGTGGGTGGACTAGCCTAGCTAGGTCGATAACGAATGCCGCGGGTAGCCGCTGCACCCCGCTAAAGTGAAATAACACCCCGTTTACCGAATCATTTAGGAAATATATGGACTCCTAAAAAGTTCTAATACAATATAAGTCATCTATCTATAAGCTGCTGATTCCTTGCAAAGGTATGGTTGATATGGTTGAAGCAAATAGCGTTGTCCCCCTGTACAAACAGATTGTCCGTGCGCTTTCTGATTCGATCGCCAACGGCACGTACCGCCCGGGAGATAAGCTCCCGACCGAGGCGGAGCTCATCGAGCAATTTGGCGTGAGCCGAATAACGGTTCGCTCCGCAATTAAAGAAATGGAAGATGCTGGGCTTGTTGAGAGGGCCCGAGGCAAGGGCACGTTCGTTTCGTCGGACACACAGATGTATGCCGCGGACGACCGTGAGAGCTTTACCCATTCGTGCCAGCTTGCGGGCAAGCAGGCGTCTACCAGGGTTCTCGCAATGGGCTGGGACTTCCCAAGCCTGCGAGACGCGAAGTTCCTGGGCGTAGACGATACCCAAAAGGTATTGCGTAGTCGTCGTCTGCGCCTTGTGGATGACAAGCCCACGATGCTGGAAACCAATAGCTATTCCGCTGCGCTTTCTTTTTTGGAGCATGAATCCCTCGAGGATTCGCTGATGGCGGTACTCGATCGCCAGGGGATCAAGATGGGCCCCAACACGCGTACGCTCGAGGTCTGCTATGCGAGCGAGCTCGAGGCGGCATACCTTAACGTGGAGCTGGACTCTCCGCTGCTTCTGTTTGTCGATAGACGTTATGCTCTAAGCGGCGAGCCGCTTTTCATCTCCCGTCAGGTGTACTGCACCGAGCGACTGAAGTTCTATTTGTAAATTAGAGATAGATTGGTCAATTTACCGACCAATTGCTACCGTTCGCGGATTTGGAAAATAGACACACCGCGTAGGGTAGATTGCTAATATACTTTGTTATGACAATATAGTACGTCTTATTGATATTGGAGAACTATGAATAAGATATTGCTAGCGAGTCATGGTTATCTCGCCCAAGGTATGAAAAGCTCTCTGGAGATTCTGATGGGCGCCAACGACCGAATCGAGTGTCTGTGCGCCTATGTCGATGACGACACGAGGGATGTCGCAGCGCTTATCGATGCTTGGATGGAGTCGAAGGACCCTGCCGACTCTTGGTTTGTCGTGACTGACATCTTTGGCGGCTCTGTAAACAACGAATTCATTCAGAGGCAGACCGCCGGATCGTTTACGTTGATCACCGGAATGAACTTGCCGCTGCTGGTGGAAATGGCTACACAGCTGGACTCCCTGGATGCGGACAAGGCCAAAGCTGCGGTCGAGGGATCACGTTCGTTTATCATGCTTTGTGAGGCGGCGGACATGCTTGCCGATGTCGAAGAAGAAGAGTTCTAGTTAGTTCTGGTTCGAGCCCTAGCTAAGGGCCACGCCTGTCATTACCTTTATTACGTGCGGAGATGATTACGATGATTAAGCTTACGAGAGTTGATTACCGATTGATTCACGGCCAGGTCGCCATGTCTTGGACACATGCGCTGGATGTCGATTGCATCCTGTGTGCCAGCGACGCCGTGGCAAAAGACGACATGAGAAAAGCCGCATTGAGGCTCGCCCGCCCCAACGGCGTGAAGCTCGTCATAAAAGACGTAAACGCTGCTATCGAGGCGCTCAACAGCGGCGTCACCGACAAGTATTCGCTGTTTATCATTGTCGAGACGATCGAGGATGCCTATCGCCTTGCTAAGGGTTGCAAAGACATCAAGGAGATCAATCTGGGCGGAACTCGAAAGTCTCCCGAGACCACGCTTCATCCGACCCCCGCGATCTTTGCGACCGAAACCGATGCCGAGCATATCCAAGAGCTTGTGAAAGATGGCGTGGTTATCGAAATCCGTCAGGTCCCCAATGACTCAAAGGTATTTGCCAAGGACGTTTTCTAGCTGGAAACATGCCATTGTCTAGCATTTATTAACCAGGTCCTCCTTTCTTAAGCCCGTCGATCATTTGATCGGCGGGCTTTTTATTAAAGAAAAATCAAAAAAGTCTGAAATAGGTCTTGCATAGTTAGTTATATAAAGTATTATAACGTCATGGGATGAATGAAGGGTTCATCCAAGTGAGTTAGGAGTAAGGGATGTTCAATTTCGATGAGCCTCGTTACGAGAAGGTTGTGAGCGATGCCCTCGCTCTCCGTCCTCAGATTGAGGCTGCCGTGGACAAGGTCTGCGAGCAGGGTTATTCCAACATCTTCTTCATCGGCTGCGGCGGCACCTGGGCCCACACGCTCCCGATGAAGTATTGGGTCGAGACCACCACGGCCGACGTCGACGTCCACTGCGAGATTGCCGCTGAGTTCCTCGCCTGCCCGCCCAAGACCTTCAACAAGGACTCGGTCTGCGTCTTCTCCACCCGCACCGGCACCACCCCCGAGATCATCGAGGCTGCCAAGTTCTGCCAGGAGCAGGGCGCCCGCACGCTGATGTATGTCTCCAACGACAACACCCCGGCCACCGAGTACGCCGATTACAAGTTCTTCAGCTTCGCCGAGGACGACGTCCTGTGCGAGGCCATCTACACCTACCAGATCACGCTGGTCGCCCGCTTCCTCAAGAACGCCGGCGCCTTCCCCAAGTACGACACCTTCATGGAGGAGTTCGGCAAGATCGCTCCGTACCTCATCAAGGCCAAGGACGCTCAGGACGAGCGCTGCGCCGCCATGGCCGAGGACTTCAAGGACACCGACTACCACATGGTGATCGGCTCCGGCATGCTCTGGGGTGAGGCCTACGACTACGCCATGTGCATTCTCGAGGAGATGCAGTGGATCAAGACCAAGTCCATCCACGCCGCCGAGTTCTTCCACGGCACCATCGAGCTGTGCGAGGAGGGCACGAGCCTCATCATGCTCTACGGCGAGGACGACACCCGTAAGCTCATGGACCGCGTGGACAACTTCACTCACATGCTCGCCGACGAGAAGGGCGTCCATGTCCGCGTGAACAAGTTCGACACCGCCGAGGTCGAGCTGCCGTTCAGCGACCCCGAGTTCCGTAAGATCGTCTCCCCGATGGTCACCTACACCATCACCGAGCGCCTGAGCTGCCATCTCGAGCACGTCCGTAACCACCCGCTCACCACGCGTCGTTACTATCACCAGATGAACTACTAATCCTCTCAAATTGCTGCGGTTGTCTGCAGGCGAGCTGCGCAGAATGCCTCGCCTGCAGACCTGTTTCTGGGGTTGATCGAAATGGTTGTCCAGTATCTTCTAGTTGCACTGGTCGCATTTATTGCGTCCATGGACGAGCAATTATTTGGCATTACGATGCTTGGTCGTCCGCTGTTTACGAGCCTGTTTGTCGGCTTGATCCTTGGCGATGTCCAGCAGGGCGTTATCGTCGGCGCTGCTTTGGAGTCCATGTTCATGGGTGCCATCATGGTCGGCGCGGCGGTTCCTCCCGAGGTCTATGCCTCCGGCGTGCTTGGCTGCGCGTTTGCCGTCATTACGGGTACGGGCACGGCAACTGCCGTCGCGCTCGCCCTTCCCGTCTCCGTCTTCCTTCAGGTGTGGCGCAACTTCTGCTACGCCGTTCCGGGTGCCTTTGCCTGCAAGAAGATTGAGACCGCTCTGGCAAATCGCGATCTTGCCAAGGCGAACCTGTACCATCTGACCGTCGTGCCGCTGTCGATTGGCATTCCGTCTGCACTGCTGGTGTTTTGCTCGCTGTTCTTTGGTGCCGACCTCATCAACAATGCGCTCAACGCGATTCCGCAGTTTGTGATGGACGGCCTCAACGTTGCATCCGGCGTCATGGTCTGCATCGGCTTCGCACTTCTTATTAGGACCATGGGCGATAACAAGCTGCTTCCTTGGCTGTTCCTGGGATTCATTATGGTCATCTACCTCAAGATGGACGTTATCGGCGTCGCCGCAGCTGCCATTTGCGTCGCGCTGCTCCTGGCCTTCCGCGAGGGCTCGTCCGGTCCGCAGACGGTTGCTGCAGATGAAGAGGAGGACTTCTAATGGCTACCCAGAACACCGACCTCAAAGAGGCCAAGAAGGACGCGATTATGAGCCCCGATATGTATCGGAGCATGTTCCTTCGCCAGTTTACGAGCCAGTGCTCGCAGTCGTACGACAAGATGATGGCAATGGGCTTCATGTACACCATTCAGAAGCCCCTGCGAAAGATCTATCCCAACGACGACGATTACTATGCGGCGCTCGATCGCCATACCGAGTTCTTTAACATCACGCCTCATGTGCTTCCGTTTGTAGCCGGCCTAACGGTTTCGATGGAAGAGCAGGCGGCTGCCGATAAGAACTTTGACACGTCCTCGATTAACGCCATGAAGGTCGGCCTCATGGGACCGCTTTCCGGCATCGGCGATTCGTTCTACTGGGGTACGTTCCGCGTGGTCGCCGCCGGCATTGGTATCGGCATCGCTTCGACGGGCAACCCGCTCGGCCCCATCGTGTACGCGCTCATCTACTCCGTGATTAACTTTGCAACGCGTATCGTCGCCGCCCATCTGGGATACGACCTGGGAACCAAGTTCCTGCAGCAGTCCGAAGAGAACAACCTTATGTCTCGCATGACGCATGCTGCCGGTGTCCTCGGAATGACCGTTATCGGCGCCATGATTGCGGCACAGGTCTCACTGTCCACTGCTTTGACCTTTGATGTGGGTGGTTCGGAGATTGTCCTGCAGGATCTGTTCGATTCGATCTTCCCCGGTCTGCTGCCCTTGCTGGCAACGTTCGCTTGCGTTGCCCTCTATAAAAAGGGTGTCAAGACCATTTGGATTATTATTGGCATCTTCGCGATCTGCATCATCGGAACGGGCTTGGGAGTGTTCGCAGCGGCGTAATGTTGACTGCTATGCTCGCGCGTTGGATAACTAACTGACCGTTTGAAAACGGGGCTCGGCGTAAGGCCGGCCCCGTTTTTTGTTTGAGGGATTTTCCGACCGTCCAAAAATCCACGCTCGTTCATTACTCACGTATCTCTCATCTCTCATTCGTCACTAATACAAGAGATAACTGAAAGATGAGAGATAAATACGAGAGATAACTGAGCAGCAAAGAGACAAGCAATCATGGTATTGTCTCAATACTGATTGTTCTACCAGCAAAAACATGTTTAAATGAAACAAATGGCAGATATCTTATCTTTCATCTCTCACTTATCTCTAATATGAGAGATAGCAGAAAGATGAGAGATAATTACGAGAGATAACTGAGAGACGAAGGAAATCTATTCGCGGCATTCTCCGCCGGGCCGAGCGAAAGGACATGCAGATGAACGAAAACGAGCTGACCGGTCTGCTCGAGTCTTTAAGGCGCATGGGCTCGGACGATCTTAACGTCGAGGTCAAGGAGAGCGCCACGACGCTTTCCCGCGACGTATGGGAAACGGTTAGCGCATTCGCGAATACCGCTGGCGGAATTATCGTGCTCGGCGTGAGCGAGCGCGCGGGCTTTGTCCCGGTTGAGAACTTTGAGACCGAGAAGGTGCTCAACCAATTCGTAGCGGGCATGGGTGATGCCGGCGGGCGCGGAAAACTGGCCAATCCGCCCAAATACACCATTGAACGCGTGGAGCTCCAGGGCACCGTGGTTCTGGTCATCACGATTGAGGAGCTCGACCCGTCGAGCAAGCCTTGTTATGTCATAGAGCGGGGCGCTCAAGGCGGCAGCTACAAACGCATCGATGATAAAGATGTTCCGCTCTCGTCGACCGAGGTCCTGTCCTTGTCATCGTATGAACGGGCGAGCCCCAGTGATCGCGATGCAGTGCCCGGCGCGGTCGCAGGCGATCTTGACGAGGCCCTGGTCGACCGCACGATAGAGCGTGCTTTCTCACTGACACCTCGTGCGATGCGCGGCGCGCCGGACAAGAAAACGAAGCTGGAGCGCCTGAATTTCCTCGACTCGCAGGGCAATGTTACTAAGGCCGGGCTCCTGGCCGCGGGTGCCTATCCCCAGCAGTTCTATCCCAAGCTCTTTATCGATGTGGCGGTCTATGCCGGAACGCAGAAGGGCGTGGCGGGGTCGTTGAGGTTCATGGACCGTACGATCTGCGAGGGGACGTTGGGTGAAATGATCTCGGATGCCGTCGCGGCGGTCGCCAAGAATTTACGACGAACCTCGATGATCAAAGGCGTCTCGCGTGTCGACTCGCTGGAGATTCCCGAGGAGGTCCTGCGCGAGGCAATCGCCAACGCCGTAATCCACCGAGAATACGGAGACCGGTTCTGTGGGCAGTCGATCGCTGTTGACGTCTTTGATGACCGTATCGAAGTGACGAACCCCGGCGGCCTATACGGAGGAAAGACTCGCGAGAACCTGTTTGACGGCAGCTCCCGATGTCGCAATGCGACGCTTGTGAAGCTCATGTCGCTTGTCCCATTGCCCGACGGTGCGGGCTCTCCTGCCGAAGGCAACGGGTCGGGCATTCCAATGATGCTCGATGCCATGCGTGCGCAAGGTCTGGTCGAGCCATTGTTTTGCCCGGGTTTCGACCGGTTTAAGGTTGTCCTTTACCGAGCGAAGGTTGAGCAAATCGATCATGGCGGGGACTTAATTGTGGCGGCACTCAAGCGCAACGGCGAGCTGGGGACGCGTGAGCTGGCAGAACGTACGGGGCTTACAATTTCCCAGGTTAGGTCGCGCGTCAACGCGCTCATTGCTCAAGGCGAGCTCGAGCCCACGGCGCCGGCGACGAGCCGCAACCGCAAGTATCGACTGTCGGAGCGCGTGGGATAGATGCGTTAGTGGACGAGGCGACCCAATAATCGACCCTCGATTGGCGTCCATTAAGGTAAAGCGGTTGTTGCCCAGTCGACGGTGATGCTAAAGACTCGGCTTACGCCGGCATGGCCCCGAACCCGTCTATCAGGAACAGCCTGAGAACCAGCTTGATGACATTTCCCGGTTTGACTTCTGCCGCGTCAAAGACGTGGCGCTCGGCGAGCTCGCTGCAGTATGCATAGATGTCGCGGATAAGGTCCGCGCCCGAGAGCGTAAACATGTAGCCTGCGTCCGAAAGCGCATTGGGCGCGGCAGGCAACTTGGCCATGTGACAGAACGTTTGCAGGTCGGGCGCCATAACGTTCTGGTAGTCGAGGTGGCCGTTGGCATCCTGCGCGGCAAGCTCCAATTGGCGCACAAAATCCAGCGCCGCCGCTAACACAAAGCTCGGCGTAGGCGCATTGACGTCCTGAGTGGTCGCCACAAGCCTGCCCGCCGCCTGCGTGACAAGCCAAGCGACCTCGCGCTGGCAACGCACGGCCTTGCGCGTAACCGGCTTGATGGACGAAGAAGAAACGCTTCCTTTGGGCGGATTCGAAACAGCCACAAGAACCTCCCATGAACGACCCGGCCCAACAAGCCCGGATGAAACACGTGCTACATCAGTATACAGGGAAGTGGGGTAGCGGGGTACAAGCACGCCAGCGGCAAACCGAGAGCATCAACGATGTGCCGATCGCGGAATGAGATCTCGTAATAATTGACTCTCGGCCATATTATTGAGGGGCATGACTCGCGTTCGTATGGTTGTAGGTGCTGGCGATGAACGACATTGACCTTGCTGTTCCGTTGATGGATGGACCAAGCTATGACCGCGCCTGCAGTCTCGTGCCTTCCGAATACGTTGAGGCATGGGAGTGGTTTCTGGGTGAGGAACAGCGCGGCGGCGTTTGGACCAGCCTTCCGCACCACACCAAGGAAGATAGCCCTCAGTATCAGTACCGTTTGAGAATTGGCTCGGACTTCTTTCCCGTAACGCGGGATTCAGGGATCTTCTGGCCGGGCCAGGATCGGGTGAAGCAAGATCCCAATAAGATCTTTGCGCTTTCGGTCCATAACTCTAAAAAGAGCTTCTACACCGATGTGCCTCCGCTCTATTTGGATGACGGTACGTGGGTCATTAAGTATTCGGTCCAAGCGCCAGGCGCCGTTGGTTCTCGAGACCAGAATTACAACCGTAAAATGCTCAACTGCATGGAATGTGGCGTCCCAGTCGGAGTCATATTTGCAACCGAGGTGGGCTATAAGGTGCTCGGCCTTGCGTTTGTTGAGCGGTTCGAGCCCGAAAACGGATGGTTTGTTCTGCACGGTCCTGTTCATAAAGGCGGACCGGACCCTCGTTTTGCGCCCGACATGAGTTATCTGAAGCACATACCCGTCGATATTGAGTTTGCCGGACAGGGTGTGACTGACGACGAAAAGGTCCGCTATGCGTTAAGGCGCGAGCGATTGGGGCAGCAATGGTTCCGCAAGCAGCTCGTTGCCGCCTATGATGGCCGTTGCGCGGTGTCGGACTGCGGCGTCAGCGAAGCTCTGGAGGCTGCACATATCGAGAATTACTCGGGACCCAAATCGCAGGTTGCCAGCAACGGTATTCTGCTTCGGCGCGATCTTCATTCCCTATTTGATGCTCACCTGATTTCGTTTGAGCCTGTTTGCGGCGAATATCGGCTGTGCGGATCGTACCTGCTGGATAAGACCGACTACGCTTCCTTTGCGGGTGCGACGCTAAGGCAGCCGAATGAGCGTCAGTGGCGACCCGATACGGTGTTTCTTGAGGCCCATCGCATTGAGTTCGATCGCTCGGAAAAGAAGCGTGAAAAGGCGGGGCTTCTGCCGTATTAGCGTATTTGGCTTTGGCATTCTTTGACGATCGTGTTGTTTGATCGGATCGCGTGGCGATGCAATCTCGCGCCCGCCCGCCGGTGCATGCTCTTCCTGATTTGTATAGCGAGAGGGGAGCGTGTATGAGCTGGCGAGGCGATATTGCGATGGGGAAGTACGGAAAACTGCCGTGTGCCCTTATAGACAACAATATGTTTCCGAGCGTAGAGGTTGATTGCGGGTCGTTTGTCGTCACCTGCCCTTGCTGCGGCTCGCAAATACCGTGTCTCGACATTCGGTTTATCGATGCGCGCGACAGACTCAGCGACGAAGTGAGAAAACGGACAGGCGTTCATATGCCGGTGTATCCGGAGAAATGCCCTGTTTGTGGCCTCGATATCGTGTACGACGCCGGCGACGAGGGATAGGTGATGCGGAGGAGTTGGCTGTGAGTGTCTTTTGCCTCTACAAATAAATCCCCTCACCGAGTTGCCTGTGGAACTCGGCGTGATGGTCGCGTGCCCAGGTAAAGAGCGCCTGGTCAAAGTCGGTACGCGTGGCCGGGACGCCAAAGACGCCGGCAACTTCGACGCGTATAAACTCCAGTGCCGGCAGCTTGTTGATGGCAGTGAGGGCAAACGGGGACGAGGGCTCCTCGAACAGATAGCGGCTGCCTTGCAGCGCGTCGCAACTGGTGCACGTGTTGCCGAGCGACGGGGCTTTGGAGGCTCGCGCGCCTACGGGCTTGTAGCCGCAGCGCTTATGAAGGTAGTCGCGGATCTCGCCCGGCACGCAGCCAAGAGCGGGCACGATGGCGAGTGCGTTGGCGTTGGCCGTGTCGATGGCAATGTACCTGGCTTCGTTGGGCGCGTGCGCGATGGCGATGCTCTCGTCGTTATCGGTTCGATAGGGAATGCCGAAGGCCGCGACCGAGGTCTCTTTGTGACACTTCCAGCACTCGCGCTTGCCCAGTACTAGATATATATACGGCGCTGAGGGGTCGGATCGGTCAACACCGGGCAGCCACTCGGCAAAGGGCTCGGGGTTGACGCCGCTGGGTACATACCAGATCTTCTTGGTCCGGTCCCATTTGGCGCCCAGCGCCTTGGCTTCTTCTTTGTGCGAAAAGGGGACATCGAGCTCGGTGCGCATGGCGGCTCCTTGGTGCTGCAGGTGCAAGTGGCTCAAGGATACCGCAGGGCGCAGACATCGCGGCGTTTTGCTGAGAAGTTGCGGCTCGGATGGGTTCGAGACGCGTTGGTCTCGGCCTCGGTGGCTATTGACGCGGTTTTGTGCATGGGCAGGGTGGTTGCTTGGGCGGTTGGAGCTGCCAGCGGATTTGGCGACATAAAACAAAACAGCCCAGAGACATAGTCTCTGAGCTGCGAACATTTGGTGGGCGTTAGAAGATTTGAACTTCTGACCTCTTCCGTGTCAGGGAAGCGCTCTCCCCCTGAGCTAAACGCCCGATCAAGGGTGCGCAAGCGCGCAAGGGATAATATAACGGAGCCTGAACTCGGTGGCAAGAACATTTTTAAAAATCGCTTACATTGTGGAATTCGGGGGCTTTGTTATATCCATTTCAAAAGAGCCTGCTGCCGCGATTTGGCTGTCGCATAATGCAAGGCCATTGCGGTATCGAGCTATGGAAAGACGCCTGCGGAATTGTCCTACCGATAAGCGGACAAGCCTCTAGCTGATGCCTTCGCCGTGGTAAGGTAAGCCGAATTGTTTCCAGGCTGTTTCGGGGGAGTGGAATGAGCAAAGAGTGTGTCGAGCAGGTCGAAGGCGCAGGGGCTTCGGTGCCGATGACCGATATATCGAACATTGATGTGCCCGAGGGCACCGACGAGCTCAGTCGCAGCACCCGCCGTGCATGGCGCGACCGTCTCAACGACGCCCAGACGCGCAACATGGTCACGGGTGTTTTAGCCACGCTGGTGGGTGGTTCGTTTTGGGGCTTCTCAGGTACCAGCGCGAGTTTTTTGTTCGATACCTACCATGTCGATACGCTGTGGCTCATGAGCGTGCGCCAGATTCTTGCCGGCCTGCTCTTTATGGCCGTGGTTGTCACGCGCGACCGTGCGCGCCTGGTCAAGCTTTGGAGGACGCCGGCCGACCGCAAGCAACTGTTGCTTTTTACCGCCTTTGGCCTGCTGTTCAACCAGTTTTGTTATCTTTCGGCCGTGCGCCTGACCAATGCCGGAACTGCGACGGTGCTCCAGTGTCTGCAGCTGGTCATCATTATGGGCTACACCTGCGTGATCGACCATCGCATGCCTCGCGTGCGTGAGGCCGTTGGCATTGGGTTGGCCCTGGGCGGCACCTTTTTAATCGCTACCGGCGGCGACCCTACCAGTCTGAGCATATCGCCGCTTGGCCTGATCGCAGGCCTTATGTGTGCGGTCAGCGCCGCCTGTATGGCGGTGATTCCCGCCAAGATTCTGTCCGAATACGGCAGCCCTATTGTTACGGGCTCGGCTATGCTTACGGCTGGTATCGTCACCTGCACTATCGTGCAGCCTTGGGCTCATATGCCGGCGCTCGATGCCGCCGGCGTCGAAGCGCTCGCAGTGTTTGTAATCGTGGGCTCTTTCCTGGCGTATATGCTCTATATGCAGGGCGTCAAGGACATCGGCTCGGTGCGTGCGAGCCTCATCGGAACTGTGGAGCCGGTCTCGGCGACCATCACCAGCGCCGTTATGCTGGGCACGGTGTTTTTGCCGACCGACCTTATCGGCTTTGCCATGATCATCGTGATGATGTTCCTCACGGTGTAGCGGGTGCGGTTGCTTTAAAGGATAATAGGCTGGCGGCGCGTTGCTTTGGCGGCGCGCCTTTGTCTATAGAGAGGACCTCTTATGAAGTACTTTGGCACCGACGGATTTCGCGGCGAGGCCAACGTTGGACTGACCGTAGAGCATGCGTACAAGATCGGCCGCTTTGTGGGCTGGTATTACGGCGCCAACCGCGAGCGCAAGGCACGCGTGATCGTGGGCAAGGATACGCGTCGCTCGAGCTATATGTTTGAGGCGGCGCTGGTGAGCGGCCTAGTCGCGAGCGGCGCAGACGCCTATATGCTGCACGTGATCCCCACGCCGGGTGTGGCGCACCAGACCGTGGAGGGCTGCTTCGATTGCGGCATCATGATCAGTGCGAGCCACAACCCGTTTTGCGATAACGGCATTAAGCTCGTCAACAGCGACGGCTTTAAGATGGACGAGGACGTGTTGGAGCTCATCGAGGACTATATCGATGGCAAGAGCGAGGTTCCGCTGGCTACGGGCAACCACATTGGCGCCACGGTGGACTACATGCAGGGCCGCAACCGCTATATTGCCTCGCTCATCGCGAGCGCGAACTTTTCGCTGCAGGGCGTCAAGATCGGTCTCGACTGCGCCAACGGCTCGGCATCCTCGGTGGCCAAGCCGGTGTTCGACGCGCTGGGCGCCGATGTGCGCGTGATCAACGCCGCGCCCGACGGATTTAACATCAATGTGGACTGTGGCTCCACGCATATGGAGCGCCTGCAGCGCCACGTGGTGGAGCAGGGCCTGGACGTGGGCTTTGCCTATGACGGCGATGCCGACCGCTGCTTGGCCGTGGACGAGCGCGGTCGCGTGGTCGACGGCGATCAAATCCTGTACGTGTGCGGCGTGTACCTGAACAAGCACGGGCGCCTTTCGGGTGGTACCGTGGTGCCGACGATCGCCAGCAACTTTGGCCTGATCAAGTCGCTGGAGCTTGCCGGTCTGAGCGCCGTGACCAGCGGCGTGGGTGACCGTCACGTGTATGCCAAGATGCGCGAGGGCGGCTTCAGCCTGGGCGGAGAGCAAACGGGTCATACGATCTTTGGCGATATCGAGCGCACGGGCGACGGCATTATGACCTCGCTGCGCGTGATGGAAGTGATTCGTGCCGAGCGCGAGACGCTCTCGCAGCTCACGGCTCCGTGCAAGCTGCTGCCGCAAGCGCAGGTTGCCGTGCGCGTGGCCGACAAGGACGCCGCGCTCGAGAACATGGGCGTGCAGAATGCGATTGCCGAGGCCGAGGCCGCGCTGGCGGGCGAGGGCCGCGTGCTCGTGCGCAAGAGCGGAACCGAGTCGGTGATTCGCGTGTTGGCCGAGGCTCCGGACCAATCGGCCGCCGACGCCGCCATGAAGCGCATCGCCGCTGCACTCGAGGCTCTGTAGTTACGCGGTTTTACCAAACCGCGGGTAGTCATTGGGGACGTTCTTAAACGACTAGCCATCGGGGACACTCTTTGCCATCCGGCACTTGGGGACTTTCCTAAAGTGCCGGCACATAAGGAACGTCCCCAAGTGCTGGGTTCCTATGTGTCGGGTTTCTGGCTGGCAAAGAGTGTCCCAAACGACTAGTTATTAAAGAACGTCCCCAATGACTAAAGAACGTCCCCAATGACTAGGTGAAAAGGGGGCGCCGCGGGATGGATCCTGCGGCGCCCCTTTGCGTTGGCGTGTCGCCTAAGCTTTACAGCTCGTAGAGCGTGGTGAACTTGTCCTGCAGGTAGCTGCAGTAGTAACGAGCATCGAATGCCATGCCGCAGGCGCCCTTGATGAGCTCCGGCGCGTCCTTGGCGCGGCCCCACTGCCAAATGTGCTCGCCCAGCCAGGCGCGGACGGGCGCCAGATCGCCGCTCGCACAGGCGCCATTGAGGTCGACGCCGTCGCGGCACATGGCCGGCACAAACATGGCATCGTAGGCGCTACCCAGCGCATACGTGGGGAAGTAGCCAAACGAGCCGCCGCTCCAGTGCGTATCCTGCAGGCAGCCACGCGTGTCGTCGGGAACGGGAATGCCCAGGTACTCGTCCATAAAACGATTCCAAAGCGCGGGGATATCCTTGGCCGTGGCCTCGCCGGCAAACAGCATACGCTCGATCTGGTAGCGCACCATAATATGCAGCGGGTAGGTGAGCTCGTCGGCCTCGGTGCGGATCAGCGACGGCTGCGCGATGTTCACGGCGCGGTAGAGCGTGTCCTCGTCGACGTCGCCGTAGACCTCGGGCGCGTGACGGCGCAGCACCTCGAGCAGCGGTCCCATAAAGGCGCGACTGCGACCCACGGTGTTCTCAAAGAAGCGGCTCTGGCTCTCGTGGATGCCCATGGAGGTGCCGCCCTCCAGGCAGGTGCGCGCATAGGCGGGATTGACGCCAAGCTCGTACATGGTGTGTCCCGCCTCGTGGATGATGCTGTAGACATTGGAGATGCAGTCGTTCTCGTAGATGTGCGTCGCGATGCGCGCGTCGCCCACGGCAAAGCCCTCGCTAAACGGGTGCTCGGTAAAGGCAAGCGTGGTGTCGTTCAGGTCCAGGCCGACGAGCTTCATAAGGTCGAAGCTCATGGCGCGCTGGGCGGCCTCGGGCACGCGGGCGTGCAAAAAGTCGGCATCGGGCTGCTGGCCGCGCTCGCCGATGGCGTGCACGAGCGGCACGACCGTGGCCTTGACCTCGTCGCAAAACGCATCGAAGCTCTTGGTGGAAAGGCCGCGCTCATACTGATCGAGCCAAACATCGTATGGGTCGCGCTTGGGGTCCATGAGCTCGGCCTGATGCTTAAGCTGGCCGACGATTCTATCCACATAGGGCTCAAAGCTCGCCCAGTCATTGGCCGTCTTGGCCTTGTGCCACACGGCGTCGGCCTCGCAGGTGAGCCTGGTCCAGGCCTCGGCCTCCTCGGTGGGAATGACGCTCGCTTCGCGCTGGTCGCGGCCGAGCACGCGGATCTCGTCGAGCAGCTGCGGGTCGTCGATCTTGCCGCCGGCGACGGTCTCGCGTGCTAGCGAGCGCACAAGTTCGACAGACTTTTCGCTGGTCAGGAGCTTATGGTGCTCGCCGGCAAGGGTGCCCATGGCGTCGGCGCGCGCTGCGGCGCCGTTGGCGGGGGCAATGGTCGCGCCGTCAAACTCGGCAATCTTGAGCAGGTACTCGCGGGTCCACAGCTTGCCCTCGAGCTTGCGGAATTTTTTGACGGCCTTATCGACCTTCATGCCTTTGGGCGTCTTGTCTGCTACGGGTTCGACCTTCTTATCGTGTTTCTTTCCCATACCTATATCCTTAATCTCGCAGGTCGCACCGCCACCGGGCGGCACGGCCGGTTTGCACAGCTACCCGCCTTATACCCAGCGCGACCAAACCGGAACGCTGCGACGGGCGCGCATATTGTGTTATCCTATAGCCCAATGCGTTGACGGAGAGGGTTTTGCCCGCCGCGTCGCCGGCAAGAGAGGGAAGGTCATGGGCTGTAAGCCTTCCTGCGGTGGCAAGGGCCAAGCGTTCACTCCCGAGCAGCGACCTCAACGGGCGCGCGGCCAGCGGCGGCGATGTCCCCAGTAGGGAAGCCGTGAGCCTCGCGACAAGGGGCACAGAGTGGGCGCGGCGGGCCAGACATCCGCCGGGTCAAACAAGGTGGTACCGCGGAATTCAACCGTCCTTGGGCAATGCACATGCCCGAGGACGGTTTTTTGTTACCGAACCGGGCCGCGCATCCGCAACGTCGGGCGGCACCTGCCGCCCCGCAGCGCAGATGCGCGAGAGACGAAAGGGAAGACATGAGTCTGATTGATGATCTGGTCAAACTCGAGGAAGAGGCCAAGGAGCTCGTCGCAGGCGCCGACGACGCCGCCAAGCTCGAGGCTGCGCGCGTTGAGCTGCTCGGCCGCAAGGGCCGTATTACCGGCCTGATGCGCATGATGGGCAAGCTCGCCCCCGAGGATCGCCCCGTGATGGGCAAGCGCGCCAACGAGATGCGCCAGCTGATCGAGGGCATGCTCGACGAGCGCACGACCGAGATGAAGGCCGCTGCCCTCAAGCACGCACTGGAGCACGACGCCGTCGACATCACGCTGCCGGGCATCCGTCCGCAGATCGGTCACCAGCACCTGATCAAGCAGATCATCGAGGAGGCCGAGGACATCTTCTGCGGCATCGGCTACACCGTCGAGTCCGGTCCCATGGTCGACACCTCCTACTACAACTTCACCGCGCTCAACGCCCCCATGGATCACCCGAGCCGCTCGGCCCGCGATACCTTCTACGTGGTCGACAACAACCCCGGCAGCGTCGCGCACCCCGAGGCGCATGCCCATGGCGAGTCCGACGTACTGCTGCGCACCCAGACTTCGGGCGTGCAGATCCATACCATGGAGTCGCAAAAGCCGCCCATCTACATGATCTGCCCGGGCACCGTCTATCGCCCCGACACGGCCGACGCCTGCCACCTGCCGCAGTTCAACCAGATCGAGGGCCTGGTCGTCGACGAGGGTATCACCTTTGGCGATCTTAAGGGCACGCTCGACTACTTTGTTAAGTGCATGTTTGGCGAGGACCGCAAGACGCGTTACCGCCCGCACTTCTTCCCCTTCACCGAGCCGAGCTGCGAGGTAGACGTGAGCTGTCACGTGTGCGGCGGCAAGGGCTGCAACTTCTGCAAGCACAGTGGCTGGATCGAGATCCTGGGCTGCGGCATGGTCGACCCCAACGTCCTGATTAACTGCGGCATCGACCCCGAGAAGTACACCGGCTTCGCCTTTGGTATTGGCGCCGAGCGCGTCGCGGCCCTGCGCTACGACCTGCCCGACCTCAGAACTCTCATGACGGGCGATATGAGATTTTTGAATCAATTCTAAATCACCCGTTCTAGCAGGCTTTTCTTTCTCATAAGGAGTAATCAAGTGAGAGTTTCTTACGACTGGCTCAAGACCATGATCGATATTCCGGAGGATCCCAAGACCCTTTCGGACGAATATATCCGTACCGGCACCGAGGTCGAGGCGATCGACACCGTGGGCGAGTCCTTCGACCACGTGGTGACCGCCAAGGTGCTCACCAAGACCCCACACCCCGATAGCGACCACATGTATGTATGCTCGGTCGATGTGGGCGACAAGAATCTCGACGCCGACGGCAACCCCGCTCCGCTGCAGATCGTCTGCGGCGCGCAGAACTTCGAGGCCGGCGACCACATCGTCACGGCCATGATTGGCGCTGTCCTGCCCGGCGACGTCAAGATCAAGAAGAGCAAGCTTCGCGGCGTCGTGTCCATGGGCATGAACTGCTCCGCGCGCGAGCTCGGCCTGGGCGGCGACCACTCCGGCATCATGATCCTGCCCGAGGATACGCCCTGCGGCATGCCGTTTGCCGAGTACGTGGGCTCGAGCGACACCGTGCTCGACTGCGAGATCACGCCCAACCGTCCCGACTGCCTGTCCATGATCGGCATGGCCCGCGAGACCGGCGCCATCTTCGACCGCGATTTCCACGTTGAGCTGCCCGCCATCAAGGCCGAGACCGGTCGTGCGACCGACGACGAGCTTTCCGTCGAGATCGCCGACGAGGGCCTGTGCGACCGCTATGTCGCCCGCATCGTGCGCAACGTGAAGGTCGGCCCCTCGCCCGACTGGATGGTCAAGCGCCTTAACGCCCTGGGCGTGCGCCCGCACAACAACATCGTCGACATCACCAACTATGTGATGATGCTCACCGGTCAGCCGCTGCACGCCTTTGACCTGGACACCTTTGCCGAGCGCGATGGCCGTCGCCGCGTGGTGGTCCGCGCTGCCCAGCAGGACGAGAAGTTCACGACCCTCGACGGCGAGGAGCGCGTGCTCGACGCCGGCATGGGTCTGATCACCGACGGCGAGCGCCCCGTGGCGCTGGCCGGCGTTATGGGCGGCATGGATTCCGAGATCGAGGACGACACCGTCGACGTGATGGTCGAGAGCGCCTGCTTCAACGCCGGTCGCACCTCGCATACCAGCCGCGACCTGTCGCTGATCTCCGACGCCTCCATCCGCTTTGAGCGCCAGGTCGACGAGACCGGCTGCGTGGACGTCGCCAACGTCACCTGCGCCCTCATCGAGGAGATCGCCGGCGGCGAGGTCGCTCCCGGCTATGTGGACGTGTTCCCCGCGCCCAAGACCATCGACAGCATTAAGCTGCGCCTGGCCCGCGTGCACGCCATCTGCGGCGCCGACATCGAGCCCGACTTCATCGAGCGCTCGCTCACCCGTCTGGGCTGCACCGTCGAGCGCGATGGCGAGGACTTTATGGTTACCCCGCCGAGCTTCCGTCCCGACCTGCCGCGCGAGATCGACCTGATCGAGGAAGTCTTGCGCCTGTGGGGCATGGGCCGCGTGACGGCGACCATCCCGGCTGCCAAAAACCACATCGGCGGCCTGACCCGCGAGCAGAAGCTCACCCGCAAGGTCGGCGAGATCCTGCGCGCCTGCGGCCTCAACGAGACCACGACCTTTGGCTTTGCCGCCCCGGGCGACCTGGAGAAGATCGGTATGTCCACCGAGGGCCGCGGTTGCCCCGTGGTGCTCATGAACCCGCTGGTAGCCGAGCAGACCGAGATGCGCCGCTCGCTGCTGCCGGGCCTGCTGCAGTCTGTGGCCTATAACGAGGCCCACGGCACGCCCAACGTGCACCTGTACGAGGTCGGCAGCCTGTTCCACGGCCGCGAGAACGCCAGCCTGCCCAAGGAGACCAAGTCCGTGGCGGGCGTGCTCTCGGGCCAGTGGAGCGAACAGTCTTGGAACATGAAGTATCGCAAGCTGCGCTTCTTCTTTGGCAAGGGCATTGTCGAGGAGCTGCTTGCCCAGCTGCGCATCGAGAAGGTTCGCTTCCGTCCCGTCGAGGGCGAGGGCTACGCTTTCTTGCAGCCGGGTCGTGCGGCCGAGGTCCTGTCCGGCGGCACCGTGCTGGGCTGGGTCGGCGAGATTCACCCCGAGGCGCGCGAGGCGATGGGCATCGATGAGGTTGTCGTTGCCTTTGAGCTCGATCTGGACAAGCTGATCAAGGGCGCCCGCAATCAGGAGAACTACCGCGAGTTCTCGCAGTACCCTGCCGTTGAGCACGATCTTGCTATCGTGGTCGACAACGCTGTGACCTGCGAGGATCTTGAGCGTCGTATTACCAGCGCCGGCGGCAAGCTGCTCGAGGGCGTGCGCCTGTTCGACGTCTACCGCGATCCCATCAGCATCGGCAAGGGCAAGAAGTCCATGGCCTTTGCGCTTACGTATCGCTCCGACGACCACACGCTCACCAGCGAAGAGGTTGAGAAGGCGCACCAGAAGATCGTCACCAAGGTGTGCAAGGGCGTAAACGGCGAGGTCCGCGGCTAGGGCTTGCGACTGAGGCATGGGCCGTCGGGCGGCGGCAAGACTGAGCTGCTGCCCGCCAGCGCTCTGCATCTGTGACATATGTATTGCAAAACGGCGTGTTGCTTTGTTGGCGGCGCGCCGTTTTGCTATGATAGCCCGCGGCGTGTTACGAATCAGGCGATGCGTAACACTGGACAATATGGTTTAAACGGCCCTGCGATTCCGTGTGCCGACAACCGGGAGGCGCTATGCACATTCCAGATAATTACCTGTCCCCGCAGACCGATGCCGTCATGGCGGTGGCGATGGTCCCCGTGTGGGTCCACTGCATCAAGAAGGTGCGTGCCACGCTCGATCGCGAGCACATGGCCTTCCTGGGCATTTGCGCCGCCTTTTCCTTCTTGCTCATGATGTTTAACGTGCCGCTGCCTGGCGGCACCACGGGCCACGCCGTTGGCGGCGCGCTCATCGCGCTGCTGCTGGGCCCCGAGGCCGCGGCCATTGCCGTCTCGGTCGCGCTGGCCCTGCAGGCGCTGCTGTTTGGTGACGGCGGCATCCTGTCCTTTGGCGCCAACTGCTTTAACATGGCCTTCGTGCTGCCGTTTGTTGCCGCCATGGTATTCCGCGCGCTCAACAGCCGTCTGCACGACAAGAGCTGGGGCACTTCGGTTGCTGCCATCGTGAGCGGCTGGGTCGGCTTGTGCGTGGCTGCCCTTTGCGCTGCCATCGAGTTTGGCATTCAGCCGATGCTCTTTACCAACGCCTCGGGTGCCCCGCTGTACTGCCCCTTCCCGCTGTCTGTTTCCATTCCGGCCATGCTGATCCCGCATATGCTGGTAGCCGGTGTGGTCGAGGGCGTGGCGACCGCCGCTATCTACGGTTTCATTAAGAAGACGGCGCCGGGCGTTATCGTCGGGCCCGAGGCCGTCGATGGACAGCTTGCTGGCGAGGGCGCAACCGCCAAGAAGACCTCGCTGGTCCCCACGCTCATCCTGGTCGCCGTGCTTGTCGTTGCCACGCCGCTGGGCCTGCTGGCCACCGGTGACGCATGGGGCGAGTGGGACGCCGAGGGCGCCGCGACCGCCGTCCAGGAGGCTGGCGACGACAGTCTGCAGGCTTCGGTCGGCCTCGACGCTCCGACCTTTGCCGATGCACTGCCCACGGGCGATTATCTCCAGGCCTATTCCGAGGAGCAGGGTCTTGGCTTTGGCGGCCAGGCTGCCATGTATATCCTCTCGGGCGTGATTGGCGTGGCGGTGCTCACCATCGTATTCCGCCTGGTCTCGCTGACGGTCAAGGAAAGCGGTGCTCATGGCGACGGTCGAGCTGTCTAGCTGGCTTGCGGTCGAGCAGCGTTACGAGCCCATGGGTGCTCGTCATCGCGGGATGCAAAAGAACGTCCTGCACCTGGCGAGCCTGCTTGAGCGGGTTCGCCTGGGTGGAGGCGCGCACGAGGGCGGGTCGATGGTCGACCGCGCCCTTTCTTGCGTTTCGGCTCCGATGCGCCTGGTGGGGATGTTCGTTTGCGTCCTGTGCGTGTGTCTGACGCAGAGCCCTCTGTACCTCATGTTGATGGCGGCTATCGCGCTGGTGCTCGTTGCCGTGCGCCCCGTACGCGGGCTGCGGGCAACCTTTGTGCCGGCGCTTGGCGCTGCAGGGCTCGCGGTGGTTCTGGTACTGCCCGCCTTGCTGCTGGACGCTTCTGCTGCGGGCGCCATGCTCAAGATTGCGCTCAAGACCTTCATTAATGTGTCGCTGGTGCTGGGTGTTTCGTGGACCCTCACGTGGAGCCGCATGTCGTCGGCGCTCAAGATGCTGCACCTGCCCGACGAAGTTATCTTTACGTTTGATATGGCGCTCAAGCACATCGAGGTGCTGGGTCGCACGGCGCACAATCTGTGCGAATCGGTCATGCTGCGCAGCGTTGGCCGTGCGCCTGAGGGATTTTCGCGTACGGATTCGATCGCGGGTATCATGGGCATGACCTTTATCAAGGCGATGGAATGCAGCCGCGCGATGGACGAGGCTATGCTTTGCCGCGGCTTTGCCGGCGCGTATCCGGCGCCCGCACGCGCCGGGTTTGGCTGGCGCGATGCGGTTTACGCGGCCGGCGTGGCGCTGCTGGCAGTGTTATGCGCGGTGCTGTAGGCGCTGCTGGTTCCGGCTGGGGATGCAAATAGGGAAGGGCGACGTTTTGACGATCGATATGAATAATGCGGCGGGCACGAACGGTGCGGGCGGCGCCGAGGTCACGCCGCTCATCGAGCTGCGCGACGTAGTGTTCTCCTATGCGGGACATACGGTTGTCGATGGCGTGTCGCTGCAGGTCGATCGTGGCGAACTCGTTGCCCTGCTCGGTCCCAACGGCTGCGGTAAGACGACGATTATGCGCCTTATTAACGGCCTTGAACTCGCGGACGCAGGGGCATACCTGTTTGACGGGCATGTGATCGATGCGGCGTTTCTAAAGGATTCCGCTGTCGCTCAGCGTTTTCATCAGCGCGTGGGCTTTGTGTTCCAGAATGCCGACGCCCAGCTGTTCTGTGCTACGGTGGGCGAGGAAGTTGCCTTTGGTCCCGCGCAGATGGGGCTGCCGGCAGACGAGCTCGAGCGCCGCGTGCGCGATGCCATGGGGCTGTTCCAGGTTGCCGACCTTGCCGACGCCTCTCCCTATCAGCTCTCGGGCGGGCAAAAGAAGCGCGTTGCGCTGGCTGCGGTGGTGTCGATGAACCCGGATATCTTGGTCCTCGACGAGCCTACCAATGGGCTCGACGAGGATTCATGTGACATCGTGGTCAACTTCTTGCTGGCCTACGTCGCGGCGGGTAAGACGGTCTTGATGAGCACACATCACCAGGATTTGGTGCGACGCCTGGGTGCCCGCGCCATCTATATCGATCGATATCACCATGTGGTCGAGGCGCCTTCGCCGTCGTATGGAACCGAAAGCGGTGCTACGGACTAGTTGCTGCGTAGAGCGTGCGTAGCCGCCCGCGCGGCTTTGCCGTGATGGTATAGTTATCCAGGTTTTTATGGGGGTGGCTATGCCAAGCTGGAACATTCATATCGCTCAGACGGAGCGTTTGCTGGAGCGCACCGGTGCGCTTGCCAAGAGCGTGCGCGACCGCAATGCCTTTTTGTTTGGCTGCGTGGTTCCGGATATCTTCGTGGGCTATATGGTTCCTGGCATCGCCGATCCCATCCCGTACCGCATTACGCACTTTGCCAAGCCTGAGCCCATTCCTAAGCCTCGTGAGCATGAGTTCTGGGATACCTATGTGGCACCGTTGCTTAAAAGTTCGCCCACCGGTGCGCCGGCCGCGGCGACCTCGATTATCGAGGAACGCGAGCGGCTGAACCGCGTGCACTATCCCCAGCGCTACAAGGATGCCGAGCCGGTTGCCGGTCCCGGCGCCTGTGAGTTCTCGCTTGCGTCCGAAGATGTGGCGCAGTCGCTGCTTGATTTAACGCTGGGCGTCTGGTCGCATCTGGTGGCCGACACGGTTTGGAATACGCGTGTGAATCAGTACCTGGAGGCGCATGGCGGCAAGCCGTGTGAGGAGTTCCGCATTAAAAAGCAAGGCGACTTTGACTGGTTTGGCAAGACGCTGGGCATTGTTTCCATCCCGCGTGCGACCGATCGCCTGTATACCGCTGCGACGCGTTTTGGGCAGTATCCCATCCATAAGGAGTATGTGCTCAAGACCATCGGCGTCATGCACGAGATCGTGCGCGAAAACCCCGGCGAGCCCGATCATCCGCCGTATCGCCTGCTAACCGAGGAGTTCTTCGACGCAACGTTTACCGAGGTCATCGAACTGACCGAGGCGGGCTTTGCGGCTCGCGTTGCTGCTTCTGACATTCCCGCAGTCCCTCTGATCGCTAGCTGCTAGCCGGGCGGCTTAACGGAGAACAGTTCATCCCAATTGACCAACAGCTCCCGTCGCAGGGTTTCTGCGGCGGTGCGTTCCTGATCGGTCTTTGGGATGTAGGGGAGCCCCGCCTTTTTATGAATGAGCTCGGCGATGTTGTTAAAGCTCTTCGTGTCCTTGATTTGCTCATAGGTTATCTGGATAACGTCATAGCCCATGCTTGTGAGGGCGGTGGTGCGCTCGGCATCGGAGAGACTTGCGGCTTCGCTGTCATGGGCGGAGCGGCCTTGGCATTCCAAAATGACGCCCATGCTGTCGATGTTGCTCTCTATGAGGATATCGGCGTAGCAGCAGGTTTTGTCATACAGTGAGCGCGCGGCGTCGCTGAGTGGGATGCGCACGTTGTTTGCGATGTTGATGCCCATGCCGCCCTCGTCGCGGGGGAGCGAGACAAGCATGGAGGTCTGTACTTCGAAGGGTGAGGCGGTCTGCCCCGTCATGTGCTCGGCTGCCCAGCGCAGTTGTTTAACGCCGCGCAGGCCTGCGGCCTGCTTGGCGAACGCGGCGATATCCGCTGCGCTGAGGAGCGGTGGGCGCTTCCACAGGTTGGTGTCATTGCCCTTGGTGTCGACAACGCGTTTCCAACCACAGTCGGGCGGAATGAGCTTAAGCGAAATTGCTTCATCGAGCTGCTGCTGCGCCCGTTTACAAGGCGTGAACACTGCAAAGGAGCCGCACATCTCGTAGCAAGCCATGAGTAACTGGTTGCGCGAGACCTGCGTAGCAAGGTTGAGCAGTGTGAACTCCGGGGACGTGACATCAAACCCATGCTCAGTCTGCCTAAACGACCCAGGAGGCGGCTCTTGGGTTAGCAGACGGCTATGAAATAGCTTTCCGTTCGCGCGCTGTTTTCTTTCGCCCACGAATCTCCAAACTGGTGTGCCGAGCAAGTCTTTAAATACTGGTTGTTTTGAGTAATGCACCAAGCGATGGTCATGGTCGGGCGGCAGGATTGCCGGATAGAGTCCTAGTATCTGGGGCGGGATGCGATAGTACTGAAAAGCTGTGGGTCCGCAAGCGAGAAATGACATGGCAATCCGATCGTTCGAGCGTTGTTTGGGCTAGAAAGGCTATCGGTTTCGGAAGTGCGGGGAAAAAGACAAACAGGCAAAGCACAAGCGGTATTTGAGCCAACTTTATCAGGGGTTTTGTTGAAATAAAAGGGCTTGTGCTCGGGGGTAGGCAATTTTTCCCCGCACTTCCGAAAACCAGGTCGATCTGACTCTTGCTAAAACGATTTAGCAGCGTCGGTTAAGGTGTGGGTTTGCCACCGGGCGAACACTTTTAGCGCTTGGGACTTTATTTTTGGGCCTCGAAGGGTGGATTTCGCGCTTTTGGTAAAGAAATGAGTGCGTGTTTTGCCGTGCTCCGGCATTGGCACAGAAAAAGGGCCCGGAAGGCAATGCCTTCCGGGCCCTTTGCAATGCAAATCTGCTTGCAAGTGCGATTTAGCGCACCTGAGCGACGTAAGCGACGTTGGTCGAGGAGACCTTGTCCTCGAGCTGGACGCTCATACGGGGATCGCCGGCGGTAGCGACGGTCAAATCGCCAGTCTTGACGTAGCCGAGCTCCTTAGCGGTCTCGATCGCCTTGACGATCGTGCCGTTGACGGTGCCCTGGGTAATCTCGGCCTGGTGCGGGATAACGCCCCAGTACATGATCATCTGCTGGACGGCCCACTCGTGGCGGGAGAACGCGCAGATCGGCATGTTGGGACGGAAGTGCGAGATCAGGCGAGCGGTACGACCGGTGGTCGTCGGCACGGTGATGCACTTGGCGCCAACGGTGGTGGCCATGTTCACGGCGGACATACCCACAACGTTGTTGACGACGCGGGTGCCGTGAGCGTCAGCCGGAACCTCGAGCGGAGCGTGAGCCGGGAGGTACTTCTCGGTCTCGAGAGCAATGCTGGCCTGCATCTTGACGGCCTCGACCGGGTACTTGCCGGCAGCGGACTCGCCGGACAGCATGACGGCGTCGGTGCCGTCGTAAATGGCGTTAGCAACGTCGGCAACCTCGGCGCGCGTCGGGCGCGGGTTCTGCTGCATGGAGTCGAGCATCTGTGTAGCGGTGATAACGGGCTTGTAGGCCGCGTTGCACTTAGCGATGATCTCCTTCTGGATGTGGGGAACGAGCTCAGGCTTGATCTCGATGCCCAGGTCGCCACGGGCGACCATGATACCGTCGGAAGCCTCGAGGATCTCGTCGAAGTTCTCGACGCCCAGGGCGCACTCGATCTTCGGGAAGATCGTCACGTGCTCGCCACCGTTCTCGCGGCAAAGCTTGCGGATGCCGCGGACGGACTCGCCGTCACGGATGAAGGAAGCGGCGATGTAGTCGATGTTCTCGGTCAGGCCAAAGAGGATGTCCTGACGATCGCGCTCGGTGATGGCGGGCAGAGAGATGTTGACGTTGGGCATGTTGACGCCCTTGCGTTCTCCGATCAGGCCGTCGTTCTTAACGACGCAGGTCATGTCCTGGCCGTCGACGGACTCGACCTCGAGGGCAACCAGGCCGTCATCGATCAGGATGAGGGAGCCCTTCTCGACCTCGGAGGGCAGAGCCAGGTAGTCGAGGGAGATGTGCTCAGCGGTGCCATGGAAATCCTCGGACGTGGGCTGAGCGGTGACGACGATCTTGTCGCCGGTCTTGACGGCAACCTTCTTGCCGTCGACCAAAAGGCCGGTGCGGACCTCGGGGCCCTTGGTGTCGAGCAGGATGCCGACGGGCAGACCGAGCTCCTTGGAAATACGACGGACGCGCTCGATGCGACCGTGGTGCTCGTCGTAGGATCCGTGCGAGAAGTTAAAACGGGCGACGTTCATGCCCGCCTTGATCATCTCGCGGATGGTCTCGTCGCTATCGCAGGCGGGACCCATGGTGCATACAATCTTGGTGCGCTTGTACATTCAGACCTCCATCTGACATCGTCTTGCGCTGATAGATAAACCATAAGAAATAAAACTGAGATGATTATAACGAAATGCCGACCGAATACCCCAAAAAATCGACCGTATGCCGAATTAGAAGTTCATTTTTTGCGGAAAACGGTATATGCAAAAACTTTACCAACCGTTCTAACCGCTGCTATCTGGGCGATATTTTAGTTCGATGATGCGCCGAAGAAAAAACGTTTTATCAATCTTGAGCATCACACTGTCTGCACCGTTGCGCCTGTGCCGTGTTTCCAGATGGAATGTTTTGGCTAGACGCGTCGCTTTGGGGTACCATAGCTCCACTATCAACTGCCGCTCAGCACGGCAGCCTTGATGAGCCCTTGCCCTTCTCCTGGGAATTATGATCGGGCATCAATCTGCTGAGTGGCCCGAATCCCAGGAGGGGACTCTATATGCAAAAGGAATACCTGTCCGCCGCGGCGGAGGTACTCAGCGACCAGGGTGTCGATGAGAACCTCGGCCTGAGCAACGACGAGGCGTCGTCGCGCCTCGCCAAGACAGGCCCTAACAAGCTTGAGGAAGCCGAGAAGACGCCGCTGTGGAAGCGTTTCTTTGAGCAGATGGCAGACCCCATGGTCATCATGCTGATCGTTGCCGCCGTCATCAGCGCGCTCACGGGCATGGTCAAGGGCGAGCCCGATTTTGCCGACGTCGCCATTATCATGTTCGTCGTTATCGTCAACTCGGTGCTGGGCGTGGTCCAGGAAGCCAAGAGCGAGGAGGCCCTCGAGGCCCTGCAGGAAATGAGCGCGGCGCAGTCCAAGGTGCTGCGCGACGGCAAGCTCGTACACCTGCCGAGCGCCGAGCTCGTGCCCGGTGACGTGATCATGCTCGAGGCGGGCGACTCGGTCCCGGCCGACTGCCGCGTCCTCGAGAGCGCCACGATGAAGATCGAAGAGGCCGCACTCACCGGCGAGTCCGTGCCGGTCGAGAAGCACGCCAACGTGATCGAGCTTGCCGCGGGCGCCGACGACGTGCCGCTCGGCGACCGCAAGAACATGTGCTACATGGGTTCCACCGTTGTGTACGGCCGTGGTCGCGCCGTCGTGGTCGGCACCGGTATGAACACCGAGATGGGCAAGATTGCCGGCGCTCTTGCCGAGGCCAAGGAAGAGCTCACGCCGCTGCAGGTGAAGCTCGCCGAGCTCAGCCGCATCCTTACCATTATGGTTGTCGTCATCTGCGTCGTTATCTTTGGCGTCGACATCATCCGTCACGGCGTGGGCAACGTCCTTACCGACCCGACTGCCCTGCTCGACACCTTTATGGTTGCCGTCTCGCTCGCCGTCGCCGCCATCCCCGAGGGCCTGGTCGCCGTCGTGACCATCGTCCTTTCGCTCGGCGTGACCAAGATGGCCAAACGCCAGGCGATTATCCGCAAGCTTTCTGCTGTCGAGACGCTCGGCTGCACGCAGACCATCTGCTCGGACAAGACTGGCACGCTTACCCAGAACAAGATGACCGTCGTCAAGCATGAGCTCGCTGCGCCCAAGGAGAAGTTCTTGGCCGGCATGGCGCTGTGCTCCGATGCCCAGTGGGACGAGGAGCTGGGCGAGGCCGTGGGCGAGCCGACTGAGTGCGCGCTCGTCAACGACGCCGGCAAGGCGGGCCTCACTGGCCTGACTGCCGAGCACCCGCGCGTGGGCGAGGCCCCGTTTGACTCGGGCCGCAAGATGATGTCCGTGGTCGTCGAGACCCTTGACGGCGAGTATGAGCAGTACACCAAGGGCGCGCCCGACGTGGTGATCGGCCTGTGCACCCATATCTACGAGGGCGATAAGGTCGTACCCCTGACCGAGGAGCGTCGTGCCGAGCTCGTGGCCGCCAACAAGGCCATGGCCGACGAGGCCCTGCGCGTGCTGGCGCTGGCAAGCCGCACCTACACCGAGGTCCCGGCCGACTGTAGTCCCGCCGCGCTCGAGCACGACCTGGTCTTCTGCGGCCTGTCCGGCATGATCGACCCGGTTCGTCCCGAGGTCGCCGACGCCATCCGCGAGGCGCACGATGCCGGTATTCGCACCGTCATGATCACGGGCGACCACATCGACACCGCCGTGGCCATCGCCAAGCAGCTGGGCATCGTCACCGATCGCAGCCATGCCATCACCGGTGCCGACCTCGATCGCATGAGCGACGAGGAACTCGACGCGCACATCGAGGACTACGGCGTGTACGCCCGCGTCCAACCCGAGCACAAGACACGCATCGTCGAGGCTTGGAAGTCGCGCGACCAGATCGTGGCCATGACGGGCGACGGCGTCAACGACGCCCCGTCCATCAAGCGCGCCGACATCGGCGTGGGCATGGGCATTACTGGTACCGACGTCACCAAGAACGTCGCCGACATGGTGCTCGCCGACGACAACTTCGCTACCATCATCGGCGCCTGCGAAGAGGGTCGTCGCATCTACGACAACATCCGCAAGGTCATCCAGTTCCTGCTTTCGGCCAACCTTGCCGAGGTGTTCTCGGTGTTTATCGCCACGCTCATCGGCTTTACCATCTTCCAGCCGGTGCAGCTGCTGTGGGTGAACCTAGTTACCGACTGCTTCCCCGCGCTCGCGTTGGGCATGGAGGATGCCGAGGGCGACATCATGAAGCGCAAGCCGCGCAACGCCAAGGACGGCGTCTTTGCCGGCAATATGGGCCTGGACTGTGTGGTCCAGGGCCTAATCATCACCGTGCTGGTGCTGGCGAGCTTCTTTGTGGGCGTGTACTTTGACATGGGCTACATCCACATCGCCGATATGATCGCTGGCAATGCCGACGAGGAAGGCGTGATGATGGCGTTCATCACGCTCAACATGGTCGAAATTTTCCACTGCTTCAATATGCGCAGTCGTCGTGCGTCGCTGTTCACCATGAAGAAGCAAAACAAGTGGCTGTGGGCTTCCGCCGCGCTGGCGCTGGTGCTGACGGTGATCGTAACCGTGCAGCCGACGCTTGCCGAGATGTTCTTTGGCCCCGTGACGCTTGAGCTCAAGGGCGTTGTCGCTGCCCTGGGCCTGGCCTTCCTGATCATCCCGCTGATGGAGATCTACAAGGCGATCATGCGTGCGGTCGAGAAGGAGTAAGTTAACCTGTCCGGGCCCGCCCCTGCGTGTTTTCTTCTTCGCTGGTCCTCGCGCTTCGCGCTGCGGGATCGCTCGGAAGAAACCCCTCCCGGCGGGCGGGCCTTCGGATAACCTCTCGGGACCATTGGCTGAGGGAAAGTTTGTGAGCTGGTCGGGCTTTGCCCGGCCAGCTCTTTTTGATTTAAAATACCTGCTCAGTTGTGTGGTTTTGTGCTGGGAGGCATCTGTGGGCAAGGCTAAGGCTAAGGCGAAGAAAAAGACGACGGGGGCGCGGGCTAAGCGCGATCGTCGTCGGAAGCTCGCGACCGAGGCTCCCGCATCTGCTGAGGAGTTGCTGGCGAGTGTACCGGGGCTTGACGCGCTGCAGGATGTTCCGGCGTTTGATGACCTGCCGGTCGATGAAGCTCAGCAGGCTGCCTTTGATGATTTCTGCGCACATGCCGAGGAGCCCGAGCAGATGCGGCTGGGTGCTGTGGTGCGCTTGGATCGCGGGTTTCCGCTGGTGGCGACTGCCGACGATACCTTCCGCGCCGAGCATGCCGTGGGGTTTGCCAAGTCGCGCGGCGAGGATGAGGTCCTGCTGCCTGCCGTGGGCGACCGTGTGGCGGTGCGCCGCGCTCCCGGGCACGATATGGGCGTGATTGAGTGCGTGCTGCCGCGCCGTACGAGCTTTGAGCGTTGGCGCGGCCGTGCCCGCGGAGAGCGCCAGGTGCTCTGCTCCAACGTGGATAGCGTGCTAATCGTGCAGGCGCTCGGTGCCGGTGAGGTGCTGCTCGACCGCGTGGCGCGCTCGCTGGTGTTGGCGCTCGACTGCGATGCCGAGCCGGTGGTGGTACTCACCAAAGCTGATCGCTGCGATGCCGAGGAGCTCGAGCGCGATCTGGACCGCGTGCGCCGCCTGGTGGGTCCGGACGTGCGCGTGATCGTGACGTCCTCTGCCGAGGGCCGCGGCCTGGACGAGGTCCGTTCCTGCGTGCCTGCCGGGAGCTGCGCCATGATTCTGGGCGAGTCGGGTGCCGGCAAGTCGACGCTGCTCAATGCGCTGCTGGGCCACGATACGTTGGCGACCGGCGGTGTGCGCGAACGCGACGACCAGGGCCGTCACACTACCGTCGCGCGCGTGATGGTAGCGCTGCCGGGCGACGCCGGCGTGATTGCCGATGCCCCGGGCCTGCGCAGCTTACCGCTCGTGGGTCACGAGCGGGGTCTGGCGCGCGCCTTCCCCGAGATTGTCGAGGCATCGCGCGCGTGCCGGTTTGGCGATTGCACGCATACCCATGAGCCGGGTTGCGCCGTTCGCGAGGCCGAGGACGCCGGGCAGATTGACAGCCTGCGTCTGGAAACGTTCCAAAACCTGGCGTCATCCATGCGCGTGAGCGCTCAAATGCTCGATCCCGATGTCCATCTGTAATTGATTTTTCCTATGACAGCCGTCTTCCAACTGTTCGGGAGACGGCTTTTTTGCTGCGGAAAAGCCTCGAAACATGCAGTTTGCTGACGTGCTGACCAAAACCTTGCCACGAGCTTGACGGGCTGGTCAGCTTTTGGTCAGCGATTGGTTTGACATCGAAAACCAAGATCGCGATTGCGCCGCTTTGCGCTCTGACCGCCCAGACAATGGTGGTACGGGCATTCGCCCGGCACTGCCATGAGAGGAGCGGCCGTGAACAAGAGCAAGCGCATCGCCATCAGTCTGGTCGCGGGCGTGCTCGCTGCGCTGCTCTGCATGGCTTACGGCTCGTCGATCCGCTCACGAGCCGAACAGGTCCAGGCTGAGACCTTGGCCAAGTACGGTGGCGATCACGTCGAGGTATGCGTCGCGGCGCGCGATATCGATGTGGGCGAGACCCTCGATGAGACCAATGTCATAACCCAGGAATGGCTGACGAGCCTGCTGCCGCGTGGCGCAGCGACCGAGCTGCGCCAGGTGCGCGGCGACGTGACGACTTCGCGTATTCCCAAAAACGCCGTGATCTGCAATGTCTACACCAAGGCCGAGAGCCACAAGCTCGAGGTGCCTAAGGGCAAGGTCGCCGTTTCGGTGGCGGTCGATGCCGAGCACTCGGTCGGCGGTGCCACGGGCGTGGGCAGCTACGTGGATGTGTATGTGCAAAAAGACGGCGTAACCGATCGGCTGTGCGGCGCGTACGTGATCGATACCAGTGAGGATTCCGGTGCCACGCGCGAGGGCAAGATCGAATGGGTGACGCTGGCGGCTGACCCCGAAGACGTCAAGGAACTGCTGGGCGCCTCGGGCAAGGGAACGGTCAGCTTGACGATTCCCGCCACGGCGCGCGGCAAAAAGAGCGGAGGCGACGAGTGATGAAGGCGATCTGGCTTGCGTGCTGCGCGTGCGGCGATTACGGGCTGTTGCAGCGGGAAGTCGAGGGCCGTGATGCGGGTGCACAGGTGCTTCGTGTGGGTGACCTGGACGGGCTGGTTTCCATGGCGCGGGCGTTTCCGTCGCGCCGCGGGGCTGCCATCATCGCGGCGTCTCTGTTTGATACCGAAGATGTGCGCAAGACTGTTGCGCGCCTGACGGCCGAAGGCCGCGTGAGTCGCGTGGTCGTGTTGATAGAAGCGCTCGATCCGTCGGATATCGAGGGGCTGTTTCGCGCGGGGGCGACCGAGGTCATCGCTGCGCACAGTATATGCGGCAACGGGCGCGCGGGCGAGGGAGCGGTTGGTTCCGATCGGCGCATGACGATTGAGCCCGATGCTTTTGTTGATAGGGAACCCGGGGCGCCTCGCGCTACAAGAGGCCCGCGTGTTGATGATTATGGAAAAGCGGAAGCCGAGCATGGTCGGCGCCCCCGGAACCCCCTTGTATACGATGACGCTGGAGGGCCGGCGCAGCATGCTGGCGATTCCCCGGCTGTAGATATGGGATACGTGCACGGCGTGAATCTGGCGGATGAACTCGACGAAGTTGAGGGCTTTGCCGGGTGCGGCGAGTTGTCGCTGATGCAGCATGAGCAGATTGCACAGAACGAGCCTGCCTCGCAGACCGAACAAGCTGCCATGCCGGCTTGGACGCAGCGTGTGGTTGCGGCGGGGGAGACGGGGACGCTGTCACCGACGCCCGCCCCGCCGCCTCCGATGCCGCCGGCAGACGCTGCCGCTTCGCCGCATCGAGCTCCGGTCATCTGCGCCATTTCGGGTTCGGGCGGTTGCGGCAAGTCGACGATCGTTGCCACCATGGCACACACATCGTCGCTGTTGGGCTTGCGTGCCGCCGTGCTCGACCTGGACCTGATGTTTGGAAACCTTTACGACTTGTTAGGCGTCGATGCTCCGCGCGATATGGCGGCACTTATCGAGCCGTCGGCGGCGGGCACGCTCACCGAGCCGGATATCGTAGCCACATCGATGCGCGTGGCACCGGGCGTTACGCTCTGGGGTCCCGTCGCGGCGCCCGAGCAAGCCGAGCTCATGGCACGTCCGGTGGAGCTACTGCTTGATGTTCTGCGTCGCGAATCCGACGTGGTCTTTATCGATACCTCGGTCTTTTGGGGCGACGCCGTGGCGGCTGCGGTGGCGGCGAGCGACCGTTGCCTGGTCGTTGGCGATGCGGCGGTGTCGTCCGCGGCATCGGCATCGCGCGTCATTGAACTGGCAGGTCGAGTAGGTGTGCCGCGCACGCGCATGAGCGCCGTGTTCAACCGGTTCGGTGCGCGCGGGGCAGACGAGGACGTCGCCATGCGCTTTGAGATTGCCTGTGCGTTAAGCTCCAAGATTCGTATCGCCGATGGCGGGCAGGATCTCGCCGCGCTCATGGCGTTTGGGCGCGCTGACGAGGCAGTGGGGCAGACCAGCGCTTTTGCGACCAGCGTGCGCGAGGCCACGCGCGAGATGCTCGTGGAACTGGGGTGCGCCGTCGGCCCTTGGAGCGATATGGTCGCCGACCGTGCAACGCGCACCGAACGCCCGCGTATCCGCCTTCCCTGGTCGCGCGAGGGTGATCAGCGATGAGCCTGCAAACGAGGATTAAGGCTGCCGGCGCTGCGGCGGCGGCAGCGCCTGTAGATGCGGGGCGTCGCCGCGCCGTGAAACGACGCACCAAGCTCGCCGTGATGGACCGCATGGGTTACGACGAAGTGGCGCGTATCAGCGCCTATATCGACCCGGCACTTGCCCGCTCGGAATTGCGTCCTGCGGTGGAGGCGGCGCTCAATGTTGAGGAGCCGACCGATCTCGCGACGTCCGAGCGCGAGACCATCATCGACGAGATTTTGGATGACGTGGTGGGCCTGGGGCCGTTGCAGCCGCTCATCGAGGACGACACCGTTACCGAGATCATGATCAACGGCTGCCGCTCGGCTTTCTTTGAACGCGGCGGCGTCTTGTACCCCATCGAGCATGCGTTTGAGGATGATGAGCAGATCCGTGTGCTTATCGACCGCATTATCTCGCCACTTGGCCGCCGTATCGACGAGCGCAGCCCTATCGTCAACGCCCGCCTCAAAACGGGCTATCGCGTCAACGCGGTGATTCCGCCTGTGGCGATTGACGGACCGATTCTCACCATCCGAAAGTTCTCGGACCGTATCTGCTCGCTGGACGAGCTCGTGGGGTTGGGATCGCTGCCGCTTTGGTATGCGCAGCTGCTGTCGTGCGCGGTGTCGCTGCGACAGGACCTGGCGGTTGCGGGAGGCACGGGATCTGGTAAGACCACCCTGCTCAACGCGTTGTCATGTGAGATTTCCACCGGCGAGCGCATCGTGACGATCGAGGACTCTGCCGAGCTCAAGTTTGCACATCATCCGCACGTGGTGCGCCTAGAGGCGCGCGAGGCTTCAATTGAGGGCGAGGGCGCGGTGACGATCCGCGACCTGGTAACTAATGCCCTGCGCATGCGCCCCGACCGCATCGTGGTGGGCGAGGTGCGCGGTGCCGAGTGCTGCGACATGTTGCAGGCCATGAACACGGGCCACGACGGGTCGCTCACCACACTTCATGCGGGTTCAGAACAGGAGACCGTGGTGCGTCTGACGTTGCTTGCACGTTATGGCATCGATCTGCCGAGCGAGCTCATCGAGGAGCAGATTGCCATGGCGCTCGACGGCATCGTGATGTCCGAGCGTCACGCCGATGGCAGGCGTTTCGTCTCCTCGTATTCGGGGGTGCGACGCGCCGCATCGGGCGGCGTAGAGCTCGAGCGCTATGTGACGTTCGATGCCGCCGAGCGCACCTGGACGCTTGACCGCGAGCCGCCGTTTATCGCAGAAGGCCTGCGGTCGGGGACGCTCACACAAGAGGAGGTGGACGAATGGAGATCACTGTGCCCCTCGTCGTAGGGGGCTTGGCAGGGCTTTCTGTCGCGACGGCGTGCGGGGCGGAACCTCGTGTGCCGCAGGTACCGCCGGCGGAGCTGGCACGTCAGGCGCTCGAGACGGTGGCAGAGAAGCTGCCGCGTGAGCTGGTGGAAAACGATCTGCTGAAAAAGATCGCCCGTTCGTGGGCATCGCTGGCTCCGGCGCATCGCCTTGGCCTCGTGATCGAAGATGCTTCGGGACGTTTGGCGTTTCTGCTGCTATCGAGCGGTGTCTGCTGCGTTTTACTAACGATGGTGTCGTTATCGCCCCTCGGATTTGCCTTGGGACTTGTTGCTCCGTTTGCCGTTGGTGCCGCTCGGGATGGCTTTGAGAGCCGGCGCGAGCAACACGATGCAGAAGAGGCAATGCCCGAGGCGTTTACCGCACTTTCCATGTCGCTTGCCTCGGGACATTCGCTGGCCCAGGGCATGCGCTTTGTGGGCGCTCATGCGCAAGAGCCAGTGCATACCGAGTTTTTGCGGGTGGCGGCGGCGATCGATTGCGGCATCTCGGCGACCGACGCGCTCGATGACTTGCTCGTACGTATCGACGCCCCCGGTCTTTCGCTTGTGACCTTGGCGCTTAAGGTGTCTCAGCGCACCGGCGCTCCGCTTGCCGACTTACTGTCCGAGGCGTCGAGCATGGTGGGGGAGCGCATTGAGCTCAAGCGCCGCCTGGATGTTAAGACGTCGCAGGCTCGCATGTCTGCGCATATGGTCGCGGCGATGCCGGCGGGCATGTGCGCGGTGTTGGCGCTGCTTTCGGCAGATTTTCGTCGCGGTCTTGCGACGCCTGCCGGCGCGGGCGCTGTGGTGCTGGGTCTTGCCCTCAACGCCGTTGCCCTGGTGGTTGTCCGGCGCATTATGCGGGTGGAGCTATGAGCGCCCCGGTTGCAGCTGCGGCTTGCCTGTGCGCCCTGAGTGTATTTGTCGCGACGGGTTTTGATCGGGCGGATGCACGCAAGATCGCAGGGGCCTGCAAGCGCGAGGCGGTGCTGGTCGCTGCCGCGGGTCGCTCGGTGGTCGATGCTCTGACCGCGCGAGTGAAGGACGCGGTTGGAGCGGGCGGCCCGGCGCGAGTGTCGCTCGGCGAAGTGTCCGAGATGATCGATGTTGTGCGCTTGGGTCTTTCGGCCGGTCTTTCGTTTGATGCGGCGCTTGAGATTTTCTGCGCCAACCGCCGGTCAGTGCTCGCTCTTCGCCTTGAGCGCGCCTGCATGGCGTGGCAGGTGGGCGTGGGCACGCGTGAGGACGAGTTGTTGGCCGCCGCGCGCGACCTGGACGTGCGAGCGCTCGAGACCTTTGCCATCACGGTGGGGCAGGCGCTCGCCCTGGGTGCCCCACTTGCCGAGACGCTGGCCGCTCAAAGTCGCGAGATCCGTGCGGCTCATCGCGCCGCGGTCGAGCGCGAGATCGAGCGTGCGCCCGTCAAGCTGTTGATTCCCACCGGCACGCTCATCTTGCCGGCGTTGCTTCTGTCCATATTGGGCCCGCTGCTGGGAGCAGGCGGGATGACGTAGGGAGGAATACATGAACACGATGACTGACGCTGCTGGCAAGGTCCAGGGCTGGGCGTTTTGCCGGGCGGCACATGTTCGTCAGCGCGCCAAGGAACTATTGCAGGAGGAGAGTGCACAGGGTACCACCGAGTATGCCATCTTGGTCGGCGTGCTCGTGGTGATCGCGATTATCGCCATCGTCGCATTTAAGGGCAAGGTCCAAGATCTATGGAACGCTATCAGCGAGGGCATCAACAGCCTGTAGAGGGCGAGCGCCCCATCGGGGTGCTGCTGGTGTTTGCTTGCCTGACCGTGGCGATAGCGGCGGTGCTTTGGGGGCTTAACGCCGCGCGGCAGCAGCGTCCTGGGACCGCCTCCGATTTGGGCTCAGATTCGGCGGTGGCGTCTCAAAAAGATGAGATGCGAGATGCGGACGATTCGGATGTCGCTGTCACGGCGCAAACCTTTCTGCGGACGCTCGACAAGCGGTCTGGCACTGCGACGGATTCGCCTGAGGGCAACGCGATTGCGGTCCGGCTTGCATGGTCCGAGGACCGACCGATGACCGAAGCGGCGGCGGATATGCTGCGTGCCTATCGCGAGGTACCCACGGCGCAACTTGCTCTGAGCGGCTATCTCGACATCAAGGGAAACGTGTGGGGCGCCATCGTGCGCGACGGACGCGGCTGGGTCGATATGGTGACAATTGCCGCGGATGCTGGCGATGCTTCGTGTCGTCTGCGCGCCGTGCGCCTGAGCCCGCAGGCAACGGACTCAAAGGAGGGATTGTGAAATGCATGATGTCCTGCGTGAGGAATCTGCCCAGGCGACGGTCGAATACGCCATTGTCACGGTGGCGCTGTTATCGATCGTGCTGGCGATCGCGGGACTTTGGCGTGCCGGCACCGATGGGCGCTTGGCGGCGCTGGTTGAGCGGGCGGCATCCCATAGCGTTGCCTCGACGTCGGTTATCGACGCCGCTGCGGCCGCTAAGGACATCGCGTTGTATTGATGCCGCGCGCGAGGACCGGGCGCAGTCTACGGTCGAGGCCGCTTTTTTGCTGCCGACGTTTCTGACACTCATCCTTCTCGCGCTGCAACCGGTGTGCCTGCTCTATACGCGCGCGGTCATGGAGTCTGCCGCCGCCGAGACCGCGCGGCTCATGACCACGACGACGGCGGAGGACGACGATCTTAAGGAGTTCACCCGCCGCCGACTTGCCGCAGTGCCCAACGTTTCGATCTTTCATGCCGGCGGGCCGTTGTCGTGGGATATCGAGCTTGGCCGGGCCGGTGCGGGTGGCGTCTCGTCCGTGTCCGTTTCCGGCGAGGTCAAGCCGTTGCCTGTGATCGGTGCGTTTGCGCAGGCTATGGGTGGTACCGCCGAGGGCGGCTACGTTGAGCTCAAGGTCGATGTCTCGTATCAATCGCGTCCCGAATGGCTGGAGGGAGATTATGATTCGTGGATTGCTGCATGGGATTAAGTGTTTCTGGTCTAGACGCGTTTTGACGCACCGTCCGAGCTGCCATCGCAAGCGAGGCGGCTTTATGGGTCGAGCCGGTGTCGATCTGTTTATCGAAGACGGCGCCTATACCACGCTTTCTTCTGCCGTGGTCATCCTAGTGGTGCTCACATTGTTGTTTTCGTCGACCGCGGCGATATGGAGCATGTCGCGTGCCGGGGATACCCAGGTGGCGGCTGATAGCGGCGCGCTGGCGGGTGCCAACGTAGTGTCGTCCTATCACACGGCTGCCACGGTGGTTGATGCGAGCATCTTGAGTCTGGGGCTGGCGGGGTTTGCCACGATCGGGACGGGCCTGGTCGCCATCCTCATCCCGGGTGCCGAGCCGGTTGCCGGCAATATGGTCGACACCGGGATTGAGATCATTAAAACGCGCAACAAGTTTGCCAAAAGCGCATCGGAAGGCTTACAGAAAATCGAGACGGCTCTGCCGTATCTGATCGCCGCGCGTGCCACGCAGGCGGTGTCGGCGCAGGATACCGATAGCGTGACCTATACCGGTACGGCGCTTGCCGTGCCCAGGACATCCGAGTCGGACTTCGCTGCGCTCAAAGGGTCAGAGATCTCGACCGATACCATTAAAGACACATCAGATGATTTAGAGCGTGCGGCCGAGGAGCTGCGGAAGGCTTCTGAGGACACGGCGAAGGCTAGAGAGCGCGCTTGGCTGGCGGATTGTGGTGGGTCTGACAAGGGCTCGGTCAGCAGCTGTTCTTGCATGTGGGAGCGCGTGAAAAGTCTAACGGATCTCTCTGGTGCTCAAAATCCGCATTACGCTTCGAGCGTTACGTGGGAACCGCAAGTGGCGCTCGATCGCGCGAAGGACTACTACCACTGGCGTCTGACAAATGAGAAGCCCCACGGCTCGAGTGTCGAGATGAAGGCAGAGTCTGCGGCGCGTAAGGCGTTTTATACCTATGCGAGCGCGGAGGTCGATCGGGCACATATAACCGAGAACGGAGACAGGGTTTCCTCCTATATTCCGCTGCTGCCGC
Source organism: uncultured Collinsella sp. (assembly GCA_958365315.1). Taxonomy (GTDB): domain Bacteria; phylum Actinomycetota; class Coriobacteriia; order Coriobacteriales; family Coriobacteriaceae; genus Collinsella. The sequence continues at coordinate 74,369 of CATWXC010000010.1, forward strand.
GCAACTCTGATGAGGTTCGGGCGACGGAGCTCTATACCGATGCGGTGTGGCCGACGAGCGTGAACGATGACAAGGCGTATCTGCATTACGGGACGACCTGCCCTAACTATAAGAAAGGGACGCCGAGCGGATTTGCTTCGGTTGCCGATTACGATGGACAGGATAAATGCAGCAAATGCCATTTTGGCGTTTTGTCGCTTGGTGCTGTTGCGGCGCCTTCAACCTCTATCGAAAACGGCTTCGAATATCACTTCGACGAGTTCAAAAAGGCCTTGGAGGAATACGTCAAATGTCGGAACAAAGAGCTTGAGCTCATGCGTCAGACCGAGGATGAGGCCGACCGTGCGAGCAATGCGTTTGACCAGGCCATTAAAACGCTTTCGGGCGAACGTCCGCGTATCGCTCCGCCCGGTCGCAACGGCGTGGCTGCCTTTGCGGTTTCGGGTGCCATCTCGAGCCCCGATGAGCTCAACTCTTCGTTTAACACGGCAGTCGGGCTTGGCGATCGCGGTGCCATCTCTGCCGCGGTGCTGGCGCCCGATGAGGCGACGGCGCAAAACAACGTGCTTTCGCGATTTTTCTCGACATTGAAGGGACGCTCGGGTGGCGTTGCCGGCGTACTCGATGGCGTCATGGATGTCTGGGGACGGCTGCTTGTGGGATACGGAGACATCCAAGGTTCGGCCGACGAACTTATGGACGAGATGATTAAGGGCCTGGGAGGGGGCAGCGGCGCGTTGGGCTCCATCGCATCGTGGCTCGGCGATACCGTTTCGGCGTCCGTGGCGGCGTTGGGCCTGGAGCCGTGCGACTTGCGCCTGCGAAAGCCGGTGCTGACCGATTCCGCCAATGTCATTAAGAGTCCGGGGTCTGACATTGCGGGTCTCTCTCAAGCGCAAGACAAACTGCGAAGTATTCCGTTGGGCGTGACCGATCCCAAGGCGCTTTGCGAGGCATTGGAATATCAAGTCGAACGCACCATTAGCGGTACGGTGTTCACACTTGCGGAGATTCCTTTGCCCGGCGGCGGCTCCATCCCGCTCACCGTCGATGTCGCCACGCTGGTTGGCGCTCTGGGCGGTGGGTCGTAATGAGTATCCGCATGCGTCTGCGCGAGGAGCGCGCCCAAGCGACGGTGGAGATGGCAGTGGTTACGCCCGTTTTGCTGGTGCTGGCACTCATCGTGTACAACGTCATGGTCTTTGCCAGCGCTGTCGCGCGCTTCGACCGCGTGGTGCCCGACATCGTGTTGGCGCACGCCGTGGCGTCGGAGGGGGAGGGCGACGAAAGCTCTGCCGATGCCTCGGCGACGGTTCAGACTCAAATTCTGAATGCCATGGAAGGCTATGACTTGCAGATCGAAGTGTCGAGCGAGCAAGGCACGAAGGCATTGGATGGTGGCCTGCTCTCCCTATCCGGTACGTTTAGGACCTACACCTGCACCATGCACTATGAGCCGTGGCCGACTTCTCTCAGCATCGCTGGCGTTCCGCTGGGGGCGCCGACAACGTTGTCGCACGAGCGTGCGGTGACGGTCGATCCATGGCGTCCGGGGGTGGTCATGTGACCGCGGTCTCGTCCTACATCGCCTACGCGCGGGCACTCAACAGGCTGGGTTGGACGCCGGCCGAGTTTGTGGTGGCGGAGTCGTTTGTCGTGCGCCTGCGCGGCATGCTGGGACGGCGTCCGGTTGCCGCCAACGGCCTGCCGCTCGTCATGGCGTTTCCACGCTGCTCTTCGGTCCATACGTGTTTTATGGCCTATCCCATCGACATCGCCTTCATCGATCGCGACGGCAATGTCCTCGCGCGCTACGAAAACGTCCGTCCTTGGCACATGTGCTCCCACCCGTGCGCTTGGGCGGTGTTGGAGCGCCCCTCAATCCTCGCTATGCCTCCCGCCCTCCAACAAGTGCCGGCCTAAGGGGCTGAGCGAAAAACTTCTTGCTGCCGGCTGATGCCTCTGACGTGCCGATTTATAGAACCGAGGCTGTGCTCAAAAACTTTTTTAAAATTCTCGGTTGACCGGAACGCGTCCTTGGTTATACTAATCAAGCCTTGAAACAAGGCACACCTCAAATGGCTGGGTAGCTCAGTTGGTAGAGCAGAGGACTGAAAATCCTCGTGTCAGGGGTTCGATTCCCTTCCCCGCCACCTTGACTTGATAAGGACCTCTGCAAAGGGGTCCTTTTCTTTTATGTAGCCCTCGCACGGAATCGAACCCCGTGAGGGCGCGGAGCTGAGTAAACGCGATAGCGTTTGCCAGCGGAGCTCGCAAGGCGCGGAAGCGCCGCAGCGGTCCGCACGCGCGGAGCGCGGGCGCGATTCCCTTCCCCGCCACCTTGAATTGACTAGGACCTCTGCAAAGGGGTCCTTTTCTTTTATCGAGGGCTCTGCGGAAACTGCGTCCCGGAATCCGGCGCCAGAATGGGACGTGCTTTCCTTTTGCGGCCTTTGGCGGAAACTGCGTCCCAGATCCCGCGCTCAGAACGGGATGCATTTTCCGGTTGAGGCCTCGAACGGAAAATGCATCCCAGTCTTTTGCGAAAAACGGGATGCGCTTTCCGGCCGCCTACTTCCGGCGCATATGTACATCTCTGCGCGCCATCTCGGGCCCGCCCAGACATTCCTCCCACTTTCGCGTCACTTTACAGACCGTTCGGTCGTCTGTCCGCACACGCGGGTATACTCAAAACGATACTTATCCTATGCAATACGATGCGGGTTCGACCTGCATGATCCGAAGGGGGCAGTGATGGAGAGGATACTCGGCGTTAATCTCTCTGGCTGGTTTATTCCCGAGCCTTGGGTGACCCCGTCGCTGTACGCGGCGACCGGTGCATCCAACGCGGCCGAGCTACAGGAGGCCATGGGTACCGCCGCCTATAACGAGCGCATGCGCCGCCATTACGAGACGTTTGTGAGCGAGGACGATTTTCGCCGCATGGCGCAGATCGGTCTCAATGCCGTGCGTCTGCCGGTGCCCTGGTATGCCTTTGGCTCACAGGAGTCCGATGCCTCCTACATATCGGTTGTCGATTACATCGACCGCGCGATTGAGTGGGCTGCCAAGTACGACATCCGCGTGCTGCTCGATCTGGCAACTGTGCCCGGTGGCCAGGGCGATTCCAACGATTCACCCACCACGCCGGAAGCTGTCGCCGAGTGGCATTCGTCCACCAACGGCCGTCATGTCGCACTCGACGTGCTCGAGCGCTTGGCCGATCGCTATGGCGAGGCCGAGAGCCTGCTGGGCATTGAGCTGCTGGACACGCCGCAGATGAGCGTTCGCAAGAGCCTCTTCACCATGACGGATGGCATTCCTGCTCACTACCTGCGCAATTTCTATCGCGATGCCTACGAGCTCGTCCGTTCGTATATGCCCGAGGATAAGATCGTCGTCTTCTCGTCGTCGGGGCATCCCAGCGAGTGGAAGCATTTTATGCGCGGCGCCAAGTACAAGAACGTCTACATGGACCTTCACCTGTACCATTACCGCGACGAGTATGCGCTCGACATCACGAGCCCTCGCGGGCTGACGACGGCGATTTCGCGTAACAAGCGCGAACTTAAAGAAGCGATTTCGACTGGGTTCCCCGTGCTGGTGGGCGAATGGTCGGGCGCGGCGATCTTTGCCAACTCGTCGGTTACGCCCGAGGGCCGCAATGCCTACGAGCGCGTGTTTATCGCCAACCAGCTGGCTTCGTTTGCGCCGGCTGCCGGTTGGTTCTTCCAAACGTGGAAGACCGAGAAGCGCATTGCAGCATGGGACGCCCGCGCGGCGCTCGGTACGCTCGAGCGCGGCATGATTGAATAGGTTGATATGACGCAAAACAGCGCCCATACGGGCAAACTCTATGTGGTCGGCACGCCCATCGGCAACCTGGGCGACCTGTCCCCGCGCGTTGGCGAGGCGTTTGCCGCCGCCGATGCCATCTGCTGCGAGGACACGCGCGTGACGTCAAAGCTGCTGATGCACCTGGGCATTTCCAAGCCGCTTGTCCGTTGCGACGAGAATGTGATCGCCAGCCGCGCCACCGGCCTGGTCGACCGTCTGCTGGCGGGGGAGACCCTCGCCTTTGCCTCGGACGCCGGCATGCCGAGCGTGTCCGATCCCGGCCAGGCGCTGGTCGAGGCGGCGCGTGAGGCCGATTTGCCCGTCGAAGTTATTCCCGGGCCCTCTGCTTGCGTCACGGCGCTTGTTTCGTCCGGCATTCCCTGCGAGCATTTTTTCTTCGAGGGCTTTTTGGGCCGAAAGCACGGCGACCGTGTGCGCCGTTTGCAGCGCCTTGCCGTGGTGCCCGGCGCGCTCATCTTCTACGAGTCTCCACATCGCATCGTGGCGACGCTCGAGGCCGTGGCGGAGGTCTTTCCCCAGCGTGAGGTTGCCGTCTGCCGCGAACTCACCAAGCTGCACGAGGAGGTCTTGCGCGGGCACGCTGACCAGCTTGCCGAGGAGCTGCGTGCTCGCGGCGAGGTAAAGGGCGAGATTGCGCTGGTCATCGCGCCGCCGAGCGAGGATGAGGAGGCCGGCATTGCGCCGGTTGGCGCTGCGGTAGCGGATCCCGACGAGGCCCTGCGCGAGGATATCCGCACCGCGCTCGAGGAGGGGGAGCCCGCCTCTGCGGTGGCCAAGCGCCTGTCTCAGAAGTATTCGCGCCGCAAGCGCGATGTCTATGCCATGGTGCTCGATATGCAATAGATGGAGGATATCCAGCCCTTGCGCTAGAATCATCCCCTGTATGCAACGTTTTTCTGGAGGACAAACCCCATGGATCAAAGCAAGCCTTCGTTCTTTATCACGACGCCCATCTACTACGTCAACGCCGATCCGCACCTGGGCACGGCTTATTCCACCATCATCGCCGACGTTCAGGCTCGCTATCGCCGCTCCGCCGGCTATAACGTCAAGTTCCTGACCGGCATGGACGAGCACGGCGAGAAGGTCGCCGAGGCCGCAGCCAAGCACAACATGACGCCGCAGGAGTGGACCGACAGCCAGGCTCCGCACTTCAAGGAGCTTTGGAGCAAGCTCGAGATCTCCAACGACGACTTCATCCGCACCACCGAGCCGCGCCAGCATCATGCCGTGCAGTACCTGTGGGAGCGCATGAAGGAGTCCGGCTACCTGTATAAGGGCAGCTACGACGGTTGGTATTGCGTGCCTGACGAGACCTACTTTACCGATACGCAGGTCCAGAAGGGCGACGAGGAGTACGGCAGCGTCGGCCAGCACCTGTGCCCCGACTGCCACCGTCCGCTTGAGCGCGTGCAGGAGGAGTCCTACTTCTTTAAGCTTTCCGCCTTCCAGGACAAGCTGCTTAAGCTCTATGACGAGCATCCCGACTTTGTCGAGCCTGCGTTCCGCATGAACGAGGTTCGCAGCTTTGTCGAGGGCGGCCTCAACGACCTTTCCGTGAGCCGTACGAGCTTTGACTGGGGCATTCAGGTCCCGTTTGACGAGGGTCACGTGACCTACGTGTGGTTCGATGCGTTGCTCAACTATATGACGGCCGTCGGTTACGGTGTCGACACCGACGAGGCGCGTGCCGAGCTGGCCTATCGCTGGCCCGCGCAGTTCCACATCGTGGGTAAGGACATCATCCGCTTCCACTGCGTCATTTGGCCCGCCATGCTCATGGCCATCGGCGAGGCCCTGCCCGAGCACGTCTTTGCCCACGGCTTCCTGACCGTGCGCAATGCCGAGACCGGCAAGGCCGAGAAGATGTCCAAGAGCCGCGGCAACGCCATCGCTCCGCAGGACGTTATCGACATGCTGGGCGTCGAGGGCTATCGCTACTACTTTATGACCGACGTGGTCCCCGGCACCGACGGTGCCATCAGCTTCGACCGCATGGAGCAGGTCTACAACGCCGACCTGGCCAACAGCTGGGGCAACCTCATCTCGCGTTCGCTCAACATGAGCGGCAAGTATTTTGACGGTTGCGCGCCCGCCAAGCCCGCATCGTTCGATGCGTTCGACAACCCGCTGGCAAAGATCGCCGATGGTCTGGTCGAGCGCTACATGGCCAAGATGGACGTGCTCGATTACGGTGGAGCCAAGGACGAGGTCATGGAGCTCATCCATGCCGCCAACCACTACATCGAGGACTCCGAGCCTTGGGCACTTGCCAAGGACGAGGCCAAGGCTGACGAACTGGCATTTGTGATCTACAACTTGCTCGAGGCCATCCGCATCGCCGCCCACCTGCTGATGCCGCTTATGCCCCAGACTTCTGTCGAGGCTCTGCGCCGTCTGTCCTGTGAGGGCGAGGCCACGAGCGACGACCTCAAAGGCATTTGCACTTGGGGCTTGCTTGCCGGCGGTCAGCCCGTCGAGAAGGGCGATCCGCTGTTCCCGCGTCTGGGCTAAGACGTCGCGCGAGTGCCATATCGGCAATTTGCTGTGTAACGGTAAGGGCATGGCCGCAACGGTCCATGCCCTTTTACTTTACGATGCAGCCACCATGTTAAGGAGGCAACCATGACAACTTCGCCTTTGGCAAACCCCACGGCAACTAGGGAGCTGCTAGAGGAGTTTGGCCTTGCGACCAAGCATCGCCTGGGCCAAAACTTCCTGATCGACAACCATGTGATCGAACGCATCTGTGAGCTCGCTGAGCTTGCGGGCGATGAGCGCGTGCTCGAGGTCGGCCCGGGCGTTGGCACGCTCACGCTTGCACTGCTGCAGGAGGCGGCGTGCGTCACGTCGATTGAGGCCGATCCTGAGCTCGAGCCGGTGCTCGATGCCCATGCCGTCGACTATGCCAACTTCCGTTTTATCATGGGCGACGCGCTCAAGGTGGGCCCGGAGCAGATTGAGCAGGCTGCTGGCGGCGAGCCCACGGTGTTTGTCGCGAACCTGCCCTATAACGTGGCAGCGACGATCATCTTGCAGTTTTTCCAGACGATGCCCGCGCTCAAGCGTGCCGTGGTCATGGTGCAAAAGGAAGTTGCCGATCGCATTGCCGCAGTTCCCGGTAACAAAACCTATGGCGGCTATACGGCCAAGCTGGGCCTGTATGCGCAGGTGATGGGTCGCTTTGAGGTGCCGCCGCGCTGCTTCATGCCGGCACCGCATGTGGACTCCGCCGTCGTGCGTATCGACCGTGTTGATGGCGCACTGCCCGAGGGGCTTGACCGCGACTTTGTGACTCGCGTGATTGACGCCGCATTTGCCCAGCGCCGCAAGACCATTCGCAACTCCATGAGCGCCAACGGCTTTGCCAAGGACGTGCTCGATGCTGCCTTTGAGACTTGTGGTATCGCGCCCACGTCGCGTGCCGAGACACTTGACGTTGCGGACTTTGTCCATCTGGCCCAGGAGCTATCCCATGACGCTTAATGCCGAACGCGTGATGTTTACCAAGAAAAAGAAAACGGTCGTCTGTCCGGAGCCGCTGGCACCACTTGCCGATACCCACGCGCATCTGCTCTCATTTTGGGACAAGGAAGTGCCCGAGACGCTCGTGCGCGCTAAAGCCGCGGGCGTCGACCTGTTGGTGACGGTCTTCGATCCCATTGCCGACAAACGAAGCGTGACGGACTATAGCGACTGGCTGACGCACGAGATTCTGCCGATGCGGGATATTCCACAGATCAAGTATCTTGCCGGCGTGCACCCCTATGGCGCACCGGACTATACCGACGGCATTCACGCGCAGGTTGTTGCTGCGCTCGACGATCCGTTGTGTGTTGGTATCGGCGAGATCGGTCTGGACTACCACATGGATTATGACGACGACATTGCGCCGGCGCCTCATGACGTGCAGATTGATTGCATGGCGCGTCAGCTCGAAGTTGCCGTGCGTCGCAACGTGCCGGTGGAGCTGCATTTGCGGCACGAGGACACCGACCAAGAGCGTACGTCGCACACGGACGCCTACAACGTGCTTCGCGAGGTAGGTGTGCCTCAGGCCGGTTGCGTGCTGCACTGCTTTGGCGAGGACCGCGCCACGATGGAGCGCTTTGTGGGCTTGGGCTGCTATATCGCCTATGGCGGCGCGGCCACCTTTAAGCGCAACGATGACGTGCGCGAGGCATTCGCGGCAACCCCGCTCGACCGTATTTTGTTTGAGACGGACTGCCCGTACATGGCGCCGGAGCCGATCCGCGGTCTTGAGTGCGAGCCCGCAATGATTTCCATTACGGCAAACGCGCTGGTCAACGACCGCGTCGATCGTACCGGCGAGGACGCCGAAGCAATCGCTCGAGCCGCCTGGGAAAACGCCTGCAAACTTTTTCAAAAATAGTTCTTGCGTTCGCGGTGGCGCTCCGTTATTCTAATTCCTGCACGCGGGCGTGGCGGAATTGGCAGACGCGTACGGTTCAGGTCCGTATGGGGGCAACCCCATGAAGGTTCAAGTCCTTTCGCCCGCACCATTGAATGAAAGAGCTCCCAGCAATGGGAGCTTTTTTGTTATGGGCCGTTTTGGCAGATTTGACATATCGATTTCGCGCGGTAGATGTCCCTGTGGTCAAAAAGTGGCAAATATGAGTACTGACATGAAAATAGAGACATTTCATGAAGCCATTTTTGCTCATTTTGCGCAACAGATGTACGCTAATTTGGCTCAACCTTGAGACAAAATGAAGTAATTTCGATAGACCTTGTTGGTGTCACACAGCTGCTTCGTGCGGGTATCCTAATGCCAACGTGTGCCTATCAGAGGAGAGACCATGCTGTTTTCCGGTATCATCGCTGGCCTTACGAGCCTTTTGATCCCCATCATCATCCTGTTGCTGCTGCTTCCCAGCGCCTGCTATGTCGTTGAACAGCAGCATGCCGTGATCATCGAGCGCCTGGGCAAGTTTAACCGCATCGTCAACGCGGGCTTCCACATGAAGGTACCCGTGATCGACCGCAAGGCCGCCACGGTGAGCCTGCGCACCATGAAAAACGGTTTTGGCATCGACGTTAAGACCCAGGACAACGTGACCATCGGTCTTGAGGTCTCCGCTCAGTACCACGTGAGCTACGACATGGGCGCCGGCCCGGCAGATTCGGGCATCTACAAGAGCTACTACATGCTGCAGGAGCCCGTCGACCAGATGCGCGACTTCATCACCGACGCCCTGCGCTCCTCCATTCCCGTCTACACACTCGATGAGGTCTTTGCCAAGAAGGATGACATCGCCAAGGATGTCAACGCTACCGTTTCCGAGCAGATGGCCGCCTACGGCTTCACCCTCGTGTCGACGCTCATCACCAAGATCGCGCTGCCGACCGAGGTCGAGAACTCCATGAACGACATCAACGCCGCCCAGCGCAAGCGCGCTGCTGCGCAGGAGCTCGCCGAGGCCGACCGCATCAAGCGCGTTACCGAGGCGACCGCCGAGGCCGAGGCAATGGAAAAGGCGGGCGAGGGCATCGCCAACCAGCGCAAGGCCATCGCACTGGGCATCAAGGACTCGCTCGAGATCATCCAGGAGACGGGTGTCGGCAATGACGAGGCCAACCAACTGTTCATGTTTACGCAGTGGTCTGAGATGATGACGGAGTTCGCTCGCACGGGTAAAACCTCGACGGTCGTGCTGCCGAGCGACTTTTCGCAGTCGGCCTCGATGTTCGAGCAGATGCTGGCCGCCGGCAAAGTTCAAAACGATTCGAAGGAGTAGGCGCGCGTGAAATACACCGTCGTTTGCGTCGGTAAGCTCAAGGAGCACTTTTGGAAGGACGCGTGCGCTGAGTACACCAAGCGCCTAGGTGCCTATGCCAAGGTGGATATCCGCGAGGTGGCCGATATCGACCCGGCTAAGGCGGGCGGCGTGGATGTCGCGCGCGACAAGGAGGGGGCGGCGATTCTTACAGCCCTGCCGCCTCGAGCACATGTGATCTTGCTGGCCATTGAGGGCAAAGAGCGCTCGAGCGAGGAACTTTCGGCGCGGCTCGATGATCTTATGCTACGTGGTAACAGCGACATCGCCTTTGTAATTGGCGGATCGGACGGCGTGAGCGATGACGTGCGCGCACGAGCCGACGAGATGCTCAGCTTTGGACGTATTACCTTGCCGCATAACTTGGCGCGCGTGGTGCTGCTGGAGCAGATCTACCGCGCCTGCAAGATTAGCCGCGGCGAGCCGTATCACAAATAGGTCAGCAATACGAAACAATGGCGTGGGACAATAGCTTTCGTTTTGAGGAATGTGTCTGAAAGGACTATGTGATATGAAGATTGGATTTGTCGGTTTTGGCAATATGGCGAGCGCTATGGCCGATGGCTGGATCGCTGCCGGTGTAGCTGCGAGCGACATGTGCGCCTGTGCGGGTCGCTACGACGCACTGGTTGAGCGCTGTGAGGCGCGCGGGATGGCCGCTTGCCACGATGCCGCCGAGGTTGTCGCCGCATCCGATATCGTGGTCGCTGCGGTCAAGCCGTACATGATCGAGAAGGTATTCGCCCCGCTCAAGGATGCTCTTGCCAAAAAGGTCGTTCTGTCGGTTGCCTGGACCTGGGACAGTGCCAAGTGGGAGCAGGTCCTGCCGGGCGTCGCGCATATCTCGACGGTGCCCAACACGCCGGTTTCGGTGGGCGAGGGTGTCATCGCCTGCGAGAAGGCTTCCACGCTTAGTGATGAACAGCGTGCCACGGTGCTCGGTCTGCTCGGAAAGCTTGGCGCTGTCGTCGAGCTCGACACGAGCCTGCTGTTCGTGGGCGGCACGGTGGGTGGTTGCGCTCCGGCATTTGTCGCTATGGCAATCGAGGCCCTGGGCGATGCGGCGGTCAAGCACGGTATCCCGCGTGCGGATGCTTATCGCATTGTGAGCCAGATGGTGCTGGGTACGGCAAAGCTGCAGCTTGCAACTGGCCAGCATCCTGCGGCGATGAAGGATGCCGTATGCTCGCCCGGTGGTGCCACCATCAAGGGCGTCGTTGCGCTCGAGGACGCCGGCATGCGCAGCGCCCTGGTCAAGGCAATCGACGCAACCCTCCAGTAAAACCGACCAAAAAAGGGACAGTTTATTTTGGCAGGTTTTTCCTGCGGTTTTGTCCTTTTAGCGAAAAGTGCCCCGCAACTGGTTCAATTCCAGTTGCGGGGCGCTTGCGTTTGCCCAGATAAAACCAACCAAAATAAACCTGTCCCTATTGGCAGGCTAGTCCCAGAAGCTGTCTTCTTCGTCCTCGGACTTGGGGCCGCGGTCGACATACATCTTATGGGTGCGCTTCTCCATTACAAAGGCAAGAATCGCAAACAGCAGGATGCCGCCGGCGAAAAGGATGGCAAAACCGGTGCGGGTGCCAAACAAAAAGGAAAAAACTGCGTCCATTGGGTGCCTTCTTGCGTAGTTGAGTTGGGTCGTGAACGCTCATAAGTATATACTTGCCCATACATGTACAAGGTTGCAACCTAAATGGAATGTATATCGCCGGAGGATCTAATGCTTGATATCAAGTTTGTTCGCGAGAACCCCGATGCCATCGATGTCGCCATGGCTAACCGCCAGACGTCTTGGGATCGCGAGAAGTTCTTTGAGCTCGACGATGAGCGTCGTGCCGTCATCACCGAGGTCGAGGAGCTCCAGGCCACGCGTAATGCCGAGTCCAAGAAGATCGGCGCCCTGATGAAGGAGGGCAAGAAGGACGAGGCCGAGGCCGCCAAGGAAGCCGTGCGTGCCGTCAACGAGAAGATTGACGGTCTGGCCGAGCGCCGTACCGCCCTCGAGCAGGAGCAGTACGACTTCATGGCTCACTTGCCCAACATTCCGTGCGAGGCTACCCCGTACGGCAAGGACGAGGATGAGAACATCGAGCGCCGTCGTTGGGGCACCCCGCGCGAGTTCGACTTCGACTTTAAGCCGCACTGGGATCTGGGCACCGACCTCGACATCCTTGACTTCGAGCGCGGCAACAAGCTCTCCGGCAGCCGCTTCACCGTTCTCGGTGGCGCCGGCGCCCGTCTTGAGCGCGCCCTTATCAACTTCTTCCTGGACACGCACACGAGCCGTGGCTTCAAGGAGTGGTGGCCGCCCATCGTCGTCAAGCGTCAGACCATGTTCGGTACGGGCCAGCTGCCCAAGTTTGAGGACGACGCCTATCACGTCTCGGGCGACAACTTCCTGATCCCTACCGCCGAGGTCGTACTGACTAACCTGCATGCCGGTGAGGTTCTGGACGCCGACACTCTGCCTCGCCGCTACACTGCCTTCACCCCCTGCTTCCGCGAGGAGGCCGGTTCCGCCGGTCGCGACACCCGCGGCATCATTCGCCAGCACGAGTTCGACAAGGTCGAGATGGTCAAGTTTGCCAAGCCGGAGGAGTCCGACGAGGAACTCGAGAGCATGACCGCCGAGGCCGAGTACCTGCTGCAGCAGCTGGGCCTGCCGTATCGCGTGATTAGCCTGTGCACCGGCGACCTGGGCTTCTCTGCCCGTCAGACCTACGACATCGAGGTCTGGCTGCCGAGCTACAACGCCTACAAGGAGATCAGCTCCTGCTCCAATTGCGGCGACTTCCAGGCCCGTCGCGCCAACATCAAGTATCGCGACCCCGAGAACTTCAAGGGCTCGCGCTACCTGCACACCCTTAACGGTTCCGGCCTGCCGGCTGGTCGTACCATGGCTGCCATTCTGGAGAACTACCAGAACGCCGACGGCACCATCACGATCCCCGAGGTTCTGCGTCCCTACATGGGCGGCCTCGAGAAGATCGAGCCGGTCGCGTAAGCTATCTGCATAGGCGATTTGCGAGGGCGCTCCTTTTAGGGGCGCCCTTTTTGTGTGCGGCTATACCATGCCGTGCGGACAGCTCGATAGAAAACACACGAACAAACGTTCTGTATACATGCATTTACCTGCTATGCTTTTGCTAACTAAGAGCAAGAGAAAGGGGATGTGATGGAGCTGTTCGACGAGCGGGTTGTGTTGTTCCAGAGCGATGAGGGCGGGGAGCACCTGCTGGTAACGTGCGAGCCGTCGGGTATGGGTGGCTTGCTGGTTCGGCAGACGAGTGAGGGGCCATTGACGCAATGGTGCTATGAGGAGTCGCCGCATGTGGTCGAGACGTTTGTGGCGCATGAGGCGCTTGTTGTCCTTGAGCACTTCTATGGCGTTGGAACTTCTAATCAGGTGGCCCGAATGCTGAGCATTTCGTTTGCCGACTACGACTGTGCCCAACGGGTGCGGTCGCTTCTGGGGGAGCTTGGCGTCGGGTTCGATGTGATCGAAAAGCCAATCGATCGCACGAAAAGCGCCGATGCTCGTGGTGCAGCGTGACAAATTGCGGCCCGCGCGAAAAAAGTTTGAGATTTTGCTTGACTCTAATGAACTAAAGTGGTTTTATATGTCTTGCACTGCGGCGTTACCTCAGCTGGATAGAGGGTCTGACTACGAATCAGAACGTCATAGGTTCGAATCCTATACGCCGCACCAATCGAACTTAAAGCCTCCGGCAACGGGGGCTTTTCTTTTACGCCGGCAGGCGGGCGAAGCCGGTGCGGATCCGCACGACAACTAAATCAGCGCTCCGTAAAAATTTTCCAAATTGTCGCTTGACCCATCGAGGGCTCACGTGCATAATAATCCGTGCGTTGCGGCGTTACCTCAGCTGGATAGAGGGTCTGACTACGAATCAGAACGTCATAGGTTCGAATCCTATACGCCGCACCAATTGACTTTTTAAAGCTCCCGGCAACGGGAGCTTTTCTTATATAGCGATTCGCTTGAGCGCAAGCATCGAAATACGGCTGATCCAAACTGGCCGTAATTACGCCAAATGAGTAAAAATCCAATTTGATAACTTTTTTCGAAAAATTGCTTGACCTATATTCAGTTCATGTGCATAATAATCAACAAGTCGCGGCGTTACCTCAGCTGGATAGAGGGTCTGACTACGAATCAGAACGTCATAGGT
>CATWXC010000011.1:0-86811 GCA_958365315.1 uncultured Collinsella sp.
AGAAGTAATGAGTCCATCCTTGCTGACCGGACATGCTAAATATTTCACGCATAAGGTCCGGTCCGGTCACGCGCCCCATTGACTTGCTTGTGTTTCGTCCGACAACCGATAAGGGCTTACCGTCGGGAACGGACATGAGGGAGTCAGCTTGGCAGGCCCAATAGGAAGGGTCGTCATGGGCCATAACCGATGTGTGCGCATTGGAGACGCAAATATACTCACCGTGAAGCTCATCTATATGACGAGTAAGAAACTCGACACACTCGTACATATTGGTTCCCGTGATCGGAACATCGATTACGGGAACGCGATTCAACTCAGAGTATTTCGAATAGTCCTCGAGCATTAGCACGCACCCTTACCGGTGATGACCTCAATAACCGTGAGGATCACAATCTTGAGGTCGGTGAAGATGCCCCGGTTGGCGATGTACTCCAGGTCTCGGCGGACCATGCCGTCGAAGCCGGTCGAGTTGCGCTCCGTCACCTGCCACCAGCCGGTGATCCCAGGCTTCACGGCCAGGCGCCGCAGGTCGTACTCGGTGTACTCGGCCACCTCGTTGGGCAGCGGCGGCCTGGGCCCGACTACGGACATCTGGCCCAAGAACACGTTGAGGAACTACGGGAACTCGTCGATGGAGTGCTTGCGGATGAACCTGCCGATCTTGGTGACGCGGGGGTCGTCCCTCATCTTGAACATGGCGCCGGCGATCTCGTTCTGCCCCTTGAGCTCGGCGAGGCGCTCGTCGGCGTCTTTATACATGGAGCGGAACTTCCACATGCGGAAGGTGGACAGGCTGCCGTCGCGGTGGGTCTGGCCCACGCGGATCTGGCTGTAGAACGGGTTGCCCTCGCTCTCCAGGCGGATGGCCGCGGCGAGCACCAGGCTCGGCACGGCGATGACGGCCAGCACGCAGCCGCTGAACACGATATCGAAGCGCGCTTGACGGTGCGGTAGGCCAGGCGTGTGCGGTCCCAGTCCTTCACGGCCTGCATGGCCTTGTAGCGCATGCCCACGTCGCCGCCATTCATGGCCTGGGCAACAAGCGCGGCCCCCGCCGGCGCTCCTGCTGAATACTCCGTTTTGTCTGACACTATTTCCTTTAAACCTACTTCCCCGTCCCCGGGGATCCCCCCCGTCCCGTTAAACAGTCGCCCGCAGCTAGGCGATCGCCTTTTTAAGGTTTCGCATTGCGCGCTGCTCGGCTGAAAGCACTGCGAGGACAACGCGGGTGGTTACGCGTCGGCCGCACAGGTTGAGCTCCAGAAAAGCAGTGCTCTTGCGTCTGTTAATGGTTTTGATAAGGCCTTCGTGGCCCAGCAGCGGACCCGCCGTCACTACGACCTGGTCGCCGTCTTTTAGGGCCTCACTCATGGGCACTACGCGGTCTCCCCTGTGCGTAAAGCTGCCAATAAGCTGGACCTCTTCTTTTGCCAGCGGCACAAACTGACCGTCCTGGGATAACACCCGGGCAAAGTCGTCCATGCGTAGCAGATACTGTTGCACGGTGCGGGGATCTGCCGTATCGCAGATAAGGTAACCGGGAAAGAGCGGCTTGGTCGTGTTGACCCATTCGCCGTGTACTTTGATCTCGGTTTGAAATTGGGGATAAAAGAGTTCCTGCATGGCACTAGCCGGCACCACACGCTCAATGCGCTCGCGCATTACGTCTTCGCGACCGTTAATAACCTGAATCACATACCACACGAGCACCACCCCCTTGCTGTCTTACGTGTGGCTCACGGGGTTTGGGTATGGCTTCGCCAGGGCGCTTGTGCGCGAAGGCGCTCCATATTCAAACCCTGAGCCCAGTTAGACAAGCACGTGGCTCTGCCCCACCGTGAACGGTATGTATGCGTGCAGTTGCTAGAGACGCGGACGTGTATCGCAAAAAGACCGCGTCCCCAGCTGGCTGCGTGCGAACCAGTCAAGCGGGAACAAAACTGGACCGCACGCAAACAGCTGTAGGACTGCTGCGATTAGTCATGAAATATCGATTCGAAAGAACAGCTTGAGCATAGAAAAGAGCTGAGTCATTCGATGCGATACGCATGACGACGCTATTGGAGCTCGTGGTTTTTCTGGCACCGCCGTTACGGCCGGATGCTGATCGACCCTGTGCTTTGCAGCTTGCTGGAGCCGTGAGCACAGTTGAACCCATGTAACATTAGCTATCCTAGCACAGCAGGTGGCCCATACGTTTTGGGGCGTGTTGAGCAACATATTGTTTATTTGCCGTGGTTATGGGGGATATCGTGCCATCTTACACACATTGCCGCAGGTTTATGGGGGTGTGTGGGCTGGTGAGCACTGCCTGAGTTGCATTACTGGCGGCGTGAATTGCTCAAACCATCATGTTTGGCTAACAAACTTTGTACAAAACGAAGAAGGAAATTGCGCAACTTTTGGGGTGCAGTTGTCGCAAAATTTGCGACAACTACTGCTGACGGCGAACTTGAACAGGAAAGCAATTTGCATATTTTGCAAAAATGCAGTTCAGCCACTTAATATCGTATGCAAATAGAAAAGGCCACTCGACTGAGTGGCCTTATATTCACGATGGTGGAGACGAGGGGGATCGAACCCCTGACCTCTTGACTGCCAGTCAAGCGCTCTCCCAGCTGAGCTACGCCCCCGTGACGAGGAGATACTATAGGGGAAGATTCTTAGTTGTGCAAGAAGTTTTTTTGGGTTGAATCTCTTACTTACGGGTTTTCCTGGGACGGGGCTGAATTAGCTATTTTTGGCTTCGCCGAAAATAGCTAATTAACCCACCGTCCCGATAAAACCCTCACGCGGCGATGCCTCACTTGTAGAGGTAGGCGATCGCGACGCCTTGGTGGACTTGGATCTTGGCCGTTATCCTGACGATATTTGAGATGCCCGTGTCGGCCAAGAGTCCTAGTGGGGAATGATCCAGCCCCCACTCTAGACCGTGTTCGCTAATCTCTGTGTTGGGAGCGATGGCGATGATGGAGAAGGTTTTGCCCTCGGCGCCCTCAATGGTCCAGGACTCGTCCTGGTGCAGGATTCTGGCCGTCACTTCGTCTTCTTCGATCCAGACGGGGGCGTCCGCATAGCCTGCCAGTAGCCCTAACACAGACAGGGCCATGTCCGGGCGGCCGCCGGTGGCGCAAGTCGCAACCACTTCGGCACCCGGCCAGCGACGCCGGACGGAATCGAGCGCCAGCGCCAGATCGGTATAGTCCTTATAGGGGTCGTGGCGTTCTACCTCAAAGGCTTCGGCGGCATCGACCAACGCGCGGCCGGCATCGCTCACCGTGTCGGCGTCACCCACGTAGACGTCGCAGCTCAGGCCAGCGCCCAACAGGGCGTCCAGGCCGCGGTCTACGGCTACGATGTGGTCACACTCCCCCGCCAGCTGGCGAAGCAGATCCGCGCTCGCCACCACCGGCGAGCCGCAAACCACTAATACTTTGCAAGCCACGGCCCTCGCCTAGCCCTCAAACGAAAGCACGCGGGCCAAATCCAGGTCCTCATAGCTGTCGATAAAGATGTCGCAGTTGGAACGCACCTCGTCGCGCTCCATACGGCCGTGCGAGTCATAGATACCCACACGTTTAAAGCCTGCAGTGCCAGAGCTCTTAAGTCCAAAGACGGCGTCCTCAAACACCCACGCACGCTCAAACTTGTGCCCGTGGCGCTCCTCCAGGCGACGCAACGCCAGCTCGTACACGTCGGGGAACTGCTTGGAGCGCCCCGCCTCGCCTGTCGTGGTAACAAACTCCATGTAAGCGTCGAGCCCGGCACTAGCGAGCGCGGACTGCACCAGTTCGGCCGGTGTAGACGTGGCAACGCACATGGCAATACCGGCCGCCTTCGCCTGCTCCAAAAATGCCAGGAGCCCCTCGCGCGGCAGCACCTTGGAGTACCCATCAATCAAAATATCGCCCAGCTCGCGATACAGCTCCTCACCATTCATGCCAATGCCCCACGTGTCGTGGTAGGCCTGGCACTCATCCTCCAGCGAAAGATGTTCAAACTGGGCAAAATCGTCGACCGTTACATCAATGCCATGACGGCGCAATAACTCGGTCTGCGCATGGCCCCAGACGGGAGAGCTATTAACCAGTGTTCCGTCGCAATCGAAAATAAAAGCAACACTTGGGGCAGCGATGTGGTCCATAAACGAGCCTTTCGATGTCAAATGGTAAACAACCTGCTAAAAACGTTTTACCAAACGTAAGCCTAACAGTTTTGAAACCCTAATTGGTAAAACTGTCAAGGGTTTTACCACGGCAATTCTGCCAGTGGTATAAACATGTCGCTTACCGATTAAACGCCCCCGCAAATCCGCTTTCGTCCATAAAACTAACGCACAGGTGTTATCGTAGTTTCTGCCGAAAGTTCCACCGAGCACGCGAGGTGGAACGAATCATAGAACTATCGCCGTCCCTTCGATTCGTGCAGCCTTGGACCTTTCGCATCTAGTCACCAAGGCAACACGCTGCCGCGTCATGATGGGATCAAACGTGAGCGATACAAAGCTAAAGCCAGCAACCAAAAAGCCCGCTACCCGTAAAGCCGCCCCGCATGCACCGGAGCTCACCAAGGACGATGTCTACCTATTTGGCATCGGCACGTGGGAGCGCAGCTGGGAAAAGATGGGCGCTCACCCCGACACGCAGAACCGTACGCGCGGCTGGCGCTTTTGCGTTTGGGCGCCCGACGTAAAGAGCGTCCACGTCATTGGCGAATTTAACGACTGGGACGAGGAAGCCAACCCGCTGGTGCCCATGCATACGAGCGCTATTTGGGAAGGCTTTATTCCTGGCGCCGAGCAGGGTCAGCTCTATAAGTACCTTATCGAGACCAACGAGGGCGAAAAGCTCTACAAGGCCGATCCGTACGCCTTTAAGGCCGAGTGCCCTCCGGGTACCGCCAGCGTGCTGTGGACCCTCGATGGCTACCAGTGGAACGACGCCGCGTGGCTTAAGCGCCGTGCCAGCCATAACCACATGTCGCAGCCCCTTAACATCTACGAGGTACATATAGGCTCGTGGAAGCGCCACGGCGACGCGCCTCAGGGCGAGCCCGACGAGTACGGCAACTACCCCGGCCCCATGGATCCCTTCCCCGCGCAGCGCGGCGAGTTCTACACCTACGACGACCTGTCGGTGGAGCTTGTGGACTACGTGCGCGACATGGGCTATACGCACATTGAGGTCATGCCGCTCATGGAGCACCCCTTCGATGGCTCCTGGGGCTACCAGACGACCGGCTACTACGCCGCCACGTCGCGCTACGGCAACCCGCAGCAGCTCATGCACTTTATCGATGCGTGCCACGAGGCGGGCATCGGCGTGATCATGGACTGGGTGCCCGGCGGTTTTTGCGCCGACTCCCACGGCCTTGCAACCTTTAACGGCCACATGCTGTTTGAGCACGAGATTCACCCCAACTGGGGCACGCACAAGTTCGACTTCGCCCGCGGCGAGGTCCGTTCCTTCCTGGTCTCCAACGTGCTGTACTGGCTCGAGAACTTCCACGTGGACGGCATTCGCATGGACGGCGTGTCCAGCATGCTGTATCTCAACTTTGGCATCGACGATCCGGGCCAAAAGAAGTTCAACAAGTACGGTACCGAGGAGGACCTGGACGCCAGCGCGTTTATCCGTCAGGTCAACTGCGCTGTAGAGGCGCACTACCCCGACGTGATGATGATGGCCGAGGAGTCCACCGCGTGGCCGCTCGTGACCTATCCGCCGCAGGACGGCGGCCTGGGCTTCCACTACAAGTGGGACATGGGCTGGATGAACGACACCCTGCACTACATGCAGACCGATTTTCCGTGGCGCCCCGGCAACCACGGGCTGCTCACGTTCTCCATCATGTACGCCTTTACCGAGAACTTTATCTGCCCGCTCAGCCACGACGAGGTCGTGCACGGCAAGTGCTCGCTGATCGGCCGCATGCCGGGCGACTGGTGGCGCCAGTTTGCCGGCCTGCGTACGCTCGCCTTCTACCAGATGACGCATCCCGGTGCCAAGCTCAACTTTATGGGCAACGAGATCGGCCAGTTTATTGAGTGGCGCTACTACGAGTCCATCCAGTGGTTCCTGACCGAGGAGTACGAGACTCATAAGCATCATCAGGCGTTTATTAAGGCGCTCAACCACCTGTACACCGCCGAGCCCGCCCTGTACGAGCGCGGCTACACCGACGACGGCTTTACCTGGATCGATGCGGACAACTCCAAGCAGTCCATCGTGAGCTTTGTGCGCCAGGGCGAGAACGTCGACGACGACCTGGTGATCCTGATCAACTTTGATCCGGCGAGCTACGAGAGCTTCCGTGTGGGCGTGCCGCGCGAGGGTGACTGGGAGGTCATCTTCGATTCCGACCGTCCCGAGTTTGGCGGCAGCGGCTATGCCGGTGAGGAGCCCTACACCTGCTCGAGCGAGCCCTATCCCTGGAACGGGCAGATGGACTCTATCGAGATTAAGGTACCCGGCCTGGCAGGCGTGGTGCTTAAGCGCCGCGGTCCCAGCAGCTACAAGCCGCCGGTGGTTGAGGCTCCCAAGAAGGCGACGCGCAAGCGCACGTCTTCGGTGAAGCCCAAGCATGCGGCCGCTAAGAAGGCTCCGGCTAAGGCGAAGGCTACGACGGCCAAGGCCAAGGCTACCGCGACCAAGAAGCCGGCTGCCAAAAAGGCCGCTACCAAGGCCAAGTCTGGTTCTGTTAAGTCGTCTGTCAAGGATGCGTAACAAAGCCGTTACAGCTGTAATTACCCGCTCCGAAGGGGCGTAGGATACAAGTCATAACCGTTCCGGGAGAAACATCCCCGGGGGGAAAGGAACGTATGAATAAGATCTTCGACAACAAGCAGGAGTTTACCGAGCTCTATCGCGATGCCGTCATGAGCATCAGCGGCAAGAGCGTCGAGGCCGCCAGCGACCTCGACCGCTTTAACGCCCTGGCCAAGCTCGTGGCCGAGAAGGCCCGTACCGTTGCCACCAAGAGCGACGCCCGCGCCACCGCCGAGGGCAAGAAGCGCGTGTACTACTTCTCGATCGAGTTTTTGATCGGCCGCCTGCTCGACAACTACCTGCTCAACTTTGGCGTGCGTGACATGGTCGCAGAGGCACTCGACGACATGGGCTTCGATCTGTCGGTCATCGAGAACCAGGAGCCCGATCCGGCTCTGGGCAACGGCGGCTTGGGCCGTCTTGCCGCATGCTTCCTGGATTCCATGGCGGCCGAGGGTATTGCCGGCTACGGCAACGGCATGCGCTACCGCTACGGCCTGTTTAAGCAGGAGATTGTTAACGGTAGCCAGGTCGAGGCCACCGACGAGTGGCTCACCCACGGTTATCCCTGGGAGGTCCGCCGTCAGGACAAGGCCGTGACCATCAAGTTTGGCGGCCATGTCGAGGGCTTTGAGGAGAACGGCCGCACGTTCTACCGCACGGTGGACACGCAGGACATCCTGGCCGTCCCTTATGACATCCCCGTTGTGGGCTATGCCGGCGAGACCGTCAACAAGCTGCGCGTTTGGGCCGCCGAGCCGGTCGAGGAGCACTTTGACCTTGAGGCTTTCAACCGCGGCGACTACGCCCAGGCCGACGCCGAGCGCGCCGAGGCCGAGGCCATCAGCGCCATCCTCTACCCCAACGACGCCGGCGAGCATGGCCGTCTGCTGCGCCTGAAGCAGGAGTACCTGTTTGTCTCGGCCGGCATCTACAGCCTGCTCGACACCTTTGAGAAGGAGCACGGCGAGAACTGGGAGCTGCTGCCGCAGTTTGTGGCCATCCACACCAACGACACCCACCCCGCCATGTGCGGCCCCGAGCTCATGCGTATCCTGATCGACGAAAAGAAGCTCGAGTGGGATGACGCCTGGAACATCGTGACGCAGGTCGTGAGCTACACCAACCACACCATTCTGCCCGAGGCTCTGGAGAAGTGGCCCATCGGCACGTTCTCCAAGCTCCTCCCCCGCGTGTACCAGATCATCGACGAGATCAGCCGTCGTTGGCACGAGTCGTTCGACACCACGCAGGAGGGCTGGCAGGAGCGTCTGCGCCAGACCGCCATTCTGTGGGACGGCGAGATTCGTATGGCCAACCTGTCCGTGATCTGCAGCCACAGCGTCAACGGCGTGGCCAAGATCCACTCCGATATCATCAAGAACATCGTGCTCAAGGACTTCTATGCCCTGACGCCCGAGAAGTTCAACAACAAGACCAACGGTATCTCGCACCGTCGCTTCTTTGCCGAGTCCAACCCAACCTACGCCAAGCTCGTGACCGAGGCCATTGGCGATGGCTGGCTCAAGGACGCCTTTGAGCTGGAGAAGCTTAAAGGTTTTAAGGACGACACCGAGTTCCTGAAGGCCGTGGGTGCCTCCAAGCGCGCCAACAAGGAGCGCCTGGCCGCCTACGTTAAGGCAGAGACCGGTCTGGTCATTGACCCCAACACCGTCTTCGATGTTCAGGTTAAGCGCTTCCATGCCTACAAGCGCCAGCTCATGAACATCATGAAGGTGATGGACATCTACAACCGTCGCATCGCCGATCCCAACTTCCACGTGACGCCGACGACCTTCATCTTTAGCGGCAAGGCTGCCTCGAGCTACACCTTTGCCAAGGAGACCATCCGCCTGATCAACTCCGTGGCCGATGTCATCAATAACGACGCCCGCGTCAACGAGGTCATGAAGGTCTGCTTTATCCCCAACTTCCGCGTGAGCAACGCCCAGCTCATCTACCCCGCCGCCGAGATCTCGGAGCAGATCTCCACAGCCGGCAAGGAGGCCTCGGGCACGTCCAACATGAAGCTCATGATGAACGGCGCCATTACGCTGGGCACCCTCGACGGCGCTAACATCGAGATCGCCGACCTGGCCGGCCGCGAGAACGAGGCCATCTTTGGCCTGACCGCTCCCGAGGTCGAGCAGCTCTGGGCATCGAACAGCTACTTTGCGTGGGATACCCTCAACGGCGACCGCGAGCGTCTGGGCCGCGTGATGGACGAGCTCAAGGACAACACCTTTGCGGGTCTTTCGGGCAACTTCGAGAGCATCTACAACGAGCTCATGAACAACAACGACCCCGACCTGGTCATGGCCGATTTCCGCAGCTACGTCGACGCCTGGGAGGCGCTCACGAACAGCTACGGCGACCAGGAGACCTGGAACCGCAAGGCGCTGCTCAACACCGCCTCCTCCGGCTGGTTCTCGAGCGACCGCACCATTCGCGAGTACCGCGACGAGATCTGGCACGCGTAAAGGCGCGCGAGCTCCCTTATGCCAGCACGGCATTACTCGACGGGCGCGACCGAGCGCCGCGCCCGTCGCTAATGGGTTTAAGAACATCGATGACAGAAGGAGAAATCGATGAGTAAGAAAGAATGCATCGCGATGCTCCTCGCAGGAGGACAGGGCAGCCGATTGGGGGCACTCACCCAAAAGATCGCTAAGCCGGCGGTTAGCTTTGGTGGCAAGTTCCGTATTATCGACTTTTCGCTCTCCAACTGCTCCAACTCGGGCATCGACACGGTGGGCGTTCTGACGCAGTACCGTCCCTACCTGCTGCATGCCTACGTGGGCTCGGGCGAGGCTTGGGATCTGGACAGCCGTGACGGCGGCGTGTCGATCCTGCCGCCGTACGAGACGCAGACCGGCGGCGCCTGGTATGCGGGCACGGCCGACGCCATTACGCAGAACCTCGACTACATCAAGGCCAACGACCCCAAGTATGTCCTGATTCTTTCGGGCGACCATCTGTATCGCATGGACTACCGCAAGATGCTCAAGACGCACATTGAGAACAACGCCGACCTCACGGTGAGCGTTATGCCCGTGCCGTGGGAGGAGGCCAGCCGCTTTGGCATCCTGACCACCGATCCCGAGGACGGCCGCATCACCAAGTTTACCGAGAAGCCCGAGAAGCCCGATTCGAACCTCGCGTCCATGGGTATCTACATCTTCTCGGCAGACGTGCTGATCGAGGCGCTCGAGGCGGACGCCCTGGACCAGCGCTCGAGCCACGACTTTGGCAAGGACATCATCCCCAAGCTGCTCGGCGAGGGCAAGCGCCTGTACAGCTACGAGTTCCACGGCTTTTGGAAGGACGTTGGCACCATCGCCAGCTTCCACGAGACCTCGATGGACCTGCTGGGCAACAACCCCGAGTTCGATCTGTTTGACAAGAACTTCCCCATCATGTCCAACATCACCACGCGTCCGCCGCACTACATTGGCCCGGATGGCCGCCTGGACGACTGCCTGGTCTCCAACGGCTGCAAG
This sequence comes from uncultured Collinsella sp., assembly GCA_958365315.1. GTDB lineage: Bacteria > Actinomycetota > Coriobacteriia > Coriobacteriales > Coriobacteriaceae > Collinsella. Next base: position 10,271 of record CATWXC010000011.1, read on the forward strand.
ATCTACGGCACCGCTCGCCACTCGATCCTTTCGACCGACGTCATCATCGAGGAGCGCGCCGTGGTCGAGGACTCCGTGCTGCTGCCGGGTGCGCACGTTAAGAGCGGCGCGCACATCTGCCGCGCTATTTTGGGCGAGAACTCCACGGTCGAGGAGGGCGTGAAGCTCGGCTCTGTCGATACCACCAAGGATACGGCCGTCGTTGGAAATGACGTCGTTATCGGGAAGGGGGAATGATCCGATGATCAATCGCAAGGCCATCGGTTATATCACCGCTAACTACTCTTCGACCTACGGCAGCGTGCTGCTGAAGGACCGCCCCATCGCGTCCGTTCCGTTTTTGGGCCGCTACCGCCTGATCGACTTCCCGCTGTCCAACATGATGAATGCCGGCATTAAGACCGTCGGCGTCGTCATGCCGGGCAACTACCGCTCGCTGATCGACCATGTGGGCTCGGGCAAGGACTGGGGCCTGGACCGCAAGAAGGGCGGCCTGTTCATGGTGCCCGGCAACGCGTATGGCACCACCAAGGGCGGCATGCGCTTCCTGCTGCGCGACATCATCTCCAACAAGACGCTGTTCCAGCGCTCGGACAAGCCCTATGTCGTGATGATGGGCACCAACATCATCTTTAATATGGACCTCAACACCATCATCGACGCGCACGAGAACTCCGGTGCCCAAATGACCGTGGTGTACTGCAAGGCCACGCGCAACGTCGATGACGAGACCAAGCTCGAGATTAACGAGAACGGCCGCCTGACGGGCGTGAGCGCCGGCGTCGTATACGGCGACAACGCCTCCATGGACTGCTGCATCGTCAACCGCGAGACACTGCTCGAGATCATCGACCATTACCAGGCCGCCGACTATCTGGATCTGCTCGAGGCACTCCAGGGCGACTTTGGCAACATCGACGTGTGCAGCTACGAGTACAAGGGCGAGGTCGTGGGCGTGTTTAGCGAGAAGTCGCTGTATCGCCGCAGCATGGACCTGCTCGACCAGACCGTGGCTGATCAGCTCTTCGATCCCGAGCGCCCGATCCTGACCAAGGCTCACGACGTGCCGCCTTCGCGCTATGCGACCGGCAGCCACGCGTGCAACTCGATCATCTCGGCCGGCTGCATCATCAAGGGCACCGTGCGCAACTCGATCCTGTCGCGCGGCGTTGTGGTCGAGGAAGGCGCTTCGGTGACCAACTCGATCATCAACCAGAGCTGCATTATCAAGAGCGGCGCCCGCGTTGAGAATGCCATCATGGACAAGAACAACGTGGTTCCCACCAACACCGAGCTTCGCGGCACGCCCGAGAACATCCTGGTGCTGGGCAAGGCTCCGTTAACTTCTGATACCACCATCGTACGTTAACGTTGGCACCGCAACATCGCTCGTAACATGTAGAATAGCCGCCCGGTTCGCGCCTGGCGGCTATTCTCGAATAACAACATGGGAGACAATATGGCTGATTCCAGCAAAAAGATGCAGATCGTGTTTGCCTCGGCCGAGTGCGCACCGTTTGTAAAGACCGGTGGCCTGGGCGACGTGGCGGGCTCGCTGCCTGCGGCGCTTGTGCGCGCCGGTGCCGAAGTCATCGTGATGGTGCCCAAGTACGCCACCATCAAGGACGAGTACAAGGCGCAGATGGAGCACTTCTCCGACTTTTACGTGAGCCTGGGCTGGCGCAACGAGTACTGCGGGCTCGAGAAGCTCGAACACGACGGCGTCACGTATATGTTCATCGACAACGAGCGCTACTTTGCGCGCGACTATCCGTACGGCTTCTTTGACGACGGCGAGCGCTTCGCGTTCTTCTCCAAGGCCATCACCGAGAGCCTGCAGCACCTGCCGGCCGGTTTTGAGTGCGACATCCTGCACTGCAATGACTGGCAGACGGCACTGGCGCCCGTGTTCCTGCGCGAGTTCTACCAGGGCCTGCCGCTGTACGACCGTGTGAAGACCGTATTTTCGATCCACAACGTGGCGTTCCAGGGCCAGTTTAGCGACACCGTGATGGAGGACATCCTGGGCGTGGCGCACATTCCGGCGGCCGCCTCGCAGCTGCGTTGCGACGCCTGCAGCATCAACTACATGCTGGGCGCGCTGCGCTATGCCGATGCCATCACCACAGTAAGCCCCACCTATGCCAACGAGATCCAGACGCCCGAGTTTGGCGAGGGCCTGGACGGCGTGCTGCGCGAGCGCTCCTATGCGCTGCAGGGCATTTTGAACGGCATTGACGTGGCGGGCTTTGACCCGGCGACCGACAAGCGCATTGCCGCAAACTACACGGTTGAGGACCGTTCCGGCAAGGCCGTGTGCAAGGCCAAGCTACAGGAAGAGCTGGGGCTCGAGGTTCGCGACGACCGTCCGCTCATGGTGATGGTCACGCGTCTGACGCGTCAGAAGGGCATGGACCTGGTCATGTACGCGCTCGACCGCATCCTGTCCGGCGGCGTTCAGGTAGCGGTGCTGGGCACCGGCGACCGCGACTACGAGGACGGCCTGCGCTACTTCCAGGACAAGTACCCCGGCACCATGGCCGCACGCATCGAGTTTGATCCGGCGCTGTCGCAGCGTATGTATGCCGCCGCCGATATGTTCCTGATGCCTTCGAAGTTTGAGCCCTGCGGCCTGTCGCAGATCATCGCCATGCGCTACGGCACCCTGCCCATCGTGCGCGAGACCGGCGGCCTGAAGGACACGGTGATCCCGTACAACGAGTTTACCGGCGAGGGCACGGGCTTCTCGTTTAGCAACTTTAACGGCGACGAGATGGGCGACGCGGTGTTCCGCGCGGCACGTCTGTTCTGGGACAACCGCGAGGCCTGGAACCAGCTGGTCACGCAGGCCATGAGCCAGGACTTTAGCTGGACGCGCTCGGCCGACAAGTATCTGGACCTGTACTTCTTTATGCATCCGGAGATTGAGAGGCCGGCGGCGGTTGTGGCTGAGGAGGCTGCACCTGCCGAGGAACCCGCTGCTGCTGAGGAGTCTAAGGCTGAGGAGAAGCCGGTTGAGGCTGAACCTGAGGTAAAGGCTGAGGCTGCTACCGAACCCGAGACCAAGCCGGCTACGAAGCCTGCCGCCAAGAAGACCACGACGCGCAAGACGACGGCTAAGAAGGCCACTACGACCAAGGCGACGACAACCAAGACCACCGCTACCAAGACAACGACGACGCGCAAGCGCACGACCGCCGCTGCAAAGAAGGCCGCCGAGGCCGAGGCCGCTCCCGAGGTAAAGGCTGAAGCCGCCGACGAGGCCAAGCCCGCCGTCAAGGCACCGGCCAAGACCTCTGCCAAGAAGTCGACCGCGACCGCCAAGAAGACAACGGCAGCCAAGAAGACCACGACAACGAAGGCGACGACCACGAAGGCCGCCACGACCAAGGCAGCCGCAAAGCCGGCCGCCAAAGTCGAGGAGACTCCCGTCGAGGCAAAGCCGGCCGCCAAGACCACCACGCGCAAGCGCTCTACGACGACGGCCAAAAAGACCACGACCAAGGCTGCTGCTCCCAAGGCGGAAGCTAAGGTCGAGGCCAAGCCCGCTGCCGCCAAAGAGGAGCCCAAAGCCGAGGTAAAGGCCAAGCCCGAACACGCCAAGGAGGCCCCGGTCTCCCCCGCCGCTCCGGCCGAGGAAAAGGCCCCGACCAAGAAGACCTCCGTCCGCAAGGCAACGGCCGCCCGCAAGCGCCGCTAGCCCACAGACGATCTAAAACCTAATCAAAACCCTAAACAAGGGGCGCTCCAACCGGGCGCCCCTTCTCTGTAGATAGCTGGTAAAACGATTTTCTAGGACAACCGTTCGCCGATGGTAAACGGATGTTGTTTATACACCCTGTGTACAACAGATATACTTATATTCTGTGCGTAAAGCCCATGGCCCGCAGGCCGTGATTCTATTGAACTGGACCGTACTATGAGATTGATACACAACAGCCGTCTGCCGCAGTTTCGCACTCCGTTTGGCGCTGTGACCACAGGAACTACCGTTGCACTCTCGGTGATTTTGGAGGATGCCGATCCCAACCAGGCAACACTCACCCTACGTACCTGGGTCGATGAAGTCGGCGAGACCCTGATTCCGATGGAGCACGAAGGCGATGGCATTTTTACCGGCGAGCTCAAATGCACTGAACCGTGTCTTGTGTGGTACAGCTTTATCTGCAATATCGAGGGCCAGCCCGAGGTTCGCCTGGGCGCGCCCCAGGGCCGCACCGGCGGCGAGGGCGTAACCTACGACTACGCCGAGGTGCCGTCCTTCCAGATTACCGTCTATAAGCACCGCGAGAACCGCCCCACTTGGTACGAGCGCGGCATGGTCTACCAGATCTTCCCCGACCGCTACGCCCGTGACGAGCATTGGCGTGAGCGCACAATGGCCCAACTCGAAAAACCGCGCAAGGGCATTCAGCGCAGAATGGTCGAGGACTGGAACGAGCCGCCCGTGTACGAGCGCGCCGAGGACGGCTCCATCAAGACCTGGGACTTCTACGGCGGCTCGCTCAAGGGCGTCCAGGAAGACCTGCCCCGCATCGCCGAGCTGGGCTTTACAGCCATCTACCTCAACCCGATCTTTGAGGCCGCGAGCAACCACCGCTACGACACGGCCGACTACACCAAGATTGACCCGATTCTGGGCACCGAGCAGGACTTTACCGAGCTGTGCCAGGCAGCCGAGAAGCTGGGCATCTCCATCATCCTGGACGGCGTCTTCAACCACACGGGCGACGACTCTATCTATTTCAACCGCTACGGCAACTACCCCGGCGTGGGTGCCTGGCAGAGCGAGGATTCGCCGTGGCGCGATGCGTTTACCTTCCACGAGGACGGCTCGTACGACTGCTGGTGGGGCGTGGGCAATATGCCGGCCATCAACGAGAAGTCCGAGCTGGTGCGCGAGAGGCTCCTGAGCAAGGACGGCGTGATCCGCAAATGGCTGCGCGCCGGTGCCCATGGTTGGCGCCTGGACGTCGCTGACGAGCTTTCTGACGACTTCCTGGCCCAGATCAAGAAGGCCGTACTTGCCGAAAAGCCTGACGCACTGTTGCTCGGCGAAGTCTGGGAAGACGCCTCCAACAAGATTAGTTACGGCCATCTGCGCCGCTACCTGCAGGGCTCCGAGCTGGACTCTGCTATGGATTATCCCTTCCGCGACATGGTCATCGGCTTTTTGATGGGCTACAAAAACGCCTACCAAGCTGCCGAGGATATCGAGACCCTGCGCGAGAACTATCCGCGTGAGGCCCTGTCTTGCGCACTTAATTTGCTCTCGAGTCACGACCGCCCACGCATCATCTCGGTGCTCGGCGGCGGCCCCGACGAGTCGCAGCTGCCCGAGTGCGAGCGCAGCAAATGGCGCCTGGACGAGAACTCGATGGGCCTGGCCAAGAGCCGCTTTTGGCTCGCCACGCTCATGCAGATGACCTTCCCCGGCGTGCCTTCGATCTACTACGGCGACGAGTACGGCCTGGAGGGCCTTACCGACCCGGGCAACCGCCGCACCCTGCCGACCAAGGACCAACTGCACGACTTCGACACGCTGGCAATTGTCAAGAACGCCTCCGCCGTACGCCGTGCATTGCCGTTTATGATCGACGGCGAGATCAAGGCCTTCGCGCTCAACGACGAGGTGCTGGCATACAACCGCACGGGCAAGAATGGCGAGTCCGCGACGGTTATCATCAACCGCAGCCTGCGCAATTCGCACCGCGTGACGATTCCGGCACTCGGCGAATGTGCGAGTGACGTGATCAGCGGTCACGAGTGCGAGATCCACAACGGTACAGTCACGCTCGATCTGTATCCGCTGGGCTCGTCGATCATCTATCACCATGCCGAGCAGCGTCTGCAGGAGCCGCTCGATCACGGCGCGGGCGTCGTGTGCCATATCACCTCGGTGCCCACCGACGACGGCAAGCCCGGCACGATCGGTGCACCCACGCGTCGCTTTATCGACCATCTGGCCGCTATGGGCATGCGCTACTGGCAGGTTCTGCCTGTCAACCCGACGGACTTCTTCCGCTCCCCTTACGCTGGGCCTTCGGCCTTTGCGGGCAATATTGACCTGCTGCCCGAAAGCCAGGAGGAGCTGGCGGCAGACTTTGAGACTTGGAAGGCCCGTGGCGGCGAGGATGCAGACCCGCTCTACACGGCGTTTAAGCATCGCAACGCCGATTGGCTCGAGAAGTACTGCGTCTACATGGCCGTCAAGAAGTACTTTGAGGGCGAGTCGCGCCACGATTGGCCGGCAGATGTCGCGCGCTACAACGAGCATCTGATCGACGACAAGCGTTTCCACGACGAGGCAGAGCTGCAGGCGTACATGCAGTACCGCTTTGACCTGGCCTGGTGCGAGCTCATGAACTACGCGCACAAGAAGGGCATCGAGGTCATCGGCGATATTCCTATGTATGTTTCGGACGATTCAGCCGATGCGTGGAGCGAGCCCGAGAACTTCTGGCTGTCCGATACCGGCAAGGCGATTGAGATTTCTGGCGCGCCGCCCGACAATTTTGCGCCCGAGGGCCAGGTGTGGGGCAATCCCACCTTCCGTTGGGATCACATGAAGGAGAACGGCTACCGCTGGTGGATGGACCGTCTGCGTCGCGCGTTCTCGCTCTACGACCGTGTGCGCCTGGACCACTTCCTGGGATTCCATAGCTACTTTAGCATTCCCGCAGGTAAGGCTTGCGCCGACGGCCGCTGGCTGGCGGGACCGGGCAAGGATCTGTTCCAGACTGCCTATGACGAGCTGGGGCCGCTCAACTTTATCGCCGAGGACTTGGGCTACCTGACGCCCGGCGTTCGCGCCATGGCTTCGACCTGCGGCTTCCCCGGTATGGACGTGCTGGAGTTTAGCGATTACGACGTCCGTAACGGCGTGTATCCCACGCCGGGCAAGATTCTGTACACCTCGACGCACGACACGTCGACGCTCGCCGGTTGGTGCACGCGCTCCTTTGCGGGCGGCGACGAGCCGAGCGGCAAGGAGTTGGCCGGCAAACTGATGGGCGACGCGCTCGCAAGCGACGCTCCCCTGGTGATGATGCCGCTGCAGGACATCCTGGGGCTAGGCGACGATGCACGTATGAACGTGCCGGGCGTGGCAACGGGCAACTGGACCTGGAAGGCCGATGAGGCCGACGTTGCGGCCGCCGAGGGCAAAACTGCACAGCTCCTGCGCAGCACCCATAGATTCTGGGGCGAAGCGTGATAAAACCCCCGATATAGGGTACAGTTACAGCTGTTTGAATTTATGCGGGCAGAGCGATCTGCCCGCTTTGTGCTGAAAAGGAAGTATTATGGCGCGCTACGATTACAAGTGCTCGAGCTGCGGCAACGTGTTTGAGGTTGAGCATCCCATGTCCGAGACCCCCGAGGTCGTGTGCCCGAGCTGCGGCGCTCCGGCCTCCAAGACGTTCTCGGCCAGCGGCATCAAGTTTGAGGGCAGCGGTTTCTACAACACCGACCAGCGCAGCGGTGGTTCCAGCACCAACGCCACCAGCGGCTGCTGCGCCAACTGCCCACATAACCACTAGAGACAAGCGGTCCCGCCACCCAGGTTTCCTGATGAGTTGCGGTGAAATAGTTCCTGAATCAGCCCATCCAACGGCCAAACAGGAACTATTTCACCGCAACTTTTCTTTAGATCGGATTTCGGGCTGATGCTAAGTTTGCAACATTTCAAAACTCTGCCGGATTACGGGGCTGATTTGACAGCCTCTATCCATTCAGGTAATTTGAAAATTTCAACAAGCCATCTACCTGCGGTTTTATTTAAGCCATTTTTGATGTGGTCGGCCATCACCGATCTAGCCCCGTAATCCGCCCTACTTTTAAAACCGACCCATCCGAGACGGCGGTCTCTGGTGCAAAGCAACCTGTCCCCATTGCACAAATCGAGGCGTAGGGTAGCTAATTTGGGACGGGGCTTTTTTAGCTGCCCCGGCTGATAACGCAAATGTTTGGCCGACCGGCGGCCAGGGTAGCTAAAAAAGCCCCGTCCCAAATTAGCTACCCTTGGACTCTGTTTTACTTACGAACCAGCCTTGCGCAGAAGTGGCCGTCGTAGGAGTCCGCATTAACGGGCACGCTTTGGAAAAGGCCGCGGTCGTTTTGGCGCAGGGTGACGAGGCTCTTGGCGTGGTCGTACTCGGGGAGCTGAAGAATCTGGGCTTCGGAGAGCGGTGCCACGGTAAAGCCAGCGCCCTCGGGAGAGGCCAGGAAGGCATCCACGACCTGCTTGTTCTCTTCATCAAACACCGAGCAGGTGGCATAGATAAGCTCACCGCCGGCAGCCACGCGCGCGGCTGCTTCCTTGAGCATCGTCAGCTGTAGCTTGGGCAGCTCAGTCGTAACGTCGTTCTCGGTCAGACGCCACGGAATCTCGGGATGACGGCGCATGGTGCCGGTGCCAGAGCACGGCGCATCGATAAACACCGTGTCGAACAGGGCAGGCTCGCCGAGCATCGCGTCAAAGGACGTGAGCACCTCATTGAGCTCGCAGGCATCGCCCGACACCGTACGAACACCCGTAATACCCGCCTTGTGCAGGCGCGCGAGATTCTGATCACATTTACGATCATGCAGGTCGAGCGCGGTATGCTGATGATCGTACCCGGCACGCTTGGCTTGGCACATCATCACATAGGTCTTGGTGCCGCGACCGGCGCCAATCTCCAGACAACGACCGGGACGTGTCGCGGCAGTAGCGATAAGCTGGGCATTGAGGTCCGAGGCAACCGCGGCAGCACGCTCAAACACGCCCGATGCAACCGTGACCTGCGCATCGACCGGAGCATGGCAGCCCGGGAAGACAGGCGCAACAAGCTGCGAGATATACGGGTCGGCCTTGGTCGCAAACGCGTTCTCATGCAAAGCGAGCGGCGCGGGAGCCAGATTGCCGGCAAAGTTGAGCGCGCCCTCGGGCGTATCGAACGAGGCCATAATACGAGCACACAGCCAGCGAGGCAGGCCCATCAAACGCGACAGACGCACCAAACGGCGCTCGGACTCATCCACGTCGGACGCGGTAGCAAAATCTTCAACGTTATCCGCGACCTTGTGCAGAACGGCGTTGGCCAAGCCGGCAGCAGACTTAGCACCGCTGCGCACCAGCTCAACACCCTGGCTTACGGCAACGCGACCCGGCGTATGCAGATAGAGCATCTCGAAGGCCGAGATACGAAGCGCCATGCGAACGCGCGGCGCGACCTTTTTTGGCTTATCCAAAAACTGATCGAGCAGCTCGTCCAAAATACCCTGCGTTGCAGCGACACCGAGCGCCAAACGAGCGGCAAACGCAGAATCGCGCTGGTCAATGGCCTTGGCAGAAGCACGGGAGGACAGCACGTCGCGCGCGTACATGCCGCGGCGATCGGCCTCCATCAACACATCGAGCGCAAGCTTGCGCGCGGGAGACAACTTGCTCATAACAAAACACCCCAGCTAAGTTCGGCACCCTGCAGGCCGGCAGCCCAAGCAGAGGCAGCCATAGCACGCTTGCCGTCGGGCTTAACTTCGAGCAGCTCAACCGCACCATCGGAAAGACCGAGGTAAACGCATTTATTCTTAACAAGCACCTGACCCTCGCCGAGTGACACATCAGCCGGCGCAGCATCGAGCACACGTACGGTCTTGTCGGCAATCACGCAACGGGCAGGCGCGGTATCGGACGAAGCCAGCACATGGCGCACACAATCGAGCGCCGTCATCTGCGGATCAAGACGCATCTCCTGCTTGGAAATCTTCGCAGCATGGGTAACGAGCGCCTCATCCTGCTCAGTCCAAACAGCGGTGCCGTCAGCAAGCGAAGGAAGCGTATCGGCAAGCAGTTTGCCACCAAGCTCGCCAAGCTCCATCGTCAGGGCCTCGGCATGCTTGCCGGCAACCGACGTAGACGCCTGGGCGCAATAAGCGCCCGTATCCACGCCATGCCCAATACGCATAATGGAAACGCCAGCAACCTCATCACCAGCAAGAATGGCACGCTGAATGGGAGCAGCGCCACGCCAACGAGGCAGCAAGGACGCATGAACATTCACGATACCGAGCGGCGCCATATGCAGTACCTCATCAGGCAAAATGCAGCCATAGGCAGCCACACAGAAAACGTCAGCCTGGGCAGCCTGGAGCGCCTCAACAACCTCCGACGTCATACGATTGGCCTCAACAACGGGCAGACCGAGCTCCAACGCCTTAGCCTTAACAGGAGAAGGCTCAAGCTTCTTACCACGCCCACGTACAGCATCGGGACGAGTAATAACAAGCGCAATCTCGTTGCCAGCCTCAACAAGCGAAGTCAGCGAAGGCACAGCAAAGTCAGGCGTACCCATAAACACAATACGCATAAAGAACGTCTCCCCTCAACCAAAGCCGAGACGGCTACAAATAACAGCGGAAAGCCAAGTACCCAGCCCATCCGCAATAACAATTCAACAAGAACAAATATACCCAAAACCAAAGAAAGAGCCGCAATAAAAGCAGCTCTCTCAACAAAGGCATTATCAGCGAAGACGCCCCTCCCTGGCCCACGACACCCGGGAGAAACGGACCAAGGCAACGTAGTCCCTGGGGCGCCCGCCTATATCGTCCCGCGCGCAGTTTCGCAGCAAAGCGAGAATGTTTGAGCACGGGATGATATAGGCGGGCGCCCCAGGGACGGCCAAACCTATTCAGTCTCGCCCGGTCGAGCGCCGCGGGCCAGGGCGTCCTGGTACTCCTTGACGGCTTTAATCCTCTGCATCGGCTTCAGTCGCTCGAACATGGTGTTGCCATGCAGGTGATCGATCTCGTGCTGCAGGCACACGCAGAACAGGTCGCCCGTGGCCTCATAGCGAATCAGGTTGGCATCCAGGTCATACGCCTCGACGACAACGTGATCGGGACGCTCGATCTCGCAGCTAATGCCCGGGATGGAAAGGCAGCCCTCGCTAAACGGCACCAGATGGTCACTCTGCTCAACAATGACAGGGTTGATGAGCACGTACGGGTCGTAGTCGTTCTTGTCGCTGTAGTCGCAGTCGATGGTAACGAGCTGAATGAGCTCGCCAATCTGCGGGGCGGCCAAGCCGCAACCGCCGTTGTCGAACATCATCTTCTTCATCTTCTCGGCAAGCGCCTCGATCGCCGGGGTGATCTCCTCGATGACGGCGCACTCCTGACGCAGACGAGGGTCGGGCGACAGTACGATTCCGTTGGCTTCCATGGCCATCCTTTCGGGTTGTTACATCAAATCATAGGCGTCGACGTCAACGCTCACGCTCACGCCGCGCACGGAGCCCACCTCTTTGAGGCAGGCGTCGATATCATCAGAGACATGGTACCCTACCGGCGACTTTACAAGCAGATGGAAGCGGTAACGGTCCTTGGCTCTCTCGATTACACACGAAGCCGGACCAAGCACCTGGGGCACGGCGCTCCCTGCCCGCAAAAAGTCGGGCGCGGCGGCATGCCAGCGACGCTTGAGGAGCTTCGCGATGCGACCGATGTAGCCCCGCGCGTCATCCGCGTTCGTCGACCATACCAAGATGTTGGCCAGGCGCACGAACGGCGGATACAGGGCGTCGCGGCGCTGGTCCAGGTCGTAGTCGGTAAAAATCGAGCGGTCGTGCTCGGCGACGGCGCGAATGACCGGGTCCTCGGGTAGGTAGGTCTGGATGATGACCTCGCCGGGGCGATCGCCGCGACCGGCGCGGCCTGCAACCTGCTCAAGCAGATCGTAGGTGCGCTCCCCTGCTCTAAAATCGGGCAGCTTTAGCGCAAAGTCGGCATTGACCACGCCCACAAGCGTGACCTCGGGAAAGTCGAGGCCCTTGGCAATCATCTGAGTGCCCAGCAACACGGCGCAATCGGCGGCATCGAACTGCTCGAGCAGCTTTTTGTGCGCGTCCTTGCCGCGCGTGGAATCGGCATCCATGCGAATGATGGCGACGTCGTCGGGCAGCATCTGGTGCAGTGCGTCCTCGATCTGCTGCGTACCCAGGCCCATTTTTGCCAGGTAGCGGCTGCCGCACTTGGGACAGCGACTCGTGGGCGCAGGATACGGCTGCACGCGCCAGGACGATCCGCAGGTGTGGCACTGCAGCGTGTGCGTGCGCTCGTGGTACGTGAGCGAGGTGGAGCAGTGGTTGCAGGTGGGAACGCAACCACATTCGCGGCACATCAAAAACGACGCAAAGCCACGACGGTTGTGCAGCAACACGGCCTTTTCGCGGCGCTCGACCACACGCTCGAGGCCTTCCATCAGCGGTTTAGAGAACATGGAGCGACTGCCGTGTGCGAACTCGCGGCGCAGGTCGGCAATGCGAACCTTGGGCAGGACGGCGCGCCCCGGGCGCTCGGGCATCTCGACGCGCGTCCAGGTGGCGCCGCTATACGTGCCGCGGCGGCAGCGGTCGAGGGCCTCGGCCGAGGGCGTGGCGGAGCCCAACACGAGCGGACACCGATAACGGCGCGCCATCTCGGCAGCCACCTCGCGCGCATGGTAGCGCGGGCTGGAACCCTGCTTGTAGCTGGTCTCGTGCTCCTCGTCGATGATGATGAGGCCAAGATCGCTGAGCGGGCAGAAGAGCGCCGAGCGAGCGCCCACGACCACGCGCGCGGCACCGCTGGCGACCATGTCCCACTGGTCCAGGCGCTCACCAGCAGAAAGACGCGAATGGAACACAGCTACCGTCTCGCCAAAACGCGAGCGGAAGCGGCCGACGGTCTGAGCCGTCAGCGAGATCTCGGGCACGAGCACACAGGCCGAACGGCCGGCCGCCAGCACACGCTCGATGGCAGAAAGGTAAACCTCAGTTTTGCCGGAGCCGGTGACGCCATCGACCAGCACCACGTCACCGTGGGCGTCCAGGCGGGCACGCTCAATCTGCGCGAGCGCCTGCTGCTGGCCGTCGGTGAGTGCCACCGGCGCCTTGCCGCTGGCAGAAGACAGCGTGGTCTGCTCGCTGCAGCCACGCCAGGCACGACGTTCCTCCACCACCACGACGCCGCGTTTTTCAAGTGCCTTGATGGTCGCCGACATGCTGTTGTAAAGCAGGTTGAGGTCGCGCGTCGTGACCGGGCCGCACTGGAGCGCCTCGATAAGCTGACGCTGACGGACCGCGGACTTGGGCGGCGTGTAGTCGAAACCCTCGGGCGTGAGCATGACCCAGCGGTTTTGGATGGGTTTGACGGCGGGGCGCTCAACGGCCCACACGCCATCGTCGCCCTTGACCACGCGCGGGCTTCCACCCGGGGGCAAGAACAGGCGCAGGCACTCGGAAAGCGTTGCGACGTACTCGCGACTCATCCAGCGTGCAATGCGTGCCGCCTCGGCGGTAAAGAGCGGCTTGCTGAGGATAGCCTCGATAGGCTTGATGCGCGCAGGATCGAGGGCGTTGTTGCCTTGCAGACCGGCAAGCTCGGGCGCGATGTCGACGATGTAGCCCGCGGCCGCACGGTTGCCAAAATGGGCTAGGACGGTGGAGCCGATCTGGGCATCTTTGACGAGTAACTGCGGAATGCCGTAGGCAAACGGCTCGGACAGCGCACGGGTCGGGATGTCGAGGACAACGCTCGCGTAGGCGACAACAGGTTCGGGTGCGGACTCGGGCTGCGCCGGGGCGGCGACAGGGGCCGCGGACTTCGGAGCTTCCTCCGGTTCCGGCGAACCAAACAGCGACAGTTGCTCGGCCATGGCCCCAGCACCTCCTATCCCATACGTCTACAGAAACAAGAGCCCCGCTCGGGTGAACGGGGCTCGGATACATACGTTTGCGCAGCGATTACAGCGCCATCGTGCGGGCGCGGTCGATGCGCGCCAGGCAGTCGTCGCGACCGACGAGCGCCATGGTCTCGCCCAGCGGGGGGCTCACCATGTTGCCGCAGACGGCGACGCGCACAGCCTGGAACACCACGCGCTTCTTGAGGTCCATCTGCTCGGGCAGCGGCTCAAGCGCGGCGTCGATGTTGGCAGCCGTCCACTCGTCCACGCCCTCGAGCGCGGCCTTGGCGGCATCCAGAATGGCGCCCATGCCTTCCTTGGCCAGACCCTTGTTGACAGACTTCTCGTCATACTCGAGCGTCTCGGCCGTAGCAAAGATGGGAGCGGCGACGGTCACGGCGTCGGCCGGCATCTTGGTGCGCGGCTTGACGATGGCGGCAAGTGCATCGATCCAATCCTCGCCGTACTCGACATTACCCTCGATGAGACCCGCCTCGTGCAGCTCGGGGACCATGATCTCGTCGGCAAACTGACCATCGGACATGCCGTTGATGTACTCGGCATTGACCCAGTCGAGCTTCTTGGGGTCGAAGGTCGCCGGGTTCTTGGAGATACGGTCGAGCGAGAACTTGCTGGCCAGGACGTCGCGCGGGATGATCGTGGTCTCGCCGTCGAGCGACCAGCCGAGCAGCGCCAGGTAGTTGACGAAGGCGTCGGACAGGTAGCCGGCGTCGCGGTACTCCTCCACCGAGGTAGCGCCGTGGCGCTTGGAGAGCTTTTTGCCGTCGGCGCCCAGAATCATGGAGATGTGGGCGAACGTGGGCACAGGCGCGCCGAGGGCCTCGTAGACCATGACCTGGCGCGGGGTGTTGGACAGATGGTCGTCGCCGCGGATGACGTGGGTGATCTTCATCATGGCGTCGTCGACGACGGTCGCGAAGTTATACGTGGGCGTGCCATCGGAGCGGAAGATGACGAAGTCGTCGAGCTCCTTGGCGTCGAAGGTCACCTCGCCGTGGACGGCGTCGTGGATGACGACGTCGCCGCGGTCCTCGGGCACCTTGATGCGCAGGACGTAGGACTCGCCGGCCTCGATGCGGCGACGGGCCTCCTCGGGGTCAAGATCGCGGCAGCGGCGCTGATAGCCCTGGAAGGGGTCCTTGCGCTCCTGCGCGGCCTTGCGGTCGGCGTCGAGCTGCTCTTTGGTGCAGAAGCAGGGATAGGCCTTGCCCTCGTCCCAGAGCTTCTGAGCGGCCTGCTTGTAAAGGTCCAGGCGCTCGGTCTGTGCGTAGGGGCCATAGTCGCCGCCCACCTCGGGGCCCTCGTCCCAGTCCAAGCCCAGCCAACGCATGGCGCGCAGAATGATCTGCGTGTTCTCGTCGGTGGAACGGGTGGGGTCGGTGTCGTCGATGCGCAGGATGAACGTGCCGCCGTTTGCGCGGGCGAAAGCCCAGTTATAGATAGCGGTGCGGGCGCCGCCGATGTGCAGCTTGCCCGTGGGTGAGGGTGCAAAGCGGACGCGAACGTCTGATGCCATGGATATCTCCTCGATTGCAGGATGGATGTCTAACCGCACCAGTATAAAGCAACAAAGCAACCTCCGCACAAAGGGCACCGACCTACTCATTTAAGTCTGTCCCCAATGAGTAGGTGCGGAAAGGGTGTGAATGTTGGATTTACGCGCTATGATGTGCCCTTGCATATAGAGCTCGGCGGAATGGTAACGGTCGCCGGGACACGTTTTTGAAAGGACAATCATGTCAGAAGAACTTCGTTCCATCCCACCCCAACACGGGTCCTTTGTATTTACGTCGGAGTCGGTGACCGAAGGTCATCCCGATAAGATCGCTGACCAGATCAGCGACGCCGTCCTCGACGCAATCCTCGCTAAAGAAATAGAGCTGCAGGAGCAGGGCTACATTGCGCCCAACGGCGTGCCCGCCAACGTTGAGAACGTCCGCTGCGCCTGCGAGACCCTCGTGACCACCGGCACCGTCATCGTTGCCGGCGAGATCCGCACCCAGGCCTACGTCGACGTGCAGGAGATTGCCCGTGGCGTTATCCGCCGCATTGGCTACAACCGCGCAAAGTTCGGTTTTGACTGCGATACCTGCGGCGTTATGAGCCTCATCCACGAGCAGTCGCCCGATATCGCCCAGGGCGTCGATGAGTCCTTCGAGACCCAGACCGGCGCTACCACTGACCCGATCGACCTGATCGGCGCCGGCGACCAGGGCATGATGTTTGGCTATGCCTCCAACGAGACCAAGACCCTCATGCCCATGCCACACTACCTGGCGAGCCGCTTGGCCGAGCGCCTGGCCGCCGTGCGCCACGACGGCACCCTGCCCTACCTGCGCCCCGACGGCAAGACCCAGGTCACGGTGCGCTACGAGGACGGCAAGCCCGTCGAGGTCACGACCATCGTCATCTCCACGCAGCACGCCGCCGAGATCGAGGACATGGGTAAGATCAAGAACGACCTCATCGAACACGTCATCACCCCCGTCATGGCTGCCGAGAACATGCCGTGGGACAACGCCGACATCTATGTGAACCCCACCGGTCGCTTTGTCGTGGGCGGCCCCATGGGCGATACGGGCCTCACCGGCCGCAAGATCATCGTCGACACCTACGGCGGTTACGGCCGTCACGGCGGCGGTGCCTTTAGCGGCAAGGACTGCACCAAGGTCGACCGTTCCGCCGCATACGCAGCGCGCTGGGTCGCCAAGAACGTGGTGGCCGCCGGCCTGGCCGATCGCTGCGAGGTCGAGCTGGCCTACGCCATCGGCGTGTCCAAGCCGCTGTCTATCATGGTCGACACCTTCAGCACCGCGCATGTTGCCGAGGACAAGATCGTCGAGGCCGTCGAGAAGACCTTCGACCTACGCCCGGGCGCGATCATCCGCGACCTGGACCTGCGTCGACCGATTTACGAGAAGACGGCAGCCTACGGCCACTTCGGCCGAGAAGACGCCGACTTCACCTGGGAGAAGACCGATCGAGTCAACGAACTCAAAGCAGCCTGCGGCCTGTAAGCAAGCAGCGAAAGCCACAGCCAAATAAAAACGCACCAAAGAGAGGTACCGGAACAACCGGTACCTCTTTTTTATTAATCGGTGGTGAAGGCGTTTCGATACGCAAGGTAAGACACATCCCTAGCTAATGAATTTTGCCATCTAGCAACTCCAACCATGTATCCTTAGTCCCGAGGGGCGGGGCATAAGGTCGATCGCGAGTTCCGCACGAGCCGGAGAGCACTTAATGTGCTCTCCGTGCGAGCAGGACTGTCCGAGCAGGCGACCTTATGCCCCGCCCCTCGGGACGACGGGAATGACTAAAGGAGCAGCCATGGCAGGCAAGCCGCAAACATTAGCTACGACCTCGGCATTCGAGATCTTGGGGCCCGTCATGGTCGGCCCCAGCTCATCGCATACCGCCGGCGCACTACGCTGCGCCCAGGTTGCCGCCAGCCTGCTGGAAGGACGCATCACCAAGGTCACCTTTGGCCTGTGGAACTCCTTCGCCCACACCTACCGCGGCCACGGCACCGACCGCGCGCTCGTCGCGGGCATCCTGGGCCTCGACACCGATGACGAGAACATCAAGCAGGCCTTCGACCTCGCACGCGAGCAAGGCCTCGATTATCACTTTGACATCAAGGGCGACGACGCCTCCATCCACCCCAACACCGTCGATATCGAGATGGTCGACGACACGGGCGCTACGGCGCAGGTCCGCGGCGAGAGTCTGGGCGGCGGCAAGATGCGCATCAGCCGCATCAACGGCGTCGGCGTCGACATCTCGGGCATGTACTCCACGCTCTTCGTGGCGCACCAGGACGTTCCCGGCGTGCTCGCCGCGCTTACGAACCTGCTCGCCTACGCACACGTCAACATTGCCTTCTGCCGTACCTACCGCACCGAGGTGGGCGGCCAGGCCTACTCCGTCTTTGAGACCGACGGCACACCCGACGACACCGTCATCCCCATGCTGCGCAAACTCGACAACGTCGGCTACGCCACCTTTATTGAGCTCCCCGGCTCGGCATCATCGCTCTCCCCCGGTGTCTCGGCCAAGGAGGTCTTCGACGACGGCGAGCAACTGCTCGACGCATGCGAGGAGCTGGGACTCAGCATCGGCGCCGTCATGGCCGTGCGCGAGGCGCGTCTGACCGGCGAGGAGCACGCCGTCGCCGCCATGCGCCGCGTGCTCGACGTCATGCGCGAGGAGACCACGGCCCCCATCGCCAATCCGCAGCGATCGCTCGGCGGGCTTATCGGCGGCGAGGCCAAGCTCGTCGATGCCACCGGCCGCAACGATTTGAGCGCAAGCCTCATGGGCGCCGTACAGACCGAAGCCGTGGCCCGCGCTATGGCCGTACTCGAGCGCTCCGCCACCATGGGCGTGATCGTCGCGGCCCCCACGGCAGGTTCCGCGGGCGTCGTCCCCGGCTGCGTGCTGGCGCTGGCCGACCACCTGCAGCTCGATGACGAGCAGGTCATGGACGCCCTCTACTGTGCCGCCGCCATCGGCCTCAACCTCACCACGAGCGCCTGCGTTGCCGGCGCCGAGGGCGGCTGCCAGGCCGAGGTGGGAAGTGCCGCCGCCATGGCCGCCGCCGCGCTAGTGCAGATGCTCGGCGGCACCCCCGAGCAGGCACTCGACGCCAGCTCCATCGCGCTGAGCAATCTGCTGGGCCTCGTTTGCGACCCCGTGGGCGGACTGGTCGAGGTGCCGTGCCAAAACCGCAATGCCATCGGCGTGGCTGCGGCCTTCAGCTCGGCCCAGCTCGCGCTCGCCGGCATCAAGAGCCTGGTGCCGTTTGACCAGATGGCGCATGTGATGCTCTCGGTAGGCCACGCCCTGCCGGCAACCCTGCGCGAGACGGCCAAGGGCGGCATCGCTCAAGCCCCGGCCGCGCTTTCTGCCTGCGCCAAATGCGGCATATGCGGATAGGCAGACTTCTCCAAACTGATACTGTTTCCGCACCACAAACAACAGGCTAATCGCTATAATGCAAGCCCAGTTAAAACACGATGAGCCGCAAGGCGAAACTCGAAGGAAATATATACGATGTCGCAAATCGACCGCAGCAGCATGATTCCCGATCCGCAACAGCCCAGTAGGCATACCGGCGGCGTACAATCGCCGCGTCCCATCGCACCGGCTCACACCCAACAACACGGTCCGGCCAATGCCTCTCAGCGCCCGAATCAGCGTCAATACCAGCAGCATCAGCAATATCAGCAGCGTCCCGCACATGGAGCCGCCCCCAAGCAGGGCCCTTCGCACACTCGCGCGGCAAACAATCGCGGGCCCGCGGACAAGCGCACCAACAAAAGCAGCAAGTCGGGCGGAAAGACGGCCTTCTTTGTCGTCCTCGGCCTCGTCGCGATCGTCTACATCGTAGGCGTCGTGGCGTTCTCGCAAGTCGCTTACCCCAACACTACCATCGCCGGCGTCGACATCTCGCTCTCTAACGCATCTTCGGCAGCCACCAAGGTCAACTCGGCATGGAAGCACTACAAGCTCACCGTGTCGGACGACAGCTTTAGCTGGACCTACCAGCCCGAGTCCGACGAGCCCATCGTCGATGGCGAGGAAGCCGCCCACGAGATAATCAGCAAAAACGAGCCGCTGCTGTGGCCATCGCGCCTTATCGAGTCGCTCGGCGGCAAAACCGATAGCGCCACCAAGAAAGCCTCGGTCGACTTGGACCAGGACGTCGACCTGTCCATGCTCTCCGATGCCTTTGACCAAAAGCAGTTTGAGGAGGACCTGGGCAGCGCCATCGACGAGTTCAATGAGGGCCGCTCGGGCACCTTCGAGGCCGCCAGCTCCTATGACGAGAAGGCCGGCAAGTTCACCGTTGAGAAGGCCCGTTCCAACGAGAAGATCAACCGCGAGCATGTCATCAAATATGCCGAGATCGAGCTCGCGTCGCTCGCTGAGAACGTCGATATCACCAAGATCGGCAACGACGCATACGAACCGCTCAACGGCACCCTCACCAACGACCAGATTCAGGCTGCATGCGATGCTGCCAACAACTTCCTGGGCGTCAACGTGACCCTTAAGCTCAACGGCAATGATGCCGGCAAGGTGGACGGCAGCTCGGTGCTGCAGTGGATCAGCTTTGCCGATCCGGCCAACCCCACGCTCGATACGTCGCAGATCAGCAGCTGGGCCGCCGAGCTAGCCAACGGCTTTAACACCGTGGGCTCCACCCGCTGGTGGACACGCGCCGACGGTAAGGAGTGCGCTGTCGAGGGCGGCGACTTTGGCTGGTCCATCGACAGCGACACGCTCGCCAAGCAGGTCGAGGACGCTATCAATAACAAGCAGACCGGCGATATCGAGATTTCGTACTCCAAGAAGGCTGACACGTTTACCGCCAAGGGCGAGCCCGATTGGAAGGCCTATATCGACGTCGACCTGTCCGAGCAGCACGCGCGCTACTACGACGAGAACGGCAATATCGTGTGGGAGGCCAATTTTATTTCCGGCAAACCGGGCGAAGACGCCACCCCCGAGGGCGTGTGGCAGATCAACAGCAACGACGGCGCAAGCAAGCTCATCGGTGCCAAAGACCCCGCGACCGGAAAGCCCAAATACGAGAGCCCGGTCAGCTACTGGATGCCGTTCGAGGGCAATATGGTCGGCTTCCACGACGCTACCTGGCAAAACGATTCAAGTTTCGATAATGCCGAATCGTATAAATGGTGCGGTAGCCACGGCTGCATCAACCTGCGCCTGGCCGATGCAAAGGCACTCCACGACTGCATCAGCGTCGGTCTGTGCGTGGTCGTGCACTCGTAGTAAAACACGCCTTCGCACAACGGGAAACTGACGCTCCAATCTAACAGTTCCGAAAGATGCCGCCATTTGCGCCCGCCTCTCGCGACGGACGCATATACTTATCGAGGAACTTTCTATAAAGGAGACGCCATGTCGAATGTCCCCACCATCACCACGGGTCCGAATGATACCGAGCATGCGCCCGAGGGTGCCACCGAAACGCTTCCCCTCATAGCAAACATGCACGCCACACAGCAAAACGGCAGCACAAGCGATACAACCGAGATTTCTGACGAAGAGGCCTACGCCAAGCTCAAGACGAAGCGTGCCGAGCGTCGGCGCAAAAAGCTCATCCGACGCGGCATTGCGGCCGGCGTCGTGGCCGCCATTGTGCTCATCGCCGTTGTCGTGACCTTGGTCATCAACGCACGGCCTGCAGGTACCGACGGGCCGGTGACCGACATGGTCACCGAGGGCACGTTTACGACCACCGTCGAGGCTAAAGGCCAGCTCAAGCCCATCTCGGCTTCGGTGGTCTCCCCTTCTGTTGACGGCACGGTGGCATCGATCAACGTGCAAGCCGGCCAGTCCGTCAACGAGGGTGACGTGCTCATGACCATTAAAAACGACGAGCTCGATCGTAACGTAGCCGAGGCGCAACGCACGGTGACAGCCGCACAGGAAGACCTCGCCAACGCGCAGAAAGCGGTAGCTGCCGCCCAAGCCGCTCCGGCGACTGACACAGATGCGGCAGGCGCGAGTGGCGCCAGCGGCACCGCCGACACGAGTGCCGTCTCGAGCGCCCAACGCAACCTGGCCTCGGCCCAGGCGAACCTGGACCAAGCCAACGCCAAAGCTGCCGAGCGCACCGTGACCGCGCCCAGCTCGGGCAGCATCGTCGAGCTCAACGCCAAAGTCGGCGCCACGGTGACGGGCGGCATGATTATGGGCGAAGGCGATACGAGCGGCGGCAAGCAGTGCATGCAGATCGCCGACCTCTCCAAGATGAAGGTCACCGTTCAGGTGGGTGAAAAGGATATCGCCAAGATCGCCGTGGGCCAGAGCGCCAATGTTACCTATCCGGCCTTTCCCGATATCGTGAGCCAGGGAACGGTCACCGCCATCGCATCGGTTGCAAACTCCGACGCTAACGGCGGCGGCAGCGTGACCTTTAACGTCGACATCCTCATCGAAGCACCCGACGCGCGCCTCAAGCCGGGCATGACCGCCGAAGTCTCGGTGGTGACCGAAAAGCTCGATGACGTAGTGATGGTGCCGACCATGGCGCTCATGACCGAGGATGGCGAGCACTATTACGTCAACGTGGCAACCGACGGCGAAGGCAAACAAACCCGACGCGTCAAGGTGACCGTCGTGACGCAAAACGATAACGATGCCGTGGTCGGAAAGACGCAGGTCAAGCGCGATGACCAGGGCAACGAGATTAACGCGGACGTGCCGGTCACCAAACTGCGCGACGGCGACACCCTCATCGTGGATACCGGCGCAGGCATGACGGCCGACGGTGGCGACTCTGGCAGCATGTCTGCCGACGAGGGCATGTAATGCGTCCCGTCATCGAAATCCGCAACGTGCATCGCATTTTTGAGAGCGAAGCCGGCTGCGCCCATATCCTGCATAACGTGAGCCTGGCCGTGAATCCCGGCGAGTTCGTGGCCATTACCGGCCCTTCGGGCTCGGGCAAGTCAACGCTCATGAACATCCTGGGCTGCCTGGACAAGCCGACGGCAGGCGATTATTACCTACAGGGCCTCAACGTGGCGGAGCTCGACGATGACGAGCTCACCGAAGTCCGCGCCCTGAGCATCGGATTTGTCTTTCAGAGCTTTAACCTGCTGCCGCGCCTATCGGTCATCGAAAACGTCATGCTGCCGCTGTCGTACACCAACGTGCCGCGGGCTCAGCGTGAGATGCGCGCCGTCCATGCGCTGCAAGCCGTCACGCTGCCGGTCGACCACTGGGACCACCGCATCTCCGAGCTCTCGGGCGGACAGATGCAAAGGGTTGCCATCGCGCGCGCCCTCGTCAACGACCCGCCCATCATCCTGGCTGACGAGCCGACGGGAAACCTTGACTCCGCAACCGGAGCGCTCGTGATGGAGACCTTCCACAAACTCCAAGAACGCGGCAAGACCATCGTGCTCATCACGCATGATCCCGGTATCGCCGCCGAGGCCGACCGTGCCGTAACCATTCGCGACGGCCGGATCCACGACGGCGCATACATCGCGCACACGCCGCAGACCCTGCGCGGCGCCATTGATGACCTGCCCATGATTTCCGCACACGCCAATCCGACGAAAGGAGTGAAGGCATGAGCACGCGCGACCTTATCCAAGAAGCCCTTCACTCCCTCGAGGCCAACAAGGGACGCAGCCTACTCACCATCCTGGGCATTGTTATCGGCATTGCCTCCGTCATTGCCATGACCTCACTTATCGGCGGTATCCAAAACAGCCTGGTCAACAGCCTGGGCCTCAACGCCGCGCGCATGGTGCAGATTTATTCGTCGCAAGAGCTCACCGAGACGGACGTCGAGAAGCTTCGCAAGATGGTGCCGCAGATCGAGCAGATAGGCATCGTGGACAGCGCCTATACCGAGTACAAGTCCGGTGACAAAAGCTATACCGTCATGGCGCAGGGTGTCGATAGCGACATGCTCGACGCGGTGGGCGCCAGCAAGCTCGTCGCGGGGCGCACCTATACCCAGACCGAGTCCCAATCTGGCGCACGCGTGGCGCTCATCAGCCGTGGCGGCGCGGATCAGCTGTACGGCAACGAACAGGACGCTGTGGGCAAGACCATTAAGGTCCCCAACGGCGAGGTGCAGATTGTCGGCGTTATCGACGGCGGCAGCGACTCCACGGGCTCGCTCACGCTATACATGCCGCGCGAGACCATCTCGGGGCTCTTTGGCGACGAGAACCCGTCGTTTCCCAGCGTAACGGCGCTCGCCGCCGAAGGCACGGACATGGACGAGCTGTGCAAGACGATTGAATCCAAGGTGCGTAGCATGAAGGGCATCGCGGACGAGGACGAATATGACAGCGTATCGGTGACCTCAATGAAAAGCGCCATCGACGCCCTCAATTCCTTTATGGGCGCGTTTTCGCTCATCATGGGCGCCGTTGCCAGCATTTCGCTGCTCGTGGGCGGTATCGGCATCATGAATATGATGCTCACCAATGTGACCGAGCGTATCCGCGAAATCGGGATTCGTCGAGCCTTGGGTGCCAGCCGTCGCGATATCACCGCACAGTTTTTGGCCGAGTCCTCGGCGCTGTGCGTCACCGGTGGCCTGCTGGGTGTTTTGATTGGCTACCTGCTTGCCTGGGGTCTAGCGATGTTCGCCGAGAGCTCTGGCGTGCTTGGCGAGCTCGGTGCCAGCGGTACCATTACGCCGAGTTTTTCGATCGCCACGGTGCTGCTGGCCTTTGCGGTCTCCGTCGGCATCGGCGTCATCTTCGGATTCTATCCCGCCCGCCGGGCAGCAAAACTCGACCCCGTGGAGTGCCTGCGCTACCAGTAATACAATCCCCCTGAGTTGCGGTGAAATAGGGACTGTTTAAGCTGTTAAAAGACCTATTCAGTCCTTAATTCACCGCAACTCAGGGGGGGGATGAGGCGCAAGTGCTATTCGAAGCGAGACTCCAGACTCGATAGTCCGTTCAACGTCAGATTGTTAGCGACCTCCGAAATGCGCTCGATGGGCACCGAGCCGTCGGAGAGCGCCCACGTGCGGTAAATGCCGATAATGCCCGAAAGTAAAAACGCCAGATAATAGTCGAACATCTCGTCCTTGAGGCCGTGCGGCAGCAGGTCACGCTCGGCAATCTCATGTTCGAGCGGCACGCGCAAACGCGTCATAAAATCGTCGAGTGGGATGTTCTCAATCAGCTGGCGATTGAGCACGAGATTATTGCAAAGTGCCTCGTTGATGGTTTTAAAAAACGTTGCCGCCGCTCCGAGGGCACGCTCGTTCGTATCGCCGTCCAAGGAAGCAAGCGTTTTCTCGACCGAGTCGGCAATCATCTCCACCACATCAACGGCGATGGCATCGAGCAGGCCGTCAACCGTACCGAAGTGTACGTAAAAGGTCTTGCGGTCGACATTTGCCTCACGCGCGATGGCACTCACCGTAATGTCGGCAAGCGGCTTATCCATCAACAGGCGCTCAAACGCAGACAGGATGGCATTGCGGCTGCGAACGATGCGGCGGTCGAGGCGCGGTTTGCTGGTGGCCATGGACGTGTCCCTTCAGAATGCAAGCATTCATCAACAGATGAGAGTTAATCTACGTAAGAGGATTATCCCCCATCCGGCACAAAATTGCCCGGCAACATGAAGAACGCACGACCAACTATTACGCCTTAGGGTGTTTCTTTTTGTTCAAAGCAGCCGGGGACACACGGATGCCATCGCCCGTCTGGCGCACATAGGCCTTATGCGCCGGTTTGGCGGCTCCAGAAGCCTTCTGAGCATGCTGATTGGGATCCACGGTAACCGCATGCACAGGATGGGGCTTTGCAGGCTTAGAGGACGTCTGAGGCGTTCGCCCGAGCTTGCGCATCACGCGATCCCAGCGCGCATGGATACTCTCGTTGTGAGCGCTCTTGAGACCCAGCAGGGGCGCGGCCAAAATAGTCGGCGCGATAAACGTAATGAGGCGCCACAGCAGATAACCAGCGGTCGATGCCGATCCAAAGAAATGACCCAGGAACAGCGCGAAGCCGCCCTCGGCGCCGCCGGTGCCACCGGGCAGGGGAACAGCAGAGCTCAGGAGCTGAACAAAGGCGCTCGCGGCCATGACCGAGAAAAAGTCGACTTCGTGGTGGCCAAAGGCAAGCATCAGGAAATACGGCACGAGATAGAAAAACGCGAGCTGCAACATAGTGATGACCACCGTGAGCAGCATGGACGAAAAGTGGCCGGCCGAAAGCTTGAACTTCTCGGAGAACGAGTAGATTTCGCCGTCGGCAAACGTACGCCAGCCCTCGATCTTGGTGGCCGAGACGCCCATTCGCTCGAGCCAATTGATGATGCAGTGCGCGACGCGCGTGACGGTCTTGGGCATGAGCGCGACGGCAAAGATGCCAAGCAGAATGCAGCAGTGACCGCCAAAGCTAAAGACGCACAGCAGCGTCATGTCGCCATAGCGCTCGGCGAAAAACGGCATGCGGGCAAGCAGCAGAATGGCGCCCCAGGCAACGAGGCCAAACTGATACACGATAAAGCGCGTGAACTGCGTGGCACCGGCCTCGCCGACGTTTTGGCCTGCCTTGGTCAGGCGGTAGATCTGGGCAGGCGTGGAGCCCATCATCATGGGCGTCAGGTTGCCAAAGAAGATACCGCTCGCCTCGACCGAGATCAGGTCGCGAATGCCGACGGGCGAATTGGGATCGAGCCAGACGGCGATCGCATAGGCAACGATGCCAAAGAACAAGTACAGGAACATACAAAAGCATGCAGCAACGAGCCACGGCGCTTGGACGCTCGACATGGCAGCCCAGAACTGTCCCATCTGACCGGTCGCAATCAGATAAACGATATAGCCAACCAGCACGACGCCGATAAAAATGGCACCGCGACGTGCACCCTTGTTGTCATCGCCGCCCGAGGCCTCAAACTCGACCTGGGGCTTAGATGTATGCTGAGAGGACTCCTTCATGAGGCTCCTTCTGACCGTCCAAATATCTTGCATATTGTACCCGCAAGGGCCACAAGCAGAACGTAAAGCTCTGGGCCAAATGGGAATTGCAGATGGTTTGCTTGGAAATAAAAAACCCGAACTTCCGTGGGAAGTCCGGGTCTCAGATTCATGGTAGCCCGTACCAGATTCGAACTGGTGATCTCCGCCTTGAGAGGGCGGCGTCCTAAACCGCTAGACGAACGGGCCATAAGCCTCAGCAGAAAAGAAGTGGTAGCCCGTACCAGATTCGAACTGGTGATCTCCGCCTTGAGAGGGCGGCGTCCTAAACCGCTAGACGAACGGGCCACATGACATCTGCACTGCCGTGCTGCGAGGAAATATATTACGGGACAAAAAACGCAAGCGCAAGAAGAAATTCCAAATTACCGAAAAATTGTCGGCAGGTTATGGAACGCGCAGGTCAGACGGGTAGTTAATTTGGGACGGGGCTTTTTTAGCTACCCCTGCTGTCAATCGCACGAACCGATAGTGATTTTGGCAGGGGTAGCTAAAAAAGCCCCGTCCCAAATTAACTACCCCAGGTTGAGGTGGGCCTGGAGGGCTTCACGTTCGTTGGGGATGTTATCCTCGATTACTGCGTCGAGGGCGGCGTTGAGCAGCCGCCCCAGTTCCGGCCCGGGCTTGACGCCGGCGCGAATCAAGTCGCCGCCATTGATGTCAAGCATCTTGAGCGTATAGGGCTCCCCCGCCGCCAGCAGATTATGTGCGAGCGAACGCATCTCCTCAATCGTCTCGACGTAATAGAAGCACGACGGCGCCTTACCCAGCGTATCGGCACGTTTAAGGTCCATAAGCTCGTCAATCAGACGCGGCGTATCGATGCCCTCGCCAGAGAGCGCGCGCATCATATTGAGCAGGCAAGAGCGCTCGGGGCGCAGCGGCTTGTCATGGTATTTGATCAGCAGGCACACATCGCGCACCAAATCGTGCGAGAGCGCCAGGCGATCCATGATGACACGCGCCTTCTTGGCGCCGAGTTCGGGATGACCGTAGAAGTGTCCACTGCCGGCGTGGTCGACCGTAAAGCAATCGGGCTTAGAAACGTCGTGCAAAAACGCCGCCCACATAAGACTCGACGAGGGCGAGACGCCATCGCACAGCGCCAGCTCCCCTGCCACCGTCAGCACGCGGGCAATATGTTCGTAGACGTTAAACGCATGGTAGACGCTGCGCTGGTCAAACCCGCGAGCGGGCGCGAGCTCGGGCACGGCGGCGCAAACAAGCTCGGGATAGCGCAGCATCGCGTCTCCCCCGTGGCCGGTCGAAAGGATGCCCTCAAGCTCAATACCCACGCGCTCGCGTGCCACGGCATCGAGCAACGGCGCGCACTCGGCAAGCGCCTGTTTGGTCATAGGCTCGATCATAAAATCCAGACGGCAGGCAAAACGCACCGCGCGCAGCATGCGAAGCGCGTCCTCGTTAAAACGACGCTTGGGATCTCCAACGGCGCGGATGAGTTTACGGTCCAGGTCGCCCTGGCCGTCATAGCGGTCGACAAGACCGCGCTGAGGATGCCAGGCCATAGCGTTAACGGTAAAGTCGCGACGCGCCAAATCGTCCTCAAGCGACGCTGCACGCTCCACATTCTGAGGATGGCGGCCATCAGTGTAAAAGCCGTCTAGGCGGTAGGTGGTGACCTCAATACGCTCGCCATCGCAAATGGCCGTGATGCCGCCAAATTTTATGCCAGACTCGATCACGGCGATATCAGCCGCCTCGAGCGCCGCTTTGGACTCCTGCCACAGGCCGCTGCAACACATGTCAACATCGTGGCTGGGGCGCCCCATCAGGGCATCACGTACCCAACCGCCTACGTACCAAGCCTCAAGACCGGCTGCCTCGAGCGCGCGCAGGACACGGATGGAGGCATCTGATGGCTGCGTACCGTTGAGCGAAACATTACACATGCCTATGGCCTCCTGCACTTGCGAACGTTAATAGATGGTTCTCAAGAAGTCTAACAAGAAACGAGAAAGCGCGCACACGCAATCGCGTCGTCGAATCGATAAAACGAGACAACAGACGCCACATACGTTCAACGCGCAAAAAAACACCCGCCTCGGAGATCCAAAGCGGGTGTTCGGCAACGATTTTTAGATACGGCTAGCAGACCTGACGAACTTCGATGTGCTTCTTATATTCGTCCACCTTGGCAAAATCGCCCAGACCCGGGCACTCGACCACGTTGGCGCCGGTGGCCATCGAGAGGCGCAGGGCGTCCTCGACGCGCTCGGGGGCGTCATGCCACACGGACAGGAAGGCAGCGAGCGAAGAATCGCCGGCGCAGACGGTCGACAGCAGCTTGACATCAAAGGTGCGGTTCGCAAACCAGATGTGCTCGCCGTTAGAGAAATAGGCACCGGCGCCGCCGAGGGTCAGCAGCACATTCTTGGCGCCCTTGGCGTGCAGTTCGGCCATCGCGCGCTTGACGGACTCGTCGTCGCCACCGCTCACCTTGATGCCAAAGATGTCGAGCAGCTCGTCATCGTTGGGCTTAATGAGCAACGGCTCCATGGCAATGAGGTCGGCCAGCTGATGGCTCGAGATATCGAGCACGAACTCGGCGCCCTTGGCCTTCACGCGACGCAGGACCTCGGCCAGGAAGCCCTCGGAGGTGTTGGGGGGCAGCGAGCCGCTAATGACCAGGCAGGTCATGTCGTCGAGCGAGTCAATAAGCTCAAACATCTCCTGCTCGTTGGCAGCATTGATGGCGGCACCGGCATTGACCATGTTGTACTCGGTGTCGGGACCGGCGTTGAGGAAAACGTTGACACGCGTGATGCCGTCAGTCCACACAGGCTTGACGGGCACGCCCAGGGCCTCGGCGCCCTTGACAATAAACTCGCCCGAGAAGCCGGCGAAGAAGCCCAGGATCGCGGTGTCGACGCCGTAGTGGTCGAGCGTAAAAGAGACGTTGAGACCCTTGCCGTTGGGGGTATAGACCGCGTTACGGGTGCGCGTAACGGTATTGGCGGACAGGCCGTCGCAGGCGATGTTGTAGTCAATAGCGGGATTTGCGGTGAGCGTGTAAATCATGAATGTTCCTTTCACGAAGCAAAGTGTTAATGAAAGTATATTCCACGTATCCGTAAAAGGCTATAGCAACTCGGCGAACGGTGTGTAACGCGTGAAGGACGGCGCCGAAGTTCGGTTGGGACAAAAAACGGCGCACTGACCGAAGTCAGAGCGCCGCATGCGCACGAATTTGTCGCTTTTCGCTTACTTGCGATCGAGCTTACGGACAGCAACGCGCTTGCTGTACTCGTCAACGTGACCGAAGTCGCCAATACCCACGGACTCGGCAACGTTAGCACCGGTGGCCATAGCGAGCTTCATGGCCTCCTCGACGTTGTCGCGATTCCTGTACCACTTGTGCAGGAATGCAGCGAGGGTGCAGTCGCCGGCGCAGACGGAAGAGACCAACTTGATGTTGAACTCACGCTTGGCGTACCAGATGTCCTCGCCATTGGAGAAGTAAGCGTCGCCGCGGCTACCACGGGTGAGCAGCACATTCTGGACGCCGGCGTCGTGGGCGAGCTTCATGGCAACGCGGACCTCGTCGTCGGTGTCGACCGGCACGCCGAAGATGGCCTTCATCTCGTGATGGTTCGGCTTGATGAGCAGCGGCTTCTTGTGAGCGAGCTCCTTGAGCTTGTCGGAGGACAGGTCCAGGACGACGTCGGCGCCACGGGCCTGAGCATGCTCCATGACCTGAGCCAGGAAGTCGGGCGTAGCTTTGGGAGGCACAGAACCGGAGACAATCAGGCACTCAAGATCGCCCGCGGTGTCCAGGATGTTGTAGAGCTCCTTCTGGTGCTCCGGCGTAATCGGTGCGCCGGGGTTAAGGATGCCGTACTCGTGCTGGCCATCGTTGACGTAGGTGTTGATACGCGTGATGCCGTCGGTCCAGACCGGGCGGCACAGGCAACCCAGGTTCATGACCTCCTCGACGATGAACTTGCCCGTGAAGCCGGCGAAGAAGCCGAGTGCGACGGTGTCGACGCCCATCTTCTTAAAGGCGAAGGACACGTCGAGGCCCTTACCGTTTGCCGTGTAGCTGGCCGAGCCGGTGCGGACGTTCTCGTCGGGCTCGAGCGGAGAGCTCGAAACCGTCATGTCGACAGCCGGGTTAGCGGTTAGCGTGTAGAACATTTACAGTACCCCCTGTATATGTGAGGGCCGCGTGGCCGGCCCATTCCAACCACGCGGTTACCTCTGATACCAAATTAGCGAGCTGCGGACTCGAGCAGCGCCTTGACCTCGGCGGCGGTGTTGCAGGCGAGTGCCTTCTCGGCGAGCTCGTCGCACTCGGCCTTGGTCCACTGGCTGATGGTCTTGCGGGCGCGCAGGATCGACGGAGCGCTCATCGAGAACTCCTCCAGGCCCCAGCTGATCAGCAGCGGCTCAAGCAGCGGATCGGCAGCGGCCTCGCCGCACATACCGACCATGATGCCGGCCTTCACGCCGCTCTCGATGATGTTCTTGAGCGAGCGGAGCACGGCGGGATAGTACACCTGGTACAGGTTGGAGATGGTGTCGTTGCCACGGTCGGCGCACATGGTGTAGCCGATCAGGTCGTTGGTGCCGATGGAGAAGAAGTCGGCGACCTCGGCCAGGCGGTCAGCGAGCAGCGAAGCGGCAGGCGTCTCGACCATGATGCCGACCTCGATGTTCTCATTGAACTTGCGACCCTCTTCGGTCAGCTCGGCCTTGCACTGCTCGACGAGCTCCTTGACGGCCACGACCTCCTCGACGCAGGTGACGAGCGGGATCATGATCTTGACGTCACCAAAGGCGCTGGCGCGCAGCAGAGCGCGGAGCTGGACCTTGTACTGGTCGGGATTGGCCAGGCAGTAACGCACGGCGCGGAAGCCCATGAAGGGGTTGTCTTCCTTGACCATGTGCAGGTACGGGATCTCCTTGTCGCCACCCACATCGAGCGTGCGGATGATGACGGGAGCGCCCTTGAGCGCGCTGGCGACCTTGCGGTAGGCGTTGAACTGCTCCTCCTCGGAAGGAAGCTCAGCAGAGTCCATGAACAGGAACTCGGAGCGGAACAGACCGATAGCCTCGGCATCGTGATCGAGCGCGTTGGGCACGTCATCAGGGTTACCGATATTGCAGGCAATGATCTTCTTGATACCATCGGCAGTCACGGACGGCTTGCCACGGAAGGCCTCGAGGGCTGCCTTCTCAGCAGCGAAGGCCTCGGCCTTGGCGGTGTAGGCGGCGAGCGTCTTCTCGTCGGGATCGGCCTCGACGACACCCTTGCCACCGTCGACGACGACGGTCATGCCGTTGCGCAGTGCGGTGCAGCTGTTGGAAACCGAAAGGACAGCCGGGATCTCGAGGGCGCGTGCGATAATCGCGGAGTGCGACGTGCGGCCACCGGTCTCGGTGACGATACCGGCAACGTGGGCCTTATCGATCGTGGCGGTCATGGACGGCGTAAGGTCGTGCACGACAACGACGGTGTTCTCGGGCAGGACGGAGAGGTCGACGACCTCCTTGCCCAGCAGCTCGGCCAGAATACCGGTGCGGATGTCGGCGATGTCGGCCGCGCGCAGACGGAACATCTCGTCGTCCATGGACAGGAACATGTTCTCGAACATGGTCGAGGTGTCCATGAGCGCCTGCTCGGCGCAGGTGCCGCCGTCAATGGCGGCGTTGATGGCGTCAGTCATGCCCGGGTCCTGAGCCAGGACGATGTGTCCGCTCATGATCTCGGCCTCGGCCTCGCCCACCGTCTCCTTCATGTGGTCGGCCTGAGCCTGGGTCTTCTCGCAGAAGACCGAAAGAGCCGTCTGATAACGCTCCTTCTCTGCGGCCGAATCAGCAACCGCGTGCGGCTCAAACTTCAAGTCGGGATCGACGGCGACCATGACGGTGCCGATACCGATGCCCTCGGATGCGTTGACTCCCTGATACATTCCCATTCCTCTCTCCGTGTCATGTGATAAAGCGTTTTGCCATATCCATGACAAAAGAGCGCAGCTACCTTAAACAGGTCACTGCGCCCCCAAGTATGAACTTAATTGTTCAACATGCGACCCGTTTGAGTTCTACTCGCCAAGACCGCTCTTGATGAGCTCGATGGCAGCAGCCAGAGCCTCGGCCTCGTCAGCGCCGTCGCACTTGACCTCGACCTCGGTACCGCAGGGGATACCAGCAGCCATGAGGGCCATCGGGGACTTACCGTTGACCTCCTTCTCGGGGGTGACGACAGTCACGTCGCAGGCGTACTTGCCCATGGTGGAGGCGAAGAGGCCAGCCGGACGCATGTGAAGACCCTGCGGATTGACGAGGGTAGCCTTCTCAGAAACCATAATTGACTCCTTTTTTGTGTTTAACCCCTGTCATGCATGCGGCAGGAGTCAGATTCACGACGTTGTTTATATTAACTCACATCAAACGGTTTTTCATTATGTTTCGCACGAATTGTTGGACAGATGTGTTTGTCGTCCGCTTGCTCGCCCACAGGGGGCCGGGCGCGGCCAGTGAGATTTCCTGCTCTACAGTCCTGCTCGCACGAAGAGCACATTAAGTGCTCTTCGGCTCGTGCGGAACTCGCGATAAATCTCACAGGCCGCGACCGGCCCCCTGTGGGCGAGCAAGCTGGGGAAACGTTGTTGTGTCCAAGAAATATCGTGCGAACGGAATTCTCGCTGATGATCTGTCCGCGCTAAAGACTCGGTAGATAGTTCCCTCTATGCCCCTCTCTATAAGTTGCGGTGAAATAGGGACTGAATTTGGGGTTGAAACGGTTAAACAGTCCCTATTTCACCGCAACTTCGAGTGACGGGATGAAAAAAGGCGGGGGCTCCTGGTGGAGTCCTCGCCTTTTGTACAGGGGGCGATGTTATTCGCGTACCGTGGAATTAGACCAGGCGGGCGTTGATCGTCTTGGCGATCTCGGCGGCGTCGGTGGAACCCTTGACGGTGGCACGGAAGTCCTCGTCCATGAGCGCCTCGGCGACCTTGGACAGGATCTTGAGGTGCGTGGTGCCAGCCTGAGCGCCCGGGATGAGCAGGGCGATGGCCACGTTGACGGGAGCGCCGTCCATGGTATCCCAACCGGTCACGCCGGACTCGTCCTTAACGACGATGACGGCGGCCTCGGTGATGGCGTCGGACTTGGCATGCGGAATGGCGAAGCCCTCCATCATGCCCGTGGTGCCCTCGGCCTCGCGGGCCAGGAAGGCGTTCATCACGGCGTCGGCATCGTTGGCGAGACCGGCCTTGACGGCCTGGTTGGAGACAAAGCTCAAGGCCTCGTCACGAGAAGCGAAGTCCTCGGCGACAAAGACGTTCTCGACCTTCACGAAGTCGGAAGCCTCGGCCTTGGGGGCCTCGACGGCAGCGGCCTTGGGGGCCTCAGCCGGCTTGGCTGCAGGAGCGGCCTTCTGGTTCTTCTCGAAGTCGTACTTCTTGAAGGCCACGAACAGGATGCCACCGACCACGGCGCCGATGAGGATCGCGAGGACCCACAGCGGACCGTTCTCGACAACGGGCAGGACCAGGAAGCCACCGTGGGGCGCCGGATCGTGAACATTGAACATGATGGTCAGGATCGAAGCGATGGAGGAACCGAGCATCATGATGGGCATGACGGGCCAGATGTTCTTGGTCATGAACGGAATGGCGCCCTCGGTGATGTGGGTGCAACCAAGGATGAGGTTGACGATACCGGCGTCATGATCCTCCTGGCTGAAGTACTTCTTGCCGACGACGACGGCGAAGGTGGTGATCAGCGGCGGAACGATGCAGGCGGCGGAGACGGCAGCCATGAAGTTGGTGCCGAAGTTGTAGGTGTCGGTGCCGACACCGGCGGCCAAGGCCTCGGTAAGCATAGCGGTACCGGTGACGTAGGCAGCCTTGTTGACCGGGCCGCCCATGTCAACGGCGCACATGCAGCCGATGGCAAGACCCAGGACGATGGCGCCAGAAGCGGACAGACCCTTGAGGAAGTCCATCATGGCGGTGTTGATGGCAGCCATGGGGCCGGAGATGCCGAGCATCACGAGGCCGACGATGGCAGTCGAGAACAGCGGGTACAGGAAGATTGCCTTGAGGCCGTCCAGGTTCTTGGGCAGACCGGCAAAGACCTTCTCGAGCAGCAGGATGACATAACCAGCGAGGAAGCCGCCGACGATGCCGCCCAGGAAGCCGAAGCCCACGCCAGCGCCGCCAGCGTCGATCATACCGGTCTCGGCGTTAACGGGCAGGCCCTGGATGGCGATCATACCGGCGACGAAGCCGGGGACGAGCGCCGGGCGCTTGCCGATGGACTCGGCGATGTAGGCGGAAAGCACGGGAACCATGAGGTTCATGGCAATGCCGCCGATGATCTTGAGCATAGCGGCGAAGGTGTTGTAGTCAGACGCCGTCGAATCGAAGGACGTGATGCCCCACAGGAACGAAAGAGCGGTCAGAACACCACCGGCGACGACGAAGACCAGCATGTGGCTGACGCCGTTCATGAGGTGCTTGTAGATAATGTGGCCGACGGACTCCTTCTCCTCGACCTCGTCCTCGACATCGGCAGCGGCGGCAACCGAGTCGTCGCCCTTGGCGCGGAGCGCGCGGTCAATCAGCTTGCCGGCGGCCTCGACGGACAGGGCCTTGGAAACACCAACGGAAACCATGGGCTTACCGGCGAAACGCTCCGCCTGGACATCCTTATCGGCTGCGACGACGACGGCCTTGGCACCGGCGATCTCACCCTTCGTGAGCTCGTTCTCGACACCGACCTGGCCATGCGTCTCGACCTTAATGGTGAGACCACGCTCGGCAGCTGCCTTCTCCAGCGCCTCCTTCGCCATGAAGGTGTGCGCGATACCGGTCGGGCAACCGGTGGCGGCGATGATGTCAAACTTAGCCATGTGTCCCTCCTTCTTGAGTTCTGCGCCCGCGGGCGCTCCCCTACACGCGCCTCGTGGCGCGCTTTTCCACAACTGAAAGATACCAACCCACCGCTTGCGTGAGAAGAGACAAGGCGCAATTCTCCGGTGAAAGGTTCTTTCACGACCGTAAACGGTCGATGAAAGTTTACCATCAACGCTTGAAACGGCAAGGTGTATCTTGTACTTGAAAATGCCCGTATACTATGGCATTGCAAATCAAGTTCGATTTTCACGCCAACCAGGAGCCATACATGACCGACGGCAGCAAGAGCGCGCTCTCCCTTATTAGCACCCACAAGGGATACAGCGAATCCGAGCAGCGCATTGTCGACTATATATTGGAGCATCAGTCCGAGGCGCCGCGCCTGACGGCTGCCCAGCTCTCACGAGCCGCCGCCACGTCCGAGGCAACGGTTTCGCGCTTTTGCCGCAAGCTGGGCTTTGGCAGTTTCCGTAGCTTTCAGTTTTCGCTGGCGCGCGACTTGGAGAGTCAGCGCAACGAGGGCCTGACCGACGAGGTCTCGCTCGATAACATGGAGCAGAGCCTTAAAAATATCCTCGCCGCCAAGGTGAGCGAGCTTAATGCGACCATCGACGGCATCGATCACGATACGCTGGCAGCCGTTGTGCACGCGCTTAAGAATGCCGGCGTTATCGAGTTCGCCGCCGTGGGTAATACGAACGCGGTTGCGCTCGATGCGACGTTTAAGTTTTCGCAGCTGGGTCTGCGCTGCATGGCGAGCACCATCAGCGAAACCTCGATCGCTTTTGCGCTTACGTTGCGCCCTGGCGACGTTATTGTGCTGATCTCGAACTCCGGAAAGTCGCGTCGACTGAATCGTATGGCAAAAGCGGCTCGCGACTGCGGTGCTACCGTCGTTGTCATCAGCAGCGATAGCAAATCTCCGCTTGCGCGTCTGGCCGACTATACCTTTAATACGGTGAACCACGAGGCGCTGCTCACCACGGGCGACTTTGCGTTCTCCAAGATCAGCGCCACGATGATCATCGAGGTTATCTACAACTTCCTGCTGCCCGAAATCGAGGACGCGCGCGAGCACATCAGCTACTACGAGGAGCTCATCCAGCCGGATAAGGTCGTGGAGTAGGCTTTATAGGGAGTCGTTAGTTGCATGTCGCACGAAACTATGCCGGTTTACTACGATGAAATCACAATGTGTGACCATATCGCGTTTTAAAAGAAAACCGCAGGCTTTCTACCTGCGGTTTTCTTTTTTCAATTTCAGCTGTGCTCGAGCTATGCCGATTCATCGTAGTAAACCGGCATAGTATTTGACGGTCGGGCCAGACAGGCAAGTGGCGAGGCAAGGATTACTGAAATTTTGCCCCCAACACCGCCGGCTCGTTCTAACTTCGAGCTTCCTCCAGCATCTGTTTGGCATGCGCTAGGCTTGCCTCGGATTGATCGCCGCTCAGCATGCGGGCGATCTCGGCGGTACGGGCATCGCCGATCACCTCGTCCAGATGCGTCTGGGGAACGTCGCCGGGCTCTTTACTGACCACGTAATGCTTGTCGGCCATGACGGCGACCTGCGCCAGGTGGGTTACGACAATGACCTGATGCGTGGCGGCAAGATCGGCCAGGACACCGGCCAGCGCACGGGCGGTGGAGCCGCCGACACCGGCATCGACCTCGTCGAACACAAGCGTATCCACGCCGTCCGCATTACCGAGGACAACCTTACTCGCCAGCATGACGCGGCTCAGCTCGCCGCCCGACGCAATGCGGCGCAAGGGACGCGGTGTCAAGCCGGCGCCGCTGCGATATAGCAGCTCATAACTCGAAGGACCCGCGAGTGTCCACTCAGCACGCGGAAGATCGAGGGACTCCCAGACCAGCTCAGCGCCGCCCATCTCCAGGCGCGCCATCTGACGACCCACCTCGTGACAAAAACGCGGAGCAGCGGTATTGCGCGCACGCTTGAGCGCCTTGGCGGCGACGAACAGTTCGCGCTCCGCCGCGCCAAGCGCTTCGCGCGCCTTCTTGATCTGCTCATCACCATCGTCTACCAGCGATAACAGCTCTTGCGAGTGATCGCGCATGGCAAACACGTCGTCCATGGTGGGACCCCACTGACGCAGCAGGCCCTTGAGGTCGGAATACCGCTCGCGCATGCGGGCGAGCTCGCGAGGGTCAAACGCAACGCCATCGCGATAAGCACGCAGCTCGTTGGCGCAATCCTCAAGCGAAATGCAGGCATCCGAAAGGGCATCGGCGATGTCGCCCAGCTTGCGATCAACGGTCGCCATGCGTGAAAGCTCGGCCACGGCGCCATTCACGGCATCGAGCGCTCCCCCTTCGGCTGCAAGCGATGCATGGGCCTCGTTGGCCGTCGCCACCAAGACCTCGGCGTGCTCCGAGCGCGGCAACAGCTCCTCGAGTTCCTCGTACTCGCCTGGCTTGGGGTCGACCTCGGTGATACGCTCAAGGGCAAAACGCGCTTCCTCGACGCGACTCCCCTGCGCGCGTGAGGCTTCCTCCACACGGCGAAGCTCCTTGGCGGCGGCACGCGAAGCCTTAAAGCAGGTGCGATACTTCTCGAGCGCCTCGAGCGCAGAGCGACCAGCCCAGGCATCAACCATGGCAACATGATGCGCCGGATCGAGCAAACGCTGGTGCTCGTGCTGGCCGCACAGATCCATCATCACGCCGACGCGCTCGGAAAGCTCGCGCACGCTGGCGATGCGGCCGTCAATTTTTACGCGGCTGCGGCCCTCGGCAGAAAGGCTGCGCTGCACGGTGAAGCCCTCCGTGTCGTGCGGGCCATCGAACAGGCGCGCCTCGACGCTGGCAAGCGCCTCGCCCTCGCGCACGGTCGACGAATCTGCGCGTTCGCCCAAAATGAGCTTGAGCGCCGAGAGCAGCGCGGTCTTACCGGCACCGGTTTCTCCGGTCAGAACCGTTAGACCCGTGCTCGGAACCAACGTCGCCTCGCGAATGAGTGCAATATTGGAAACCTGCAGCTCATCGATCATGGCGCACTCCATAGAACACGCGGCTCACCGAGTTATAGAAGCTCTCGGGACCGTAATCCAGCAGCAGCACATCGCCGGGACCGCGACGCACAGCCACGCTCTCGACCGTGCCGTCGCAGGTAATAAACTGTCCGTCGATGGCGATGGCAGGCACGCTCGGGCGGTCGTCGGACATAAAAATCTCGACGACATCGCTTGGCGAGGTCAAGAAGGCGCGAGCCTGAATAGTATGCGGAGCGATAGGCACGCAAACCATACCCGTGTAATCGGGGCTCACGATAGGACCGCCGGCAGAAAGCGCATAGCCCGTAGAGCCGGTCGCCGTGGACACAACCACGCCGTCACCGCGTAGGCGATCGATATGATGGCCGGACACCGTGATGTCAAACTCGACCATATCGGACAGGGGCCCGCGCGTAAGCGCCATATCGTTGAGGGCAAACGTGCGCACGACATCCTTCGTACCGTCATCGCGCACCGAAACGATATCGGCGGCGATGGTGGCGCGGCGGCTCACGTGGAGCTCACCGGACAGGGCATCGCTCACAACCTGCAAAATATCGCGTTCCTCGGGACTGGCCGCCGTCAAAAAGCCCAGGTGACCATAGGAAAGCCCCAAAATGGGAATCTCACGGTAATTGAGGATACGGGCGGCCCGCAGCAACGTGCCGTCGCCGCCGAGCGTAATGACCAGATCGGCATCGTCAACATCGGGCGTGCTCTGAATCTTGGAGCGCTGGTCGGCAGCCCAAGCGACCTCGTAACCTTGGCGCGAAAGCCAAAGCTCGAGCATCAGGCCGCTCTCGACCGCCTCTTGCTTGTAGTAATTGGGAACCAGAAAGACCTTCATAGCGTTGCAGCTTTCTCGCTCAAAACCGATACCTGGGATTGCAGCTCATCATCGGCGCGCTCGCCGGGGGCAAACCTCGTGCCGTACAGGAAAAACTCGACGTTGCCCTTAGCGCCATGGATAGGCGACACGCACACATCGACCGGGAACAGGCCCTTAGCGGCAAAGAGTTCAATCGCCGCCACGAGCGTATCGCGGCGGACGGCGGGGTCGGTCACGATACCGCCCTCGCCCACCAGCGCAGCCGGCGCCTCAAACTGCGGCTTTACGAGCGTGCAAAACGAACCCGAAGGCTTCAGACACGCCAGTACGGCGTCGATGATATTCGCGATACTCGTAAACGACACATCGCACACGGCCAGGTCGATAGCGCCGCCGTAGCCGAGCTCGGGCAACTGCGTCACATTCGTGCGCTCGTGGAGCGTCACGCGATCGTCTTGGCGCAGCGACCAGTCAAACTGGGCACGGCCCACGTCGACCGAGACAACGGTCGCGGCGCCGCGCTTGAGCAGGCAATCGGTAAAGCCGCCGGTAGAGCAGCCTACGTCCAGGCAGGCAAGGCCCGTGGGATCGATACAAAACGCATCGAGCGCACCCTCGAGCTTAAGGCCGCCGCGCCCAACGTACGGAATGCGGCCCTTCACATGCAGCGGCAGGCCCGGCGTAACTTTGAGCCCCGGAGAGGTCAAGCGCTCACCACCGCTCGAAACCAAGCCGGCCATAAGAGTGCGAAGGGCATCCGCGCGATCGGCGCA
This sequence comes from uncultured Collinsella sp., assembly GCA_958365315.1. Classification (GTDB taxonomy): domain Bacteria; phylum Actinomycetota; class Coriobacteriia; order Coriobacteriales; family Coriobacteriaceae; genus Collinsella. The sequence goes on from CATWXC010000011.1 coordinate 50,016, forward strand.
GATGCCCTGTGAAATCAGTTCGTCATCAAGACGCACGCGTTTCATGAATGCCATCAACCATTCGTATCCGGAGATGCAGCCTGACTATCTTGGGATTCGTTTGCCGCATCCTCATCGTATTCCTGCTCGAGCTTGTCGGCCTCACGCGGCGTCAGCTCAAACTTGTCGACCATATCGACCGCACGGGAGCCCAGCTCAATCGCCTCGTCAAACAAATCGAGCGAACGCTCCAGGGACGTATCCTTGGAGCGAACGGTAGCGATAATCTGGTCCAGACGGTCCGAAATCTCGTCGAAGTTGCGGACAGAACCCTCTGGCATGGCTACTCCTCGACGGAGCCGGTGTCGGCCTCGACGGCCTCTGCAGCGTCCGCATCCTCGGAGAGCACACCTGCAGCAGCCTGAGCGGCAGCGACTTTGGCGGCAGCCTCGGCGGCCTGGGCCTCCTCGCGAGCACGATCCTCGGCCAGCAGCTCCTGGTACAGGTCCTCGCCCGGCAGCTCCTCGCTGCGGGCGATCTTGCCCAGCACGCCGTTTACAAACGATGCGGACTGATCGGTACCGTAAGCCTTGGCAATCTCGACGGCCTCGTTGATCACGATGGCGTCAGAGACTTCCTCGTCGGTGAGGAAACGCATCTCGTAGACGGCGATACGCAGCAAGTTGCGATCGGCGCCGGGCATGCGCATAAGATCCCAGTTCTTGGCGACAGCGCGCAGGGCACAGTCGATGCGATCGATGTGCTCATAGGCACCGCGGCAAAGCTCCAGCGCATAGGGGTCGAGGGGACCCTTCGAGATCAGGAAATCGCCCTCGAGGACGCGCTCGAGCGGACTGTCCGTGGCCTCGGCCTGAAACAGCAGCTGCAGCGCTTGACTGCGGGCAAGCGTACGCCCGCGATAAACCTTAAGGCTCAAAGGTTACTCCTTGGGGAAAACGAGGCCGTCAATGCAAACGTCAACGCGATCGACCTCGACGCCCACCTGGGCATCGATGGCGGCGACCACGGCGGCGCGAACGGCCTCGGCGAGTTTCTTGAACGGATAGCCAAAGAACACCACGACGCGCACGGTGAGTGCGAGCTTGTCGCCGATGACCTCGGCCTCGACCGCCGGCTCGGAAGCCGGGGCCTTGGACGAAAGCATCATGGAGACAAGGTTGGTGGCAAGGTCCTTGACGCCAACGGAGGCGATGCCCTCGACATCCGACACGGCGCGCGAGACGATGGCGGTCAGAACATCGGGCGAAATGCCGATGCCGTCAATCTTGATTTCCTGGGGCATGAGTCCTCCTAGAAGAGTTGGTTGCTAGACGCGGGAGACGAACTTGCCGTCGCGGGTGTCAACCTTGATGACTTCGCCCTCGTTGAGGTACATGGGGACCTGGATGACAGCGCCGGTGTCGATGGTGGCCGGCTTGGTGGAACCCTGGACGGTGTCGCCCTTAAAGCCCGGGTCGGTCTGGACGATGGTGGTCTCGATGAACATCGGCGGGGTCACGCCCATGAGCTCATCGTCGGCGAAGAGCAGCTGGCAGATGTCGTTCTCGCGCAGCCACTTGGAGTTATCGCCCACCATGTCCTCAGGAACAGGAACCTGCTCGTAGGACTCGTTGTCCATGAAGATGTAATCGGTGCCGTCGTTGTAGAGGTACTGGAACTCACGGGTGGTGAGCATGACGCTCTCGAACTTGGTACCGGCGTTGCAGGTGTTCTCGACGACGCGGCCGCTCTTGATGTCGCGGGTCTTGTAGCGCACGAACGCGCCGCCCTTGCCCGGCTTGACATGCTGGAACTCGACGATGGTGTAGACCTTGTCCTTAATACGGAGACCGAGGCCGTTCTTGAAGTCGGCGGTAGAAATGGTAGGCATAGCGACCTTTCTTGTTATGGGCAGAACGCACAAGCGTCCAAATTACATACGAGCGAAATTATACACTTGCAGACGGCGCCTGCAGCGAGCGCATAAAAAGAGAACGCGGGGCGCCCGAAACATTCCGGACGCCCCGCCTCAAACTATCTACCGAAGTAGCCTAGCAATCGATGACGTGGAGGTCATGCGGGGTCTTGGTGAAGGGCTCATAGCCGTTCTCGGTGACCACGCCGTAGTCCTCCAGGCGCACGCCGCCCACGCCGGGCAGGTAGACGCCGGGCTCCATGGTGACAACCGAGCCGACCTCGATGATATTCTTGCTGCGGTTGAAGTTGGGCAGTTCGTGGATGTCGATACCGACGCCGTGGCCCAGGCCATGGTTGTAGTAGTCGCCATAACCGGCATCGCCGATGATCTTCTTGGAGAGCTTGAAGATGTCGTTGCCCTCGACGCCCGGATGGATAGCGGCGACGCACTCCTCGTGCGTACGGCGCACGAGCGCGTACAGGTCGAGCTGCTCCTGGGTAGGCTCGCCCATCACGACGGTGCGCGTCATGTCGGAGCGATAGTCGCAGTAGCCCGCGCCGTAATCCATGAGGACGAAGTCGCCCTTCTCGATCACGCGGTCGCTCGGCACGGCGTGCGGGTTGGCGGTGTTGGGACCGCTCGCCACGATGGAGCCGAAAGCCAGGCTGTCGGCGCCGTTGGCGAACATAAAGTTCTCGAGCTCGTTGCGAACCTGCTTCTCGGTCATACCGGGCTTAATAAAGCCGAGCATATGCTGGAAGGCGGCATCGGTGATCGACTGCGCATGGCGCATGAGCTCGATCTCCTCGGCGTCCTTGATGGCGCGCATCTTGCGAATGTCGTCATGCATCAGCGGCAGCATGCAGGCGACGGAACGGTCCTCCAGACCACGCTGAATACCCTGGTAGAAGTTGATCTGCATGTCGTCCTCGACAGCGCAGACGCGGCACTTGTTGGCCGCGATCTTGCCGGCGACCCAGCCGGGAATGGTGCCCTCGTCCATGTCGTAAACCCACGGGCTGCCGGCGGGCGTGTTCTCCTCAAAGCTGTTGAGATAGCGCGAGTCGGTATGGAACAGGCACTGGTCAGCCGTAATAAACGCAGCGTGCGGGAACTCGAAGGTGTAGTCGAAGACGCCCTTCACGCCCGTAAGCCAACGAAGATTGGCCTCGTCGCGCACCACGATAGCGTCGTAGCCGCGCTCGACCATCAGGGCGCGGACACGCTCGATACGACCGGCTGGACCGGCAGCAAACTCAGACATGAAGATTCCTTTCTTGTTGTCTCAATAAAGACGGGACGGGCTTCAACCGAGCGACGGAATCACGCGCGATCCGTAACCGATTGGAAACCCGCCCCTCAACATGATACGAAAGACGATGGATGTCAATAAATCCTAGAGAAGTTCCTTGCGAGAAGCCAAGTAGGCCCGGGCATGGCGCTCGAGAACCTCGTCCTCCACATTTGTCAGGCGGATGGCGCCAAGCGCTGCGGGCAGGGGCAACATGCTGCGGTTCGAGCGCGCAAACTGCTGATTGCGAAACTCCGCAATAAAGGCAGCGGGCTCCAGATCGAAGGCGAGCTCCTCGATACCAAAGTCCTCGAGGCAGTCGTCGACCTCAAAGACGTAATCGATATCGAAGTCACAGGCATCGTGGGCAATACGCGCCTCAAAACGCATGCCCTCGGAAAGGAGCTGGTAGGCGGGAACATCCGCCGCGGCATCGCCCAGGCAGGCGCGCAGGGTGCACTCCCCCGTCTTGCCAAAATCGAGTGCATGGCGGGCGCTCGGGTTCGTGGCCATGAGTACATCCTTGCGCGCGGTCTGGGACCACTGCACGGCATTGACGAGCGCGACCTCCTCGCCCGCGAGAATCTCGGGGACGGTCTCGGTAAACTGATTCCAGCGCGACTTGCTGCTCGAGAGCATGGTGCCCACGAGCACGGCATATCCGCGCTTGAGGTCCTCGGGCTCGGCCTCGCGAACGAGGTCGAGGTCGCACACGACCAGGCCCGGCTCGGGACGGAACGCGATAGCGGGAAGCGCATTCGCCGACGAGGCGACGAGCGGCTTCATGGTCGTCGCGACCGTGAGCATGGCGTCGAGCGTCGTCGGCAGCAAGGCGCACTCGGTGCGACCGCACCACTGATTGGCACACCAGCAAACGACCGAACAGGTCGCCGTGTCACCGACAGCGACAACAAGATCGTCGCAGGTAATACCGTTACCCGACAGGGCGCCAAAGACGGTATCGGCATCGGCCAGCGTAGCGCCGGCAGGAGAAACCTCGAGGGCGAGCAGCGACACGGCAAAACCGGCGTCGACCAGCGCATGCTCGACGACCTCGCCAAAACGCTCGGATGTGGCGTCGTTCCAAACAACCATCGCGCGCTTAGGCTTGCCCACAGCCGAGGCAAACATGCGCGACAGCTCCTCGAACGCGCCCAATCCGACGCGGACATCGACACTGCGGTTTTGGAAATTGATAAGTTGACGGCGAATCATAGCAGTCCACGCTCCAAAAGCTTCTCGGCACAAAGGTAGGAAACGTCCTCGAAGGACTTGTTGCGAATATCAAGGGTAATATCGGCGGCTTGGCGATACAGCGGACGGCGATGCTCAAACAGGCGCGCGGCGTGCTCGGGCGAGCGGAAATCAGGCCGGGTATCGGAGCGGCGAATCTGGCGCAACGAGTCCTCAAAGTCGCCTTCGAGGTACACACAGGTACCCATCTCGTGCATCAGTTCAATGTTAACCGGCGTCTCGACGATGCCGCCCCCGCACGATACCAGCAGGCTGCGCTCGCTTTGAAGCGAACGGAGTGCCGAGGTCTCGAGCTCGCGAAAACGACCCTCGCCCTCGGTCTCAAATATCTCGGTCACCGACTTGCCGCATCGACGCACAACCAAACGATCGGTATCGATGAATCGACGCTTGAACATAGTGCCCACGTTGCGCGCAAGCGTCGACTTGCCCGCGCCCAAAAAGCCGATAAAGAAGATATGGTCGCAGCCGTGTTTGATGTGCTGGGACATGGCGAAACCTATTCCTCGCAGGGAAGGTCGCGCAGGGCCCGGCGCTCAAAGATACGGAAGATCTGCGTGTACCACAGGTCCTGGGTTGCCTGCGGCTTGACCAGAATAGTGTCAACACCGGCAAAATTACCGCTCCACACGTCAGTGTAAAGCTGATCGCCGATCAGCACGGCCTCGTCGGCCGTGGCGCCCAGACGCTTAAGACCCGCTTTGAGGGCAAATGGCGCCGGCTTCATGGCATGGCTGATGGCCTCGAGCCCCAGCTCGCGCGCCGATGCCATGACCTGGTCGCGATGCCAGTTGTTGGACACCATGCACAGCTTAAAGCCCTTAGCATGGGCGGCATCGAGCCAGGCGGAGACCGCAGCAGGAACCTGCTCGGTATCACGCGGCACCAGGGTGTTGTCGCGATCGAGCAGAATGGCGCGCTTGCCGTCGGCCCAGAGGGTATCGAGGTCGATGCGATCGACCGAGGCAACATATCGTTTGGGGCTAAAAATCCTCATGATCAATTCCAAGACTGTTGGTGCTCTTCGTAGGTCTTCGAGAAATACTCCTCGTCCTGTGTAATGTAGAAATACAGGTCATCGGAGTCGGTCGGCTCAAGGGTAGCCTTGAGCGCCTCGAGTGACGGAGAGCAGATGGGCGTAGGCGGCAGACCCTCGTGCTTATAGGTGTTATACGGGCTATCGCTCTGCAGGTCATCGGCGGTAACCTCGCCGCCAGTGACATACATCATGGTCGCATCGCTATTGAGGTAACGCAGGCCATCGAGCTTGCCCGCCAGACGGTTATAGAAAACCGATGCCACATGCGCGCGCTGATCGGCGTTGAGGCCCTCGCGCTCGACGATCGAGGCAAGGTTAACGATGTCGTAATCGGACATCTCCACGCCATAGCGCTCCTTGATCTTGGCCTCGCAGCTGGCAAAGTCGAGCGACTTATACTCAGCGTTGAACTGGTCAAGCATGGCGCGAATCACATCGTCGGCAGACGGGTCCTTGCCCAACGAATAGGTCTTGGGGAATAGAAAGCCCTCGAGTGAATCGTTCGCGGCGTCCTTAAGGAAGGCGTAATCATTCACATAATTGCTCGCCTTAGCCTGGTTAAGGAAGTCTTCCTTAGAAATGCTGTCGTACGCCTTGGCCACGCGATCGGCGACCTGGTCTACCGTCAGGCCCTCAGGGATAGTCAGCGCATCGGAGCCCGCATTGGGGCCTTCCATGAGCTGCTGAACGACCTCGGTCGCGTCCATGAGCGTGGTGAACGAATACTTACCCGGCTTGAGCGACATGTCGGCGTTGAGCTTTTTGACCGCCGCGTAATAATCCTTGGGATTTTCGACGATATGGTTCTCGGAGAGAATCGAAGCGATGGCGTCACCAGAGGCGCCATCGGGAATCGTGATAGTAACTTGCTGGCCGGCAGCGACTTTCGCGTCCTCACCGGCAAAGAAGCCCTTGACGGCTGGCACGACAAAGAAAACGATCGCGACAAGCGCAAGCACAGCGACGACGCCACCGATAATCATAGGCACCGGGGAGCTTTTCTTTTGGGCACCACGGCGGGCGCGCGTGTTATAGCTCGAGCGCGTGACCGGAGCAACGCCGTGCGAGCCATGAGCATGATGTGCGCGGGAGTGTGATCGCGGGGCCTGTCCCTGCGTGCGCTGGGCAGGAGCCTGCTGCTTAAAACGAGCGCCGCCAGCGGGCTGCGCGGGGCGAGCGGCGGCCTGTTGAGCAGCACGCTGAGTAGGCTGAGCGGGGCGCGAGGAGGGCTGCGCCGGACGCGCAACAGGCTGAGCCGCACGTTGCGTCGGCTGCACCGGGCGCTGCCCAGGCTGAGCAGGACGCGTCGCGGGCTGCCGTGTACGATTTGGCTGGCGCGGGTCGGAAGCGCTAGACATGCTGGACCTCCTCGTTTTTACGATCGAGCCACGTCTGCAAGAACAGGCTGGCGGCGATCATGTCAATCTTGCCCCTCATCTGCTTTTCGTTGAGTCCCTGTTCGCGCAGGATGCGCTTGGCCTCTTGCGAGGACAGACGCTCGTCCTCAAACTCCAGCGGAAGATCAAGCTCGTCGGCAATCTTTTGCGCCACGGCGGCGACGCGCTCGGCCTGGGGGCCGGGCTCACCGGCCATGGTCAGGGGACGTCCGCTTACCAGGATGTCGGGCTCATAGTCCTCGACCAGGTAGCGAAACGTCTTTGCCATGCCAGTGACCTCGGCAGCCGGGAGCACCTTGACGGGCATCGCCATCTTGCCATCACGGCTCGAGACGGCAATGCCAATCCTGGTCTCCCCTATGTCCAGCGCGAGCGCGACCACAGCGACTACTTAGGTTCTTAGGCGCCGAGCGCGGTCTTGGCGGCCGCGAGGGCATCGGCGATACCGGCGGCGTTCTTGCCACCGGCCTGAGCCATGTTGGGACGACCGCCACCGCGACCGTCGACCAGGCCTACGATCTGCTTGATTACGTTACCGGCGTGGAAACCGGCCTTGACGGCGTCGTCGGAGCCGGCAGCGAGCAGGGCCGGGGTGCCCTTCTCGGTCACGCTGGCGACAACGCAAGCGACGGGGCCGGCAACCTTCTGGTGCACGGTATCCCATACATTGCGCAGGTCGGCAGCCTCAAGACCTTGAAGCTCAGCGACAACGAGCTTATAGCCGTCAAGCTCAACAGCGGCGTCGATGGCGCTGGAGATGGCATCGGAGGAGCCACCGGTGAGCGCCTTCTTGAGCTTGTTAGAAGTCTCGCGCAGCTCGGCCTGCAGGTTCTCCACGCGGGCGGGAACCTCATCGACGCGGCACTTGAGCGCAGCGGCGGCGGCGTCAACGAGCGCCAGGCGGTCGGCCATGTAGTCAAGCGCGCCCTTGGAGGTCACGGCCTCGATACGGCGGACGTTAGAGCCCGTGGAGGACTCGGAAATGATCTTGAACAGGCCGATCTCGGCAGTGTTGGCGGCATGCGTACCACCGCAGAGCTCGCGGGAGAACGGCTGGTCCTCGGCGCCCACGGAGACGACGCGGACGACGTCGCCGTATTTCTCGCCAAAGAGGGCGACAGCACCGGCGGCCTTGGCCTCGTCGATGCCCATGACGCGGGTTACGACCGGCTTGGAAGCGAAGATCTGCTGGTTGACCAGGTCCTCGACAGCCTTGAGCTGCTCGGAGGACAGGGCCTCAAAGTGCGTGAAGTCAAAGCGCAGGTGCTCGGGCGTCACCAGCGAGCCGGCCTGGGAGACATGCTCGCCCAGGACCTGCTTAAGCGCAGCGTCGAGCAGGTGCGTAGCGGTGTGGTTGCGACGCAGGAAGCCACGGCGCTCGGCGTCGAGCGCGGCGGTCACGGCGGCACCGACGGTCAGCGTGCCCTCAGCAACGTGTGCGACGTGGGCATACAGGCCGTTGTGGTTCTTGGTATCGGAAACGGCCAGCGAAACGCCCTTGGCGGAAAGCTCGCCAGCGTCGCCCTGCTGGCCGCCCATCTCGGCGTAGAACGGGGTGCGGTCGAGCACGACCTCAACGTCCTCGCCGGCGGCAGCGGACTCGACGGACTCGCCGTTGCGCACGATAGCGACAACCTTAGCGCCCTCGATGACGTCGTTGTCATAGCCGTCGAACTCGGTCGCAGTGACCTTGTCGGAAAGCTCGACCCACACGTCGTTGAAGCTGCCCCAGGCATCGCCCTTGGTGTTGGCGCGGGCGCGAGCCTTCTGGTCCTCCATGCAGGCGGTGAAGCCGTCCATATCGACGTCGTGGCCAGCAGCGCCAGCGATCTCGACGGTCAGGTCGATGGGGAAACCGAAGGTGTCGTGCAGCTTAAAGGCGACATCGCCCGGAAGGACGGCGCCCTCGGCGAGCGCGGCCAGGGCCTCGTCCAGGTAGACGCGGCCGTTGTCGAGCGTCGTGGAGAAACGCTCCTCCTCGGAGGCGACGATGCCCTTGACGAGCGCGACGTTCTTGAGCAGCTCGGGATAGGCCTCGCCCATCTGGGCGTTGACCTCGTCGATGAACTTGGTCAGGAAGGCGCCCTCGATGCCCAGCAGGCGGCCGTGGAACACGGCGCGACGGAGCAGGCGGCGCAGGACGTACTCGCGACCCTCGTTGCCGGGCAGGATGCCGTCGGAGATCATGAAGTCGACGGCACGGGAGTGGTCGGCGATGATGCGCAGAGAGCGGCTGGCGCCAGAGTAATCGTCGGCGTCATAGGTCTTGCCGCTGATCTCCTCGCCCAGCTTGATGAGGTGCTGCATCAGATCACCGTCGTAGTTGGCGGTCTTGTGCTGCATGATGGCGGCCATGCGCTCCAGGCCCATGCCCGTATCGAGGTTGCGGTGCGGCAGCTCCGGCATGGAGCCGTCCTCCTGGCGGTCGTACTGGGTAAACACGAGGTTCCAAAACTCAAGGAAGCGGTCGCAGTCGCAGCCGGGCTTGCAGTCGGGGCTGCCGCAACCGACCTCCTCGCCCATGTCAAAGTAGATCTCGGAGCACGGACCGCAGGGGCCAGTGGGGCCAGCGGCCCAGAAGTTATCGTCCTCGCCCAGACGGGAGATGTGGTCCTCGGCAACGCCCAGAGAGCGCCATACGTCATGGGTCTCGTCATCCTCGGTAAAGACGGTGAAGTACAGGCGATCGAGCGGCAGCTTGAACTCCTTGGTGATGAGCTCAAAGGCCCAGGCGCAAGCCTGCTGCTTGGAGACGCCGCCAAAGGAGAAGTCGCCGAGCATCTCGAAGAAGGACAGGTGACGGCCGTCCTCGCCAATGCAGTCGATGTCGTTGGTGCGGACGCACTTCTGGCAGGAGATTGCGCCGATCTCCTTCATGGTCTTCTTGCCCTGGTAGTACTCCTTAAACTGGTTCATGCCGGCGTTGGCAAGCAGCAGCGAAGGATCGTCGGGAACGAGGGACGAAGAAGGATAGAGCTTAAGACCGCGCTCCTCAAAGAAGTTGAGGAACTTAGAGCGGATCTCGGCCGTAGTCATTGACGGATAGTCAGCACTCATAGAGGGAATCTCCTCGGTTTCACATCGAAACAGTTCAAACGTAACGATATTACCATCCCACCGCGCATGTGCAAAAAAGAGGGCCGCCAAACAGCGACCCTCCAGCGAAAGTGCACGTTATTTAGACTGTCAAATTCTTTGAAAAACAAATGACTGCGATAGAATTACATATAAGACTCATCCGGAAGGAGCGATCGATGAAAAGCAAACGATTTGTCCTGAATGCACTTCTGGTAGTAGCACTTTTCGTGCTCTTGGCCTTCTCCTGCTGGTACGCAAACCAACCAGCATTTGGCTACGTATTGTATGCAGTAACGTCCGGCAATAAGACTTATTACGCTCTACGCGCAATTGACGTTCTCTTTTTCTATGTAGCTGGCCCCTTATCAATCGTTTTGCTCGCGATTCTTGTCATTTACAACATCAAGAAACGCTAACAAGACCTATTTAGAATCCGAATCGTCCATGGAGCCGTCGATGCCGGTTTTCGTGTCATCGTCCGAGCTGGAGTCATCATCCTTGGCGAAGGGATTCTTGAAGAAGCCCGTGGCGTCGGGCTGAAGACCAGAAAGCTTGATCCAGGGATTATCGAGCTCGGGCTTGGGCATGGCCTGGGCCTCGGGCGCGGTCTCGTTGCCGATGAGCTCAGACTCATAGATGAACGTGTCATCGCCGAGCGCATCGTAGGCGGCGACCGGGTTACCTTCTGTATCGCGATACGGCGTGCCCTTAAACACGGCGCCGTCGTAGGCCACGAGCTGGCGACCGGTCTCGTTCTCGAAGTAGTACACGAAGATACCCTTGAGCGCTGCACACAGCGGAATGGCAATGACCATGCCGATGGGGCCCATAAGCGCCGAACCGATAACGAGGGCCGTCAGGCTCATGATGGGATGCACCTGCACGGAGCTCTGCATGACCTTGGGCGAGATAACGTTGTCAGTGACGTTTTGTGCAACCATCGTCACGATGAGCGTCCACAACGCCAGCATCGGACTGAACATAAAGCCAAGCACCGTGGCAATCGCAGCGCTTACCCAAGGACCGACAACCGGGACCAAGTGCATGATGCCGGTAAAGATGGCCATGAGTGCCGCATACGGATGTCCGATGATCGTAAAACCGATAAAGGCAAGGATGCCACCGCAGATGGACGTCACGACCATGCCGCGCATGTAGCCGCCGACGGAGCGCGAAAGAATGGCGACCATAAAACGGTAGGAGGTCTCCTTTTCCTGGCCGAGGATGGTGCAGACCTCGTGGTGCATGCGGGGATAATCACAGGCCAGCCAGTAGGCAAGCACCAGGCCCAGGAAAATAACGAACAGCTGCGATGCCGTATTGGTGATGAGCGGGAACACGCCACGCCCAAGCTCAGCGGCAATCTGCGAAACATACTTCGATGCCACAGTAACGAGCGACGACAGATTATCGTCCAAGTACTCCTTGAGCGGCGTGTTGTTGAGTGTCTTGGCACGCGAGACCATCTCGTTGAGGTCGCCACCCGCAGCGCGCAGTTGCTCGGGCAGGCGGCTCAAGACCTCCATGATCTGGCCAAAAAGAATCGGCGACAGAATGCAGACGACACCGACGAGCACGGCAACGACAACGATAAGCGCAATAAGCGAACCGATGCCGCGATTCACGCCATGGTGCTCGAGCCAGTTTGTGATGGGCGATATCACAAAGGCGATGATGGAGCCGACGGCAAGAAACTCAATAACCGGTGCCAGGATGCCCATAAGGTTGAAGATAACGGCAGCAATCACAATGCAGCCAACAACGGCCCAGATGCGCAGGGTCAGAATACGGGTATCACGCAGTGTGCGGTCGGTTTGTCGGGGGTGCTCACTCATGAACGAATCATCACTCCGTCGGGGTCGATCTTGTCCTGAACTTTCTTAAGTGTGCGACGCAGTAGGCGCGAAACCTGCACCTGGGAGATGCCCAGCTTCTTGGCGATCTCGATCTGGGTCATGCCCTTCACGAAGCGAAGTTCGATCACCTCGCGCTCGCGCGGCGAGAAATCGCGAATGGCTTCCTCAATCACCAGACGGTCATCGGTAAAGTCGAGCTCATTGTCCTCGTCGGCATAGCGGTCGAGAATCGAAGGTGCATCGTCGGAATCGGACGCACCGGGGGCCTCGATAGGCACCGAGGTATAAGCCGAGGACGATTCCATGGCCTCCAGGACTTCATCGACGGTCACGTCCAGGTATTCGGCGATTTCCTCAACCTTAGGAGAACGCTGCAGCTCGTTGGTGAGCTTATCGGTAGCCTGGTTGACCTTGGCCGAGAGCTCTTGCAGGCGACGGGGCACGCGCACGCTCCAGCCCTTGTCGCGGAAGTGACGCTTGATCTCGCCCAGAATGGTAGGCGTGGCAAAGGTCGTAAACTCGAGTCCGCGCTCGGGGTCAAAGCGATCGATAGCCTTGAGCAAGCCCAGATAGCCGACCTGCATGAGGTCATCGAGCGGCTCGCCGCGGTTCTTAAATTTGTTGGCAAGAAACCTTACCAGGTTCATATGGGACATGACGAGCTGCTCGCGGGCGTCCGGATCACCGGTCTCCTTGTAACGACGAAACAGCTCGCGGGTTTTCTCCTTGTCCCAAGCGGTCTTGCCGCTCCGGGAACGTTCGGTCATATTAGATATCCGCCTTGAGATCGAGGGAAAGCGTTAGGGGCGCCGAGGTCTTTTCGTAGGAATCGCACACGCTTGCAAGAATGAGCTCGGCATACACAGCAGCCTGGTCATCCTCATCGACGGTGGCCTGGTCGCCGAAGGTAAAGGTCATGCCAACGTGGGTCTCCTCGACATCGAATTTGATGGTGATGTCATCGCAGTCGACCGCGGTGCAACCAAAGATGAAGGCCTCCTCAGCAGCCATGCGGATGTCCTCGATGCGATCGACGGACATGGAGCACAGAGCACCGACGTTGGCGGCCGTCATGCGCACCAAGCGCGCGAGACGCGGGTCACCGGCAACGGTCAGCGTAATGGGGCAGGTTGCTTCGCTACTCATCGCAGGACTCCTCGGCGGTCTCGGCGGGTGTATAGGTGTAATACTGAGCCGGCTTGGCTGCGGGCTTCTGAGCCGTATCTGCACTATCGGCGATCTCGTCCTCGGCCTCGCCAATCAGGACGCGCTCGGTAGGCTGCTCAGCCTCGGCGGCGGCAGCGGCGAGCTTGCGCTCAGCGTCGGCTGCAGGAGCCTTCACCTTATTGAAGAGCTTCTGCACGGCGCCGGCGGCAGAATCGGTCACGCTCGACACGGCATTGCTTGCCTCGGCCATGCTGCCCGTGACCTCAGAGATGTCGCGAACGACCGCCTCAACCTCAACGAGATTGGACGTCAGGGCGTCAACGGCAGTCTTGCTCGACTTGAGCAGCGGCTCCACCTGGGCAAGTGCCGGTGTAAGCTCGTCAACGACGCCATCGAGCTTTGCCACCACGGGCTGCGCCTCAGCGAGCGTGTTGTTGAGGTCGCTCACTGTCTTGTCGAGCGAATCAACGACGGTGCGGGTTTTGCGCAGGGTGAGTGCAAGCTCAACGACGGCCCACACGCCGGCAACGGCGAGCACCAGCAGAGCGATTTGAATGGGACTCATACAAGCCTCCCAAAGGAATCGAAATACAGACGCTGTTCATGGTACCCCAAAGGGAGCGGAACATGCCAAGAGCGGATACGTGGGACAAAATCATCAGCTGCTACTTCGGTGCGTTCCCGCTGCGGTCGCGTTCGCTTTGCTCTACGCGCCATTCTTCCCAACCGCGGCCGGCGGGCTGCCAAAAAGTACCACGTTCCAGGCCTTCGGGCAGATAGCGCTGATCGACCCAGCCCTCGGGATAATCGTGCGGATACTTGTAGACACCATACTCATCGCTACCCGGGCGATGACGGTCGCGCAGATAGCTTGGCACCTCGCGCAGTCCACTATTATGGATATCGGCCAGCGCCGCATCAATGGATGCCTCACAGGCATTGGACTTGGGCGCCAAGCACACATAGAGCGCGGCCTGTGCCAGGTTAATGCGACACTCGGGATAGCCGATGACCTCGGCAGACTTAAATGCGGCATGCGCCACCAACAGCGCCTGCGGATCGGCATTGCCAACGTCCTCGGAAGCATGAATCATAATGCGGCGGGCGATAAACTTAGGATCCTCCCCCGCATCAATCATGCGCGCGAGCCAATAAATGGTGGCATCGGGGTCGCTGCCGCGCATGGACTTAATGAACGCACTGATGATGTCATAGTGCATGTCACCGTTTTTGTCATACGAAAACCCACGACGCGGATTGGCGATCTTCACATCGTCGACCGTGATGGGATAGCGCTCCCCCGCTGCCGGCGCCGGCGTACCCTCGGTATCGGGACGCGTCACGGCGATCTCGCTCGCCAGCTCGAGCGTCGTCAGGGCCGAGCGCGCATCGCCCGCGGCCAACGTGCAGATGGTCTTAACCGTATCCTCATCGGCCGAGAACTTACCGTTCAAGCCCTGTGGTGCCTCGAGTGCGCGCTCGATAAGCGTGGCGATATCCTCGTCCTTCAGATGCTCAAGCTCCACCACACGGCCGCGCGACAACAGCGCCGAATTGACCTCAAAGTACGGGTTCTCGGTCGTGGCACCGATCATAATGACGGTACGATTCTCGACAGCATGCAACAGCGCATCCTGCTGCGACTTCGAAAAGCGGTGAATCTCGTCGATAAACAGGATGGTACGGCGGTCGTACGTATTCAGGCGCGTCTTTGCCTCGTCGATCACGCGACGAAGGTCCTTCACGGTACCCGTTACGGCGCTGACCTCGACAAACTCGCTCTTGGTATGGTTGGCGATGATATGCGCCAGCGTGGTCTTGCCCGTACCGGCAGGCCCGTACAAGATCACGCTGGACAGCACATCATGTTCAATCGCCGCGCGTAGCCATGAACCCTTGCCCACGGCTTTTTGCTGGCCCACGTACTCGTCGAGCGAATTGGGACGCATGCGCACCGCGAGCGGCGCATTCTTAAAGGAACGCTCGCGTGTCGAGGCAGAAAAAAGGTCGTCCATAGCCATCCCGTACATCCATCAAAATCGTTGTTCCCCAACAGTATACCGAAAAGATACGAACTACCGTTCGTTAATATAGGTACGATGCGGAAACTTTAGACCCGGGAAGAGCTTGCTCGTCAGCTCGCAGAAGTAGCCGTCCGTCATGCTCGCGATGTAATCCACCACGGCTTGATCCTTGTCGTTCTGCCAGGCATAGGTGCGATCGTAGTAAGAAAGTTGCTGCTCAATGCGCGAAATATGATGCTTAAAGATGTAAGAGGACTCGTCGCCTTCATTTACATCCTGCAGGCAACGGTCATACAACTTTTCGAACGCCTCGCGCAGCTCCGCCTCCGAATCGCCCTCGATACCACCCTTGCTGTAGATCTTCTCGTAGTTCTCGCGCTTGGCTCGACGAATCTCCTCAAAAAGGTCTTCGCTCATCTCGATGCGCGGCTTACCATAGCTATGCTCCACGATATCGATGGAAGCGTGTGTGAGAATCCAGCTGTTATAGGCGCCGCCCCGACCATCGTCAAAAGCGTCGGGCGAAAGCAGACCCGCGGCAATAGCATCTTGACGATCGCGACCGACATAGGCGAGGATATCCGAAATCCGCACCACGCAGCCCTCGAGCGTCATAGGGCGCAGGTGCTCAATCGCGCTATAGCCCGTGGCGATGCAATCCTCGACCGTCTGGTCGAACTGATCAAAGGAAGCCATGTCGGAAAGCTCAAATACGCGTTGCTCGTACTCGCCGTTATGGCACAGCACGCCATCGAGCGTCTGGAGCGACACGTTACGGCCGTACAAGGCATCGAGCACGCGGACCGACTGCACGTTATGGAAAAAGTAGCGACCCGTGCGCTCGTGATAGATATCGTTGAGAAAGCGCTCACCGGCGTGGCCAAAGGGCGTGTGTCCCAAGTCATGGCCCAGGCCAATCGCCTCGATCAGATCGCAGTTGAGCCCCAGGGCGCGACCGATATCGCGCGCAATGCGCGAGACAAGCTGCACGTGCAATCCGCGCCGCGACAGATCATCATTACTACGGAAGCTAAAGACCTGCGTTTTGCCTGCATAACGCGTGTACGCCGGAAGATGAAGAATCTTTTCGGTATCGCGCATAAACGCCGGACGCATAAGCGTGCCTTTGTCGGCAGCGCGATCAATACGACGAATGACCTGGTCGTCGTTGCAACGATACGGGTTGACGGCACCCGAAGCACGATCGGCGGAAATGCGCTCGACGAGTTCGGGCGACAACGCCGCGGGAATGCGGTCCATGCGCGCCTTAATGACGGCCGTTTCTTGATTAATTGCCATGGCATGCTCCTTAAGAAGGATGCGCAATCAGTTACAATGTGCAGCCCATGACTTCGATTATGGCAAATATCGGCACCAAAAACGGGAGCAATGGCAGGGAGCGCGATTTTGTGAGGAGGCAGGAGATGGCAAGGACCAGGAGCGCGACGGCAAATGCCACGATACCGCCCATAGGGTCGAGCGTGCAAAGCGCGAAGAGCGCCTTGACATCCCCCATACCAATCCCCGGAGCTTGACGGAGGCGCCGCCAGAGCGACTCAGTCAACACAAGGGCAAGGTAGACGATGACCGCAAGACCAGTGTGGTCAAGCGCCGTGTTAACGCCTTTGTCGAGCCAAACGCCTGCTAATGCCGCCACCGCACACGCTCCGGCAAGCGCATTCGGAAACCGCCGCTCACGGGCATCAATCGCCGCGCCGGCAAAGATGCAAATCCAAAACGGGATATAGACCATCGAGCACCTCCTCGAGCTGCATTACAAAAGCAAAAACCACTACAAAGGGCCTGTCCCCTTTGTAGTGGTTTTGATGGTGGTTATTTGGCGCCTTGCATGACCTCGTCGAGGGTAACGTTGACGGCGTGCTGCGTCGGGACCCAGTCAACCTTCAGGAACAGCGCTGCCACCGTGATGGGGATATAGCTGAACATAAAGATCGGGAAGGTAAACAGGTTGGTTACCAGACGCCACTTTTGCGCGCAGTGAATATGCTTGTACTCAAAGATGGTCGTGAGCAGCGCCAGGATAAAGAAGGTCTGGTACATCATCGCGAAGGTCATAATGAGCGAGGCGGCACAAGCCTGCATCTCGACCTCGGTGGCCAAGAAGCCATGCGAAAGTCCGCCCACGATGAGGAAGGTCGCGTTGGCGAGCATGGAGATCAGAGAAAGCAGCATACCCGGCGCGATCGTCATAAACATGTCGTAGGCAGCAAAGCGATGATAGCGGAAGGTCGATTTGACAAGATGCTTGCCATAGGTAAAAAAGACCTGGTAGAAGCCCTTGGTCCAACGCATGCGCTGTTTCCAGGACGCCTTAAACGTCACGGGTTGCTCGTCAAAGAACTCCGCCGGCGCATAACCGATGCGGATGCCGTGAATGGCGCAGAACGTGGTGAACTGGATGTCCTCGGTCAGCGTATGGAACTGCCAACCGTGCATGCCCTCGATAACACTGGCGGAGATGAGGTAACCCGAACCCGAGACAGCGCAGGACGTCTTGCAGATATTACGCGCGTTGTTAAGGAAGCGGGCCTCACGCAGATACCAGGTGGCGTTGGCAGACGAAATCCACGAACTGCCGAAGTTCTTGGAGTTGCGATAGCTCGTGACCACATGGAAGCCCTGGTCAAAGGCATCATTCATCTTGGAGACGTAATCGCGGGAGATAACGTTATCGGCATCGAAGATAAAGTAGCCCTCAAACGTGTCGGGATACTCGTTGAGAATGCGATCGAAACCAAAGTCCATGACCCAGCTCTTGCCCTTACGAGCCAGGTCATTGCGCTCGTAAACAATGGCACCGGCCTCGCGCGCGAGCTGCGCGGTGCTGTCGGTGCAGGCGTCGGCAACGACAAAGACCTCGATGAGCTCGGACGGATAGTCCTGATCCTTGATGGAGCGAACGAGGTTGGCGATCACGGCCTCCTCGTTATGCGCCGCAATAAAGAAGGCGTAGCGATGGAGCTTTTTGGCCTTGGGCGGTGCGACCTCACCGCGGAGGGCGCCTATGACAAAGAAGACCACCTGGTAGAGGAAGCAGACCGTGAGCAGCGTAACCACAATCTGGTTAAAAATCACGATGGGCGTGTTGGTTTGTAAAAAGGCGAGCATGCAGGCTCCCGAGAACGCGTTACGTAAACAACCGTATATCTTACCGCAGGCTTACCGAGTTCAAGAAACCACCTAATACTGGCTAGGCTTCGAGCAGACCGAGCTGCGGAACGATATCGTCGCCAGCAGCGGTACGGCCAAGCGAGCGCGGGGCCAAATCGTCCAAGACGGCGGCAAGATCCCAGGGCAACTCATCGCGACACTCGATGCGCTCCCCCGTCACGGGATGGTCGAACGCCACGCGCCAGGAATGCAGAAATTGCCTGGTCAAACCCTGATCGGCACGCACATCGCACTTTCCGTAGAGCGGATCGCCCACGCAAGCGTGGTTGATATGGCGCATATGCACGCGAATCTGGTGCGTGCGGCCGGTAAACAGGTGACACTCGACGAGCGTATACCCATCGTCAAAGCGGGTGGAATCGAAACGCTCGAGGACCTTGAAGGTCGTGATGGCCTGACGCGCGAAAGGATCGTCAGACACCGCCATCTTGACGCGGTCGCGCGTGGAACGGGCAATACCAGTGTTGATGGTGCCTTCATCCATAGCAATATGACCGTGGACGAGCGTAATATAGCGGCGATCGAGCGTGCGCGTACGGATAAGGTTTTGGAGCGCGCGCTGGGTGTCGTCGTCCTTGGCCGCAAGCATGAGACCCGAGGTATCGCGATCCAAGCGATGCACGATGCCGGGGCGGTCCTCGCCCTGCACGGTACCCAGATGGTCGATACCGCAGTGAAAGACCAGGGCATTCGCGAGCGTACCGCTCTCATGACCATGCGCAGGATGGCATACCAGGCCGCGCTGCTTGGAGAGCACAATGAGATAGTCGTCCTCATAGCGAATGTCGAGCGGGATGGCCTCGGGAATCACATCGGCGGGGTCGTGCGGCTCGGGCAAATCGACCGAAATACGGTCGCCGGCTCGCACGGCGTACTTTTTGGACAGGCAGGTCTCGCCATTGACGCATACGGCACCGCCCTCAATCAGATGCGCGCAGGCAGAGCGCGTAGGGCACCCGTCATTGGCGCCCAGATAGGCGTCAAGACGCTGACCAACGGCATCGTCGGCAACAAGGATATGGATGTCGGCCATTAGCGCTCATTCCTTTCGCGAATCTTGCGGGCACGCTCCCCACGTTGTTTAGCCTTGCGCTTGGCGCGGGCCTCGTCACGGGCGTTAAGCTCGGCGGTCGCATCGACCTCACGGGCCGCGGGGCTCAAGAACATGTAGCCAAATAGGGCGAGCACGACGCCCAAGGTAATGCCGATATCGGCCACATTGAAAACAGGGAAGTCGATGAAGGTGGTGGCAATAAAATCGGTCACGAAGCCAAAGGCCAAACGATCGATAGCGTTGCCGATAGCACCGCCCGCAACCATCGCCATGCCCACAACCTCAAGATGGGCAAGCTGGGGCGCGCGAACGAGGTACACGACAATGGCGACAATGACCGCCAACGCCAGCACGGCAAACGCAATGCCATGTCCCTCACCCATGCTAAAGGCAGCGCCGATATTGCGCACAAACAGGAAGTCGATCACGCCGGGGATAACGGTCACATGAAGAGCATCGCCCACGGCGCGAACCGCAAGCTTGGTCAACTGGTCAACAAGCAGCACAACCAGCGCCACCCCACCAGCAACGCCCAACCGCCACCGCAAAGGTGGCGTCATATCCCCAGTACGACCCAAATCAATCCCCTACCCTCAGATAATCAAATTCCGATTAACGCAATTAATCATCTTATATTGCCACACGCAGAGCGCACGACATATCCACCAACGCTAGCGAAATAACCAGCTAAAAACGAAAGCGGCATTCCGAAAAACAGAATGCCGCTTGAATATGACACAGGTAGTCGTTGGGGACGTTCTTGTTTGACTAGTCGTTTAAGAACGTTCCCAACGACAATGTCCATAGAAACGCCGCATTACCGTCGCCAACAGCGAAAACGTCCCTAAGCGAGCAAGGTGACGTGAAAGAGGAGGGAAGCGTACTTTGGTACGCGACCGACGATTGAACGTCAGATTGCCGCTTAGGGGCGTTTGCAGCGTCGGTAGGTTACGGCGTTCTACGAACGCCGTAACCTACAGTGCATCAGCGCAGCGCTTGCAGATGTGAGCGTGGCCGTTGTACTCGCCGACGGTGGTGCGGTAGTTCCAGCAACGGTCGCAGCACTCGCCCCCGGCAGCCTCGATGGCGACGGAAAGCTCCTCGCCCTGGGTCAGCTCAACATCGGAGACGATGTAGAACTCGGCCAGGTCGACGGCCTTGTCGCCAGTCAGCAGCGCAAACATCTCGGCGGGAACGACCGCCTTGACGCGAACCTGCTGGCTCTTGGTGAAGGTGCCGGCGGAACGGGCATCCTCAAGGGCCTTGGTCACGGCGCTACGGAGCTCGAGCGAAGCCTCGAGCACGCCCTCAAACTCATTGGCCTCGTCGACCGTAATGGGCGACTTGTACCAATCGAGGAGCGCAGCGTACTTCTGGTGATCGACGCAGCCGGCGGGCGCATAGGCCATGGCCTCGTCGACCGTGTAGGACAGGATCGGCTGCAGGTCGCGCATGAGCATCGAGAACAGCTCGGCCAGCACGGTCTGGGCGCTGCGGCGCTCGAGCGAGCCGGGCTTTTCGCAGTACAGACGGTCCTTCAGAGCGTCGAGATACACGTTGGAAAGCTCGGTGACCACGAAGTCGTAAAGCGCGCGGTAAGCACGCGGGAACTCGTAGCTGGCGTAGGCATCGTCGACCTCGGCCTGGACCTGGGTCAGACGGGCAACCATGAGCTTGTCGAGCGGCAGCAGGTTGGCAAAGGCGACGCCGTCGGTCTCGGGCTCAAACTGGCCCTCGAGCTCGGAGAGCAAGAAGCGCAGCGTGTTACGGAAACGACGGTAGGCATCGGACGTACGAGCAAGAATCTCGTGGTCGATGGACACGTCGGAGCTGGTATCGACGGAGGCGACCCACAGACGGATGATGTCGGCACCCATCTCGTCGCAGACCTTGTTGGGGTCGATGACGTTGCCGAGCGACTTGGACATCTTGCGGCCCTGGCCGTCGAGGGTGAAGCCCTGCGAGACGACCGCCTTGTACGGAGCGTGGCCGTTGGCACCCACCGAGGTGAGCAGCGAGCTCTGGAACCAACCGCGGTGCTGGTCGGAGCCCTCGAGATACACGTCCGCCGGATACTCAAGCTCGGGGCGATACTCGCAGACGGCCTTCCAGGAGACGCCGGAATCCCACCACACGTCGAGGATGTCCTTATCGGCCTTGAGGTGATGGCCGCCGCACTTGGGGCAGACGCAGGCCTCGCCCAGGTAGCTCTCGGGAGCGTCGGTGAACCAAGCGTCGGAGCCCTTCTCGTGGAAGAGCTTGATAACGGCGTCGAGCGTGGCGTCGTTCATGACCTTCTCGCCGCAGTCGGCGCAGGTGTAGCTGGGGATGGGCACGCCCCAGTTGCGCTGGCGGCTGATGCACCAGTCGGGACGCTGCTCGACCATGGCACCGATGCGGTTGGCCGCATGGGCCGGATACCACTTGACGTTCTCGCGAACCTCTTTGCCAGCCTGCTCGCGCAAACCGGTCTTGTCCATCGAGACAAACCACTGGTCGGTAGCACGGAAGAGCACCGGGTGCTTGCAGCGCCAGCAGTGCGGATAGCTGTGCGAGATCTTCTTCTCGAGGACCAGGGTGCCGCGCTCGCGCAGGAACTCGATGATGTGCGGGTTGGCCTCGTCGGTATCCATACCGCTGAAGGGGCCACCGGTGCCAAACTCCTCGCCGGTGTAGAACTTGCCGTCGTCATCAACCGGCATGCAGATGTCGGTGATGCCCTCCTTAAGGCAGGCAAAGTAGTCGTCGACGCCGTGGCCGGGCGAGTTGTGGACGATACCGGTACCGTCATCGACGCCGACGTAATCGGCCAGCAGCGCCACGCCCTCGACACCGTCAAAGATCGGCTGCTTGTAGTGGATGTGGTGGAAGGTCTCGGCGGGAACCACGTAGGGCTTGCCGTCGACCATGACCGGGGTGTACTCCCAGCCAAACTCCTCGCAGCACTTGGGAGCCAGGTCCTCGAGCATGACCTCGGCGCGGCCATCGTGCTCAACGGCGACATAGGCGGCGCCGGGCTTGAGGGAAACAGCCTGGTCGGAGGGGATGGTCCACGGCGTGGTCGTCCAGATGATGAAGTCGACCGGGCCGTCGAAGTTCTCGAGGCCGGCGGGCTTGGTGGTCATCTCAAAGCGCACGAAGATGGACGGGCTCGTCTCATCGGAGTACTCGATCTCGGCCTCGGCGAGTGCGGTGTGGCAGTGCTTGCACCAGTGAACCGGCTTGTGGCCACGATAGATCATGCCCTTGTCAAACATGGCCTTAAAGACCTCGATATCGGCGGCGTCATGCTGGTGATAGAGCGTCAGGTAGGGGTTATCCCAATCGCCGAGCACGCCCAGGCGACGGAAGCCGGCCTTCTGCAGCTCGATGTTCTCGACAGCGAACTCGTTGCAGAGCTCACGAATCTTGGCCGTGGGAGTCTGGTTGAACTTCTCGGTGCCAAGCTTCTCCTCGACCTTGTGCTCGATCGGCTGGCCGTGGCAGTCCCAACCGGGGACATAGGGAACTTCGCAGCCCTGCATCATCCAGTAACGGTTGATCATGTCCTTGGAGATCTTGTTCATGGCGTGGCCGATGTGGATCGGGCCGTTGGCGTACGGAGGACCGTCGTGCAGCACGAACTTCTTGTGACCCTCGTTCTTCTTCAGAACCTGCTCGTAGACCTTGTTGTCCTGCCAGTCCTTGAGTCGCTTGGGCTCGGACTTGGAAAGACCGGCACGCATGGGAAATCCGGTTTTGGGCAGATTCATCGTCTGCTTGTACTCGTTTGCCACGGTACCCCTTTCTTGTCGTGGGCGCGCACGCCCTCTGGGCACCAAAAAAGCGCCCGTCCCTGCAAGCTGGGACGAAGCGCCACAAAACGGGCAGTGCACCCGCAAAAGCTCTTCGCTTAACCACCCAGCTTAGATGCCCTCGCCCGCGTCGCCGCGCGCTCGCATCCGTTACTCGGCTGGCCTGTATCGACGACCATCTCGGCGATGTCTACTAAGACGAACCTGCACGGCACGTCCGTTGGGACCGCAGCTCCGGGGTGATTTTCATCGGTCGCATGCACGGGCTCTCAGCGCTCCCCGCTCTCTGTGGCATGCGGATGGCCGACTACTCGTCCCCATCAACGCTTATGCGGAGTATGCTAGCACGTTCCGCGTCGGCGAAAAACCCTCAACACTGGTTTTATACGTTCGGAATTTTGGTTTGAAATTCTCGCGACTGATGCAGCCGCTTTGAAGCAAAATACCTGATAGTACTTTATCGAGCGAAAGAAGGTTGCCATGCGCACGATTGGAATGAGCGACTATACCGTCGGCGAGGACTGCTTTGACGAGCTGCCCGCCGCATTGGCCGAGTACGGGGCGACCAAAGTTGCCATCATTGGCGGCAAGCGTGCCCTGGCTGCGGCGCTGCCGGACATCGAGGCGACGCTTGAGGGTACCGATGTCGAGGTTCTGGAAACGCGCGTCTATGGCACCAACAGCACGCGCGCCAATATCGCCAAGGTCGTGAACTCCCCTGCCTGCCAGGAGGCTGACGTGCTCATCGCCTGCGGCGGCGGCAAGGCGCTCGACACCGTCAAGACCGCAGCCATCGAGCTCAAGAAGATCGTCTTCACCGTCCCGACGATCTGTTCCAACTGCTCCGCCGCGACCGCCATTGCCGTCGTGTACAACGACGACGGCTCGCTCGAGGGTTATTCGTACCCCAACCGACCGGCGCACATCTTCATCAACCCCAAGATCATCGCCGAGGCACCGGCGGAGTACTTCTGGGCCGGCGTGGGTGATGCCCTGTCCAAGCAGCCCGAGGTCGAGTACGCCACGAGCGCCGGCAACTTGGAGCACACCGCCGGTCTTGGCCTGGCACTTGCGCACACCTGCTCCGAGCCGCTGTTTACCTACGGCGTGCAGGGTCTTGAGGATGTGCGCCAGAACCTGTCGAGCGAGGCCGTCAAGCAGATTGCGCTCGATATCGTGGTCAACACGGGCTACGTCTCCAACCTCACGAACCAGAACGATTACTACTACAACTCGAGCGTGGCGCATGCGTTCTACAACGCCACCTGCAGCGTTCCGCGCGAGGGAACCTATCTGCACGGCGAGGTTGTAAGCCTGGGCGTGCTCGTGCTGTTTGCCTATACGGGAGACACCGCGAACCTTGAGCGCTACGCCGCCTTTAACAAGCAGATGGGCCTGCCCGTGACGCTTGAGCAGGTCGGCCTTACCGAGGCGGATATCCCAGCCCTGTGTGAGTACGCGCACGCCACCAACGAGTGGAAGCAGGGCAACCCTGAGCCCTTCACCGACGAGAAGTTCGCCGCCGCCATCAAGGCCGCCAACGCCTACGGCCACCAGCTGCTGGCCTAACCTGCCAAAAAGGGACAGGTTTATTTTGGTAGGTTTTATCTGGGAAAACACCATTGAACACTACTGAAATAGTTTAATCGCCACAGCAAAAGGGGCAGTCATCCATTCGATGGCCACCCCTTTTCTTTTACTGTTGCAACATGCTCGAATCGAATTCGCTTGCCGGGATTACGCGGTAGCCGTGGCGGAGAAGCAGTTCGACAAAGACGCCGTTGCCCGCCGTGAGGGTACCGCTGAAAGTTCCGTCGTAGATACGGCCGACGCCGCACGAGGGACTGCGATCTTGCAGGATGCACGCGACTATCTCTTCCGGTCCGCCTGCCTGCTCGCACATATCGAGCGCACGTTGGGCACCCAGGCGAAATTCGCGATCAACCGAGATGCCCTCGCAGGTACGGACCTCGCCGTTCACAATCTCGGACGGCTTGCGCGGCGTGGGCAGGCCGCCAAAGACCTCAGGGCACACCAAGAGGACCTCGGTCCCCGTGCGCTCGCAAGCCTCGACCAGCTCTCGATGATAGTTGTCGAGCCCGTTATACTTGCAGCTCTCGCCCATTAAACAGGCGCTCACCACGATCTTCATATACAACACTCCCCACGCAAAACGCCCCATTTGAGATGGACACTCAAATGGGGCGATTGACATTGCGCAACTAGTATTACTGCTGCTTCGGCATCAGCGGATTCTCGCGCGTGAGAAGATTCATGAACTCCTCGCCCGTGATGGTTTCCTTCTTGTACAGATAACGAGCCAGCTCATGGAGCTTGAACTTGTTCTCCTTCAGGATCTGCAGTGCGCGATCGTGGGCGTCTTCGATCAGCTTGGCGACAATCGCGTCCACGCGCTCGGCCGTACCGGGGGCGCAGGTGAGCGACGTGTCCTGGTTAAGGTACGCATTCTGAACGGTACCGAGCGCCATCATGCCAAACTCATCGGACATACCAAAGCGCGTCACCATGTTACGGGCGAGCTTGGTGGCCTGCTCGATATCGTTGGCGGCACCGGTCGTCATCTCGCCAAAGATGAGCTCCTCGGCAGCGCGACCGCCGCAGTAGACGGCGAGCTTGTCCAGAACCTCCTGGCGCGTGGTCAGGAAGCGCTCGTCCTCCTCGACCTGCATGGTGTAGCCCAGAGCACCGCTCGTGCGCGGCACGATGGTGATCTTCGTAACCGGCGCGGAGCCCTTCTGGCGAGCGGCGACGATGGCATGGCCGATCTCGTGGTAGGAAACGACCTGCTTCTCGTGGTCGGACAGCACCGTGGACTTACGTTGCTGACCGGCGATAACGACCTCCACCGACTCCTCGAAGTCGTCCTGAGTTGCGCGTTTGCGACCCTCGCGGACGGCGCGCAGAGCACCCTCGTTGATGATGTTGGCCAGATCGGCGCCCGATGCACCGGGCGTGGCGCGGGCAATCGCGGTCAGGTCGATCGGCGGCTGCGTCTTCACGCTCTTGACATGCAGTTCAAGAATGTTCTTGCGGCCGGTCAGGTCGGGCAGCTCGACGGGAATACGGCGGTCAAAGCGGCCGGGGCGCAGCAGGGCCGGGTCGAGGCTGTCGGGACGGTTGGTTGCGGCCAAAACAACGATACCCTTATGGTTGTCGAAGCCGTCCATCTCGGTCAGCAGCTGGTTGAGCGTCTGCTCGCGCTCGTCGTTGCCGCTAAAGCCGCCGCCATCGCGCTTCTTGCCGATGGTATCGATCTCGTCGATAAAGACGATGCACGGGGCCTTTTCCTTGGCCTGCTTAAACAGGTCACGCACCTTGGCGGCGCCGCGGCCGACGAACATCTCAACAAACTCAGAACCCGAAATGCTAAAGAACGGCACACCCGCCTCGCCGGCAACGGCCTTGGCGAGCAGGGTTTTACCGGTGCCCGGAGGGCCAACGAGTAGGGCACCGCGCGGCAGCTTGGCACCGATCTCCTCGTAGCGCTGCGGCTTCTCCAGAAAATCGACGACCTCCTTGAGGGACTCCTTGGCCTCTTCCTGGCCGGCAACGTCCTTAAAGGTCACGCCCACGTCCTTGGAGGCAATCACGCGTGCGCCGGACTTGCCCAGTCCGCCGCCGCCAAAACCGCCGCCGCCAAAGTTCATCGACGGGCCGTCATCGCCCATGGCCTTCTTCATGCGACGGTTGAGCCACCAGCCGATCAGGAAGAAAATCGCCATGGGAAGAATGAGCGTGAGCAGGTAGTAGGTCATCAAACCCGAGTTTTTGTCGGGAACGACCGACTCCAGCGAAGCACCGGACTCAAGCACACGATCGGTAAAGCCAGCATCATTCGGCACACCGGTCGTCTTGTAGGCGATGTTCTCGTCCTCGCCCTTTTTGGTGTAATAAATCGTGTAATCGTCCGTGTTGTACTCGACCTTATCGACACTCTTCTTATCGAGCGCTTTGACAAACGTCGAGTAGTCGGTCTTCGTAATCTGCTGCGTGTGACCGATGTTAGGGAACAGAACGGTCGAGAGCACGAGGTAGACGACGAAGGCGATGAGCACGTAGAGGATCATATTCCGTCTACGTTTGTTGTCATCCATCTCCATCTGCTTGAACTCCATCTACTGGGGTTGATAATGCTTTCTAGAATACCCAACCCGGACGGCGATAAACCGACGCCGGGCATGAAAGGACAGAGATGGCATCACTGGAAGTCGGCAAGGTTCAAATCTATACAGGCGACGGCAAGGGAAAGACGACGGCAGCACTGGGACTCGCCCTGCGCGCGACGGGCTACGGACTTAACGTGCTCATGCTTCAGTTTGCCAAGAAGCTGCACTGCGCCGAACATGACGCAGCACCGCGCTTGGGACTGCGCATTGTACAGGCGGACCGCGACACACCAGAGTCCTGCGCCGCGCAAATCATGGAGCTGGCACGCGAGCAGATCTCGCAGGTCGACGTGCTAATCTTGGATGAGCTAGGAGAAGCCATGCGCCGAGGCTTTGTGACGCGCGAAGATGTCGAGGGACTGATCGCGATGAAGCCGGCCACCACAGAACTCGTACTCACCGGCCGCGGCCTGCTGCCGCTGGCCGAACTTGCCGACCTCGTAACCGAAATGCGCCCCATCAAGCACTACTTCGACGAAGGCCTCCTAGCACGCCAAGGCATCGAATACTAGTCATTGGGGACGTTCTTAAATGACTAGTCGTTAGGGACACTCTTTCATGGAACACGACGGCCAGTCAAATTCTAGAAATCACGCCAGCCCGCCGTACCATTTGCAATCGTTGCGCGACCAAGGCCAACGGCCCTAACAATTTGGTTGACCGTAAGACCTGCTTTACGCATTTTGCAAAGAACTGGCCTGCGCTCGACTGGAGTCATCGCCTTGATATCCGAAAGAGAGGCTGGCGCTGCAATCTGTTTTGCGATCTCGAGCACTTTGTCGTCAAGAACACGAGGATGCGGCTCGGCATCATAAGGCGCACTCTCAAGCCGGTCATCAAGATAATGCCGATACTCCAGCGAACCGCCCACAAGGTCTAACACCATTCCTGGATCGCAAAAACCAAACCCGTCGTAGCCGTAGGCATACGCCCGATAGCTCGACCAACGATAGTTGTCGACGGCAGATACGCCCGCCTTAACTGGATTCATGTGAATGTAGTCAGCGAGCGCAATTGCCTGAATATCATTCTCGACCGGAATATTCTTAAACCGATCCTGAAACAAGTGGCCAACACGGTCAGTTTTGCGATTGAAATACTTGACATATGAGGTGAGGATGCCGCTCATGCACGACGATATTCTCCCATGCGGATCATCGACCATAAGATGAAAATGATTCGACATGAGGCACCACGCCGTAACGCCGATCCCATTGCCGACAAGCTTGTCCTCGAACAACGTGAGCATTCGATAGCGATCTTCATCGTCTTCGAAGATGCAGATGCCACCATTGCCTCGCGCAATAATGTGGTTATAGCCCGTCAAGGAAACGACTCGACCCGTTCTTGGCATATCGCCCTCCCATCACAAACCCACCGGGCAACATCTGATAGGCGCGGACGATCTAATTTGCTAAGCCCGTTCTGCAAGTTTACAAGGATACGAGAGATGCTAAGGTCGAAAACGCAAATAACGCGTCGCGAAGAGTGTCCCCAACGACTAGTCGTTTAAGAACGTCCCCAACGACTAGTCGTTTAAGAACGTCCCCAATGACTAGGCGGTGGCGCGGCCTAGCCAGTTGCCGCTGTGATGGTAGATGGTGAACATCGTGGCCGTGATTACCCAGGTTACGGGATAGACCAGCAGCAGATGCTCGAGCGAGGGGTCGAGTGGCATAATCGCGAACACCCATGCCACGCGGAGCACGACCGTGCCGAAGATCGTGAGCACCATAGGCTGGAAGCTCACGCCGGCGCCACGAATGGAGCCGGACGCGTTCTCGATAATCGAGAAAATCGCGTAGAACGGCGCGATGAAATGAAGGATCGTCGTGGTGTAAGTCGAAATCGCGACATCGTCGATAAACAGACGCGAAAGCGGGCCCGAGAACACCAGCAGCACGGCAGACAGGCCGCCGATAAGCACAAACGACAGCACGAGCGACGTGTGGTATCCCTTTCGCATGCGATCGTAATTGCGCGCACCAAAGTTCTGCGCCGAGAACGTGGTGATCGACACGCCGAGTGCCTCGGTCACCATCCAGATAATGCCGTCCAGGCGGCCGGAAAGACCCCAAGCGGTCGTGACATCGGCTCCAAACGAGTTGACTGACACCTGAATCAAAACGTTGGAGATCGAATACGCCGCAGACTGAACGCCCAGCGGCAAGCCGCACGAAAGCATGCTCTTGCAGATACCGGGGTCAATACCGAGCTTGGATAGCGACAACCGCCACGCCCCCGGAGCGCGCATCATGCGGATCACAATCATCGTGGCATTGGTGCAGATAGTCAGCGCCACCGCGATGCCACAGCCCAGCGCTTCCATGTGCAGCACGGCGACAAAGAGAATGTCGAGTGCCACATTGACAAAGCAGCCGGAGGCAATAATGACCGCCGGACCGCGCGTGTCGCCCACGGCGCGAAGCAGCGCTGTGCCCATGTTGAGCAGCAGCGCAGCAAACATGGCGGCAAAGTAGCAGCGCGCATACGCCACGCCCTCGGCCAGCAGCTCATGCGGCGTATTCATCAACACGAGCATCGGCTCGACAAACACCATGCCCAGAATGGAGATGACAATGCCGCCCACCAGCGCGAGCGTCATGGCCGTATGGACCGATCGGCTCAGGCGCTCGTCATCGTGCTGACCAAAATACTGGCCCGTGATAACAGCGCAGCCGGCACCCACACCGACGCAAAAACCAATGCAGAGTTCCGTAAGCACCATCGTGGCCTGAATGCCACCCAGCGCGAGCTTGCCGCCAAACTGACCGACGATATAGGTACCGATAAGCGTGTATGCCTGCTGAAAAAACGAGCTAAAGAAGATGGGAACGCACAGCGACAGCAGCTGTTGCCAAATGACACCCTGCGTTACATCGATAGCCGTAGATTTCTTAGCCACACGCCCTCCCCACTAGCGTAGGTCAAACAACAAAACAGCAATTTAAAACCAAAGCCATGACCAGCTTAGCACCGACCGGCGGCGACCGAAACACTCCGAATTAGAACGCGGTGCGGAATATCCGCCTAGTGATACAACCCCGGCTGGTAGTGGTACTCGTTGCTCACATGCGGGCACAGCTGCCAAAAGGCGACGGCGCTCGCCGCGGCCACGTTGAGCGAATCGACCCCATGCGCCATCGGAATGCGTACGGCGCGGTCGCAGCCCGCGATGGTCTTGACGCCCAAGCCGGCGCCCTCAGTACCCATAAAGATCGCCAAGCGGTCAATCTCCTGCAGCACAGGGTCGTCCAGCGACACCGAGTCATCCGTCAACGCCATGGCGGCGCAAGAAAAGCCGGCATCGTGCAGCGCCGCCAGCCCGTCATGCGGCCACACGCGCGCCTCGCTGCCAATGCGCGTCCACGGCACCTGGAACACTGTGCCCATGCTCACGCGGGCAGAGCGGCGGTACAGCGGATCACAGCAGGTGGGGCTCACCAAAATGCCATCGACGTTCAGCGCGGCAGCCGAGCGGAAAATCGCGCCGACGTTGGTATGGTCGACAATGCCCTCGAGCACGCACACGCGCACCGGGCGCTCCCCCGCCGCCTCGACGACGCCATCCAGGAACTCCGCAACCGGAATCTGACGCGGACGACGGAACGCCGCAAGCGCGCCGCGCGTCACGTTAAAGCCCGTCAGTCGCTCCATGAGCTCCATCGAGGCCACGAACACGGGAACCGGACCCGCGCCCTCGCGTACCGTCAGGCGCTCAAACAACGGCATCATCTGGTCGAGCCAGCGCTCGCCCAAAAGAAAGCTCACCGGCTCGTATCCGGCACGCACCGCACGCTCGATAACCTTGGCGCTCTCGGCGATAAAGATGCCCTTCTGCGGCTCCAACACGCAACGCAGCTCGCGCTCGGTCAGTCGCACGTAGGCATCGAGTCGCTCGTCCTCGAGCGAATCGATTCGCAGAACCTCAACGGCATCAGTCATAGCAGCCAGCCCGCACCTTTCTTAACAGCACATCTATACCAAACGAGGCGACGCTAAGCGCCGCCCCATGCATTCAAATAACCCGATGATACCGTTCACTCCAGACGATTTACGCCTCAACGCGACGATACGTCACGAACTCATAATCGACGCCCTCGTCGCCCTCGCCGGAGGCAATCGTGGCAACACCGCCACGCCGCGCAATCTCCCACGCGAGATCGGCGTCCAAGTCGGGAAAGTATGTGTCCACGGCATGGATGCAATGGTTGTGCGTGACCTCGGCCTCGACGCAATACGGCAAAAACTGCCGATACACCTCGCCGCCGCCAATCACCCACGCAACGGGCTCATCGGCCACGGCGGCCAAAGCCTCGTCAACGCTATACACCACGTCGACGCCCTCGGCAGCAAAGCTCTCGTCGCGGGTGAGTACGATATTGCGACGGTTCTTAAGCGGACGCCCGCCGGGAAAACTCAGCAGCGTCTTGCGTCCCATAATGACCGGACAGCCTTTGGTGCACGCCACAAAATGGCGCATGTCGGCACGGTTGGACACCACCATGTCACCCTCGCAACCAATGCCCCAGTCATCGCACACGGCGACGATGGCAGAAAGCTTACACGTCACGAGCGCCACCTACACCGCAATGGGAATGTTCTTGACCTGCGGGCCGTGCTCGTAGCCCTCGACGATCAAGTCATCGGTCGTAAACGCATAGAAGTCATGTACATCGGGGTTGAGCGTTACCTTAGGCGCGGCAAACTGCGGACGTTCGATAAGCTCGCGGACGATATCGACATGACGGTCGTAAATGTGGGCATCGGCAATCACGTGCAGCAGCTCGCCAGCGATCATATCGACCGACTGCGCAACCATCATCAGCAAAATGGCGTACTGGCACACATTCCAGTTGTTCGCGGCCAAAATATCTTGGCTGCGCTGGTTGAGAATCATATTAAGCGTCGGCTTGTCGTCCTGCGGACGCTGCGTGACGTTATAGGTCACGCTGTAGGCGCACGGATACAGGTGCATCTCGGACAGATCGCTAAACACATAGGTGTTCGTCATAATACGACGGCTGTACGGCGTGTGCTTAAGGTCGTACAGCACGCGGTCCATCTGGTCAAAGTCGCCCTCGGCGTAACGACTCTTCTGCCCAATCTGATACCCGTAGGCCTTGCCGATGGAGCCGGTCTCGTCGGCCCACTCATCCCAAATATGACTGTTGAGGTCATGCACGTTATTGGACTTCTTTTGATAGATCCATAGAATCTCATCCATGGCGGATTTGAGGGCCGTACGACGCAGGGTAAGCGCCGGAAACTCCTCGCGCAGGTCGTAGCGCGCCGTAACGCCAAAGTTTTTAATGGTATAGGCAGGGGTGCCGTCCTCCCACACCGGGCGGACCTTTTGGCCCTCGGTCGTGGTGCCATGGTCCAAGATATCGCGGCACATGGTTACAAACTGTTGATCAGCTTTGCTCATTGACCCTCCTGTCAGTCGCCTACAAGCGAGATTCATTGTAGCCCAGGCGCACGCGGCCCCACAGCCCAAACATAAGCCCTCATTTTCTGACATATGCCAGGAATTCCTTGCGCAAATCTGCGCGTTCGCTATTCTATTGTTGACATATGTCAGATAAGGAGTGCGCATGGCAGGAAGACGCGAGAAACTGCGCCGCGTCGGGATCATCCCCGAATATCGCGGTTTTACCCCCGATGGCCTTGCCAGCGGAGACGCCATCGATATGACGGTCGACGAGCTCGAAGTCCTGCGACTGTGCGACCTGGAAGGCCTCAATCAGGAGGCAGTCGCACAGCAGATGGGCATCGCGCGCGCCACGGTGGCGGCAATTAGCAGCCGCGCGCATCGCAAGGTGGCAAACGCGCTGGTCAATGGACGGGCGATTGTCATCGAGGGCGGCAATATCGCGTACTCCCCCATTACCACGAAAACGGCCGCATGGCCAGCAAAGGAGGTCGGCACCATGAGGGTGGCAACCACGTACGACAACGGCAACATCTTTATGCACTTTGGCCGCAGCGAGCAGTTCAAGATCTACGACATCCAGGACGGCAAGGTACTCAACGAGCAGGTCGTGGGCACCGGCGGCACCGGCCACGGTGCCCTTGCGGGCCTGCTCGCCAACGGCGGCGTCGACACGCTCATCTGCGGCGGCATCGGCGGCGGCGCCATCAACGCGCTTACCCAAGCCGGTATCACGGTCTATGCCGGCGCCCAGGGCAGCTGCGATGCGTGTGTCGAGGCGCTCATCGCCGGCACGCTCGCACAGAACGGCGAGGCCACGTGTGACTGCCACGGTCACGACCACGAGCACGCCCACGAGCACGGTGAGTCCTGCAGCTGCCACGGCCATCACGAGCACGAGGGTCACGAAGGCTGCGGCTGTCACTAACGGCACGGCACCGCGGACTCAGGGCGCGTCGCCACACGCAGCCCGACAATCAAACCCCACAACAAAGGCCACCCGGAAACTTCCGAGTGGCCTTCGCCATATCAAGCTGTAATTGCAGCCCTACCTTTTATTGCGCATTTGCGCTTCCATCTGGCGCAGCAGCTCCATATCGGACTTGGGGCCGCCCGTACCCAGGCCGCCCATGCCGCCCAGACCCATAGCGTCCAGACCGGGGATATTGGGCATGCGCATCTTTTTGCCCTTCTTACCCTTTTTACCCTTCTTGCCGCCAGCCTGCGCCTGATTGGCCATCGTGCGCATGCGGCCCATCATCTTGTTCATCTCGCCCCACTGCTTCATAAGGCTGTTGACCTCGGTGGGGGTCACGCCGGCACCCTTGGCAATGCGGGCGCGGCGCTGGCCGTTGATGATGGAGGGACGCAGGCGCTCCTCCTTGGTCATCGACATGATGATGGCCTCGTTCTTATCGAAGATGCCCTCGTCCAGGTTGCCGCCCATCTGGTTGAGCGCGCGCTGACCGCCGGGGAGCATACCCAGGATGCCCTTCATGCCACCCATCTTCTTAACGGCCTTCATCTGGTCGAGCATGTCGTTCATGGTGAAGCCCTCGCGCAGCATGCGCTCGGCAGCCTCGAGCTGCTCGGCGTCGGCAGCCTCCTGGGCCTTCTCGATGATGCCGACGACGTCGCCCATGCCCAGGATGCGCTTGGCCATGCGGTCGGGATAGAACGGCTCCAGCGAATCGGGCTTTTCGCCCATGCTCACGAACTTGATGGGCTTGCCGGTCACCTGACGCACCGAAAGTGCGCCACCGCCACGGGCGTCACCGTCGAGCTTGGAGATGATCACGCCGTCAAAGTCAGTGCGCTCGGCAAAGGTCGAAACAACGTTGACGATGTCCTGGCCGGTCATGGCATCGACGACCATCAGCACCTGATCGGGCTTGACGGCCTTCTTGATGTCGACGGCCTCCTGCATCATCTGCTCGTCGATCTGAAGACGACCGGCGGTATCAACGATGACCACGTCACGCAGGTGGTCGACGGCCTCCTGGATGGCACCCTTGGCAATGTCGACCGGGTGCGCACCGTCGCCGCGAAAGACCGGCACGCCGATCTCGCCGCCGAGCGTAGCCAGCTGGTCGGCAGCGGCGGGACGGTAGACGTCGCACGCGGCGAGCAGCGGCGAGCGGCCCTGCTTCTTAAGCAGGTAGGCAAGCTTTACGGCTGCCGTGGTCTTACCGGAGCCCTGCAGGCCCACGAGCATGATGACATTGGGGATGCGGTTGCTAAAGACGAGCTTGCTCTCGGTGGAGCCGAGCATCTCGGTGAGCTCGTCGAGTACGATTTTGACGACGTTTTGCGCCGGCGACAGCGACTCCATGACCTCGGCGGTCATGCAGCGCTCCTTGGTCTTGGCGACGAACTCCTTAACGACCTTAAAGTTAACGTCGGCCTCGAGCAGCGCCATGCGAATATCGCGCATGGCCGAGGTGATATCGGCCTCGGTCAGCTTACCCTTGCCGCGCAGGCGGTCAAATGTGTCGTTGAGGCGATCACTCAGGGAATCAAACACTAGTCACTCCTTAGTTGGACTCGCCCACCAGGGCGCGGCAGAAATCTTTGGCGTTAAACTCCTGCAGGTCATCGACCTGCTCACCCACGCCGATGCGCAGGATCGGGAGCTTGAGCTTCTCGGCCACGGCCATGGCGATACCGCCCTTTGCCGTGCCGTCGAGCTTAGTCATGATAATACCGTCCAGGCCCAGCGCCTCGTTAAACTCGAGTGCCTGGTTCAGACCGTTCTGACCAGTGGCGGCATCGATCACGAGCACGACCGAGACCGGCATGGGGCCGGCGGCCATATTGGCAGCGCGCTTACGGGTCACATTGACCACCTTGGCGAGCTCGCGCATGAGCTCGGGGCTCGTGTGCAGACGACCGGCGGTGTCGATGAGCACAAGGTCACTGCCGCGCTTATCGGCCTCGTCGAGCACGTCGTAGCACACGCTCGCCGGATCGGAGCCGCGATCGCGCTTGATGACCGGCACGCCGGCACGCTGCCCCCACACATCAAGCTGCTCGATGGCAGCGGCTCGGAAGGTATCGGCCGAACCGATCACGACGTTCTTGCCGCGGGCGGCCATGGCACTCGCGATCTTACCGACCGTAGTGGTCTTGCCGGCACCGTTGATGCCGACAAACAGCACGCAGCTCGGCGTATCGGAGAAGGGGTCGCGTTCAACAGGCACAAAATGGCCCTCGAGCTGCTCGGCCAGGGCGCGGCGAAGCTGCGGGGCGGTCTTGAGGTTCTTCTTGGCAGCGGCATCACGCAGGTCATCGGAGACCTGAATGGCGACCTCGGCACCCATGTCGCCCATGACGAGGGTGTCCTCAAGGTCCTCCCAAAAATCCTCGTCGACCTCGCCGCCAAAGTAGAAGACCTCGTTAAGGGCCTCGCGGCTGCGCTCAAGTCCGCGCGAGAGAGCGTCAAAGAATCCCATTATGCATTCACGACCTTTCCGGTTTCGCGATCGAGTTTTTGCGAGACGACGCGACTGACGCCGTCGGCTTGCATCGAGACGCCGTAGAGAACATCAGCATCCTCCATAGTACGGCGCTGATGCGAGATTACCAAGAGCTGCGTATCGGAACGCAGCACATCGAGGGCGCCAATGAGCTTGGACAGGTTGGCGTCGTCGAGCGCCGCCTCGACCTCGTCCAGCACATAGAACGGCACCGTGCGCGTACGGTATACGGCAAAGAGCAGGGCGAGCGCCGTCAGGCTCTTCTCGCCACCCGACATGAGCATCATCTTGGTGATGCGCTTGCCGCGCGGCTGCGCCACGACCTCGATGCCCGTCTCGGCCGGATGCTCGGGATCGGTCATCTCCAGATGTGC
This sequence comes from uncultured Collinsella sp., assembly GCA_958365315.1. Lineage (GTDB taxonomy): Bacteria > Actinomycetota > Coriobacteriia > Coriobacteriales > Coriobacteriaceae > Collinsella. The sequence goes on from CATWXC010000011.1 coordinate 86,530, forward strand.
CTGGCCTCCCGGGAACAGCATGGCGAAGATCTCGCGGAAGTTCGCATCGACCTTCTCAAAGGTCACCAAGAACGCCTTGCGCATCTTACGGTCGATGGCCACGGTGATCTTGGTGAGCGCCTTGCGCGCGCTCTCCAAATCGGCCAGTTGCTCCTCGATGTAATCGGCGCGGCGCTTGAGCTGCTCGTACTCCTCCATGGCAACCTGGTTCACGGGGCCCAGGTTGTTGATCTGGCGCACGAGCTGGTTGAGCTCGCGCTCGGCGGCGTCGCGATCGGTGGG
>CATWXC010000012.1:0-74471 GCA_958365315.1 uncultured Collinsella sp.
CGCCATCGATTCGGCCGGCCGCGTCACCACGCGCAAGTTCCCCGTGCATGTGGACAATAACTTGTCTAATTTCACTTCGATTTCCGTGGAGCCCTCTGATGGATCAGTTTCCGCTGGGGATACAGTTGCTATTACTCCCAATCTGATTGTTCGTAATAATAGAGGCGTTAAATATAAGTACGTTTGGATGAGAAACAATTGGAATGAATGGGGCGTTTTAGATTCAGGGGAAGGACTCTCTTCACTAGATTGGGTTGTTACAAAAACCGGGGAGATTTCATTCTATATAGATGTAATTGATACTTTAACTGGACAAACACTTACGTGTAAAAAAGTCTGCTATTTTATCCCGGAAGACTGGTCTTATAAAGGCATATCCGTTTCCAACGCTTTTGTTAAGCCTGGCGATAAAGTGTCCGTAACATCTGAGTGCTCGGGGGATACTCGTTTTCTGAACTATAGGTATGTTTGGAGTAGAAACAATTGGTCAAATTGGGGCATTGCGCAGAATGGTTCCGATGCTTCCCTATCTTGGACTCCTGATAAACCCGGCGAGTATGATATTTATTGTGATGTGAGCGGCTCTGACGGTAAGGTAACTACTCACAGGATTCATATCGGGGTTTGGGACTATTCGAGAATTACAGCTATATCTACTGATGGAGATTACTCATGGGGCGTTCGTGCGGATATGGGGACTCTTGATGCGGAAAAATCTGGACAATTTGAATTTAAATTTGTCTGGGCGAAACCGGATTGGAGTCAATGGGGCGTCCTGAGAGCGAAATCAACCATTAACAATGCGTACTTTAATCCATCCGATTTGGGCTTAGGTTCGGGTTACTATGCTTTGTATTGCGATGTAACCTATCCCGATGGATCAGTCCATACTAAGTCTACGCAGGTTTATTACAATCCGATTGGAAGTTCGACCGTTCTTGGCGTTAGCAGAATTAGCCTGCTGACATGGCTTACTTCGCATCAGTATGATTCTTATTATCTGGGTACGCGTTATTCCGGCGGCTTCTCATATGACACGTGTCTTTATCCCAACGGAAGTCCAAGATGGGATGGCTATACGGGTATGAACTGCACCGGATTTGTTGCTCATGCTTATGCTGCTGTTGGCGGGGATGTTGCAGCGATAGGCAGGAATAACGCACACTCGCCATGGGCCGGCGGGCCTGGTGGGGGAGGCTATATTAACGCTTGGCGCTGGTATGGTTATGCTTGTGACTCAGGGTGCAAGATGTATGAGTTTAGAACGGTTCGCGATATGCTGAATAGCGGTTATGCGCAGAAAGGCGATATTATCTTCTTTAAAACGAATGGGGCTATTGATTGCCATATAGGCTTTTTCTGGGGCGATACCCCTTATGAGAACAAGATGTGGCATCAGATTTTGCCGGGCAATTTAATTGGTCCTTGCTTTAACAATGCAAATAAAAGTGAATATAACCAGAGCGTTGTTTTGATTAAATAGTAGATTGAGTTTGGAGTTTCAGTTGAACGAGAGCCATATCCCAAAAGTGATTCACTACATTTGGTTTGGGAATAATGATTTGCCTGAAGAGGCAATCGCGTGCATCGAGTCCTGGAAGAAGTTTTGCCCAGATTATGAGATAAAGCGTTGGGATGAATCAAACTTCGATTTATCTTCTAACAATTATGTTAAACAGGCATATGAAGCTAAGAAATGGGCATTTGTAAGTGACTATGCGCGCTTATGGATTCTAGTTAATGAAGGCGGTATCTATATGGATACCGACGTAGAGGTCCTTAAGTCTCTTGATCCCTTTTTGACCAACCGTGCTTTTTCAGGTTTCGAATCGGACGCTTCTGTGCCAACTGGAATTATGGCTTGTGAAAAAGGATTTCCGTTATTCCGGAAGCTTTTGAATGATTACGAAGTACGTTCTTTTATTAAAAGCGATGGATCGTACGACTTAACGACAAATGTTGTAGTGATTACAAAAGCTTGTAAGGCCCTCGGACTAAAGCTTGATAATACAATGCAGACAGTTGATGGATTCACACTGTACCCAAGCGATTGGTTTTGTCCCAAGAGTCATGAATCTGGTGATATTCATCTTACTGAAAATTCCGTTACCATACATCATTTTAACGGGTCTTGGATCGATGAGGTTGAGCGGGGTTTGCTGAAAGAAAGGCGTCGTTTCCTCACCCATCATTCTTGGGTCAACCCAATGCTGGCCGGATTAATAGTACGGCTCCAGTATGGATTTAAAACAAATGACTTCAGGCCTTTGACTTCAGCATTGAAAGCCTTTTTTGCAAACCGGAATTAATTTGAATGGTCTTAAAATAGAGCCTAATCAATGATTAGGCTCTATTCATGTATTTCTTAAACAATGGTTCTAATACTGCGGCAAATGGTATTGCCGGAGAAATGGCGCCAACAGACTTTGCTTTTTTAAATGCAAAAAGGATGCTATCTCCTGCAATCTTTGACCACATTAGATAAAGAATAGTCTCCTTGAATCTCTGTATGAGTGTGTCACTGAACTCTATGCACTGCTTTTTATATTCGGCATAACTTCGTGGATTATTTAACAATAAGCGTTTATAGTTGGCTGTATAACCGTCTGTTAAGTATTCCCCTTTGCATATTTCCCGGTTGCATAGCAGGTGGTAATACTCGTGGTCAATTTGATCAAACTGAAATACTTCAGGAATGAAGCTCTCTCCTTCGGCTATGTAAAAAGGATGTGATTTGATAACGCTCGTTAACGTTGCAATGCAAGTCTCCCCTTTATAACCGTATTTGCTGTAGAGGGATGATAACTTCGCAGTGGTGTTGCTGGGAAATTGATTGTTACGAGCGGACCTGGGCGTAGCAATTCCAATGGCATCCCCTGCATTTTTCCACGCCGTTAATATGAAGTGGACCGCATCAGGTGTGAGATAATCGTCGGAATCAACACACATGAACAGTTCTGAAGTGCATTTTTCTGCAGCTAAATTGCAGGCTCGTTGTTTTCCTCCATTCGCTACCTTTATATATTCGATTTCGATAGCTGATTCCTTTGCAAATGAATCAAATAAGCTCTGCGTTCCGTCCGTCGAGCCATCGTCGACTACAAGCCAATAAAAACGAGAGTCAGTTTGTTTTTTCAAGCTTTCATACAACCGCTTCAAGGTATGTTCTCTATTATATGTAGGTGTAAAAATGCAAAGCTGTTTCACTTCAATGCCTCTATGTTAATTCAGATTTACGTATCTCAAATATGAGTTTGAAAGGTTCCCGTGTGAAGATCGAATCCAGTAGACAAGCAGGCGTAATTATATCTTATGCCTATTCAATTGTTCAGATTCTTGTTCAGTTGCTATATGTTCCCATCTTATTAAGGGGTATCGGCCAAGCCGAATACGGTCTCTACCAATTCGTTGGCTCCATTATGGCTTATCTTACGGTAATCAATACCGTTCTTGCTTCGAGCGTGACTAAGTTTTATAGCAAGGCATATCTTCAGGACGATTCTGAATTGATGGAAAACACTCTTGCAATTGCGAAAAGACTGTTTTGGATTATCTCGTTCGTTGCGGTTGTCGTAATACTATTTGTGGGGATAATTGTCATCTATTCATACTCGAATTCGTTTAGCACGGCTCAGCTCTACGAAATGTCATTAATGTTTGTTGTTTTGGCCGCAGATATGGTTGTGGTTATGAATAACATCATTAGTATTGCGGTTATCACCGCTCATGAGAATTTTGTTTTTCTGCGTCTGTCTCAATTGGTTACTGCAATTCTTCAGCCCCTGCTCGTGGTCGTGTTCATGCGGCTCTGGCCTTCTGCGCTGCTAGTTACTTGCATGACTTTTCTTACAAATCTTCTCTGTGCTCTAATCCAGCGCATATTCGTATCTAATGTTTTGAAGACAAAGTTCACTTTTCACGGGATGGATTGGAAGCTCGCTAAGGAGATGCTGCTGTTTTCTTCGGCGGTAATATTGGTTGCCTTTTCCGATCAAGTTTTCTGGAAATCAGGCCAACTAATTCTAGGATATTTTTATGGTGCCGACTTAATTGCTGTATTTGCGATAGGTGCACAAATATACTCTGTTTATATGGTTTTAGGAACATCTATTTCTACTGTATTTCTTCCAAAGGTTACTGATATTGTGCTTCATTCGGTTGATGCAGCTACTGATCTTTCTCGGCTTTTCATCAAAGTTGGAAGAATTTCCTTTTATGTTGCATTTCTTGTTCTCAGCGGTTTTGCGATTTTTGGTCAGGATTTTATTACCCTCTGGGCGGGGCACGACTTCGCTGATGCTTATTGGGTTGCCATGATAGTTATGGTGCCATTTACGGTTGATATCATTCAAAATCTGGGTCTTACAATTATGCAGGTCAAGGATGTATACCAATTTCGAGGCTACATGAATGCTGCAATTGCTGTAATTAACGTATTTATTTCTATATTTCTATGCAGGTTGTTCGGGGTAATAGGTTCAGCCATATCAACAGCTGTTTCAATTGCCATAGGAAATGGCCTTATTATGAACTGGTATTATGCAATAAAGTTAGATATGGACATTTTTCAGTTTTGGAAGAATATTCTATCGATTTTAGTCCCTCTTCTAATTATCTCTTTTGGGTTTAATGCTATTTGGACTTATTTTGATTGGCATGGTTGGTCAGCACTGGTTACTGGAGGATTGATCTATTCACTTCTTTATGCGGTGGTTTCTATTCATTTTTGCTTTGATGCTTATGAGAGAGAGTTCGCTAGAAGATTTGTGGGACCAATTATTCGTAATATTTAGTTTTTCTAAGCGCTAAGGATTATTTCGTGAATTCATTTACCGCGAATCCGATCAAGACGGTCAAACCGATTCGTTGGATTGGGGCACTGTTACAGTTTGATTTGGGTGTCATTGCTATTGATCGAGTTAGACAGGGGAAATAAATGATACGTAAGAATAGGGTTCTGTTAGTTTTTGGAACGCGCCCTGAGGCAATCAAGATGTGCCCACTTGTCAATGAGCTTAAGCGTCGTTCCGACAAATTTGATACTACCGTCGTTGTTACGGGGCAGCATCGTGAGATGCTTGATCAGGTCCTGCGCGTTTTCAATGTCAAGCCTGATTATGACCTTGCTATTATGAGACCGGGACAGACTCTGTTTGATGTGACAAGTGATGTCTTATTGAGACTCAAGGCTATTCTTGAGAATGAAAAACCTGATGTCGTGCTTGTTCATGGAGATACTTCTACTAGTTTTGCTGCCGCGCTTGCTTGTTTCTACTTGCAGATTCCTATCGGACATGTAGAAGCTGGTCTTCGTACGCATGATATCTATAGTCCTTGGCCTGAGGAATTTAATCGACAGGCAGTTGACATCATAAGTGAATATTACTTTGCGCCCACGGAGAAGAGTAAGCAGAATCTGATTGATGAAGGGAAGTCGACGCAAAAGATTTGGGTCACAGGTAATACCGGTATTGATGCCCTGAGAACGACTGTCTGTGGTACATATTCCCATCCCGAACTAGATTGGGCGAATGGATCTCGTCTAATACTAATTACCGCACACCGTCGTGAGAATCTGGGCGAACCCATGCATAGGATGTTTCGCGCAATACGTCGTGTGATGGAAGAGCATCCAGATACTAAGGCTATCTATCCGATTCATATGAATCCTCTTGTACGTAAGGCTGCACACGAAGAACTCGATGGTTTTGAAAGACTCCATATTATTGATCCGCTTGAAGTGCTTGATTTTCATAACTTCATGGCGGCAAGTTATCTTATCCTTACCGATTCTGGCGGTATTCAGGAAGAAGCGCCTGGTCTTGGCAAGCCGGTTCTTGTCATGCGAGACACTACTGAGCGTCCTGAGGGTATAGAGGCCGGAACTTTAAAACTTGTTGGAACAAAGGAAGATGTCATTTATCGCGAGTTTAGTCGCCTGCTTTCTGATGAAACAGAATATGCGGCAATGAGCAATGCGTCTAACCCCTACGGTGATGGTCATGCGAGTGAATATATTGCGAATGTGCTGGAAAATCGTTGATTAATTATTAAATGATTTCGAGTTATCGTTTGATGTTGGCTGGTTCAAAGTGATGTGTGTTTGAATAATGCAAATTCCATGATTAAGAACATCATCGTCACGGGCGGCTGCGGCTTCATCGGCAGCAACTTCGTGCACTACGTCGTGAACAACCACCCGAGCGTCCACGTCACCGTCCTGGACAAGCTGACCTACGCCGGCAACCCCGAGAACATCGCCGGGCTGCCCTCCGACTGCGTGGAGCTCGTCGTGGGCGACATCTGCGACGTCGGGCTGCTGGACAGGCTGGTCCCCGGCCACGACGCGATCGTGCACTACGCCGCCGAGAGCCACAACGACAACTCCATCGCCGACCCGGAGCCCTTCCTGCGCACCAACGTCGAGGGCACCTTCCGCCTGCTGGAGGCCGTCCGGAAATACGGTATCCGCTACCACCACGTCTCCACCGACGAGGTCTACGGCGACCTGGCGCTCGACGACCCCGCCAAGTTCACCGAGGAGACGCCGTATCACCCGAGCAGCCCGTACTCGAGCACCAAGGCATCCTCCGACATGCTCGTGCGCGCCTGGACCCGCACCTACGGCCTTCGCACCACGATCTCCAACTGCTCCAACAACTACGGCCCCTACCAGCACGTGGAGAAGTTCATCCCCAGGCAGATCACCAACATCATCGACGGCGTCCGCCCCAAGCTCTACGGCCGCGGCGAGAACGTCCGCGACTGGATCCACACCGAGGACCACTCCTCGGCCGTCTGGGACATCCTCACCAAGGGCCGCACGGGGGAGACCTACCTCATCGGCGCTAATGGCGAGAAGGACAACATCACGGTCCTGCGCATGATCCTGGAGGCCATGGGGAAGGACCCCGAGGACTTCGACTGGGTCGCCGACCGCCCCGGCCACGACCGCCGCTACGCCATCGACAGCACGAAGTTGCAGCGCGAGCTCGGCTGGAGGCCGGCGCACACCGACTTCGTCGAGGGCCTGAGGGCCACCATCGACTGGTACGTCGAGAACGAGTCCTGGTGGCGCCCAGCCAAGGAGGCCACCGAGGCCCGCTACAGGGCACAGGGGCAGTAGTGGGCCCTAAAGTATCATGGTTTTGATGGGTTGAGGGCAACGGGGGATTAAATTGCCGCCTGATGCCCTCAATTATTGTTGGTAGACAGCGTATCTAGGACATTCGTGCATAGACTCAAGGCAGTCTGACTCCATGTGAATCGCGAACAGACTAGATCATGAACATTATGAGAGTGCTCAATAAGTAAATCCGGGTTTTCGAAATATACAAGGACAGCCTTTTGAATAGAGTCAATTGCACAGTCTTGCAAAACTGTACCGAAATTGCTTTCGGGAATGATATCGGATGCGCCTGCGCAATTACTAACTACGATTGCGCATTTTTGAGCTGCAGCCTCAAGAAGAACGGTTGGCATGCCCTCTGGATATTCACTAGGCATAAGAAAACAGCTAGCATAGCGTAGTAAGGATGACATGTCAGATTCATTTAATCTTCCGACAAAATGGATTCTTTCATTTTGCGCGTTGGACACCGCTGTATTTAATGGGCCACTGCCCGCAATAATCAAATGAATGTTTTTGCCGTGAATGCCGTCGATTGCTTCTATTGCCTTCATAACGCCTTTTTCTTCAATCAGGCGACCGGCATATGCAACAACAAATGCGTCGGGAGATATATTAAGCTCAGAATTCCAGTCTCTATTTGATGCAGATGAGCAGTATGCATCAGCATCAATCGAGTTGGGTATTACGGAATGGGGTGAAAACCCCAAGCTTTTTATCCACTGTAAACTTCGATTCGAAACTGCGCAGGCAACCGGCTTGCTTCTAGAAATGATTTTTGTTGACAGTCCTTCATATAATCGCATGAGATAACCCATTGGACTTATTTCTGTAGACAAGTATCCAGAGCTATGATCAATTAAAACTGGCCGTATGTGCTTCTTTGCAGCAATCCTGCATGCAAGAAGACAGATTGGATAATAGCGAGTGTTGATAATGATGTCGCTAATGGACAGTTTCATTATCTGATTAAAAATCCGGTATGTGCTTGGTATAGGTTTGATAACAGGAAATCTGTCATTCATTAGAGACAACGAGGGTACCTCGATTAAAGAGATGCCGTTGTCACTAGTGATTCCGTAGCTTCGTTCTGAATTGGAAGAAGTGAGTATAACAACTTCGTTGCCAAGCTCAGTCAATTTTTTGGCGAGATTTTCAGTGTACCGTTCCACTCCTCCCATGTGAGGGGAGTAGTATGCGCTGACAATTAATATTCGTCGCATAGTTATCCTTTGTGTTAAGTGGCTGGTGTTATTAGGGGGAATTACAGCTTAGAAATAATGTAGTATGCAGGCCAGTCAAGGTGTAACTTCTGCAATCCCAGCATCACCCCTACACCTAGGCGAATTTTTAATGTCTGGCCTTTTGGTTTTAGAATTCCTATGTGAGGATTTTTTAGATAGTTCGGGAAATTCTTTCTTGCATGTGAAAACACAAAAGAATACTTTGATCTCATTAACTTTGGTCCGCAACCCCTATTAAAAACAACCAAGGCATTGATCATGTTTGCTAAATAGGTGTATTCAATAACATCGAATCTGCTTTTCGGAAGTTTTGAGAGATCGTGGCTCTGAAGGAAAAGATCAAACATTTCCCCCATGATTTGCTCATGATTTTTCTTGTAGTTCATTGAACCAGTGATGGATTGGCGATTGAAGTAGTAATAATAGCCCTCGTATGGAATGATTTTCACTTTTGCGTTGCAGTAAAAGGCACAGAGGCTAAAGTAAATATCCTCACCGCAAGGGACACCAGTAAAGCCCAGTTTGTTTTCTTCGATAAAGGACTTTTTAAAAAGTTTTGCGCATGCAATCGCATAAGTTGTCGTACTCCATACGCTGTTTGATATGCGATGCCTTTTCAGTTTGCCATCAATATCCCTTATGAAACCTCCTGCGATGATGTCGTAGTCGCCATCATCGGCTGCTTGAAGATAAGTTTCGATATAATTGGGAGCGACATAGTCGTCGCTATCTACAAAGAAGACATATTCACTGCAAACATGCTCGAGGGCTCTTTCCCTTGTTCGTCCAAGTCCTAAATTGCACTCATTATTTATAACTCGAATTCTTGAGGGGTATTTCTCTTGGTATTCCGCGAGAATGAGATCGCTATTATCGGGACTGCAATCATTGACGCAGAGAACTTCATAATCAGAGATAGTCTGGTGAACGAGACTATCGAGACAGCGACTAAGGTACTTTTCAACGTTATAGACTGGGACGATAATTGTCGCTTTCATTTGAATTCCTTATCTCAACGGTAAAGGACGATTGTTGCATGAATGGGCTATGCCCGTTTGTTTCTTATCGTATATGCCAATGCGATAGGAGTGAATATATAATAAGCGTATGATTCAGCTACTTATAAGATATATTGAATGGCTGTTCAGGTTCTACTGATTTACCACGAGAGAATGGTGCTCGATTGTCGTCTAAATCGAATGTGCTTGTTGCAATTCCTGCATATAACGAAGAGGAGTGCATTGAAGGCACGGTGAAAGAGCTCCGCTCGATTGCGCCAGAGTTTGACTTCATTATTATCAATGACGGCTCTCGAGATCGAACGGGCGAGATTTGCGACTCGTTACGCTGCGAGGTCATTACCATGCCAATTAATTGCGGCCTTACAGTTGGTTTTCAGACTGCAGTTCGATATGCCGTTGATCATGGATACGACTATATGATTCAGTTTGATGCTGACGGACAACATCGCCCGGAGTATTTGGCTTCTCTTGTTGAGAAAGCGGAACGCGCTGGATCCGATATCGTTATTGGTTCCAGGTTTCTTACTATTCGCAAAGATAAATCGATGCGTATGCTAGGCTCGCGCATGATAACAGTGCTAATCAAGATGCTGACAGGGCATCGCATCAGCGATCCGACCTCGGGCTTCAGATTATTTAGCCGTCCCGTGCTTGAAAGATACTATTACGACAACACTCTCAATCCCGAACCCGAATCAATCGCTTTGTTTTTAAAACAAGGATACTCGGTCTCCGAAGTTCAGGTTTCAATGCGTGAACGCCAAGGTGGAGAGAGTTACTTAAATCCCGTTAAGTCAATGCAGTATATGCTTAGAGTGTTTGCTACGCTGCTGATAGTTCAATGGTTTAGGTGATTGTTGTGTCATTTACACTTCGCGTACTTTTGGTTTTTTTTGCATTTGTTGTCTTTTATTTCGTTATCCGGAAATTGAAGAAAGCGCAAATGCAGGTTCTGGATTCATTGTTTTGGCTTTTGTTTAGTACTAGCTTTGTTCTACTCGGTGTATTTCCTGATATAGCGGTGCGTATCGCCGGCCTTTTGGGGTTTATGTCTGCCTCGAATTTCGTTTTTCTATACGTGATAGCCGTTTTAGTCGTACGTGATTTCACCATTTCTGTAAGACTCGCTAAGCAGGAGGAGCGATTGAATTCTCTTGTGCAGGCAGCTGCTTTACATTGGAATAGCATTGATTCCAAATCTTCCAATAGTGATTTTAATCGCAATGATTAGGGTGCGTCATTGCCTTGGATAATTTTGTTAATTATCCAAGGCAATGACTTTGCAATTATGCGATTACTAATATTTAAACATCAGTAATCTATTAAATACAGTCGCATTTCGCCTTCAGAGATCAGGCAAGTGAATCCAGGGGTTTCCTCAGTGATGTTAAGAATGCCCTTCCATTCATTTGAATCAAAGTAACCAACATTTACGGTCTCATCAAGTATAAGCACATAACGAGCGTCAGTTTTCTGTATTGCCTCTAAGACGTCATTGTTTTTTGAAGCCTCATAAAGTGATGCTTTAAACAGCTCGTATTCCTTATAAGGCGTAGAGTAAAATTGACGAGAGATCACATTTATGTTGTCAGATGCATAAAGCCATATGCTCCCGTCTGAGGGGATATTGATTACAGTCTCATTTCCAACGATTTGTTTTACTTTGTCAACAAATCGCCTTTCTTCGGGCGAGATTGAAACTCCCGATGTTAACGAGTAGTTGACTTGTATCTGCTCACAGAGATATTTGTAGTTATTTTTGCTGTATGAAATGGTTTTTGGGTAAGCGAAAACCATGAGGACGGCCATGAATAGGACGAACACAGGTATCAATAAATCAACAGATCCTATTTTGTCACGATTAAATAAAGGTCGAATTATTAAATTAATACTTTTGCATAGCCCGATTGCGGCGAGCGGCGTGGCGGCTATCGCGAGCACTCCATCTAGTCTGATAATTCCTGAGTACCAGAAGCCGCAGATAAGCTGACGAAGCGGATGGTTCAATGTCATGCATGCGAACGCTAGCATGGCAACTAATATATATGATAGAGACATCCATCGATATCTAGTGCTTGCGAAGGCAATTACAAATCCAATGCCCACTAATAGTCCAAGTATGGGTTGCGCATTGACGGACTGTCCGAATTTTAATAGAAGAATGTTCTTAATGGCCTCTACTGGCGTTGCGATTGGCTCTCTATATACGCTGACGATAGGCTGGATAAAAGGTAGGGAATACACTAATAGCCAGAGGCCGATAATTAGTCCAAGTACTAGAGCCGAGGCTAAAAAGCGTAGGTCGATTCTTTCGGAATAGTGCCCCGCTGTTTTCCACGAAAACTGGATGATTAATGGGATGCAAATTACGCCAGCAGAGAAAACCGCATTAGTCTGTGACCCTACAAGAGCAATGAATGATATAAACAATATAATTATCGCGCTTGGTGTGGAAGACAGTGTATTTGCTCTTGACTTTTCGATTGAACCTTTGTGTGAAAGGTAAATGCTTGTAATTAATTGATAGAACGTAAAGAGAAACCCTGGTAATAGCGCGTTTGATAGTAAATTAGAATCGAATTGCCCCACAATCAAAAAAGCCCAAGGAAAATAGGAAAATAGGCTACATGTAACTCCGCCTGCAAAAATGAGACCCTGCTCGTTTTTAAAAACGGAAGAAAGAAAAAGCCATGTTGAGAGGGGGTACACAAATGCGCAGATAATGAAATTAATCGCATTGTGTGCAACGATGATATTCGTGTTTGATAGTCCGCCTGCAACGGCGGTAATGATGTGCCAAGCAGCGGGATAGAATATGCCCTCTCCTGCGTTCATTAAGTCTGGGTATTCGGAGGCGTGTAGAATCGAATACCTGCCCGAATCGAGCATGGCATTTGCGCACGACAAATGGAAAGTTGTATCGGTCTGCACCGAATAAGATGTCGGCCCGTCTATATTTCGAAGGAATATTAAGACCGTCAGGGCTGTACCCACAAGTACATAAGTTGATAGAGTTAAATACTGGCTGGTATTCAGTGCCGATCTGTTTCTTCTAAATAGCATGAATAGCGTGAGGCTAAGCAATAAAACTAGCAAATATATTTGGAGCGCAGGCATGCTAATTTGATATGCAATTAAACCCACAACTATGAATAGTGCAACAGATGCTGCCGGCGAGAAAGCGATTGCTTGTAAAGGGTTACTAAATAAGGTCCGTCCGATGAAGTAGCCCGGAACAATTATTGTTAAAATGCCGCAAAGAAAAGCAGCTATAAAAGATGCCCACATGAGTACGGTCTGCCCTTTCGACTGTATAGTGCTTGTAGCCTTTTGAATCGATCGGTATCAATCTTTTCGTTGTAACGTCTTATGGCGTGCTTTGCTAATTAATGATTTTATATAGTGCCATATCCCCTGTTTGTAAGATCAATTCGAAACCTGGCGTTGCTTCGCTAATCGAGAGAATTCCCGTCCAACGTGACTGCTCAAAAGCCGGATACCATGCTTTCATGGTCCCCTCGTCTTCCTCAAGACTGAGCACATACTGAACATCCTTGTCGCGGACGTTTTTCTTTGTTGAACTTGAACTCACGTAGTTGCAAAGGTTCGACCGAAGATCAATGGCCCAGCTGCTCGTGGTTAATTCGGTATAGTTTTCATCGTTGCAGAATAGTAGATTAAGGTTAGCAATGCCTTTTGCAAAGCAGCTTCCATCGTATGGGGTGTTAGCGATTACGGCATTCGGACCAGTGATCGTAGCGACTTTTTTCAAGAATTCAATTTTGGACTCAGTTAGAATTGCTCCTTCATCAACCCTTGTAAATCCCCTCATGTTTGCGGTCATGGTCGAATAAGGAGTGGTAATTTCCGCGACACCTCGGATGGCAAAAGAAGGTAGGGCAAACACAATAAAGATCGTGATGACCGCGGCGATGCTGACGAAGTAAGACTTGCTTCCCATGACAAACCGATTAGCTATCGCCTTAAATGTCTTCAAGAGCAGGGTGAATCCCGAATATGCCATGGGAATGGAACAGAAGGCTAGCATCGCCGCTACTCTGTACGGGTCGGTGTACCAAAAACCTGTCAGCACATGTTTAATGACGTTGTCGCCAAAACCTGCAGCAACGACATATAGAACGATTGCTAATAAGCATGAAACAACTGGCCAATATTGGTTTTTTTGCAGTAACTGTAAAAGTCCTGCCGCGCACAGCAATGCCATAAAGACACTTGCCGGTTGAATTGGATAAGCTATAAAAAGACAGTCAGCCATCGATTGCCAAATAGTGCTTATCGGGCTCCAATAATATGAAACTACGCCCTGAAAAGATGGTAATTTATATAAAGCAATCCATATCAATGAGATAGAAATGGTTGCAATGGAACCGGTAATTAATCTCGCCTTTTTTATTCCGATCCTATTTGCAATTTTCGTTTCACAGCCATGCTTGGAGCAGATCCATACGGTATAGGGAATAAGAAATACGGCACACATGAAAATGCCGTTGGGCTGCGTGACGCTTATTCCTCCGCAGCACAGAACAAAACCGGCGATTTTGGTTGGCCTATAAGCGCTTGAAGCAGTTGTCGCATCGATAAATAAGGCGGCTGCAGCTGGGACAAGGCACATTGTGGCGAGATTTGGAAATAGAGGCCATACTGCGAGCAGCACCCAGGGTGATGCCGGTAAAACCAGAGAAACGATGGCTCCGGTGGCGACTCGCAGCTTGGATTCATTTGGAAATACTTGGCTAATTAAGTAATAAGATCCTATGGGCAGCGAAATGCCGATAAGAGTGAAATTAACTACATTTGTCCCAATTCCTATGCTAGTCGATGCCAGTGCGCAGGTTATAGAGGCCGGGATATGCCATCCAAGGGGATAAAACCCTCCGGTCTGGGATAAATAGGGGTTGATCGATTGCGAAGTGCCTATTCCATACATAGATACGTTTAGTGTCGACCAATCCGTTGAGTTGAGAAGGCTGCGTATGTAGGCATAGTGACGGATGTTGTCTTCGGATTGCGTTAGATGGGACCAGTCTGCCAAGGAGTGTGAAAAGAACCAATAGGCAAAGACGAAGCCGGTTCCTATGCAAATTAATAGAGGTAAGAAATCCTGTCCATTAGGCTTGGCTATGGAAGGATTTGACTTCCTAGTTTTTGAAACAATCAGGAAGAATAGAGAGATGCCAATTGAAAGCAAAACTGTGAAAGTAAATATGCTAGTCGCCGAGATGGCAATATGTAATTTCGAACACAAGATGCCGACTAACACATATGCAAAAATACTCGTTGGAGGCGCCGCTGCGGCAGTCGCTGCTGGGTTGTCAAAGCGGTTGTTCCAAATAATGCAGCCAGGAAGGTAGAGGACTGCAAGCGCTATGAGGAACGCTGTTAGAGGAAACAAAGGGATTCTCCTTTACGGGCTTCTCGGGCAATGAGTTTTATCTAATTATACGAAGTGGATGATAGTATTAGACCCGTAGTATTCGTTACGTTAACGGTGGGCTATGTTGAAAAATCCTAAAGTTTCGATTTTGGTGCCGATATGCAATGTTGAGCGCTACTTGCGCGAGTGCCTTAATAGTCTGGTAAATCAGACGCTTCGCGAAATTGAAATCATCTGCATCAATGACGGATCAACCGATTCATCCTTGTCGATTATTCGCGAATACGAGCGACGGGATGAGCGTATCGTAGTAATCGATAAGCCCAATAGCGGGTACGGCGATTCGATGAACAAGGGGCTTGAGCTGGCTCACGGTGAATATATCGGAATCGTTGAGTCCGACGACTTTGCTTCCCTCAATATGTTCGAAACGTTGTATAAAGAAGCGGTTGAGAACGATCTTGACGTCGTCCGTTCAAATTACTATGCCCATCGTACGGGGGAGGACTCGTCGTGCGATTATCTGGTCGAAAATCTTGCTGCCTGCGGTTCGTACGACAAGGTCTTTCATCCGATCGATAATCCGCGCGTCTTTATGTGCCAGCCTGCAATTTGGACAAGCATTTATAAAAAATCGATGGTCGATAAGGAAGAAGTGCGTTTCCTGCCCACGCCAGGGGCTTCGTTCCAGGATACGGCTTTCTATTTCAAGGCATTTTATGCAGCAAACAGAGTCAAGTTGCTTAAAGATGGATATCTCCATTATCGAATCGATAACGCCAGCTCTTCTGTAAAGAATCAGAATAAACTCTTTTGCGTGTGTGATGAATACGCTGAGGTTTGGGATTACGCCAAACGAGACCACGATAAATTTCAGATCATTAAGTACTGGATTCCCCGTCAACAATACGAGGGCTATCTCTGGAATCTAAATCGTCTTGCTCCTGAGCTGCAACAACGTTTTTATCCAAGATATGTCGAGGAATTTAGTAAGATTAAAGCAGCGGGTCTAATTGATTCCGATCGATTCGACTCGCGTACCTTGGCTCGCTTAAATAGAATGACCAATGATTCTGAGGTTTATTTCTTGGAACAATATGGGTCCACTGAGCCTAGGCGATCAATCTTAGTTTGCTGCAACGCGCTTTCGGTTGCGGACGCAAAAACGTCCGTGCGTGCTTTGCTCGATAAGTTATCAGATGATGACGAGGTATTTGTTGTCTCGCCTGATTCTGATTCCCTTGTATTTGAGCTTAAAAATGAATTTGAAGGAATGGGCAGACTTCGCAGCGACGCTGACGTTCTTCGGCATCGCCTTCTGGGTCATTGTGATGCGGGCGCGTGCCGTGCTGAGAACATTTCTATTGTTGCCCTTGCTGCGAGAGACGCCAATTTTGACCATCTTGCTGCTACTGCTGATGGCGAAGATGTTTATTCGACTGATGGTAAGAACTATGCCCTTCGAGACGTTGAGCTGCGGGTCGAGGGTTCTTCTACGCTTGTAACGGCTGCGTTGTGTGCAATAGCGAAGCTTGATCTAAATCAAATTAAGCAGTTCCCGGCTAATTGGGCGACTTTGCTTTGTTCTCCTTGTGCGCCTGAAACCGGGGCTGGGGCTTTCGACATTGCCATAGATGATGCAAAAGAAATGGCATGCTGCTTGTTTGACATGTCTGAGCCCTATGAAAAGGTACGGTTGCTTTACGGTCAGCTTCTCTCCGTGTGGTCTTCGGTCCGCAAGGGGTATTCGGCTCTCGATTGGGACCAGGCCTGCCGTTTGCGCGAACAATACTACTCCATGGCAAGCGTTGATGCGTTGTTTGCTCCTCATGCCTACTCGGATAATTCCCCGTTCTTGTCCGTAGTCGTTCCCGTATACAATGTTAGTAAATATCTTGAAGAGTGCCTGGATTCCGTGCTTCAACAGTCTTTTAAAGATTTCGAAGTGCTGCTTGTTAACGATGGCTCAACCGATGGCTCTTTGGACCTGCTGGAAGAGGTCGCATCTCGTGACTCGCGTGTCCGTGTCTTGAGTCAGTTTAATTGTGGCGCCGGATCTGCCCGTAATAGAGGTATTGAGCTTGCTAGGGGCAAGCGCCTTATTTTCATTGATCCCGATGACAAATTTGCCACCGACCATGTGTTTTTCGATTTGCTCGATGCCATGGATAGGTCAGGGGCTTTAATTTGTGGCGGCTCTCTTTCATTGCTCAGGCCGTCCGGAAAGATTAAGTCTGAGTTTTCATTTGATGAGTCTTTCTATCATGTTTCTTGCGAGCGCGAAGTGCCTCTCGAGCAGATTTGGACTGACTACGGTTGGATTCGTTTTATGTATGACTCGTCCTTGTTTGTCGACGGTAAGGTTCGTTTCCCTCAACTGAATTGGTATGAAGACCCCGTCTTTTTCTTGCGCGCGGTGGAGAAGGCAGGCGGCTGCAAGGTCGTGCCGGTTGACGTGTACCATTATAGGGTTGGCTATAAAGAAACTGAATGGACCGTTGCCAGAGTCAGAGACATGCTTTGGGGCATGAGCCACAATCTTGCTATTGCTGATGGGCTGAAAATGCGCGAGCTATACGTGACGATTGTCAATCGCTTTAACCGTGACTACTCAGATGCCATTTTAAAACAGATTAAGGATCCGGGAGTATATGAACAGCTCGTTGCTATTCAGGCCTCCATCAACCATGGGTTGATAAAGGAGTGCTCTGCATACGATGAGCCCTATTATTATCTGCTGCCTTTATACGGCGATCGAAAGAAGCGAGCGGTCGCCGTCGAGAGACTTGCTCGCAGAATTGCTGAGTCTAAGGCGTATGTCTCTGCCCAACGTCTTATCTATAAGTTGACTGGACGCGGTTAATTAACTCTACTTCCGATTGCTAATTGGTAATGAGGTTGTTTTAGATATGAAGAATTTTGTTAAGAAACTTCTGCCTGTTTCTTTGTCGCGTTTTGCGACGCTTTCGAAAGATGTTGAAGATATTAAGGCAAACATGCTATCGGCTTCTGAGGCGCGCGGTATTCACGATGAGCTGCATTGGGATGTAAGTGTTCAGCTTCTGAATGAGGTTAAAGCTCTGAGGGGCGATCTTAAATCCCATGACGAGAAGGCCATGCTCTTTGCATGGGAAGAATATCGCAAGGAGGGGGAGGCGCTGATTGATGCCAAAAAACGCTTCTTTACATCGCTCCCTACTGCCACGGGCAGCTTGAGGCTGCTTCAGCTTGGATCGGCTAAGTTGCTGGCTGACTTTGACTCCCTGTGCAGGGATAATGACATCCCATATTTCGCTGCCTGTGGAACCCTGCTTGGAGCGGCGCGCCATAGTGGTTTTATTCCCTGGGATGACGACATTGATCTTGGAATGCTGCGTGAGGATATCGAGCGTTTGATAGGCCTGGTCCAATCTCACGACCGATTCTGCGTCTCAGTTGCTTTTGATGGATTTGTCCAGTGCCGTCAGGTGAGATTCCAATACGCAGACGAATCTATCCCCGTATTCTTGGACATTTTTATTTTTGACTGGGCGTCAACCGACGATGTCGAGATCTATGGCCGACAACTTCAAATTCGTGAGGCAATGGTCGAACGCATGCGCAATGACTCTTGTCTTTCGTCTTGGATCGATAAGTCGTGCGTTCCCGCCACTGATCCCAATATGGGCATCGTCGATTCGTTATTTTCGAATGCGATAAATGAGGAAAAGACAGATGGTTTTGTGTGTGATAGGAACGACGCAAGGGCAGTTATCTGGTCGATCGACAACACCGTTGGCGTTGACAATTTCCATTGGGTTTCGCCGCTAGACGAAATATTCCCTCTTATCGACCTCGAGTTTGAGGGAATGCAAATCAAGGCGCCCCGTAAGTACATGGAATTGCTAACGAAGCATTATGGCGATCCTTTTAACCTTCCAAATGATATCGCTTCCCATTTTAAGCATATTGATGTTGCTGATAACGCTACCGATAGTGCGCTTCGCCGGCTTCTTTATTAATAAATAAATGTGCACCCATGTATTGATTACATATAAAACGCCTCGGCTCGATCCTGTATGTCCTGGAACGACCCCTTTTTGAGGCAGGCGCCCACTCGAGAGAAAGAAGAGTAAATCATGGCGATTTGTGCAATCATTATCGCTGGTGGAGTTGGCTCGCGTATGGGGCAGAAGATTCCCAAACAGTTCATTAACGTTGGCGAGAAGCCCGTTATTGTATATACGCTGGAGGCTTTTCAGAACCATCCGCTTGTGGATGCAATCGAGGTTGTGTGCCTGGATGGATGGGAGCAGGTTCTTCTTGCATATGCGAGACAATACAAGATTGATAAGCTAAAGTGGGTCGTTAAAGGCGGGGTGTCGGGTCAAGAATCTATTCGTAACGGCGTGTTCAACCTCGAAGGCAAGCTCTCTGAGGATGATATTTGTATCGTACACGACGGCGTGCGACCGATGCTCGATCCCGAGGTCATTACCGATGTTATCCGCGTTGCACAGAGTCACGGGAATGCTGTGACGAGTATGCCCTATAACGAGCAGATCTTTATTATTGATGAGGGGGACCCAGCCACCACCACGCAGTATATTCCACGTGAAACTCTTCGTCGTGTTTCAACCCCACAGGCATATCGCTTTGATCTTCTTGACTCTAAGTATCATGAGGCGTTCGAGAAGGGCGTAGGAATTGACGGGTCTAACTATACGAACACGATGATGGTCCAGCTGGGGGTTAGGCTTAACTTTGCCGCTGGTTCCGACAGGAATATCAAGCTCACTACGCCTGAGAATCTTGAATTCTTCCGTGCATGGGCTGCGGAGAAAGAGGCTCGAGATGAATAGATTGGCATGCACTGAATACGTTGCTGATCTTGATGCCGTATGCAATCTCGATCTTCCTTGGAATGACCTTAAGGGGAAGACGGCTGTTGTCTCCGGTGCGACCGGAATGATTGGTGCGTTTTTCATTGACGTTCTGATGAGAAAGAATGAGACGACTGAATTAGGCTGCAATATTGTTGCGTTGGGTCGTAGTATTGAAAAGGCCCGACTGAGGCTTCCATACTTTGAGTCACGCCACTTTTCGTTTGAGGAAACTTCTGTTGCGTCTGCTGTGTTTCGTCCCGCTTATCCGGCGGACTATGTTTTGCACCTAGCGAGCTCTACGCATCCCCGCCAGTACTCGTCTGATCCAATAGGCACTATTCGTGCGAACGTCGACGGGCTTCAGAACCTGCTTGAGTTCTCTGCCGACAGCGGCGCTAGATTACTATTTGCTTCGTCCGTTGAGATTTACGGCCAGAATCGCGGTGACGTTGAACGCTTCGATGAGCAATATTGTGGAAATATTGACTGTAATACTTTGCGTGCGTGCTACAACGAATCCAAGCGTTTGGGCGAAGCCATGTGCCAGGCATATCGTTCCCAGAGGGACGTTAAGGCCGTAATTGCGCGCATCGCTCGTGTCTACGGTCCGACGTTGCTGAATGACGATTCTAAAGCTTTATCCCAGTTCATGCGTCGATCTCTTGTTGGCGAAGACGTTGTGCTCAAAAGCGATGGGACGCAGAGGTTTTCCTATTTGCACGTTGCGGACGCCGTGTCTGGCTTGCTGTACGTGATGTTACTTGGCGTGGATGGGGAGGCATACAATCTTGCCGATCCAGAGTCTGACATCTCTTTAAAGGAGCTTGCCGAGCTTGTTTCCAAGAATGGAGGCGTAAATGTTGCCTTCGATTTGCCCGATGCTCGGGAGGCGGCGGGTTATTCTGTAGCTACGTTGGCCCTTATGGATGGCTCAAAAGCTCGAGGTCTAGGGTGGAGGGCTCGCTATAATATCGACAATGGTTTGCGGTCGACAATGGAGCAGATGCGCAAGTTGGATTGGGCGGCGATGATTTAGTTGCCTTGGCGACGACTCGGGGGGAGTCTGTTTGGCGAAGCATAATGCTGCTAGGCGCGCTAGGCAGTTTTAGACCTGATCGCCACGTCTAAAGTTCAGGGTTCGCATGCCGTTCATTGGAGTCATTTTAGATACAGGAATTACGTATGATTTTTAAACTTGCAAATATAATCATCCGGGTCGATAAACATGCGACCATGCATCCCGAACTCTACTATCGTGTGCTTTCCGGTGATGCTTCGTATGATGACGATATTCATTCACTTCATATCAATGGAAGCGTTGACTTTCTGACGTATGTAAATGGCTTATCTGCTGGCAAATGGAATCAATATGCGTCTGTTGACGGCGTTGTCTTGCATATGGCTTTATTTGGCAGAGGCCGGGTTGTCGTTCATGGAGTAAGGTCTGGCGAGCTGAATCCTGTCGAGCTTAAATCGAATTCTTTTGATGGCGATAAAGTTGATCCTTGCGTTCTTGATATTGATATCGATACAACCGGCTACGACTTGATTGGTTTTAGGATTGAGAGTGATGAGGGCTATTCTGTAGACCTCTTGAACGCCTCTTATCTGACGGATGTTCCTGAAGACTCCATTAACCCGATCAATCTTGCTCTTTCTACTACCACATTTAAGAATGAACAGTACATTCTCCCTAATATCGAGCTCGTTAAAGCGGGCATTTCTAAAGAGGAAGGCCCGATCCGTGACCATTTCCACATGTTTGTTGTCGACAATGGCCAGACGCTCGATTCTGCATCACTTTCCGATGAGCTAGTCACTGTTCTCCCGAATCCCAATACGGGCGGTTCGGGAGGGTTCGCACGTGGAATGATGGCGGCAACTGAAACTCCTGACCAATTTACTCATATCATCTTGATGGATGACGATGTCTCTATCATGCCCGAGAGTTTGATTCGTACGTTCAATCTTCTCTCTCTTGCGAAGGGCAAGTATAAGAATGGCTTTATTAATGGGGCCATGCTCTCAATGGAGAATCCTGCTCGCCAGTATGAGGATGTTTCATATGTGGACGCTTCCGGTGTTTATCGCCGTGTGAAGGAAGATTTGAACGTTGATGAGTTGTCCGACATCCTCGAAAACGAACGCACGAGCGTTGAGATTGATCAGGCTTATGGAGCCTGGTGGTATAGCTGCATTCCGGTGAAGGCTATCGAAAAGAACGGCCTTCCCATGCCCTTCTTCATTCGCTGTGACGACGTTGAGTTTGGCATGCGCAACAAGCCTGTTTACATGACCATGAATTGCATTTGCGTGTGGCACGCAAGCTTTGAGGGCCGCTTTCGCGCTTCGGTGGATTGCTACCAGTACTTCCGCAACTTCTTTGCCATGATCGCTCTTGATGATTGTGCTGATGAGAAGATGTTTGTCCTTCGTATTCAGCGAGGGGTGCGTCAGAACTTGCGCGATATGGATTACCAGGCTGCCGAGTTTATTCTTGATGGCTTTGAGGACTATCTGCGTGGCCCTGAGTATCTTCAGAAGCTTGATGGCGCCGCGACGATGATTGGCAAAGGCAAGTTAAATGAAAAGCTGGTTCCTGTTTCCGAAATGGATCCAGAGCTTCTTCGTAGGGCCGGGGTTACGGATCAAGTGCTCGTTAATGTTAATTTCAAATCTCACCCGTCCAAGTTTATGAGGTTCTGGAGATTTGTTCCTTATGACAAGCATTATCTTCCCGATATGGTGCTGTGTGGCAAGCCTGGCTATATAGTTAAGAACGGCAGCTGTACGCTTGAAGGCAGTGCGACTCGCTGCAAGACCCTTGTCTTTCTTGATCCGACTCGTGAGAAGGGAGCGGTACGCACGATGGATCGAGCACGGTTCAAGAGCATTCGCCATCGAGAGCACGAACTGATGGCACGTTATCGTAAGGAAGGCAAGAGCGTCAGGGGTGCGTGGAAAGATGCCATGCCGTATATGGCTTCACGAGAGTTCTGGGAACAGTATTTAGGTCTTAAATAAGAAGAGGTCCGGATTAACTCCGGACCTCTTCTTATTTTGAATAGGTTTTATAGGCTTGTAGCTCCCATTGCTTTCTTTCGACCTTCGCAACCGAGTCGAGGATAAGCCCCGTTGCCAGGCTTAGTCCGCATAGGAACATGAATGAGGCAGCGAGCATTGCGGTGGGGAAGCGGGGGACTAATCCGGTCTGGAAGTACTCTGCGACGATTGGTATACCGAGGGCGAGCCCTATGATGGCAAAGATAATCGCGATAAGACTGAAGAACTTGAGGGGACGATAGTCTTTAAAGAGTGTCCCGATCATTGCGATGACCTTGATGCCGTCGCTGACCGTGTTGAGTTTGGATTCGGAGCCGGCAGGGCGATCGCGATACTCCACCGGCACGTCTTGAATTCGCCAGCGGTGATCGACGGCGTGGATTGAGAGCTCGGTTTCGATCTGGAAGCCCTCACTCAAAACGGGGAAGGTCTTGACGAAGGGTTTGCTCATGGCTCGGTAGCCGGTCATCACGTCGTCAAAGCTGTAGCCGTAAATCCACTTGATCATAGCGCGAACAAGGTTGTTGCCAAAGCCGTGAAAGGCTCTCTTGTTCTCTTCGGCATAGGTGCCGTTTGACAGACGATCGCCAACGGTCATATCCGCTTCGCCGTTAAGGATGGGCTCGCAGAGTGACTTGGCGGCTTCGGCAGGGTATGTATCGTCGCCGTCGACCATCAAGTAGCATTCGGCATCGACATCTCGGAACATCTGGCGGCACACGTTGCCTTTGCCCTGCCTGGGCTCGTGGCGCACCGTAGCCCCGTGCTGCTTGGCGACTTGCGAAGTGTCATCGGACGAGTTGTTGTCGTAAACGTAAACAATTGCACCAGGTAGCTCTCGATGGAAATCGTCGACAACTTTGCCAACCGTCAGCGCTTCGTTGTAACAGGGGATTATGACGGCGGTATTCGAATAGTCCATGTAGGACCTCCTTTAATGACTCATCTGGTCGAAAGTATACCTATCGCGTGCCTTCATGATTAGATATGGGTTAGTTCTCCAGATTTGTTGCGGTGAGTTATCGCCTACGCGGGAGGGCTATACTTTCCACTGTTATGTTTTACGAGACAAGGAGATAGTCCGTGGCTGACAATCTTGAGAGTCAGAAAGCGGTGGCTAAACCGGCCTCTCACGCTAAAAATGATTATGAGAAGGACAAATTTATCCTTAGGCAGCTGGTTACCAAGGATTTTAAGATTAAGTATCGTCGCAGCGTTTTGGGCGTAGCTTGGTCCGTGCTCAATCCTTTGTTGATGATGATTGTCATGTCAATTGTGTTTTCGACAATCTTTGCCCAAGGTCGCAATGGCTCCGTTACGCCTGAGATGTATCCACTTTATTTGATTGTCGGTAATGTGACGTTTTCTGTTATGTCCGAATCGACAAACCAGGCGTTGATGTCCATCATTTTGGCTTCCTCGCTGTTGAAGAAGGTCAAGGTGCACCGTTGGGTCTTTCCAGTGCAGAAGGTGCTGTTTTCGCTCGTTAACTTCGCCTTCTCTTTGGTTGCTGTTGCCTTGGTCATGCTCTGGTTCCATGTGGTCCCTACCTGGCATCTAATTCTGCTGCCAGTTTGCTTATTTCTGCTTATGTGCTTCTGCATGGGTTTGGGTCTGATGCTGTCTGCGCTGGCGGTCTTCTTCCGTGATGTCATGCATCTATGGAGTGTTGTCATTACTGCTTGGATGTATTTGACGCCGATTTTCTGGACGACTGACTTCATTGGCAAGATGGATCACTGGATTCAGGTTCTGGTGGTCGTCAATCCCATGTACAACTACCTCCAGTTTATGCGTGACATCTTCCTGTTCAATACCGTGCCTTCTGCCCTTACGGTTGGCCTTTGTGTTGCCTGGGCTATTCTTGCTCTTGCTATTGGCTATACCGTGTTCCACAAGACTGAGCACAAGTTTATTCTCTTCATCTAAGGAGTGCTGTTTATGACTGAATCTGCTATTGATTACAGCAAGCAGCCCCTTGCTGTTGAGGTTAAAGACGTCACCATGATCTTTAACATGGCGTCTGAGTCGCTTACAAACCTCAAGGAGTACTTTATTAAGCTCGCAAAGCACGAGCTGTTCTTTGAGGAATTCCGTGCGCTTAAGCACATTTCGTTTGATGTGCATCGCGGCGAGGTCGTTGGCCTTGTTGGTACTAACGGTTCCGGCAAGTCTACGATGCTCAAGATTATCGCTGGCGTTTTGGAGCCCAGCGAAGGTGAGGTTAAGGTCCACGGCAATATCGCGCCGCTGATTGAGCTCGGCGCCGGCTTTGATCCGGAGCTTACCGCGCGTGAGAACATCTATCTGAACGGTGCGCTGCTTGGCTATACCAAGGAGTTTATCGACGCTAGCTTTGATGAGATTATTGAGTTCGCTGAGCTCAAAGACTTCGTTGACATGCCGTTGAAGAATTTCTCTTCGGGTATGGTCGCACGTATCGCCTTTGCTATTGCCACGATTACCGAGCCCGATATTTTAATCGTTGATGAGACCCTTTCTGTTGGCGATGTCTTTTTCCAGCAGAAATGCGAGCGCCGCATTCAGCACTTTATCGAGAGCGGCGACGTCACGGTCTTGTTCGTTTCTCACTCCATGGATCAGGTTGAGCGCATTTGCCAGCGTGCCGTATGGATCGAGAAAGGCGATCTACGCATGGATGGTCCCGTGGATGAGGTCTGCAAGGCGTACCATGACCAGTTCAAGTAGGTTATAATCTTTTAGTCGCGCGAACTTGTACCCGCTTGGACGTGCGGCTTTTATGCTCCATTAGCTCAGTTGGATAGAGCAGGGGACTTCTAATCCCAAGGTCGACGGTTCGAATCCGCCATGGAGCACCATATGAGTTTTAGAGACCCGGTAATAATGCCGGGTCTTTGCCTTTTGAGACATAAAGGCATGCTATTGTTTAAAGACGGGCTGTAAGACATGGGGATGACTTGCAGCCTCTTTTTTGACTACTTCTGCCGTGTGTCCTTTGTTGTCCTTATTGCTTTATCGGTATATTAGTATGGTGTTTGGTGCTTTATCGGTCCACCGATTTCTTTCTGGTGTTACGGTACGCCTTCTAGTGATAGAGGGTGATCGTTCTTCCTAGGAGCCTGCAATGATTGATTATCGCAATCCGTATACGCCCGGTGCCGGCGCGATGCCCAAATATCTTGCCGGACGCGACGATATCCTCGAATCGGCCTCTCTTCAGCTCAAGGCGCTTGCTGCAAACTATCAGAGCCGCTCTCTCGTTTTGTACGGCCTTAGGGGCGTTGGCAAGACGGTGCTGCTTAACTCGATTGAATCAATAGCCGAGGGCGAAGGTATTCTTGTCCGCCACATTGAGGTCGAAGAGAAGAAGGGTTTGATTGCACCTTTGGCTTCGGCTTGCTGTACGCTATCGGCTTCGCTCAATAGAATTGAACTCGTTAAGAGTTAATTGGAGCAGATTAAGAACTTGTTTACATCGTTAACGTTATCTGTTGATGCGGGCGATGGCTCATTGTCTTTGGGCTTTAATGAAGAGGCTCTGGGGGAGGCTCTCGCCTCGTCTCATAATCTATCTGGCGATTTTACCGATGTGCTTGTCGTTCTGGGAAAATATGCTCAAGCTGCAGGATCTTCGATATTTATTGGAATTGACGAGTTGCAGTATGCCAGCAAAGAAGAACTTGAAGCCCTTGCATGCGCGCTTCATCGAGCGACCCAGCTTGGCCTTCCTGTTATGTTTGGCTGCGCCGGTCTGCCCAAGCTTCTAAAGATGTTGGGCGAAGCTAAGACTTATTCCGAGAGGCAGTTTAGCTTTGTAAAAGTCGACTCGCTTCCTCGTGATAAGGCGGTTGAGGCTATTGTCAGGCCAGCGTTAAAGCTTGACGTGCACTATTCCGACGAGGCGGTCAGTACCATTATTGACTATACGGAGGGATACCCGTATTTCATCCAGGAGCTTTGTTCGACCATTTGGACTTCATCTGATTGTAAGTTCGTTTCTCTGGAAACTGTGCTCAACTGCACCTCTATAACGGATGCACGTCTTGACGAAGGTTTCTTTAGTGTTCGATATGATCGATGCACTCCAAGGCAAAAAGAGTTTTTGATTGCCATGGTGCGATGCGGTGAGCTTCCTTGTACGCTCGCGAATGTGGCTCATTATATGGAGAGTAATGTTTCATCTATTGGACCTCTGCGAGGTCAATTAATTAGCAAGGGCATGATTTACTCTGCTGCAAGGGGAGAGGTTGATTTTACCGTTCCTCAGTTTGATCGATATTTGAGACGTACGGAACGAATTGACTAGTTGGTTAAGAAGAAGGCCCGGTGCAGTAGCGAATGAACTGCGCCGGGCCTTCTGTTTGCTCGTGGCGGTTGGCTGAGTGCCCTCGCTCTTACGCTTCCGTGGGCTCCACGCCCAGCTCGTTGCGGACGAGCTCGAATGCCGCGGCGATGGCCTTGTCCATGTCGTAGTACTTGTATCCGCCCAGGCGACCGGCAAAGATCACGTCGCCCTCCTGAATGTATCCCCTAATTCGATGAATTCTCTTTACATTATCGATTGTATAGCCGCTTATAAAGCTATATATACATATATACTAGTTTATAAATCTATATAAGCGAAATCTGCCTAAGGTTGCTGGTTATGGACAAAGCCAAGTTCTACAATCCGTTTCGTCCGACCGCCGGTGCGGAGCCTCCTCGAATCATCGGTCGTGATGATATCTCTCTCGAGTTCGTGGAGGGTCTCGTATCCGGCGTTGGCGCTCCCGCACGTCTTATGCGAATCACAGGCCCGCGCGGGTCGGGGAAAACGGTTCTTCTTTGCGATCTGCGCGACCGAGCGATTGAACTGGGTTGGAAGGCCGTTGTTGTTTCGGCTGGTCCGCGTTTGTCGCACGATCTTATGGAGCAGATTCAAGACCAACTGTCTTTTTCCTCCGCTTCGCTTGGCGTTAACGTTGGTATTGCTTCTGCCAAGTTGGACATTTCTTCAAGCGAAATGAGCCTTCGGGCAAAACTAAAGCAGATTGCACAGGACTCAAAGGGCCTGTTCATCGCTGTTGATGAAGTCCAAGATGCCCCAGTTGAGGAAATGCGTATTATTGCCTCAACAGTTCAATTACTCATTGGGGAGAAAGCCAACATCGCTCTTGCCTTTGCCGGATTGCCATCGGGCGTTATGGATCTCATTAACGGCAAGGCACTTACTTTTCTTCGCCGCGCGGTTCCCGAAGACCTTGCTCCTATCAATCAAATCGAGATTGCTCTTTCTTTGAGTGATAGCTTTAACGCGACCGGCCTTTCTCTTGACGGGGATTTGCTATCAAAAGCGGCGAGAGCAACAAAAGGTTATGCGTATTTAGTTCAACTTGTTGGGTATTCAATCTGGCAGCGCGCCAATCTTCATCGGGAAAAATCAACTCTCGTTAGTGAGCGCGATGTTGATGAAGGTATCCTGCTTGCCGAAGCTCGTTTCCACGACGTGGTCCACGAGCCTGCAATTTCGGGTCTTTCCCGTAATGAAATCAACTACCTGTATGCCATGTGCGAGGATAGTAGGCAATCCAAGACTTCGGATTTAGCCAAACGCCTTGGTAAAAAGACGAGTGAGCTGAGTTCTGTTAGGGCCAAGCTGCTTTCACGAGAAGTTATCCAGGCGCCTCAGAGGGGCTATGTTCAATTTGCTGTGCCGGATTTGGACGAGTATCTCAAAGATAATAGAGATGAGATTCTATCGAGGTATTAAAGCTCCAGATTAAATGTACGACGATTGAGGGCGACTCACGGTAAGGTGCTCCTCACCCCATACTCTAAAAAAGTACTTAACACAGCCTTAAAGGCGCCTCGACTTGCGTTGACAGCGTACAATACGCATGTTTGACTATGGTAAAAGTGGAATTTTGGGAGGGGCGCGCCATGGAGGTGCTGGTTGTTGGCAATACCGCGTATGTTGACGATGACTTTTGTGCCAAGGCGTTCCCCGGCGATCATGTTCAGGTTGTAGCTGCCGACGATGCGCAGCGCGAGTCATCGTCTCACAGCTCGTGGAAAGAGCTGCTGCGCCACCTGGACCAGGCTTATGAGTTCGACCGTGTGGTCTACCTCTCTACTTATCTCACTCCGCATACCGAGACTTTTGGCGACATTGAGCTGCTGCGCTCGGTATTTCGTGCTTGCATGGGCCGCCGTGTGCAGCTGCTGTATGTGGCGGGTCCTGCAGGTGCGGAGGGTGTTGGCGGCGCGGCGAGCAATGCCGATTCGCTTGATGCTACAGATGTTGCTGCCCAAACGGGCAAGGGCATTATCGCCCGCGCGGCCAACGACCTCTGTCGCTATTACGCCTCTCAAGACGACATCCAGGCCAAGATTCTATGCACGCCCTATCTGTATACCGCCTCCATGGCGCTCAACGACCCCTTCTTGGTACCGCTGTTCGAAGCCTGCTCGACCGGATCGGTCGCGCTCCAAGGTGCCGCGGAAGCGCCGTTACCCCTGCTGTGCGCGGAGGAGCTAGCGGTGCTGGTGCATCGCGTCTTTGACAGTTGGGATGCGACCTTTGAGACGCTCGATGTTGCAGATGCTTTCCATCGCACAGCGGGCGACTTGGGTGGCGCGCTCCTGGGCCTGTTCCCCGGGCTGTCCGTTGCCTATGGCGAGTCGACCGGCTATGCGTTGCCCGCAGGCGATGTCGCTCGCAAACGCTATGGCTGGTTTCAGCGTTACGACCTGCTGCGCGATCTTTCGACCATCCACGCCCGCTTGGTTAACACCCGCACCAAAAAGGTTAATCCCCTTCGTGCGGTCATCGATCGCATTCAGCTGCGTTCTCTGCCCATTAAATGCCTGGAGACGGGCTTCGCATGGGTGCTGTTCGAGGTGCTGGAGCATCTGTTCTCCCAATCTGCCCAGCTCAACGTTCTCGACTATCGTTTGCTCTATGTGGTCCTGATTGGCACACTCTACGGGCTCGACTTTGGTCTGGTTGCGGCGCTGCTGGCGTCCATTGGTCTGGCCGTGAGCTATTTTGCCCTGTACGGATACACTTTCCAGGGCCTATTCTATGAGCCTTCCAACTGGCTGCCGTTTATTGCGTACTTTGTGGTGGGTGCCGTGTGCGGCTATGTACAGCTGCGCAACAGCGAGGCCGTTAAGGCGGAGCGTGACGAGAACGAGCTTGTGCGAAACCGCAACACGTTCCTAACGCGGCTCTATCACGACGCCATTGAGGACAAGCGTGCCTATAAGCGACAGATTGTCGGGCGCCACGATAGCTTCGGCAAGATCTTTGCCGTGACACAGGAGCTCGACGTACTTAACCCGCGTGATATATACCGCAAGTGCTGCGAGCTGCTGGGCGAGATTCTCGAGAACGATTCGGTGACAATCTACCATGTTTCGGGTGGGGCATTTGCGCGCCTGGTAGCGGCGAGCCCGGCGATTTCCAAAAATGTGCCGCGCTCGCTCTCGCTCGATGACCTTGCGCCCGTGCTCCAAGGTCCAATCTCGGGTTTGTGGGTGAACCGTGCGCTGACGTCGGGGCTTCCGATGTTTGGCTATGCGATCGAGCGCGATGGAGCCCCCGCCGTGTTGATTTTTGTGCGTCACGTGGCCGAAAGCCAAATGACCCTGTACTACCAAAACCTGTTCCGCATCCTGTGCGGCCTGGTGGAAAGCGCGCTGGGACGCGCCTTCGATTACGAGGCCGTGGCGCAGGATAAGCGCTGCGTTGCCGGCACGTGCGTGCTCAACCACGATGCTTTTGGCCGGGAGCTTGCCGCCGAGCAAGCGCTTGCGGACAACAAGATGGGGAGTTTCTTGCTCCTGCGCGTAGTGCCGGGCATGGAGCCTGTTGGCGAGCTGGTCGGTGCCATTGGGTCGGCGATTCGCGAGAGTGACGCTGCGGGTCTGGTCGATGGAGACACGCTTTACCTGCTCATGCGTCAGGCGACCGAGGCCGACCTTCCCGTTATTTGTGCGCGCTTAGGCGCCAAGCACATTACGGTGGAACCCGTCGGCAGCGAGGATGTAGTGTCCCTGCTGCAGCGCATCGCGCCCGCTGGCAACGGTGAGGGGGAGGCCGCTTGATCTCGCTTGTCGTTGCTGCCGTGCTGCTATTAATTCATGCGCTGGTGTGTCTGGTGCTGTGGACGCTTATGAAACTGGGCCTGCTACCGGTTCGCGGGCACATGCTTGCCGTGATGGCGCTCGTACCGCTGTGGGGCCCGTTGCTCGTGGTACTGCTCTCGGTGCGTAGCGCGGTGTTCGGTAACGACCTTAAGGACGCCACGCTGGAGACGCTGCGCATTAACGACGACATGCATCGCAGTATGCTCGTTCAGGGGCGCGAGGGCGATGATGGCGTGGTGCCGCTCGAGGAAGCACTGATCGTCAACGACCCGGGCGACCGCCGCCGTCTGATGCTCTCCATGCTTACCGAGGATCCGGATGCGTACCTGGCACAGTTGCAGGCAGCAAAACTCAACGACGATGTTGAGGTCGCGCACTATGCCGCGACGGCGGTTGCGCAGATTTCCAAGGAGTCCGACCTTAAGCTGCAGCAGTTGGAGCGCGCGTTTAAGTCTGATCCCAGCTCGCATAACCTGGATGCGTATTGCGACTTTTTGGGCGCCTATCTCGACTCAGGTTTGGCAGAGGGCCGCGTGGCACAGATTCAGCGTCAGCAGTATGCACACTTGCTCGCGCGTCGTTGCGAGCGTGGGGACGGGTCTGCGATGCGCATTCGCTATGCCACGGCGCTGGCCGATGCCGGCGAGATTGATAAGGCAGAGGACGTCGCTAGCCAGTTGGTGATCGATGCGTCAGACGAGCAGGACGTGTGGATGCTCTGCTTGCGCTTGGCTGTGACTCGTCGCGATGGGCAGGCGGTACGGCGTGTAATCGACGCGATTGACAAGCAGCATGTGTATTTGAATGCCGAAAATCGTGAGAGGCTGGCATTTTGGCGTGAAGGAGAGGAGGCCCGATGAGCGTGGTGCAACATATCCGCGAGCGTGCGGGCCATTTTCGCTGGATAGGGCTGCTCGTGGTGTGGGCGGTCTTTATCGCCATGGCCGCCGTGCTGTTGATCGAGCGTGCCGGCGTGCAGTACAGCGCCGGGCAGCATAAGCTGGGCATGCTCGCTGCCAACGACGCCGTGCCGGCAAGCTCGGCGATGTTTGGCCGAAAGCCCACGTGCTTGGTTATTACCGACTCGGGCCAAGATGGCGTCGAGGACGTCAAAGAGCAGTTTGACCAGATCCTGCTCGACATGAAAATTGCCCACCGCGATGTGGATATTGCCACCGATGGTGTTGATGCGATTCCTTCCCTCACATCCTTCGACCGCGTGATTTTACTGATGCCTTCGATCGATGGGCTCGGTGCGCGCCTCTCCGACATCATGAGCTGGGTGAGCGCCGGCGGTTCGCTTATGCTCGCTATGACGCCGGATAACTCGAGCTATCTGCAGGCAATCGGTCCCAAGCTGGGCATCGATTCTGCCGGCTATGAATATGCGACGGCAGAGAGCATCGTGCCGAGCGAGGACTTTATGATCGGCGGTGGCCAGCGTTATGAGCTCTCGGATCCCTTCGATTCGTCGCTCTCGGTTTCGCTGCGTGAGACGGCCCACGTGTGGGCTAAAACCGGCGACACGGGTACTCCGCTTATTTGGTCGAGCGATTGCGGCAGCGGCCGTACCGTGGTGTGCAATATCGGCGTCTACAACAAGGTCATGCGCGGTTTTTACGCCGCGGCAGTGGGCCTGTTGGGCGATGCCACAGCCTATCCGGTCATCAATAGCGCGGTGTTTTACCTGGACGATTTTCCGAGCCCCGTTCCCTCGGGCGACGGCACGTACATCAAACGCGACTACGGCTTTTCTATCGCCGATTTTTATGCCAAGGTGTGGTGGCCCGACCTGCAAAAACTCGCGCAGCAATACGGCATTCGCTATACCGGCGTGATGATCGAAAACTACGAGGACGTGGTCAACCAAACCGAGCCCGCGCGCCAGGCCGATACCACGCAGTTCCGCTATTATGGCGGCATGCTGCTGCAGATGGGCGGTGAGTTGGGCTTTCATGGCTACAACCATCAGCCGCTGGCGCTCTGGGACACCGACTATGGCACGCTGTACGACTACAAGACATGGAAGAACAGGGAGACGCTTGTCGCATCGCTCAACGAGCTTATTGCCTTCCAAGACGACGTCCTGCCCAATGCACACGGCTCGGTCTACGTGCCGCCGTCGAATATCCTTTCGGCCCGCGCGCGCAAGATCATTGGCGAGGACGTGCCGCGCATTAAGACCATTGCCAGTACGTACTTTGAGGACGGAACCGACCTGCCCTACGTGCAGGAATTTGGCGTGGCGAGCGATGGCATCGTGGAGCAGCCGCGTATCGTTTCGGGCGGCATGGTCGATGACACCTATATGCGTCTGGCCGCGGTGTCCGAGCTCAACATGCACTACGTGAGCACTCACTTTATGCATCCCGATGACCTGCTGGATCCCGACCGCGGCGCCAAGGAGGGCTGGGAAGTCTATAAGGGCGGCCTGGTCAACTATCTGGACTGGCTTTCTACGTCCGCTCCCGACCTGCGCCACCAGACGGGTTCGGAGTGCTCGGGTGCCATCCAGCGTTTTTCGTCCGTGACGGTGAGCGTGGATGCGAGCGATGGTGCCTGGACGCTCAACCTGGGCAACTTCCACGATGAGGCTTGGCTTATGTTCCGCGCCAATAACGGCGAGCCGGGTATGGTGTCCGGTGGCGAGATTAAACACCTGACGGGCGACCTGTACCTAGTCAAAGCGACGGACAAGACGGTGACGATTGAGCGCAAGGAGGGCGGCGACCGATGAGAATCTGCTTGGTGCTCGAGGGCTGCTATCCCTACGTGCACGGCGGTGTGTCCACCTGGATGCACGGCTACATCGCGGCCATGCCCGAGCATGAGTTTGTGCTGTGGGTGATTGGCGCTCACGCCGAAGACCGCGGCAAGTTTGTCTACGAGCTGCCCGGCAACGTCGTCGAGGTGCACGAGGTGTTTCTGGACGATGCCCTGCGTCTTTCGGGCGAGCAGGTGGAAGTCGACTTCGACGACCGTGAGCGCGAGGCGTTGCGCCGTCTGGTTTCGCTCTCCAATCCGGACTGGGACGTGCTGTTCGACATTTTCCAGCGCCGTCACGTGCATCCGCTCTCATTTTTGCAGAGCCGCACGTTTATGGACATCTTCCGCGACGTGTGCCTGGCCGAGTACCCGTACACGCCCTTTGCCGATGCATTCCACACCATGCGCTCCATGCTGCTGCCTGTGCTCTATCTACTGGGCAGCGAGGTTCCGGTGGCCGACGTGTATCACGCCATTTCGACCGGCTACGGCGGATTGCTCGCGAGCCTGGGTTCGAGTGTTCACAACGCGCCGGTACTGCTGACCGAGCACGGCATCTACACGCGCGAGCGCGAGGAGGAGGTCATTCGCGCCGACTGGGTGGTGCCGTCCTTCAAGGACCGTTGGATTCGCTTTTTCTACCTGCTTTCGGAGGAAATTTATCGCCGCGCCTTCCGCGTGACGAGTCTGTTCCACAACGCGCGTAAAACGCAGATTGACATGGGTTGCGATGCAGACAAATGCCTGGTCATTCCCAATGGCATTCAGTTTGACCGCTTTAAGGACATCCCCTTAAAGCCCGATGACGGCTGGGTCGATATTGGCGCCGTGGTGCGCCTGGCGCCCATCAAGGACGTCAAGACCATGATCTATGCCTTCTTTGAGCTGCACGAGCGCATGCCAAAAGTGCGTCTGCATATTATGGGCGGCGTGGACGACGAGGAATATGGTGCGGAGTGCCATGCGCTGGTCGAGACGCTGGGCGTGCGCGATCTGATCTTTACCGGCCGCGTCAACGTTATCGAGTACATGGAAAAGCTCGACTTTACCATTCTGACGAGCATCTCTGAGGGCCAGCCGCTGAGCGTGTTGGAGTCGTTGGGCGCGCGTCGCCCCTGCGTGACGACCGAGGTCGGCTGCTGCCGCGAGCTGCTGGAGGGTGCACCCGGCGACGACTTTGGCGTGGCCGGCTTTGTGAGTCCGCCCATGTATCGCAAGGGACTGGCCGATGCCATGGAGCGCATGTGCGCAAGCCGTGCCCGTCGTCTGGAGATGGGGGAGCATGGCCAGCGTCGCGTGGCGACCTACTACCTACACGAGCAGATGCTCGCCAACTATCGCGCGCTGTACGACGAGACGGCTCGCGCGTTTAACCTGCCCAAGAAGGAGGTGTAGCCGATGGCCGGAATCGGTTTTGAGCTCAAGCGCTTGTTTAAGCGCAAGGGTCTGTTTGCGACGATGCGTGCCTATGGCTACGCCGGCATTGTGTGCACGGGCCCCATGCTGCTGGGCGTGCTGCTGCAGGTGGGCATTTTGGTGCTGTGCAGCCTGTGGGGCGTGGGTCGCGCCAACCAGGACTTGCTCGTGTGCATGGTGACCTATACGCTGCTGGCATCGCTCACACTTACGAGCTTTTTCTCCATGCCGGTCACGCGCTTTTTGGCCGACATGCTGTTTGCCGAGCGCGAAGAAGAGGTCTTGCCTTCGTTTTGGGGCTCCAACGCCATCATGCTCGTTGCGGGCACGGTGCTCTACGGCATCTTCTTGCTGTTCTCGGGCGCTACGCTGCTGCAGGGACTGCTTTGCCTGTGGCTATTCAACATTATGATTGTCAACTGGAATGGCATGAGCTACCTCACGGCCATTAAGGATTATCGGGGCATTCTTTGCAGCTTCGCTGCTGCCATTGGCGTGGCATGCCTGTGCGCCCTGTGCTCGCTGGCGCTGGGGTTGCCGCCGGTCGAGGGCCTGCTGGCGAGCATCGCCCTGGGCTATGGCGTGATGCTTGCCTGGGACGTGGTGCTGCTGTATCGGTATTTTCCCCAGAGCGACCGCAGCCCCTGGCTCTTTTTGCGTTGGCTCGACCAGTTTATGTCGCTCGCGCTGACGGGCCTGTTTACCAATCTGGGACTCTTTGCGCACCTGGTGATTATTTGGGCGGGACCCATCGGCGTGCAGGTCAAGGGCCTGTTTTACGGAGCGCCCTATCACGATGTGCCGGCGTTGCTTGCTTTTTTGACCATCCTGGTGACGACCGTCAACTTTGTGGTGTCGGTCGAGGTCAACTTCTATCCGCGCTACCGCGACTACTACAGCCTGTTTAACGACGGCGGCGCGGTGGGCGATATCGTGGTGGCCGAGGAGGAAATGCTCGCCACGCTCAACCGTGAGCTGCGGTTTTGCGCACTCAAGCAGCTGTTTGTGACGGCGGCGGTTATCTCGCTGGAGACCACGGTGCTCTCGGCCCTGCCGCTGGGCTTCAACAACCTGATGCACGGGTATTTCCGTACGCTGTGCGTGGGCTATGGCCTGTATGCCGTGGGCAACACGATCCTGCTGATCTTGCTGTACTTTACCGACTATAAGGGCGCCGTGCTTGCCTCCGGGCTGTTTGCGGGCGTGGCGGGGCTAGCGACCATCGTCTCGCTGTTCTTTCCGCAGCAGTTTTACGGCTTTGGCTTTTTGCTCGGCGCGGCGGTGTTTTTTGTTGTGGCGCTGATGCGGCTCGATACCTATACTGCCAACTTACCGTATCGTATCCTGAGTCAGCAGCCCATTGTGGCGACCGACAAGACGGGTCGCTTTACGGAGCTGGGGCGCTTGCTCGACCGTGCCGAACAACGCTACGAGGAGCTGCGTCTAGAGGGCGAGCCACGTGGTGCGTTTGAGCGCACGGTGGTTCGCGTGTATCGCAATCGTTGGGGAGGTCCTGATGACTGATAGGATGATGTCTCGCCGTCGCCTGTTTGAGGCGGCTGCCGGTGCGCTGCTGCTTTCGGGGTGCTCGGTGCAGGAAGACTCCTCGACAAAAAGGACCAAGAAGCAAGGCAAGATTAAAAAGGCCGATGCGTCTAGCGAGACCAAGCATCTTCGCGACAAGGATGAGCTGTACGAGGTCTACGATGACTCGGGCATCGTATGCATGTACCTGACGGTCTCGCGCGGCAACAGCTCCGAGAATACCGATCATAGCTGGGCCGAGATTAATACCTACTCGGTCTACGACTATGCCGACATGGGCGTGACGCGCTATCAGGTTATGGGCCTGCTGCAGCCTGGCGATGATAAGGGCCCCGTTGCTGGCGAGGTCGGCTATGGCGAGGAGGCACCCAACGCCACGGTGCAGGTGCGCGGTCAGACGTCGAGTACCTATACGCAAAAGAACTACAAGGTGGAGCTCAAAAAGGGCAAGGGCACGTGGCGCCAGCAGCGCGCGATTGCGCTCAACAAGCACATGGGCGAGGGCATGCGTTTTCGTAACAAGATGGCCTACGATCTGATCCGTGGCATTCCCCAGATGATGGGCCTGCGCACGCAGTTTGTGCACTTATGGGTGTGCGACCAGACCGAAAAATCTAACGACACCTTTGAGGACTACGGACTGTTTACGCAGGTCGAGCAGCTCAACAAAACGGCGCTCAAGGCCCACGGACTGGATAAGAACGGGCACCTGTATAAGGTGAACAGCTTCGATTTCCATCGCTTTGAGGACACTATTAAGCTCACCGATGACCCCGACTATAACCAGACGGCGTTTGAGGGCATGCTCGAGATTAAGGGCGATTCGGACCATGCCAAGTTAATCGAGATGCTCGATGCGCTCAACGACGATACGCAAAAGATCGACGATGTGCTCGACACCTACTTCGATACTGAAAACCTGGTCTATTGGATGGCGTTTCAGATCTTGACGGGCAATTGCGACACGCAGAACCGTAACTGCTATCTGTACAGCCCGCTTAACTCCAAGGTTTGGTACATCCTGGATTGGGATAACGACGGCATGCTGCGCAAGCTCGAGTTGAGCCTGACGGGATTCTCGGATTATGCGAGCTGGGAGCGCGGCGTGAGCAACTACTGGGGCAACGTGCTGTTTAACCGCGCGTTGCGCAGTAAGTCGTTCCGCAGCGAACTCGACCGTGCCGTCAAGGACTTGCGCTCGTATTTGACCGAGGAGCGACTGAGCAAGATGGTCGAGCATTATCGCGAGGTCACGGAGCCGCTCGTCTTTGCTGCGCCCGACCTGGAGAATCTGCCCGTGACCAAGGACGAATACAAGCAGATTGCCGCGGCGATTCCTTCCGAGATCGAGGAGAACTATAAGAGCTTTCGCGAGAGCTATAAAAAGCCCATGCCGTTCTACATTGGCGTGCCGCAGATCGATAACGGTAAGCTGCGCGTGAATTGGGACGCGTCTTACGACTTTAAGGCGCGTGACATCCGCTATACCGTGGAGCTGGCGCGTGACTATGCCATAGGCGACGTGGTCTTTAAGGCCGAGGACGTGCTGCTGCCCGAGGTGACCTGCGATGCACCCGATACCGGCCAGTATTTTGTGCGCGTGCGCGCCATCAACTCCGACGGCTATACGCAAGATGCGTTTGACTATTATGTGACCGACGACGGCAAACAGTACGGGATGAAGTGTTTTTACGTGCAAGATGGCGGCAAGGTCGTGGAGGACACGTATGAGGAGGGCTAGCGCGCTGCTTGAGCGCCTGGCGGCACCTCCTGCGCGTACCACGCAGGAGCGTTACCGCCACGAGCTCAAGTACCTCATCAATGAGGGAGAGCATGTCGCATTGGCCTGCCGTATGGCGCCGGTGTTTAAGCTGGATAAGCATGCGCAGGCGGGCGGCTACACCATTCGCAGCCTGTACTTTGATGACTATTGCAACTCGGCCTATGAGGAAAAAGACGCCGGTATTCTCATGCGCAAAAAGTATCGCGTGCGCATCTATAACGGCGGCGACAAGGTGATTAAGCTCGAGCGCAAAAAGAAGTACGGTAGCTGGATCTACAAGGAGGACGCACCGCTCACGCGTGGCGAGTTTGAGCAGATCTTGGCCGGAGACTACGACTTTTTGCTGAGGAGCCCCTATCCGCTCTGCCGCGAGTTCTACATCGAGTGCATCTGCAACATGATGCGCCCGCGGACCATCGTGGATTACGAGCGCGAGCCGTGGGTGATGGACGAGGGCACCGTGCGCATCACGTTTGACATGAACGTGCGCGCCGCGGTGGGAAGTTTTGACATCTTTGACGCGACCTTGCCCGCCCTGCCGGTCCTGGAGCCCGGCAAGCTGGTGATGGAGGTCAAGTTTACCGAGTTCTGTCCGCAGCTGGTGCGCGATATGGTGCCGCCGGGCGCGGCCGAGCTTACGGCGGTCTCCAAGTACTGCCTGTGTTACGAAAAGACTGCCTACCTGCGCGGATTTAATTACTGGGAATCGGATTTTGAGAACCGAGGGGATATTTAGACCATGAGCACCAGGGACTTTTTTAAGAACTCCGTCTTGGAGGCGTTTGGCCAGGTCGACCCTGCCAAGATTGGCCTGTCGCTGCTCGTGGCGCTCGCCATGGGCATCCTGATCTATTACGTGTACAAGCGCTTTTTTACCGGCGTGGTGTATTCGCGCAGCTTTGCCGTGACGCTCGTGGGTATGTGCGTGCTTACCTGCATGGTTACGCTTGCGATCTCGACGAACGTGGTCATCTCGCTCGGTATGGTCGGTGCTTTGTCCATCGTCCGCTATCGTACGGCGGTCAAGGACCCGCTCGACCTGCTGTATCTATTTTGGGCGATTACCACGGGCATTACGGCGGGCGCCGGAATGTATGCGCTCGTGGGGCTCACGGCGGTGGTCATCGTGGTGATGATCGCCGGCTTTGCGAGCCACCAGGACAAGGCGCGCGTGTACATGATGGTCATTCACTACACGGGCCAGACCACCGGCGATGATATCGTGCGTGCATTTGGGCGCACCAAGTTCACCGTCAAGTCTAAGACCATGCGCGGCGACAAGGTTGAGATGGCCGTCGAGGTGTTCTCGGACGGCGTTGACATGCCCTATGCCGACGCCATTCGCGCGCTTGACGGCGTGGAAGACTTGACGTTAATCCAGTACAACGGCGAATACCACGGGTAACTATGTTCCGGCGTTTTAACAAACGCCGGACCGCTCGACGCTGCGCACGCATCTGCCGGGCTCTTATGTTCCGGCGTTCTGACGAACGCCGGACCGCTCGACGCTGCGCACGCATCTGCCGGGCGATCTGCCGCTCAAACCGTCGCTCGCGTACATGAAGTACGCGTCGCTCCTCTTTCGCGGCACCTCGCCACGGCAGCTGCGCGCTCGCTGACGTTTGCTTGACCTGGGCGGGCCGATTTGGTCCGCAGGCCGTCTTCACGGGTATCATGGTGAAAGCGATTTCAATGACAGGGGTGCTCGTGGTAAAGATGAAAGATGTGGCCGAGCTGGCAGGCGTTTCGAGCGCCGCCGTCTCGCGCTACCTCAACGGTGGATATATCTCGGCGGATAAGGCCGAGCGCATTAAGCAAGCGATTGAGCTGACCGGATACGTGCGGTCCAGCCAGGCTCGCGCGCTGCGCACCGGCTCCACCAAGCTCATCGGCGTCATCGTGCCTAAAATCAACTCGGAATCCGTGAGCCGCATTACCGCCGGCATTGGCCAGGTGCTCGGTCGCCGAGGCTACCAGATGCTGCTCGCGAATACTGACAACGTGGCCAAGCGTGAGCTCGAGTATCTCGACCTGTTCCAGAACCATCCGGTCGATGGCATTGTGCTGGTGGCGACCGTGGTTACCGACGAGCACCGTCGGGCGATTGAGTCGTGCCGTGTGCCCATTGTGCTGATCGGCCAAAACGTCGAGGGCGCGGCGTGCGTCTATCACGACGATTACGAGGCTGCCTTTGAGCTGGGCCAGGCGCTCGCTGGTCGGGTAGATGGCAAGATTGCCTATATCGGTGTTACCGAGGAAGACCGTGCCGCCGGTTACGACCGTCGTCGTGGTTTTGAGGCCGGCCTGCGCGCCGCGGGTAACCCGCTCGATGCCGCCTTGATTCGCCTGGGCTCGTTTACGCTCGATTCCGGCTATAGCGCTGCGCGTGAACTGCTTTCTGTCGCTCCCGATGTTTCGTTTATCGCATGTGCGACCGACACCATGGCGGCGGGCGCGCTGCGTGCCATCGATGAGGTTCGCGGCATGGGCGAGGGTATACACCGCGTGAGCGGTTTTGGCGACAACGCGTTTTTGCGCGCGCTGACGGGCGGCATTCCCACCGTGCATTATGGCTACCTGACCAGTGGCGTCGAGGCGACCAATATGTTGCTCAACACGCTCGATGGCGTGGAGGGGGAGTGCGGTCTCAAGACGCTCAAGCTCGGCCATCAGCTTATGAATGTCTAGGCTCTGGGCACGTCTGTCTGCCTCTGAGGCCCCTGTATTTGCCGTAAAACTACCATTCGCCGGCTTATTCCTACCGTTCACCCTATTATGAAAACGATTACAGATATATGAAACTGAAAACGATTACAGTGTAAGTGTCAAAGATGGCCGGGTGCACATGCACCCGTTGGAGGAAAGGGAAGTCATGGACTACCGCAAATCAGCCCAAGAGGTGCTCGACAACATCGGTGGCGCCGACAACGTCGTCTCTGCCGCGCATTGCGCCACGCGTTTGCGCCTGGTGATTGCCGATAACGCCAAGGTTGACAAGGAGGCCCTCGAGAATATCGACGGCGCTAAGGGCGTCTTTGAGGCCCAGGGCCAGCTCCAGATTATTTTTGGCACTGGCACCGTCAACAAGGTCTACGAGGAGTTCATCGCGCTCAGTGGCGTCGAGGCTGCCACCAAGGCCGAGGTCAAGGAGGCCGCGGCGCAGCAGCAGAACATCTTTATGCGCGCCATTAAGGTGCTCGGCGACGTCTTTGTCCCCATCATCCCCGCCATCGTGGCTTCGGGCCTGCTGCTGGGCATTATGAGCGCCCTTAACTTTATGGCCTCCAACGGCTTTATCGCGCTCGACACCAATAACTTTATCTACAAGATCGCCGACCTGGTCTCGGGCACGTCCTTTGGCATTCTGCAGATCCTGATCGGCTACTCCGCCGCTAAGGCATTTGGCGCCAACCCGTATCTGGGCGCCGTCGTCGGCGGTGCGTTTATCAACTCCTCGCTGCAGAGCGCCTATACGGTTGCCTCCGAGGGCGTGCAGACCATGGTCACCGTCATTCCCGGCGTGTACAGCTTTGAGTGGGTTGGCTATCAGGGCCACGTGATCCCGATCGTCATCGCCTGCGCCATCCTCGCCTTCTTGGAGAAGCGCCTCCACAAGATCGTCTCCGAGATGTTCGACCTCTTTGTGACTCCGCTCGTCTCGGTGTTCGTGACCGTGCTCGTGACCCTCGTTGCCGTCGGCCCCATCTTTGTCTGGGCTGAGAATGCCATCCTCGGCCTGATCCAGGCCCTGCTCACCTTGCCCTTCGGCATCGGTTCCTTTATCGTCGGCCTGTTCTATGCCCCCACGGTCGTTACCGGTATCCACCAGATGTACACCGCCATCGACCTTGGCCAGCTCGCCCAGTACGGCGTGACCTATTGGCTGCCCATCGCCAGTGCCGCCAACATCGCCCAGGGCGGCGCCGCACTAGCGGTTGCCTTTAAGACCCGCGATGCCAAGATCAAGGGCCTGGCGCTTCCTTCGGCCCTGTCCGCCTTCATGGGCATTACCGAGCCTGCCATCTTCGGTGTGAACCTGCGCTTCTTTAAGCCCTTCATCGCCGGCTGCATCGGTGGTGGCTGCGGTGCCCTGGTCTGCGCGCTCACTTCGCTGGCTGCCTCCGGCACGGGCGTTACCGGAATCTTCGGTATCCTGCTGTGCCTGGCCCAGCCCGTGCAGTACGCGATCATGTTTGCGGTCGCCGCGCTGGTTTCCTTTGCCGTCTCGTTTGTCCTGTACAAGGACGAGCCCAAGGCTTCCGAGCAGGCGTAGGATTTGCGTAAACAAAAAGCCCGCAGGCTCCATCCTGTGGGCGTTTTGTTTATCTGGAACCCTTGATTTGAGCGTTCGTTGATTTAATTCGATTGGATACCGACATGTCTAACGCACTTCAGCGCGATCTTGCCAAGCTCGTTGCCAATATGGATGCAGCGGCCGCTGAGCGTGGCCATGGGCCCTATGCTCAGCATTTTCATATTATGCCGCCCACGGGCTGGCTCAACGACCCCAACGGGCTTTGCCAGGCCGATGGCGTGTTTCACGCATACTTCCAGTATGCTCCGTTTGATGTGAACGGCGGCGTCAAGATGTGGGGACATGCCACGAGCCGCGATCTTATGAACTGGGAGTATGTTGGCGCGCCGCTGCTTCCCGATGAGCCGTTCGACTGCCATGGTGTGTACTCGGGCTCGGTATTGGTCGAGGACGGTCGCATTCGCGTGCTCTATACCGGCAACGTTAAGCTCCCCGATGCGGACGGCGTTTATGACTATGTCAACACCGGCCGTCGCGCCGATACCGTGTATGTCGAGAGCGCCGATGGACAGACGTTTAGCCAAAAGCGCGTGGTGCTGGCTTCCGAGGATTATCCCGAGGATTTGACCTGCCACGTGCGCGACCCCAAGGTGTGGCGTGACGCGGACGGGCGTTATCACATGGTGCTGGGCGCGCGTCGTCGCGTTGACGGTCCGCATGTCGAGAGCCGTTTTTGCGCCATGCATGGCGAGGGCGCTGGTCGCGATGTGGGCGAGATCCTGGTGTATGGTTCGGCCGATATGCTGAGCTGGGAGCTCGAGAGCCGCGTGTCTACGCCTGAGCGTTTTGGCTTTATGTGGGAGTGCCCGGGGTATCTGGAGCTTGAGACGGATGGCGGTGTACCGGCGAAGTGGCTGTCCTTCTCACCCCAGGGGCTCGAGGGCGGTCGTTGGGACCGCGGTAATGTGTATGCCGCTGGCTACTTGCCTGTAACGGGTGACATCATCGGTGGTGACGGTGCCTATGAGCTGGGCGAGTTCCGCCTGTGGGACGCCGGTTTTGACTTCTATGCTCCGCAGGAGTTTACGTCCGAGGACGGTCGCCACATTTTGATCGGCTGGATGGGCATGCCCGATGAGCCGACCTATGGCAACGCGCCTACCGTGGTGTGCGGCTGGCAGCACTGCATGACGGTGCCGCGTGAGCTTACAGCCGGTGCCGGCGGCGTGGTGCTGCAGCAGCCGGCGCGTGAAATCGAGCGCCATTATGGCTCGGTGCGTGTGGGGGAGGGCTCGTTGGAGGTTGCCGGCGACACCTGCTTTGACGTTGTTGTCGACGGTGTCGACGGCGCGTTTACCGCGACCGTTGATGGCGAGCTGAAGCTGGCGTTTGTGCCCGCCGAGGGCGAACTGCCGTCGCGCTTTGAGATGCGATTTACCGATGGGGGCCGCGCTTCCGCCGGCAGCGGTCGTACCGTGCGCTGGGAGCCGGTCGACCTGGTGCGCAACGTGCGCATTGTCGGCGATGCCTCGTCGGTCGAGGTGTTTGTGAACGATGGCTCGCTCGTATTCTCGACGCGCATCTATCCCGAGGCCTATGGCGTGACCATTGACGCTCCGGGTGCGAGCGTGAACTATCACACGCTCAACATCTAGGCGATTTGTCGCATATCGGCGCTATACTGCAGCCGTTGCCCACGATGCGGGGAACACCCGCATCGTGGGTTTTTGTTTATGAAGGGACGGTGCCTTGTGGATGTACAACAGCTAGAAGAGGCTTGGGCTTTGAGGGCCGGCTCGCGTGAGGCGCGTCTTGTTGCGGCCCCGCATGTGCCGGCGGCGCTGTCTCTGTTGGGGATTGTGCGTCCCGGTGATCGTCTGGTTGCCTTTG
Source organism: uncultured Collinsella sp. (assembly GCA_958365315.1). GTDB lineage: Bacteria > Actinomycetota > Coriobacteriia > Coriobacteriales > Coriobacteriaceae > Collinsella. The sequence continues at coordinate 44,486 of CATWXC010000012.1, forward strand.
CGGACGACTTTGCCGATGCGTTTGCACACGGCTTTGATGCCTGCGACGTGGCTATGGTGGGGGAGCCGTCGGCTGCCGCGTTTGCTGCTGCGTCCGAGGGCTTTGATGCTTCGTTTGATGCCGAGGGGCCGCACCTGTGGTGGTTCGTCAACTCTATCGGCGGGTTTGGTCTGCTCGTTCCCGATCTTCGTGCGTTAGGCCGCGCAGCGCGTGAGGCTCATGCGCTGCTCGTAGTGGATAACACCGTGGCTGGCCTCTTTGGGTGCGATCCGCTGCGTTTGGGTGCCGTCCTGTCGCTTGAAGCACTCGACCGTGTGTGCGCCGGTAAGGCTCCTCGCAAGCTCGTTGCCGTATCGGTCGCACGCTCGCAGCTCAAGCGCCATCGTGTGGATGCTGCTGCCGAGTGCGCGCATGCGCTGCTCGAGGGGTGCGGATTGGCCGCACTCGACTTGTCCTCCGATGAGGCTGAGGTTCTAGAGCACGGGCTCGATACGCTCGACACCCGCATGCAGGCACACTTCGACCGCGCGCGTGCACTGGCCGAGTATTTGGCCGCGAACGAGATGGTGCACAGCGTGCGCTATCCTGGGCTGACCTCGCATCCCGACCACGCGGTTGCAACGGGAATCCTCGAGCACGGCTTTGGCCCGGCAGTTGAATTTGACCTTATCGAGCGTAGCGCGGGAGAGCTGTTCGACGCTTTGCCGGGGGAGTTTCGCACATCGCCGGCCGGCGGCGCAACGACGCGCCTTTCGGCCCCACGCGGCAAGCAGGGGAACACCATTCGCCTCTTCGCCGGCACTGACGATCCCTTGGCAGTAGCCGCAACTCTAGACGCCGCCCTCCGCAAGTAGCTAATTTGGGACGGGGCTTTTTTAGCTACCCAATGTCAATTTCTGGCTATGAGTCATGAATGCTCTGGATGGGTAGCTAAAAAAGCCCCGTCCCAAATTAGCTACTCTTTGATGCTGGCGATGAGAGCGTCGGCTTTGGCAGCTATGACCTGGTTTATGTCGGTCTGCAGCTCCTCGTAGACCGCTATGGCTCGCTCGCCGGCGGGGGTGAGGGTGGATCCGCGGGCTCCGTCGCGCTCGATGAGCTTGCAGCCCAGCTGTCCTTCAGCCTCATTCACAATGCGCCAGGCCTTGGAATACGCCATGCCCATGCTCTTGGCGGCACGGTTGAGCGAGTGCTCGCGGGCAATACCCTGCAGCAGCAAGACGCAGCCGTGACCAAACACGCCCGGCAGATCCTTGTCGCACGCTTGAATGACCAACTTTGCCGTCGTCTTGTACTCCATGTGCTCCACGTCTCCCCGCTAAAGTATTTGCTGGGCAAACGCAAAGCCTGCGTCAAACCCTCGTGTGCTCTTCTTAAATCATGCATTGTAGCAGTCAAAGTGCGTTAAGATACTTCCCCAGTATTGGGCGCCCAAGGTTGGGCTGGGTCCTACGAGGCCTGCAGCCGACCGGTCGCATGGAAAAAGGAGAAACATGGCTACGTTCTTTCCCGGTGAGTCCCACACGTTTTCGGAGTATCTGCTGGTCCCTGGTTACTCGTCCTCGCAGTGCATCCCCAACAACGTCTCTCTTAAGACGCCGCTGACCCGCTTTAAGCGCGGTGAGAAGCCGGCAATCACCCTGAACATCCCCATGGTTTCCGCTATCATGCAGTCCGTCTCGGGCGTCGACATGGGTGTCGCGCTCGCTACCGAGGGTGGCCTGTCCTTCATCTATGGTTCCCAGAGCGCCGAGTCCGAGGCCGCCATGGTCAAGGCCGTCAAGGATCACAAGGCCGGCTTCGTTCAGTCCGATTCCACGCTGACCCCCGACATGACCATGGAGCAGGTCATCGAGCTCAAGGAGAAGACCGGTCACTCCACCATGCCGGTTACCGACGACGGCACTCCCAAGGGTAAGCTCCTGGGCATCGTCACCAGCCGTGACTATCGCCCCAGTCGCGATGACCACCAGACGAAGGTCTCCGAGTTCATGACCCCGCGTGAGCAGCTCATCGTGGGCGACAAGAACATCAGCCTCAAGGTTGCCAATGACGTCATCTGGGACAATAAGCTCAACGCCCTGCCCATCGTCGACGACAACGATCACCTTATGGGCATCGTCTTCCGCAAGGACTACGACAGCCACAAGACCAACCCCAACGAGCTGCTCGACGGCGATAAGCGCTACATGGTCGGCGCCGGCATCAACACCCGCGACTATGCCGAGCGCGTGCCGCTGCTCATCGAGGCCGGTGCCGATGTCCTGTGCATCGACTCTTCCGAGGGCTTCAGCGAGTGGCAGAAGCGAACCATCGAGTGGATCCGCGCCAACTACGGCGAGGACGTCAAGGTCGGTGCCGGTAACGTCGTCGATGCCGAGGGCTTCCGCTTCCTAGCCGACTGCGGTGCCGACTTCATCAAGGTCGGTATCGGCGGCGGTTCTATCTGCATTACCCGCGAGACCAAGGGCATCGGCCGCGGTCAGGCCACCGCGCTGATCGACGTCTGCCGCGCTCGCGACGAGTACTACGAGGAGACCGGCGTCTACGTGCCCGTGTGCTCCGATGGCGGTATCGTCTACGACTACCACATGACGCTCGCCCTTGCCATGGGTGCTGACTTTATGATGCTGGGCCGCTACTTCGCCCGCTTTGACGAGAGCCCGACCGAGCGCGTCAACGTCAACGGCCAGTACATGAAGGAGTACTGGGGCGAGGGTTCCGCGCGTGCCCGCAACTGGCAGCGCTACGACCTGGGCGGCGCCGCGAAGCTCAGCTTCGTCGAGGGCGTCGACTCCTACGTCCCGTACGCCGGCTCCCTCAAGGACGGCGTGGGCGGCACGCTTTACAAGGTTAAGTCCACGATGTGCAACTGCGGCGCCCTCTCGATCCCCGAGCTCCAGGAAAAGGCACGCCTGACCCTGGTCAGCTCCACCTCGATCGTCGAAGGCGGCGCCCACGATGTCGTAGTGAAAGACTCCCAGCAGTCTGTGTCTTATCGATAGGATAAGAGCTGCACATAAAGGTTGAGTATCAACCACGTTATTTAGATAAAGCGAGATGCCCGCAAGTCGCAGGCATCTCGCTTGTCGTATTTGCTATCATCATGCGAGTTAACCTTAGGGTCGGGCGGCTTGGCTTTGTTCGCTACAAGTTCCGCACGCAAAGAAGAGCACTTAATGTGCTCTTCGTCTTGCGCAGGACTGTTCGCAGTAGCGAACAAAGCCAAGCCGACCGACCCCAGCTAAGATTAAAGGAGCTGAAATGTGCGATTGCACAGATCATAAGGACGAGATTCCTGCATACGACGCGCAGGCCATTGAGTCTAGGTGGATGAAGGCCTGGGAGGACTCCAACCTCTTTGCCGTCGACACCGACGACAGCAAGCCCAAGAAGTACGTGCTCGAGATGTTCCCGTATCCGTCGGGCGACCTGCACATGGGCCACGCGCGCAACTATACCATCGGCGATGCCATGGCCCGTCAGGCCCGCATGCGCGGCTACGACGTGCTGCACCCCATCGGCTTTGACGCCTTTGGCCTGCCCGCCGAGAACGCCGCCATCAAGCACAACACGCAGGCTGCCGCCTGGACGTATAAGAACATGGACCAGGCACTCGCCACGATGAAGCGCATGGGCTTCTCCTACGATCTGGATCGCATGGTCAAGACCTGCAGCCCCGACTACTACCGCTGGGGTCAGTGGATCTTTGAGAAGATGTGGGAAAAGGGCCTGGTTTACCGCAAGAAGAACCCGGTCAACTGGTGCCCTAAATGCAAGACCGTTCTGGCCAACGAGCAGGTCACCGAGGGCAAGTGCTGGCGCTGCGGCACCGAGCCCGAAAAGCGCGACCTTGAGCAGTGGTACTACAAGATTACCGAGTACTCTCAGGAGCTGCTCGACGACCTGGAGAAGCTCCCCGGCTGGCCCGAGCGCGTCAAGCAGATGCAGGCCAACTGGATCGGCCGCTCCGAGGGCGCCGAGGTCGACTTTACCCTGTGCGACAAGGATGGCGAGCCTATCGAGGGCGACGAGGGCAAGATCACCGTCTTCACCACGCGAGCCGACACGCTCTTTGGCGTCTCCTTCTTTGTCCTGGCTCCCGAGTACGCGCGCCTGCACGAGCTCGTCGAGGGCACTGAGTACGAGGAGGCCGTCACCAAGATCGTCGAGGATTCCAAGCATATCTCTGCCGTCGAGCGTGCTCAGGGCACCCTCGAGAAGCACGGTGCCTTTACCGGGCGCTATGTGGTGAACCCCGTCAACGGCGAGAAGGTCCCCGTGTGGGTTGCCGATTATGTCGTTGCCGACTACGGCACCGGCGCCGTCATGGCCGTTCCCTGCGGCGACCAGCGTGACTTTGAGTTTGCCCGCAAGTACGACCTGCCGATCGTGCCGATCATCCTGGACGATGACGATCGCGCTGCCGTTGAGGCCAGCGGCGAGACCATCGATACCTTCCATGCCGAGACCGTCGACTGGGACTGCGCCCACGCTGCCGAGGGTACGCTCGTCCAGTCCGGCAAGTACACCGGCATGCGCGGCGGTAAGCACTCCGAGGGCGAGGCTGCGATCGTGGCCGACCTCGAGGCCATGGGCTGCGGCCGTCGCAAGGTCGAGTTCCGCCTGCGCGACTGGCTCATCAGCCGTCAGCGCTACTGGGGCAACCCCATCCCGGCCATTCACTGCGAGCACTGCGGCATCGTGCCCGTGCCCGAGGACCAGCTGCCGGTGACGCTGCCCGAGAACCTGGACCTGGGTGCCGGCGAGACCCTCGCCGAGTGCAAGGAGTTCTACGAGACCACCTGCCCGGTCTGCGGTCGCCCGGCCAAGCGTGAGACCGATACCATGGACACCTTCACCTGCTCCAGCTGGTATTACCTGCGCTATACCGACCCGCACAACACCGAGCTGCCCTTCTCCCGCGAGGCCGCCGACCGCTGGATGCCCGTCGATAACTACATCGGCGGCATCGAGCACGCCATTTTGCACCTGCTCTACAGCCGCTTCTTTACCAAGGCACTGCGCGACCTGGGTCTGCTGAGCGTTGATGAGCCCTTCACCAACCTGCTGTGCCAGGGCATGGTCAAGGACGAGAACGGCGACACCATGTCCAAGTCCAAGGGCAACGTCGTGCCCCCGAGCTCGGTCATCGAGCCCTACGGCGCCGACACCATGCGTCTGGCGATCCTGTTTATCGCCCCGCCCGAGAAGGACTTCGACTGGGATCCCAAGGCCGTCGAGGGCGCCAACCGCTTCATTAAGCGCGCCTGGCGTATCGTGTGGCAGCTCGTCCAGTCCGGCGACGCCAACGTGGCCTTTGACAAGTCCGCGCTCGACGAGGTCGCGATGAAGCTCTATCGCGAGCGCCATCGCACCATTGCCAAGTGCACCGAGGACTTTGACCGCGGCCAGTTCAACACCGCGATCTCGGCCGTCATGGAGCTCGTCAACGCGGCGAGCGCCTACCTCAACGCCACCGAGGGTGCTGACCGCGACAAGGCTCTTTGCTACGGCGTGGCCAAGGACATCGTGAGTGTCCTTGCCCCCATCTGCCCGTTCTGGGCCGACGAGCTGTGGCACGAGGCACTCGGCTGCGAGGGCAACGCCTACACCGCCGCCTGGCCCGAGTTCGACTTGGCCGAGTCCATCGAGGACACGGTGCAGATCGTCGTGCAGGTGCTCGGTAAGGTCCGTGGCCGCATCGACGTCGCCCGCGACGCCTCCAACGAGGAGATGCAGGCAGCCGCCGAGGAAGCCGTTGCCAAGTGGCTTGAGGGCAAGACGGTCGTCAAGGCCATCTGCGTGCCCGGCAAGCTGGTTAACCTGGTGGTCAAGTAAGCGCTGCGCGCATAGCTGACATCAAAAAGCGAGGGGCGATTCCGCAGGGAGTCACCCCTCTTTTTGGTTATGGATGCTTGCGACAACACCCAATTATCCATTTCTTGTGGAGAACCTGTGCTCACGCTGACCTGCGGGTTTGTGTTGTGGTTGCACGTTTGCGCAGGTATTGGTATAGTTTGCTTGCAAATGAAGTTGTAATTGAAAGAAGTGGGGTTTCGGCCCCGCTTCTTTTTTGTATGGATGGAGGTGCCGCAATGGTCAAGACCAAGACCGAGCAGGCGATCATCGACGCGCTCGAGGCCGTTGCTCCCCAGCACGATGTCGACATCGTCGACGTTGAGCTCGTGGGTGCCACCAAGGCCCCCTGCGTGCGTGTGCGTATCGAGGGTGCCGAGGGTCAGAGCCTGTCGCTCAATGACGTCACGGCCAACACCAAATGGGTCGGCGATGTGATTGAGGAGCTCGACCCCATCTCTTCGAGCTATACGCTCGAGGTGTCGAGCCCGGGTATGGCGCGCCCGCTGCGCCGCCCGAGTGACTTTGCCCGCTTTGTGGGCGAGAACTGCGAGCTCACCTCCACCGCCACCGAGGGACGTCGCAAGTACGCCGGTAAGATTGCCGCCGCCACCGAGACGAACGTGACCCTCGAGCTCGAGGACGGCGAGTCCGTCGCCCTCGATTTCTCTGATGTTAAAAAGTGCAAGTTGAAGCCCACCTATGACTTCAAGCCCGCGAAGGAAGGAAAATAAGATGGCAGCATCCGACATGATGTCCGCCCTGATGGAGCTTTGCCAGGAGAAGCACATCGACCAGCTCTACCTGATCGACCGCCTGGAGCAGTCGCTCGCCAAGAGCTATGCCGAGATCCTGCATCTTGAGTGGGGCGCCAAGGTGACCATCGACCGCACCACCGGCAAGATTTACGTCTACCGTCTGGAGCCGATCGACGATTCCATGGACGAGGAGGGCAACTTCACCGAGTTCGAGGAGATCGACGTCACTCCCAAGAACACGAGCCGCATCGCCGCCCAGCACGCCAAGGCCGAGATCAACGCCATCGTGCGCAACTCCGCCCGCGAGCAGATCTACGAGGAGTTCTCCGGCCGCATCGGTGACCTCATCAGTGGTACCGTGCTGCAGTCCACGCCCGACTTCACGATCGTCAAGATTCGCGAGGGCGTCGAGGCCGAGCTTCCGCACTTCGACCAGCGCCGTTACGAGAACGAGCGCAACGAGCGTCCGATGGGCGAGCGCTACCTGCACAACCAGCACATTAAGGCCGTGATCATCGACGTTCGCGACCCCAACTCCAACCTGCAGCCGGTTCGTGGCGAGCACAGCCGTCCGCCGATTGTCATCTCCCGTACCCACCCCGAGCTCATGCGTCGTCTGTTTGAGCAGGAGGTGCCCGAGATCTATGAGGGCACCGTCCAGATCAAGTCGATTGCCCGCGAGCCCGGCCAGCGCTCCAAGGTCGCCGTCCACTCGCTCGATGACCGCCTGGATCCCGTGGGCGCCTGCGTCGGCCCCAAGGGCAGCCGTGTGCGCGCCGTCGTGGGCGAGCTGCGTGGCGAGCGCGTCGACGTCATCCTGTGGGATGCCGATCCGGCCGTCTATGTCGCCAACGCCCTGTCGCCCGCCAAGGTCACCCGCGTCCTCATTGACGAGGAGAAGGCCTACGCCGGCGTTATCGTGCCCGACGACCAGCTGTCGCTGGCCATTGGCAAGGAGGGCCAGAACGCCCGCCTCGCCGCGCGCCTGACTGGCTGGCACATCGATATCAAGTCCGAGACCCTTGCTGCCGACATCCTCAAGAACGTTCCCGTTCACGAGGAGCCCGCCGCCGACCTGATCGGTGACGAGGAGGACGAGGACGTCCGTCGCTGCGAGTACGTGTCCGAAGACGGCGTCCAGTGCCGCAACCAGGCCCGTCCCGGCTCCCGTTTCTGCGGTGTCCACGACACCGACGCCTTCGATGATGCGGAGGACCTGATCTAGCGCGCGGTCGCGCCGGGCGGGTCCCAGCGCATACCCCACGCTCGTTCAGTCTCTAGGCACCCAAGGTGCCAGAAAGGGTAGGTGAAGTCATATGGCAAAAGTCCGTGTGTCCACCCTGGCCAAAGAGTTCGGCATGACCTCCAAGGAACTGATGGGTCATCTCGCCGAAATGAAGATTCCCGCTAAGTCCGCTTCCTCCGCCCTGGAGGACGCCTATGTCGCCATGGTCCGCAAGCAGCTCGCCTCGGTGATCGAGGCCCGCGCGAAGGAAGTCGAGGCCGCCAAGCAGGCCGAGGAGCAGGCAGCCGCCGCCGAGGAGGCAGCACGCGCTGCCGAGGCCGAGCGCGAGCGCATCGCCGCCGAGAAGGCACGCGAGGAGGAGCGCCGCCAGTTCGCCGCCGCCCAGGCTGCCGAGGAGGCCGCCCGCGCTGAGGCCGAGGCCAAGAAGAAGGCCGAGCAGGAGCGTCTTGCCCGCGAGAAGGAGGAGGCTGCCCGCGAGGCCCAGCGCCGCGCCGTTCCCGCTTCCGACTCCGGTTCGCGCTTCCGTTCGCTGCTCGACCAGATCGCCGCACAGGAGACCGTGCTCAAGGAGAAGAAGGACGCCGAGGAGAAGGCCAAGGCCGAGCGCGCCGCCGAGCGCGGCAACCGTCGTGGCGGCAACAACGACCGCCGCGGTGGCCGTCGTAACGATCGCAACGCCTCCGACAACAACTCCGAGCGCAACGCCTCCGAGAGCCGTCCCCACAGCCATCGCACTAATGCCAGCAACAACGTCGCTGCCGGTATGGACTTCCCCAACCCCGATAAGCAGGGCAAGGGCAAGAAGCGCAAGGGCGGTCACAACAACGAAGAGGACCACTACAGCCGCATGGCCCGCGAGGCCGAGGAGTACAGCCGCGAGAAGGTGCTCGAGGAGGCTCGTGCCGCCGTCGAGGAGGCCTCTCGCGAGTCCACTGGTCGCCGCAAAAAGCGCAAGGAAAAGCGCGAGCGCGAGGCCGCAAAGGCTCAGGAAGAGCGCAAGATTGAGGAGGCGCTGGCCCAGGGCGTGAACCCCGAGGACCTCGACGCCATCAAGGTCTCCCAGGGCGTTACCGTCCAGGAGCTCGCCGAGGCGCTCGACGTTCCGGCTAACGACATCATCAAGCGCCTGTTCCTGCTGGGCACGCCGCTTACCATGACGCAGTCCATGTCCGATGACCTCGTCGAGCTCGTTGCCGACGACCTGGGCCGCCAGATCAAGATCATCACCCCCGAGGAGGAGAACACCTTCTCGTTCTACGACGATCCCGCCGACCTTAAGCCGCGCGCCCCGGTCGTCACCGTCATGGGCCACGTCGACCACGGCAAGACTTCGCTGCTCGACGCCATCCGTCACACCGGCGTCGCTGCCGGCGAGGCGGGCGGCATTACGCAGGCCATCGGCGCTTCGCAGGTCATGATCAACGACCGCAAGATCACCTTCATCGATACCCCTGGTCACGCGACCTTTACGGCCATGCGTGCCCGCGGCGCCAAGGTGACCGATATCGTCATCCTGATCGTGGCTGCCGACGACGGCGTCATGCCCCAGACCATCGAGTCGATCAACCACGCCAAGGCCGCCGGCGTTCCCATCGTCGTCGCTGTCAACAAGATCGATAAGCCGGGCGCCAACCCCGACCGCGTGCGCCAGGAGCTCACCGAGTACGGCATCATCCCCGAGGAGTGGGGCGGACAGAACATGTTCGTCAACATCTCGGCCAAGCAGAAGATCGGTATCGACGACCTGCTCGAGACCGTCCTGCTCCAGGCCGACGTTCTCGAGCTCAAGGCCAACCCCGATACGTTCGCTTCGGGCAACGTCCTCGAGGCTAAGCTCGACAAGGGCCGCGGCTCGGTTGCCACCGTGCTCGTGACCCGCGGCACCCTGCGCGTGGGCGACACGCTGGTCGCCGGCCTCACCTATGGCCGCGTCCGTGCCATGCTCGACCCCAAGGGCAACGCCGTCACCGAGGCCGGTCCCTCTGACGCCGTCGAGATCCTGGGCCTGCAGTCCGTCCCCAACGCCGGCGATGAGTTCCGCGTGTTCGAGGACGAGCGCGAGGCACGTGCGCTGGCCGACGAGCGTTCGCTCAAGGCCCGTATCGAGGAGCAGAGCCGCGTGAAGCACGTGACGCTCGAGAACCTCTTCGAGACCATCGCCGACGCCGAGGTCAAGGAGCTCAACCTGATCATCAAGGCCGACGTCCAGGGCTCCATCGAGGCCCTTCAGGACTCCCTCGACAAGATGGATCAGTCCGAGGTGCGCATCAACACGATCCACTCCGCCGTTGGTGCCATCAACGAGACCGACGTCGTCCTGGCCGACGCCTCCAATGCCATCATCATCGGCTTTGGCGTCCGTCCCGACGGCAAGGCCCGCTCCGCCGCCGAGCGCGAGGGCGTCGAGATCCGTTGCTACGACGTCATCTACAAGTGCCTCGAGGACCTCGACGCTGCCCGCATCGGTATGCTCAAGCCCACCGAGGTCGAGGTCTCCACGGGTTCCGCAACCGTTCTGGACACCTTCAAGGTGCCCAAGGTCGGTATCGCCGCCGGTGTCCGCGTCGAAGAGGGCGAGATCGCCGCGACCGATTCCGTGCGCCTGGTGCGTGACGGCATCGTGGTCTTCAACGGTAAAATCGCCTCGATGCGCCACTACAAGGACGAGGCCAAGAGCCTCAAGAGCGGCTCCGAGGGCGGTATTGGCCTGGAGAACTTCCAGGACATCAAGCCTGGCGACACCATCGAGGGCTACCGTATCGACCAGGTTGCCCGTACCGAGTAGGGGGTAGCGCTATGAAGCAAACGCAGGCAACCCGCCGTCTGGGCGAGCAGCTTCGCGAGAAGCTCGGTTATATCCTGCTCTTTGAGGTTTCCGATCCGCGTCTCGACCTGGTCACCCTGACCGCGGTCGAGGTCGCGGTGGACCGTTCGTTCGCGCGCGTGTACGTGTCGTGCGACGCGAGCCGCTACGACGAGGTCATGGAGGCGCTCGCCAGTGCCAAGGGCCGCATCCGTAGCCTGTTGGCCCGCTCGCTCGATTGGCGCGTCACGCCCGAGCTCGATTTTCGCATCGATCGCTCGACCGATGAGGCCGAGCGCATCACGCGCGCGCTGGAAAACGTTCCCGCCACGCTTGCGATCGAAAAGGACGAGGACGGCTATCCAATTGCGGATGCCGCCCAGGAGGCAGCTTTAGATGAGTAATTCCGCCGACCTCGCATCGTGCGAGTCTGCAGATATTCAGCGACGCATCCTCGAGCTCATCGAGGGTGCGTCCTCCATTGCGATTTCGGGACATACGTCTCCCGATGGTGACGCCCTGGGCTCCGTGCTGGGTCTGGGCTTATCGCTTATGAAGTTTTTCCCCAACAAAGACATTGCCCTGCTGCTGGCAGACGATGACCCGGTTCCGCGCATTTACCGCTTTATGGAGGGCGCCGACCGTCTGGTGCCGGCATCTGCGTATACCGGCAATCCGGACCTGTTCATCTCGGTGGACGTGCCGGTCGTCGAGCGTCTGAACAACTCAGCCGAGGTACTCCGCCGCTCGTCGCATGTGGTGTGCTTCGATCACCATCCGGCGCGCGAGGAATTTGCCGAGCTGAGCCTGAGGTGCGTCGGCGCCGCGGCCTGCGCCATGATCATCGACCGCTTTTTGGACAATTGCGGCATTGTGGCTCGCAATGGTGTCGCGACCTGCCTGCTGTGCGGCTTGGTGACCGATACCGGTCGTTTTCAGTACCAAAACGCCGATGCCGCCGCGTTCCATGCTGCCTCGCGCCTGGTCGCGCACGGTGCCGATCCGGCGCGCGTCGCGCTCGAGGTCTACCAGAGCATGCGCGTGGAGTTCTTGCATCTCAAGTCCATCGTTATGGGCCGCATCAAGACTGTGGCGCACGGTCACGTGGCATATAGTTATGCATACCAGAGCGACCTCGAGGCCTGCGGCGTCACTTCGGACGAGTGCGATGGCCTGGTCGATGTGGTGCGTTCGGTGATGGGCGTTGAGGTCTGTCTGTTCCTTAAGGGCATCGACGGCGATACCAAGGTGCGCGGCAACCTGCGCTCCAAAGGTGACCTCGATGTGTCCGAGATCGCTGCCAACTTTGGCGGTGGCGGGCATCATGCCGCCGCCGGCTTTTCCAACAACGGAACGATTCGCGAGACGCTCGCCGTGGCACTTCCCATGCTGGCCGAGCTGGTAGGGGAGGATCCCGCTTCGGTGACCGTCGAGCTCTAACATTTTGGATGGTACATGGCTCGTCGTACGCCTTCTCAATTGAATATGCTGCTCGCCGTCGATAAGCCGGTGGGCTGTACGTCCCACGACGTGGTATCGCAGTGCCGACACGCCCTCCATGAGCGACGCGTCGGCCATGCCGGTACGCTCGACCCCATGGCCTCGGGTGTCATGGTGGTGGGCGTGGGCCAGGCGACCCGTCTGCTGGGCATGCTAACCCTCGATACCAAAAGTTATGTCGCCGACATTTCGTTTGGCGTCGAGACCAATACCGATGACGCGGAGGGCGAGGCCGTCCGCACGGTGCCCGTTGCCCCCGAGCTGCGCGATCTCGCTTACGCCCGTGAGCAGCTCGCCGCTATGCTTGGCCCGCAGATGCAGGTGCCGCCGGCGTTTTCTGCCATCTCGGTCAATGGCGTTCGCGCCTATAAGAGTGCTCGCGAGGGCAATGCGATAGACTTGCCTCCGCGGCCCGTCGAGGTCTATGCCGCCGACCTGATCGCCGTGGGCGGCGAGGGTGATACGTGCGTCTGGACCGTTGCGTTTTCGGTAAGCAAGGGCACCTACATTCGTGCGCTCGCTCGCGATCTTGGTCGCGCCTGCGATAGTGCTGCGCATATTTCCGCGCTGCGCCGTACGGCCTCTGGCGTGGTTTCCATTGGCGCCTGCCATGCGGTCGAGGAGCTCTCTGCCGAGTCTGCGGCCGGTTTCGCTCTGGATCCCATCGCCGCCCTAGGTGCCACGCGTGTCGATTTGCCGGGTAATCTTGCAGACGACCTGCTTTGTGGTCGCCGCATTCCCGTTGAACGCGCGCTTGCGGACTTCAATACGTCGAAGGCACCGTTCGCGCTCGTGCTCGATGGGGGATTGAAGGCGCTTGCCCGAATCGAAGGCGGCCGCTTTGTGATGGAGCACGTTTTTCCGCAGGCGATCGGCGGTGTTCGATGATGCTGGCACCCCACGAGCTCGCGCGTATCTTTTTCGCGGGTGAGTTGGATGAGGCCCGTATCGTTTCTGCCGATGCTTTTGATGGGTGCGAGTTCTTGGGTGCCGCGTCGATCGCTATTGGCGTGTTTGATGGCGTGCATCGTGGGCACCAAGAGCTGATCGAAGCGGTTATTCGCGATGCACATGATCACGGCAGCAAAGCGGTCGTGGTCACCTTCGATCCTGATCCGGACGTCGTGGTGAGTCCGTCGCCCGCCCAAAAATTGATGACGACGGCCGACCGCCTGCATGCCCTGGCTCAAACCGGGGTCGATGCGGTGGTGGCCGTTCCCTTTACGCCCGCCGTGGCGGCACTCGACCATGTCGGGTTTCTGGCGCTGTTGTCGCGCGTTGTCGATATTCGCTCCATTCGTGTAGGCAGCGACTTTAGGCTCGGCTGCGGCGGCGCTTCGGGCGTTGCCGAGATGCGCGCCTGGGGCACTGAGCGTGGGGTTGACGTTTACGGTCACGACCTGCTCTGCGTTAACGGGCAGACCGTCTGCGCCACGCGCGTCCGCCATGAGCTGGGTCAGGGTCATGTGGAGCTGGCTGCCGAGCTTCTCGGCCGTCCCTATATGCTGCGCGGCGTTGTGGCGGCTGGCCGTCACGAGGGCTCCGACATGGGCTTTCCCACGGCAAACATCCAGGTGCCCGACGGCATCCAAGTGCCTGCCGATGGCGTCTATGAGGGTCTGGTGCTGGTCGACGATACCGTATGGCCTGCTGCCGTTAACGTCGGCCTGCCGCCGACCTATGCCGACGATGCCGCCTCGGCGCATCTCGAGGCCAACTTGATCGGCTATGCGGGCGACCTGTATGGCGCTTCCGTGTCGCTGGCGTTTACGCGCTGGCTGCGTCCGTCTCGCGTGTTCGATTCTCTGGACGAGTTGATCGCGACCGTCGAGGGTAATATCGATGATATTCGTCATAACTTGGGTGAGCAGGGGGTGAGCATCCGTGATTAGCGATGAGGAAAAAGATCAAGTACGCGCGGCGTCGGACTTGGTTGCCATCGTGCAGGAAACGGTTGAGCTCAAGCCCCGCGGCCATGAGTTTTGGGGCTGCTGCCCGTTCCATGGCGAAAAGACCCCGTCGTTTCACATTATCCCTGCTACGCAGGTGTGGCACTGCTTTGGCTGCGGCGAGGGCGGCGACGTCTTTACCTATATCATGAAGCGCGAGAACCTGAGTTTTCCCGAGTCGATCCGCTATTTGGCTGATCGTGCGGGCATTGAACTGCACGATACCGGTGCGCAGCGCGATCGCGGCACCAAGCGCGCTCGCATCTATGACCTGTGCGCCGAGACGGCTCAGTTCTACCACACCATGCTTATGCGCGGTAAGGACAGCCGTCCGCGCGAGTACTTTGCCAGCCGCGGTATGGGTGGCGATGTCTGCCGACGCTACTGCCTGGGTTTTGCGCCTGGTCGCAACGCGCTGGTTTCGCACCTGTCTCAAGCGGGCTTTACCCCGCAGGAGATGATTGACGCCAACGTGGCCGTGAGCCGTGGGCGCGGACAGCTTGCCGACCGTTTTTACGACCGTGTGATGTTTCCCATCTTTGATGAGCAGGGTCACAATATCGCCTTTGGCGGGCGCATCATGGGCGATGGTCAGCCTAAGTACCTCAACACCGCCGAGACGAGCGTGTTTCATAAAAAGCGAAACCTCTACGGCTTTAACTGGGCCAAGGAGTTTATCGTTGCGCAGGATACCGCCATCGTGGTGGAGGGGTATACCGACTGCATCGCCTGCTGGGAGGCGGGGATCAAAAACGTCGTCGCCACGCTGGGCACGGCGCTGACGGAACATCACGTAAAGACGCTCACCCGTTTTGCCAAGCGCATTGTATATATGTTCGATGGCGACGCCGCCGGTCAAAAGGCCGCTCGCCGCGCGATTCAGTTTATCGAGCAGGATTCGATGGACCTGCGCTGCGTGGTGCTGCCCGACGGCAACGACCCCATGGAGTTCATCACGGCGCATGGCGGCCAGGAGCTTCAGGCGCGCATTGACGCGGCCGAGCCCCTCATGGACTTTGTGTACCGCTCGCTGCAGGAGTCGAGCGACATTACCACACCGGGCGGTCGCGCCAAGGCGCTCGAGGACGCGCTGACGCTCATCTATCCGCTACGTGACAGCTATATGATCGACACGTACTTTATCCAGATTGCCGACCTGTTGGGTTTGGACCTGGAGACCGTGCGCGCGAGTTCGGGCCGCGTGTTTCGCGATGTCGCCAAGCGTGAGGATGCCGAGCGCCGGCGTGAGCAGAACTACGAGCGTCAACGCGCGCAAGCTGAGCGCGCGGGCGGTTCGCAGGGACGAAGCTCGGGCGGCGGTGCGCCTGGTGCGCGCAGTGCCGGTCGCGGTGCTTGGGCCGCGGGTGCGACGCCGCCGGTGTCCGCACCGGTCGAGGAGGACCCGTACGACTACGTGCCGCTTGATGCCTATGGGGCCGCCCCGGTTGAGGTCGACGAGGATCTGCCGCCAATCGATGTGCCGGCGGGGGTGGAAAGCGCTGCGTCCGTTGCTGATAGTTCAAGCGCGGCGGCAGCTCCGTCGATGCCGATTGTTTTGACCGATCTGGAGCGGAAATCCCTGGCGGGGGAGCGCGAGCTGCTGACGATGCTCACGAGCTACCCCGATCTGTTCCGCACGTATGCCGATCGCATTTGTTCTATCGAGTGGGTCGACCCGCGTCACGAGTCCATTGCGTGGGCCGTGCTGGCAACGCCGCCGGGAACCGATCCTGCGGCATGCATGGATGCGGCGCGGGCGGTGTGTCCCGAGGCGGCGTCGCTTGTCAGCGCCGGGCGCATCTCGGCGACGAGCAAGCACCCGACCGAGACGAACATCGTCTTTATGCTCGATACGCTCGAGCTCTACACCATCAAACGTCGCATGCGAGCCGCGCAGGCCAAGTTGCGCCAGGACCGTTCACTCGACGATGAGGCCCGTCGCGTGCTGACGATGCAGGCGATGCAAGATTCGCAGCGCCAGCGCGAGCTCCAAAAGTCGATCGGTGGCGTGGCCGACCCGTTCCGTTTGATCGGTTTGGAGACCGCAGGTGCCGATCAGGCCTAGATGTTGTGGTCAACCAGCGTATTCTCGCCTATATCCTGTCTTTATTTTGGGTATAGAGGTCTACGTGTGTGCTAAAGTATTGAGTCCTGTGGACTACGAAGGGAGAATCTGTGCCAAAAAAGACTGAGAGCACGGGTACTGGGCTGGAATCCTACGTTGCAAAGCTCATGGGCAACGGCTCAAAGAGGACTTCGGTAACCGAGGACGAGATTCAGGTCGCCCTGAAGGATATCGATGTTACTGATGAGCAGCTCAACGCGGTGTATTCCGCGCTGCGCAACAGCGGCATCCAGATTATCTCCGCGAGCGGAAACGACGACGCCCCGATAGACGTCGACGATGACGATAACGATACCGACGATTTCGACGATGACGAGCACGATTCCGGCTCGCTTGACGATCACGAGCTTAAGATGGCCCGCCAGGCCGATGCCGAGATGGGCTCTTCCAAGAGCAAGAAGAAGCGCACCGTGCGCACGTCTCGTTCGCGTTCGCGCGTGCGCGGCATCGATGCCTCCACGGTGATGCTGACCGGCGACCCGGTTCGTATGTACCTCAAGGAGATCGGTAAGGTCGACCTGCTGACCGCATCTGAAGAGGTCGATCTGGCCATGAAGATCGAGGCCGGTCTCGAGGCTACCGAGAAGCTCGAGGCTGCCGATGCAGGCGAGATTGAACTCACACGCTCCGAGATGCGTCGACTTACGCGTATTGAGAATGTTGGTCTTGAGGCCAAGCAGGCGCTCATCAGCGCAAACCTGCGCCTGGTCGTCTCCATCGCCAAGCGCTATGTCGGCCGTGGCATGCTGTTCCTGGATCTGATTCAGGAAGGCAACCTCGGTCTGATCCGCGCCGTCGAGAAGTTCGACTACCAGAAGGGCTTTAAGTTCTCCACGTACGCCACGTGGTGGATCCGTCAGGCCATTACGCGCGCTATTGCCGACCAGGCCCGTACCATCCGTATTCCCGTGCACATGGTCGAGACCATCAACAAGCTCGTCCGCGTGCAACGCCAGCTCCTCCAGGATCTGGGTCGCGACCCGACCCCCGAGGAGATCGGTGCCGAGATGGACATGAGCGCCGACCGTGTCCGCGAGATCCAGAAGATTTCGCAGGAGCCCGTGTCGCTCGAGACCCCGATCGGCGAGGAAGAGGATTCCCAGCTGGGCGACTTCATCGAGGACTCCCAGGCTATCGTTCCGCCCGATGCCGCCAGCTTCTCCATGCTGCAGGAGCAGCTCACCCAGGTGCTCGATTCGCTTGCCGATCGCGAGCGCAAGGTTATCGAGCTGCGCTTTGGTCTCGTCGACGGACATCCCCGTACGCTCGAGGAAGTCGGTCGCGAGTTTGGCGTCACGCGCGAGCGTATCCGCCAGATCGAGTCCAAGACCCTGGCCAAGCTCCGCCACCCGAGCCGCAGCAGCAAGCTGAAGGACTACATCGAAAGCTAGTCAAGCAAGAGGCGCCCTCAAGCACATCCGCTTGAGGGCGCTTTCATGTAGTCGTTGGGGACGTTCTTAAACGACTAGTCATTGGGGACGTTCTTGAATGACTGGTCGTTCAAGAACGTCCCCAACGACTAGGCGGAGAAAAATTCTTAAAAAAGTTCTTGCCCTCGGCTCAATCGTCCGTATAATAAACTTCGTTGCTTGAGAGCACGCACCTATTCCTCGGTAGCTCAATGGTAGAGCACGCGGCTGTTAACCGCGCTGTTGTAGGTTCGAGTCCTACCCGGGGAGCCAGAATTTCTCAGCCCATTTCGCTGGGCTTTTAAATTCCTCGGTAGCTCAATGGTAGAGCACGCGGCTGTTAACCGCGCTGTTGTAGGTTCGAGTCCTACCCGGGGAGCCAGGTTGTAAAACCCGTCGCTTATGCGGCGGGTTTTTTCATGCCGCGATCGCCGGTGGCGAACGTTACCGTATCAACATTTCGTGTCGAGGATGTAATCGCGAACCCCGTGGCCTTAACATGGCGCGGTCGTTGTAAAATGTTGGAATGATTGCTCCCACGACATGGTGCTGCGAGCACCAGAAAAGGAGATTCTTGTGTCTGAGACCATTAACGGCAGCCTGAGCGTCTCGAACGACGTTATTGCCGATATTGCCGGTTATGCCGCGATGACGTGCTACGGCGTCGTCGGTATGGCCGAACAGCTGCAGGGCGCCGAGAGCGTGCGCCTGCTTGCTGGCCAGCGCCTCCGCAAGGGCGTGCTTGTTTCCGCCGACGAGAACGGCCTCACGGTCGACCTTCACGTCGTGCTCGAGAACGGCGTCAACATGAAGTCCGTCTGCCACAATCTTTCGAGCTCCGTCGCCTTCACCCTGCAGGAGATCGCCCAAATCGATCCCGCCAGCCTTAAGATCGGCATTCACATCGACGCGCTCAAGAGCCGTCTGAACTAGCATCCGAATACGGAGATTTCATCACTTATGATTGCAAAGACCATTCGCACCTGTTTTCCGATCGCTGCGGCTGCTGTTTCCGAAAAGGCCGAGGAGATCAACAAGCTCAACGTCTTCCCCGTACCCGACGGTGACACCGGCACCAACATGTCGCTCACGCTCGCCTCGGTGACCAAGGAGCTTTCCGCCCTTCCCGCCGATGCCGACATGGAGGCCATTGCCGGCGCCATCACCCACGGCTCCCTCATGGGCGCCCGCGGTAACTCCGGCGTCATCACCTCGCAGATCCTGCGCGGTGTGGCCGAGGGCCTTGTCTCCGCTGATGAGCCCATTACGTCCGCCAATATCGCCTTCGCCTTCCGTCGTGCCGTCAAGGTTGCCTTCCAGGCTGTTCGTAAGCCCATCGAGGGTACGATTCTCACGGTCCTGCGTGATGTTTCGACCAAGGCAGACGAGTGCGAGAAGAAGAAGTTCTCTGCCGAGGATGCGCTCGACGCTATCGTTGTCGAGGCCTACCAGTCCGTCGCTCGCACGCCCGACCTGCTGCCCGTCCTCAAGGAGAACGGCGTTGTCGACTCCGGCGCCTTTGGCTTTGCCATCTTCTTGGAGAACTTTGTTGCCGCCGCTCTTGGCCGCAGCACCGTGGTCGAGGATTTCTCCGCTACGTTCGATTCCGCCGGCTCTGCTCGCGATGCCGCTCTTGGCCGTGTTGAGATCGAGGCCAACGACGACTGGGAGGGCTCGGAGTTCCGTTACTGCAACGAGTTCCTCTTTAAGGCCGATGCTCCCTTTGACGAGGATGAGTGCCTGAAGTTCCTGGGCTCTATGGGCGACTGTGAGCTGCTCGTTGGTGCCTATCCCGACTACAAAATCCACGTGCACTCCAACACCCCCAACCTGGTGCTCGAGCACATGCTTCAGCTCGGTCAGATCTATGAGGTCTTTATCCACAACATGGAGATGGAGGCCCACGACCGCACCGCTAAGATTCATGAGCATCAGGAAAAGGCCGCCGAGCCTGCGAAGGCCTTGGGCTTTGTCGCCGTTGCGGCTGGCTCTGGTGAGGCTGACATCCTCAAGTCCCTCGGCGTCGATGTGATCGTGTCCGGTGGCCAGACCATGAACCCCTCGACCGCCGACCTGCTGGGCGCCGTCGACCAGGTCAACGCGACCTCGGTCATCATCCTGCCCAACAACGGCAACATCCGCATGGCTGCCGAGGCCGCTGCCTCCGCCTGCACCGACAAGAAGGTTGCCGTCGTTCCCACCAAGACCGTCCCGCAGGCCTTCTCCGCGCTGTTCGCGGTCCTGCCCGATTCCGAGCTCGAGGACGCCGTTGCCGCTATGGTCGATGCCATCAGCGAGGTCCGCGATGGCGAGGTCACCCGTGCCGTGCGCGACTCCAGCGCCTCCGACGGCTCGCCGATTCACTCCGGTGACGTCATGGGCATCATCGCCGGCTCCATCGACGTGGTCGGCTCCGATGTGAAGCAGGTCACGCTCGACTGCATCAACCGCATGCAGGAGGAAGAGGAGGGCGACGCGTTGACGATTCTGGCCGGCGAGGAGCTGTCCGACGAGGCCTTCCAGGAGATCGTCGACGCTATCGAGGAGGCTCAGCCCGATCTGGAGATCGACGCCCATCGTGGCGAGCAGCCGCTCTATCCCGTGATCTTCTCGATCGAGTAGGCTCTGCCCATGTCCGAGCTGTGCTCCGTGCCGCGCGTCTCGGAGCGCTTTGCCCAGAGCAATGCGCTCGACGAGGATATCGCGCGACTCAAATTTGTTTCGGGTAAACGTGAGGAGGCCCTTCGCCGTCTGGGAATTCGGACGGTGGGGGACCTCCTTCTCCATATTCCTCATCGCTACCTGGACTTCACTCGCTCGTGGTCCATCGAGATGGCGCCCATCGGTACCGTGTGCACCATCATCGCCACCGTCGATCGTGTTGTCCAAAAGCAGCCCCGTCCGCGTATGCAGGTGACTGAGGTCTCGCTCGTGGACGAGACGGGCGTGCTGCAGGTTGCCTTTTTCCGTCAGCCTTGGATTGCCCAACAGCTTAAGCAGGGCGACCGCCTGGCCGTGATGGGCAAGGTCGAGTTTGCCTACGGTTTTAAGCAGATGGCCTCGCCCCACTTTGAAAAGCTCGAGGACGGGCGCACCGCGGGTACCATTTTGCCGGTCCACTACGTGAGTGACGGCGTGAGCCAGGCATGGATGCGCCGCATTGTGAGCGGTGCGCTCGAAGTGGCCGCCAATCCGTTTGATTCCATTCCCGCGCCGCTGCGCGCAAAGCGGAAGCTCATGAGCAATGCCCGTGCGCTGCGCTCGATCCACTTTCCCTCGAGCATGGCCGAGCGCGACATCGCACGCCGGCGTCTTGCCTACGAGGAGTGTCTCTGCTTGCAGCTCGCGCTGCGTCTGCGCAACGATGGCGGTATGGTCGACGTAGTGCCTTATGCGCATGCCGCGGGCGAGCATTTTGGTGCGCTTAAACAGGCCCTGCCGTTTTCGCTGAGCGATGAGCAGGAAGCTGCATTTCAAGACATCCTGCATGACATGTGCGATGGCGGTCGTGTGATGAACCGTCTGCTGCTGGGTGACGTCGGTACCGGTAAGACCGCCGTTGCCGCCTGCGCGTTGGCGGTTGCGGCCGATAGCGGCACTCAGGCCTGCGTCATGGCGCCCACGGGCGTGCTGGCGCGTCAATATGCCGATAAGACCGGCCCCTTGCTCTCGCAGGCTGGCATGACCTGGGCGCTCCTGACGGGCGCCACGCCGGCGGCCGAGCGTGAACAGATTCATGCTCGGCTCCAGTCTGGCGAGCTCGACGTGCTCTTTGGCACCCATGCGGTGCTTTCGGAGAACGTCACGTTCAGGCATTTGTCGCTTGTGGTGATCGACGAGCAGCACCGCTTTGGCGTGGGCCAGCGTAACGCCCTGCGCGCAAAAGGCCCGGGTGCCGACTTGCTGGTCATGACTGCCACGCCGATCCCGCGCACGCTGGCGCTTTCGGTGTACGGCGACTTGGATACGAGCGTCATCCGCCATCGTCCCGTTCCGGGTGCCGGCGTGACGACGCGCGTCCTCACCGATTCGAGTCGCGACCTGGCCTATGGCGCCATTCGCGAGGCGCACGAAAAGGGGCAGCAAGCCTATGTGATCTGTCCGCTCGTGGAGCCGAGCGATTCGGCCGATGAGCTCGAAGACGTACCCGGCATCGCTCGCGACGACGAAGGCCGCGTGACCGTGCCCGTGCCGTTGCATGACACAGCGACCGAGCTCGAACGCCTTCGTCTGGCATTACCGGGGCTTTCCATCGAGCGTCTTCACGGCCGCATGCCGGCGGGGGAGAAGGACCGGGTCATCGATGCCTTTAAGCGTGGCGAGATCGATGTGCTCGTCTCGACCACGGTGGTCGAGGTGGGCGTTGACGTGCCCAACGCCACCGTCATGGTCATCGAGAATGGCGAGCGCTTTGGTTTGGCGGCCTTGCATCAGCTGCGCGGGCGCGTAGGTCGCGGCAGCGTGTCGGGTACGTGCCTGGTCATGACGCACTCCAAGGGCAACGGCGGCGCGTCGGCGGCACAAGACCGCCTCCAGTCGCTCGAGAAGACCTCGGACGGCTTTACGCTCGCCCAGATGGACCTGCGTCTGCGCCACGAGGGCGAAATCCTGGGTTACCGCCAGCATGGCGGCGTGACCTTGCGCTTTGTTGACCTCGATGCCGACGAGGAATTGATCGAGTGGGCCCATTTGGACGCGGTCGAGCTCTTGCGGTATGCTTGCAACCTTGACTCCGTGGCGACGCGCCCTCTACGCGATGCGGTCGCCATGCGGTATCGACACATCTTTAAGGAGGTCAGCGGAGGATGAGAATCATCGGCGGCGAATGGCGCGGTCGTAAGATCGAGGAGCCCCGTGGTCGCGATGTCACCCGCCCCACGACCGATCGCGTGCGCGAGGCGTGCGCATCTATGGTCATGTCGGCATTCGACTTCGATCTGGACGAGGTCCGCGTGCTGGACGCCTTTGGCGGCTCCGGCGCCTTAGGGCTAGAGATGCTCTCGCGCGGTGCCCGCTCGCTCACCACGTTCGAGATCGATCGCAACGCTGCTCGTCTGATTACCAAGAATATCGAGTCGCTCTGCCGCGACCGTGCGCGCTGGCGCGTGGTGGGCGGCGACGTGCTGGCAAGCGCTTCGCGCGGCCGCGTGCCGGCCGGTCCCTTTGACCTGGTCCTGCTCGACCCGCCTTATGCTTTTGGCGCCGAGCCGGTCGAGGAGCTGCTACAGAACCTAGCTCAGCAAGGCTTGCTGGCGCAGGGCGCCTACGCGCTCTTTGAGCACGCTGCCGCCGACGCGGGCGCTCACCCGACCGGTTTTGAGACCGTGCGCGAGAAGCGCTACGGCATAACCTCGGTTGACCTGCTTCGTTGGGTTGGCAACGGCGAGGATGATGGCAACGATAGCGACGCACCCACGGAGGATGCCCATGAGTGACACCATTAACCGCGTAATCGTTCCGGGCACCTTCGATCCCATCACGTTTGGCCATATCGACGTGATTCGCCGTGCCCGCCGCATCTTTCCCAGCGTGATCGTCGCCGTGGCCGAATCGCAGGGCAAAAACGGCGTCGGCACCACGTTTATGCTCGATGAGCGCGTGGCGTTGGCCCGTGAGGCGCTCGGTGATATTGACGGCGTCGAGGTGCTGCCCTTCACCGGCCTCTTGGTCGATTTTGCCCGCGAACAGAGAGCGGGAGCCGTGGTCAAGGGTCTGCGTGCCATGACCGACTTTGAGTACGAGCTGCAGCAGGCCGACCTCAACTACCGCCTGGATAGCGAGCTGGAGTCCATCTTTGTCATGAGTGCGCCGCAGTACGGCTATATCTCGAGCTCGGTGGTTCGCCAGATTGCCTCGCTCGGTAGCGACGTCTCTAATTTTGTTCCGTCTAATGTGGTCAAGGCGCTCAAACATCGCTTTTCGTGACGTTTTTTAATGCCTGGTGGCATGTGGTAAACTAACACGATGATATGTTACCTATGAAAGGAGACCGGATGCCGGGCGAGAATTTTCCTGGCGACAGGATCGTGAGTCTTGTCGACGAGCTCGAGGGGCTCATCGAAGAGGCTAAGACGCCGTTCGGCAAGAACGCCCAGATGAAGGTTATCGACGCCGACGTCTTCTTTAACATCCTCGACGAGATCCGCATGAGCTATCCCGAGGAATGGCAGAAGTCCCGCCGTATCCTCAAGGAGCGCGAGGAGCTTATGGCTTCCGCCGCCGCTCAGGCCGATTCCATCATCGCCGATGCTCAGCAGCAGGCCCTCACCATTGCCGGTGAGCAGGAGATCGTCCGCTTAGCGCAGCAGCAGGCCGACGACATTCGCGATCGTGCCCAGCAGTATGAACGCGAGACGCGCTATGCCGCCGAGGATTACGCCGAGCAGGTCTTTACGCACCTCGAGGAGAACCTCAAGAGCCTGACCGGCACCGTCACCCGTTGCCGTCAGCAGCTCAACGAGGGTGCCGCCCAGCAGAATGGTCAGTGGTAATGGCTGAGTTCCCGAGCGTTACCGTCGATCTTTCCGAGCAGCTCGAGTTTCCCGGAGATTCGTATCCGCTGACCGGCAAGGTCGATGTCGCCACCTATACGGTGGGCGAGAAGGAGTACCAGCTGCAGGACGGCATTGACTACGACGTGGTCTTTACCAATGCCGGCACCGGTGTTCTGCTTACGGGCATGGTCCGCGCGCACGCAACCGGTGAGTGCGACCGTTGCCTGGAGCCCGCTTCGTTTGATATTGCCGGTGAGATTGAGGAATTCTATCTCTTTAACGAGCCCGAGGATCCCGAGGCCTACGAAGACGGCTACGAGCTGCTGGGCGAGGATCGCATTGTCGATCTTGGTGAGCCCATCAACGACGCGGTCGTCATGGACACGCCGTTCGTTGTCCTGTGCAAGCCCGATTGCCGCGGCCTATGCCCCACTTGCGGCATCAATCTCAACGTCGAGCAATGCGATTGCGCCGCTCAAGCAGAGGCCGAATGGGCCGCTGCCACGGAAAATCCATTTGCAGCATTGAAGAATCTCAAGCTTGACGAGTAAAACTGTGGTAGTATCGCTACTTGCGCGTAATCGCCACACTGGATAGTTCATAAGGAAGGTCACTATGCCCGTACCTAAACAAAAGCAGGGTCGTATCCGCACTCACACCCGCCGTTCCGCCAACATGAAGATCTCGGCTGCGGCTCAGTCCACGTGCCCCCGCTGCGGTGCTGTCAAGCTCCCGCACCACGTGTGCCCCAGCTGCGGTTTCTACAAGGACCGCGAGGTTATCGTTACCGAGTAACTGTATACTCTGGATGCGATGCCGTTCCAACTGGAACCACAATGGCCGGCTCAATGAGTCGGCCATTTTTGTATAAGGAGCATGTATATGAGTAACGTTCGCGTTTGTGTAGACGTTGTGGGCGGAGACGAGAAGCCTCAGGTTGTCCTCGACGGTATCGAGGCGGCGCTTGCGGCGGATCCCGATATCGAGGTCTTGGCCGTCGGTCCCGCAGAGATCGTGAACCCCTTTGCCGCGGCTCACGCTCGCGTTGAGGCCTTGGAGGCGCCCGATGTCATCGCCATGGATGACGATCCCATTCGAGCCGTGATGACCAAGCGCAAGTCCTCGATCGTGCTTGCCTGCCGTGCTATCAAGAAGGGTAACGCGGACGCCTTCTTCTCTGCCGGCTCCACCGGCGCCATGACCGCTGCCGCTACCGCCTATGTGACGCCATTTAGGTATCAGGCCGAGGGTAAGAAACAGCCGGTGCGTCCGTGCCTCACCAATGCACTGCCCAACCGCGCCGGCGGCCTGACGGTCCTGTGCGACATGGGCGCCAACCCCGATGTCGAGGTCGACGACATGGTGCGTTTTGCCCAGATGGGTAGCGCCTATGCGCGCGTCGTCTTGGGCATTGAGCATCCTCGCGTCGGTCTGCTCGGTAACGGTACCGAGGACGAGAAGGGCTCCAACTTTACCAAGGCGTGCTTCCCGGCCATGAAGGCTGCCGTCCCTGGCTTTGTGGGCAACTGCGAGGGCACCGACCTGACTTCGGGCAACTTTGACGTCGTCGTTGCCGACGGCATGTCGGGCAACATCGCGCTCAAGGCAACCGAGGGCGCCGCTAAGTTTTTGCTGCAAGAGCTCAAGGGTGCCTTTATGGCTTCGCTCGGCACCAAGATCGCCGCACTGCTCATCAAAAAGCAGATGCGCGAGATCAAGGCTAAACTCTCGGGCGATGCCAAGGGCGGCGCCATTCTGCTGGGCCTGCGCGGCGTGGTCCTGATCGGCCACGGTGCCACCTCGGTCGAGGCCGTCAAAAACGGTACGCTCGCCGCGGCGGAGGCCGTGCGCGCCGGGCTTGTCGAGAACGTCGCCAACTCCATGGACGGCATCGTTTTGTAAGAGCGAGTTAGAGCGCTGTTATGTGCCTCGCGACCTGTGTCGTGGGGTAGAATCAAAGCCGTGTCTTGGCACTGCGCATGCGGTGCCGACATGTTGTTGTTCATGCAATACGAGAGGAAGCGCTATGGACCGCTCCGAAATCTTCGATAAGATCGCCGAAGTTGCCGCCGACGTGCTGGGTGTCGACGTTGCCGAGATTAGCGACGAGACCACCTTCGACGATCTCGATGCCAACTCGCTCGAGCGTCTGCAGCTGGTGACGGCCATCGAGGATGAGTTCGACCTCGAGATCGACGACGAGACGCTGCTGTCGCTCAACTCGGTCGCCGACGCCGTCGACGCGATCGAAAACGCCAAGGAGGCCTAAGTCTTGGCTTTATCTCAACGACTCGCGCGCGCCCAGGAAATCCTGGGCCACGAGTTCAATAACAAGGTGCTGCTGCGCGCGGCGCTTACGCACCCCTCTGCCGTGGAAGGTCAGCCCGTCTCGGCGAGCTATGAGCGCCTTGAGTTTTTGGGCGATTCCATTTTGGGTGCCGTGGTTGCCCGCTCGCTCTTTGAGTCCTATCCGGAGTTTGACGAGGGTAAGCTCACGCGCCTGAAGGTGTCGCTCGTCTCGGGCGCCACGCTGTCCGAGGTGTCCCATGAGCTGGGTATCGACGACATCATCATCTTTGGTGCCTCCGAGACCGGCACGGGTGCGCGCGGCCTGCATTCGGCGCTCGA
Source organism: uncultured Collinsella sp. (assembly GCA_958365315.1). Taxonomy (GTDB): domain Bacteria; phylum Actinomycetota; class Coriobacteriia; order Coriobacteriales; family Coriobacteriaceae; genus Collinsella. Next base: position 71,257 of record CATWXC010000012.1, read on the forward strand.
GAACGTTTACGAGTCGCTCGTAGGCGCCCTGTATCTGGATGCCGGCTGGGACGTTGCGGCGGAGTTTATCCACCGCACGCTGAAGCCCCATTTGGCCTCCGAGCGGGCCGAGCATCCTGCGAACCCCAAGTCGTTTTTGCAGGAGTGCGTGCAGGCCGACGGCCACGAGCCCCCGGCGTACAAGCTTGTTGGCTCCGAGGGTCCGGCGCATGCACCGACCTTTACCGCTGTGGTGCTCATCGACGGTATCCGCCAGGGCCGCGGCACCGGTTCCTCCAAGAAGGAGGCCGAGGGAGCTGCCGCGCTCGAGGCCCTCGACCGCATGGGCTATACCACCAACGGCGTGATTCTGAACAAGAAGCCTGTTTAAGCGAGGAACCGTGTATCTCAAGTCCCTCACGCTCAAAGGGTTCAAGTCGTTTGCCGACCGTGCCCATATGACGTTTGAGCCGGGCCTGACCGTCATCGTCGGCCCCAACGGCTCGGGAAAATCGAACATTTCCGACTCGATTCTGTGGGTCCTGGGCGAGCAGAGCGCTAAGCAGCTGCGCGGCCAGGCCATGGAAGACGTCATCTTCTCGGGCTCGTCGGCGCGCAAGCCGGTGGGCGTGGCCGAGGTCACGCTGGTGCTCGACAACTCGGACCATATGCTGCCCGTCGACTTTGACGAGGTTGCCATCACCCGACGCATGTACCGCTCGGGCGAGAGCGAGTACCTCATCAACTCGAGCCCGTGCCGCCTGATGGACATTCAGGACATCCTGCACGATTCGGGACTGGGCAAGGATACGCATTCCATCATCAGCCAGGGCAAGCTCGATGCCATTTTGCAGAGCCGCCCCGAGGAACGCCGCGCCCTCATTGAAGAGGCCGCCGGCATCTCCAAGCACAAGCGCCGCAAGGAGCGGGCGCTCAAAAAGATCAAGTCGATGGACGAGCACCTGACCCGTGCCCGCGATATCAACAAAGAAATCGCCCGTCAGCTGCGACCGTTGGAGCGTCAGGTCGATCGCGCGCGCAAGTACAAAGAGTTGTCCTCGCGCGCGAACGAGCTTACGCAGATGCTGGCCGTGGACGAGCTGCGTTCGCTGCAGTCGCAGTGGAACGATCTAGAGAGCCGCTCCAAGGAGGGTGCCGCCGAGCTTGAGCTTGCGCAGTATCGCCTGGGCGAAAAGGAGCGTGAGCTCGAGAAGCTCCAGGTCATGCTCGAGGAAAAGGGCCTGTTTGTGGGCGATCTGGGCGAGCAGCGCCGCCACATGCAAGATGTGGTCGGTCGCATTAACTCCGACATGCGCCTGCTCGAGGAAAAGGGTCACAACATGGTGTCGCGCCTGTCCGACATGCGCGGCCAGATCTCGAGCTCCGAGCATCAGCGCCGTCGTGTGGTCGAGGAGCTCGAGGATGCGCGCGCACAGCTTGAGGAAGTGACCGGCGCACACATGCAGGCCCAGGACGACGTTGACGACGCCGGTCCTGCCGCTGCCGCGCTCCATGAGCGTCGCGTGGCGCTCGACAACCAAATCTCGCAGCTCACGCGTGAGCAGCGCGATGTGCAGCGTGTGGCTGATAACGCCGCGCTCGAACTTGCCAAGGTGAAGGATTCTCTGAGCAATGCCGAGGTCGAGGACAACATGTATGCCTCGCGCCTGGAGCAGATCGACGAGCAGCTCGAGGAGGTGACGGCCTCGCTCGAGAGCCGTCGCGACCGTGCTGAGGAGCTCGACTGCGCCCTTGAGGAGGCTCGTCAGGCCCAGACCGATGCGCGCGAGACAACTGAGGTCGCCCGTGCGGCTCTCAAGGACCTGCGTGCCCGCGAGAGCGAGGCGCGTAACAAGCTGTCCGAGGTGCGCTCGGAGCTGGCCAGCCAAAAGAAGCTCGACGCCCGTATGGCCGACAGCTCGCCGCTCGTCAGCCGTCTGATGGGGGCGCTTGGCGACGATGTCTCGGGTCGTCTGGGCGATGTGCTCGAGGCCCCGCGAGAGCTCGAGGGTCTGGTCGAGCAGCTGCTCGCCGGCGATATCGACGCTCTGCTGTTCGATGATGCCGCCACGCTGGAGCGTGCCGGCCGTGCAGCCTTGGACCAGAAGAAGGCTTCGGGCGAGGCGTTACTGGTAGCGCGTGGCGTGAGTGGCTCTGCGGCCGCTGAGGGTGCCGCCGGTACCCGTCTGGTTGATCGCCTGTCCGTGCGTGCGGGTTACGGTCCGGTCGTCGAGGCATTGCTCGGCGGCTATTACGTGGTGGATGACTTGGCCGCTGCGCTGACAGCGCCGGTCGTTGAGGGCGTGACCTATGTGACCCCCGACGGCGCCCGTGTTTCCTGCGGTGGCCTGGTGCGCGTGGGGCTCGACGCTGGCGAGGCTTCGGGCGCCTTGGAGCGCAAGCGTCGTATTCGTGAGCTGGAGGGCCTGGAGCCCGATCTGGCTACCGTGTTTGAACATGTGTCGGACCAGGTCATCGAGGCCAATGCGGCTGTTGAGGAGGCGCGTGCCGCCGAGGGCGACGCCGCCGGTGAGATTGCCCGTCTTGAGGGCGAGCGCCGCTCGCTGCTCTCCGAGATCGGCCGCCTGGAGCAAAGCGCCAACAACGCCGAGGTCGAGCGCGTGCGCATTTCCAAGCGCCGTGAGCAGGCTGCCGAGGCCGTCCGCGCCGCTCGTCCGCGTGTGGATGAGCTCACCCGCTCGCGCGATGAGGCCCGTGCGCAGGCAAGCGATTTGGGCCTGCAGATTGCCGAGGCCAATGATGAGCTCGATCGTGTACGCCGTGATGATTCTGAGGCCGCCGGCAAGTTCGCCGACGCCAAGGTTCGCCTGGCCCAGACGAGCGAGCGTCTTCGTTCGCTGAAGGGCCGCGTGCCCGATCTGGAGCATCGCCTGGAGGGCATCGACCGCCGTATCCGCGGAACGCGCCAGGCCTCGCGCTCGCTCGAGCTGCTGCGCCTGCGCGTCGACCCCATGCATGAGCGTTACTCGGCCCTGCTGGAGCGCGCGTCGGATTGGGCTGCGCGCCTGCGCGATCAGGCAACGCTTGAGGAGGCGGACTCGGCTTCGCTTAGGAAGACCATCGAGGACGCCAAGACCGAAGTCGCCCGCGCTAAAGAGAGGGTCGATGCTGCCGCCACGACGCAAAATGAGTTCAAGGTGGCGCGCGGCAAGCTCGAGGTGCAGGTCGAGGCTGCCATCAAGGCCATTACCGCCGACGGTACCACGGTGCTCGAG
>CATWXC010000013.1:0-70253 GCA_958365315.1 uncultured Collinsella sp.
GGACACATAACCCAGTTCAAGTGTAACTACCGTGTGTACAACTAAAGCAACCGGCCGGGACGAGGGGTGACGCAAAAGCGTCGCCCCTCGTTTTTAACCATGTCAACTGAACCTAGTTCAGTTTGGTTGATTTCCGATCTCAGCCGAACACATTGAGCGGAAAGGCCGTTCCCGCAGTCAGTCGAACGTCCCCGGGGCCCTTCTCAGGCCCCGGGGACGGCATTTTCCCAGTTGAAGGAACGGTGGAGATGTGTTTCGATGGGTCAGATTCGTGTCGTTCCGAAAAGACCGTGAACCTTTTGTGGGACACGCGGCGCCGTGGTACCATAGCCGAGTTTGTTGTCTTGGTCGGAAACCAAGACGCCTTATGCGCTGATCGGTAACCAGCGCCTGACCAATAAGGAGTCCTACCATGAAGCAGGGTATCCATCCCCAGTATGTCGAGTGCACGGTGACGTGCTCCTGCGGCAACACCTTCAAGACGCACGCTACCGTGTCCGAGATGAAGGTTGAGCTTTGCAACGAGTGCCACCCGTTCTACACCGGCCAGCAGAAGTTCGTCGACACCGGTGGACGCGTCCAGCGCTTCGCCGACAAGTTCGGTGGCGCCGCTGCCGCCCAGCTCAAGAAGGCTGAGGAGGCCAAGGCTGCCAAGGCCGCCAAGGCTGCTGAGGCCGAGGCCGCTCGCAAGGCCGCCGCTGAGGCTAAGGCTGCCGAGAAGGCTAAGCGTGCCGCTAAGTTCGCCGAGGAGGCTGCCAAGCAGGCCGCCGAGGCTCCCGCAGAGGCTCCCGTCGAGGAGGCCGCTGCCGAGGCCGAGACCACCGAGGCTGCTGAGTAAATAGCTCGCCGAGCAAACACTCGCATTCATGGCTAAAGGGCCGCGTATCCATTTGGGTACGCGGCCCTTTTCTTTTATTGGTGCAAACGAGCCTGCCCCCATTGCACCAGATTGGTGCGAAGGGGACGGGTTAGCTTGCGCCAAATTGCAGAGTGGCAGCGTTTTCCCAGATAAAACCTGCCAAAATAAACCTGTCCCTTTTTGGCAGGTTGGTCGTAGTTATTACGTGGCGGTCGAGGTCGACCGTATAGGCTGCGCCTTGTTTGGCTAAAGTACATTTATCTGTGTTTAACTCGCCCAAGGCTGCATGGCGTGGGCGATGGCCAAAAAGGAAAATCACATGGGATTCATGTCAAAGCTGCTGTCCTTTGGATCCGATAAGGACCTTAAGCGCTACTACAAGATCGTCGACCAGATCAACGGTCTTGAGCCCCAGTTTGAGAAGATGACCGAGGAGGAACTCCGCGCCCAGACCGATAAGTTCCGCGAGCGTTACGCCAACGGCGAGTCGCTTGACGACATGCTTCCCGAGGCTTTTGCCACTGTGCGTGAGGCTTCAAAGCGCATCACGGGCATGCGTCACTTTGACGTGCAGCTCATCGGCGCCATGGCACTGCACGAGGGGCATATCGCCGAGATGAAGACCGGCGAAGGTAAGACCCTGGTCTCCACGCTGGCCGGCTACCTCAACGCTATCGCCGGCAAGGGCGTGCATGTCGTTACCGTCAACGATTACCTGGCAAAGCGCGACTCCGAGTGGATGGGCCGCATCTACAAGTACCTGGGAATGACCGTCGGTCTGCTCCAGAACAATATGCCGCTCGAGCTCAAGCGTCCGGCCTACCAGGCAGACGTCACCTACGGCACCAACTCCGAGTTCGGTTTCGACTACCTGCGCGACAACATGGTCACCCGCCCCGAGCAGCGCGTACAGCGTGGCCACAACTACGCCATCGTCGACGAGGTCGACTCCATCCTGATCGATGAGGCCAGAACGCCGCTCATCATCTCGGGTGCCGGCACCAAGTCCGCCAGCACCTACAAGGACTTCGCGCGTGCCGTGCGCGGCCTGGAGCGCGGCGAGGACGTCTCGCACGACATGCTCACCGCCACCGAGGACGTCGAGCCCACGGGCGACTACGTCATGGACGAGGCCAAGCACACCATTGCCGCCACCGAGCGCGGTCTTAAGAAGATCGAGCGCCGCCTGGGTATCGATGACATCTATGCCGATCTCTCCGGCCAGTTGGTCAACCACCTGCAGCAAGCGCTGAAGGCCCAGTACATGTTCCACCGCGACAAGCAGTACGTGGTCACCAACGGCGAGGTCAAGATCGTCGACGAGTTCACCGGCCGCATTATGGAGGGACGCCGCTATTCTGAGGGCCTGCACCAGGCCATCGAGGCCAAAGAGGGCGTGCTAGTACGCGAGGAGAACCAGACCCTGGCCACCATCACCCTGCAGAACTACTTCCGTCTGTATGACAAGCTCTCCGGCATGACCGGCACGGCACTTACCGAGGATGCCGAGTTCCGCGAGATCTACAAGCTGCCCGTCGAGGTCATCCCCTCCAACAAGCCCGTGCAGCGCGTGGACCACGAGGACCTGGTGTACCGCACCATCCAGGCCAAGTACAACGCCGTTGCCGACGACGTCGAGCGACGTCACGCCAAGGGCCAGCCGGTCCTGGTGGGCACCGTCTCCATCGAAAGCTCCGAGAAGCTGTCGGCCGCCCTTACCAAGCGCGGCATCGCGCACGAGGTCCTCAACGCTAAGCACCACGAGCGCGAGGCTCATATCGTTGCCCAGGCCGGACGCTACGGCGCCGTGACCATCGCTACTAACATGGCCGGTCGTGGTACCGACATCCTGCTGGGCGGCAACCCCGACGAGCTGGTGCGCGAGCGCCTTGAGTACGAGGGCCTGACCATGGAGGACGTGACGCCCGAGCAGCTCGAGCAGTTTAACGCCGAGGCCAAGGAGACCTGCAAGGCCGAGCGCGAGCGCGTGCTTGCCGCCGGCGGCCTGACCGTCATCGGCACCGAGCGCCATGAGTCTCGTCGTATCGACAACCAGCTGCGCGGCCGCTCCGGTCGTCAGGGCGATCCGGGCGAGACCCAGTTCTACCTGTCGCTCGAGGACGACCTCATGCGCCTGTTCGGCGGCGACAAGATGGACCGCGTCTCCAAGATGATGGTCACCGCCGACATGGGCGACGACATGCCCATCCAGCACAAGATCATCTCCAAGGCCGTCGAGAGCGCCCAGCACAAGGTCGAGAGCATCAACTTCTCCATGCGTAAGAGCGTCCTTGAGTACGATGACGTCATGAACAAGCAGCGCCAGGTCATCTACGCCGAGCGTAACAAGATTCTGGATGGCAAGGACCTGACCGACCACATCACCGAGGTCATGCACGACACCGTGTACCGCTGCGTGCAGGAGTTCTGCACCAAGGACAGCCACGAGGGCGAGCGCGATCTCGAGGGCCTTCGCAAGTGGGTCGTGGAGTTGACCGGCCATATCGATACGCCCAAGTTCCCCGACGAGGATTACGAGGCCCTTGCTGCCGATGTCCTGGCCTATGTTGAGAAGTGCTACAACATGAAGGCCGAGCGCCTGGGTGAGGACCTCATGCGCGAGCTCAACACCCAGGTCATGCTGCGCGTCATCGATACCCGCTGGATGAACTACCTGCAGGAGATGGATTACCTCAAGACCGGTATCGGACTGCGCGGCTTTGGTCAGCGCGACCCGCTGGTCGAGTACAAGACCGAGGCTTATGGTGCCTTCCAGATGCTCGTCGACACCATGTACGAGGATTACCTGCGCACCGTCCTACGTATCGAGATCAAGGCCGCCCCGCACGCCGTGGAGCACAAGGAGGACCCCGCGCTCGAGGGTGCGCGCTTCTCCGGCCCCGCCGATGTCGATGGCGACAACGGCAACTCGGTGCTGCGCAAGCAGGCACAGGTGCAGGCTCGTACGGCCGTCCAGGGAGGCCCGGCTGCTGTCAACAACGGCGGCAAGGTGACCACCTACCGCAAGTCCGAGAGCGATGACCCTTATGTCAACGTTGGCCGCAATGACCTTTGCCCCTGCGGCAGCGGCAAGAAGTTCAAGTACTGCCACGGCAGGAATCGTTAATGGCCGAGGCTTTAGAGGTAACGCCCGCCGAGCTGGACGCGTTTGCGGACCGGCTCGGCGAGGTCGAGTCGTATCTTCATTTGGACGAGAAGCGCACGCGTGTGACCGAGCTCGAGGCCAAAAGCGTGGCCCCCGGCTTTTGGGATGACGCCGACGCCGCTCGCGCCACCATGGAGGAGATCGCTCGCGCCAAGGAAGATATCGCTGCCGTGGATACCGCGCGCGGCGAGCTATCTGACGCCCGTGCGGCGCTGGAGCTTGCCGAGGAGATGGGCGACGACCCCGATGCCGCCGCATTGCGCGAGGAGGCTGCCGCTACGGCAGAACGCCTGGCCCGCGCTATCGACGAGCTCGAGCTTTCGAGCTGGTTTACCGGTGAGTTCGATCACGGCGACGCGATTGTGACCATCAAGCCCGGACAGGGTGGCCTTGAGGCGCAGGACTGGACCTTCATGCTCTTTAAGATGTACATGAAGTACTGCCAGCGTCGCGGCTGGAAGGTCACCATTAACGACTGCCCCGCGGCCGAGGTCATCGGCATCGACCGTGCGACCTTTACCGTCGAGGGCAAGGATGCGTTTGGCATGCTGCGCGCCGAGGCCGGCGTCCACCGTCTGGTGCGCATTAGCCCCACCGACGACAAGAAGCGCCGCCAGACTACGTTTGCCGGCGTCGAGGTCATCCCCGTGCTGCCTGACGATATCGACATCGAGATCAGTCCCGACGATATCCGCGTGGACGTGTATCACGCGAGCGGCCCGGGCGGCCAGGGCGTCAACACCACCGACTCCGCCGTACGCGTGACGCATTTTCCCAGCGGCATCGTTGTCACTTGCCAAAACGAGCGCAGCCAGATTCAGAACAAGGCCGCGTGCATGCAGATTCTCAAGGCCCGTCTGTACGAGATCGAGCTCGAGAAGCGCGCCGAGGCGCTCGACGAGATTCGTGGGCCCAAGACCACAATCGGTTTTGGTAACCAGATTCGCAGCTACGTGCTCTACCCGTATCAGATGGTCAAGGACCTGCGCACGGGCGTGGAGACTAGCAACGTCGAGGCCGTTCTCGACGATGGCGATCTGGATCCGTTTGTGATCGGCTACCATCGCTGGGCGACTGGCAACGCCGATGCGGAAGGCTCGGACGCCTAGGCACATGGTTGGCTCCGGGTCGATGCAAACACTTCGCAGGGGTGGTATTTGCTCGGTGAATCGGTAGAATCGAATACAGTAAGAAGTTCAAGGCGCACTCGTTTGGGTGCGCTTTTTTGAGGGAGGCAGCATGGCATATCGTCTGGACATCAAGCGCATTCTTTCGCTGAACTTCTTTCACGACCTGCCCAAGATTATGCTGGGCTGCGCCCTGGCAGCCATCGCGACGGACCTGTTTTTGATCCCCAACGGTCTTGCTGCCGGCGGCGTTACGGGCCTCGCCACGATTATCCAGGCGGTTGGCGCCTCGCATGGCATATCGCTTCCCGTCGGTATTCAAACCATCGTGATGAATGCCTTGCTGCTGCTGGTCGTTATGCGCGAGGGTGGCATGTTCTACGTGGTCCAGACGGCGACGGGCTTTGTGCTGCTGGGCTTCTTCACCGACCTGTTCGCTCCGTTTGTGGCGCCGCTGGCACATGCCGACCTGATGCTGCCCGCTATGTGGGGCGGCATTATCACGGGTATCGGCTACGGCATGGTGCTGCGCGCCGGTGCCAACACTGGCGGCTCTGACACCATCGGTCAGATTATCTCGCGCAATACGTCACTACCGGTGGGCTCCACCGTCATGGCGATCGACGTTGCCGTCTGCGCGCTGTCGGCCCCGGTCTTCTCGGTCGAAAACGCGCTGTATGCGGGCCTTTCGATGGTCATTAGCGGCTACGTGATCGATGCCGTGGTCGACGGCGGCAACAGGCGCCGTATGGTACTCATCATCTCGGACAAGTTTCCCGATATTGCGGCCGACATCATGTATGGCCTGGGCCGCGGCTGCACCAAGTTTAAGGCGACCGGCATGTACTCGGGTGCCGAGAAGCCGGTGATCATGGTAATCGTGAGCCGTCGCGAGCTCAATACGCTCAAGACCATTGTGCGCGAGCGCGACCCGCGTGCTATTGTGACGGTCGCCGACGTTACGGAGACCTTCGGTGAGGGCTTCAAGGACATTAACGCGTAGGGCCGACTGCGTTCCATCCAAAAGACGTTCACATTGGTAAACCGTTTCATCAGCGGTTCTGCCTGCTCAATTGTTCAAATAATGATAAATACTCTGGTAAAGCTTCCAGTTTCCAGCATAATGAATGACGTACGTGCATCGCGGCTGGGTTGGGACGACCTTCTGTGCCGTGCGCATTTTGTCTAATGAGGATGAAAGGAAGGCACAATGAGCGACGAAGAGCTCAAAAAGGTTGCCAACGAGGTAAGGAAGGGCATCGTCACCGGCGTGCACGCTGCCAAGTCCGGCCATCCGGGCGGTTCGCTCGGCGCTGCCGACATCATGACCTATCTGTACTTTGAGGAAATGAACGTCGACCCGGCCGACCCCCGCAAGGCCGACCGCGATCGCTTCGTGCTTTCCAAGGGTCACTGCGCGCCTGGTCTGTACGCCGTGCTCGCCGAGCGCGGATTCTTCCCCAAGGAGGATCTCGAGACGCTGCGCCACATCGGCAGCCACCTGCAGGGTCACCCCAACATGAACGACACCCCGGGCGTTGACATGTCCACCGGCTCGCTCGGCCAGGGCATCTCCGCCGCTGTGGGCATGGCCGTTGCCGCCAAGCACTGGGGCGACGACTATCGCACCTACGCCCTGCTGGGCGACGGCGAGAGCGAGGAGGGCCAGGTTTGGGAGGCCGCCATGTTTGCCGGCAACCAGCAGCTCGATAACCTCTGCGTGATCGTCGACCACAACGGCCTGCAGATCGACGGCCCCGTCGAGGAGGTCAACGACCCCATGCCGCTCGCCGACAAGTTCCGCGCCTTTAAGTTCCACGTGGTGGAGCTCGCTGACGGCAACGACTTCGACCAGATCCGCGCCGCCTTTGCCGAGGCCCGCGCTACCAAGGGTCAGCCGACCGCCATTATCGCCGAGACCATGAAGGGCAAGGGCGTCTCCTTTATGGAGAACCAGGTGGGCTGGCACGGTAAGGCCCCCAACGATGAACAGTTTGAGCAGGCCATGGCAGAGCTCACGGCCGCCGGAGAGGAGCTCTAGGATGGCAGACGTCAAGAAAATCGCCACGCGCGTAAGCTACGGCGAGGCCCTCGTCGAGCTCGCCAACGAGCACGATGACTTTGTGGTCCTCGATGCCGACCTGGCTGCCGCCACGCAGACCGGCAAGTTCAAGGCGGCCTGCCCCGACCGCTTCTTCGATGTGGGCATTGCCGAGAGCAACCTGATGGGTGTTGCCGCCGGTATCGCAACCACCGGCCGCGTCGCCTTCGCGAGCAGCTTTGCCATGTTCGCTGCTGGCCGCGCCTTTGAGCAGGTCCGCAACTCCATCGGCTATCCGCACCTTAACGTTAAGATCGGTGCCACGCACGCCGGTATCTCGGTGGGCGAGGACGGCGCCACGCACCAGTGCTGCGAGGATATCGCCCTGATGCGCGTCATCCCCGGCATGACCGTGATTGTTCCCGCCGACGATGTCGAGGCCCGCGCCGTGACGCGCGCCGCCTACGAGTGCGACGGCCCCGTGTATATGCGCTTCGCCCGTCTGGCCTCGCCGGTTATCAACGACCCCGAGACCTACAAGTTCGAGGTAGGCAAAGGCATCGTCATGCGCGAGGGCACCGACGTCACCATCATCGCCTGCGGCCTGATGGTCGGCGAGGCGCTCGATGCCGCTGAGCAGCTTGCTGCCGAGGGCATCGATGCCGAGGTCATCAACATGCACACCATCAAGCCCATCGATGCCGACCTGATCGTCAAGAGTGCCACCAAGACCGGCCACGTCGTGACCGTCGAGGAGCACTCCGTGATCGGTGGCCTGGGCAGCGCCGTCGCCGACGTCCTGTGCGAGCAGTGTCCGACGCCGCTCAAGAAGATTGGCGTCAACGATACCTTCGGTGAGTCCGGCCCGGGCGCCGAGCTCCTGCATAAGTACGGCCTGGACGCCGCCTACATCGTGGCGACCACCAAGGAGTTCTTGGCCTAAGGCGTTTTGCGTTGGCCTTAACTTGAGAGCCGTTCCCGCGCTGGATAATAAATAAGCCGGGGTGCCTTTCGTGTGGGGGCGCCCCGGCTTTGTGTTTGGGGGAGGAGCGGTTAGAGGAGCTTCACGGTCGGGGCGAGGGCGTTGGCAAAGATATCGTCTGGCCAGAATACCGCTGCGACATTAGCGTCATTTGCCGCAACCATATCAGCAAGAATGGAGTCGTAGGAGATTGTCCCCAACGATTGGAGGTCGACTATCTCGCGTGCGGCATCATCTGAACACAAGTTAAGACGATATTCAGCTTTTGATAAATGGTCTTGCCCCGCATCAAAGGCCCAACGATAAATTACTAGTTTTACATAGTGGTTTTCGTCGAGCTTGATGTCGCGAATACGGCCGCACTCGATATCTCCCGCGTTTCCATACGGTTCATTTTTCATGGCAAGATATCCAAGCTCTTTATCTGGAAAGGCAGTCGAGTACAGCCCTATCACATCTCCGTCGACTTCTGCTGTCACCCTGCCATCCCAGTACTCGGGCAGGTCGACACTGAAGGTTTGGGCCTCGATGTGGCGTGCGGCGGCTTTGCGCTGTTCCTCGGCTTGGCGCGCCGCTTCCTCTTCGGCGGCTTTCTTGGCCGTGACGGCGGTGTCGCGGCGGTTCGTTGCGGCGTGTTGCAGTGCATCGACGTTGGGCGCGTCCTTGCCCTTGTATGCCATGGCGAGTGTCACGGCGTCGTTGATCTCGTCGTCGGTCACGTCGACAGCATCGATGGGTGTAAAGTCCAAAACCGAATCCTGCTCGGCGAGTTCTGCCAAGTCAATCTTCTCGCCCTTGGCAAAAGCGTCGTCGAGCGTGAGCTCGGCCTTTGTGCAAGGCACCTGGTAGATAGTGCCATCGGCGGCGATAGGGGAGCCGGCCGCCTTGAGCGTGTACTTGCCCTGGATAAGCTTGATGCCTGAGCCGTCGGAAGCGACATATTCGACCTTATCGATCTTCTTCCCATCGACCGTCTTGCCCTTTACGCGCACCGGCACACGCGAAGCGCCGTTATCGGTGTCCCACCCTTCGGCCTTTACACTCACCACGAGCGCATGCTTGGAATGAGCCGACTCATACTGCTCCTGCTCCTGAACATGCTGCTGATACAGGTGATACGCCAGCCCGCCGCCCCCGCCAACAACAAGTATCGCCGCGCAGACGATAGCGATCACGACGCTCTTCTTGGGCTTCTTGCTGGGGGCGGGCGAACCCACAGGTGCCGGCGCAACCGCAGATTCGGCTACGGGCATAGTCTGTGCCCCATCAAGCGCAGCCCCGCATCCCACGCAAAACCGAGCCTCATCAGCAAGCTCAGCACCACAATAAGGACAAACCATATCAACCTCCAGCAAGCCTGGAACCATCCATCTAACTCAACTGTAAAGCGAAAACCCCAACCCAAGTTGCGCAACAATGACCCCCACTATAAGTTGCGGTGAAATAGGGACTGATGAGGGCTTTTAACTGCTAAAACAGTCCCTATTTCACCGCAACTTCTAATGAGGCCCCTTAGTAGCCGCAGGCCGGGCACAGGGTTACCTCCCAAATCTTTCCGCAGCGCAGGCCGGCGTTTGTCCGCAGCTCCGCAGGAGCAGGACAAATGCCGGCCATGCGCGAGGACGATTTGGGAGGTAACCCTGTGCCCGACCGGTGGGATCCCAAAGCCCGCCATGCTTCTTATGTGCAGCAAAGGCAATCCTGCTAAAATACAAAGCGCTCATGTAGTTTAAACGCACGACGATAAGGAGCACCAGTGGGTAACCACTTCCGTACCTCCGGTGCGGGCGATGAAGCCCCCAAGACGCAGCCGAGCGTCGCGGGCAGTCGTTTCGCTACTCCGGATTCAGAGGATCAGCTGTTTAGCCCGATCCCCGCACAGCCGGCAGATCAGGCACAGCCGGCGGCAGATCCCTTTGCCTACAACCCCAACAACGATGTTGCGCTTTCCGGCACGGCTGGCTTTGAGCCCGTTCAGACGGTGACCGCCCGCGTGGCTCAGCCTCAGACGAGCGTCGCCACGCCGCAGCCTACCAGGGCCGGCATCCCCGACCCCATGGCCCCTGCGGCTCCCGCGCCGCAGCCCGCGCAGTCCGGTCTTTTTGCCGGCATTCCCGACCCCACGCAGCCTGCAGCTCCCGTGGTCGAGCGCGATCAGGCCGCCGAGGTCGCAAGCCTCGACAACGCGCTCAACAACCCCGACTTCACGTCGGTGTTTGCGCCCATCGACCCGCAGGCCAGCCGAAAAAAGATGGCCAAGCAGGCCGGTGTCGAGCCCGTCATCCTTATGGAGCACGTTACCAAGATCTATCCGGCGCAGCCCAACAAACCCGCACTCGACGACATCAACATCGAGATCTATCCGGGCGAGTTCGTCTTTTTGGTCGGTCACTCCGGCTCGGGTAAGACTACGCTGCTGTCGACGCTCAACCGCGACGTCAAGCCCACGAGCGGTCGCATTTTGGTCGCCGGCCAGGATCTCATGAAGATCAAGAACCGCAAGGTTCCGTTCCTGCGTCGTCAGATTGGCGCCGTGTTCCAGGACTTTAAGCTCCTGCCGCAAAAGACCGCCTACGAAAACGTGGCGTTTGCCCTGCAGTGCATCGGCAAGCCCAAGGGCGTCATTCGCAGCCAGGTGCCCGAGGTGCTGCGTCTGGTCGGTCTGGCCGACCAGATGGACTCGCTGCCCGATCAGCTTTCCGGTGGCGAGCAGCAGCGCGTGGCCGTTGCCCGCGCTATGGTCAACCGCCCGCCGCTGCTGATTTGCGACGAGCCCACGGGCAACCTCGACCCGGCGATTTCGCTGGGCATCATGAAGCTGCTCGAGCGCATTAACCGCACCGGTACCACCGTGATCGTCGCTACGCACGATCGCGAGATGGTCGATAGCATGCACCGTCGCGTGATCGCCCTCGAGGGCGGCCACGTAATCCGCGACCAGGAGAGGGGAGGTTACGGCAACTATGGCACCAACTAACGTGGGTTACTCGCTCAAAGAGGCAATCAGCCACTTCTTCCGTAACTGGACCACCTCGCTCGGCGCCGTCATCACGATTTTCCTTTCGCTGTTTATCATCGGCCTGTTCATCATGGGTTCTGCGATGCTGAACTCCGTGATCGGCACCGTCGAGGATCAGGTCGTCATCAACGCTTTTATTAGCGATGACGCCGACCAGGCAGATGTTCAGGCCTTTGAGGCCGAGCTCAAGACGTGGAGCAACGTCAAGTCCGTGACGTACAAGGACAAGGACGACGCGCTGGCTGAGTACACGAGCAAGATGTCGGGTAACGCCGACGCTACCATGAGCGCGCTCGACGGTCAGAACCCGCTGCCGGCTTCGTTTGCCATCGAGATGGACGATCCGTCCATGGTCGAGAGCACGGCCCAGAAGCTCAAGAAGAACGCCGATTTTCAGAAGATCGCGGACGACGGCGACGTTAACGCGAGCGTTCTGTACGGCCAGGAGGAAGTGAGCCGCCTGTTCCAGGTGACGAACTACATCCGTATCGCTGCTGTGGTGCTCGTCGGCCTGCTGACCTTTATCGCGTTCATTTTCATTAACAACACGATTCGCCTGTCCATTACGGCGCGTCGTCGCGAGATCGCGATCATGCGTCTGGTGGGCGCAAGCAACGGCTTCATTCGCGGGCCGTTCATTACCGAGGGCGTGCTGCAGGCCATTTTGGGCTCGCTGCTTTCCATCGGCGTGCTGGAGCTGCTGCGTAACCTGATGGTTCCGCGTCTGCAGGAGAGCATCGGCTGGATGTCGTTTGCGCTGCCGATGCAGTACTACCTGGTGACCTACGCCGCGCTGATTTTGGTCGGCGTCATTATCGGTCTCTTTGGTTCCGCCATCGCCATGCGTCGCTATCTGCGCGTGTAGGCGTGCTTGGAACCTGTTCCTTCAACGGGTCGTCTCTTTTGGGGCGGCCCGTTTTTTGATCCCTGGGGGACGGCAGGATTGCGGATCATCGTGGCGCTGGTCTATCCATGTGATCCGCAATCCTGCTGTCTCCTAGGGGTCATTTGGGTAGACTCTTGGGGTGTAAACGGCCATCGATAGTAAGGAGGCGCCATGGGGCGCAATAACAAGCATAAGCGTGGAGCTCGCAATAAGCGCGGGCCGGTGCGCACCGAGCGTCGCCCGAGTCTGACCGGACGCGTGCAGCTCCATGAGCATAGCGCCTACGTTGTAACCGAAAACGGCGACTACAAGGTCATGGGCCGCGGCAAGCGCGAGATTATGGACGGCGATACCGTTGCTGTGAGCATTAAGAACAGCCCGCATGGCGAGCGACGCGCCGTAATCGAGGGCGTCGTCGAGCGTGCAGCCATTAGTGTGGTGGGCACGTACCAGACCGCCGGCCCGCTCGGGGTGTTCGAGCCGCTTGATTCTCGCCTTAAGGCCGATTTCTTTATTCTGCCGGAGGATACCTCGGCGGAGCGCTTGGGCGTTCATCCGGGTGATGCGGTCGTCGCACGCATTCTGACATATCCGACGCGCCTGGAATCGGGCACCGTGACGATCGAGCGCCGTATTGGCGGCGATGATGCGCCCGATTTGGGCGTTCAGTATGTGATGGCGCGCTATGGCTATACCGATACGTATCCCGAGGCCGCGCTAGCCGAGGCCGAGGCACTTTCGCTCGATGTGGCCTCGGCACTCAAGGACCCGCTCCGCCGAGACCTGCGCGACCGCTTTGTCATTACGATTGACCCGGTCGACGCGCGCGACTTTGACGACGCCATCTCGCTGGAGCGTACGCCCGAGGGTGGCTACAAGCTGGGTGTCCATATTGCCGACGTTTCGCACTATGTTGCCTGGGACGGACATATCGATCTGGAAGCCCGTCATCGCACGACGTCGGTGTATCTTGCCGATCGCGTGTTGCCCATGTTGCCCGAGCGCCTGTCGAACGATTTATGCTCGCTGCGTCCCGACGAGGACCGCTTGGCGTTTACCGTCGACATTGAACTCGACGCGCAGGGTCGCGTGCGCCATTACGATCCCTATCCCAGCGTGATCCGCTCGCGCGTGCGCATGGACTACGACGGCGCCGAGGCGCTGCTGGTACGTGCCGGTGCGGTGGAGTATTCAGTGCTGGAGGGTGCCGCCGAGGATGTTGCCGCGGTCGAAGCCTCGCGCGAGGAAGCGCTCGAGCGCGGGCTTGCGTGCGAGGAAACCGCTCGCGGCTATAACGTCGACTTGGGGGATTTCCTCGTAGCTGCCAACGAGCTCGCCGAGCTTCGCCGTCGTATTCGTCGCGCACGCGGTTCGGTCGACTTTGATACGGCCGAGATCCGCGCGCTGCTGGACGAGAACGGCGTGCCCGTGCAGATCGTGGCCCGTGAGCGCTCGTGCGCCACGTCGCTGATTGAGGAAGCCATGCTGCTGGCCAACGAGTGCGTGGCGGAGTGGCTGGCCGACCGCGATATCGAGGCCTGCTATCGCGTGCACGACGATCCCAGTCCCGACAGCCTGCACAGTGCCGCCGTGGCGCTGGCACAGCTGGGTATCATCGATGACCGTCGCGCGGCGGGCATTGCTCTGGGAAGCCCCGACGAGCTGCAGGCGGCGGTTGATGCCGCAGCCGGTACGGCCAACGCGCCGCTCGTCAACACGTTGCTACTGCGCAGTATGCAGCGCGCACTGTACAAGCCGCGCAACGAGGGCCACTTTGCACTTGCCGCGCCGTGCTATTGCCACTTTACGAGTCCCATTCGTCGCTATCCCGACTTGGTGGTGCATCGCGTACTCAAGCTGCAGCTGGCCTACGAGCGGCTGGGCGGCAAGGACGCCTTGGTGCGTACGCCGCGGCTGATCGGTAAAGGTCGCGAGTCCCTGCCGCGCATCCTGCCGCAAATCTGCCGCGCGTGCAGCGATGCCGAACGTGCGGCCGACGCCGCCAGTCATGCGACGCAAAAGATCAAGATCGCCCAGTACTACGAGGACCGCCTGGGCGAGCGCTACGCCGGAACGATCTCGTGGGTCAGCAGCATGGGCCTCTTTGTGCGCCTGGATTTGACACAGGTTGAGGGTTTGGTTTCGATCAAGAGCCTGGGCAACGAGTGGTTCGAGTTTGATGAGGACGCGCTCACGCTCACGGGCGCCGACACGGGGACTCGCTATGAGCTGGGGCAGCGCGTGATCATCGAGGTCTCGCGCGTCAATACCACGCGCGGGCACTTGGATTTTAGGCTTATTCATTAGCCGGAATTTGGTGATTGATAGAGAACGGGGCGGTCTTTTGGGGCCGCCTTTTTTGTGGCGGTTCAATCGTCTTGCCGCTCGCGCGCTTGCGTCTTCCGCCTGCTATAGGGGAGATAAAACCTACCAAAATAAACCTGTTCCTTTTTGGGAGGTCTACGAGAGAGCGGGGATGAGATGGCAACGGTGTACGGGTATGCGCGGGTGAGCTCGCGTGATCAAAATCTGAATCGGCAGCTGGATGCGCTGGGTGCCTATGGCGTGGAACCGGCGAATATCTTTGCCGACCATGCGAGCGGCAAGGACTTCGATCGACCGCGGTATCGCGAGCTGCTGTGCGCGTTGGATTCCGGTGATGTGCTGGTGGTACTTTCCATTGATCGGCTGGGCCGTAACTACAGCGAGATCCTCGAGGAATGGCGGTGCATAACCAAAGAACTCGGCGCCGCCATCGTGGTGCTGGACATGCCATTGCTCGACACGCGCGCCAGAGACTGCGGTGGGTCGGACGTGACGAGTGCGTTGATTGCCGATATCGTTTTGCAGCTGTTGAGCTATGTGGCGCAGGTGGAGCGCGAGAACATTCACCGGCGCCAAGCCGAGGGCATTGCGGCGGCGCGAGCGCGCGGCGTGCGTTTTGGCCGGCCCCGCAAGCCCTGTCCCCCGCAATTCGAGCTGGTGCGCGATACCTACGAGGCGGGTGATATCACGCGGAGTCAGGCGGCAAAGCGGCTAGGCGTGTGCGTGGGGACGTTCGATCGCTGGATGCGCGAGATGGAGTAGGGGCGCCACGGTCCTTTGGCGCCCCGATTCGAACATTTTGGATTTCGCTACGGCGACAACTGCATTTGGGGGTACACTCGCTGCTGCTCAAAAAATGACGGAGGTTAGCCCTTGGCGCGTGTGAAGCACATAGTCGGATGGATTTCGGTTGTCCTGCTGGTCGTGACGCTGGCAAGTATTTGGATGCTGACGGAGCAAAACGTGGAGCAGACGTCGTCGCTCAGCGAGTCGACTGCGCGAGCGGTGGAAGGACAGGCCGCGGACGTGCGGCCCGACGCCGCGCAGGAGTCCCAGGCGGGGGATGCCGCCGGGGGCGCGGATTCAACGACTGCCACCATTCATCCCGACCCGCTTGCGCCCGTTCGTCTGTGGATGGGTGCCAACATTCGTCGCGTCGCACATACCGTTGAGTTCTTCTTTGTAGGACTGTTTGCTTCGGCGACAGTGGCATGCCTGGGCGAGTGCCTGCCATGCGCGCGATTCCGGTACGTACTCGCTCTGCTCTTTTGCGCCGTCTGCTCTGTCGGTGACCAAGTGCACAAGATCTTTGTTCCTGGTCGTCATTTCGACATGATCGACCTGGGCTTCGATGCCGCGGGCTACGTTGTCGCCATGCTGTTGGTATTGCTGGTCTCCGCATGGGTGCACCACGTGACGCGCCCCATTGGCGCCCATGCGAGACGTTAACCTCAAGATGGAAAACCGCGACCGCCTGTATGTCGGCGCTGGCTACAATATCGGCATCGGTCGCAGATGGCCATCGATGCGCTGTTTGCCAGACACTTGTCTTTTCTAAGAAGGGAATCCCCATGACTGTACTGTTTGTTGAATATCCCAAATGCTCGACGTGCAAAAAGGCCAAGGCCTGGTTGGACGAGCATGGGGTTGAGTACGTCGATCGCGATATTGTTACAGACAATCCTTCGGCTGAGGAACTTGCGACCTGGATTGCTCGTTCGGGACTGCCGGTGCGACGCTTCTTTAACTCGTCGGGCATGAAATATCGAGAGCTTGGTCTGAAAGCGCGCCTGGATGCGGGCATGACGGACCAGGAATGCTATGAGCTGCTGGCGACTGACGGCATGCTGGTTAAGCGCCCGCTGCTGGTGGGCGATGACTTTGTGATTCCTGGCTTTAAGGAAGCAGCTTGGACCGAGGCGTTGCTGTAGCGGCTTCGGAAAGTGCGTCCCGTTTCGAGTGCGGGCCTGCCCCAGTCAGTCCTTCAGCTGCGCCCATTCGTGTGGGTCGTAGATCTTTACGTGCTTGTCGGGCGTGTCGCTCCAGTACTCTTCGTCCATAAAGGGCAGGTATGCCTGAATGCCGGGGCAGATAAACGGAATCCGTTGCCGCTGCAGGCGCTCGCGCTGCCGCTGCTCCAGGTTCGTCTCGGATATGACGGTCGGCATGCCGGACAGCTCGACGAGGCTTGCCTGGATGCGCTTGAGGTCGGGGAGCGCCGCATGCCATGACGTCCGCATGATCAAAAATGAGGTGCGGCGGTAGTTTGCCTGCATCACCGTGATGGCGGGACGCAGTGTGGGATGGATTTTGTCCCGTTCGGGCCAAAGGTCGGCAGTGATCTCGAGGCCCAGGGTCTCCCATAGGTAATCAAGCTCTTCGTCCATGGTGCCTCGATATCTACGCGATCATTGATACTTCGATTGTGTTGCCTGGTGCTATCGTTTTCGCGGTAGAATCTGCCAACGGTTGACGGCTACCGCTCGCGGCGTTTTGCCCTTCGTGTACAGCGGTCGGCTTCACAGGTCCTTCACGGGTTGGACGAAATTAGGCCAATTTGACCGAATTTCAAAAAAGTCAAAATTGGGGCTTGCGTCATGGCGGGACTTCCCGTATATTTCTTTCTTGCGCAAAGGCACAGCCGAGCGCAGCGATGCAGTCATTGGGATGTCGTCTAATGGCAGGACAGCGGATTCTGGTTCCGTCAATGGGGGTTCGACTCCCTCCATCCCAGCCATTGCATTTGCTACATATGGCCCGTTCGTCTAGCGGTTTAGGACGCCGCCCTCTCAAGGCGGAGATCACCAGTTCGAATCTGGTACGGGCTACCCACAAATGAATGCCCGGGCCTCGCAAGAGACCCGGGTTTTGTGTATCGACCGTATATACGGCGCTTGCCGTGTTTCGCTCAGATCGAGGAGTAGCCATGGATCTGCCCATCAGCTTGCAAGACATCACGTATGCCGAGAACTATCTGGCGCAGGGCGACCTGGCTACGGCGACGCCGCTGTTGGAGCGCCTGGTGGAGCTCGCCGAGGAGTATATCGACGCCGAGTGCAAGACGGAGGAGAAGCGCCAATACTTTAGCTTCGATAGCAAGTTTGAGCGCTTGGCCTATCGCCGCGTGGAGAAGGATCCACGCGAGCTCGTGCAGGTCGAGGTGCCGTTTGACCGCCTGTACTCTGACATGGCGTTTGCCTACATTCGCCAGCAGGATTATGTGAGCGCTCGTAATGCCCTGATGCAGGCTGTGCGTTGGGACCCCATGAACTGCAACTATCGCTTGGACTTGGCCGAGCTGTTCCGCGCACTCGAGGACAAGCAGGAATGGGCATCGCTCTCGTTTTCGGTACTGGAGCGTGCGAGCGATGGCAAGTGCGCCGCCCGCGCTTACGCCAATCTAGGCCAGTACTTCTTGGAGCCCGAGACCGAGAATGTCTCGGCCGCCGTGGGTTGCGCGCGTCTGGCACTGCGCTTAGCACCCAACGATGCACACACGACGCGCCTGCTCAACAAGATTCATACCACCTATCCGGATGCCGCCGATGAGAGCGACGAGCACGTGATGGGTGAACTGGCCCTGCAAGGCGTGCCGACCTCGCCTTCGGCCGAGATTGCCATCTGCCTGATTATGTGCGCGACCGATGCTGCAAGCGACGGCGACAAGCAGGAGGCGACGCGCCTGACAGTGCGTGCTCGCGACCTTGTGGGCGAGGAGGCCTGCGCGGCGATTATCAAACTGGTGCGCGAGAGCGACGCCGAGCTCAATGCTGAGCGCAAGGCAAAGCGCGAGGCCGCGGGCTCAAACGCCGATGGAGCCAAGGAGGCCAGCGATGCCCAGTAAGCGCGAGCGCAAGCTCATCTCCAAGAATCGCTCGGCACATCACGAGTACTTTATCGATGAGACCTTTGAGTGCGGCATTGAGCTGAGTGGCACCGAGGTCAAGTCGATTCGCGAGCGCGCGTGCCAGATCACCGACACCTTTGCACTGATTCGTGGCGGCGAGTGCTGGCTCGTGGGCCTGCATATTCACCCTTATAGCCATGGTGGCGTGTGGAACCGCGACCCTGATCGCCGTCGTCGTCTGCTGCTGCACCGCAAGGAGATTGACTTTCTCGACGGTAAGCTACGTAATCGCGGCTATGCCCTGGTGCCGCTGGAACTCTACTTTAATACCGACGGCCGCGTAAAGCTGCTGCTGGGCCTAGGCCGCGGCAAGAAGCTTTACGACAAGCGCGAGGATATGGCCAAGCGCGATGTCCAGCGCGAGATTGACCGTGCCCTTAAGGAGCGTAACCGCTAGGCGCTCTGTACAAGTTGCGGTGGAATACGGACTGTTTTGCCTGTTTGAGGGGCTGTTCAGTCCCTATTTCACCGCAACTGCGGGCGTCTCATCTTGCTTACTGTTCTGACACATATGTCTCAAAGGTGGCGTCCGTTATGGGCGCCGCCTTTTTTGTGGGTACATACATCCATGAGGTTCCAACCCGGGTTAGGGGAGTGATCGTTATGGACAAAACTGCGTTCTTTACCATGCCGAGCGGTCTGTACGTGGTGAGCGCTGCGGCAGACGGGCTGCGCGCCGGCTGCGTCATCAACACTGCGGTGCAGGTGACGTCCGCGCCGCCGCGCATCTCGGTTACCGTGAATAAGGACAACGTCACCTCGGGCGTCATCGCATCGGCCAAAGCGTTCGCGCTGACTGTAATCGACCAGACGGCCGATATGCTCTACATCGGCAACTTTGGGTTCCGCACCAGCAGCGATTATGACAAGTTTGCCAAATACGAGACCCGCGAGACGGCACTGGGCATGCCCTATGTGCCCGAGCACGCGGCGGCCCTGTTTGGCTGCCGTTTGATCGACACTGTAGATGTGGGCACGCATCTGCTGTTTATCGGCGAGGTCGAGGATGCCGAGCGCCTGAGCGACGAGACGCCGCTGACGTACGACTACTATCACAAGGTTCTGAAGGGCAAGACGCCTCCGAAGGCCTCGTCCTATCAAGGCTAGAATTGTTGTAAAAACACTTGCATTATTTTATTGAGAACATATACTAATAAGCGAAGTACATCACCAGTCGCGTTCGAGAGGAGAACATCATGGCTGAGGAGAAGAAGACGTATAAGTTCGTGTGCGTCGTTTGCGGTTACGAGGTTGAGGTCGATACGCCCGAGCTGCCCGAGGACTACGTGTGCCCGGTGTGCGGCGTCGGTCCCGATCAGTTTGAGCTCGTCGAGGAGTAACTCGCAGGCACACGGCGAAAGCCGAACATAGCTCTGTCCAAGGGCCCCGGTCGAATTCTTGGCCGGGGCCCTTTTCTTCCGTCCCCAAGGGATCGCGGCTGCTGTTAGCCGATCCTGTCTGTCGTGAGCCCGGCCGACCGTTTGTCTCAATCTGTAACATCTAACGGCTCAAAAAGGGTCTATCTGTTACAGATTGAGACAAAAGGTTGGAGCTGAAGAAATGTCTCGACCTGTAACATCTAGAAGCGGAAATTGGGTCCACTTGTTACAGATCAAGACAAACCAAAACCGTCCGGCAGAAAATCTCAATCTGTAACATCTAGCAGTGAAAACGGGGTCTACGTGTTACAGATTGAGACAAACGGAGCTGTCCCTCGGAATGATCTCGATCTGTAACATCTAGACATCAAAAGCGGGTCTAGATGTTACAGGTCGAGACGTTTGCCTGGGTGGGCGCCCCGTCCCATCACATCCCCGTTAGCAGCACGATGTCGAGAGCCGTTACGATGGCACCGATCCCTACGAGCAGCGCGTTGAGCGGGCGCGAGTTGGCGTATTTGCCCATGACGCGGCGTGAGCTGGTGAGTCGTATGAGCACAAAGACCGTAATCGGCAGCTGAAGCGACAGCAGTGCCTGACTCCAGATGAGACCTTCAAAAGGATTCGGGACGACCAGACACGCCGCCACTGCACCGACGAAACAGGCTGCCACCCCGATCGAGGAATGTCGGTCGTGGATGTCGTATTCCTCGTCGAACATGCCCGCGGTGATGGTGCCCGCCGCCATGCCCGCTGTCACGCTACTCGAGAGACCCGCAAACAGCAGCGCCACCGCAAAGATGGTCGAGCTCGCCGGGCCCAGAATGGGGGAGAGCGTGGCCGCTGCGACGGCGAGGTCGTCTACGACAATGCCGTGCGCAAAGAAGGTCGTCGCGGCCAGGATGACCATGGCCGAGTTGATTGCCCAGCCAACACCCATCGAAAAGAGCGTGTCAAAGAGCTCGTAGCGCAGACGTTCTTCGATAACCTGCTCGCCTTGGCCTTCGAAGTGCATGGATTGGATGACCTCGGAGTGCAGGAAGAGGTTGTGGGGCATAACGACCGCGCCTAGGACACTTACGATAATCGCGGCAGAGCCAGTGGGCATACTGGGTGTGATCCAGCTTGCGGCGGCTTGCGGCCAGTCGACCTTGACCAGCGCAAGCTCGGCCAAAAACGAGAGTCCTACCACGCCTACGAAGGCGATGATCCATCGCTCGGCGCGCTTGTAGGAGCTCGTCATGAGCATCGCCATCGATGCCGCGGCCACGATGACGCAGCCGGCGCGCACGGGTAGTCCAAAGAGCATCTGGAGCGCGATCGCGCCGCCCAGGACCTCTGCCATAGTGGTGGCGATGGTTGCGAGGTAGGCACTGGCGAGCACCGTGCGCCCAACGAAGCGGGGGAGGTAACGTGTGGTGGCCTCGGCAAGACAGGCGCCCGTGGCGATACCCAGGTGTGCCGCGTTGTGCTGCAGCACAATGAGCATAATCGTGGACAGCGTGACGATCCACAGCAGCGCGTAGCCAAACTGCGAGCCCGCGGCCATATTGGAGGCCCAGTTGCCCGGGTCGATAAAGCCGACGGTCACGAGCAGCCCGGGGCCGATATGCCGCGCAATGTCTAGGCCTCCGTGACCACCGGTGCGTCGGGAGCCAAAGTGTTGTTTGAGATGGTTGAGCATGGTGCGCTCCTGTGTATGGGCGGCGTGGCGTCGCATCTGGGTCGTGCGGCGCCACGCGTCGGATTTGGGTTGGGGCTACTTGTGCGCCTTGCCCTGATTGGCCACGGCGTTGATCTTGGCGGCGATGGTCGCCGGGTCGCCGATGTAGCGCTTGTCGATGACGTTGAAATCGGTGTCGAAGGTGTAGACGAGCGGCACGCCGGTGGGGATGTTGACCTTGAGAATCTCCTCGGGCGTGAGGTGCTCGAACTTCATGACGAGAGAGCGCAGGGAGTTGCCGTGTGCGGCGATGAGCACGCGCTTGCCGGCGAGCATCTGGGGGCGAATCTCGTCTTCGAAATAGGGCCAGGCGCGGGCGATCGTGTCCTTGAGGCACTCGGTATAGGGCAGCTGATCGGGTGCGACATCACGGTATTGCTCCTGGGCGTGGGGGTCGCGCGCGTCGTCCGGCTCGAGCGCCGGCGGGCAGACGTCGAAGGAGCGGCGCCAGATGAGCACCTGCTCGTCGCCGTGCTCCGCTGCGGCATCGGCCTTGTTGAGACCCTGCAGCGCGCCGTAGTGGCGCTCGTTGAGCTTCCAGGATTTGATGACGGGCAGCCACTCGCGATCCATTTGGCCGAGCACGATGTTGAGGGTGTGGATCGCGCGCTTGAGGCGCGAGGTGTAGCAGATGTCAAAGTCGAAGCCCGCTTCCTTGAGGGCGCGGCCGCCTGCCGCCGCCTCTTCGCGGCCCGTGTCGGTGAGCTCGACATCGGTCCAGCCGGTGAACAGGTTGAGCTTGTTCCACTCGGATTCTCCGTGACGGATAAGGACGAGTTGCATCGTCTGCCGGTCTGCCTGGTTTGCCATAGGGGCCTCCTTAATGTGGCACGGGACGCGTGCCGTTTGTTTGACGCCGCAAAGGATACCCGTTTTAGGCTAAAAAGTTAACCACGACTAACAAAATTGTTGTATTTGAATAGGATGGTGAAAGGGGATTGCCGAAATGTCTTGATCTGTAACAAGTAGGGATGGAAATTGGGCCTAGGTGTTACAGATCGAGACATTCGGAACCGTCTCTCGAAAACATCTCAATCTGTAACAGTTAGTCGTCGAAATTGGGTCTTACTGTTACAGATTGAGATGTTTGAAGAGGTGAGTTTGCAGGCCGAACTTGGGGCCCTTGTTGTCGCCCTTGAGGTCGGCGGTGTCCACTCGTAGGGGATGCGTTACGCGATTGTTTCGAAACGGGTGGGAAACACAACGGGCCGGCGATGCTCCTAGTATGCCTACTCAACTGACTGTCTATTATCTAGGGGAGGATCGCGATGCAGGCAGATTCCGCTCAGCAGCAGGGCCTTTATCGCCCCGAATTCGACCACGATGCATGTGGCATCGGCGCGCTT
Organism: uncultured Collinsella sp.; assembly: GCA_958365315.1. Lineage (GTDB taxonomy): Bacteria > Actinomycetota > Coriobacteriia > Coriobacteriales > Coriobacteriaceae > Collinsella. Next base: position 22,761 of record CATWXC010000013.1, read on the forward strand.
GCCGATATCAACGGTGAGCGCCATCACCAGATTCTGGACGATGCACTGTCCATTCTGGTCAACTTGGAGCACCGCGGCGGCACGGGACTCGAGAAGAACACCGGCGACGGCGCTGGCATCCTGTTCCAGGTTCCGCATCACTTTTTTCGTAAAGAGGCTCAAAAGTGCGGCCAGATTCTGCCGGCAGAGGGCGACTATGGCGTGGCCATGCTGTTCTTCCCGCAGGACGACAAGGGCGTAGAGGACGCCCGTCGCGTGTTTGAGGAGGGCTGCGCCGAGGCCGGCGTGCCGCTGCTTTTTTGGCGCGAGGTTCCCGTCGACCCGCACGACCTGGGCGAGACGGCCCGTGCCTGCATGCCTACTATCCTGCAGGCCTTCCTGGGCCGTCCCGACGACACGCCGGCAGGTGATGCCTTTGAGCGTCGCCTGTACGTGTGCCGCCGCACCATCGAAAAGAAGGCCGACGCTGAGTTCGCCCTGTGCGACAAGATCTTCTACGTGTGCTCCATGAGCTCGCGCACCATCGTGTACAAGGGCATGCTTGTGGCCACGCAGATGCGCCGTTTCTTCATCGACCTCAACGACGCCGCCGTCAAAACGGCCGTAGCGCTCGTCCACTCGCGTTACTCCACCAACACCACGCCCAGCTGGGAGCGCGCACACCCCAACCGCTTTATCATCCACAACGGCGAGATCAACACCCTCAAGGGCAACGTCAACTGGATCCGCGCCCGCGAGCCCAACCTGTACAGCCCCGTGCTGCAGCACGATCTTGAGCGCGTGATGCCCATCATCAACCGCGAGGGCTCCGATTCCGCGATTCTGGACAATGTGCTTGAGTTCTTGGTCATGAACGGTCGCCCGCTTACGCGTGCTGCATCCATGCTGCTGCCCGAGCCGTGGGACCACAACGACAGCCTGAGTGAGGAGCGCCGCGCCTACGACGCTTACCAGTCCATGCTCATGGAGCCGTGGGATGGCCCGGCGGCCATCGCCTTTACCGACGGTCGCACGCTGGGCGCCGCCCTCGACCGTAACGGCCTCCGTCCCGCCCGCTACTATGTGACGCGCGACGGTCGCTTTATGCTGGCAAGCGAGGTGGGCACCATCGAGGTGAGCCCCGAGAACATCCTGACGAGCGGCTGTTTGGGGCCGGGCCAGATGCTCGAGGTCGACTTTGCCCGCGGCCGCGTCATCTACAACGACGAGCTGCGCGCCCGTTACGCCAAGGAAAAGCCCTACCGTGATTGGATTGCCGAGGAGACGCTGACCGTCGACGCGCTCGATAGGCCTGCCGCGGCAACGCCCGCCGAGGACGCCGAGGTGCCCGCCGCCGTGCGCATGGCTAAACTCGGCTACCACTGGGATGACGTCGACGAGGTCGTGCGTCCCATGGCCCAGCAGGGTAAGGCGCCGCTCGCCTCGATGGGCATCGACGCGCCGCTGGCCTGCCTGTCCAAGAAGACGCGTTCGTTCTTTGACTACTTCTATCAGCTGTTCGCCCAGGTCACGAACCCGCCCATCGATGCCCTTCGCGAGCATATGGTCACCTCGACCACGCTCTACCTGGGCAACCACGGCAACCTGCTCGAGGACTCCCGCACGGCCTGCCAGTTGGTTCGCCTGGAGCGCCCGTTGCTCAACGAGGAGGAGTTCGAGCGTATCTGCGCCATCGACCGCGTGGGCTTTAAGACTTGCCGTTTCCGTGCCGTGTACCGCCGCGATGCCGGCGAAGGCGCGCTGCAGACTGCGCTCAAGCAGCTTGCAGAGGACGTTGAGGCTGCGGTCCGCGACGGCGTGAACATCGTGGTGCTGAGCGATCATGCCGCTGCGGGCGAGGTGCCCGTGCCGTCGCTGCTCGCCGTGGGCTGCGTGCACAACCACCTGATCCGCGCCGGCGTGCGTACCTTTGCCGACATCGTGGTGGAGTGCGGTGACGCCGTGTCCCCGCACGACTTTGCAGCACTGGTGGGCTACTCCGCGAGCGGCATCTACCCGTACAACGCACATGCGTGCATCCGCGATCTGGCGGCGCGCGGCGACCTGGACGTGACGGCCGAGCAGGGCATCGCCAACTACAACAAGGCTGCGACCGCCGGCATCGTCTCCATCATGTCCAAGATGGGCATCTCCACGGTGCAGAGCTACCATTCGGCGCAGATCTTCGAGGCTGTCGGCTTTACTCCGGAGTTCGTCAACGCGTACTTCGCCGGCACGGTAAGCCGCGTGGGCGGTATGGGTGTCGAGGACGTCGAGCGCGAGCAAAACGAGCGCTACGACGCCGCACTCGCTATCCTTAAGAGCCCGGCTCCCGATCAGCTGCCCACGCTGGGTCTGACCAAGTGGCGTCCGCTCGGCGGCGAGGGTCACCTCATCGATCCGCAGACTGTCTACTTACTGCAGACCGCCTGCCGTGAGGACAGCTACGACACCTTCAAGGAGTACAGCGCCCGCCTGCACCGCACCGGTCGTGCCGTGCGCCTGCGCGACTTGCTCGACTTTAATGCCAGCGGCCGCACTCCGGTGGCACTCGACGAGGTCGAGCCCGCGCTCAACATCGTTCGCCGCTTTAACACCGGTGCCATGTCGTACGGCTCCATCAGCAAAGAGGCGCACGAGTGCATGGCCATCGCCATGAACCGCCTGCACGGCCGTTCCAACTCCGGCGAGGGCGGTGAGGATCCGCGTCGCGAGACCCCGCTGGCCAACGGCGACTCCAAGAACTCCGCCATCAAGCAGGTGGCAAGCGCGCGCTTTGGCGTGACGAGCCGCTACCTGTGCAGCGCCTTCGAGATTCAGATCAAGATGGCCCAGGGCGCCAAGCCCGGCGAGGGCGGACACCTGCCCGGCAAGAAGGTCTACCCCTGGATCGCCGAGGTCCGTCAGTCCACGCCCGGCATCGGCCTGATCTCGCCTCCGCCGCACCACGACATCTACTCCATCGAGGACCTGGCGGAGCTTATCTTCGATCTTAAGAACGCCAACCCCGGTGCGCGCGTGTCGGTCAAGCTGGTCAGCGAGGCCGGCGTCGGCACCATCGCCACCGGTGTGGCCAAGGGCGCTGCCGACAAGATCTTGATCAGCGGCCACAATGGCGGCTCGGGTGCCGCTGCGCGCGATTCCATTTGGCACGCGGGTCTGCCGCTGGAGCTCGGCCTTGCCGAGGCCCAGCAGACGCTGCTGCAAAACGGCCTGCGCTCGCGCGTGGTGCTCGAGGCCGACGGCAAGCTCATGGACGGCACCGATGTTGCCGTCGCCTGCCTGCTGGGCGCCGAGGAGTTTGGCTTTGCGACCATGCCGCTCATCTCGATGGGCTGCCTTATGCAGCGTGACTGCCAGCAGGATACCTGCCCGGCCGGCATCGCCACGCAAAACTGCCGCCTGCGTCGCGGTTTCCGCGGCAAGCCCGAGCACGTTGAGCACTTTATGCTCTTTGTTGCCGAGCAGCTGCGCGAGGTCATGGCGAGCCTGGGCTTCCGCACCGTCGACGAGATGGTCGGCCATCCCGAGTGCCTGCGCCAGATCGAGGTCCCGGGCAACCGCAAGGCCAACCTGCTCGATCTGTCGCCCGTGCTGGCGAGCGCGACCTGCGAGTTCGGTGCCCATATTCCGGGCGCCGACGGTCGCCACTTCCTGCCGCAGATGGCCGCGGACAGCGAGCTCGACAAGACGCTCGACTCCACGTTGTTTGTGCCCTATACGGCCGATGCCCGTGCGCACCTGCGTCCGATTCGCTTCCGCGCCGATATCGCCAACGTCAACCGCTGCGTGGGCACCATCTTGGGCAACGCGGTGACCAAGGCGCATCCCGAGGGCCTGCCCGCCGGCTCCATTACCATCGATTGCGATGGCTCGGCCGGTCAGAGCTTTGGCGCCTTCCTGCCGCGCGGCATTACGCTCAACGTGTGCGGCGACGCCAACGACTACTTTGGCAAGGGCCTTTCGGGCGGCGAGGTGTCGGTGCGCCCCAACCCGCATGCGACCTACAAGTTCGACGAGAACATCATCGTGGGCAACGTTGCGTTCTTTGGTGCCACGAGTGGCCGCGGCTTCATTAACGGTCTTGCCGGCCAGCGTTTTGCCGTGCGCAACTCCGGTGCCACCGTGGTGGTCGAGGGCTGCGGCAACCATGGCTGCGAGTACATGACGGGCGGTCTGGCACTCATCCTGGGCGAGGTCGGGCAGAACTTCGCCGCCGGCATGACAGGCGGCATGGCCTACGTCTTTGACCAGTACGGCACGCTCGACGCCCGTGTGAACCATGAGAGCGTGGAGCTCAAGGCCCCGACGGCCGGCGAGCTGGCGCAGATTCGCGCGCTCATCCAGGAGCACGTGGACGCGACGCAGAGCCCGCGCGGCATTAAGCTGCTCTACAGCTTCGACTCGATGAGCAAGCACTTTGTGAAGGTCATTCCGACCGAGTACGAGCGCGTGCTGGCAATTGTCGCTGCGGCCGAGGCCGTGGGCAAGACGCATGCGCAGGCTGAGGAGCTGGCGTTTGACATTGTGACCGGTCGCGCGAGTGCCGCGGATGTCGCTCGCTTTGATGTCGCGGGCGGTGCTGCGGGCGCTGCGTCCGCGGCGGCCAGCTCTGTTGCTTCGACCAAGAAGGAGGCGTAAGTGCCATGGGTAAGCCCGGTGCTTTTCTTGATATCGATCGCGTGACTCACGAGCTTCGCCCCGTGGAGGTGCGCAGCCGCGATTTCGACCCGCTGTACGTGGAGCTCGATGACGATGTGCGTCGCGCCCAGGCGAGCCGCTGCATGATGTGCGGCGTGGCGTTTTGCCAGATGGGCGCGAGCTTTGGCAAGGCGCGCCCGAGCGGCTGCCCGCTGCACAACCTGATTCCCGAGTGGAATGAGCTGGTGTACCGCGGCCGCTGGGACGAGGCTGCCGAGCGTCTGTCGCTCACCTCGCCCATGCCCGAGTTCACGAGTCGCGTGTGCCCGGCGCTGTGCGAGGCCGCGTGCAACCTGGGTTCGGTCGATGGCCAGCCCACGACGATTCATGACAACGAGCGTGCGATCAGCGACCATGAGTGGGCAAATGGCGGTCCGCGTCGCTTTGAGCCGGCGGGGGAGGGCGCGCCCACGGTCGCCGTGGTGGGCTCCGGTCCTGCTGGTCTGGTGGCGGCATGGGAGCTTGCGCGTCGTGGCGCCCGCGTGACGGTGTTTGAGCGCGATGACCGCCCGGGCGGTCTGCTCATGTACGGCATTCCCAACATGAAGCTCGAGAAGTCTGTGGTCGAGCGTCGCGTGGCGCTCATGCGCGAGCTGGGCATTGTGTTTGAGCTGGGTGCCGATGTGAACGATCCCAAGGTTGCCGCCAAGCTCGATGGCTTTGACGCCGTCGTGGTGGCTGCCGGCGCCCGTGCTCCGCGTGGGCTTTCGGCTGCGAACATTGATGCCCCGGGCGTGGTGTACGCGGTGGACTACCTGACGGCTTCGACCATCTCGGTGCTCGATGGTGGCGAGCCCGCGGTGAACGCGCACGGTCTGGACGTCGTGGTCATTGGCGGTGGCGATACCGGCAACGACTGCGTGGGTACCGCGGTGCGCCAGGGTGCGCGCAGCGTGCGCCAGTTTGAGTTCTTGCCGGCGGCGCCCGATAAGCGCGCGGCGAGCAACCCCTGGCCACAGTGGCCCAATGTGAAGACGACCGACTACGGCCAGCAGGAGGCTATCGCTGCGATGGGTGGCGAGATGCGTGCCTGGGGCGTGGATACGCTCGAGGTGCTGCTGGACAAGAAGGGTGCGGCTGCGGGTTTGCGCGTGGTCGATCTGGACTGGTCGGCGGGAAAGCCCGAGCGCATCGCGGGCTCCGAGCATGAGGTGCCGGCGCAGCTGGTTCTCATCGCCTGCGGCTTTACGGGCCCTGAGCATGGCGTGTTCGACGCTGTTCGCGTGCCCGTTGCCACGGCGGGCCGCCCGCTGCCCGTGATGGCTTCCGAGGGCTCGCACCTTGCAGCCCGCGTGGATGGCGTTGCTGCGGATGCCGCGCCGGTGTATGTGGCCGGCGACGCTCGCAACGGCAGCTCGCTTGTGGTAAGCGCCATGGCCGATGCCCTCGCCTGCGCGGCCGAGGTTGCCGAGACCCTGGCGTTGTAAGGTAGTCATTCAAGAGCGCCCCCAACGACTAGTCATTGGGGACGTTCTTTTTTGTCTAGTCGTTGGGGACACTCTTTGCAGAGCGCCTGTTCATTTGCCGACGTGCAAGTGTTCATTCGTCGACGTTTGCGACTGTGCTACTCTGCTCTTTCTGTGGTGGTAGCGGGCGCTTGCCTCAAATGAGTGAGCTGACTGTCTATGTCTACCTGCGGTTTCTTTGCGGTGCGCTCATTCGGTCAAGTATCCCGTCAAGTGTTTGGTTAGCATCTGGTTTGCAGCCGGAGGCCTATTTTGCCCGCGCTGCTCGTGGCTGCCCACCCTCCTCGTAAGCTCAAATTGAGGTCCATCAGTTTGAGGAGGATGCCATGACTGACCAAGTTTTTGACCGAGCAGAGCTGGCTGAAGCCGTCGGCAACGATATTGCCGACATGGGTCACTTTTGGATGCTGCGGAAGTTTCAATTCCTGGAGCCGGCGCGCGAGCAGTTCGAGATTATCGTCGATCCGTGGCTCAGCTATTGCGAGGAACCTTCTCAAAACGAAATCATGGCCTACAACATGGCGTTTACCGATTGGCTGCTGTTTGAGCGCCCCTATTACCACGGCAAGACGCTGTTGGAGCTGTATGTGGATGAGCCGCCAGCGTCAATTTCTCCTGCTTCGCTCGGGCGTCTTAAGCAGGTGCGTGACACGCAGTATTTCTCGCGCTTTGGCATTTTGGACAAGGATCCCGCGACTGGCATGGTCGTGCTGAAGGACACGCGCACCGACCGTCGCTTTGACGTCTACGACCCACATATCGTGCAAAAGGAGCACTGGAACGATGGCGCGATTGCGGTGCGACTCGCGTTCGTCGACGATGTCTGGCTGACGGCGGGGCAGCTCTACCTGTATGACATCGCGCGCCTGAGCGACACGGCGGTCGACGGGCCGGGCGCGGTGCATCCCGAGGACCTAGAGGACGGTTTCGATACCTCGTGCATCAGCTTCTTTTTGCGCCTGGTCCGCGACATCATGGGCGCCCAGGGACGGTACGTGAAGTCGCTCAATATTTACGAGCAGGAATGGGAGTAGGGGGTGGGCGGTTGTCGCCTGCCTTGCCTTCTGCCTTTATGTCTCGATCTGTAACGTTTAGGGACAAAAAACCGGTCTACCTGTTACAGATTGAGACATTTGCCAGCGGAGGCAACAGCGGCGATGGCCCATTTGTCCGATGTGGTGGTGATGGAAGTGTCTAATACCGTTTTCAAACAGAAGCATGCAACGCGTAACACCTTGGCGCGGAATAGGATGCTTGCCAGGCTCACGAAGGCGGCTGAACAAGGCGCACTGCTCGTGACACACGACAATGCCGAGCTCATGTGGCTGCGGCGTCATGTGGGAACTGATGATATTGCGGAACCCGAGCCGTATTTGTTCTGTTTTCAACATGATTGGGATGCGTTGACGCCGGCGGGGCGAGCGCTGCGTACCATCAAAGGGCTTGCGGAGTTTCATCCCGATTGGGCGTTTTGGGGTTATGACGCGGCGCTTTTGTGGGGTCTGGAGGTGCCGAATGATCTGCTCGGGCCGCGATTTCTTGTTAAGACAGGTTGCTCGGTGACGTTGAGCAGCGGGTGCAGGTTGTTGCGTCCGCAGATGGCGGGCGCGCTCGAGTGTGTTGATGGCGTGCGCGTGACGCCGTTTTGGCGCACGGTGGAGGATTGCCTGCTGCGCGCGCCGTTTTCGTACGGGTTGGCGATTGCCGATTCTGCGTTGCGAGCAAAGGACGTATCGCGCGATGACCTGTGCGAGTGTCTCCGCTCCGATTGCGAGGGCAGGCGAGGGTATCGCAGAGCGCAGGTGATCGCGTCGTATGCGGACAGGCTGTCCGAAAACGGCGGCGAGTCTCGTTTTCGGGCGTTCTTTATTGCATGCGGTTTTCCGGTACCAGAGTTGCAGGTGGAGTTTCGCGACCCGCTCAATTCGAGCCAAGTGTTTCGCGTCGACTATTTTTGGCGGCTCGAGGACGGGACATGTGTCATCGGCGAGCTCGACGGAAAGGGGAAGTATACCTTGCAGAACGACGATGGCCGGGAGTCGGTCGACCCATTCGTGGCGGAACGTCAACGGGAGTCCCATCTGACGATGCTCGGACATAAGGTACTGAGGTTTACGTTTGATGAGCTCAAGAACCCGGGGAAGCTGGCTGAAAAGATGAGACTGGCGGGCATTCCGCAGCGGGTCGGTCTGGCGGAGGAATGGAGGCGGCAGTGGTATGGACGCTGAGGGGTGCAACTGGCGCGGATGTGGTTGTTCCTGCCGGGTTTGTCTCAATCTGTAACAACAAGGGGCCGTTTGGCCTCGTAACTGTTACAGATCGAGACAGAAGGTTGGCTGCCGCTAAAAGATCTCGATCTGTAACATCTAGAGGCCGAAAACCTGTCTACCTGTTACAGATTTAGACGTTTGACGACGGGGCTGGAGAATATCTCGATCTGTAACGTCTAACGGCCAAAATTCGACCCAACTGTTACAGATTGAGACAAAGGTTGGGCGCAGTGCCGAAAGATCTCGATCTGTAACATCTAGCGGCTAAAAATCGGTCTACCTGTTACAGATTGAGACGTTTTGCTGGAACGGCCGGAGCGTTGCCGTGCTGTCTCCGTTTGCCCTCACATCTCCCTCGTCCCTCCGTTAACCGATATGTCCGCAGCAACCCTGTTGCTCTGGGCGATAATGGACAAATGTTCAAGTTAATCGTGAGGGAGGAGCTCGATATGGCGACTGCCGATCGTCCCACGTTGTTTATCAATGCGACCGTCTTGGATGGCTCGGAGCATATGGAGCCGCAGCCCGATATGGCCGTGGCCGTTGAGCGCGGTGTCATCACCTGGATGGGACCGAGCGCCGTGGCGCAGGCGCCTGCAGGTGCCGAGGTCATCGACCTGGCAGGGGCGTATCTCATGCCCGGCCTCATCAATATGCATGTGCATCTGTGCGGTTCGGGCAAGCCGGTTTCGGCGGGCGATGCGGGCGCACTCATGAAGAAGCTCGACAATCCCGTGGGGCGCGCCATCGTGCGCCATATCCTCAAGGGCAGTGCTCAGCAGCAGCTGGCAAGCGGCGTGACCACGGTGCGCGGTGCGGGCGACCCGCTGTTTGCCGACATCGCCGTGCGCAACGCCATCGACGCCGGCAAGTATCAGGGTCCGCGTCTGGTGGCACCGGGAACGGGCGTTACGGTACCGGGTGGCCACGGCGCGGGCCTCTTTGCGCAGGTCGCCAATACTCCCGCAGAGGCAGCCCAGCAGGTGCGCGATCTGTATGCGCGCGGTGCCGACGTCATCAAGCTGTTCGTGACGGGCGGCGTGTTCGACGCGACCGAGGTGGGCGAGCCGGGCGTGCTGCGCATGCCGGTCGATGTCGCCGCTGCGGCGTGCAAGGCGGCGCACGAGGTTGGCCTTTCGGTCATGGCCCATGTCGAGAGCACCGAAGGCGTGAAGGCCGCGCTTGAGGCCGGCGTTGACACGATTGAGCACGGCGCTCCGCTGACGCCTGAGATTCTGGAACTGTACCGCGGCGCCGCGGGAACACAGCTCGAGGGACGCGCGCCGAGCGTGACCTGCACGATCAGTCCGGCGCTGCCGTTTGTGTTGCTCGATCCGGAAAAGACCCATTCGACTGATACGCAAAAGAAGAACGGCGACATCGTGTGCTCGGGCATTATCGAGAGTGCTCGTGCGGCGCTGGAAGCCGGCGTTAAGGTGGGCTTGGGCACGGATTCGAGCTGCCCGTTCGTGACCCAGTACGACATGTGGCGCGAGGTGGCCCATTTTGCCAAGTACGTGGGCGTGAGCAATGCGTTTGCACTGCACACGGCCACGCAGGTCAATGCTGAGCTGCTGGAGCTGGGCGGCGAGACCGGTACGATCGAGTGCGGCAAGGCGGCCGACATTTTGGTGACGCGCGAGAACCCGCTCGATGACCTGTGCGCTCTGCGTGAGCCGATGCACGTGATGTGCCGCGGTGACCTGGTGCGCAAGCTGAAGGTGAAGCGTATCCCCGAGGTTGACGCGGAGCTCGACGCGATTATGGCCATGCCGGCAGAGGCGCTGGCCGAGGAGCTCGCCCGCGACGGCGTAGCTTAGGCGCTGGCGCGACGGGGCGACAGCTTCATCGAATGATGTCGCCCCATGCAAAAAGCCGAGGTCTCAACACGAGGCCTCGGCTTTTATTTTGTCCTATGGTGTAGCGGCTAGGAGCGGGTTTCCATCTTGGCGTGGCACTTGGGGCAGGTGACGCGGATCTTGCCCTTGCCCTTGGGAACAGAGAGCATCTGGCCGCAGTTGGGGCACTTGAGGTAGGCTGTGGTCTTGCGACCCTTCCACATCTTCTTGGCCGTACGCTTGGCACGCTCAAAGTCTTCCTTACTGGTGCCGGTCGCGCGCGAGGCGTTGGCAGCCGCAGTCCCGCCGCCCAAGCTGGCGACGAACTTGCCCAGGCCGGGGACGTTTGCGGTCGCCGCGACAAAGGCATCGTTCTCCTTGCGACGCGCGTCGATGTTTTTGGACAGGCCACGCAGCACGCCAAGTACGATCACGGCGATGGCGATCCAGCTGAGCCACTGGATACGGGCCATCGAACCGATCATCGCGATGATAATGCCTGCGAAGCCCATCACGATGGTGAGCTCATCGGCGCCGTTGCGACCCTTCATAAAGTCATTCATGCGAATTGCCTTTCGTTCGATATGCTGCACGCCTTTATACCCCTTTTGGTGCATTGGGGACAGGTTAATCTGCACCAAGGTGGTGCAAACGTACCTGTTCCTCTTGCACCAATTACTTGGTGAGTTTGTCGACGACGCGTTCGATCTCGGCGAGCTTGGCGGCTTTGAGGTCTTCGTCGCCCGATTCGATTGCCGAAGTCACGCAGCCCTCGATATGCGCCTTGAGCACGTCGGCGTTGATGCGGGCGATGAGCGCCTGCGTGGCCATGAGCTGCGTGGAGATGTCGACGCAGTAACGGTCTTCCTCCACCATCCGCAGGATGCCGTCGATTTGCCCGCGCGCCGTCTTGAGCATGCGGGTCACCGATTTATGGTCTGCCATCATGGCGGGTCCTCGTTTCTGGTCAATCCTTCAAATGCCTCACCCTCAGTTGCGGTGAAATAGTTCCTGATTGAAGGCTTAAAGCGTTTAAACCGGAACTATTTCACCGCAACTTCTGAGGGGCTGGTTGGGCAGCGGTGCCTGTTGGTGCGTAGCTGCTACGCGGCGGTCACGGACAGGGCGTGGAACTTTTCGCCCGCGCCCTCGACGGCGGCGGCGAGCTGCTCGGCGGTCACGGTGTCGGCGCACTCCACCTGGACGGTCTGGGTCTCGTGATCGGCATCGGCATCGGTCACGCCGGCTACGTTGAGCAGCGCGGTCTCGACAGTAGCGTCGCAGTGGCCGCACATAAGGCCAGACGTTTTAACGATGTAGTTCATGATTATCTCCTTTTCGTTGAGTACCTAAAGTTGCGGTGGAATATGGACTAAATAGCGGTTTAGCTAAGCATGTTACGCCTTATTTCACCGCAACTGATGGCTTAAAGGTTCGCAGGCGCAGCGCATTGCTCACAACGCAGACGCTCGACAGGCTCATGGCCGCGGCGCCAAACATCGGTGAGAGCTGCCATCCGGTGAGCGGGAAGAACACGCCCGCCGCCAGCGGAATGCCGATGCCGTTGTAGAACAGTGCCCAGAACAGGTCCTGCTTGATGTTGCGGATCGTGGCGCGCGAAAGCTCGATGGCGCGGGCGACGTCCATGAGATCGCTGCGCATGAGCACCACGTCAGCGCCCTCCTTGGCGATGTCGGCGCCGGTGCCGATAGCAAGGCCCACGTCGGCGCGCGCCAGGGCGGGGGAGTCGTTGATGCCGTCGCCCACCATGGCGACCTTGCCGCCCGCATCCTGCAGTTCGCGCACGTGGCGTTCCTTGTCGGCGGGGAGGACGTCGGCGATAACCTGCTCGCTGCTCAGCCCCACGCGGCGAGCGATGGCCTCGGCCGTCACGCGGTTGTCGCCGGTGAGCATACGCACATCGACGCCGAGCTTGCGCAATGCGGCAATGGCAGCAGCGCTCGTCTCTTTGACCTCGTCGGCCACGGCGATGGTGCCAACGAGCTCGTTGTTCTTGGCAAAGAACAACGGCGTCTTGCCCTCGGCAGCGAACTGCTCGGCAAGACCGGCGGGCACCTCCGCGCCCAGCTCGTTCATCAGGCGCATATTGCCGGCCGCGATGATATTCTGCCCCTCGCGTGCCGTAACGCCACGACCGGGCACGGCGGCAAAGTCCTCGACCATGCGTGCGACGATTCCGCGCGACTCGCACTCGGCCATAATCGCCTCGGCCAGCGGGTGCTCGCTCGAGCGCTCTAACGCGGCGGCCAGCTTGAGCAGCGCCTTTTCGCTCATGGCGGGCGAGCCGTCAGCGCGCGTGGCTACCACGATATCGGTCACGGCCGGCTTGCCGCGGGTGACGGTGCCCGTCTTATCGAGCACCACGGTGCCCACGCTGCGCAGGTTCTCCAGCGCCTCGGCGCTCTTAAACAGAATGCCCATCTCGGCGCCCTTGCCGGTGCCAACCATAATGGCGACGGGCGTGGCCAGGCCCAGCGCGCACGGGCAGCTGATCACCAACACGGCCACGGCGGAGGTGAGCGCCTCGTTTATGCTGCCGGTCAGTGCCATCCACACCGCAAAGGTCACGGCCGAGATTACAAACACCACGGGCACAAACACGCCGGCGACCTTGTCGGCCAGGCGGGCGATGGGCGCCTTGGTGGCGTTGGCGTCCTCGACGAGCTGGATGATCTTGGCAAGCGACGTGTCGGCACCCACGCGTGTGGCGCGGAAGGTAAACGATCCGGTGCGGTTGACCGTGGCGGCGTTGACGGTGTCACCGGTGGCCTTTTCCACGGGGATGGACTCGCCGGTGAGCGCGCTCTCGTCTACGGCGGAGGCGCCCTCGAGTACCACGCCGTCGACAGGGATAGACTCGCCGGGGCGCACACGCAGGACCTGGCCGGGAAGGATGCTGTCGACGTCCACAACGGTCTCGGTGCCGTCATTGGCAACGACGGTCGCGGTCTTGGGTGCCAAGTCGATGAGGGCCTCGATAGCGCCGCCGGTCTTGGACTTGCTGCGCGTCTCGAGGTATTTGCCCACGGTGACGAGCGACAGAATCGTGCCGGCACTCTCAAAATACAGGTTGTCCATGCTCGTCATCATGGCCTCGTGCACCTGACCTGTGGCCAGCTGGTCGGCCATGATGAACATGGCGTAGAGCGACCAGGCGATTGACGCGGTGGCACCGACGGCGATGAGGGCGTCCATGGTGGGCGCGCCGTGCACGAGCAACTTGAAGCCGTTGATAAAGTACGCGTCGTTGACGTAGACGATGGGGATGAGCAAGACGAGCTCGGTGAGCGCCAACGTCATGCTGTGGGTGTGGTCGGTGAAGACGCTGGGCAGCGGCCAGCCGAGCATGTGCCCCATGCCTATGTAGAACAGCGGGATGAGAAAGATGATTGAGATGATGAGACGGGTGCGCATGGCGGAGGCGGTGGCCTCCAGCTTTTTGGTGGGCGACTCCATATGGGTGGCGCCGGATCTGGCTTGTGCGCTGCTGCTTGAGCCGGCGCCCGCTTCGACGGGTGAGGCCGAGTAGCCCGCGCGGTCGACGGCGGTGCAGATATCGTCGGGGGAGACCTGTGCGGGGTCATAGTCGACCATCATGGAACCGGCGAGCAGGTTGACCGCGACGCTTTGGACGCCGTCAAGCTTGCTCACGGCGCGGTCCACATGCGCCTGGCAGGCGGCGCACGTCATGCCGCCCACGTCGAACTTATCTTGAGTCATGGCTTCTCCTTTCTGTAGTTCGGTGTTTAAATTGTTAACCTGCCGATACTATACACCCATACCCCCTGGGGGTGTCCAGTGCAGAAAGAAATGTATGACATTCCGATCCAGATGAGGGTGGCTGCTCAATCGTTGGCAGCCCCTGTCAAACATCTCAACCTGTAACATCTAGCGGGGAAAATGACCTCTAACTGTTACAGATCGAGATGTTGTTTTGCGTGGCTGAGCTCTGTCTTGATCTGTAACGGTTCGGCCGGTTTTTGCTGAGCAGCTGTTGCAGATTGAGACAATCGGCCCAGACCCGCCCCGTCCGCCCCGTCATCTGTGGTTTACGTGGGGGCATGCGAAGCGCGGGTATACTAACCGGCGGCGAATCTGCTCCATCGCTTAGAGCTGCTGCGTCTGGACGGCGCGTGATAGGGCTGCCAAAGCGATCGCCAGCGTGCTGAGCAACGTCCTCTCTGTGCGCACCTGTTTTTGTATGTATTAGCGCACTACCAAGCACGCCCCGCGCGGCCGCATGCCGTGCCCATAACGCGTGCAGATAAGGAACAACAACATATGCGTAATTCTGTATCCGACGTCACGGACGCCGAGATTCTGGACGAGACCCGCGAGGCCATGACCCAGGCTGCCTTCGATGCTGCCGACGAGGCCAGCGCCGCCGAGACCGTCGAGTCCGCGACCGAGAACCTGCCCGCCTTTGACGAGCTGGGACTTTCGGACGAGATGCTTCGTGCCATCGAGAACCTAGGCTACACGGCGCCCACGCCTGTCCAGGCCGGCTCGATCCCCGTGGTGCTTGAGGGCCGTGACCTGCTTGCCGCCGCTCAGACCGGCACCGGCAAGACGGCCGCCTTCTTGCTGCCGACCATGAACAACCTGGAGCACATCGCTCCGCCCAAGCCCGTGCGCGAGCGTGGCGGCCGCAACCGCCGTCGCGGTGCCAAGAAGCCCGAGGGCAACGGCCGCGGCCCCGTGATGCTCGTCATCACCCCCACGCGCGAGCTTGCCCAGCAGATCGATGAGGTCGCCGGCAAGATTGCCGACGTCACCGGCCATGTCGCCGTGACCGTCGTGGGCGGCGTGAGCTACAAGCCCCAGACCGCGGCGCTCAAGTACGGCTGCGACATTCTGGTCGCCACGCCGGGCCGTCTGGTCGATCTGATCGAGCAGGGCGCCTGCCACCTGGACGAGGTCAAGGTGCTGGTGCTGGACGAGGCCGACCGCATGCTCGACATGGGCTTTTTGCCCGCCGTCCGCCGCATTGTGCGCGAGACGCCGGCCGAGCGCCAGACGCTGCTGTTCTCGGCCACGCTCGACGAGGAGGCCGTGGGCGAGATCACCGACCTGGTGAGCGACCCGGCCCGCGTGGAGATCGCGCCCGCCACGTCGACCGCCGACACCGTCGACCAGTTTGTGTTCCCGGTGTCCATCGAGGCCAAGAACAACCTGCTGCCCGAGTTCCTCAAAAAGGAGGGCCCGGAGCGCACTATCGTCTTTATGCGCACCAAGCACCGCGCCGACAGCTGCTGCCGTCGTCTGGAGCGCAAGGGCATCAAGGCCGCCGCAATCCACGGCAACCGCAGCCAGGCCCAGCGCGAGCGCGCGCTTTCGGCTTTCCGCGACGGCACCGTCGACGTGCTGGTGGCAACCGACGTCCTCGCCCGCGGCATCGACATTAGCGATGTGCGCTATGTCGTGAACTTTGACGTGCCGGCCGAGCCGACCGACTACATCCACCGCATCGGCCGCACGGGCCGCGCCGGCGAGCTGGGCTGGGCCATTACGTTTGTGACCGAGCAGGACGTCGATGAGTTCTACGAGATCGAGAAGCTCATGGACAAGACGGCCGACATTTATGACGCCGGCGACCTGCATGTGGGCCCCAATCCGCCCGCGGTTGACCCCGAGCGCGATCCTGCGGCCTTTAAGGTGAAGAAGAAGACCAAGCGCGGCAAGTCCAAGAGCAAGAAGAAGCTCGAGCAGGCACGTCGCGACGGCAAGCGCAACGGCGACGATTACGGCGATGTGGCCGGTCGTTCCAACCGCGGTCGCGACGAGCGCCGCAGCGACGGCGAGCGCCCGAGTCGTCCCAAGCGTGGCGGCAAGACCCGCGTGCGCGAGGGCGTTCAGGCTCGCGTGGACGAGGCCGTTGAGAGCGTGGCTCGCGAGGTGGCTGCCGAGGAGCGCGGCGGTGCTGTTGAGCAGGGCCCGCGCGGCAACCGTGCCGAGCGTCGCGCCAAGCAGTTCCAGGGCGAGGCACACCGCCGCCGTCGTGAGGACGAGGACCGTGGCGGTCGTCGTCGTGTTGAGCGCGAGGACGAAGGCCGTGGTTCGCGCGGCGGCAAGCGCGGCTCGGGTGACCGTCGTCGCTCCGGTCGCGATGGCGAGCGCGGCGGGCGCGATGAGCGCCGTGGCGGCGAAGGCCGTGGTTCGCGTGACGAGCGTGGTACCCGCGGCGGCAAGCGCTTTGACGAGCGCGGAGGTCACGATGGCGGCCGCGGTGGTGAGCGTCGCGAGGGCGCTCGTGGCAACGGTGGCCGCGGCGGCGCTGGTCGTTCTAACGAGTCGCGCGATCGTCGCGACCCGCGTGCCAGCCGCGATCGTCGCGATGACTGGCGCAACTACGACGACACCCGCGAGGAGCGCCGTGGCGGCTATCGCGGCGGGCGTGGCGGCAACCAGGCCGGCTCCCGCGGCGGTCGTGCCGGCGGTCGCGATAACCGTGGCAGCTATGGTAACAATCGTGGCGGCAAGCGCGGCGGTAGCTCCCGTCGCCCCGGTGACGGCGGCGGCAAGCGCAAGTAACATACGCGTCGCGCTCTAAGTCGAGGCGACCAGAGGGCTCCGGGCATGTTTTTGCTCGGAGCCCTTTTTGGTGCAAGGGGACAGATTGGTTTGCACCAACGTCTTGAAGTTGCGGTGGAATACGGACTGTTTTGGCCTTTTGAGCGGCTTTTCAGTCCCTATTTCACCGCAACTCATGATTGGTGCAAAGTAATCTGTCCCCAATGCACCAAACAAGGAGTGTCCCCGGGTGCCGGCAGAAATGGAACGTCCCTAAGTGCCGCCTAAATACCGTTTATCGAAGAAAAAATACCGTTCATCGGTCATAATGGTTGTTCCGGCTTTGGGCTTGTCTACAATATCTCCCGTAAAAGAAATGCGGAAGGTTACCGAGTCCCTCGGACGTGGGCCTAACCAAAGTCTTTGAACGGGTGTGTCTCTATGGATGCATTCGCTTGATTTTGGTTGGGCTATATTTATGAAGGGACATGCCACCATGGGTTTCTTTTCTCGCCTGATGGGCGGTTCGGATGAGCAGAAGACTGCAGCTTCCGAGTTCGAAATCCTTGCTCCTGTTTCCGGCGAGCTTGTTCATCTAGAAAAAACCAATGATCCCGCTTTTAGCAGCCGTGCTGTGGGCGATGGCGTTGCCGTGGTTCCCCAAGAGGGAACGGTGTGCGCTCCTGTTTCCGGCACCGTCGCGGCGCTGTTTCCGACTGAGCACGCGCTGGGCATCATGTCCGACGACAGTTCTGCTCAGGTGATGCTGCACATCGGAATCGACACTGTTAAACTTGAGGGCAAGGGCTTCCATGCGCTTGTTGCCCAGGGTGATCACGTTGACGCGGGCCAGCCCCTCGTCGAGGTCGATTTCGACGTGGTCCGCGCCGCCGGCTTCGATCCCACGGTCTTCGTTATCGTGTGCGAGCGCTCGGAGAACTCGACTCTTCGTGAGCATGCTTCCGGCCCTGTTGCTGTTAAAGAGCCTGTCGTCTGGCTTTCCGAGTAAATTCTTGTGGTGGGTACCGTGGTTATCAAGCGAGTTTTTAACAACAACGTCGCAATGGTCACTTCGGACGATGGCTCCGAGCTCATCGTCATCGGTCGAGGCCTCTGCTTTGGCCGTCATGCCGGCGATGCCATCGACGAGGCGTCGATCGAAAAGACCTACGCGTTGCAGGAGGGAACTTCTCAGGATTCGCGTACGATTGACCGCTTGGCACATCTTTTGGAGTCCATCCCCACCGTCAACCTCGTGATTGCCGAGGACATTGTTCAGATGCTCCGTCGAGAGCTCAATGTTGATATCAACGACAAGATTCTCATTGCTCTCGCAGACCATATCAGCCTTGCTTTGGAGCGCGAGCGCAAGGGCGTCTCCTGTGAGAATCCGTTGCTGCTCGAGATCCAGCAGTTCTATCGCAAGGAGTATGCACTTGCGGGCCGTGCGCTGCAGATTATCAAGGAGTATATGGGCATTCAGATGAGCGAAGAAGAGCAGGGTTTCATTACGCTGCATATCGTCAACGCCACCATGCCGCAACGCTCCGATCGTTTGATTGTTTCGGTCCAGCTTGTTCGCGACGTGCTCGCGATTGTTTCCAAGCGCTATGCTACGACCCTCGATGACACCTCGCTGCCTTACGAACGTTTCGTTCGTCACCTGCAGTTTTTCGCACAGCGAGCGCTCGATCCTACGGCAGGGCAAATCAACGGAGACGCGCTGTTCCGAATCGATGAAACGGCGTATCCCTGCGCATTCTCGTGCGCGGACGCCATAGCCGCCCACTTGTCGTCTACCTATAACGTTGTCGTTACCGATGCTGAGAAGAGTTATCTCGCATATCACATTGTTAACCTGCTTGGAGAACCTGGTCTCTAGGCATAACGTGCCCACACATCGATTGATATAAGGCAAGGCTCACGGTCTTGTCCAGGGCACATCTGTCTTAATTTGCGGAAAAGGAAGGGGAGTACCGCTATGACCGCAAAAAAGAAGTTCAATTTCAAAGCGCCGTTGGAGGTGTTCGCGAAGTCGATCGTTCAGCCGATGATGTATCTCTCGGTTGCCGGCATCCTGCTCATCGTGGGCATCATTCTGACCAACAAGACCATTTGTGCTTTGGTCCCCGTACTGGGCTCCGGTCCGTTCCAGCTTGTGGGCGCCGTTGTCTACCAGTCGCTGATGTTTATCATCAACAACCTCTCGATTCTGTTCTGCGTGGGCATCGCCGGCGCCATGGCAAAGAAGAACAAGGGCCATGCCTCGCTGATTGCCCTGATGTCGTTCTTCCTGTTCCTGCAGGCTAACAACATCGTGCTCAACGCCACCGGCTCTCTTGCCGATGCGAGCGGCATGCTCGGCCTTACCGGAACCGGCCAGGCCACCGTTATGGGCATTCAGGTGCTCGATACCGGCGTGTTTGGCGGCATCATTCTTGGTTGCATCACCGGTGCCGTGTTCAACAAGTACTCGAACAAGCAGTTCCCCATTGCCCTTTCGATGTTCTCGGGCGTTCGCTTTCCGTTCCTGATCATGATCATCATTTCCTGGATCATGGGCGCTGGGTTCTGCATCGTTTGGCCTCCGGTTCAGGGTGCCATCTCCTCCGTTGCCGGCATCATTAAGGAGTCGGGCAACATCGGTCTGTTTATCTACGGCATGCTCAACAAGCTGCTCGTTCCTACCGGTCTGCACCACCTCATCTACACCCCGTTCCAGTTCTCCGATGTGGGTGGCACCCTGACGCTGGGCGATCAGGTTATCACCGGTGCCTATCCCATCCGTGTCGCCGAGATGGCAATGACGGGCCAGCCCTTCTCCGATAGCACCTACTTCAACAGCTACACCTTCAACAACCTGTGGCCCTACATCGGTATCGGTCTCGCCTTTATCGTCACCGCTTACAAGGGGAACAAGGATAAGACCAAGGCCGTTATCATCCCGCTGATCATCACCGCCGTGCTCTCCTGTGTCACCGAGCCCATGGACTTCCTCTTTGTCTTTGCCGCTCCCGTGCTCTTTGTCGTTCACTCGGTTCTTTCCGGCATCTTCCTGGTCCTGCTCAAGGTCCTCTCCGTGCCCGCTTCGACTGCAGGCGGCATCATCAACATCGTGGTTTCCAACCTGGTCCTCGGTGTCGACAAGACCAACTGGCCGGTTATGCTGGTGCTTGGAGTCGTCAACGCCGCTCTGTACTTCTTCCTCTTCACCTTCCTCATCAAGAAGCTCAACCTCCACACGCCTGGTCGCGAGGAGGAGTCCGAGCTCGCCGAGTCCGTTGCCGAGGGCGAGGCCGCCGCGTCTGTCGCGGTGAAGCAGGGCGCTGTTGCCGCGGCTCCCGCAGAGGGCGTCGATGCAGGTATTGCCGACCTGGTCGCAGGTCTTGGTGGCAAGGACAACATCGAGGAGCTCGAGAACTGCTTTACGCGTCTTCGCGTGAACGTTAAGAACCCGGACCTCATCAATGAGGACCTCATCAACCACGTGCCCAACAGCGGCATCAACCGCAACGGCAATAATATCCAGATCATCTTTGGCATGAAGGTCGCCGAGATGCGCGACAAGGTCGAAAACGCAATTGAGAAGGAGCAGTAAACAATGATCATTACTCTGTGTGGTGGCGGATCCACCTTTACCCCCGGCATCGTCAAGTCCATCGCCCTGCGCAAGGACGAGCTCGACGTTGACGAGATTCGTCTGTACGACATCAACGAGGAGCGCCAGCGCAAGATCGGCGTGCTCGTGGACTGGATTTTGCACGAGGACCTCGGCCTGGACATCAAGCTCACGGTGACCACCGACAAGGAGACGGCTTTTACCGACGCGAGCTTCGTGTTTGCCCAGATGCGCGTGGGCGGCTACGCCATGCGCGAGCAGGACGAGAAGATTCCGCTGCGTCACGGCTGCGTGGGTCAGGAGACTTGCGGTTGCGGCGGCCTTGCCTACGGCATGCGCACCATCTTCCCCATGGTCGAGCTGATCGATGACGTTGAGAAGTACGCCAAGAAGGACTACTGGATTCTCAACTACTCCAACCCCGCCGCCATCGTCTCCGAGGGCTGCCGTGTGCTGCGCCCGAACGCTCGCATCATCAACATCTGCGACATGCCGATCGCGATCATCGACGTGGTTTGCGCCGCGCTCGATATCGACAAGAAGGATGTTGAGTACGATTACTTTGGCCTCAACCACTTTGGTTGGTTCACCTCGATCCGCCACAAGGGCGAGGAGGTGCTCCCGCAGCTGCGCGAGTACATCAAGGAGCATGAGATTCTGCTGCCCGATTCGTACCTCAAGGGCATGGGCTCGCTCATGGCAAAGAAGCCCGAGGAGGCCACCGACGAGCACCCCGAGCAGAACCGCCACACCAAGGGCAGCTGGTACTACGTCTGGAAGGGCGAGTACGAGATCATGGAGTGCTTCCCGGAGTACCTGCCCAACACGTATCTGAACTACTACCTGCAGCAGAAGGAGTTCGTCGAGCACTCCAACCCCGAGCGCACCCGTGCTAACGAGGTTGAGGAGACGCGTGAGAAGAACCTCTTCGACGGTATCGATCACTACGAGAAGACGGGCGAGATCGACGAGAGCACGTTCTATGCGGGCAGCCACGGCGACTGGATTGCCGATCTGGCTATCGCTCTGAAGAACGACACCAAGCAGCGCTTCCTGGTCATTTGCGAGAACAAGGGCGCCATCCCCAACATGCCCTACGACGCTATGGTCGAGCTGCCTGCCTACATTGGCAAGAACGGCCCCGAGGTCATCAGCCGCGACAACATTCCGCTGTTCCAGCAGGGCCTCATGATGCAGCAGCTGAACTCCGAGAAGCTCATTGTCGAGGCTACGATCGAGGGTTCGTACGAGAAGGCGCTTAAGGCCTTTACGCTCAACAAGACTGTGCCGTCGATGAAGGTCGCCAAGGAGGTTCTCGACGACATGATCGAGGCCAACAAGGGTTACTGGCCCGAGCTTAAGTAAAAGCAACAGGGTCGCTGGCCGCATGCCTGAAGCAATGCCCCGCCCACGTGATTGCGTGGGCGGGGCATTGTCGTTTGGTAACGCGTTTTATCAAATATGGCATTTATCTGCGGTAATGTTCTATTTCACCGCCGAGGGTGACATTTCATACCGCCTGCCGAACTGCGTGGAGGCCTAACAACTTTATAGGTCAGTGTTGTGCGTGTAGCAACTTCGCCCGGCCTCGCCTCCGGGCTGCCGCATGAGAGGGGATCTTATGGCACGACTGCACGTAATGGAACGCAGCCACGCTCAGGCTGTCATGGACGACCTGCACGATGCGCTCGGACGTCGTCTGGCGGTGAGTTCGCTCGCCCCGTGTCCCGTTGAGTTTACGGCAGCGCTCGTCAACCTGTGCTCCACCCAGAGCTGCGGCAAGTGCACGCCCTGCCGTGTGGGCCTGAGCGCGCTGAGCGACCTGCTCGCCGATGTGCTCGAAGGCCGCGCCGACGAGTCCACGCTCAATCTGATTGAGCGCACCGCCCGCACCATCTATCTTTCGAGCGACTGCGCCATCGGTTACGAGGCCGGCGCCATGGCGCTTACGGCTATCCGCGGTTTCCGCGACGACTTTGAGCACCACATCCGCGAGCACTCCTGTGGCTTTGACCGCGAGGCCCGCGTCCCGTGCGTCTCGGGCTGCCCGGCGCACGTCGACATTCCCGGTTACATTTCGCTGGTCGAGGCCGGCCGCTATGCCGATGCCGTCAAGGTCATCCGCAAGAACAACCCGCTGCCGCTCGTCTGCGGTTTGGTGTGCGAGCATCCCTGCGAGATGCACTGCCGTCGCGGCATGGTCGACGATCCCATGAACATCCTCGCCCTCAAGCGTTTTGCCGTTGAGCACAGCGACCTCAACGATTACAAGCCCAGCGTGGCCGACAACACCGGCAAGCGCATCGCCGTGATCGGCGGCGGCCCGGCCGGCCTTTCCTGTGCCTACTACCTGGCCGTGATGGGCCATAAGGTGACCATCTTTGAGCAGCGCCACCACCTGGGCGGCATGCTGCGCTATGGCATTCCCAGCTACCGTCTGCCGCGCGAGCGCCTGCAGGCCGAGATCGACTGGATCTTGAGCGCCGGCATCAACGTGGAACTCGACCACTCCGTCAATGGCGAGGAGCTTGCCCGCCTGCGCGACGAGTTCGATGCCGTCTACCTGGCCATTGGTGCCCACAGCGATAAGAAGCTCGGCCTTCCGGGCGAAGAGGCGCCCGGCGTGGAGTCGGCCGTCAAGATGCTGCGCGCCATCGGCGACGACGAGCTGCCCGACCTGAGCGGTCAGCGCGTGTGCGTCATCGGCGGCGGCAACGTGGCCATGGACGTGGCGCGCTCTGCCGTGCGCTGCGGTGCCGAAAAGGTGAGCATCGTCTACCGCCGTCGCATCTGCGACATGACGGCCCAGGATGCCGAGATTGCCGGCGCCCAGGCCGAGGGCTGCGAGGTTCTTGAGCTCACCGCACCGCTCGCTATTGAGACGGGCGAAGATGGTCGCGTGAGTGGTCTGCGCGTGCAGCCGCAGATTATCGGCGAGCCCCGTCGTGGGCGCCCGGCCCCGCGTGCCGCCGCGACGCCCGAGCGCGTCATTCCCTGCGAGCGCGTGTTTGTTGCCATTGGTCAGGACATCGATTCCAAGCCGTTTGAGGAGATGGGCATCGCCTGCAAGTGGGGCTGCGTCGTCACCGATTCGGACGGCGCCGTGCCTAACTTCGACGGCCTCTTTAGCGGCGGTGACTGCCAGACCGGTCCCGCCACCGTCATCCGGGCCATCAACGCCGGCCGCGTTGCTTCGGCAAATATCGACCGCTACCTGGGCTTTGACCACAAGATCAAGCTCGACGTTGAGCTGCCGACCGTGCAGTTTAAGGGCAAGCACGAGTGCGGCCGCTGCGAGCTGGGCGAGCGCGAGGCCGGCGAGCGCATCCACGATTGGAATCTGGTCGAGCAGGGCCTTACCGAGGAGGAGGCACGCCAGGAGGCAAGCCGCTGCCTGCGTTGCGACCACTTTGGCTTTGGCGCGTTCCGCGGAGGGAGGAACCTGGAATGGTAGAGCCCAACAACCCCACTGTCAGCGACAACACCGAAAGCGGAGCACTCAATATGGTCAAGCTCACTATCGATAATTGCGAGGTCATGGTACCCGAGCACACCACGATCCTGGACGCGGCCAAGTCCGCCGGCATCCAGATTCCCACCCTGTGCTACCTGCGCGATCTAAACGAGATCGGCGGTTGCCGCGTGTGCGTGGTCGAGGTTGAGGGCTGCGACCAGCTGGTTGCCGCCTGCAACAACTACGTGCTCGACGGCATGGTGGTCCACACTAACAGCCCCAAGGCCCGCGAGGCGCGTCGCACCAACGTGCAGCTGCTGCTGTCCCAGCACGACTCGCGCTGTACGAGCTGCGTGCGCAGTGGTAACTGCAACCTGCAGACCATCGCCAACGACCTGGGCATCTTCTATCTGCCGTACGAGCAGCACCTGGCGCGCGAGGGCTGGGATTTCGATTTCCCCATCATCCGCGATAACGACAAGTGCATCAAATGCATGCGCTGCATCAAGGTGTGCGAGAGCGTGCAGGGCTTAGGGATTTGGGATCTGACCAACCGCGCCACGCATACCGCCGTGGGCACCCGCGGGCGTGCGCCGATCGGCAAGACCGATTGCGTCGCGTGCGGCCAGTGCATCACGCATTGCCCGACGGGCGCCCTGCGCGAGCGTGACGATACCGAGACCGTGTTCGATGCCATCGCCGATCCCGACAAGATCGTGCTGGTGCAGATTGCGCCGGCCGTGCGTAGCGCCTGGGGCGAGGAGCTCGGCATTCCGCGCGAGGAGGCTACTGTCGAGCGCCTGGCTTGTGCGCTGCGCCGCGTGGGCTTTGAGTACGTGTTCGATACCGACTTCTCGGCCGACCTCACCATTATGGAGGAGGGCTCCGAGCTGCTCGAGCGCCTGGGTAAGGCCGCCAAGGGCGAGGGCGACAGCCGCAGCTGGCCCATGTTCACGAGCTGCTGCCCGGGCTGGGTACGCTTTGTGAAGGCGCGCTACCCGGAGTTTGTCGACAGCCTGTCCACGTCCAAGTCGCCGCAGCAGATGTTTGGCGCCATCGCCAAGACCTACTACGCCAAGGTGCTGGGCGTGGAGCCCGAGCGTCTGTTTGTGGTGTCCGTGATGCCGTGCACGGCCAAGAAGGCCGAGTGCGCGCTGCCGAGCATGGTGGGCGAGGACGGCACGCCCGATGTGGACGTTGCGCTGACGGTGCGCGAGACGGTGCGCATGATCCGCGCGAGCCACGTGAGCGTCGACACGCTGGTTGAGGAGCCGCTCGACACGCCGCTGGGCTTTGGCACGGGCGCGGGTGTGATCTTTGGCGCCACGGGCGGCGTGATGGAGGCTGCCGTGCGCTCGGCCTATTACCTGGTGACGGGCAAGAACCCCGACGCCGACTTCTTTACCGATGTGCGCGGCCTGGACGGCTGGAAGGAGGCCGTGGCCGGTATCGATGGCACCAAGGTGCGCGTCGCCGTGGCGCACGGGCTAGGCAACGCCGCCCGTCTGCTCGACGCGATTCGCGACGGCCGCGTGAGCTATGACTTCGTTGAGGTCATGGCATGCCCGGGCGGCTGCGTCGGTGGCGGCGGTCAGCCCATCCACGACGGCTGCGAGCTGGCAGCCGAGCGCGGTCAGGTGCTGTGGGGTCTGGATGCCGCTGCGGACATTCGCTTCTCGCACGAGAATCCCGATGTCCAGGCGTGCTACCGCGAGTTCTTGGGCGAGCCGCTCTCGCCGCTGGCCGAGGAGCTGCTGCATACCGACCATCACGCATGGACGATGCCTAACGAGGGGACGTGCTAGCGATGCGCGCGTTTGATTTTGAGATGTCGCGCCGGGGGTTTGCCTCGGCGCTCGCCGCGGGCGCCCTGTCGCTTGCGCTCGCGGGCTGTGGCGGCGGGGCTGCCGGTACCGGGTCCGCCGCGGGCTCGGCT
The DNA here is from genome assembly GCA_958365315.1 of uncultured Collinsella sp. Lineage (GTDB taxonomy): Bacteria > Actinomycetota > Coriobacteriia > Coriobacteriales > Coriobacteriaceae > Collinsella. The sequence goes on from CATWXC010000013.1 coordinate 48,555, forward strand.
GCCGGGTCTGCTGCTGACGGTGCCGCTGCCGAGCCGGTTGAGGTGCACGTCGCCTCGCTCAAGGGTCCGACGTCGATGGGTCTGGTGCAGTTTATGGACCGGGCGGCCGATGGTGAGACGGACAACGAGTTCGACTTTGCGATCAGCACTGCAGCCGATGAGATCGTGCCCAAGGTGATTCAGGGCGATGTCGATATCGCCCTGGTGCCTGCCAACGTGGCGAGCGTGCTCTACAACAAGACCGAGGGTGCGGTGCAGGTCATCGACATCAACACGCTGGGCGTGCTGAACGTTGTGACGGGCGACGCGAGTGTGGCCTCGTTTGGCGATCTGGCGGGCCATACCGTCTATATGACGGGCAAGGGCACCACGCCGGAGTACGTCATGAACTACCTGCTGGAGCGCGCAGGCCTGACCGGCCAGGTGACGCTCGAGTTTAAGAGCGAGCCCACCGAGGTGCTGTCGGCCCTGCTTGCCGACCCGTCCGCCGTGGGCGTGCTGCCGGAGCCGTTCAAGACCGCTGCCATCGCCAAGAGCGAAGGCAGGCTGTCGGCTCCGGTAAGCCTGACCGATGTGTGGGACGAGTTGGCAGGTGACACGGGTTCGCGCCTGCTGACGGGCGTGACCGTGGTGCGCCGCGCGTTTGCCGAGGAACATCCCGAGGCTGTGGCGGAGTTCTTGAGCTGCCATGCGGCGAGCGTTAAGGCTGTCAATGCGGCGCCGGCAGACTGGGCGCAGGCCGTGGTCGATGCCGGCATCGTGGACAACGCCAAGATCGCCGAGAAGGCGATTCCCGGGTGCATGCTCGTGTGCCAGACGGGCAAGGATATGAAGGCGGCACTTAGTGGGTATCTGCAGGTGCTGTTGCCGTGGCGCTGCTGCGCCTGGTGTGCGATGGCGGTACCTGGGCGATTTTGGTGGGCTCGGGCGCGCGGATACTGGGCGGGCTGGCGCTTGCCGCGGTGTGTGGTGGCGTGCTTGCCGGGATTTCGTCACGGTTGCGGGCGTTTGCGCGCCTGGTGGCTCCGGCACTTTCGTTTGTTAAGGCGACGCCGGTTGCCTGCGTGGTGGTCCTGCTGCTTATTTGGTTGGGATCGGCGCGCGTGAGCATCGCCGCGGTCTTTTTGATGGCGCTGCCGGGCGTGTATTTTTCGCTGGCCGAGGGCTTGGCACAGGTGAATAAACCGCTGGAGCAGATGTTCCGTCTGCATGGCGTGCGCGGCTGGCGCCTGTTTTGCGCCCATACCTGGCGCGAAGTCCTGCCGTTTGTGCTTTCGTGCGCCCGCGCCGTGATCGGCATGAGCTGGAAGGCCGGCGTGGCAGCCGAGCTGATCGGCATGGCGGTGGGCACCGTGGGCGAGCGCATCTATCAGGCAAAGCTTTTGATTGAGACGGCTGATTTGCTGGCGTGGACCGTGCTGGTCGTTGCCGCCTCGTGGGCGTGTGAGCGCGTGCTGGTGTGGCTGCTGCGGGTTTCGGGACCCGTGGCGTGGCGCGCGGCCGTGCGGGCGCATGGGCATGGACTGCGCGGGCGTGCGGGGGCTGCGAGCGATGGCGCCGCAGCGGAGCTTGCGCTTGCCGTGGGCGATCGTGCGCCCTGGGCGCCGGCGCTGGATGGTCTGGTGCTCAACGTGCCTGCGGGTGGGCGTATCTGCGTGATGGGCGCTTCGGGCATGGGCAAGTCGACGCTGCTTTCGTTGGCAGCGGGGGAGTGCGCGCCGTGCTCGATGGTGTTTCAGGATGCACGCTTGGTAGAGGGCAGCTCGGCTTTGGATAACGTGCTGGTGTGTGCCGATGCGCGCGTGGATGCTTCGAACGCTACGACCTTGCTGCGCCGGTTGGTGCCGGGAATCGACGTGCATGTTCGCGTGGCTGAGCTTTCGGGCGGGCAGCGCCGTCGTGTCGAGATCGCTCGAGCCCTGCTGTGTGGCGGCTGTGCCGTCATTCTGGATGAGCCCTTTACCGGCCTGGACGCCGCCGCGCGCGATGCGACGGCCGAGGCCGTGCTAGACCTGCTCGACGGTCGCACGCTCTTGCTCGCCACGCACGATGTCGTCGACGCTCAAGCCCTCGATATCTCGGACATCATCACGCTCTAAAAACTTACTCAGCAACAAAATGATTCGTTTTCCTCCGTCCCCATGGGGTCGGGTGTGGTATTCTATCTGCGGGGTAATACTTAGGAATACCTAGTAATACCAACGCCGCAGAAACAAACTCCGGATGCGGGCCAATCGGGTTGCCTTCACAGCCCGTCGCCCAGCCGCGTGGCCCGCATCTATCCGCACTACCGTCGTTTCAAAAAGGAAGCGCCATGGCAGAACACATGACCCCCGTAGTCGCGAAGGTCTTGCCCGAGGAGAAGGCAGCCTTCGCGGCGGCAACCCAGCTCGTGGGCACCACGCCGTCCAACGCTATCCGCATGTTTATCGCCGCGTTCAATCGCTGCGGCACCTTCCCGTTCGACATCTCGCCCAGCGGGGCTTTTGGCAAAGACTGTCCCCAACAGCTAGTCGTTGAAGAACGTTCCCAATGACTAGTCGTCGGGAGGAGGTTGGCATGCTCAATGCGATGATTTGGGCGCTTGCCTGTTTTGGCGTCGTTACTGTCGATATTGCCCTGAGCGTCGTTTTGTTTTCCGCCCTTGGCGTCGCATCGGTGTTCATGGGTTTTTCGATCGATGACCTCGACATTCAATTGCTTCAGGCCGTCGCGCAGACAGCATCGTTTTTGATGGCGCTGCTGTGGTGGCGTTATCTGTGGCCGCGTTCGTTTATGGCACGCCGGCAAAGCGAACACCCGCTCGGCGGGGGAGCGCGTGGGGCGTGGAAACGCATCGCCTGCGTTATCGTGATCGGCCTGGCCCTGCAGGTGGTTGTTGGCTACGTGACCGACGCCGCGCTGTCGCTGTTGCCCGATGCCGCGGCCGACTACAGCGAGCTTGTCGAGGAAACAGGCATGGGCGACACCAGTTATCTCGCCGTCCTGACTACGGTACTCGGCGCCCCATTTTGTGAAGAGCTGCTGGTGCGCGGCATTATTTTTGAGTTTTCGCTCCGAGCGTTTAATCCGCAGTGCCGCCCACTTTGGAAGCGCCGGCGTCGTGCGAGCGCGCAGGATGGCGCCATGGTGCCTTGGGCGGCCCCAAGCACGTGGGGTATCGCCGCGGCAATCGTGCTGCAGGCGGCCATCTTTGGCTTTATGCATATGAACTGGGTGCAGGGCTGCTATGCGGGCGCTGCCGGCCTCATTTTTGGCTGGGTGCTCGTGACGACCGGAAAGCTCCGCTACACGATTCTGCTGCACTTTGCCTTTAATGCCGGGTCGTATCTCATGACGTTGCTCTGGTTTGTGAACACGCCGCTCGATGTGGCAATTACGGTCGCTATCGCCGGCGTCATCCTCGTTGAGGCAATGCGTTCGCTGCGCCACGCGTGTGGGGTGGATGCAGCGAGCGCACCGCTGCCCTAGTTGCGGCGTCCGTCTCCGTTGGCGCCCTGACGCCCCTGGGCTGCGCGATTGCGACCGGCAGTGTTCTGTGCGCGCGACATGCCGCTGTGCCCCTTGCTACCCTTGGGCCCCTTGCCGGCGCCACCGTGCGGCTTGCCGCCCTTCTTGCCGGTTCCATGCCCGCCGTTGGCAGATGTCTCGCCCGGGCGCGGCGGCACGGGACGAATCAGGCAATGCTTGGTGTAGCCAATCAGATCGCGGCGGCCGGCTTTTTCCAGCGCCTCGCGCACGAGCTTGTAGTTCTCGGGCTTGCGATACTGGATGAGCGCACGTTGCATGGCCTTCTCGTGCGGGTCGCGCGCCACATAGATCGGCTGCATGGTGCGCGGGTCCACGCCGGTGTAGTACATGCACGTCGACATGGTGGACGGCGTGGGGTAGAAGTCCTGCACCTGCTCGGGCATGTAGCCCATGTCGCGCACGGCCTCGGCGAGGTCCACGGCTTCCTTCATCGTCGAGCCGGGATGGCTCGATATCAGATACGGCACCACATACTGCTTGAGTCCGTATTCGCTGTTCAAGCGCTCAAATTTGCGACAGAACGCATCGTAGACGGCGCGGCTCGGCTTGCCCATTACGGAGAGCACCGCGTCGCTCACGTGCTCGGGTGCCACGCGTAGCTGGCCCGAGACATGGTGTTCCAGCAGCTCGCGCAAAAACTCGTCCGAGGCATCGGCCATGGTGTAGTCAAAACGGATGCCGCTGCGGACAAAGACCTTCTTGACGCCCGGCAGCTGGCGCAGGTCGCGCAGCAGCTGCGTGTAGCCGCTCTCGTCGACCACCATGTTCTTGCATACGCTCGGCCACAGGCAGCGCTTGTTCTTGCACACGCCGTGCTTGAGCTGTTTGTCGCAGGCCGGGCGGCTAAAGTTGGCCGTCGGTCCGCCCACGTCGTTGATGTAGCCCTTAAACTCCGGGTCGCGCGTGAGCAGCTCGGCCTCGCGCATGATCGAGTCGTGGCTGCGCATCTGCAGCACGCGGCCCTGGTGGAAGGTGAGCGCGCAAAACGAGCACTCGCCAAAACAGCCGCGGTTGGAGCTAATGGAAAACTTGATCTCGGCAAAGGCCGGCACGCCGCCTGCCGCGTCGTAGTCGGGATGCCAATCACGTGCGTAGGGGAGCTCGGCCACCTCGTCCATCTCATCGGTGGTGAGCGTCGCCGACGGCGGGTTCTGTACCACATAGACGCTGTTGGGATAGGGCTCCACCAGGCGGTGTCCGGTGATGGGGTCCATGTTTTGCTGCTGCACGTTAAAACTGCGCGCGTAGTTGAGCTTGTCGGCGGCAAGGTCGTCCCAGCTGGGCAGCAGGTCGTAGTCGTAGACCTCGTCGAGTGAGCTGGTGCGGTAGACGGTGCCGTTGATATAGGTAATCTGATCGACGGGCAGTCCCGCGTCGAGCGCGTCGGCGATCTCGACAATCGCGTGCTCGCCCATGCCGTAGATGAGGATGTCGGCGCCCGAGTCGAGCAACACCGAGCGCTTGAGTTTGTCCTGCCAGTAGTCGTAGTGGGCCAGGCGACGCAGGCTCGCCTCGATGCCACCGATAATGATGGGGGCGTCCTTGAACGTCTGGCGGATGAGGTTGCCGTAGACCGTGACGGCTCGGTTGGGACGGCGCCCCTCCTCGCCACCGGGGGTATAGGCATCGGTGTGGCGGCGGTGCTTGGTCACCGAATAGTGGTTGACCATGGAGTCCATGTTGCCGGCGCTGACCAAAAAGCCCAGGCGCGGCTCACCGAGCACCGTGATGCTGGCGGGGTCGGTCCAGTCGGGCTGGCAGATGATGCCCACTTTGTAGCCGTGCGCGTCGAGGACGCGGCTGATGATGGCCATACCAAAGCTGGGGTGGTCCACGTAGGCGTCGCCGCAGATGTAGACAAAGTCGCACTGGTCCCAGCCGCGCGCATCCATGTCGGCGCGGCTGACGGGGAGGAACTTATCGCGGCCCGGGCGCCAGGGGCGTGTGAGCGCTGCTGGGGTATGCGTGGTGTGCCCACCCTGCGCCTTACCGCCGCGCTTTTGCTGCTGGCCCTGTTTGCCCTGCTGACTGCGCTGGTTGTTCTGAGCGTGCTGAGGCTTTTTTGCCACGATCCCTCCCGGTGTTTGTATGCTGCACGTAATTGTAACCAGTCTTTTTGGGACGGGGCTAAAAAGACTGGTGGAGTACACGAGCCGGCGGATCGGCGTGTCGATGCGGGTGCCGTTTGTTTCCAGACTGTGTATCCCTGTGTCGAAGGGGTCGTCTCGCGCGCACGCCATGTTGTCAATGGGTTACAGTATGAACGGCGGCTATGTTTCCGCCAACGCACGAGAGAGTCGTCAACAAGGAGGATGCACGACGATGCAGCGTGCCAAACAGATATCGGAGTCTATTGAGCTGGGCATCATCTTGGCGCTCGCCGGTGGCTTTATGGACGTGTATTCGTACATTGGGCGCGACCATGTTTTCGCCAACGCGCAGACAGGCAACATCCTGCTCGTGGGCGTGAGCATCTCGGAGGGCAACTGGGCACTTGCGGGGCGCTACTTCTTCCCTGTGGTGTCGTTTGCCGTGGGTATTATGCTTGCCGATCTGGTACACGAGCGGTTTGGCAGCGTGATCCACTGGCGCCAAGTGACGGTGTTCTTTGAAGCCGTCATCTTGCTGGGCGTGAGCTTTATCCCCGGTGGCGGTTACAACCTGCTCGCCAACTGCCTCACCTCTTTTGCCTGCGGCATGCAAGTCGAGAGCTTCCGCAAGATCCACGGTCACGGCATCGCTACGACCATGTGCATCGGCAACTTGCGCAACGCGCTGCAAAACGTGGACGATTACATCATCACCCACAGGCGCGGCTTTTTGGAAAACGGCCTGCTGTACTTTGGCGTGATCTTTACCTTTGTGTTTGGCGCCGTGCTGGGCAACTGGTGTATTGAGCGCATGGGGCTGCACGCCATCGTCGTGGCGAGTTTGCTGCTGTTTGTCGCGTTTGCCATCATGTTCATCGACCGCGAGCGCGACTTGCGCTTACGCTGGAAGGTTGCGGCCGAGGCTTGGAAAGAGGGCTGCCGAAAGTAACCGATTGCGGCAAAGGGGCTGTCCCTTTGCCGCAATATTTTTCATCATCTGTTGAAACGCTTTAACACTTTTGACGTTCTCACGCGTTTTTTGTTTCAAAAGCGTTAGGATGGGACTTATAGCGCGGGGCGTAATGGATGCCCCGCACACGATGGGAGGCTATCAATGGCTAATCGTTTCGTTCTCAATACCATCTCTTATCATGGTTCCGGCGCCATCAAGGAGATCCCCGGCGAGCTCCAGCGTCGCGGCTACAAGAAGATCTTCGTCTGCTCCGACCCCGATCTGGTCAAGTTTGGCGTTACCGCTAAGGTGACCGACGAGCTCGACGCCGCCGGCATCGCATGGAGCCTCTACTCCGAGATCAAGCCCAACCCCACCATCCAGAACGTCAAGGACGGCGTCGAGGCCTTCAAGGCCGCCGAGGCTGACGCTATCGTGACCATCGGCGGCGGCTCCTCCATGGACACCGCTAAGGCCATCGGCATCATCATCAACAACCCCGAGTTTGCCGATGTCCGCAGCCTCGAGGGCGTTGCTCCGACTAAGAACCACGCCGTGTTCACCATCGCTGTGCCGACGACCGCCGGTACCGCTGCTGAGGTGACCATCAACTACGTCATCACCGACCCCGAGAAGGTCCGCAAGTTCGTGTGCGTCGACACCAACGATGCCCCCGAGGTTGCTGTCGTCGATCCCGACATGATGGCTTCCATGCCCGCCGGCCTGACCGCTTCCACTGGCATGGACGCACTGACCCACGCCATCGAGGGCTACACCACCAAGGGCGCTTGGGAGCTCTCCGACATGTTCCACTTTGAGGCTATCAAGCTGATCAGCGAGAACCTGCGCGACTCCGTTGCCGAGGCCAAGTCCGGTCAGCCCGGCTCCGGCCGCGAGGGCATGGCTCTTGGCCAGTATGTCGCCGGCATGGGCTTCTCCAACGTTGGCCTGGGCATCGACCACGCCATGGCTCACACCCTATCCGCTCACTACGACACCCCGCACGGCGTCGCCTGCGCCATGCTGCTGCCGATCGCCATGGAGTTCAACAAGCCAGTTTGCGCCGAGCGCCTGGCCAAGGTTGCCGTTGCCATGGGCGTTGACACCACGGGCATGAGCACCGACGAGGCCGCCGACGCCGCCATCGCCGCCGTCAAGCAGCTCTCCGCCGACGTGAACATCCCGCACGTCTGCGAGGCCATGAAGGCTGACGAGATCGAGGTCCTGGCCAAGGACGCCATGGCCGATGCCTGCTTCCCGGGCAACCCGCGCGAGGCGACGCTCGACGACGTCATCGAGCTCTTCAAGAAGATCTGCCCGGCTGCCTAACTTGGTTCGGCGGGCCCCTGCCCGTTAGCCCCACAATCGTCCTCGGACATGTCGGAAGCCCCCGCTGCGCACTTCGTGCGGCGGGGGCTTCCTCCGTCCTGCGGAAAGATTGTGGGGCTAACGGGCAGGGGGCCCGCCGGCTCGTTATCGTGGCGGGCGCAGTTCTGAAGAACTCAATGGGTCATCTCGCTAGGTAAAAAGATGGTTCGCGGTGGTATCGTTGCTGTGGGTTTAATTCGATATGAAAGGGTGACTTTGGTGTCCAAGATGGATTCTACGCTCTCCTATATTACTGACCAGTTGAAGGCGCTGACTTCTATTGCTTCGCCTACAGGCTATACCCGTGCGGCGACTGATTATCTGATGGAGACGTTGCGCGATATGGGCTTTGGGCCCGAGCGCTCCAATAAGGGCAATGTGCTCGTTGGGCTTGGTGGTGAGGGTGAGCCGCTCGTGTTGGCGAGCCATGTCGATACCCTGGGCGCCATGGTGCGCTCCATTAAGGACAATGGCCGCCTGCGTCCCACGACGCTTGGTGGACACCAGTGGTCTACGGCCGATGGCGAGAACTGCACCGTCTACACGCGTGACGGCAATGTGTACACGGGTGTGGTCCTCAATACCGAGCCTTCGGCGCACGTGGCCGATGAGCCGGTCAAAACCATCGAGAAGAACATGGAGATCTTGCTCGACGAGAACGTCGACAGCAAGGACGATGTGCTCGAGCTGGGTATTCAGACCGGCGACATCATCGCTATGGATCCGCGCACCACGGTGACGGAGAGCGGATACATTAAGAGCCGCTTCCTGGACGACAAGCTGTCCGCGTCGATTCTGCTGGGTCTGGCCCGCGCCGTTGCTGACGGCGAGGTGTCGCTTTCGCGCAAGGTGTCGCTGCTCTTTACGGTGTACGAGGAGGTCGGTCACGGCGGCGCCTTTGTGCCGGCCGACACGCGCGAGATGATCAGCGTGGACATGGGCTGCGTGGGCGACGACCTGGGCTGCACCGAGCGCATGGTTTCGATTTGCGCCAAGGATTCGGGCGGTCCGTACAACTACGACCTGGTAACCACGCTGTCCAACATCGCGCGCGAGCTGGAGCTCGATTACGCCATCGATGTGTACCCGCACTATGGCTCCGACGTCGAGGCCACGCTCTCGGCCGGCTACGACATTCGCCATGGTCTGATCGGCCCCGGCGTGTACGCGAGCCACAACTACGAGCGCAGCCACATCGACGGCGTGCGCAACACCTACGAGCTGGTTCGCGCCTACGTTCAGCGCTAGGGGAGTAGCTTGCGACTCGGCTGACCAATCGCTAAGGCCCGATTTCTCGGGCCTTTTTTCGTTTTGGGTTGTTTAGTATTATGATGTATGTAATCTATTAACTAAACTTTTAAATTACTTAACGAGGCGATGCGGTGTATGGATACGTCTGAGTACTTGTCTATGGGTGATGCTGCCCGCCTGCTGGGCGTTACGAAAGCCCGCATATCTCAACTTGCCTCATCGGGAACGCTCGCGTGCGATATTGTGGGCGGACGGAAGATGGTCGAGTACAATTCCGCGGTCGCTTATCAAAAGGTCCGCAAACGTGGACGTCGTCCTGCGGCCGATGTGGGGCGCAAGTTTACGCTGATGTCCGCCGATTACGAGGTCGCTCGTGTCTCATTTGATCCGACGCGTGAGTTTCCCTTCGAAATCGCCGAGGTCCTCGATGCGCAGAGGATGCCGTTTGGCACGTGCTCGAGCTCTTCTCCTACGGTGAATAAACGGGAGCTCAACGTGTGGTGGAGCCATCGGTCGGTGCCTGACGTCCGCCCCGGACTCGTCTCGCGCTATCGTGAACTGGGGATTGCCAGTGGCATCGAGGTTCCGGTTCGGTGCCTGGGCCTATCACTTTCGGATTGCTATTGGCTGCGACCGGCAGAATGCGACGGGCTCGAATGGCGAAACCTCAATTACTTCGAGAATGATTTTGAGCGATCGGCGCCCGAGGGGCGTTCGGGTTGGCTGGAAGGCATCGGTCTTAAAAATCCGGACAACACGTCCGAGGGCGAGCTCCCTAAATCGTGGATGATTCGCAACGGTGTTCGCGTTCTGGTCAAGGGGTGCGGCATGGACGACCAACGGCCCTTTAACGAGGCGGTTGCAACGGCTCTACATCGTCGCTTGCTGTCGGAGGGCGAGTTTGTTCCTTATACGGTTGAGCGGATGTTCGATGGCCCTGTGTGTCTGTGCGACGACTTTCTTGACGGCCGCGAGGAATACGTTCCGGCTGTTTACGTTAAAGGCGCACTTGGTAGCCAGCGGGGAAACTCGACATACGACCGGTACTGCCGCTTCCTCGGCAAGCATGGTGTCGATGAGGCCGCTGTGAGAAGGTCTATGTCGCAGATGATTGTCTGCGATGCCCTTTTGGCCAACAGCGACCGCCATTGGCGAAACTTCGGCATCATCCGCAATGTTGACACCCTGGAGATAAGGCCTGCTCCGCTGTTCGATAGCGGCAACTGCCTGTGGTACAACGTACCAACTGCCGTGCTCGCAGCTGGGGAGTTTGGGTTTTCCGCTAAGCCGTTTGGGCCCGACCCTTCCGTCCAGCTGGCGCTTGCGGACTCACTCGGTTGGTTCGACGCATCGCGACTGGACGGATTTGTTGATGAGGCGATCGAGATTCTTTCGCAGAGCGAATGGGCGACGGCGGAGGGTCGACTCGAGGCCATTTGCCGCGGCCTCGAGCGTCGCGTAATCGAGGTTGGTGCCGCTGTTGAAGTGCTTCGACACGTGCAGCGATAAACCCGCGGCTACTTAAGCGCGCCGGTCACCGTGCCGCCGCCCAGGACGATATCGTCGCGGTAGACTACAACGGCTTGGCCGGGGGCGATGGCTCGTTGCGGCTCGTCAAAGGTCAGCAGCATCTGCTCGTCTTCGCCACGCGTGAGGGTCGCCGCCTGGTCCTTTTGGCGGTAGCGGTACTTGGCGCCCACGCGAATGCCGCCGGCGTCGAGCTCGGCCTCCATGCGCGCGGCAGGTGCGCTCCAGATCCAGTCGTTGGCCGTGAGTGCCGTGGCCGTCAGATCCTCGGCCTCGCCCAAATGCACGGTGTTGTTGGCGGCGTCGACGCCCGTCACATACACGGGATGCGCCATCGCGACGCCCAGGCCCTTGCGCTGGCCGATGGTGTAGCGCAGCGCGCCGTTGTGGCGCCCGACCACGCTGCCGTCGCGCCACACAATGTCGCCCGGTGCAGCGGGATGTCCGCACCGACGCTCGATATAGCCCGCGTAGTCACCGTCTGGAATAAAGCAGATGTCCTCGCTTTCGGCCTTCTGGGCGTTGGTGAAGCCCTGCTCGGCGGCTATGCGGCGCACGTCGCGCTCTTTGTCTAGGCCCGCTAGCGGAAAGATCGTGTGTGCCAGGCGCTCCTGCGTAAGCGAATACAAAAAGTAGCTCTGGTCCTTTTTGGGATCTTCGCCGCGATGTAGCTGCCAGGTGCCGTCTGCCGCCTGGCTTGTTTTGGCGTAATGCCCCGTTGCGATGTAGTCGCAGCCCATGTCCAGCGCCGCATCGAGCAACGCGCCAAACTTTATGTGGCGGTTGCAGATGATGCACGGGTTGGGCGTCAGCCCCTCCTGGTAGGCGTTCACAAAGCGCTCGATAACGCTGTGGTCGAACGTCTGCTGCAGGTCGAGCATATGGTGGGGTATCCCCAGGCGCTCGGCGACGGCCTTCGCGTCGGCGATGTCGCGGTCGACCTTACTCATGCCCGTGACGGGATCGGGCGCGGGGCAGGTGAGGCGCATGGTGGCGCCGACGCATTCGTAGCCCTGGCTTTTGAGCAGGTACGCGGTCACGCTGGAATCGACGCCGCCGCTCATGGCGACGAGCACGCGCTTGTTGTGCATGGGGAGGTTCTCCTTGGTGGCATGTGGCCAAAAAAGAAAAGCGGCGCGGGAGGCTGGTTCCGCGCCGCAGACATTGTAGCAAGTTCGGGCGTCTCGTGGGACACCCTGTTGGGATGAGCCCATGCAGCCAGAAGAGAGGGGAGACCGGCGTGCCTTGGGCTCGTTCTAAGAACGAGAAGCTCTAGTCCTGGAACAGTGCCGTGGACAGGTAGCGCTCGCCGGTGTCGGCAAGCAGGGCCACGATGGTCTTGCCCTCGTTCTCGGGGCGCTTGGCCAGCTGCAATGCGGCCCACACGGCGGCACCGGACGAAATGCCCACGAGCACGCCCTCCTTGTGGCCCACGGCGCGGCCGGTGGCAAAGGCGTCGTCGTTTTCGACGGGGATGATCTCGTCGTAGATCCGGGTGTCGAGGACGTCGGGCACAAAGCCGGCGCCGATGCCCTGGATCTTGTGCGGGCCGGCCTGGCCCTTGGAGAGCACCGGGGAGGTGGCGGGCTCGACGGCGACGACCTTGATCTGGGGGTTCTGCTCCTTGAGGAACTCGCCCACGCCGGTTACGGTACCACCGGTGCCAACGCCGGCGACGAAAATGTCGACCTGGCCGTCGGTGTCGTCCCAGATTTCGGGGCCGGTCGTGGCCTTGTGAATGGCCGGGTTGGCGGGGTTCACAAACTGGCCGGCGATGATGCTGTTGGGCGTCTCCTTCTGCAGCTCCTCGGCCTTGGCGATAGCGCCCTTCATACCCTTGGAGCCGTCGGTGAGCACGAGCTGCGCACCGTATGCCTGCATCAGCTTGCGGCGCTCGACGGACATGGTCTCGGGCATGGTGATGATCACCTTGTAGCCGCGGGCGGCCGCCACCGAGGCGATGCCGACGCCGGTGTTGCCGCTCGTGGGCTCGATGATGGTGTAGTCGCCGCCGCGCACGAGCTTGCCTGCCTTCTCGGCCTCGTCAATCATGTTCTTGGCGACGCGGTCCTTAACGGACCCGGCGGGGTTGAAGTATTCCAGTTTGACGAGCACGCGGGCCTTGAGGTCCTCGTCGGCCTCAAAGTGGGTGAGCTCCAGAAGCGGGGTGTGGCCGATAAGCTGATCGATGGACGTGTAAACCTTGCTCATGGTGAACCTCCAAAGTGTTCAAGTTTGCTGGATACCGTGTGGTTTTACGGTGTGTCTAACAGTCAAACCCACAAACCTTATAGGTTGTTCGTTTAGCTGTTGAAAAGCATAGTAGACACTAAAGCCTACTAATGCAATAGGAAAAAGATATTTATTGCAAGATGATTAACCCGCTGGACTGGAACGGGTATTTTCAAAACCTCTTTTTCGGATAGAATTGCTTCGAACAAAAGACCGAAAGGCAGCACTATATATGTTGGTTTCTACTAAGGGCAGGTATGCCCTGCGCGTTATGGTCGACCTGGCCGAGCACCAGGCGACCGGTCGCATTCCGCTCAAAGAGATTGCGGCGCGTCAGGGGATTTCGGAGAAGTACCTCGAGAATATTCTGGCGACGCTTGTTCGCGCCAATATGCTCTCGGGCATGCGCGGCAAGGGCGGCGGCTATGTGCTCACGCGCCCGCCCGAGCAGTACACAGTGGGCGAGATCCTGCGCCTGACCGAGGGCAGCCTGGCGCCGGTTGCCTGTCTGGACGGCGACTGCAAGGGCTGTTCGCGATCTGATGAGTGCCCCACGCTCGATGTCTGGAAGAACCTGGACAAGCTCATCAACGACTACCTTGACGGTGTGACGCTCGATCAACTTGTCGCTCCCAACCATGGCTACGACTACGTCATCTAACCCATACCTGCCATTTGGGGACGGGGTGGAAATGGTAGATTTTCTTGCCCTCTGAGACTTGGCAAATAAGAAGGCCGCCCATTTTTGCGATGGGCGGCCTTTGATTTGGTCCGATGCATCTGTGTATCGGGGCGTTCTATTCTTCGGCAATACTGTCGAGGATGCTGCGCATGATGGACACTAGGATGCTGCCCATAAAGGCCGAGCCAAAGCCGGCGATGGAGATACCGACGCCCAACAGGTTGACCGACAGGTAGCTGGCGAGCTCGAGCATAAAGCTGTTAAGCACGAGCTGGAAAATGCCCAGCGTAATGATCGTGAGCGGCAACGAGATGACCGTGAGGAACGGTTTGACGAACGAATCGACGATGTTGAGGAACAGTCCCACAAAGGCAAAACAGACCCAGGCTTCGGCAAAGCCGAAGGGCTGGATGCCGGGGACGAGGAACGTGGCGATCGCGATGGCGATCGAGGTGAAGAGCCAGTTAAGCATAAAGCGCATGGCGTGAATCCTTTCTTGCGCAGGGGTTGCTGGTGTCGCGCGAAGCGACTTGCGGCGGCGACTTGGATGGTTGCACGGGCGCGCCGCGGTGTTTGGGCGCCCATTGTCTCAAATATTCGTGGAGCTTACGTGCGCATTTGGTTTCAAAACGGCGTTCGTCCTGAAAAACGTGCCGCTGACAGAGACTCTTGTCGCTTTAGTTTAGTGGTGTGCTACACTGCTACGGGCAAATGCCACATGCATTGTTTTATTGCATAGAACGGGCGAACGATGCCCGATGTCAGTATCAACTTCGATGCCTTTTGGCGGGTTTGGCGGTGATCGATGAATATCGAGAACATGTTTGACAAGCCTGATGTCAAGCAGCTGGTCCACGCATTTAGTCTTTTGGACGACGAGAAGGATATTCAAGCGTTTTTGACCGATATCTGCACGCCGCGTGAGATCTGCGATCTTTCTCAGCGCCTGCAGGTCGCGCGTTATCTGGATGAGGGCGAGCCCTATGTTGAGGTTCAGGCCCGCACCGGCGCTTCGTCCACCACGGTGAGCCGTGTTTCCAAGGCGCTTAATGGCGAGTACGGTGGCTATCGCAAGATCCTCATCAAGCTGGAGGATGGCGAGTAGGCCAACGGCAAAAACGAATTACACAGAACCGTCCCTTCGGGGGCGGTTTTTTGGTGCCATGTTGTCCGCTCGGGCGGGTAGGATGGATGCATTGATTATTGCGAACGGTTTGAGTGGAGGACCATGCCTGTTCGAATCTATACCACCAATACCGGTACGGACTTGAGCGATGCCGAGGCGGCGTTGCTCGCCGACCTGGTTGCCCGCCACGGGCGTGCCGTTTTGCTGGCGCCCTCGTTTGCCGAGCTCGACCTGTGCCGTCACGATGCTGCGGTTGCTGGCGTCTCGCTGGGCGTTGACTACAAAACCCCCGCGTCGTGGCTTCGTTCGCTGTGGGAGCTTATGGGCTATGGCCGCAGCTTCGTCGACAACATGCAGCGTCAGATGCTGTTCTCGGACATGATCGCCCGTCGCGACGATGCCGACCTGCAGCCGCTTTCGCGCAGTCAGGGCACGGTGCGCATGCTCGCGCGCATGGCCCGCGATGTGCTGCCGGGCGTAGCGGGAACGGGTGCCGAGCGCTGCTGCGGCGACGTTTGCCTGCCCGATCCCAAGAGCGACGCCGAGGCTCGCGTGTTTGAGCTGTTGAGTGCCTATGCGAGCGGCTTGGACCGTCGAGACATGGTCGAGCCCTGCGAGGCGGCTGACCTTATGGCCGAGGTGCTGGCCGACAACCTTCCGGCGTGCACCCGCGCCGTATGCGTGCGCGGCACCACATCGTTTACGCACGGCCTGCTCGAGCTGCTGTCGGCCGTGGCGAACAATGGGGGAGAGGTCGTTGTGCTGCTTGCCCGCGAGCAGGCGGCAATGCGCGAGGAACTTGCTGCCGCCTTTGATGCCCGCGGTGTGCTGTTTGAGGCTGCGCCGCTGGGGGAGGGTGCCGCCGCGCCCCAGGTTGCCTCCGAGACCGCTGCTCAGCCTACCTTTGTGGAAGTTGCCGGCCCTCACGCCCGCGCCCATGCCTACGTGGATGCGATTGATGAGCTGGTAAAAACGTGTGAGGACGCTGCGGTCGACGGCGGCGTCGCGGCGTCCGCGGACCCCGTGCTCGTGCTCGTGGTGTCTGCCCGGGCTCCCCAGCTGTTCGGTGAACTCGCCGCCCGTTTGGCGGCACGTCATATTGCGGCCGAGACAACCGAGTTCACGGCGTTTTCCCAATCCATCGCGGGCAGGCAGTTCGCGGCACTCGCCAATCTGATCGAGCGCATGAAGGCCGCCGACGAGGGCACCGCCTCCAAGACCGAGTGGTGGCCCGCGCCGGAGCTTACCGACTGGATTTACAGTCCGCTTTCGGGTGCCGATGCCGCCAGCGCGCGCACCTTCGACAAGAACATGCGCCTGTCGCGCGGCAAGACCACCACGGCCGTCAAGAGCCTGCTGCAGAGCGTGCAGGGCCAGGTCAGGGGCACGCGCAAGGCCGCCAGTGATGATAACTGGTTTAAGAACGTGCCGTGCGTGGTCTCGGACGTGTTCCAAGCGCTGTGGCGCGACAAACCCGTGACGGCGCTCAAGGCAATGCTCGCCGTCGCCGAGGCGTTGCCCGATCGCGCCCTTGGAGGGCTTGACGGTCAGGCTCGTCGCCAGGCGGAGACCGCCCTGCTGCGACATGCCATCGACATCCTTATGAACGATGCCCGTACGCTCGACGTGTCGCAGGCCGCGACCGTGCCCGTGCTCGACGACGTTCGTACCAAGGTGGACAAGCGCAGCACCGCATACGATTACGAGACCTACGAGGTCGACCGCGCGCCGCGCGCCCAGGTGCGCTTTGCGTCGCTTACCGATGCGGCAGCCCTGCGCCCCGATAGCTACGATGCCGTGTTGTTTGCCGACGTCGATCTGGACAGTTATCCGCTCTCACACGAGGAGGGACCGCTGGCCACGCTGACGGCCGAGCTGGGGCGCAGCGGTGTGACGCTTGAGCCCGCGGCCCTGCTGCGCGTGCGCTTTGGCCGCGCGATGCAGGCGGCACGCGGCCCCGTTGCGCTTGCCCGCGTGACCCACGATCGCCAGGCGCGCGAGTGCTATCCGGCTGCCGTGTGGACCGAGTTGCGGGCGCACGCCGAGGCCACTGGCGCCGCCAAGGTTACGTGTGTGGGCGAGGGCGGTATCGTCGCCGATTTTGATCCAGCGGCCGGCGAGGGCATCGAGTGCAAGCGTGTCGCGTGCGAGGCTCCTCAGCATTTGAGTAAAGCGGCTGTGCCGTACCTGGTCCTGCGCCGTCGCGATGGCGAGGGCGAGGATGCGTCGCTGGCGCCGCGCCTGACGTCTGCCTCGCAGATCGAGGCCTATTCGACCTGCCCGCTATGCTGGTTCGTCTCGTACCGCGTGAAGCCCCAGTCGATCGACGCCGGCTTTGGCAATATGGAGAAGGGCAACTTTGTCCACGACGTGCTGGAGCACCTGCACGCCCGTCTACCCCAGGAGGGCATGGAGCGCGTGACGCCCGAGAACCTGCCGCGTGCTCAGGAGCTGCTGCGCGAGGTCTTTGACGAGACCTTGGCCGAGCATGCCTCCAAGCGTGGCAACGAGGGCCCGCTCGTGCCGCTCTCTCCGGTAGAGGAGCGCCAGGTGGCCGAGATTCTGCCGCAGCTGGAGGGCGTGCTTGCCTACGAGTCCGAGGCGCTTGCCCCCTTTGCCCCGCGTTACCTGGAGTTCGCCTTCAACGAGCTCAAGGTCGAGTATGCCGGTTGGCCGCTTGGCGGGCGCATCGACCGCGTGGACGTGGACGCCGAGAATCGTGCCGTGGTGATCGACTACAAGCATCGCACGGGCGTTGAGGAGTTTAAGCTCGCCGACCCTACGGTGCGCGACGAGGAATCGGGCACGGCGCCCATCGACGATCCGCGCTGGTTGCCGCCCCATACTCAGACGCTTATCTATGCTCAGGCCATGCGCCGGGCGCTGGATCTGGATACCCGTGCGGCGCTCTATTTTTCGACCAAGGGCGGCAAGCCGGCGTTGCGCGGCGCCGCGAGCGCAGAGCTGCTCGAGGAAGAGCGCGGCGACGGTCGCATCCCGGGCCTTAAGAAAGGTTTCCCCGGCGAGGGTGGCAGCATGGACTTCGACGCCCTGCTCGATCGCGTGGAGGCCGGCATTGCCGAGCGCCTGCGCGAGCTCGAAGCAGGCAACGTTGCCGCTGTCGACCCGACGTCGGCTCAGGCCGCGCATGCGCGCTGCTCGTATAACCACGAAGGAACGTTTGTAAGGAGGGACGTGTAGACCATGGATCTTTCGACTTTGATGCCGCAACAGCTGCAGATCGTCAAGACGCTCGACCGTCCGCTGTTTGTCTCGGCGGGCGCCGGTTCGGGCAAGACCTTTACCCTCACGCGCCGCATCGTCTACGCGCTCTCGCCCGAATCCGGTCCGTTCGTTGAGCATCTGGACCAGGTGCTCGCCATTACCTTTACCAAAGATGCCGCGGCCGAGATCCGAGACCGCGTGCGCCGCGCGCTTATCGACGAGGGCATGGACGAGGAAGCCCTGACCGTCGACGATGCGTGGATCTCGACCATCCACGGCATGTGCTCGCGTATCCTGCGCGCACATGCGCTGGAGCTGGGCATCGATCCCGAGTTCACGGTGCTCACTGATACCGACGAGCTCATGGACCAGGCTGTTGAGCATGTGCTGGCCCGCGCTACGGCACCCGATGCCGCCCCCGAGCTCGCGACGTCGCTCAAGGCCCTCTACGCCTGGTATCCCATGGCGGGCGAGGGCGGTCCTTTTGGCGCCGGCACGACCATCAAGGGCCTGGTGCGCGAGCTGCTGGAGCTGTCGAGCCAGCTGCCGGGCGGTATGGACGACGTGCGCGTGGCGCGCGGCCAGGCCGATACCTCGGCACTCGCCGATGCCTATCGATCGGCGTTGGGTGCAAGCAAGGCGGCGACCGAGAAGGCGCAGGTTGCACTCGACGCCATCGATGCGTTCGAGGCGAGCGGCAAGACCATGGCCGATGCGGCGCGACTCATGATGTCGTGCACCATGCCGCGGGCGAGCAAGGCATTCCCCAAGGAGCAGGTCGAGCTGCTCAAGGCCGAGGCCGCCGATGCGTTTATCAATATCGTGCTGGCCTGCGGTGGTCCCGCGCTCGATGCACTGGTGGGCTTGGCCCGCTCTGTAGAGGCCGAGTATCGCGCGCTGAAGGCCGGCCAGTCTGCCCTCGACAACAACGACCTGCTGCGCATGGCCTACGAGGCCCTGCGCGATTACCCGGCCATTCGCGCTGCGTACGAGGGCCGCTTTAAGATGGTCATGATCGATGAGTTTCAGGATACCGACCAGATGCAGGTCGATCTGATCCGCTACCTGACGGGTGCGGGGGAGCGCGCGCTGTGTACCGTGGGCGATGCGCAGCAGTCGATCTATCGCTTCCGCGGCGCCGAGGTCGAGGTCTTCCGTCGCCAGGAGCGCAAAGTGGGATCGACGGCGGCGTCCGAGACGGTTGCCACGCTGGATGTCCCCACCGGCGAGCTCGTCAAGCTCGTGCGCAACTTCCGCAGTCACGACGAGGTACTGCGTTACGTGGCACGCGTCTTCGACGGCGATGACGGCGGCCTGATGCAGGGCTTTTTGGATCTTGAGGCGAGCGACGGCCGCAAGGACACGCTGGTGGCAGATGCCTCGCATCGCCAGGCCCTCTTTGTTGCCGGCGGCAGCACGCAGGAGCGCACACAGGCCAAGGCCCGTGCAATCGCGGAGCGATTCCGCGCGCTTGCCGATGCCGGCCAGCCCCAGGGCGGCATGGTGCTGCTGCTGGGCCGCATGACCAACGCAGACGTCTACGCACAGGCCTTCCGCGACCAGGGGCTCGACTGCGTCATCGCGGGCGGCTCGGTCTTTGCCCAAGCCGCCGAGGTGCAGACGGTGCGCGCCCTGGTTTGTGCGCTCGCCAATCCGGCCGATACGGCGCAGGGCCTTATGCCGCTGCTGGCCTCGCCGATGTTTGCGCTCGGCGCCCAGGAGTTCCTAGCGCTGGCGACCAAGCTCGACGAGCAGACGGGGGAGACCTCGCGCAGGAATATCGACGTGGGCATCATGAGCGATTCCGATGTGCCGGGCCTGCAAGACCTGCCGCTCGTGACGCGCGCCCGCGAGGTGTTGCGCTATGCGCTTCGTCGTGTGGGTCGCGATTCGTTCGCCGCCATCGCGCGTGACGTGGTCAACGCCTCCGGCTGGTTCGTGCGTCTGGCGCAGCGTGGTCCCGAGGGCAAGGCCATCGCCGCCAACGTGCTCAAGGCGCTCGATGCCGTGGCTGAGGCTGAGGCCGAGTTCGGCAACTCGCCGCGCTCCATTGCGCTTGCCTTCGATCGCTTCCTGGCGGGCAAGGAGGCCCCGGGCGCGCTCAATGAGGAGGGCGACGGCGCGGTACGCATCATGACCGTGCATGCATCCAAGGGCCTGGAGTATCCGGTCGTGGCGGTTGCCGAGTGCTTTGGCGTGCGCAAATCGTCCGGTGCGGCTCAGATGGGGCGTGTCGAGGGCGGAGCGCAGGTCGTGGCGCTGCCGGCACGCTTCAACGGCGTTAAGCTCGCCGACGGAACCTTTGTGAAGGGCGACGACGTCAAAAAGCAGTTTGAGCATGCGTTTAAGGGCAAGGGCACGTCGCTGTGGCTGCCGCCGGAGCTCATGGAGGACGTTTGCGCGACGGGTTCTCCCGCTGAGGCATTTGCTCGCCTGCGCAACGACGACCTGCAGCTCTCGCTCGAGGAGCGGGCCCGTCTGCTCTATGTGGCCATGACGCGTGCGCGTGAGCTGGTCATTCTGGCGATGGATGCCGGCGTGAGCCGTGGCAAGGTGACGGCGCCGACCTTCGACGTCGAGACCGATTTGACCTACGACGTGCTGCGCCGTATTTTGCCGACCGACGCTCTGGACATGCCGCAGCTCGATGCCGACCGCCTGGTGTTCGATAACTCCCAGCCGGGCGACTACGAGCTCATTTCGCTCGCGGACTTTACCTTTGGCGAGCAGACGTTTGAGGCCAACGCTTCGCTGGATGCCGAGGGCAGGCTTGTCCGCGGCGATGCGGAGCCGGAGGGTGCCGGTGCAGATGCCCGCGCCGCCGTCCCCGGTCCTGCCGACCCCAAGCCCGATTCGTTTGAGCTTGTGTATCCCCAGGCGGTGGGCGTGCGCATGGGCATCTGTCCGTATCCGATGCGCGACTCGTATAGCTACTCGTCAATCGCCGCGGCACTCCATGCCGAGACGGAAGACCGTGCCGCCGAGGCTCGTGTTCCCATGGACGAGTCCGGCGATGATGCAGAGTCGGATGGCTCGGAGATGACGGATGCAGACGTGGCCGTCGTTGAGCCCGCCGGCAACCCCATGGCGCTGGGCTCGGCGTTCCATGCCGCCTGCCAGTGGCTGATCGAGATGGGTGCCGATGCGCTGCCCGCTGAGCGTGCCGATGCGCTGGCGCGCCTGTGGCGCCTGACGCCGGAGCAACGCGAACGCTTCGACGTTGCCCTGGACCGCTGGCTCAAGTCGGCTGTTCGTGCCGACCTGCTCGCGTGGCCGTGTGTTCGCGCCGAGGTGCCGTTCTTTTCGCTGGGCTGCGAGGACGAGGACATCGCTCGCTACGGTGCTTATGCCGAAGGCGCCATCGACGCTTTGGCGACGAACCCGGCGGATTTGTCACGCGCGCTGGTCATCGACTACAAGACGGGCGGTACACCGGACGAGACGCCGGAACAGCTGAAGGAGAAGCACGCCCTGCAGGCGCGCGTCTACGCCGATGTTCTACACAAGGCGGGCTTTGAGACCGTGACCGTCAAGTTCGTCCGTGCGGAACAGCCGGATCCAACCCTCTTCGTTGAACCCGCCGAACCCCAAGTGGTCACCTACAACCTCTAGTCCTCAACAGCGTGCGGTGGGATCCCTCCCGATTCCACCGCGGCTCAGGGGTAGCTAATTTGGGACGGGGCTATTTTAGCTACCCTTTGACTGACGGCGAATG
>CATWXC010000014.1:0-70204 GCA_958365315.1 uncultured Collinsella sp.
GGCCCGTGGGTTATACCCTAAGAGCAAACCACCCTTTTTAAGGGTGGTTCTGATTAGAAAGTGAACGGCGTTCATGTTAAGGAGGTGAGGCTCAGCACCAAGAACCAAAACCGTTCGTTTGCAACCATTCTTTAAAGGAGATGTATATATGCGTGCTTTATTCGAAACGCTATTCGACATCGTGTATCTGGTGACCGTTATCACCATCGGTATTCGCATGATTCGCGGCAGCAAGGGCAATCGCCAGTTTCAGCTTTTTGGCTGGATGGCAGTGGTTTTGGGTGCCGGCGATTCGTTCCACCTGGTGCCCCGCGCACTGGCACTTTGCACGACGGGCTTTGATGCTTATGCCGTGCAGCTGGGCCTGGGCAAGTGGATCACCTCAATTACCATGACCGTCTTCTACGTGCTGCTCTACTACGTGTGGCGCGAACGCTATCAGGTTAAGAACCACGTTGGGACGACCGCAGCGATCTTTGCGCTAGCCGCAATGCGCGTCGCGCTTTGCATGCTGCCGCAGAACCAGTGGCTCACCAACCAGACCCCACTCGAGTGGGGCATCTTGCGCAACATCCCGTTTGCCATCATGGGCTTGATGGTCATCGTGCTGTTTTACCGCAGTGCGAAGCAAGACAAGGATGAGGCCTTCCGCTGGATGTGGCTCACCATTGTGCTGAGCTTCGGCTTCTACATTCCCGTGGTCCTGTGGGCAGAGGTCATCCCGGCCATCGGCATGCTCATGATCCCGAAGACCTGTGCGTACGTATGGACTGTGCTGATCGGCTACAACGCCATGAAGAAGGAGTGCTAGGTCCATCTTCTAAACGTTTCGCCCGCCCGGCGGCGGAATATAAGGTTTCCTGCTCTACAGTCCTGCTTGCACGGAGAGCACATTAAGTGCTCTCCGGCTCGTGCGGAACTCGCGATAAACCTTATATTCCGCCGCCGGGCGGGCGCCCCTTTATTGATGGAAGGCCTAATAAGCTGATGATTCCATGCCCAAATGTGCCCAGAGCGGGACGGGTTTTCGGAAAGCTTTGGTGTGGAGTGACCTGATCTTGCCAAGATTCTGATACATGGCGAAGCTTGGAATGAAATGAAACATTGATTAGAAATTTTAATTAGGGGGGGGGTAGCATCATTTGCGTTGTACAACAAAGCATACTTAGCGTGAAAAAATAGCATAGGGGGGTTGGTTGCAGGTATCGAACAAGGCAGGCCGGTACGGGTATTAAAGACTGCTCACGCCAATTTCTGGGCATTTCGGTATCAAGTGTTGCAAAAAGTAAAGGTCAACAGTATGGTATATGCCATGAAAAAGATTTCAAATTGGCTTTTTCGAATCCCATTTTCAAGGGCCTTGTAGCGTTTGAGGAAAGTGGCGGGCCCTTGAATTGATCGAATATGGCCTCGATGGGGATGGAATTATCACTTTGACGGCTCGTGCACTCAAACATTTTATTGCACTTCTTAGTAGCTTGGCGATTGTGCTCGTCATAGCTCTTGCCGTCGTTTCTTTTGTCCCTCGTGCATTTGGATACACGCCCTATGCAGTGCTTTCGGGCTCTATGGAGCCCGAGCTGCCCGTTGGCTCCATGGTGTTTGTTCGCCAAGTTGAGCCGACGAATATTGCCGTGGGTGACAATGCAACCTTTTACCGATCCGACGGCGCCGTGGTGACGCACCAGGTGTACGAGGTCGACCCTGTGGCGCAGACGATTAGCACGCAGGGAATCGCAAACAAAAATGCAGATGGAACCATCATGCACGACGCCGAGCAGACGCCTTTTTCACGCGTGATCGGTGTCGTTTCTTTTTGTGTCCCTTACCTGGGCTTCGTTAACGCATATTGCACGACGATGCCCGGTTTGCTTGTTGTGGTGGCCGTTCTGGCGCTGCTGGTCGCGGCGTCGATAGTGCTCGATCGGGTGGTTTCCGACGATCCTGCGGGCAAGCATGCCCGCGCGCATGCGAGGGAGCGGCGTCCATAGCGGCAGGGGAGAGGTGTCGGTAACGGCAAGGGCCGTTGCCGGGGAAAACGATTCTCGAAAGGAAGAGAACGATGGAGAACAAGAGGAAAAAGCGCTACGGCATAGTTGCCGCCTTGCTGCTGCTGGTACTGGCTGCCGGCGTGGGCACCTACGCCTGGCTGACGGCGCAGTCGAGCCTGACCAACAACTTCACCACTGCGGGCATCAACAAGCCCACTACCGATCCCGACCATCCGAATCAGCCGCTTCCAGATGATAACACTAAGGTCAACGGCAACCTGACCGAGACCAAATGGGTTAAGGACTCTAAGCTCGCCCCTGGCGTGTCTGTACCCAAGAATCCTAATGTCGGTATCGGCAAGGGATCCGAGGATGCATATGTGTACGTTTTCGTGACCAACAAGACGGCGTCTGCCGGGACCGCTGATTCCAAGACGACTTACTTCACCATTAACTCTGGCTGGAAGGCCGTTGATGCGACCGCCGTTGCGGGTGAGCCGACTCATTATCTCGGTGGCCTTTTCGTTTATGTTGGCAAAGGAACCGAGGCTACCCCGCTTATTGCCAGCAAGACTGAGGATAAGTGGACTGGCGAGCTGTTCAGCCAGGTGACTACGCCCAAGGACACCGAGCAAAAGGATTTCGCCAATCCTGCCACGATGGATGTCAACTGCTTCATTTACGCAGCAGACAATACCGCTGAGGGTTCGTCTGCGTCTGCCTTGGCTGCTGCCATGGATTGGGCTAACGGCCTGAAGTAATCCCACCCCCTCCACCGAGATCCCGGCCCGCTCCCCATCCCCATTTTCGGGTCGGGATCTCGGTCCCCCTTTAATCGACGATTGGCGAACGTAATGCTCAACAATCTTTCCGACAATCAGAAACGCACCTTGGCGCTTGCCGCGATGGCGCTGTTGGCCCTGGCGGGCCTGTGTGGCACGCTGGCTTTTACCGTTGATATGGTTCCGGCGAACAACGTTCTATCGTTTGGCAGCGTGAAGGTACGAGTCTGCGAATGCACCCTCAACGAGCAGGGCGAGGAGATTCCGTTTGAGGCTGACGAGCACGGGGACTATCCCGACACCAAGGCCGGGGGCTCTGACATTAGCCGCATTGTGCGCGTGGAGAACGCCGGCGCGCAGCCTGAGTACGTTCGCGCCCGTCTGCGCATGACGTCAGTGGCACCCGACGGTACGAGTGCGGATGCCTCGGGCAACGTCGCCTTTCACGTGAACGCGGGCGAGGGGTCCCCGTGGATCGATGGCGGCGATGGGTGGTACTACTACCGCGGATTGGCCGGACGCGGGGGCGTGCTCGATTCCGGCGCCATGACGGAGAGCCTCATGGACTCGCTGCGCTTTGTGGGCGACTACCACGATGCCGCGCGCGACGGCTCATTCAGGCTCGATATCGACGTCCAGGCCGTGCAGGCCAAAAATCAGCAGGCAAACGATACCGTCCTCGACGTGCTCGACGTCGTGGGCTGGCCGGAGGCGAACTAGCCCATGAAGATCAAGAACAGAAATCGAGGTGTGCTCAGCAGGCTGATTGCCGTCGCGGCGATTGCCCTTTGCTGCGTTATGGTGCTGCCGACGGTGGCGCATGCCGAGGATCAGACCGAATTCCACATCACAAACAGGAACGACTTCCTGGCGTGTGTCGCGCTGTCGCGACAGCGCGACACGTCGCAGTGGCGCGTCTATCTCGATAACGATATCGTTCTTAACGATGATGATATGAACGCCATTGTTGCGGATACGGTCAAGCACCTCTCCTTTGGCAACAAAGAACATCCCTTTAAGGGCGTCTTTGACGGTCAAAACCATACCGTGAAGGGCCTGAACTACGAGAATAAGGTCTTGGACCCCGAGCGCGACACGGGCTTCTTTGCCGAGACCGACGGCGCCACCATCAAGAACTTCCTTGTCGAGGACGCTAACATCTGGGCGGACTTCCGCGGCGGTATCATCGTGGGCAAGGCCGTCAACACCAGCTTCGAAAACGTCATGGTCATGGAGAGCACCCTGCACGTGACTTGCGCCAACAACATGCTCAACGTGATTACCAATGCGGGCTTTGAGGGAGGCCTGATTGCCGGCGAGCTCGACGGTTGTAACCTCTACAACTGCGAGGTCCGTGGCGGCCGCGCCGTCAACAACACGACCTCGGGTGTGCAGGCAATCGGCGGCGAGGGCCTGTATATGGCGGCGTTTGCCGGCTACGTTAAGAACTCGACCATCGAGTACTGCCGCGTGACGCCTACGCGCAACGAGGATGGCTCGATTGCCGAGAAGGGCATGACCGACGTCACCAATAAATACGATGTGGCCGTTGGCGCCCTGGGCGGCAACAACGTGTACGCCTCGGGTTTTGTGGGCTGCATGGCGGGCGGCGCCAAGATTATCGACTGCTTCTCGACGGCGCAGTGCTACAGCTATGCCGCGTCGTACGTGGGCGTTGTCGCCGTGACGCGCGCGTGGACGGGTGGCTTGGCGGGTCGTATTTTGACTGAAAAGGGCAACGAGCTCGTTCGCAGCCATTTTGCGGGTGACTTGAGCTCGCGTCAGTACAACCCCATCGCCGTGATCCCCATCATCCAAAACGACGTGAACCTGGGCGGTATTGCTGCGCGCGCCAACAAGGGCGATGCCACGGTCACCGAATGCTACTTTAAGCCGAGTGTGAGCCTTTCCGGCAATAGCCAGGGCAATGCTGCCAAAAAGAAGATCCCCTCGTTTGGCGGCGATGGTACCACCAAGGGCGACGGCTACGGTCCGTGGGACGACGGGCGCTACACCACGCGCGAGCTGTGGGAAGAGCACGACTATGACTTTTGCGCCGGCACCAAGCGTTCGACTGATAACGACAAGGCTCTGGGTGGCCAGCACTACAATGAGTGGGCGATGGATTACAGGCTGAATATCCCCGTGCATGGCCAGAGCGTTAAGGCGACGATTGATTTTCCCGGCGCGGGTACCGCGACAATCGAGGCGACCAAACTCGGTATTGATCAGAAGACCTCGGATCCGTACGCCTTTGCCGTGAGCGCCGTGCTGGCGGGAACGGCCCAGGGCTTGGCCCAGGGCGATACGTCGGTAACGTTTAAGCAGGATACCTCCGCAAAGCCTGAGGGGCTGAGCGAGGCGAACGGCGGCTACCGCTTTATGGGCTGGTTCCGCGAGCCCGATGTACGTGTGAACCGAATCGGACAAGACAACAGCTGGTTTGATGGCAAGACCGATGATGCTGCTGTGAGGGATGGCAAGCGCGTTCAGGACAACACGAAGCACGAGGCGACCTCTATCTACACTGCCGACAACGGCAAGGATCATGCCGAGAGTGAGGGCTTCAAGGGCAATGACCTCTTTATCGCTTCATACGAGGCGCAGGTGCTGTTCTATAACGTTAAGGGCGAGACGCTTGATTGGAAAGACGGCAAGGCACACGATCCGTCCACGGACTGGTACCGCTATGGCGTCGGTTTGACGCCGGCTGCCCCCGCGGATCGCGGCGGCTTGCCGCCTACCGCGACGTTTATTGGATGGACCACGCAGCCGAACGCCGATAAGAGCATGAATGGCGCCTATGCTGCCATTACCTCAGATCAGCTGGCTGATCTGAAAAACAAGGGAGCATTCTATCCCGCGGGCAGCGAGATTGCCGTGGTCGGCCCCACCGATTTCTATCCCGTGTACAGCGACTACGTGTCGAACATCATGACGGTGTTCGAGGGCAATGAGCAGGACAAAATCGACAATGAGACCCTACGTGACGGCGTTGGCAAAACCAAAGTCGACGTCCAGACTGCCGGGGACGGCACCAGCGTCTACACGGTACAGGTGCGCGACACGGACGGTACGCCCCTGTCCGAGGGCGGCAAGCTGCCCGATGGGTATCGCTTCCTGGGCTGGTACGAAAACAAGCAGGCCGCCGATGGGTCCACGGTTGAGGTCCGCGTAAGCCGTGACCCCAGCTATACACTCCCTGCCGATGTCGATCTAACCGTGCCGCACACCTATACGGCGCGCTTTGAGTACCGCGTGGATTATTACGTCTGCGCGTACGCGAACGATGAATACACGAATTCGGAACTCCTTTGCTCTGTATGGAACGAGTACAAAACACCGTTTAACGAGCAGGTCGGCACAAGCTATGTTCGAGAGAACGTGGTTCACTGGGGTTCCGAGCACGTTAATCATGGCGACAAGGATGCCTATAAGGGCGAATGCGCAGAGGGATACTACGACAGCAATACGCTAATCGTGGCCCCCATGAGCGCATATTCGCATAACGTGAGAAACGATACGGGGGCGGATACCCTAAAGAATGTCCTTGTGGATACAGATTTCCCAGGTTCTGGAACGTTTGACGAGGAAAAGGTTATTAATGCGTTGCAGTACACGTTTAAGCCATCTAGCGATCGTTATAGCTTGAAGTTTTGGACGCTTGAGAGAAGCGGCGGTCGATGGACATATCTCAATACTCCTGAAAAGAAGAATACCGTAAAGGCTTCAATCAATTACACTTCGAAATACCGCATGCGTGCGATGGTGACGACGCGCGTCGATTTTTATAAGAAAGATGGCGCGGTCTGCAAGGAAACGACACGTCGCTACGAGAGTAATTTGCTCCAAAAGAAGAGTGGCGAAGAGGATCCTCATTACACGTACAAGTATCCATTCATCTATACGAATGATACGGTTGATAAGAATTCCGGCGGGGACAGCGACACAATTGAAAATCCAGATCTGACCCTCGAGTCCTCTCCGACTGATGCTGACATGGCCGTGCTGGGCTATAAGTTCCTGGGCTGGATTTCGACCGCCGAGGTCAAGAAGGATTCTGCCGTCTGGAAATATATCTATGATGTCGCCAACGACCCCTATGTGACGAGCAATCCGGAGAAGGCGGCGCCATACTTGGCGACGGATGACTCCAAGGTCACCCAGTGCCAGGATGCCTATCCCGTCTACGCAAAGTACGACGTCAACTACACCACCAACCTGCACCGCGCCGGTTTTGAGGGCACTTCCGAGGTAAATGTTCCTAGGTATGACATCACCCCCGCTCTCAATGCGGACACCGATCCCGCCACGGCAACGGTGACTCCTGATACCGAAACGACGGTATACAAGTCCGGCAGCGAGCGATACAAGCTGGACAGGGTCGAAATCGAACTCCCGAATGGTGAGGTTAAAGAGCTCAAATCTAACGGCAATAACTCATATTCCTATCAGGTGAAACCCGGCGGCGCCTATACATTTGTAGCGTACTATTCGCCGTTGGCGGTCGTGTATCATCTCAATGCCAAAGATGTGGATGGCAAAGTTGCTCAGAAAGGCGATATGCTCGGCAACCTTGATGGCGGCATCCCGAAGCCCACTTATGACGTCAGCACTATCGATGCGGATACAGGAGGTGCGTTCAACGTCTTCGTGGGCTGGACGGAAGCCCAGCCGGCACCTGGCAAGGGCTATGTCGCTTGGTCTGAGGGTATCCGTATGGTGAGTGCTTCTACCGTGGTCAAGGCCCCCATGGAGCTGTACCCGGTCTACCGTCCCAGCCTGGTTACCGTTCAATCGAACATCGACTCAAAACTCGCGAATCCTGCTCTTGTCCGCGGTCTCGGCCGTACTGATTCCGGCGACCAGATTTCTCTTGAGGTCAAGGCTGTCAAGGAGGTTGTGGGCATTGACGGCACCAAGTACGACTTTGTCGGCTGGTCGCGCGACTATGAATCCGATGGCAAATACACCCTGATGACCGATGACGAGAAGTATCCCCTCGAGGGCAGTGAGCCCTTTGAGAACGTGACCTACACCGCGGTGTACAAGATCGCGCCGCATAAGGTGCGCTATCACGGTGTCGACGGGTCGGTCATCTTTACGGCGACGGTCGACTCGGACGACGAGCGAGCGACAGGCGCCGGCTTTGTCCATAACGTCGATGTTCCCAAGATGGATGAGGGTGGCAACCCGGTCTTTGATGACAAGGGCGATCCCGTGATGGAGCAAAAGTCCGTCGCGTATGACCCGGACGCTTATTCCAAGATCGTTGCGCAGCTCGATGAGCGGGCGGCGACCAGCGGTGACGTGCGCGAACTCTTCCTGGAGTGGCGATATGTGGGTGCCGATGGCACTGCGAAGTCTTGGAATGGGTTTAAGGGCGAGCCGATCACGGGAGACATGGATCTGTATCCCGTGACGTATCGCGTGACCGCCAACGACACGTCCGATGCTGCGAACCCCGTAGCCATGACCGCGAAGCTCAAGTGGCTGCTCGATCCCACTGCTGCCAATACGGTCGATGACAATGCCGATAAGGCGCCGTTTAAGGTTTGCTTTGCCGAGCCGTTTATGGGAACGCAGTTGACTGTCACGGTTAAGCAGGCGAGCTATGGCCCCAATGCATCCGTGACGGAGGAACCCGTAAACGGCAAGCTTGTCTCGCTCTACAGCCTGGGCTCGGGTAATGGTTCGTTCGACTTGGCCAACCGCCTGGATTCCAAGACGACGGGCGAAGGGGAGCAAGGCGACGGCAATGCTGTGTTCAACTTTGACCAGACTCATGCGCTGACGATCGTTAAAAAGACTACCGATGCCAGCGCCATGGGACAAACGTTCCGCTTTAAGGT
This sequence comes from uncultured Collinsella sp., assembly GCA_958365315.1. Lineage (GTDB taxonomy): Bacteria > Actinomycetota > Coriobacteriia > Coriobacteriales > Coriobacteriaceae > Collinsella. The sequence goes on from CATWXC010000014.1 coordinate 8,626, forward strand.
GACACGCAAGGCGTCGGAGGATTCTCCTGCCGAGACGCGCATGGTCGAGGTAAAGGTCGATGGGACGCAGCAAGAAAACGGCAAGACCTGGTATGTCGGCAGCGTGCAATTTGCCGCGCCGACGGGCATCTATACCGTCGAGGAAGATACGGCTTGGGCATGGCGCTACGAGGGTGAACTGAGCACGCCGGGCAAGGCGCCCGGTAAATCTGCCGAGCTGACGATTTCGTCTGCTTCGAGCACGGGCGATGCGGTGGTGACGTGCGTCAACACGCGCGCGAAGGACAAATGGGTCGATGGCGGCTCGCGTGCCAAGAATGTTTGGGAAAACGGCACGCTGAGGAGGGAGGACTAGGATGACTAAGCGCAAGCAGATCGTCGCCCTCCTTGTCGGCGTTCTCCTATTGGCCGACGCTGCCGGCACCTTTGCGTGGCTTTCGGTTACGGGCGTGCTGGTCAACGAGTTTGGCTTTGGCTCGGTGTCGCCCTCGGTGGACGAGAAGCTCGACAATAATGTAAAGAGCGACGTTGCGGTTAAAAATAGCGGCTCCGCTCCGGCGTACCTGCGTGTTGCGGTGGATATCTACTGGCAGGATAAGGATGGCGCACGCCTGTGGGATGAACCGGTTGCCGACGCCGACTACACCATTGAGTGGGGCGATAAAGGCGATGCCGCTGCCGCTAACAGACCTTCATCTTGGGTTCTTGCGAGCGACGGATTCTACTACTGGACGTCTCCTGTTGCGCCGCTCGGCAAGACGGGCGTGCTCATCAAGAGCGTGACCGAGCGGAAGGCAGCTGGCAAGAACCTGGTCGTCGACATTTCGACCCAGGCAATTCAATCAACGCCCGACGATGCGGTTAAAGAGGCATGGGGTTGCAAGGTCAATGATGGCGTGCTGGTGCCGCCGCATGGAGGTGCGTAAGTATGGCGTTCCCAATTCGCAAAGGCGTTGCGCGCTCCTTGCGTTGCGTGGTCGCGGCCATTTTCTGCGTGGTCGCGCTCGCCGTTCCTGCCCGTGCGTTCGCCGATACTCCCGCGATTGCGTATGACGGAAATGCGCGCCAGCTGACGGTCTCGGGGGCGACGGGCTCCTCGGGGGAGCCCGATCTGTTTCCGGCCTTTAAAGATCTAATGCCCGGCGATGTGCGCGAGCAGCAGATCGAGGTTCGTGCCACGGGCGTAAAGTCCCAGGTACGCGTGTTTGTGCGGGCCGTTGTCGATCACGAGACGGCACACTTGCTGTCGCCCATTACCTTAACGGCGTCGGCGAGCGATGCATCCGCAGGCTGGCTCCAGACGGGAACGCCTGGCAGCGTGTTTGCATATCCCACGCAGGTCGCAACGTTTACGAGCGATGGCAGCGCGGTGCTCAATCTGCAGCTGAGTGTCCCGACGTCGGTGAGCAACGAGCTTGCCGACGCGAGCAAGACCATTCGCTGGGAAATCACTGCCGAGGACGATGGCGAAACAATTCCTGCGCAGCCCGCTGGCCCCAAAAAGCCCGGCCTGTTTGGCCTGGCTGCGACGGGCGACAACTCGCTCGCTCTGCTTTTGACGCTGCTAACGCTAGCGGTTATCGCTTTTATGGTCGCGCTGTTTTTGTCTCAAAGGAATAAGCGCTAGGTCCATCTTCTAAATGCAACGCCCTCCCGGGTGGCGGGCACGAAGTTCCCTGCTCTACAGTCCTGCGCAAGACGGAAGCCACATTAAGTGGCCTTCTTTGCGTGCGGAACTCGCGATGAACTTCGTGCCCGCCGCCCGGGAGGGCGTCCCTTTATTGATAGAAGGCCTAATAAGCGGATATTCCATGTCCGGATGCATCCAGAGCGGGACGGGCTTTCCGGATGGGCGGGCTCTCGGAAAATGCGTCCTAGAATTTGCCTTTGGAGTGGGATGCAATTTCCGGTTGAGGGATCTGGTGGAAAATGCGACCCGGAATTTGCAATCGGAGTGGGATGCAGTTTCCCAACGGGGCCGTAAGCGGAAACCGCATCCCACTCCGAACGTGAATTCTGGGACACGGTTTCCGGATACAAAGAAGGCCACATAACGTGGCCTTCAACTTACATATGTTGCGGATGCCCCATGACAAGCCGCGCTCCAACAACAGGGCGTCTGTCCAGGCGGAGGCATATAAGGTTCATCGCGAGTTCCGCACGCAAAGAAGGCCACTTAATGTGGCCTTCGTCTTGCGCAGGACTGTCCGAGCAGGGAACCTTATATGCCTCCGCCTGGACAGACGTTTCAGTTGTGGCTCAGCAGCTAGCAGCTACTTGATCTTGGTCGTGCCCGGCGCCAGGTTGGGGTCGGTCTCGTTGGCCTCGGTCTGGAAGTGCTCGGTGTAGACGTTCTTGCCGTCGCGGAACATCTCGTAGTACTGCATCTTGGCGTAATCCTCACGCGCCTTGGTGGCAGCGGCGGCAACGGCGTCGTCACCGGTGACGTTGGAGGAGAGCGCCCAGCGCAGGCTGGTGTCCTCGTAGCCCACGGAGTTGATAGCGGGCAGCGACTCGCGCAGTGTCATGTGTGCTTTCTGGTAGTCGGTCAGCGGGGCGCCAATCAGCTGCATGAGCTGCGTGGACAGGTAGTTGGTGGACAGGTCGTCGACCTCACTCGTCTGGTCGCAGCCGGCAACGTCGTAGTTGGCCCAGATGATGTAGTCGGTCTGCCACAGACGTTCCTGGTGCGTGGCGTCGTCCTCGCCGGTAAACCACTTATCGTTGAACTTGGACGGGAAGAACGGCTGGTGATCGCCCCAGAACACCACGACAACCTTGCGGTCGAGCTTGCTCAGAGCATTGAGGAAGTAGTGCAGTGCCTGGTCGGACTGCTCGATGCACGAGACATACTCGTCGACATCGGACAGCGTGCCGTCCTCGACGGTCTTGGCGTCCAGGTCGGTCGTGTCGATATTCAGATGCATCTGCTTGTCGACCGGCAGCAGGCCCGTGTCGTAGCCCGAGTGGTTCTGCATGGTCACGTCGAAGATAAACTGAGGATCGGCGTTCTGGTCGAGCAGCTCAAGAATCTTGTCGTAGGTAGCCTGGTCGGTCACCATCCCGCGCAGGGTATCGGCGCCCTGGAAGTCGTTGATGGACAGGAACTGGTCAAAGCCAAAGTCCTTGTAGACGTTCTCGCGGTTCCAGTTGGTTGCGTGGTTGGGGTGCATGGCGGTGGTGGAATAGCCGAGCGACTTGAACTGCTCTGCCAGATTCCCGGTCGTTTCCATGTTGTAGATGGTGTAGGGGTACACGCCCGAGCCCAGGTTGGCCATGGAGTTGCCGGTCATAAACTCAAACTCGGTATTGGCGGTGCCGCCGCCGTAGGCGCTCACGTAGAGCTTGCCGCGGCTGAGGCAGTTGGACAGGTTCTTAAAGTACTGCGGGCCTTCGTAGCCGGCGCGCATGTTCTGGTAGATCGACAGATCCGAGAAGGTCTCGTTCATGATGGCGATGACCGTGGGCTTCTCGCTGTCGAACTGCTCCTTTGCGGCGGCGCGCTCGTCGCTCTTGGCCGCGTCGGACTTGTCGTAGGCCTTGGCGTACTTTTTGAGCGTGGCCTTGGCATCGTCGACGGAGTAGTCGGCGGGTTTGGGCGGCTTGATGGACTGCGCTGCGCTAATGAAAGCGGGCAGGTAGCCCTCGCGCCAGTAGCTCTCGAGCGGGCGCCAGGTGTAGACGGTGATGCCGAGGGTGTTGTAGTAGTCGATAAGCGTGACGTGCGCGGTCACGCCGCCCAGGCACAGCACGGCGACGAGCAGGTTGGTGAGCAGCATGCGCTTGGCGTTGGCGGCGCCCTTCTGACGGTGCGGTGCCACCAGGCCGGCGTACTCGCATAGCAGCATGGCGATGGCGGTAAAGCCCATGGACAGCACGCAGAACAGCGAGATGGAGAAGGTGTAGCCGGTGCCGGCGACCGCAGCGGCGGTGGAGATGGCCGAAAGGTCGCCCGGCTGGATGGGCATGGATTTAAACGTGATGACGAAGAACTCGGCAATGCCCAGGACAAAGAGGGCAAAGGCCAGGACCGCGGGAGCTGCGCCGTGGCGCTGGAATAGGAAGAACAAGCCGGTCATGAGCACGGTGATGATGGCCCACTCGAGCAGGATGCACAGGGGGTAGACCCAGGTAAAGTCGTGGTTGGACGAGACTTCCATTCCCAGCAGCGCAAAGACGCCGGCGAGCAGCAGGCACAAGACAGCGGCGACGAGCGGTTTGCCCACAAAGGCGCCGCGCAGGCGGGCGAGCTTGCCGGTGGGGGCGGGGGCGTCGGGCGCGGCGAACGCAAAGACGCGCGGGGCGATGCGGTCGCGTGCGATGCTGGCCCAAGCGCAACCGGTGAGGATGGCGTTGGTTAGGATGAGCATCACAAAGGCGAGCGGCTCGTTTTGAGCGACGAGGCCCACGGCGCCCCAAATAGTCAAAAAGACCTGGAACAGGCCGAAGACGACGCTCCACCCAAGAGCGCTTTTGGCAACGGTGCCCGACTGAGCGCGAATGACCTTGGCCTCGCGCAAAACAAGGTAGACGGTCGCCGCAAGACCGACGAGCGAGATGGCGGCTGCGAACATGCTGAGACTCCTCACAAACTAAAACCTACGAAAGCGGGGGTTTACCCGATTGTTACCAAGATATGCGCTGCATTTGCGGGCTGCGCACAACAACCAGCCATATTAACGCGCACGTGTGGCGGTGTGGCGCAATGTAGTGGCGACCTGCGCGATAATGGACGGGAATTACACGGAAACGTAAAGGCTTCTTAAAGAAATGGCAGGGATGGGGCTATGAGCGAGCAGGTTTGCACCAAGACTGTGGATACGTGCGGCTATCCGGTCGAGACTACGGGCAATGCGGTGCTGGACACGTTGGAGCACCGTTCCTCCACGCGTGCCTTCGCGCGTGATGACAACGACCGTCCCGTGGCGGTGACCGACGAGCAGCGTGCGGCGATTTTGCATGCGGCGAGTCGCGCGCCGTCGGCGGGCGCCATGATGATGTATTCCATCGTAAGCATTCGCGAGCAGGCCACGCTGGACCGTCTGGCCGATCTGTGCGACCACCAGCCCATGATCGCCAAGGCGCCCTGGGCACTGATATTTGTGGTCGATTATGCCAAGTGGATCGATCTGTTTGAGCACGTGGGCTGCTTTGAGCCCGAGTTTGTCGAGCGCACGGGCAAGTCGCCCCGCCGCGCACCGGGTCTGGGCGACTTTGCCATCGCGGCCCAGGACGCCGTGATCGCCGCGCAAAACTCCGTGGTTGCCGCCGAGGCCCTGGGGCTGGGGAGCTGCTACATCGGTGATATCGTCGAGAATGCCGAGGAAGTTGCCGAGCTGCTCGATCTGCCGCCCTACACCATGCCGCTGTCGATGCTCATCATCGGCACGCCTCGCAAGGAGCGCCCGGCAATCGCGCACCCCGTGGTGAACCTGGTGCACGAGGAGCGCTACTGCCGTGCGGACGACGCGACTATGGACGCGCAGGTGGCCGAGATGGACGCGATGTTCCGTCCGCATGCTCGCGAGGTGGGGGAGCGCGTCGTGGATATCTACACTCGCAAGCACACGAGCCCCTTTATGGCCGAGATGAGCCGATCCATGGAGTGGTGGTTCAAAAACTGGCTCGGAAAATGACAAATGTGACAAGGGGACAGTCCCTTTGTCGCATTCCATATCGCCGCGGTGGCCTAAAGACTGTATAAATCTTTATCTAGCTGGGAAAACAGTGCATTAAAACATGGGCCGATTACCTATAATCCCCTCGAACGTTAAAGTTGGGAGGAAACCGGCTTATGGAACAAAAGGCCAAGGAGGCAGCCTCGCACGCTGCGATTCCTGTGAGCATCTCGGCGATGCTCGTCACGCTGGGCGTGGTGTACGGCGATATCGGCACCAGCCCTATGTATGTAACCAAGGCGCTCGTTGCCGGCAACGGCGGCATCGGAAGTGTGACGGAGGAGTTCGTGCTTGGCGCGCTCTCCCTTGTCGTGTGGACGGTCACGCTGCTGACCACCATCAAGTATGTGCTCATCTCGCTGCGCGCCGATAACCATGGTGAGGGCGGCATCTTTGCCCTGTACAGCCTGGTCAAGCGCTGCGGCAAGTGGCTTATCATCCCCGCCATGCTGGGTGGCGCCGCGCTGCTCGCCGACGGCATCCTGACGCCGGCCGTTACTGTTACCACGGCCATCGAGGGCCTGCGCACCATCCCGGCGGTCCATGCCGTGCTCGGTGACGACCAGGGCCGCGTTGTCGCCATCACGCTCGCCATCATCATCGCGCTCTTCTTGGTGCAGCGCATCGGCACGGCCAAGATTGGCCACGCCTTTGGCCCCATCATGACGCTGTGGTTTTTGTTCCTGGGCGGTACGGGTCTGTTCTTTGTCTTCCAGCACCCCGCCGTGCTGCTGTGCCTCAACCCGGTGCGCGGCATCGCCTTTTTGCTGAGCCCCAACAACCACGCGGGCATCATGATCCTGGGCAGCTGCTTCCTCGCCACCACCGGTGCCGAGGCGCTCTACTCCGACATGGGCCACGTCGGCCGCGGCAACATCTACGCTACCTGGCCGTTCGTTAAGTGCTGCCTGCTGCTTTCCTATATGGGCCAGGGCGCTTGGCTTATGAACAACGCTGCCAACCCCGAGCTCATGGGCATTGCCGATCTCAACCCGTTCTACCAGATGCTCGCCCCGGGCCTGCGCCCGTTTGCCGTAGGCCTTTCCACCGTCGCGGCCATCATTGCCTCGCAGGCGCTCATCACCGGCGCATTCTCGCTGGTGTCCGAGGCCAGCCGTCTGGACCTCATGCCGCACATGCAGGTCTTCTACCCTGCCGAGACCAAAGGCCAGCTCTACATCCCCATGGTCAACAACGTCATGCTCGTGGGCTGCGTCATCGTGGTGCTGCTGTTCCAGAACTCGGCACACATGGAGGCCGCTTACGGCCTTGCCATTACGCTGACTATGATGTGCACCACGCTGCTGCTCTTCTTCTACCTGCACGAGGAGCGCAAGCTCAAGGTTGCTCCGTGGATCTTCGCGGCCTTCTTCCTTTTGCTCGAAGGCTTCTTCTTCGTGAGCTCGCTCACCAAGTTCTTCCACGGCGGCTACTTCACCATCCTCATGGCTGCACTCATCATGGGCATTATGGTGTGCTGGTACAATGGCACGGCGGTCGAGCAGCGCCAGTTTACGCTGCTGCCGCTGCGCAGCTATCTGCCGCAGCTCAAGCGCCTGCGCGACGACGACCGTTACGAGCGCATGAGCGACAACATCGTGTACCTGACCAAGGACACCCATACCGATTACATCGACCGTGATATCGTCTACTCGATCTTGGACAAGCATCCCAAGCGTGCTCGCGCCTGGTGGTTCGTGAACGTCGAGACCATGGACGAGCCGCATACCTTTGCCTATTCGGTCGAGACGTTCGGCACCGACTACGTGTTCCGCGTGCATCTGTACCTGGGCTACAAGATTAACCAGCGCGTCAATGCCTACCTGCGTCAGGTCGTTCAGGACCTGGCTGCCACCGGCGAGCTGCCGGCGCAGACGCATGACTACTCGGTCTACAAGGATCCGGGCAACATCGGTACGTTCAAGTTCGTCCTGATCCGTAAGCTTCTGGCGCCCGAAAGCGATGTGGAGCCGAGCGAGCGTACGGCCATCACGCTCAAGTACATCATCCGCCGCGCCGCCGGCACGCCCGCACGTTGGTACGGCCTGGAGAACTCCAACGTGAGCTTTGAGTACGTGCCGCTGTTCACCAAGTTCAAGGCCGTGAATAAGATGCAGCGCCTGGCTCCCAACGAGCGGCCGTAGACGCCGGTGGCTACACGGAGTTAGTTTTTGATGGATAAGCATGAGGCCGAGGAGGCAAACATGGATGCAAAGGCGCTCGATGGCCGCGAGGCGGTGGTCGAAATGGTGCGTGAGGCGCGCGTCGACGCCGCCGAAGATCGGTTCTTTACGAATCGTGCCAACATGGACATGGCCGATCGCGTGATTTCGATCGTGGCACTGGTATTTGGAGCGGTGTGCATGTGCGCACTGCTCGCGCACGTGCTGTTTGTCTAGCGGCTGCCGGTCGTAGAAGGCTTTACACTTAGAACCGCCACAAGGGAAACCACCACAAAGGTGCCTGTCCCCTTTGTGGTGGTTTTTGTTTTTGAGAGAGGGGCGGGGCGCTGATGGACGTCCGTACGGACGGCGATATTGCCGATAGCTTTTGGTGGCGGCGCACAACGCTGACGCGCCGCACTCCTCTGTATGACGCCTGCGTATCGGTGGGACTGCTGGTCGCGGCGACGATTGTGGGCGCGCTGCTCGACCATCCGGGTCTCGCGCCGAGCATCATGATCGTCTATGTGTTCGCCGTTCAGCTGTGCGCATTCTTTACCTGGAGTCGCCTGTATTGCTTGCTGAGCTCGGCTGCCGCCGTGGCGCTCTACAACTTCTTGTTTATCGACCCGCGCTACTCGCTGTCGCTTATCGACCGCGTCTATCCTGGCATGTTCTTCATCATGTTCGTGGTCTCGCTTGTGTCGAGCTCGATTGCGTTGGCCCTGCGCCGCGCTCTGGCACAGGCTGCCGCCAGCGACCGCCGCACGCATATGGTGCTCGAGACCAACCGCATGCTGCAGCGGTGCGCCGATCAGCAGCAGATCGTTCACGCCATGGCAACGCAGCTGGCGCGTCTTTCGGGCTGTCCGGTCGTATGGTACAGCGCCGACGCCGAGGGCGATGACCTGCTGCCGCGTGCGACGTACACGGCTGTGGGCGATGCGGCACCGGTGCACGAACTGGCGCCGCAGATGCCGCCGCGACTCTCGGCGTCCGCCTATGTGGGTACGCCGCTCGATGCCACCTATGGCGGCTCGGCGTTTTATGGTATCTACCTGACGGTTCGCACAGGCGACGGCTTCGTGCGCTCGGGCGACCCCGCCTCGGTGGTGGGCGTGCTGGCTATCGTTGCCGAGCCCGACGTGCTGACGCACGAGGAGCGGACACTTGCCGATGCCATCGTGAGCGAAGGCGAGCTGGCACTCGATCGCGCCCGCGCCATGGAGGCCCGCGAGGAGGCGGCGGTGCTCGCCAAAAACGAGCAGCTGCGCGCCAACCTGCTGCGTTCCATCTCGCACGACCTGCGCACGCCGCTCACCAGTATTTCGGGCAATGCCGATGTGCTGCTCGACCAGGGCTCGACCGGCACCGCCGTGCTCGACGCCCAGACGCGTCGCGGCCTGCTCCTGTCCATTCGCTCGGATGCGCAATGGCTCAACGCCACCGTCGAGAACCTGCTTGCCATCACCAAGCTCGAGGGCGACGGCATGCATCTGTCGACCACGCTCGAGCTCATGGACGATATCGTCGAGGAGGCGCTGCGCCACGTAAGTCCGGCTGTGCGCGAGCACGACCTTAAGGTGGTGACGTGCGATGAGCCGGCGCTCGTCAATGTCGATGCGCGCCTGATGGTGCAGCTGGTGGTCAATCTGGTGAACAACGCCGTCACCTATACGCCCGCAGGCTCGCATATCGTGATTTCGATTGGCGTCGACGATGGGCACGTGGCGTGCTCGGTGGCCGATGACGGCCCGGGCATTGCGCCCGAGGACCGCGAACGCATTTTTGAGTCGTTCTATACCGCCAACCATGGTCTGGCCGACAGCCACCGCAGCGTGGGCCTGGGTCTTTCGCTCTGCCGCTCCATTGCGTTGGCACATGGCGGTAGCATAGAGGTTGCCGCGGCGGACCCGCACGGCTCGGTCTTTACGATTGAGCTTCCCGTCGCCGACGTTTCGTTTGATAAGGAGTAACGCTGTGCCGAACTCTGCCGTAAAACCACTCATCTTGGTCGTTGAGGACGACCCCGCCGTTCGCAACCTTATCGTTGCCGCGCTCGAGGCGCACGGCTTGCGCCATATGGCTGTGGAGACCGCCCATGCCGCCATCGCCGCCGCCTCATCGCAGGCACCGAGCATTGTGCTGCTCGATCTGGGCCTGCCCGATATGGACGGCGTCAAGGTGGTGGAATCGGTGCGCGCATGGTCGGGCATGCCGATCATCGTGGTCTCGGCGCGCAGCGAGGACGCGGACAAGATTCGCGCGCTCGATGCCGGCGCCGACGACTATCTGACCAAGCCGTTTTCGGTCGAGGAGCTGCTCGCGCGTATTCGCACGACGCTCAGGCGCCTCTCGTATGCGCAGATTGGCATGGGTGCGTCCGAGGGCTCGTTCGATACCGGTGAGCTGCATATCGATTTTGATGCCGGCATCGCCACGATGGATGGCGAGGAGTTGCACCTGACGCCGATCGAGTACAAGTTGCTGTGCCTGTTGGCCCATAACGCCGACAAGGTGCTCACGCACCAGTTTATCCTGCACGAGATTTGGGGTACGGCGACTAAGAGCGACCTGGCGAGCCTGCGTGTCTTTATGGGCACGCTGCGTAAGAAGATCGAGTCCGATCCCGCGCATCCGCGCTATATCCAGACGCACGTGGGCATCGGTTACCGATTGGTCACCCAAGGCTAGAGCAGAACGCGGCGCCTATATGAGTTGCGGTGAAATAGTTCCTGTTTGGTCCTTTACCAGGCATTTTTAGGAACTATTCCACCGCAACTTTGTCTATTTGCCCTTGGGCTTGCTGGCGTAGAACTTCTTCTTTTTGGGCTTGCCGGCGGGGGAGGGTTTGTCGGCAAAGTTGGACTTGCCGTTGCCGGCCTGCGCGTGCGCGGGCGCCGTTGCGCGGGGCTTGCGGGCCTCGGGGTTGCGCAGCTCCTCGACGCGCTCGGCAATCTCCTCGGCACTAAAGCCGACTTCTGCCATGGCGTCCTCGATGGGCAGGCGGCGCACGATATAGCAGTGGTGCACCTTCTGGTTGCGCGCGAAGTCCTCGGGGATGGTCTGCGCCGTAATGTCCTCCAATACCACGCCCGCGCGTGCGAGCCTGCGTGTCTCGGGACGGAAGCCGCGCAGGTTGCAGCTAAAGATGGCGTGTCCGCCCTGCGCGAGCAGGCGCGATACACCGGCCAAAAGTTCAACATGGTCGCGCTGGACATCCCAGGTGCGGCGGCCCATCTTAGACGAGTTCGAAAACGTGGGCGGGTCGACAAAGATCAGGTCCCAGCGGTTGCGCGTCTGACGCTGGTCGCGAATCCAGGCGAGCACGTCGTCGCGCACAAAGTGATGCTGCGGTCCCACAAAGCCGTTCTGACGCATATTGCGCTCGGCCCAGTCCAGATAGGTGTTGGAAAGGTCGACCGTCACGGTCTCCTCGACGCCGCCGTCTGCCGCATAGCAGGTGGCGGTGCCGGTGTAGGCAAACAGGTTGAGGAAACGACGCGCCTGCTTGGCGTGCTCGCGCACCAGGTTGCGGGTGACGCGGTGATCCAGGAAGATACCCACATCCAGGTAGTCGTCAAAGTTGACGGCAAAGGTGAGCCCGCCCTCTTCGATGAGCGGGAGGCGACGGCGTGCGATGTTGGCGCGCTCGCCTGATGCGCCCTTACCGGCGCCCTGCTTGCCGTACTGCGAGCCGCCGCGCGAACGCATGCGGGCCTTGGCGTGCACATGTTCGGCCGGCACGTCCAGGATACGCGGCGCGATGGCCAGAATGTCGAGCATACGGGCCTGGGCAAGCGCGGGGTCGATGGTCTTGGGCGCGGCGTATTCGGCGATGACGAGCCAGCGGCCCGGCGTCTGCGGGCAGCCCTCGTACAGATCGATGGCGGCGGAGTAATCGGGTAGGTCGGCATCGTAGACGCGGTAGCAGCTCACGCCCTCGCGCTTGGCCCACTTGCGACGCAGGCGGGCGTTCTTGCGCAAGCGGTTGGCGAACTGCTCAGACTCGGGGATGAGCACGGGCAGCGGCTTGCCGTCGCCCAGGTCGAGCGTGGCGGCAGGCTCGGGCATGGGGGTGTCGGCGGCTTTGTCGTTGACTTCGTTGGCATCCGCAACCTCGGCCTCGGCATCCGCACTGGTCGAAGCCTCAAACGCCGCGGCGGCGTGGTCGAGCGAAGGCCAGGCTTCGACGGTCGCCTCCTCGTTGTTGGGCATGACGGCGATCGAGCGCTCGGGCTCGGCGTGGAGCGCGCGGGCCAGCAATCCGTCGCGGGTGAGCGCGGCGACCGGCGCCGCGGCAAGCTCGGGCGCGCGGCGCAGCTCGCCGATGAGCGTCATGGTGTCATGCATGAGCGAAAGCGGGGTCTCGGTGGTGTCTGCGACTACGGCGGCACCGGCGACGGCGCCCGCATGGTCCAGCACGGTGGCTGGCTTGGCAGCACAAAAATCGACAAAGCGCTTGTAACCGGCGCACTTGACCATGCGCTCGGCGGTCTTGCGGGCGGCGGGGTCAACATCCGCGGCAACGATGCGCGCCTGGCGCTCACGTGCCGCCGCCTCGCGCTCGCGCGCCTCGGCAAGCAGCTGCTCCCACAGGACAGCGTCATGCAGCTGCCAGCCCTCAAAGCCCCAGCGCTCGCGTGCAGCGCCCGGGGCGCGGTCGGTCAGAATGTTCACGGCCTCCAGCAGCAGGCCGCCGCCGGCGCACGAGGCGTCGATCAGCGTGGGCAGGGCCTCGTTCTCGTAATCGTCGGCCGTCAACTCGCGCTCGCACAGCTCGGTCCAGCCAACTTGCGCCAGCACCAGGGCAGCGTAGTCGGGGCGCAGCACGTGCGTTCCCTCGCCGGCGCGCGTCGCGGCGGACGGCAGGCGCTTGAACAGCGGATCGCCCGAAAGGTCCAGGCTGATGCTCGCACGGCGCTGACGAAGTGAAAGCAGCAGGTGAACGTCGGGGTCGGCGGCGTCGAAGTCGGCGCGACGGCCCGTGGCCTCGGCCAGGCGGTCGCACAATGCGTCCTTGGCACGCAGAGCCGAGAAACGCGTATTGCGCAGCTGCTCGGTCACGCCGCGCGCGGTGATGGCGATGGTGGCGTGCGCACGGACGATGCTCTCCCAGGCGATGTCGTAAACGCCGTCGTACAACTCATCGGCATCCTGCGCCTCAAAGCGCCCAAGCACCACAAACACGCGGCTGGCCAGGCGCGACCACAGACAGGCGCGGTAGCCTTCTTCGAGCTCGCCCTCAAACGTAGCGCGGCCCTTCAGGCGGCGGACATGCGAAAGCCCGAGCCGCTTGAGCTCGTCGGCGAGTGCGGATTCAAAGCCCTCGGGGCAGCTTGCATAAAATTCCATGGGTGACCTCTCTGGTTGCGTCGCTCCATTATATGATGGATGCTTCGTTTGCCCTTATTCTCGAAAGGAACCCATATGATTGATGCGTGCCCCGATTCCGCCGTGCTCTTTTTTGACGTGGACGGCACGCTGACGTCGTTCGATCCCGACGATATGACCGACAAGGACTTCAGTGCAATCCATCCGTCGAAGGCTGTTGTCGATGCATTTGGTCGCCTGCGCAATGCGGGTCACCAGGCATTTATCTGCACGGGTCGTCCCTTGTGGCTGATTGCCGATGGCCTGCGCGCGCTGAACCCCGCGGGCATCGTTGCCATGGCGGGGGCCACGCTCGAGGTCGAGGGGCGCGTGGTGCATGAGGACTGCTTTGACGAGGACGTTGTCGTGGAGCTCGCACGTCGCATTACTGTGGCGGGCGGCGAGGCGTTGTTCGAGACGAACGGTGCCACCTATTCACTTGAGCCAGTTGGTGTTGAACAGTCATTTCTGCTAGGCGCCGGCGTGGTGCATGGCGTTGATCAGATGCGCGTCGATGGCCGCTTGTGCGTAGGCAAGGTGTGCATTAACGCGAGCGATCTGGCCCGCATAGCCAACGACGATGGCTTTATCGATCGCGAGTTTGAGCTGTGCAACACCGGTGGTCAGAATCGCGAGCTGAGCCCCAAGGGCATTGACAAGGGCGTGGGCGTGGCGCGAGCGCTGGCGTACCTGGGCCGCGAGGGAAATGCGCGCACCTTTGGCTTTGGCGATTCGGGCAACGACCTGGGCATGCTCGCTGCCGTCGAGACGGCTGTCGCCATGGGCAACGCCATGCCCGAGGTCAAGGCGCTCGCCGACTACGTGACCGACGACGTCGCGCACGATGGCACCGTCACAGCGATGCAGCATTTCGGCCTCATCTAATGAATCCCGCGTTCTGACGTTTGCTCAAACTGCGACTCTTTGCTTTTGCATGCTCAATCGGTTTATCAATCCAAACACTGAGGTGTTTATACCGTTCGCCGAGAAGATAAAAAACCGCAGTTCACGCCTTGATAAACGTAGGTAAAGTGTTTAGCAGTTTATTGGCCGTATGCTAACGAAAGGAATCAGGCAGATGGCAATCAAGGTGTTCGCTGACGGTGCAAACCTCGAGGGCATGCTCGACATGTACGAGAACGGCAACGTTCAGGGTTTCACGACCAACCCGTCCCTGATGAAGAAGGGCGGCGTGACGGATTACCGCGCGTTTGCCAAGGAGGTCCTGGCCCACATCACCGATGTGTCCGTCTCGTTTGAGGTCTTTGCCGACGACGTCGAGACCATGGAGGTCGAGGCCCGCGAGATCGCTACCTGGGCAGATAACGTCTACGTCAAGATTCCGTGCGTGACCACCAAGGGTGAGTCCACCGCCGAGCTGGTGCGTAAGCTTTCGGCCGACGGCATCAAGGTCAACGTCACCACCATCTTTACCCCCGAGCAGGTCGACGAGATGGTCGAGGCCGTTGACGCCGAGACGCCGTCTATCATCTCGCTCTTTGCCGGCCGCATCGCCGACACCGGCGTCGATCCCATTCCGTTTATGACGGAGTCGGTTAAGAAGGCCGCCGCCAAGCCCAACTGCGAGGTCCTGTGGGCGTCCACGCGCGAGCTCATCAATATTTACCAGGCCGAGGCCTGCGGTTGCCAGATCATCACGGTGCCCAACAGCATCCTGGCCAAGCGCAAGAACATCGGTCGCGACCCGTACGAGGTCTCGCTCGACACCGTTCGCGGTTTCGCCAAGGATATCGCCGCTTTGGGCTTCCATATTCTGCCGTAACGCGAACACTGGCTGCGCCGCGGGTTGTTCGCCCCGGCCTTTCCTTTCCCTATCGCTCACGCGCTTCGCGAGGGTCGCGCTAGGCAAAGGAAAGGCCGGGGCTGCCGACACGAGCTTGCCGGTAGGTTGGTGATTGGCTTCTATATCCTGCCGCGGACAAAGGTACCCCCGCCTGCGCCGTGCAAAATTGAGAGTATTCAGCAAGGTAAAGGCTTTCACCAGCTAGCTGAAGCACGGAACGGCCCCCCGTTTTGTCTCTAAAAACGCTAAAACGGGGGCTGTTTCTTACTTTTTCGTCTCTGAGGGGCATCCGGAACGGTGGAATTTGCAGAATACTCGCGATTTTGCACGTCGCGAGAGGGAGGACCCTTGCTTTGGCGGTTTACTTCCCCTGCACCATGGTCAGGGAGATCTTTTTGCGGTCGCGGTCGACCTTCTCTACCCACACCTTTACCGTGTCGCCGACGCGTACCACGTCGCTCGGGTGCTTGACAAAGCGGTTGGCCAGCTTGGAGATGTGTACGAGGCCGTCCTGGTGCACGCCGACGTCGACGAACGCGCCAAAGTCGACGACGTTGCGCACCGTGCCCTTGAGCTCCATGCCGGGTTCCAGGTCGTCGATGGAAAGCGCCGAGCGGCTAAAGACCACCTCGGGCGCGTCGTCGCGCGGGTCGCGCCCGGGCTTCTTGAGCTCATTGACGATGTCGATGAGCGTGAGGGTGCCGCAGTCCAGGTCGCTTGCCAGTGCCGAGATGCTGCCCAGACGGCGCTCGATGTCGGGCACGCCGCCGCGGCTGAGCTCGCTGGCTTTAACGCCGGCGCGTTCCAGGACGGACGTGGCCACCTCGTAGCTCTCGGGGTGGACGCTCGTCGCGTCGAGCGGGTTCTTGCCGCCGCTGATGCGCAGGAAGCCCGCGGCGTTGAGATATGCCTTGGGCCCCAGCTTGGGGACCTTCTTAAGCTGACGGCGATCGGTAAAGGCGCCGTTTTCCTCGCGGTAGGCCACGATATTCTTGGCCACGCTCGGCGTGATGCCCGACACGTATCCCAGCAGGCTCGCGCTTGCGGTGTTCACGTCGACGCCTACGCGGTTGACGACGTCTTCCACCACGTGGCCCAGGGTGCGCGAGAGCTCGGCCTGGTCAAGGTCGTGCTGGTACTGGCCCACGCCGATAGACTGGGGCGGGATCTTGACGAGCTCTGCCAGCGGGTCCTGCAGACGGCGGCCCAGGCTCATGGCACCGCGCACGGTGACGTCCAGGTCGGGATACTCCTGGCTGGCGAGCTCGGAGGCGGAGTACACCGACGCGCCCGCCTCGTTGACGATGGTGTAGCGAAGGCTGGGTGCCTGCTCGGCAATGAACTCCGAGACGACTTCCTCGGTCTCACGGCTAGCGGTGCCGTTGCCGATGACGATGGTGTTGACGCCGTCCTTCTTGACGAGGCGAGCGAGCTCGCGCTTGGTGCCGGCGACGTCGTGGCGCGGCTTGGTGGGATAGACCACGCCGTGGTCGAGCAGCTTGCCGGTCTCGTCCATGACGGCGACCTTGCAGCCGGTACGGTAGCCCGGATCGAGCGCGAGCACGCGGGCGCCGCGCACGGGGCGCGCCGAGAGCAAGCCCTCGAGATTCTTGGCAAAGACGTTGATGGCTTCGGTCTGGGCGCGAACGGTGAGTTTGGCGCGGGCTTCGCGCTCCAGCGAGGGAGCCATGAGGCGCTTGTAACCGTCGGCGATGGCGGCATCGAAGACGGGAGCAAACACGCCCTGGCGGCGGGGCCAACGGCTACCGAGGCGCGCCGTGGCGGCGGCGCCGTCGACGTTCACGCGCACGCGGAGCTTGCCCTCGCGCTCACCGCGGTCGATAGCCAGCACACGGTGGTTAGGGATGCGGCGCAGCGGTTCGTCATAGCTGTAGTACGGCTCGTAGGGAGTCTTCTCGGTGGGGTTGGTGGCCTCGACGACGATATCGGCGGTGTTTTGCGTAAAGGCGCGCAGGTCGGCGACGTTCTCAGGGTCTTCGGCCACCGTCTCGGCCACGATGTCGGCCGCACCGGCGAGCGCCTTTTCGGGCGTGTCGAAGCCGGCCTCCTCGTTGACGTATGCCGCGGCGGCGTCGAGTGCGCTGCCCTTGGCCGAGGCCTGCATGATGATCATGTTGGCGAGTGGCTCCAGGCCGGCCTCGCGGGCCTTCTGCGCGCGGGTCATGCGCTTTTTGCGGTAGGGCTTGTAGAGGTCCTCGACGCGCTGGAGCTGCGTGGCCTCGCGAATCTGCTGCTCGAGCTCGGGCGTGAGTTTGCCCTGGGCGTCGATGAGCAGAATGACGTCCTCTTTGCGCTGCTCAAGATTGCGCAGGTAGGACAGGCGCTCGTCGAGTGCGCGCAGGGCGACGTCGTCCATGCCGCCCGTGGCTTCCTTGCGGTAGCGCGAGATAAAGGGAATGGTGTTGCCCTCGTCGATGAGCTTGACGGCCGCCTCGACGTTGGCGGCCTTAAGGTTGAGCTCGCGGGCGAGCTGGGCGATAAGATCCATGAGACTCCTTGCGTTTAAGGTGCGTTTGCAGCACAGGGCTACCAAGGATACCACCCGTCCCAAAAGGCTGTTTTGGGGCCGCGCCACGAAAACGGCCTTTCTACTACGTTTTACCCGTAGGGGCTGACCATACCTGGGTTTTCCGAGAATACGCAAGCCGTCTACCTGCGGCTTTTATTTCGCGAAATTCGGCATGGTTGAGGGTGATCGGTTAAACGTAGTAGATAGGCCCATTTCGTGGCGAACGAATCAGGCCGAGGTGCAAATGGCCCCCGCTCCAGAAAAATCATTGGCAACGTAGCAAAATGCCCCGCGGGCAGGAGGCTGCTCGCGGGGCAAAGAAGAGGGGGCTTGTTGGCGGCGGGCCAAGGCGTTCGGCGGGGAGTTTGCCGCGGCCGCTCTTAAGGCATTACAGCTCGACGAGCTGGCCGGTCTCGGCGGCCTCCTTGATGGCGTTAAGCAGCGTGAGCGTCTTGACGTTATCGGCGGGGGTCACGACGGGCTCGACCTCGCGGCGGACGACCTTCACAAAGTGCTTGAGCTGCATCTTGTGCGGCAGTGCCGGGTCGACGGCCGGGATCTCCATCTGCAGCGGCTTGTGCCAGTTGGAGGCGCCGTTGTAGGAGAACTGGTGCAGGCGGGGCAGCGACAGGGCGCCCTTGGTGCCACCGATAAAGTAGGCGTCGGCGTCGAAGGGGCGGTACTGCGGATCCTCGCGAGCGGTGGCCTCCCAGTTCCAGGGGCTGGCGGTGGCGTCGGAGATGGTCATGCTTGCGAGCGCGCCATCGGCAAAACGGACGTTGACCACGGCGGAGTCCTCGGTCTCAAAACCGCGGGCGGCGCTGGACTGCATACCCTGGACGGCAACGGGCTCGCCCAGCAGGTAGCGGAGCAGGTCGACGTCGTGCACCAGGTTGACCAGGATCGGGCCGGCACCCTTCTTGCGGCGCCACTCGACATCGAAGTACTCGTCATTCTTATAGATCATGTAGTGGAAGCTCGACACGGTGAGCTTGCCCAGCTCGCCGGACTCGATGATCTCCTTGGCCTTGTTGACGAAGGGATTGTGGCGACGGTGCTGACCCACGAGCACGGGCACGCCGGCGGTCTCGGCCTCGGCGGCAAAGGCCTGGGCATCCTCCAGGTCGTTGGAGATCGGCTTTTCGACCAGCGGCACGATGTTGCGCTTGACGGCCTCGCGGGCGACGCCCAGGTGCAGGTCGTTGGGCGTGGCGATGATGACGGCCTCGGGCTTGACCTCGTCCATCATCTGGGCGGGATCGGTAAAGAACGGCACGCCGGCGGCCTCGGCCGTGGCGCGGGCGCCCTCAAAGGCGTCGGCGATGGCGACGAGCTCGGCCTCGGGCTCCTCGGTGACAAAGCGGATGTGGTTGCGGCCCATGGCGCCGGCGCCGATAACGGCAATGCGGACGGGGTTGAGCTCAGACATTTCGACTCCTTAATACTGGTGACCGGTGGAATGCGACAAAGGGACAGTCCCTTTGTCGCATCGGTAGAACTAGGCGGACTTCTTCTTGCTGTCGGAGACCATCATGTAGACGGTGAGCACGACGGCGATGGCGGCGATCACAATAGCGCCGTAGAAGGATTGCTGGTAGGCGGCGCTGCCGGCCTCGGCGTGATACAGCACGGCGGTGATGGGCTGGCTGATCCAGGTGGAAGCGGCATAACCCAAAAACATGATGCCGTAGTTGACGCCGATGTTGCTGGTGCCAAAGGCGCCACCGGTGAGCGGCGGGTAGATGACGAGCAGGGCGCCAAAGCTAAAGCCGAGCAGGGCGAGCGCCACAAAGAACATGCTCTGCGTAAAGCTCATCGACATGATGACGAGCGCGACGATGGTGACGACAAGGCTGATGAGCAGCGACTTATAGGCGCCGAGCTTGTCGATGATCTGGCCAAAGGACAGACGGCCAACCAGGTTGGCGCAGGTGTTGACGGAGACCACCACACCGCCGAGGGCGACGGCCGCGGCGCTCGTGGGGTCGGCGAAGAGCTGGACGGCGGCGATGGAGGCAACCTTGCCGACGAGCAGGGTGCCCGCGGTGGCGGCAAAGGCGAAGGTGACGATGAGAACCCAGAAACGCGGGGTCTTGACCATCTCGCCCGGAGTGAGGTCACCGAAGGTGCCGGCATGTGCGCCACCCTTGGGGGCCTCGAAGCCCTCGGGCAGCCAACCGGCCTCGGGGGCCTTCAGGAACAGGGCGGAGGCGGCGATCGTCACAAAGAAGATGACGCCGAGTGCCTTGAGGGCGTCAAAGATGCCCAGGCTCGGGATGAGCAGCGAAGCGAGCACCGGGGACAGCACGGCGGGGCCGGCGGTCGAAGCGGCCAGGGTGATGCCGGAGGCGAGACCCTTCTTGTCGATGAACCACTTTTGGCCGGTGGTGAGCGCCGGGTTGTAGCCCAGGCCGTTGCCGACGGCGGCGACGAGCGAGAACCACAGGTAGAACTGCCACGGCTCGGTGACGGTGCCGGACATGAACCAGCCCACGCCGTAGCACACGGCGGCGGCGATCACGACGTTGCGCGGGCCGATCTTATCGGAGATACGGCCGGCGAAGATGCCCGTCACGGCCATGATGGTCTGAAAGACCGGGAAAGCCCAGGTAAGGGCGCTCGACCACTCGGGGTAGACGGCGAGCAGGTTCTTGCTCACGACGGAATACAGCGCGATGGAGCTGATGAAGAACATGGTGAAGCACGCGGCGGAAAGCACGACGGCGCGACCCTTGTTGGAGTTGGTGGAAGCCATTGGACTCTTTCTGATCGATACGGGGGAGGAGCGGGCG
The DNA here is from genome assembly GCA_958365315.1 of uncultured Collinsella sp. Classification (GTDB taxonomy): domain Bacteria; phylum Actinomycetota; class Coriobacteriia; order Coriobacteriales; family Coriobacteriaceae; genus Collinsella. Next base: position 28,965 of record CATWXC010000014.1, read on the forward strand.
TGTCCGCGGGGCCTCCCTGTCAGGTTGGTTTACTGGTCAGTCGGCTTGGCGACGCCGGACTCATCGGACCAAAGCTCGACACCCTTGTTCTTGAGGTAGTTGTCGGCATAGGCGCGACGGCCGCCGGGCTTGGCGGTGAGGTCGCCCATCATGTTGGAGAAACCGCCGTCGACCTTGATGGCATCGCCGGTGGTAAAGTCCGAGCGCTTGGACGCCAGGAACATGACGGCGTTGGCGATATCGCTGACCTCGCCGATGCGGCGCGTGGCGATCAGACGGCTGCGGCTCTTTTCGACCTCGGGGTCGGCGTAGAAATTGGCCGACATCGGGGTCTTAACGAAGCAAGGCTCGACGCAGTTGGAGCGGACACCGTAGGGGCCCCACTCGGCGGCGAGCATCTTGGACATCATGTTGACGCCGGCCTTGGTGGAGCTGTACACGCCCGAGAACGTCTCGGGGGAGTGGCTGGCGACGGTCGAGATGTGCACCAGGCGGCCCTGGCCGGCCTTGATCATCTCGCGACCAAAGCGCTGCGAGGTGATGAAGTAACCGGTGAGGTTGACGTTGAGCACCTGTTCCCAGTCGCTCAGCGGCAGGTCTTCCATAGCTGCGAAGCGCAGGATGCCGGCGGTGTTGACGAGAACGTCGACGCGGCCGAAGTCGGCGATGGTGGCATCGACGGCAGCCTGAACCTCGGCCTCGTCGGTGGCGTTCATCTTGTAACCCTCGGCGTGGATGCCAAACTCGGCAGCGAGGTCAGCGGCAGCGGCCTTGACCTTCTCCTCGTCCAGGTCGAGCAGGACGACGTTGGCGCCGTTGCGGGCGAACTCGCGGCAAATCTCGACGCCCATACCGCCGAGCGCGCCAGTCACGGCGCAGACATCGCCCTCGAGCTTAAGCCAATTGCTCATAGGAACTTCCCTTCTTGTGCCTCCCGGTGGGCCGCTCCCATTAATCGACCCACGTGGTTTTCGCTGGTTATCGTATGCTTTGCATTTGCGCAGGTGAATTGCATATTTGTTAGAATGGCGTAAACCAATGGTTTATAGCTCGCAAGACGATGTGTCCTTAATTGAGTGTGCGACCTGCCAAAACGACCACCTTCGGCAGCTCATTGCCATGCGTCTGGAAACGGGAGATTGACGTGTACGATCGACGACTTGAGGCCATATCGGCCGCCGCGGAGCTGGGAAGCTTCTCGCGTGCGGCGGCAAAATTGCGCGTGTCGACTCCGGCGCTCGTCAAGCAGGTGTCGGGCTTCGAGGCCGAGTTCGGCATCACACTGTTCGAACGTTCGCACTCAGGCGTCAAGGTGACGCCGGCGGGTGCTCTGCTGGTGGACGACGCACGCTCAATCATGCGGCAGTCCGAGGACGCGCTGCGCCGTGCCCGACGCGCGGCGGGCGATGGCGGTGCCGTGCGCCTGGGCGTGTCGATGATGTGCCCGGGGCGTCAAACGCTGTCGATGTGGTCGGGCATCCACGATCTGGAACCGTCGTTGCGCTTTGAGATCGTGCCGGTGAGCGACCTCTATGACGAGCGCGAATCCGTCATGCGCAGCCTTGGTCGCGAAGTAGATGTGGTGCAGTCGAGTTTTTCGACCCCACGCTGGGGCGATGCCTGCCAAAAGCTCCGCATCGTTAACGTGCCGTTTTATATCGACGTGCCGCGCGCGAGCCCGCTGGCGCGCAAGACGCGCATCACGGTTGCCGACCTGGAGGGCATGCGCCTGCGCGTACTGCGCCACGGCAACGACGCCATGGACAGCCTGCGCATCGACCTTTTGGCCGACGGCGGCGTGGACGTGATCGATGTGGATAGCTTCGACTTTGCGCTCTTTAACGAAGCCGAGGAAAAGGGCGACGCGGTGCTCACCTGCGGCGCATGGTCGGGCGTGCACCCGGCCTTTGTGGGCGTGCCGTTCCTGTGCGGCCGCGAGGTGCCGGTCTTTCTGCACTACCCGCTCGAGCCCACCCTCCAAGTCCAAAAATTCGTCAACGCCATGACTCAGCTTCTCAAATAGCTATCGTGTCGATGATTCTTTAATCCCCGTCCTAGAAAAATCATCTGGTAGAGTTGACCCCGCATGATTTACAAGACGCTATGCGCCACCTACTCTTTTGCCATTTGGGGGATTGAACTTGTGAATACTTCTGTCGCCAAGAAGGCCAGCCAGGCGGTGCGCCTGCTCATGATGGTGCTCACGGCAGTTCTCATCTTCTTCTTCATCAATGTTATGCTGCTCGTCTCCGATATCCAGGGCACGGCGCGCGTGGTCAACTACGCCGGTCTGGTGCGCGGTACCACGCAGCGAATCGTTAAGCTCGAGGATGCGGGCCAGCCTCAAGATGACCTGCTCAAAGCCGTGGATTCATACATCAACGGTTTGCGTTACGGAAGTGACGACCTCAACCTCGTCCGTCTCGACGACGACGAGTATCAGGCAAAGATGACCGAACTTGCGAGCTATTTTGACGAGCTTCGCGCCGAGATCAGCCGCGTGCGCGAAGTCGGCTATGAGAACACCGACATCATCTCCATGAGCGAGGAGTTCTTTGGCATTTGCGACGATGCTACGCGACTCGCAGAGGACTACTCTCAGGAGAAGGCGTCGGCGCTCAACTATCTCGAGGGCTTGGTGATCATCGACATCGTGGGCTTGGTGGCGACCTTTGCGGTTGAACTTGTTCGCGCGGTGCGAACTGCCGCGCTCAATCGCGAACTGCAGAGCAAAGTCTATCTCGACGAAGCCACGGGACTGCCCAACAAGAACAAGTGCGAGGAGATCTTGGGGCAGGAGCAGCCTGTCTCCGCGGAGGCGCCCGTTGCGGTGTGCGTCTTCGACCTTAACAATCTGCATACGGTCAATAACAGCTTTGGTCACGAGAAGGGCGACGAATACATCCGCTCTTTTGCCCGCCAGCTGGGGCGTGTGGCGTCCGAGACCTGCTTTGTGGGTCGCGACGGCGGCGATGAGTTTATCGCGGTGCTGTGGGATGCCGATCGAGCTGCCGTGGAGTCCTGTCTCGCTCGGGTTCGTGCGAACGTGAACGAGTATTCCGAGACTCATCCCGACATGCCTATTAGCTATGCGGTGGGCTATGCGCTTTCCAGTGATTTTGATGAACCGCCTACGATGCGCGAGCTCTTTTCCCAGGCCGACAAGAACATGTACGTCGATAAGAACCGTGTAAAGACAGCTGAGGCAGCCGGACTGCAACGCGAGGAACGGTAAACTTGTAACAACAGAGGGCATAGAAAAGCCTCCGCAGCCCGTGTGGCTGCGGAGGCTTTATTCGTTGCGGCGCCTTGTGTTTGGGTCGTTGAGATGAGTCGATTTGCCCCGAAAGAGGAGGGCATTGACCTTAGGGTCATGCTCGACGAATGAGCGGCAAATCGGCCATCTCGGCGAGCCGAATTACTCCAGCTCAAACGCTCCAGTGTAGAGCTGATAGTAGTATCCGCGCTTGGCGATCAGCTCGTCGTGGTTGCCACGCTCGATGATGCGGCCGTGGTCCAGGCAGATGATCGCGTCGGAGTTGCGCACGGTGGACAGGCGGTGCGCGATGACAAACGTCGTGCGGCCCTCCATGAGCTTATCCATGCCTGCCTGCACGATGGCCTCGGTGCGGGTGTCGATGGAGCTCGTGGCCTCGTCCAGAATCATTGCCGGCGGATCGGCGACGGCAGCACGTGCGATCGAAATCAGCTGGCGCTGGCCCTGCGACAGCTGTGCGCCGTTGCCGGTGAGCATCGTGTCGTAGCCGTCGGGCAGGCGGGTGATAAAGTCGTCCGCGCCGGCGAGCTTTGCCGCCGCGATGCACTCCTCGTCGGTGGCGTCTAGGTTGCCGTAGCGGATGTTGTCCATCACGGTGCCGGTGAACAGGTTCACGTCCTGCAGTACCACGCCCAGCGAGCGGCGCAGATCGGCCTTGCGGATCTTGTTGACGTTGATGCCGTCGTAGCGAATCTTGCCGTCGGCGATGTCATAGAAGCGGTTGATGAGGTTGGTGATGGTCGTCTTGCCCGCACCGGTGGCGCCGACAAACGCGACCTTCTGGCCCGGCTTGGCAAACACGGACACGCCGTGCAGCACCTCGTGGTCGGGCGTGTAGCCAAAGTCGACGTTGTCCATGACCAGGTCGCCGCGCAGCGGTACGTACTCGATCTCGCCGGTTGCGCGGTGCGGGTGTTTCCATGCCCACATGCCGGTGTGGTGGTCGGCCTCCTCGAACTCCCAAGTCTCGGGGTTCACCTGCGCGTTGACGAGCGTCACGTAGCCTTCGTCGGCCTCGGGCTCCTCGTCGATGAGCTCAAAGATGCGGTCGGCGCCGGCGAGGCCCATGACCACGGCGTTGATCTGCTGCGAGATCTGGCCGATCTGTCCGCAGAACTGCTTGGTCATGTTGAGGAACGGCACCACGACGGCGATGGACAGCGTCATGCCCGAGATGCTCAGGTTGGGCACGCCCAGCGCCAGGAAAATGCCGCCGGCAAGGGCCACCAACACGTAGAGCAGGTTGCCCAGGTTCATAAGGATAGGCATGAGGATGTTGGCGTACATGTTGGCCTTCTGCGAGACCTCGAAGAGCTTTTCGTTGCGCTCGTCAAAATCGGCCTCGGCGGCAGACTCGTGGCAGAATGCCTTGACGACCTTCTGGCCGTTCATGACTTCCTCGATATGGCCCTCGACCACGCCGAGCTCGGACTGCTGCGCAATAAAGAAACGCGCGGAGTTGGAGCCGAGCAGCTTGGTCATAAAGGTCATAAAGACGACGCCGGCCACAATGACCAGGCACATCCACACGCTGTAGTACAGCATGATAAAGAATACCGTGACGATGACGATGGTCGTCATGAGCAGGTTGGGCAGCGACTGGCTGATCATCTGGCGCAGCGTGTCGATGTCGTTGGTGTAGTGGCTCATGATGTCGCCGCGCTGGTGCGTGTCGAAGTAGCGAATCGGCAGGTCCTGCATGCGGTTGAACATCTTCTCGCGCAGCTTCTCCAGCGAGCCCTGCGTGACGATGGCCATGGCGCGGTTCCAGAACAGTGAGGACAGGATGCCGACGCCGTAGATGCAGGCGAGGGTGGTCACGAGCTGTGCGATCTTGGGCTGTGCAGCTTCCCAATCGCCCGACTGCCACGATTCGCTAATAATCTGCAGGGCGCTCTGAAGGAAGGTCGCGCCGATGGAGTTGATGATGGCGCAGAGCACCACGCCGACGACGACGAGGGGCAAAAGCACGGGGTAGAAGCCAAAGAGCGTCTTGATGAGGCGCGACATGGTGCCACCCTTGCGGTTGAGCGCGCGCTCGGCGGTCGTTGCCTTACTCATGTGCCTCGCCTCCTTCCTGGGTCTGAGCTTGCGTTGTGGATGCCTCGGTGTCGGCCTCGACGGCCCCTTCGCCCTCGGCAGACATCTTGTTTTGCGAGGTAAAGGTCTCGCGGTAGATCTCGCTTGTCTTAAGCAGCTCGTCATGGTTGCCGATTTGCGCGATGCGGCCACCTTCCATGACGATGATGCGGTCTGCATCCTGTACGGAGCTAATGCGCTGGGCGATGATGAGCTTGGTCGTGTTGGGCAGATAGCTTGCCAACCCTGCGCGAATCTTGGCGTCGGTCTTGGTGTCGACGGCGCTGGTGGAGTCGTCCAGGATCAAGATCTTGGGGCGACGCAGCAGGGCACGCGCAATGCACAGGCGCTGCTTCTGACCGCCGGAAACATTGGAGCCGCCCTGCTCGATCCAGGTGTCGTAACCCTTGGGGAAGCCGTCGACAAACTCATCGGCGCAGGCCAGATGTGCCGCCTCGCGGACTTCCTCGTCGGTGGCGTTCGGGTCGCCCCAGCGCAGGTTCTCGGCGATGGTGCCGCTAAACAGCACGTTTTTCTGTAGCACCATGGCCACTTGGTGACGCAGTGCGTCCAGGTCGTAGTCGCGCACGTCCATGCCGCCCACGCGCACGGTGCCTTCGGTGGCGTCGTACAGGCGGGCGATGAGGTTTACGAGCGTGGACTTGGCCGAGCCGGTGCCGCCGATGATGCCGATGGTCTCGCCGCTCTTAATGTGCAGGTCGATATCGTCGAGCGCCTGGCGCTTCGCATGCGCGGAATACTTAAAGCTCACGTGGTCAAAGTCGATGGAGCCGTCGGCAACCTCGAGCACGGGCTCGGCGGGATCGGCGATCGTGGGCTCGGCGGCCAGCACCTCGGTAATGCGGTGCGCCGATTCGTCGGCCATGGTCACCATGACAAAGATCATCGACAGCTGCATCAGGCTCATGAGGATCTGAAAACCGTAGGTAAAGATCGAGGAGAGCTGGCCCACGTCGAACAGCGTGCCCTGGCTCGTGATGATGAGCTTGGAGCCCAGGTAGATGATGACGACAAACGCGCCGTTGACGCAGATGTTCATCATGGGGTTGTTAAAGGCGAGCAGCTTCTCGGCGCGGGTGAAGTCCATCTGGACGTCGCGTGCGGCGGTCGCGAACTTCTCCTTCTCAAAGTCTTCGCGCACATAGCTCTTGACCACGCGCATGCCGGTGACGTTTTCCTCGACGGACTCGTTAAGGGCGTCGTACTTGTGGAACACGCGCGAGAAGATGGGGCGTACCTTAAAGATGATAAAGAACAGTCCAAAGCCCAGCAGCGGAATGATGACCAGGTAGACCATGGCGACGCTGCCGCCCATGATAAACGCCATGGTAAAGGCGAAGATCAATACCAGCGGCGCACGCACGGCGATACGGATGATCATCATAAAGGCCTGCTGCACGTTGTTGATGTCGGTGGTCAGACGCGTGACGAGCGAGGAGCTCGAGAACTCATCGATGTTGGCAAAGCTGAACGTCTGGATTTTGTAGAACAGGTCGTGACGCAGGTTCTTGGCGAAGCCGCAACTCGCGTGGCTGCAGGTGACGCCGGCAGCGGCGCCAAAAGCAAGCGATGTTAGCGCGATGAGCACCAAAAAGCCTGCGGTTGGAAGCATCTCGGCTACGGTGGCGCCGTCTTTGATGGCGTCGATCAGGTTGGCGGTGATAAATGGAATCAGCATCTCGCAGAGCACCTCGCCAAGCACGAGCAGCGGCGTGGCAACGGTGACTTTCATATAGTCGCGGATGCTTCCCATGAGGGTTTTAATCATCCAGTTCCTCCCAGGTTACGCGGATTTTATCGAGCATTTCGGCGAGGTCCTCGCGCTCGTCGTGGGTGAGCGCACTAAAGGCCCGTTCTCTAAAGCGGATGCGGGCCGCCTGGTCGATGCGGGCGTTTTCCCGGCCGGTTTCGGTCAGGCGAATGGTGAGTTGCCGTCGATCCTTGGGGTTACGGCTGCGCTCGATGAGACCGTTGAGCTCGAGCTTGGACAGGATCTCGGAAAGTGACCCCGGCTTGAGGTCAAAGTGCATGCCGAGCTCCTGCTGCGACATCTCGCCGCCGGGTTGCTTGGCCAGCAGGCAGATGATGGGTGCCTTGCCGGACACGCCTCCGCCATGAAAATGCATGTAATGGCCGCAAAAGCCCAGATTATTGAGGATGCGCTTGGCAAGCTTGTCTTCCGAGCTAACCGCTTCGGGTGCATCCGCCGACCGTGACGGGTCGCCGCCGGGCTCGTGCGAACAAAGGCTAAGAGGTTCATCGCACATGAATTAGTGCTGCTCCTTTCTTTAGTTAGGTAGAGGAATTGTTTTGTGCCTAACCAATTTAGGAGCGTGAGAAATCAATGTCAAGGTACCAAACTTATTAAGTTACGGCGTTTTGCCAAACGCCGTAACCGCTCGACGCTGCAAACCCGCCAGAGCGGCAATCTGCCTTTCAACTTCGGCGGCATGACCAGAAGGTCAATGCCGCCTTGTTTCAAGGCACCTTGCTCGCTCTGGCGGGTTTTCGCTGACTTCGCCAAAACATCGGCGTTGCCTTGATTCAAACTTGCCAAAAGGTAGTCGTTGGGGGACGTTCTTGTTTGACTAGTCGTTTAAGAACGTCCCCAACGACTACTTGGGGACGGAGGAAAAGGGATCATTTTCCGAAACCTTTCCGCAACAATCTGCTCTTCGCACTGCTCGACTCCGCTCGCAACGTCCCCTGCGCTACACTTAGTTGCACTGTGGCGCCGTTGCGCCGCGCCCGATCCAAGGGGGGCACTCATGAAGAATACTCAGCTGCTGCTGATTAACGATATGTGCGGCTACGGCAAGGTCGCGCTTTCCGCCATGCTGCCGGTGCTGTCGCACATGGGCTACCGCATCCATAACCTGCCGACGGCGCTCGTTTCCGACACGCTCAATTACCCCAAGTTCTACATCCACGACACCACCGAGTACGTGCGCCAAAGCCTCGCTATCTGGGAGGAGCTCGGTTTTGAGTTCGACGCCATCTCGACCGGCTTTATCGTGACCGAGGAAGAGACGCGCATCATCTCGGACTTTTGCCACCGCCGAGCGCAAAAGGGCACCAAGGTGTTCGTCGACCCCATCATGGGCGACAACGGCAAGCTCTATGCGGGCGTGCCCGAGTCCACGATTGGCCTTATGCGGCACCTGCTGGAGTGCGCAGACTACGCGGTACCCAACTATACCGAGGCGTGCCTGCTTGCCGATAGGCCTATCGCCGAGCAAATAACGCCCGATGAGGCCCGTGTCCTTGTGGACGCCGTGCGCGAGCTGGGTGCCAAGTCTGTGGTCATTACGAGCGCCGTGGTCAATGGCACGAACGCGGTTATCGGTTACGACCATGTAGCGGGGGAGTACTTTACGATTCCCTTTGAGCTCATTCCGGTCTATTTCCCGGGCACGGGCGACACGTTCTCGGCGGTGCTCGTCGGCCGCGTTATGGCAGGTTGGAGTCTGCAGCGTGCGACGTCCGATGCCATGCGTGTGGTGGCTGAGCTTATCGAGCGCAATGCCGACCAAGAGGACAAGTCGGCCGGCCTGCCCATCGAGGCCTGCCTGGACGTGATCGACCATGAGTAACGCTGACGAGGGCGGCGTCAAGCCTGCGGGCGAGAACAAGCCGCTCGGCGCGCCGCGTGGCAAGCGTCCGCGTATCCGCGTGAGCTGCGTGGACCAGCTGGGTGCGTGCCGCTGCCACCATGGTCACAAGCCGGGCGACGTCTTTGACTTCGACCGAGACCGCGGCAAGATGTGCGCCATGGCCTGTCATGTGGGCTTTCCCTATATCGATATCCTGCGCTATGGCGGAACCGTGCCCGGCAACGAGCCCGGTACGGCAAAGTTCTGCTGTCCCGAGGTCGATACGCTGAACGTCTGGCTCGCCGAGATCGTCGACGAGTAACCGAGCGCAATGTGTCAAAGGGACAGCCCCTTTGACACATTCGCCGGTGGTGCCCCTTCTTTTGCTTATAATCTCAAATCTCTGCATATCATCCGATTTTAGGTTCTAAAAATTCTGCGTTTCATCGATAATCAAGCATATAAAACTTTGCATTTCATTCGATGACACCGAGGGGAGAGCCTATGCTGCGTAGGAAAATAGCGGCAGAGCTGGAGCGTTGGCTGAAGTCTTCCGAGCAAAAGGCCTTGTTCATTACGGGTTCTCGCCAGATTGGCAAAAGCTATTCGATTCGCGCATTTGGCAAAGCCAACCATGCAACCTTCATCGAGCTTAACCTCATGGAAAACCGCCAGGCAAAAGATGCTCTTCTCGAGGCGCGGGATGCCGATGATTTCATCAGCAGGGTGACGCTTCTTTCGGGAAAGTCGATTGCACCAGGCAAAACGCTTGTGTTTATCGATGAGGTCCAGGAGGCCCCCGACATCATGACGATGGCAAAGTTCCTTGTTGAGGACGGGAGGTGCCGCTGGGCGTTTTCGGGGTCAATGCTCGGGGCTCAGTTCAAGGGCGTCAGGTCCTATCCCGTGGGGTATGTTCACGAGATTAGGATGTTCCCGCTCGATTTTGAGGAGTTTTGCTGGGCAATCGGGGTGAGCGAGGGGGCTCGCCAAACGATACGTGACGCGTGTATCAGCGAGAGGCCCGTTCCTGATTACATTCATGACGCGATGATGGCAAACTTCAGGACCTATACCGTTGTCGGCGGAATGCCGGAGGTCGTGCAGCGTTTCCTTGACACGCGGGGCGACCTTGCCTCTGTTCGTCAGCTGCAGTCAGAGCTCAACGAACAGTACCGGCGGGATATCTCCAAGTATGCAAGCGGGCGAGCCCTTCAGGTGCAGAGCATCTACGATCAGCTCCCTATTATGCTCGAGGGCGAAAACAAGCGCTTCGTGCTCAATTCCATTGACCCCAAGGCTTACTACGAGAAGTATCAGCGAGATTTTGTATGGCTTGTCGATGCCGGCGTTGCTCTCAAAGCCGATATCGTAACCGAGCCAAAATCGCCCCTGCTCAAGACGGCGCGGCCATCGCAGTTCAAGCTATATCAATCGGATACGGGCATGTTGATGGCGCGCTACCCCGTTGGAGTCGCCCAAGCGGCGTATCTTGATAGCAAGGAGCCCAATCTGGGCGGCATTTACGAAAACGTGGTGGCCCAGCAGCTGGCCGCCCAAAATCGCCAGCTTTACTACTATCAGACAAAAAAGCGCGGTGAAGTGGACTTTGTGGTCGATGGACCGGATGGGACGGCTGTTCCGATCGAGGTTAAATCGGGCTCCTATTACCACGCGCACGCTGCGCTCGGTCATGTGCTTGATACGGCTGAATATGGCGTAAGGCTCGGGATTGTTTTCTCGAGAGGCAACGTTGAGCGCAACGGAGCGGTTCTCTATTTGCCGCTATATGCGACCTGGGCCCTTTCGGATGTTTTGGGCGACTCCTGCGCCGAGGGGATAAAGCTGGAGGTCAAGCCGGTCTAGGGCCAGTCCCGGATGTGACAAAGGGGCAGTTCCTTTGTCACATTCATGAGCGTGGATTTTCTCCCGTTTAGAGCGTGGTTCGTGCGCCCACGAACCTACAGCTGCTCGAGCATGGCGGTGCAGCCGGCGATCACGTCGCGGTAGGTGGCATCGAAATTGCCGGTGTACCAGGGATCGGCCACGTTGCCGGGGCGATCAGTCCAATCGAGCAAGCGCGTAATCTTGCCGTCAGGGTCGTCGCCAAAGATGCGACGCAGGCCACGCGCGTTCTCAGCATCCATATAGACAATATGGTCCCAGTCGCCATACTCCGCGCGACGCACCTGACGTGCACGATGTGCGACGACGGGAATCCCGACTTCGCGCAGCTTGGCGACCGTGCCATGATGCGGCGGGTTGCCAATCTCCTCGGTCGAGGTCGCAGCGGAATCGATGACAAATTCGCCCTCGCGCCCGGCGCGGCGCACCAACTCGGTAAACACCGACTCAGCCATCGTCGAGCGACAGATGTTGCCATGGCAGATAAAAAGAACGCGTTGCACAGGGTTTCCTTTCTAGACAGGGCCGTACGGCCTGCGGTGGCACTGTAACACAGCCCTTTCCAATGAAGCCAACTGCGCAGAGTGGAGGATGACGCAGCTCACGCCCATCGTCTGATGTAAAGCGGGCAAAAACGTTTTCCACGAAGACAGGGGTGCTCAAGATTTCATGTGTTCCAGATACATGAAATCGAAGAAAAACGTGTATCTGAAATACACGAAATTGCACTGCTGAAGCTTCCAGGCGGATAAACACTACTTGTATGGGACGGTTTTCACCGGTTGCTCGCCACCTTGGGCTATGTTCGCTCCTATGCCTGCATCCGGAGCTGTGCTGATTGACGACGGCGCTCCCAGCGAGCCAGCTTAATCGTCACCAGCGTGAGGGCCCAGGCCACAAGCGAGAACGCGGCGCCCACTGCGCCCACGTACGCAATGCCAACGCTGCTTACCACGGCGCCGCCCACTGCGGTGCCAAACGAGATGCCGACGTTAAACGCCATGGGTTCAACCGAACTTGCGAGTACCATCGACTTGGGATGGCGGCTGCGTGCCACGTCCATAAAGTGCGTGATGCACGATACCGAGAACAGGTACATGAGCAACGCCAAGCTAAAGACAAAGACCAGCGCGAGCGGCATGGTGCCGCCCACAGCAAACAGTCCGAGTAACGCCGCAGCCTGCAGCACAAACGTCACAAGCAGCGCCTTCATGCCAAAGCGCGCGTCGATCCATCCGCCCAGGATGTTCGAGATTAGGCAGAACACGCCGTAGGCCATGAGCGTGGTACTGGCTTCGACCGTGCCCATGCCCAGCACCTGTTCAAGATAAGGCGTCACGTAGCCGTAGAACACATAGACCGAGCCCACGCCAAACAAAAAGATGAGCATGCCGGTGATGATGCTCGGCTCGCGCAGCAGCCCCGCCTGCTCGCGAAAGGTGGCAGGCTCGTCGGTTTGCCCAGCGCGCGGCATAAACGCCACGAGCGCTTCGCAGATCAGAACGGCAAAGGTCAGCGTGCCGTACATGGCTACGTGCCAATCGAGCGTGTCGGCTACAAACTTGCCGATCGAAGTGACAAAGACCATTGCCACGGAAAACGCACCATATACCACCGAGATTGCAAGTGAAGTTTGCTGCGGGGACAGAAGCTCGGGGATGTACGTCACACCCACGGCGAGCAGTGCGCCCGAGACGGAGCCCAAGATGATGCGCGAGGCGAACAGCACCTGGAAGTTGGGTGCCAGAGCCATGACAAGATTGCCCAGCACAAAGACGATGCTGTAGCACACGAGCAGCTGGTAGCGGCGAAAACGCCCCGTGCTGAGCGCAAGCACCGGCGTGGCGATAGCGTAGACGAGCGCGAACACGCTGATGAGCTGGCCCGCGGTGGCAAGCGAGATGCCGAGCTCCGTCGCCAGGTCGCTCTCGATGCCGATGACCACGAACTCCGAGCAGCCGAGCGAAAAGCCTAACAACACGAGCAGCGCCAGGCAGAGCTTGGTGCGCGCGGGGGAGAGCGCGGCGGCGGTTGACTTACTTTTAGGCGTGGTTGCGGCGGTCAAGGTTGTCACTCCAATGTCGCATGAATAAGCGGGATTCAATCCCTGCAACTCTAACAGAATGTGACAAAGAGACAGTTCCTTTGCCGCATTGCGCTGCCAGCCAGTCGCCCAAACCGTCACAACATTTGATGAAAATCTCAAAAACGAGGAAAAGCGTCGAATGTTGTGACGGTTTTCCTGTCTGTGCCGGCGAGCTCCAGCGCTATCTGGGGGTATAAGGCTAGCAAGTGTTTATTTGCGAGGCCTAAGGGGCGCCCCGTATGGATATCGATAACTTTGAATGGTGGTATAGCGAGGGCGAGGCTCCGGACGAGGAGTGGGACGAGCCCGCGCCGTGTGACGTGTCGAGCGACGAGGACGAGACCGGCAGCGATGCCGTCGAGCCTGACGCCGCTTCCGACTCCGCCGAACCCCTGACCTTCGAACAGGCCTGGGCCCAGGCCGAGGCCGACGAGGCGAAGGCCGATGCTACCGCCACGCTCAGCGAGCCGGCCGACATGTCGATCTCGCCGGCAAAGACCCCGCAGCCACGCCACAACATCGACCCCGGCAGCACGGCTTCTTTCAGTATCCTCGACGTGCCCTCGCAGGGTGCCCAGGCGCCCGCGCCCACGCATCGCCCCAATCTGTCTTGTGAGGAAGACGCGGGTCGCCGCTCACCACTCGGCCCCATCCTCATCGCCTTTATGGCCGGCGTCATTGCCTGCTCGGCGATCGGCAATGTCTGGAGCCATGTGGAGCAACAGCGCAAAGATGCCGCCAAGGTCGAGATGTCTGTCGAGCAATCGCTCAGTCGCACGCGTTCGGTGCACGTGTCGGTCGAGGTCAAGGACGGCGCGACGTGGGACACCGCGCGCGGCGACAGCCAGATGCTCATCCATATCGTGGGCCGCACGCTCAGGGGGCAGGTGATTGACGAGTATCAATATGTCAACTCCGCTGGCGACGGCATCGAACTCAAGCCCGGCGACTACGAGCTCACGGTCGACGAGCCGCCCGTCGCCACCGATGGCACGCGCTTCCGCGCCTCAAAGCGCATGGTCCCCGTGAGCTTTAACTCGCAGGCGCCCGATACGGTCGACAGCACACCGCAGGGCGGGTTCGACCTTTACGCAATTGCTCAATAACTGCGCCTGCCGCCTCTCCGTGCCGCCAAGAGTGGCACAATAGCCCTCGACACTGTTGTTTACTTTTGGAGGAAGTAGCATGTCCACCGTCACCACCATCAAGCGCGGCGGCCTCACCGCGGCCATCGATTCCATGGGAGCCCAGCTCACGAGCCTTGCCCTCGACGGCAACGAGTATCTGTGGCAGGGCGACCCGGCCTTTTGGGGCAAGCACGCGCCCATTCTGTTCCCCATCGTGGGATCGCTGCGCAACAACACGGCGACGTCTGCAGCCGGCACCTGCGAGATGCCGCGCCACGGACTCGCGCGCATCGTCGAGCACAAGCTGGTCGAGGTCTCCGAGGACGGCTCGTCCGTCACCTACGAGATCACCGATACGCCTGAGTCGCTCAAGGCTTTCCCCTTCCACTTTAAGCTCAACATGACCTATGCCCTAACCGGCGACGCCACGCTCACGCAGACCTTTGCCGTCACCAACACCGGCGACGTGGACCTGCCGTTCTCGGTGGGCGGCCACCCTGCATTTAACGTGCCCGCCCCCGGTGCCGAGGACGAGACGTTCGAGGATTACGAGCTGGCATTTACCGAGGCTTGGACCAACGAGGCCCCCATCATCACGCCCGATGGCCTCATGACGTTTGAGGGCAGCTACAAGGCGCCCGATAACTCTGACGTGTTGCCCATCACGCACCGCAGCTTCGATAACGATGCCATCATGTTCACCGATACCCCGGGCTCCACGCTCACGCTGCGCGGTCGCAAGTCGGGCCATGGCGTCAAGATCGACTTTGAGGGCTTTAAGTACATCGGCGTGTGGTCTGCCGCCAACGACGCCCCGTTTGTGGCGCTCGAGCCTTGGACCGGTCACACCACCATGGACACCGAGGACGACGTCTTTGAGCACAAGGTCAACACCATTACCTTGGCTCCCGGCGCTACCGATAAACGTAGCTTTAGCGTCACACTGCTCTAGAGGTTCCGCCGTTCTAACGAACGGCGGACCAGTCGACGCTGCGCGCCACCCAGAGCGACAATTTGTCATTCAAAAGGCGAGGCATGACCAGAAGGTCTATGCCTTGCCTTTTTCATGCCAACTTGTTCGCTCTGGGCGGCGCTCGCTGGCATTGCCAAAACATCGGCGTCGCTGTTTCCGTCAAGGGTTTGGTGCATGGGGGACAGGTTGCTTTGCGCCAATCGTCCTCGTGTGTCTATTAATTTTTCGCGCACATGCCGCGCTGCTGGTTGCGGGCGTATATCCTGTCTTATTGTCAGTAACGCAAAATAGGGAAGGCACCAGATGCAACCTCGGCAACAGCGCGGCATGCAGACCCAGCCGGTATGCAGCCGTCGCATCTTTTTGGGTAGCGCTCTCGCTGCGAGCGCTTCCGTCGTCGCCGGCGCGCTCGCCGGCTGTCAGCGCCCGTCCACGCTCAAGGTGGTTCAGCCCACGACGGGCGGCGGCCGCGACGACCTGTCCGATTCCGTCATCGGCAAGGACAAGATCCGCATTGGCATGGAGGCGGCCTACGCCCCGTACAACTGGCAGGTCTCCGAGGCCAGCGAGTTCACCATCCCCATCGATAACGTGCAGGGCGCCTATGCCGACGGCTACGACGTGCAGATTGCCAAGATCGTCTGCAAGGCCCTCGGCGGCGAGCCCGTCGCCGTCAAGCAGAGCTTCTCGGGCCTTATCGATTCGCTCAACAACGGCCAGATCGACCTCATCATCGCCGGTATGAGCGCCACGCCCGAGCGCGAGGAGTCGGTCGGCTTCTCCGACCCGTACTTCATTGGCTACTTTGGTCTGTTCGTAAAAGAGGGCTCTCTCTACCAAAACGCCACCAAGCTCAGCGACTTCAGCGGCGCCACGGTGCTCGGCCAAAAGGACACCATGCTCGATACCGTCATCGACGAGATCCCGGGCGTCGTTCACAAGAACCCGGTCGATTCGGTGCCTACGGTGTTTTCGAACCTGCTGCAGGGCACGTGCGACGCCGTGACCTACAACACCGAGAACGAGAAGGGCTATATGGCCCAAAACCCGGGTATCGTCCCCATCCAGTTTGCCGAGGGCGAGGGCTTTAAGCAGGAGGTCACGGCAAACGTCGGTTGCCGCAAAGGCTCGGACAAGCTGCTCAAGCTCATCGACAAGACACTCAAGGGCATTAGCCAAGAGGAGCGCGACCAAATGTGGGACGCGTGCCTCGACCGTCAGCCGGCATAGGGAGGCAGCATGAAAACCATCAATCGCCTGGCCTCCTTTATCAAGGCCGACCATCGCTATGTATATCTGGGCACGAGTGTTATCGCGGCGCTCGGCCTGGCGTTTAGCCAACGTAACCCCACGCCGCTGAGCTTCTTGGCGCCCACCAGCATTTTCCAGGACTGCCTTTGGGCGATTCTTTGGGCCTGGCTCGTCGTATCGGCGGCGGCGCTGGCCACCAAACTCATGCACTGGAGCGACTATCGCGAAACGTCGCCGTTTGCTTCCGAGCGCTTCCGTCGCGGCGCGCGCCTGGGCAGCTATGTCGTGGTCGCCATCGCGGCGATCTTCTTTATCGACCGTTGCGTCATGTCGTTTATCGACCTGGTGCAGGTGAGCATTGTCTCGGACTCCAACCCCAGCGACTTTTTGTCGAGCCTGGTCTACATGACCTACAAGAGCGGCGACTTCTTTATCCGCGGCATCGAGATCACCATCGCACTTGCGACCTTCGGTACCGTCATCGCCTTTTTCCTGGCGCTGCTCTTTGTGTTCCTGCGTATTCAGACGTTCGACCGCGTGGATAACGATCTCACACGCTTCTTTAAGAGCATCGGCCGCGGCTTTGCGACCGTCTACTCTACCATCGTGCGCGGCACGCCCATGATGGTCCAGGGCCTGCTCATCTATTACGCGGGCTTCACCGTTTTGCGCGGCATGGGCTTCGAGACCGCCCAGGCCAACCAGATTTGGAGTACCTTCACCGCCGGTCTCGTCACCATCTCGCTCAACTCCACCGCCTACATGATGGAGGTCCTGCGCGGCGGCATCGAGTCCATCGATCCCGGCCAGGCCGAGGCGGCGCGCTCGCTGGGTCTGTCGCAGTGGCAGGCCATGCGCAAGGTCGTGTTCCCCCAGGGTATTAAAAACGCGATCCCCGCACTCACCAACGAGCTCATCATCAACATCAAGGATTCGTCGGTGCTTTCGGTCATCGGCGTGTTCGACCTCATGTACGCCACCACCACCGTCGCCGGCGTGTACTACCGCCAGATGGAGGTCTACTGCGTGGCGCTCGTGGTCTACCTGATCCTGACGCTCGTGGCGAGCCGCCTGCTCGAGGCCTTTGGCAAAAAGCTCGGCGCCGAGGCCCCGGCAACGCTGCCCAGCTCCAACTAGGCTCAAGACGAGGAGAATCATCATGGCAGATATCGCCACTACCGGCACCGCGGCCGCCGCACAGACCAATGAGCCGCTTATCCGCGTCGAGGGCCTGCGCAAGAGCTTTGGCTCGCTCGAGGTGCTTAAGGGCATCGACCTGTCCGTTAACCCCGGCGAGGTCGTTACCATTATCGGCGCCTCGGGCTCGGGCAAGTCGACCTTCCTGCGCTGCCTCAACCTGCTCGAGACTCCGGACGCGGGCCATATCTGGTTTCACGGCCAGGACCTTACGGCCGAGCGCTGCAACATTAACAAGCTGCGTGAGGACATCGGCATGGTGTTCCAGGGCTTTAACCTGTTCAACAACATGGATGTGCTCGACAACTGCACGCTCGCGCCCGTCACGCTCAAAAAGATGAGCAAGGCCGAGGCCGAGAAGGTCGCGATGGAGCATCTGACGAGCGTGGGGCTCGAAAAGTTCGCGCACGCCGCCGTGGGCCGCCTATCCGGTGGCCAAAAGCAGCGCGTGGCCATCGCGCGCGCCCTGTGCATGAATCCGCAGATCATGCTGTTCGACGAGCCGACCTCCGCACTCGACCCCGAGATCGTGGGAGAGGTGCTCGAGGTCATGCGCAAGCTTGCGGCCGACGGCATGACCATGGTCGTCGTCACGCACGAGATGGCCTTTGCCCGAACCGTGTCCGACCGCGTGGTCTTTATGGACAAGGGCGTGGTGCTCGAGGACGCCGCGCCGGCCGAGCTCTTCGGCAACCCCAAGCACCAGCGCACCCGCGAGTTCCTCTCGCGTTATCTCGAGGACAAATAACCGACCGCAAACTCTTGCGTTGCAGGGCCGCTCCCGTGGGGCGGCCTTTGTCGTCACAATCGAAAGGATGTCATGGCCGAGGTTTGGCGCTTCTTTGCGCATGAGGACGATTTTGCCGATTTGGATGAAACTGGCGCGTGCGAGCGCCTGGGGCGCGTGCTGTCGTTTCCGACCATCTCGAGCATGGATGCCGAGGCGGTGGACTGGCAGCCGTTCGACGACCTGCGCGCCTATATGCAGCAGGCCTGGCCGCACGTATTTGCGGCGGGCGAGGTCGAGCTTATCGACCATTCGCTATTGGTGACACTTAGCGGTTCCGACCCTGCCCTCAAGCCCGTTATGCTCATGGGCCACATGGACGTGGTCCCCGTGGTGCCGGGTACCGAGGCCGACTGGACGCACGCCCCCTTTAGCGGGCACGTGGACGACACCTACATCTGGGGCCGTGGAGCGATCGACATGAAGGACCAGGTCGCAGGCATTCTCGAGGCTGTCGAGTATGCGCTGGCGCACGGTTGGCAGCACGAGCGCACGCTGTTCCTGGCCTTTGGCCAGGACGAGGAGACAACGCAGTACGGTGCAGGCGCCATCGGCCGCGCGCTCGAGGAGCGCGGTGTTGAGCTCGAGTTCCTGATCGACGAGGGCGACTACCGCATCGTTTCGGATGCCGAGTACAGCGCGGGCGAGGGTTGGCTCATGCACGCCGACCTCGCGGAGAAGGGCTATGCCGATATCGTGCTCAAGACGAAGAGTGAGGGTGGACATTCTTCTAACCCCTACGGCGGCACGTCGCTCGAGGTGCTCAGCCGTGCCATCACCGCAATCTGCGATATCGAGTGGCCGACGCGCGTGACCGACTTGCTTGCCGCCCAGCTCGTCGAGCTGGGGCTCTACACGGCGGATGAAATTGCCGCCAACGGGGGCGCCATTGTCCGCGATTGCCTCGCCAGCAAGAAGCTCTATCCGCTGGTGACGACCACCTGCGCACCCACGCAGATCGAGGGTGGCAGCACCGGCGCCAACGTAATGCCGCAGGATATGTGGGCCAACATCAACTTCCGCATGCTCGAGGGCACGAGCGTGGCCGACGTTGTGGCGCGCTGCCGTGAGGCGGTTGCCGGGGCGGACCTTGCCGGTCGTGTCGAAGTGGAGCTAGGCCCCGGCAGCTCCGAACCCTCGCCGTCCCCGCGCATCGGTGGTCCCGGCCTCGAGGCGGTTCGCTCCATCGCCGCCCGCTATTTCCGTGATCCAAAGGAGACGGAGGAAAATGGATCATTCGAGCCAGTGGCAATTGTGCCCTCGACCGTGATCGGTGCGACCGACGCTGCCAACTACCAGCACATTTGCCCTGAGTGCATTCGCTTCTCGGCCTTTGTGGTTGATGACGACGAGTGTGATCGCGGCGTCCACGGCACCAACGAGCGCATCACCCGCCGCGCCTACCTCCAGGGCATCCGCTTCCTCGTCGCTCTACTCCAAACGCTCTAGCCAAAAAGCAAGCTCTTGGTGCAATGGGGTCAGGTTTGTTTGCACCAATCCGTGCGGGTTATATGCAGGTTTGCCTGCGCACGCTATCATGTATGGGTTAGACCGCAACTATGTACCCCATACGCGAAGGGATGCGCATGTATCTGAAGATCGACATGTTCTAGCCGGGCTTACCCCCGCAGTGGCGCCGCGCGCCCCATCAACTCTGCCGATTTTCACCTTCACGCATATAAAGGAGTCCCGCCATGCGCGACAAGCTCGAAAAGATCATCAAGGCCTACGAGGAGCTCGAGAAGAAGCTCTCCGACCCGGCCGTCGCCTCCGATATTAAGGAGTTCACGCGTCTCAACAAGGAGTACGCGCACCAGTCCGACCTCATCGCCGCCTCGCGTGAGTACATCGGCGCGCTCGATGACATCGAGGCCGCCAAGGAAATGCTCCACGATACCACCGATGCCGATGAGAAAGAGATGCTCCAGATGGACATCTCCGAAAACGAGGCCAAGCTTCCCCAGCTCGAGGAAGACATTAAGTACATGCTCATCCCGAGCGACCCCAACGATGACAAGAACACCATCGTCGAGATTCGCTCCGCCGCCGGTGGCGACGAGGCGGCCATCTTCGCCGGCGACCTGTACAAGATGTACCAGCGCTTCTGCGAGTCGCGCGGCTGGAAGACCACCGTGCTCGACTCCAGCCCCAGCGAGGCCGGCGGCTTTAAGTCCATCGAGTTCAAGGTCGAGGGCGACCGCGTCTACTCCGTCATGAAGTACGAGTCCGGCGTGCATCGCGTCCAGCGCGTCCCCAAGACCGAGTCCCAGGGTCGCATCCAGACCTCCACGGCAACCGTCGCCGTGCTTCCCGAGGCCGAGGAGATTGACGTTCAGATCAACCAGTCCGACCTGCGCATCGATACCTACTGTGCCTCCGGCCCTGGCGGTCAGTGCGTTAACACCACCTACTCCGCCGTGCGCATCACCCACCTGCCCACCAATACCGTGGTGCAGTCGCAGGAGCAGCGTTCCCAGATCCAGAACCGCGAGGTCTGCATGCAGATGCTGCGTGCCCGTCTGTACGAGATGGAGCTCGAGAAACAGCAGGCCGAGCTCGGCGCCGAGCGCCAGAGCCAGATTGGTCACGGCAACCGTTCCGAGAAGATTCGTACTTACAACCAGCCTCAGGACCGCGTGACCGACCACCGTATCGGTTTCAACTCCACCTACAACGGCGTCCTTCTGGGCGATCAACTCGGTACCGTCATCGAGGCACTTGCCGCCGCCGAGCGAGCCGAGAAGCTGGCACAAGCAGTTTAAGTTACGGCGTTTTACCAAACGCCGTAACTGATCGACGCTGCAAACGCCCCTAAGCGGCAATCTGACGTTCAATCGTCGGTCACGTACCGAAGTACGCTTCCCTCCTCTTTCACGTCACCTTGCTCGCTTAGGGGCGTTTTCGCTGACTTATGCTCAACCTGCGGGACCTTGATGCAGTCATTGGGGACGTTCTTAAATGACTAGGTTGGGCACATTGCTTTGAGATGTTATTCAATAAGCTGTGATGGCCTTTGAGCTGCTTACCTGCTTAAAGCAATTAACGGTGTGCATCTGCTATTGAAAATAATGCTCAAAAAATCGTTCAAGAAGTTGCGGGGCGATTTTTGATGCGTCGCGCGTCAAGTGATTTGGCAAGTTCTTGGTTAGATATTGGTCAGTTTTGGGGCAACCTTGCCAAAAGCTTGACGGATGCAGATTTAGACGTCGGCGAATGAACGCTTCGATTGCAATCCAAGCAAAAATCTGGGCTGATTCTCGATAATCGCCTTCAATCGTCCCTTGCCAAGCGCTGGCCTCGCGTACAATCTGCTCCGACATTCGCGCGCCGCCTGGCGCTTAAGAGGGGAGGACCCCATGGCAAACGAGATCTGGACCATCAAGCGTTGTCTCGAGTGGACCAAGGAGTACCTGGCCGAGCGCGGTGAGGAGCATCCCCGTCTTTCTGCCGAGTGGCTGCTGTGTGCGGCAACGGGCCTGGCGCGTATCGACTTGTATATGCGCATGGACGAGACGCTCGACGCAGCGCAGCTCGAGACCATGCACGCGGCAGTTGTCCGACGCGCGAAGGGCGAGCCGCTGCAGTACATCATCGGTAGCACGCAGTTTCGCATGATCGACGTCGCGTGCGCCCCCGGCGTGCTCATCCCGCGCCCCGAGACCGAGATGCTCGTCGAGGAAGTCCTGGACTATCTGGATGCCGAGGTACTGAGCCCCGAGGCCGCTGCCCGCCAGCGCGTGGAGCTGCCTTGGAACGATGAGGTCGAGCAGGCTCGCAAAGCCGAGGCGGCGCTGGCAGACGAACGCGCGACCGCCGAGCGCCGTGCCGCTAACCTGACGGCTGCCGATGAGGCGGCGCTAGGCGGCGACGTACTGGGCAGCCGTGCCTATGCCGAGGAACTGGCCGACCGCGAGGCCGAGGAAGCCGCCGCGCGGGCAGCAGAAGCCGAAGCCGCGGAAGCCGCCGAGCCCGAGCTCGACGAATACGGCATCGCCATTGAGGGCAACGACCAACAGACGACTCTCGTGCAAGATGCCGCCGAGGCCAACGTACCTGCTCCAGCCGGGCCCCGCACTGCCCGCGTTCTCGAGGTCGGCTGCGGCACGGGCTGCATCTCGCTCTCGCTTGCCTGGGAGCGTCGCGGCCACGTTACCTGCACTGCTACCGATATCGAGCCGCGCGCCATCGACCTTGCTACCAAAAACCGCGATGCGCTTGGCCTCACGTCCGACGAGGTCGCCTTCAGCCTCACGAACCTGGTGAGTTCCATTCCCCGCGAAGAGTGGGGCACCTTTGACGTACTCGTCTCCAACCCGCCCTACATCCCCACCGATGTCATGCGCTCACTGCCGCACGAGGTCAAGGACTTTGAGCCCGACCTGGCGCTCGAGGGCGGCGCCGACGGTCTCGATATCTTCCGCCGCCTGCTCAATGCGGCGCCTTACATGCTGCGCGCCGGCGGCCTGTTTGCCTGCGAGCTCTACGAGGGTGCCCTCGATGCCGCGGCCGAGCTCTGTCGCCAGGCAGGCCTTTCGGACGTGCGTATCGTCCATGACCTCACTGATCGCCCCCGCATCGTCCGAGCCATCGTCACCGAGCCCAAGCAGCGCCAGTAATATTTATTAACTGGTTAGCAAAAATTATAAAGTAGTTTATAATTAGGACGGCTGAAAGAGGTCGGCCCATGCAACCTCCTACCTTTCGGGAAATCATTGCCCTACTCAAGCACGATGGATTCGTGAAGGTCGCGCAAGTCGGTAGTCATGCTAAGTATGTTTCTGACGACCGTGTTGTTACCGTGAACGGCTCTGGTGGTGATCGACCAAAGAAGGGCACGTGGGCAAGTATTCGTCGCCAAGCTGGATGGTAGTTGGAGGCAAAATGAGGCAGCGATTTACCTATGACTGCGTTCTCATAAAAGAAGACGACGGTTACTGCGCCAGCTTCCCGCAGATTCCCGGCGCCTTTGCCGATGGCGATACGCGCGAAGAAGCGATTGCCCATGCCACCGAGGCGCTGATGGCGTTTTTGGCCGACGATCTCAACAACGGTTTGACTCCGGCAGGGTACGAACGCTCGGCCGAGGTCGTGGCCCTTTCAGTCGAAATCGATCACGAGGACGCTCGGGAAGCGGCGTGCCGAACATTTAAAGATGCAGCGCTGGACCTCAAAGTCTCCGCTCCGCGGATTACCGCGCTGGTCAAAGCCGGAAAGCTCGATGTTGAACTCGTCGATGGCCGTCGGATGATAACGATAGACAGCATCGAGCGTTACGCCGCTCAAGAACGTCACGCCGGAAGACCAAAGAAGTTCGTAGCCGTCCAATAACCCCCTCACTTTCACCGACTACTAGAGCCGCTCACCAAACCAACATGCGCTCTGGGCAAATAGGTTGAACGTTTCGTGCGAGAATGCCCCACAGTAAACAAACTTGCACCAGAGCGTAAGGGGCTGGCATACACATGCAGACGGTCTATCGGGTATACGAGGGAGCGCGCGAGCCGCATCGGCTTGCAGTCGAGCGCACGGCCGAGCTACTCGGTCGCGGCGGCCTGGCGCTTATTCCAACCGAGACGGTCTACGGTGTCGCCGTGGCGGTCAACGCTTTCTCGGATGCCGTTCCACAAGATACAAGTGAGCCTCTGCCGTGGCCGCGCGATCCGCAGGCCACCGTCAACGGCGCCGCGGTCCCTGCACTCGGCACCGGCTATCGTCGTATCTTTACTCTCAAGCAGCGCGAGCTCACCCAAACGGTTGCCTGGCTGGTCGATGATGCCGAAGCACTCGACCGCTATGGCGTGGATATCCCTAATGAGGCCCGCGTGCTCGCCCGACGATGCTGGCCGGGTGCCCTGACTATTGTGGTCAAGGCGGCCCCCTGCGTGCCGACCTTTATGCGCGCCGCCGACGACACGGTGGCACTTCGCGCTTCGGCCTCGCCCGTGGTGCAAGCGCTCATCCGCACCTGCGGCAGCCCTCTTGCCTGCACTAGCGCCAACACGCATGGCGCGCCCGCGCCGGCAAGTTTTGTCACGGTGGAGGAGCGCATCCTGGAGGGGGTCGATGTGGCTGTCGACGCCGGTGAGACCCCGTGTCGCGACGCCTCAACCATCGTGTCGTTTCAGCACGGCGAGCTCCGGATCTTGCGCCAAGGCGCGCTTCCCGCATCAGAGATCGAACGGGTCCTGTCCGACCCGATGCAATAGAAAGGTGTAAGCGATGTCGTTGAATCTAGGTAGCCTGGGTATGGAAGACGCCTCGTTTAGCTTTGGCGGTTCCTACATCATGGCGCTCGACTGCGGCACCACCTCGGTACTCGCGACCATCGTCGACGAGTACGGCTGCATCGTCGCCCAGGCGCGCCGTAGCGTCAAAACCAGCTTCCCGCGCCCCGGCTGGGTGGAGCAGGATCCCACGGAGGTGCTTGCCAGCCAGATCGGCGTGATGATGGAGGTTCAGTTTAAGAGCGGCATCCATTCTGACCGCATCGCCGCTATCGGTATCTCCAACCAGCGCGAGACCACGGTGGTGTGGGACCGCATAAGCGGCCAACCCATCTATAACGCCATCGTGTGGCAATGCCGTCGCACCGCACCTCTGATCGACGAGCTGGTCGAGCAGGGCGCAGAAGAACTGGTGCGCTCCCGCACGGGACTCACACTCGATCCGTATTTCTCGGCTTCCAAGGTGCAGTGGATCCTCGACAACGTCGATGGTGCGCGTGAGAGCGCGGCGGCGGGCGACCTCATGTTCGGCACCATCGACACCTGGCTCATCTACAACCTCACCGGCGGTCAGGTCTTTGCCACCGACTACACCAATGCCAGCCGCACCGCGCTCTTTAATATCCATGCGCTCGATTGGGACGACGATCTGCTGGCGCTTTTCGACGTCCCGCGCTCCATGATGCCCGAGGTTCGTTGGAGCTCGGGCGACTACGGCCGCGTCGCGAGCGACATCATGACCAAAATGCCACCCATCATGGGCGTGGCGGGCGACCAGCAGGCGTCGCTGTTCGGCCACTGCTGCTTCCATCCCGGCCAGACCAAAAACACCTATGGCACGGGTTGCTTTATGCTCATGAACACCGGCGACGAGATCGTCGAATCCAAGAACGGTCTGGTCTCCACGATCGGTATTGCCGCGGACGGCAAGATCAGCTATGCGCTCGAGGGCTCTATCTTTGCCGCCGGCTCAACCATGAATTGGCTGCGCAACAACATGGGCATCATCTCGAGCGTGAGCGAGTCCGCGCAACTCGCCGTTTCGATCAACGACAACGAGGGCTGCTACTTCGTCCCCGCCTTCGCAGGCCTGGGCGCTCCCTGGTGGGACCCGCATGCTCGCGGTATCGTGTGCGGCCTGACCGGCGCCTCGAGTCGCGCGACCATTGTGCGTGCGGCCTGCGAGTCCATGGCCTACCAGAGTTATGACGTGCTACGCGCCATGGAGCAGGACGTGGGACTTTCGATTGAGCGCCTGTCCGTCGATGGCGGTGCCTCGCGCAACGAGTTCATCATGCAATTCCAGGCTGACCTGCTGGATATCCCCGTGCTGCAGTGCGAGACGGTGGAGACCACGGCGATCGGCGCCGCGTACTTGGCGGGCCTTGCCGTCGGCTACTGGGAGGATTTGGAGGAGCTGGAGCAAAACGCTCAGATCGTCAAAGTCTTCCATCCTCACATGTCCGCCGAGCGCCGCGAGCAAAACCTGGCGGGCTGGCATGATGCCGTCAAGCGCTCGCTCAGCACCGCGCAGTAGGGCTCGATGGGCGCTCGATACAACAAACCGCTAAACTTATGCACGGCGCGCGGCAACAACATCACCGTGTGCCGTGTTAGCAAAGTCGTTTCTCGGCCGCAACGAAAGGGGCATTCAACCCATGACCGTCACCTACGATACGTCCCGCGTGACGCTTGTCGACCATCCGCTCGTCCAGCACAAGCTGTCGATCCTGCGTGACAAAAACACCGGCACCAACCAGTTCCGCCAGCTCGTGCGCGAGCTTGCGCTCTTTGACGGATACGAGGCCATGTGCGATCTGCCCATGGAAGACGTCGAGGTCGAGACCCCTATCACCACCGCCACCTTTAAGCAGCTCGCCGGCAAAAAGCTCGCTATCGTTCCCATCCTGCGTGCGGGCCTTGGCATGGTCGATGGCATCCTCGACCTGGTGCCTTCTGCCCGCGTGGGCCATATCGGCATGGAGCGCGACGAGGCTACCCACGAGCCGCATGAGTATTACTGCAAGATGCCCAAGGATATCGACCAGCGCATCTGCCTGGTTGTCGACCCCATGCTCGCCACGGGCGGTTCGGCCGAGATGGCCATCAGCTACCTGCGCGAGCGCGGTGTCAAGGATATCCGCATGCTGTGTATCGTCGCCGCGCCCGAGGGCCTCAAGTCGCTGACCGAAAAGGACCCCGACGTACATATTTATACGTGCGCCATCGACGACCATCTCAACGAGGCCGCCTACATCGTTCCCGGCCTGGGCGACGCCGGAGACCGCATCTACGGCACGCTGTAATCTCTGGGCCATACCGGTTAACGTCGAAAATACGAAGAAATGGTGCGCGCGGGCGAGCAAAAGTCGTCCACGCGCACTTCTGTTAACGGACGTTTTGCGCTGAGGGGTTCGAAAAAACGTATTACCGTACCTGCGGCATAAAGAAGGCCTTAAGAAAACGTACAGGTGCGTATTAACCGTTTGTTTTACGGTTGTACTTTAGCGATTGGCTCGTACAATAGTCACCAATGTTTGGCTGGGACTGTGCTGTGAGGCGTTAAATAGGAAAGCGAGGAAGCCAGTGTTTCAGATAGCCGATCTGCTCGCTATCGTTGCAGGCGCCATCGCGGGCGCAATTGCCTTCCTTCCCTTTGTCTTTACGCTCAAGCCGGTTCTTGACGATAAACAGAATGCGGACATGCTCAAGGGCATGGTGAGTCTGGCGGTCTCGGCAGTCGCCCTGCTCGTCTTTACCTTGGTTGTGTTTGCGTTGTTCGGAGAGGCATTTCGCGTGTTCCTCCTGGGCGAGGCGATCGGCTTCGTGGCCTTTATGGCCGCCTGCACGGTTCGCGTCGCCAAGGCGCTGCGAGATCCTCATGAGGTCGAAAGGTAAGTCGTGGAAATTTTTGAAAAGCTGCCTGATGAGATTAATCATCTGGTCAGCGAGTTCAGCTCCACCCCTGTCGTGGGCGATCTGAGCTGCGGCATCACGCAGTACTCGTTTTGGCTGATCGTCTCCACGATCGTGCTCCTGATCGTCCTGGCCGTGTTCAAGAAGAAGCAGACCCTGGTTCCCAAGGGCTTCTTCGTCAACGGTTTCGAGTACATCATCGAGTACGTCGAGAACGATATCGGCAAGGGCGTCGTGGGTGAGAACTGGAAGAAGCACTTCCCGTTCCTGTGCTCGCTTTTCCTGTTCATCCTGATCAATAACATGATCGGCCTGATCCCGGGAATGAAGCCCGGCACCGGCGCAATCGGCTCCACCGCCGCGCTCGCCATCTTCGCCTTCGTGTACTTCATCTACTACGGATGCAAGGCTCACGGCGTGATCGGCTACATCAAGAGCCTCGCCCCGCAGGGCGTGAGCTTCCCGATGAACGTGCTTGTGTGGGTCGTCGAGCTCTTCTCGACCTTCCTGCGCCTCATCACGCTCGCCGTCCGTCTGTTCTGCAACATGTTCGCAGGACACGTGGTCATGGGATCGTTCGCCATCATGGCGAGCATGTTCATGCAACCGCTGCTTCAGCAGGTTTCCGCGGCCCACGCCGTCGGCGCCCTGCCTTCGCTGTCCTGGCTTGCCATCCTCATCCTGATCTATGCGATCGAGCTTGTGGTCGGCGCCATCCAGGCTTACGTCTTCACGGTCCTTACCGCCGTGTATGTCTCCGAGGCAGAGGAGGTCGCGGAGGAGGAGTAATCTTCCGTTCGCGCCTTAATGGTAAGGCAATTCGTTAAACCGCCGGTGCCCGTACCCATGGAGCCCGGCAGTTATAAAAAGGTTATCCTGCGTGAAATAAGACACGCACGACAAAGGAGGAATCGTGGGAGTTATCGGTTACGGTCTCGGTGTTATCGGCGCTGGTCTTGCTATCGGCCTGTCTGCTCTGGGTGCTACGGGTGCTATGGCCCGTCAGCCTGAGGTCCAGGGCCGCGTGTTCACCGTCTTCATCATGGGCTCCGCCTTCGGCGAGGCTCTGGCTCTGATCGGCTTCGTTGTCGCGCTGATCGTTAAATAGCACGGAGCGTCAAGTATGAATCTTTCATCCCAGAAGAGCGCGATCGCACTCTCCGCGTCCGCGGCCGCGCTGCTCATGCCGGTTTCCGCGTTCGCCGAGGACGGCGCTGCCGGTGCGGACATCCTCATCCCTAAGATGGCGGAGTTCATCCCGGCGCTTATCGCCTTCCTGATCATCTGGATCGTGCTGGCCAAGGTCGCCCTGCCGGGCATCATGAAAACCATGGAGGAGCGCGGCAAGAAGATCGAGGAGAGCCTCGACGAGGCCGAGAAGACCAAGCAGGAGGCTATCGCCAAGCGCGCTGAGTCCGACTCGATCGTCACCGACGCCCGTCGTCAGGCTGCCGACATCGTTCTCGAGGCCCGTAAGGACGCTGAGTCCGAGCGCGCCCGTATCATCGAGGCTGCCCACAAGGAGGCCGAGGAGATCATCGCCAAGGCCCATACGACCGTCGAGGACGAGCGCAAGTCCATCTACGCCGGTGCCGCGAGCTCCATCGCCGACCTGTCCGTTGCCGTCGCCACCAAGATCGTGGGCGAGGCACTCGAGGACGAGGGCGAGCAGAAGAAGCTCATCGAGCGCTACATCCAGGAAGCAGGTAGCCTGAATGCCGACTAGCCGCTATCAGGACAAGGTGCTCGAGACCTACGCGCGTTCCCTTTTGGAAGCCGCCAAGGCCGAGAACCATGTGTTCGAGGACCTCGAGATGATCGAGCGCCTGGCTAGCGCCAGCCCCGAGATCATCGCCGTGCTCGACACCATGTCCAAGCGCGACCAGCTCGACCTTCTTCCCAAGGTGGCAGCTGCCTTTAAGTATGTTGCCGAGGAAGACGAGGATGTAGTGGGCGTGACCGTCACCACGGCGATCCCGCTCGACGACGAGCTGCGTCAAACCATCACTAAGAAATGCGAGCAGGACTTCGGCCGCAAGGTATTCCTTATCGAGCAGGTCGACCCGTCTATCGTGGGCGGCCTGGTGCTCGAGGCCCGCGGCGAGCGTCGTGACATTTCCGTCAAGACGCAGCTGCGCATCGCGCAGGAGACCCTCGCAAACTCTGCTAATTCGTACGGAGGTGAAGCCTAATGTCCGAAACCCTCAATGCCCAGGATATCGCCAAGAAACTGCAGGAGCAGCTCACGAGCCTCTCCGCGACGGTCGATACGCATGAGGTTTCAACGGTCGACGAGGTAGGCGACGGCATCGCGCGCGTTTCCGGCCTCAAGAGCGCCATGGCAGGCGAGCTTCTGGAGTTCAAGAGCTCCGATACCGGTGAGACCGTCTTCGGCCTTGCCCAGAACCTTGACCGTGACGAGGTCGGCGCCGTTCTGTTCGGTGCCGTCGACTCCATCAAGGAAGGCGACGAGTGCCGCACCACTGGCCGCATTATGGATATCCCCGTGAGCCGCGCCATGCTCGGCCGCGTCGTCAATCCGCTCGGCCAGCCTATCGACGGCCTGGGTGACATCGTCGCCACGCACCGTCGCCCCATCGAGTTCAAGGCCCCTGGCGTCATCGACCGTACCCCGGTGTGCGAGCCGGTTCAGACTGGCCTGTTGGCCATCGACTCCATGGTGCCTATCGGCCGTGGTCAGCGTGAGCTCATCATCGGCGACCGTAAGACCGGTAAGACCGCCATCGCCATCGACGCTATCCTCAATCAGCGTGGCAAGGGCATGGTCTGCATCTATGTCGCCATCGGCCAGAAGGCCTCCACGGTTGCCAACATCCGCGAGACCCTCGCTCAGCACGGTGCGCTCGACTACACCATCATCGTTTCGGCAACCGCTGCCGATTCCGCCCCTATGCAGTACATCGCGCCTATGGCCGGTGCCGCTATCGGCGAGTTCTTCATGTACAACGGCGAGGACGGTAAGCCCGCCAGCGAGACCAACCCCGGCGGCCACGTGCTCGTCATCTACGACGACCTGTCCAAGCAGGCTGTGGCCTACCGTCAGATGTCGCTGACGCTGCATCGTCCGCCCGGACGCGAGGCCTATCCTGGCGACATCTTCTACCTGCACTCTCGTCTGCTCGAGCGTGCCGTTAAGATGTCCAAGAAGAACGGCTACGGCTCTATGACGGCACTGCCGATCATCGAGACCCAGGACGGCGACGTCTCGGCCTACATTCCGACCAACGTCATTTCCATTACCGATGGTCAGATCTATCTGCAGTCCGAGCTCTTCTTCCAGGGTCAGCGCCCGGCAGTCGACGTGGGCATCTCCGTGTCCCGCGTCGGTGGTGATGCTCAGACCAAGGCCATGAAGCAGGTCGCCGGCAACCTCCGTCTGGACCTCGCTTCGTACCAGGAGCTCGCCGGCTTTACGCAGTTCGGCTCCGACCTTGACGAGGCTACTCAGAAGCAGCTGACCCACGGCGCTCGCATGACCGAGCTCCTGAAGCAGCCGCGCTACAAGCCGTTCGAGGTTGGTGAGCAGATTGTTACGCTGTTCGCTGGCAACGAGGGCTTCCTGGATGACCTGGAGATCGCCGACGTGCTGCCTTTCCGTGCCGAGCTCATCGAGTACATGGACAATGGCTTTGGCTCGCTGCTCGACAAGGTTCGCGCCAAGAAGATCGACGACGACACCAAGGCCGAGCTCTTGCGTGTCATCGGTGACTTCAAGCAGCAGTTCATGGCCAAGCACCATGCCGATACGACTGGATCAGAGGAGAGCTAAGCCCTATGGCCAACCTTCGCGACATTAAGAAGCGAATCTCCTCGGTTACCACGACCAAGCAGATCACGCGCACGATGGAGATGGTCTCTACGGCCAAGATCCGTCGTGCCCTCGATCGCTCCAAGCAGGCCGAGCCCTATAAGGAGGCGCTGACCGACGTCATGTTGACGGTCGCCGGCGACGCCTCCTGCTCGGGCACCGATCCCATGCTGCAGAAGCATGAGAGCGTCAAGCATGGCCTGATTGTCGTCATTGCCTCGGACCGCGGCCTTGCCGGCGGTTTCAATACGACGGTGGAGCGCACGGCCGAAAAGCTCGCCGCTTCTTGGGCGAACGACGGCATCGAGTGCGAGATCATCGCGTGTGGGCGCAAACCGGCCACGTATTTCCGCGACCGCGCAAACGTCGCCATGCACTTTGAGGGCAACTCCTCCGAGCCCGATTTTAATCAGGCCCGCATGATCTCCTCTCATATCTGCGATGCGTATCGTGCCGGTGAGCTTGACCGTGTCGAGCTTGTCTACCACCACGCCAAGAACCGCGTGGATCAGGAGCTTCGCGTCGAGCACTTGCTGCCGCTCGATCCCGAGATGATCGCTATGGCCCACGGTCCGCGTAAGAACGAGACCGACGCCCCTAAGCGCATCTCGTCCACGTTCGAGTTCGTGCCCTCTCCCGAGCATGTTCTCGGCAAGCTTGTGCCGTCTTATATCCTGACGGTCATCTACCAGGCCCTGATCGATTCGGCGGCCGCCGAGCAAGGTGCGCGCCGTAAGGCCATGCACTCCGCAACGGAAAACGCCACCGCGATCATCTCGACCCTTACCCGCACGTATAGTCGCGTGCGCCAGGCTTCGATCACGACCGAGATCAACGAGATCGTCGGCGGAGCCTCAGCATTGGAGGAACAGTAATGGCTAATAACACCGTAAAGCTTGCGGTCGAGGAAGCCACCAAGAAGACGACTGCCGGCGATGGTCGCATCGTGCGTATCATCGGCCCTGTCGTCGACGTCAAGTTTGACGGTGCGGTGCCCCCGATCTACAACGCGCTCACGGTCGAGGCCGAGACCCCGATCGGTCACCTGAGCACGATCCTCGAGGTTGAGAGCCAGCTTCCGGGCGGCGTCGTCCGCACGGTCGCCATGTCCTCGACCGACGGTCTGCAGCGTGGTCTCATTGCCACCGATACCGGTGAGCCCATGAAGATGCCCGTTGGCCCCAAGACGCTCGGCCGCATTTGGAACGTCATGGGCAAACCTGTCGACGGTAAGCCCATGCCCGAGGTGGAGGAGTTCTACCCCATCCACCATGCAGCGCCCCGCTTCGACGAGCTCACCACCAAGACCGAGATTTTCGAAACCGGCATCAAGGCCGTTGACCTGCTCGAGCCCTACATCCGTGGTGGCAAAACGGGTCTGTTCGGCGGCGCCGGCGTCGGCAAGACCGTTCTGATTCAGGAACTCATCAACAACCTCGCCCAGGAGCACGGCGGCACCTCGGTGTTCACCGGTGTCGGCGAGCGTACTCGTGAGGGCACCGACCTGTTCCTCGAGATGAGCGAGTCTGGCGTTATCGACAAGACCTGCTTGGTCTATGGTCAGATGAACGAGCCGCCTGGAGCGCGTCTGCGCATCGGTCTGGCCGGCCTTACCACCGCTGAGTACTTCCGCGATCGCGGCCAGGACGTTCTGCTGTTCATCGACAACATCTTCCGCTTCTCCCAGGCCGGTTCCGAGGTTTCCGCACTGCTGGGTCGTATGCCGTCCGCCGTCGGTTACCAGCCTACGCTGGCTACCGAGATGGGTGACCTCCAGGAGCGCATTACCTCGACCAAGACGGGTTCCATTACCTCCGTCCAGGCTGTCTACGTCCCTGCAGACGACCTGACCGACCCGGCGCCTGCCACGACGTTTACGCACCTCGACGCCACCACGGTTCTTTCGCGTAGCATTTCGTCGCTCGGTCTGTTCCCGGCCATCGACCCGCTCGCGTCTTCCTCCGACGCTCTCGATCCCTCGATCGTCGGCGAGGAGCACTACCGTGTCGCCGTCAAGGTACAGGAGCTCCTGCAGGAGTACTCCGACCTTCAGGACATCATCGCCATTCTGGGTATGGACGAGCTGTCCGAGGAGCAGCGCCTTACAGTCAACCGTGCCCGTAAGATTCAGCAGTTCCTCTCCCAGTCCTTCCACGTCGCCGAGAAGTTCACCGGCAACCCCGGTGTCTACGTCCGCGTCGAGGATACCGTCCGCTCCTTCGCCGAGATTGTCGACGGTAAGGCCGATGACCTGCCCGAGCAGGCGTTCCGCTATGCTTCCACGATTGAGGACGTGCGCGAGCGCGCCCGCAAGATGGGGGAGAAGTAGGTTATGCGTATCCGCATCGTGTGCCCCGTGAGCTGCGCCTATGAGGGCGACGCTGCGTTTGTGTCGATTCCGTCCACGGATGGCGAGTTTGGCGTTCTGCCTGCTCACTCCAGCGAAATCTGCACGATCGACCGCGGTTACGTTCGCGTTTCCGATAAGGCCATGGGCACTGTCGACCACACGTTTGCCGTGGCCGGCGGCTATGCCCAGGTTGCGGACGATGTCGTGACCGTCCTCGCCGAGCGCGCTTGCGATTTGGCGACCGTCGACGCCGACAAGGTTAAAGCTGATATTCAAGGTTTTGAAGAGAAGCTGGGTAATTTGTCGGAGGATGATGCACGCCGCGCCTACCTCTATAATGAAATCGCATGGTGTAAGCTCAAGCTTGCCCAATAGTCAGACGTTTTAGCGTTCGACCATTTGCGAACACATCATGCCCGGGATGGCCCAGCCACCCCGGGCATGCTTTTTGAAAGGGTAGACCTTGGATATTATCCGCGTTGAGGGTGGCCACGCCATCGGAGGTTCCGTGCCTGTTTCGGGCGCCAAGAACTCCGCGCTCAAACTTATGGCGGCAACGCTTCTGGCGCCGGGCAAGACGACGCTGCAGAACGTGCCCGATATTTCCGATGTCCACGTGATGGGCAAGGTGCTCAAGGGTATGGGCGCTACGATCGATGTTCTCGACGAGCACACGCTCGAGATCGATACCTCCCAGGTCGATTCTTGGGAGGCGCCCTACGAGCTCGTTGCCAAGATGCGCGCTTCCACTGCCGTGATGGGGCCCCTGCTGGGCCGTTTCCATCGCGCCAAGATTGCCATGCCCGGCGGCTGCAACCTGGGTGCTCGCAAGATCGATATGCATATTTTGGGTCTTGAGGCCTTGGGCGTTGAGTTCGATACCGCGCACGGCTATATCAACGCCAACGCGCCCCAGGGCCTGCACGGTACCACTGTCACGCTCGAGTTTGCCAGTGTCGGTGCGACCGAGAACCTCATCATGGCCTCCGTGCGCGCGCAGGGTACCACGGTAATCGACAATGCCGCCCGCGAGCCCGAGATCGTCGATCTCGCCAACATGCTCAACGAAATGGGTGCCAAGATTGTCGGCGCCGGTACGCCTGTCGTGACCATCGAGGGCGTGGAGGAGCTGCATCCCGTTACCCATCGCGTGGTGGGAGACCGCATCGAGGCCGGTACCTTTATCGTTGCCGGTGCGTTGATGGCAGACGACCGCGGTGTCGACGTCACAGGCTTTTGCCCCATTCACTTGGGCATGGTGCTCAAGAAGATGGAGCTCATGGGCATCGACTGCGAGCGCGTCGAGGATGGCGTCCATGTGAACCGTGCCGAGTGCATCAAGCCGGTCGACATCCAGACGCTTCCGTTCCCCGGTTTCCCCACGGACATGCAGGCGCAGATCATGGTGCTCTCCGCCCTGGCCGACGGCAGCTCCGTTATCACCGAGAACATCTTCGAGAATCGCTTTATGTTCGCATCCGAGCTGGTGCGTATGGGTGCCGACATTCGCATCGAGAGCCACCACGCTATGATTCACGGCGTCAAGGGCTTCTCCGGCGCTCAGGTAACCTCACCGGATCTTCGTGGTGGCGCGGCACTCGTCGTTGCCGGCCTCATTGCCGACGGCACGACCGAGGTCTCGGCCATCCATCACATTAAGCGCGGCTACGAACAGTTTGTCGAAAAGCTGCAGGCGCTTGGCGCTCATGTCGAGCACGCCACTGTTCCCGATCCCGTCATCTACTAATGCAGGTTGCCTATGTTTAAGAAAAAGCCCATTACGGAATCTCGAAGACCTTCGACCGGCGCTCAGGCAAAAATCTATAGCCGCGATAACGTTGCCCGCTATTCCGAGCGCGCTCGTCAGCGCCGTCGCGGTCATACGGTTCGCCGCGTTGCGCTCATTGCTGTGCTCGGTGTGCTGCTGAGCGCTACGACTGCCGCCGGCCTGTGGTTTGCCACCATTATGGGCAAGCTCGGCGATTCCAACGTCATTACCGACAACCTGCGCCAGATTCTGGTTGATACCGACGAGGCAAAGGACCCGTTCTACGTGCTACTCCTTGGCACTGACGGTCGCCCGGGCGAGGATACATACCGCGCCGACTCGATTATCCTGGCGCGTATCGACCCCACGCAAAAACAGGCGACGCTCATCTCCATTCCGCGCGATACCAAGGTCGTCTACAACGGCTCGACCATGAAGATCAACGCCTGCCATACCTACGGCGGCGCCGAAGCCATGGTCCAGGCGGTCAACGAGCTGTGCGGTGTCCAGATTTCCCACTATGCCGAGGTCAGCTTCGACGGCATGCAGTCGCTCATCGATTCGGTCGGCGGCATCGACATTAACGCAACCGACGATGTCGACGACCCCGAGCATCTCGACATTAAGATCACCGCCGGTCAGCAGCACATGGATGGCGCGACCGCCCTTACCTATGCCCGTTGCCGCTACATCTATGCCGATGGCGACTACACACGCATGCGCCACCAGCGTCAGGTGCTCGGCGCCCTCGCCAACCAGATCCTCAACAATTTCGATGCCACCAAGGTCTTCGACCTCGTCAATTCGCTGTCCGACATGCTCGTGACCGATATGAGCGTTCAGGACATCGTCTCTACGGTCAATGCCATGCGCGGCATGGATGTTGACGGCATCTATTCGGCCAACTTGCCTTCGTATGCCGATGCCAGCACCATGATTGATGGCGTGAGCTACGTCTTTGTCTACGAGGACGAGCTTAAGGAAATGATGGAGCGCGTCGACGCTGGTAAGGATCCCAAGGGCCCCAATACCATGGGCCAGTCCGATGGCTCCAGCTCTACGATCGGCGACCTGAACAACAACACGTCCGATGATTACGCCAACGGCACCGCAACCTCATCGGTCAGCTCTGACGATTCGGACGATTCGACTGATTCGAGCGATTCGGACTACTACGAAGAGCCCACCGGCGACGGCAACGGCTACGAAGCCAACTACTAGAGTTACGCGGGCTTACCAGCCCGCGTAACGGCTCGACGCTGCGCGCCGCCCAGAGCGACAATTTGTCATTCAAAAGGCAGGGCATGACCAGAAGGTCAATGCCCTGCCTTTTTCATGCCAACTTGTTCGCTCTGGACGTCGCTCGCTGACGTTGATTCAACCAGCGATGCCGACTACACTCCTTGCACCAAAAATCGCCCCGTTCTCGGTTGAGGACGGGGCGATTCGTCTTTTAGGGTTGTGCAGCTAGGCTTATGCGAAGCGGGCGACGAGTTCCTGGAGGATGTCGGTCATCTTGACGAGCGAGCTGACCGGGACAAACTCGTTAACGCCGTGGTAGCAGTAGCCGCCCGTGGAAAGGTTGGGGCAGGGCAAGCCGCGGAACGACAGCTGCGCACCGTCAGTACCACCGCGAATCGGCAGCACCTGGGGCTCAATGCCGCAGGTAAGGTAGGCTTCCTTGGCAACATCGATAAGCTCGGGGTAGTCACGCACGATCTCGGCCATGTTGCGGTACTGCTGCTTGATCTCGACCGTCACGCGCTCTTCGCCCAGACGCTGGTTGAGCAGTGCTGCGGCGGCATCCATCAGCTCGAGCTTCTGCTGGAACTTGGCGGCATCGTGATCACGGACGATATAGCGCGCCGTGGCATGGTCGACCGTTGCCGAGACGCCCTCAAGGTGATAGAAGCCCTCGTAGCCCTCGGTGTATTCCGGACGCTGCTCGTAGGGGAGCAGGGCATTGAAGTCGCAGAATAGATTGCCCGCGTTGACCATGCGGCCTTTGGCGTCACCGGGATGGATGGATTGGCCCTCAAAGCGAACGGTTGCCTCGGCGGCGTTAAAGCACTCCCATTCCAGCTCGCCAACGGGACCGCCGTCGACCGTGTAGGCGTACTTGCAGCCAAAGGCCTCGATGTCCAACAGCTCGGCGCCGTGACCGATCTCCTCGTCCGGGCAAAAACAAATGCCGAGTGCGGGGTGGGGCAGCGAGGGGTCCTGAGCGATACGCGCGACAAGCGCCATGATCTCGGCGACGCCGGCCTTGTCGTCGGCGCCCAGCAGTGTGGTGCCGTCACTGCAGACCAAGTCCTCACCCACAAGGTCGTTCAGGGCGGGAAGCTTGGCGGTGCTCATGGCCACAGGCTTGCCGTCAACGGTACCGCAGACCAGGTCGCCGCCTTCGTAGTGCACAATGTGCGGCTTCACACCGGCGCCCGGCGCAACCTCGGTGGTGTCGAGGTGTGCGATCAGGCCCAGGGCGGGCTTGTTCTCCGCGCCAGCGCTCGCAGGAATATGCGCGCACACGTAAGCATGCTCGGTCACATGGGCATCGGTCGCGCCGAGCTCGCGCAGCTCCTCGGCCAGGATGTTGGCAAGGTCAAACTGAACGGTGCTCGAAGGCACCTGGTCGCAGTTTGCATCCTCGGATTGCGTGTTGATTTGGACGTAGCGCAAAAAGCGCTCAAGGACGTCGGGGTTCGTGGCGTTGTTTTCCATAAAGACCGCTCCAATCTTGGTCGTCGTGTGCAACAAGAACTCTAGCACGGTATGCCACGGCATACCGCGACACTTGGATGGGGTAGAATCAGCCTTTGAACGCAGAAGGGACGGAAGGTCATGGATACGACAAATAGCTCGCGCGAGCTGCACCTAACAGTGGCGAACGAAGACTACTTGGAGTGCATGGTTCGCATCGAAAACGAAGAAGGGGAGACCAATGGCGTGCGATCGGTCGACATCGCACAGCGTCTTGGTGTCTCCAAGGCATCGGTCAATAAGGCAGTTTCGGCGCTTAAGGCGTCCGAGCTTGTCGAGCAATCGCATTACGGCAAGGTCATCCTGACCGACCGTGGTCGCGAGGTCGGCACGGCTATCTGGTACCGTCATCGCCTTATCCGCACGTTTTTGGTCCAGGAGCTCGGCGTCGATTTTGAGCGGGCCGATTCCGAGGCGTGCATGATGGAACATGCGCTTTCCGAGGACACGATGAGCCGCTGGCTCGCCTATCTCGAAAAGCAGGGAATCAGCGTCGAGGAATAGTGAAACACATATATGGATACGAGTTATTACAACCGCCCCGGCGGCGAGGAACTTATGCGCCGCATGTCGAGCGAGACACTGTTGACGCAGGGCCCCATGGGCAGCGTGCTGATGAGTGAATACGATGCCGCCGACATCCCACCGGCGTTTTGGAACCTTGCCGAGCCGCAGACTGTTTCTCGTATCCATCGCCTGTATGTCGCCGCCGGTGCGCAGGTGCTCATTACCAATACCTTTCAGGCATCAAGCTATGCCCTCAAGCAAGATCAGATTACGCCGTCCGTGGCTGAGGTCAATCGCGCTGCCGTCGACGATGCGCGCCAGGCGCACCCTCAGCTGCTGCTGGGCTCGATGGGCCCGATCGGCATTGAGTGGTTTGCCGAAGACTCTGCCGAGTATCGAGAAATCCGAGGCATTTCGCGAGAGCAGGCATACGCCCTGCTCAATGCTGGTGTTGACGGTCTGCTGATCGAGACGGTGACGTCTATCCGTAATTTGCAGCCCATGCTTGCCGGCGCCCAGGATGTCGCCGACGGCATGCCTGTTTTGGTAAGTTTTGTCGTTGACGATAAAGGCGACCTGCTAGGCGATGGCCTCAACATCGAGGCTGCTGTTTTGTACGCCGAAAAGCACGGCGCAAACTCGGTTGGCGTTAACTGCTGTTCACTTGCGGCCGCGAACGTGGCGGTGCCCAGGATGGTTGCATCGGCGACTACGCCCGTCACGGTACGCCCCAACGTGGGTGATCCGGTCCAAACACAGGATGGTCCTGTGTGGCGCGAGAACCCCGAAGCCTTCGCGCGTGCTTGCATCGAATGGAGGCATGCCGGTGCCGCAATGGTGGGCAGTTGCTGTGGAACCACGGCGATCACCACGGCGGCGATGGCCGAGGCACTCGATATATAAAGGTCAAAACCGCTCCATACGGGGCGGTTTTTTTGCTTGCACATCGTCAGTAGCATTTGCCCAAATAGTGAATGCCGGTTTTGGCAGGTTGCTGGGCGAGCGTTGCGGGTATACCCCATGCGTACCATGATCCAAACACTGTGAGGTGTCTGCGCGTGTGCGCGATAATTCATTTTGGAACTGACGGTTGGCGCGCCCGCGTCGACGACGACTTTACCGCCGACAACGTTGCCCGCATTGCCGATGCCGTCGGCGAGTTGTGGCAAAAGATCAATCCCGGCAAAACAGTATATATAGGGTTCGACACCCGGCCGCAGGCGCGCGAGTTCGCTGAGCTTGCGGCAGGCGTGCTTGCAGCTCACGGATTGGACGCAGTGCTCGCATCTCGGCCTGTCCCGACCCCCGCCCTCACGTGGGCGGCGGCGTATGACGGCGGGGCCTGCGGTGCGCTCATGGTGACGGGGTCCCATCATCCGCAGGGGTATCTGTGCCTTAAACTACGCATGGGAGATGGCTCGACGGCCAATCAGGATGTCATCGAAGAGCTCGAAGAGACCATGGCCCCCGAGCCGATGGGGATCGAGGAAAGCTATCGCACCGCGGATATTATTCCTGACTATATGCAGGCGGTGGCGTCGTTTGTCGATGCCGAGGCCATTCGAGCCGCTCACCTGCGTGTGGTGGTTGACCCCATGGGCGGCGCGGCCCAGGGATATCTTGCCGACCTGCTGCGGGAGCTAGGCGTCGAGGTGCACGAGATTCATGCCGGAGAGTCGTCCGATCAAGAGGACATTTGCCCCGACCCTGTTGAGCCATGGGTGGACGCTTGCGAGCGTGCAGTTGTCGAGGACGGGGCGTGCGCGGGCCTGGTGACCGACGGCGATGCCGATCGTATCGGCGCGGTCGACGAACGCGGTAGATATATACATCCGCATCAAATCATGGCGCTTGTTTTGGGCGACCTCGTTCAATTCCGCAATTTGGAGGGGCGTGTCGTCGTCAATCTCTCGTGCTCGACACTCGTACGCCGCATTGCTGAGGCGCTTGGCTGTCGCGTGACCGTTAAGCCGGTCGGTTTCAAATATATAGCTGCAGAGATGAAGAAGGGCGGCGTCCTCATGGGAGGCGAGGAGGCCGGCGGCATCGGCATCGCCGCGCATATGCCCGAGCGCGATGGAATCCTTGCTTGTCTGATTCTGTGTGAGCTTATGGCAAAGACGGGCGCGCCCTTGGGCGTTTTGGTCGATCAGCTCGAGGCCAGTTTTGGTAAGACGAGCTACGGGCGTCGCGATTTGCGCCTTGAGGCCGAAGACGCCGAATCGCTGCGAACGCTGCTTCCTGGCATGAATCCCAAATCGATTTGCGGCAAGGCGCCGCAGACTGTAAGCCATATGGATGGTTTGCGTTTGGCATTCGAGGATGACACCTGGCTGTTGATCCGCCCCAGCGGGACCGAACCGGTGGTTCGTGTATACGCCGAGGGGTTCTCGGTGGAGGAGCGCGATGAGTTGCTCGATGCCGGCTGTGCCTTGGCTAAGGGAGCCTATCAGCTTTAGCCATATGACGCTTCACTATAAAGAGGTCCTCGGCGAGTGGTGGAGAACGGCCGGCAAACGTAAGCTGAGTATTAAAATGTGTAGGAAATGTGTACGCCCAGATTCCCGCCCGCGGGGGCCCTCCGGTCTGG
>CATWXC010000015.1:0-69289 GCA_958365315.1 uncultured Collinsella sp.
AGCGGTCCATCCGGTTCGACCGGGCCGCGCGGCAAGGAGATATATTGCCAGACCGCGAAGTGATGTGGGACGTCAATTCCACTCTTCACAAGTCCTACACAATCCATGGCTTTCTATATAGGTAGTAGAAAGTCGAGTGCAGCAAGATCGCACGTATCAGATGATGACCCTTCGGTTAAGAGATATATAGAGATCGGTCACCTGTAAGTGTTTATCTACCCGCGCTTTTTGCTATGTAAACCAGCGCTTTCGATAAAAAAGAGGGAGTGCCGCGCACAGTGCGACACTCCCCTAGCGATTCAACAGAATCTATTAGGCCTCGAGAGCCTTCTTGGCAATGGCAGCCAGCTCGTTGAAGGACTCGATGTCCTCGTAGGCCATCTGAGCCAGGACCTTGCGGTCGAGCTCGATGCCGGCAACCTTCAGGCCGTGCATGAACTGAGAGTAAGAGATGTCGTTCAGGCGGGCAGCAGCGTTGATACGGGTGATCCAGAGAGAGCGGATCTCGCGCTTCTTGTTGCGGCGATCACGATACTGATACTGCAGGGAGTGCTGGACCTGCTCTTTAGCATGCTTGTAAGTACGCGAAGCGGCACCGTAGTAACCCTTCGCACGGTGCATAACGGTACGGCGCTTCTTCTTGGCGGCAACAGCGCGCTTAATACGTGCCATGTTCTATCAACTCCTAGACGGTAAAACGAAAAACGGGAACGTGAACTTAGGCGAGACGCGACTTGATGACCTTGCGGTCGGCAGCGGCGATCTCGGTCTCCTGACGGAAGCCACGCTTACGCTTGGTGGACTTCTTGCTCAGGATGTGGCTCTTGAAAGCCTTGGCGCGCATAAGCTTGCCGGTACCAGTCTTGCGGAAACGCTTCTTGGTGCCGCTGTGGGACTTCATCTTAGGCATGAAATACTCCTTAATCGGTTACAGAACACTAGTTACTTGGTATCGCTTGCCGCTTTATCCTCATCGAAGGCGCCCTTAATCGGGGCGAGCAGCATAAGCATGTTACGGCCTTCCATCTTAGGCTTGGACTCGACCGTAGCGTAAGGCTTGAGATCCTCGGCGAGACGCTCGAGAACGTTAAGACCCTGCTCCGGGTGAGCCATCTCACGGCCGCGGAACATGATGGTGATCTTAACGCGTGCGCCCTTCTTGAGGAAACGCAGAACGTGGCCCTTCTTGGTCTCGTAGTCGCCAACGTCGATCTTGGGTCGGAACTTCATTTCCTTGACCTCGACCTTGGACTGGTTCTTACGAGCGGCCTTGGCCTTCATGGCCTGCTGGTACTTGAACTTACCGTAGTCCATGACCTTGCAGACCGGCGGCTCCGCGTTGGGAGCGATCTCGACCAGGTCGAGACCCTGATCGTCAGCAACGCGCTGGGCATCGCGGATGGCGAACAGGCCGAGCTGAGAGCCATCGACGCCAATCAAACGGCACGAAGATGCGGTGATCTCGTCGTTGATGCGGGTGTCATCAGACTTAGCTATTTTCCCTACCTCCATTCATAAAAAAATAACCCGGCGCTTTTCAGCAACCAGGTCGTACACATAGACATCCTCGATATGAGGAAGGGAATCTAAGTTGTATGACCAGTCAGCTGCTCATTGGCGCCAAAAGGTGGGAGCCCTCGGGCTCCTCTTTAGGGCATTGCGGGAACAACGCCTTGGCGATAATAACACGTTCGACGCGTTATCACATTACGTACACGAAAAAGGGGCCTTGACCCCCTTGAAGCGCAGGTGCATGCATGGTGCCCGAGGCGAGACTCGAAGGGACTTCGCTTCGCGAAGCCCCGGGCTTCGGGCGCATGTCGCCCTCACCACGCTCCGCTACAAACAGGCCACAGGTCTGTTTGCTTAACGCTCCGCGCGCTCACGCGAGTTCGGCACGAAAAAGGGGGCCTTGACCCCCTTGAACGCTCACTTGCATGTATGGTGCCCGAGGCGAGACTCGAACTCGCACGTTGTTGCCAACGGTGGATTTTGAGTCCACTGCGTCTGCCAATTCCGCCACTCGGGCACGTAATGCGTGAGTTAGTTTATCACAGCTTTCTGTTGATTAGTCCGAAAATGGAACTTCGAGCATTTCGATAAGCTCAACCTTGCGCAACATCTCCCGCTTACGACATCCACGTCCGTCAACCGAGGCCTCGCCCATCTGGTTGTCATAGGGATCCTCGCGCATACCATCGAAAGCAGGCACAAATTCAGCTTGGAATCGGTTGTTGGCCACCATACGCCACGGGTCGAGATTGCCAAAGTAGTGACGACGACGCCACTCCTCCCCCATCCTGCGTGCCGAGGAACCAAACGATACGTCGGCGTTAAGCCAACCGATCTGTGGCGTATAGAACTCAGCCCAATCGTGCGGTCCCACCGAATCGGGCGCAACATATAGGCC
This sequence comes from uncultured Collinsella sp., assembly GCA_958365315.1. Lineage (GTDB taxonomy): Bacteria > Actinomycetota > Coriobacteriia > Coriobacteriales > Coriobacteriaceae > Collinsella. The sequence goes on from CATWXC010000015.1 coordinate 2,411, forward strand.
GCTCTGCCAACGAGCAGGCACCCCCGCGATGCGGCACATGGTGATAAACGTGAGCGCCATAACGCCGCAATCGCCGCGGAGCGAATGCGCACAATCGTCGGCAATAGATCCCAAAAGCAGGTACGGTGGCTGATAGCGATAGTCGATATGCTGCGTCAGGTAATCATAGATAGCACGAGCGCGATCGAGCGGATCCTCGAGCCCGTCAATAACACGCTCCGTCAACTGTCGCAAGTACGGCGTAAACGCAATATGCGGACGGTCCTCGGAAGTGTCCTCGGGCAGCGGCGTGTCCATGCACGCATGCGATGGGAGCGCGCCACCATAGATGTCGCAATAGGCGGCATCGATGTGATAGCGATAGGTCACCGAGAATGAATGTTCAGTCGAAGATGTCCAAGAGGCAGTACGAGCCGAAACGTTTTCAGAGGCAACGGTACCCCCCGACGTCATATCGAGAACCTCGATATGAGACTGTTGACGACAGGCGGCGGCAACGGGTAGCCACGCGCGAACAGCCTCTCCCTCCAGAGCCCCGGGGACAGACACGGATGCCTTGAGCGTGATGACGCGAGTCGACCCGTTTTGCGACTCCATCTCCCTGAGCATCTGGTTACGCAGCGCGATGCCGTCCGTAGAATCGGGACGCAGGCCCGGAACCTCCTTGGGGTACACGCGAAGCGAATCGAGGAAGTTGTCGAGTACGAACAGCTCGCCATCGATAAAGCGCCAATCGATACGCTTACGATTAATCAGGTCATCAAACTGCTCTTCGGTAAACTCTGGCCACTCCTCGCGAATCATCGCAATAGCCTGATCACGCGACACCGAAAAATGAAGCGGCGTCTCGAGCATGCGATACCGCTCGGCACGAACACAAGCAGCCAGCGAAGGCTCAGGATTCTGCTCCAAAAGGCGATCGCAGGCAGCAACAGCCTGCGTCAAATACCCGGCATCCTTAAGACGAAGAATCTCAGGCGGCAATCCAATATCGAGATGATGAAAATCATCACAGCAAACATCAACAGAGCAACCAACAGGACCCTCGTCAATAACCTTCCCATCCGAAGGCAGCACATCAATAACAGCCATACCAAACTCCAAGTCATTAGAACTCTCGAAGCCCATTGTAGCGAGATAAAAAGAAAGCCCCAACAAAGGAGCCATCAACGCCGCTGAACGGTAGTCAATAAATAAATTCAGCCCAGTAACCCTGCGGCGTTAAACGAAGGAAGCCCCGTCCCCCGGAACTGTTTCCTTGGCGCGACTTCTGGCGAAGCCAGGTGAGCGCAAAGGAAACAGTTCCGGGGGACGGGGCTTCCGACGGGAAGTTTAGCGACGCTTACGCCTTGTTGACGGAGCCAAACTCCTCCATGAGCTCCTTGGTGCGGGCAACGATGTTGTCGCGACCAGGCTTGAGGAGCTTGCGGGGGTCGAAGCCCTTGCCCTGCTGATCCTTGCCAGCCTCGATGTACTCGCGGACGCCCTTGGCGAAGACGAGCTGCAGGTCGGTGTTGACATTGATCTTGGAGATGCCCAGGGAGATGGCCTTCTTGATCTGATCCTCGGGGATGCCGGTGCCACCGTGCAGAACGAGGGGCAGGTCGCCGGTCTGAGCCTTGATCTCGCCCAGACGCTCGAAGGAAAGGCCAGCCCAGTCGGCGGGATACACGCCGTGGATGTTGCCGATGCCGCAGGCGAGGAAGTCGACGCCCAGGTCAGCAATCTGCTTGCACTCAGCGGGGTCAGCGAGCTCGCCGTTGGAGGTCACGCCGTCCTCGGTGCCGCCGATGCCGCCGACCTCGGCCTCGATGGACATGCCCTTGGAGTGGGCAAGCTCAACGAGCTCCTTGGTGCGGTCGAGGTTAAGCTGGAAGGTCTCCTCGTGAGAGCCGTCATACATGATGGACGTGAAGCCGGCCTCGATGCACTTGAAGCAGTCCTCGTAAGAACCGTGATCGAGGTGAAGGGCGACGGGAACGGTAACACCCGTGGCCTCGACGGCAGCCTTGACCATGTCGGCGCAGACCTTGAAACCGCCCATCCACTTAGCGGCACCAGCGGTGCACTGAAGGATCAGCGGAGACTTGGCCTCCTCGGCGGCCTGGAGAATAGCCAGGGTCCACTCGAGGTTGTTGGTGTTGAAGGCACCGAGAGCGTACTTGCCGGCCTCGGCCTTCTTGAGCATGTCTGCTGCGTTGACGAGCATAAAAGAAACCTCCTGTAAGGTTGCTCCGATAACGCCTGTGATTTTACCACGGCGCACCCGAGCATAAACGTTCGTTTGTTCACGAATATCGTCCAAACAGACTTTTTTGACCGTTTGCCCTACGAAATTGACCCGTTGGGGAAAAATAGCTTGACGTTTGGACGCTCCTCGTGCTTTAGAAGCTGACTATAAAGCTACACCTGCATGAAAGGGTTCTGCATGAGCTCGCGTGCCATGGTGGTCGAATCGCCATGGCCGGTTAGGCAAACGGTATCGGGCGGGAGAAGCCGGGCGAGCTTGGAGAGCGAGCGCAGAATCGCCGCCTCGTCGCCACCGGCAAGATCGGTGCGGCCGTGGCTGCCCGGGAACAGGGTGTCGCCAACAAAGGCGATGCTTCCCTGCTCGGTGGCGGCGAACAAGACGATCCCGCCCGGCGTATGCCCTGGTGTCTCGATCACCTGCAGGCAGATATCGCCCACCTCGATAGCATCGCCCTCGGCGAGCAGGCACGTCGGCTCCCCGGGGTCGGGCGTCTCAATGCCCCACATAGCTCGCTGTTCCTTGATGTTCGTATGCGGCACCGCCGCATCCTTAGCACACAGCTCATACTGGCAGCCCTCGCCAACGGTGGTTCGCACGCCGGCAACACCACCAACATGATCGGCATGGCCATGAGTGCATACGGCGCCAAGCACGCGTACGCCGGGATGTTCGGCTCGAATATGCTCCACCAGGCGCTCGCCTTCCCACGCAGGGTCGATAATCACGCACTCATTGCCCGAAATAAGAGCATAGCTATTGGTCTGAATGGGACCGTTTACGAGCGTCTCGATCTCGACCGACCCCTTGGGAGTTACATCCAAGGACATAGCACTCATGTCCCTCTCCTCTCTATAGAACTCGAGGCATCAAACGATGCCTCGAGTGTAGCGAATATTGATAATGTGGCACGTTCGTCGCGACTAAACGCGGCGCTTAAGCTGGGCTCCACCCTCGCCGGGCATCAGGCGGCGTGCGTCGTAGACCGAGTCAACGCTGCTGATAGAGGCCAGCAGCGGATCCAGACCACTCGCGTCCGAGATCTCGACCATAAAGCGCAGGGTTGCAATACCCTCGCGGTTGGTCGACGTGGCGGCAGAAAGGATATTGCCGCCCGCATCGCCAATGGCAATGGTGACATCCTTGAGCAGGCCCATGCGGTCCAGGCACTCGACCACGATCTCGACCTGGAAGAGGGTATCGGCTGCACCGTCCCACTCCACTTCGATCATGCGCTCGGGATGCTCCATAAGACCCTTGACGTTGGGGCAGTTGGCGCGATGCACCGAAACGCCACGACCGCGCGTGATGAAGCCGACGATATCGTCGCCCGTCACCGGATTGCAGCAATGCGCCAGACGGACCAGCAGGCCGCTGTTGCTCTCGCCCTTGACGATAATGCCGTTGCTGGCGCTCTTGCCGCGCTTTTGCGGCTTTCGGTTGGAGCCTCGGGCCGGCTGTTTCACGACCTCGGCGATAGCCTCGGCCTTGGTGAGCTGTTCCTCGGGCTTGGGGTCCAAGATTTGCTCGACCTTGTTACCCACAGCGCGCGGGGCAACCTTGCCGGCGCCCACGGCGGCAAACAGGTCCTCGAGCTGCTTGAAGTTCAGCTGCTCCGCCACGGCGTTGAGCGCACGCGTGGATCGCGGCGTAGAGATGCCATACCCGCGCTTGCGCAAGTCCTTGGCCAGTATATCGCGGCCGGCAGCAGCGTCGTCGTCCTTGGTCGCGGCGGCAAAATAGCGGCGGATCTTTGACTTGGCGGAAGGCGTCTTAACGATCTTGAGCCAATCACGCGACGGCTTGGAACTCTTGTTGGTCAGGATTTCAACGCGGTCGCCCGTCTTGATCTCGTGCGTGAGCGGGGCCACCGCACCGTTGATCTTAGCGCCGACGCAATGGTTGCCCACCTCGGTGTGAACGGCGTAGGCAAAGTCGAGCGGCGTGGAGCCGGCACGAAGCGCCATGACCTCGCCCTTGGGCGTAAAGACAAAAATCTCCTGGTCAAACAAGTCGACCTTCAGCGAGTGCAGGTATTCCTTGGCGTCGGTAATCTCATCAGACGCAGCCCAATCGAGCGAATGTTTGAGCCAGTTAATCTGGTCGTCCAGACGCTGGGCATCATTGGTCTTAGACGCAGACGATCCGCCCGATTTCTTATAGAGCCAGTGGGCGGCAATGCCGTACTCGGCCTGCTCATGCATCTCATAGGTTCGAATCTGAATCTCGAGCGGGCGGGCCGTGGGGCCGATAACCGTCGTATGGAGCGACTGATAGTTATTGACCTTGGGCATGGCGATATAGTCTTTAAAGCGACCGGGCATGGGGTGCCACAGTGTATGCACCGCGCCGAGTGTGGAGTAGCAATCGCGCACCGAATGCGTGATGACGCGCAGTGCCACCAGGTCGTAGATCTCGGAGAATTCCTTGCCCTTGCGCTTCATCTTTTGGTAGATGGACCAATAGTGCTTGGAGCGGCCGTTGATCTGGAAGCCCTCCAGGCCAATGCGGTTGAGCTCGTCGGTGAGCGTCTTGATGGTCTCGGCCAGATAGCGCTCGCGAACCTCGCGCGACTCAGCCACCATGCGAGCGATGCGCTGGTAGGCATCGGGCTCAAGGTAGAAGAAGGACAGGTCCTCGAGCTCCCACTTAATAGAGCTCATGCCCAAACGGTCGGCCAGGGGCGCATACACGTCCATGGTCTCGCGAGCCTTAAACAGGCGACGGTCCTCACGCAGGGCTGCAAGGGTGCGCATGTTGTGCAGACGGTCGGCAAGTTTGACGATGATAACGCGGATGTCCTTGGACATGGCGAGAAACATCTTGCGCAGCGTGAGGGCCTGCTTCTCGTCCATGCTGTCAACTTCGATGTTGGTGAGCTTGGTCACGCCATCGACGAGCTCGGCCACCGTATCGCCAAACAGGCCGGAAACATCGGCAAGCGAGGTCTCGGTGTCCTCGACGGTATCGTGCAGCAGCGCGGCGCACACCACATCGCAGTCCATCTTGAGATCGGCCAAAATGATGGCAACCTCGACAGGATGGTTAATGTACATCTCGCCCGAGCGGCGCTTTTGGTTGCAGTGCTTCTCGGCGGCAAAGCAGTAGGCCTGCTCCACCTTAGAGAAGTCGTCCTCATTCATATATTTGAGGCACAGGCGCTCCAGCTTGTCGTAGCTGTCCGCCATAATCTCGGGCGGCAGCTCATCGGCATGCTTATAGTGCTCCATCTCCGAGAACGGCTGGAGGGTGGAATCATGGGCGGTACGGGCTGCGGCATCCATCGAGGTCCCCTTCCCCTAGGCCCGCGGTACGATCGGGCGGTTAACTTTGGCTAGCATATCAGAAGCGCACGAATCGAGCGCCCAACTCCGGAAAGCCGAGAACTCCATGCGCGAGCGCAGACCCTCCAAATAGCGAATTGACCTGCTCAATTGCACGCGGCCGGGGTTTTCGGCCATCGCGATGCGACGGGTGTCGTCAAACCCCGAAACGCGACAGAAACCAAGCTCTTCGAAGATTCCCAGACCGCTTGCCACCGAGCGCTCGTCAACCGGCGTGCGCGCGTCGATTGCAAGGCACATCTGCGCGATGTCGATATCGCTCGCACTAAACGAATCGTCTCCGGTCTTGCCGCGGTTGGAGCGCCACATAGTCTGCAACGCTCGATAGAGCGTGACGAGCTCGTCGCGCTCGGGCGCGTAGCAGTCGAGCAGGCGCTCGTTAATGCGAGCGTCGCGCGACGAATAGAGCAGGTGAATCACGGCAGGCTGGCCATCGCGACCGGCGCGTCCGCTCATCTGGTTGAACTCGATGGCGCCAAACGGCATGTGGTAGAGCACGACATGGCGGATATCGGGCAAGTTCACGCCCTCGCCAAAGGCAGAGGTCGAAACGATGCAACTGAGGCTTCCGTCGCGAAACGCTTCCTCGACACGGCGACGATCGGAGCGCGCAAGCCCCGCGTTATAGAACGCGATGCGGGTCGCGCAATCGGGTACCCGCTTGCGCAGCGTCTTAGCAAGCGCCACGGACTGGTCGCGCGAGTTGACGTAGATGACGGTCTTCTCCCCCGTCGCCACGATTGACACCAGGCGGTTCTCGCGGCTCGCAAGATCTCGGTCATCCTCGAGCTGCAAGTTCTCGCGCACTGTCTCGTCGACCACCGTGCGGGTAATCGGTAGCACGCGGGCGAGCTCGGCCACAACCGGGGCCGTTGCGGTGGCCGTCGCCGCCAGAACGACCGGGTCGCCCAGGGCCTTGAGGATATCGGGCATATCGAGATAGGCGCTGCGGTCGCCGCCCTTGGCAAGACCGGCATGATGCGCCTCATCGATAACGACAAAACCGATGCGCCCCGAACGCGCAAAGCGGTCGCGGTGAATGGACAGGAACTCGGGCGTCGTGAGCACGATGCCGGTGCGGCCCGAAGCCAAGCCGGCAAACACGTCATCGCGCGCCGCCTCCACGGTCTCGCCGGTCAGCACGCCTACGCCAATGCCGAGCGCGGCCATCGTCGACGAGAGGTGATAGGCCTGGTCGGCAACGAGCGCGCGCAGCGGATAGACAAAGATGCTCGCACGCCCGCGAAGAACCGCCTCGCGCGCGGCGTGCACATGGAAGATAAGAGACTTGCCGCGGCCCGTTCCCATAACGGCCAAGACGCTCTGGTGGTCGGCGAGCGCGTCGAGTGCCTCGACCTGAGCACGGTGCGGCTGGTTCGAGCCGATAAAGCTATGGATAAGCGAGCGCGTCAGCTCGGTATAGGAAAGCTGGGCGAGCGTTTGGCGCTTGCGGGACTCCAGACGAAGACCGGCGTCCGCAGGCTCCACGCCGCGGCGAAGCTCACATGCCGGGTCGTCAACGCTGGGCGCCGTGGTATCGCGGACCAAGACATCCTTGATCATGAGCTTTGGCTTTACGCGACCTTGCCAATGCTCGGCCACGGCCTCGAACACCAAATCGACGGCGCTGTCGCAATTGATAAGCCTGTCGATCTGCGGCACGCGGAACATAATGGCCGGCACGCTCGCGGCGCCATCGGTCGCCACGAAGCGCATGTGCTCGCCGGTTTTGCCAACCACGGCTCGGTCGCACATTGTCACGCCCTCGGCCGCCAACAGCGGCACCTTGTTGCCCTGGCCAAACGGCTCAAGACGGGAGATCTGCTCGATGGTCTCAATATTCAGCTCGGAGAGGTCGACGGTGGCAGCAACCTCGTCGGTGTCCTCAAAGTCCTCGGCGGGAAGCTCGGACAGCACGGCGGAAAGACGACGACGGAACTCGTCGAGCTTGGATGCCTCGATGGTCACGCCCACCGCACCCGCATGCCCGCCGCGACGAATCAGCAGATCGGAGCAGCGCTCGACGGCGTCGAACAGGTTGACTTTGCCCACCGAGCGACCCGAACCGCGCGCGATACCGTCTTCGATCGAGAACAGCAGCGCCGGCACGTGATAACGGTTGGTCAGACGGCTCGCCACGATACCCTTGACGCCCTCGTGCCAGCCCTCGCCACCCACGACGATTGCACGACCGCCATCATAGGTCTCCTCGACCTTTGCCATGGCATCGCGTGTGAGCTCGGCCTCGATCTCGCGGCGCTGACGGTTGATCTCCTCGAGCTCGGCCGCCAGAGCGCTTGCCTCGATAGGATCGCGGGCAAGCAGCAGGTCGAGTGCCAGCTTGGGATCGGCCATGCGGCCGGCGGCGTTCAAGCGGGGAATGAGCGAAAACGACAGGCCATCGGCCGTAATGGTAGAAAGGTCGGCCTTGGCAAGTGCGGCAAGCGCGATATAGCCGGGACGGGCCGTCACGCGCATCTGCTGGATGCCCTCGGCGACCAGTGCGCGGTTCTCGGGCGTCAGCGGCATCATGTCGGACACGGTGCCAAGCGCCGCAACCTCGATCAGCGAACGCCAATACGACGGCTTGCCCAGACGCTCGCCCAGGACCTGCACCAGCTTGAGTGCCACGCCGGCACCGGCAAGCTCGCGCGAGGGACCCTCGTCCTCGAGCTTTGGGTCGGTCAGGGGCACGCCCTGCGGCACCTGATCGGAGGGCTCGTGATGGTCCGTGACCACCAAATCGATCCCCAGGCTCTCCAGATAGGAGACTTCTTCCTTGGCAGCAATACCGTTATCGACGGTCACGATCAGGTTGGGTTGGGCGAGCCCGTTGACGCGGTCGAGCGCCGCGCGCGAAAGACCGTAGCCCTCGTCAAAGCGATGTGGAATAAACGGCGTGACATCGGCACCAAACGTGCGCAGCGCCTCGGTCAACAGGCAGGTCGACGTAATACCGTCAACGTCAAAATCGCCAAAGACCGCGATGTGCTCGTGGTTGCGAATGGCGCGCTCGACACGGTCCGCAACGACCGACATGCCCGGGATAATGAGTGGGTCCGCCCAGTCGCGATCGAGCGAAGGCGTCAAAAACAGCTGACCTTCCTCGATGGATGTAATGCCGTGCGCAACCATAATGCGCGCCACCAGCCCGGGTATGCCCAGGCCAGCCGAAAGCTCCTTTTCGAGCTCGGGGTTTTGCTGAGCGACCGCCCAGCGATGCGTCGTCTTAAGCGATGACATAGGCGCCCACCCCCGATAGGGGCAGGTCGCCGCGATACCTCTCACGGTTCATAGCGATGAGTCCTCTGTGTATGCCCGCTTCGGCAGGCAGATCTGTTGAACGGATTTATTATACCGTGCAGCGCGGACGCCAATCGCCGCAGCACGCCGCGGTTTCGGTAAACGATGCCGGTAATAGCCTCGAAATAATCGAGCGTTTCTGACGCACGGACGCATGCGAGCGTCTAGCATATCCATTCAAAACGGATTCACGAGCAAAGGGAGTCACAAGCACATATGAAGCAATGGGTTGGACTGGGAAAGTTCCTCGCGGGGCATATGCAGGTCATCGTTCCGATTTGCGTAACGCTCGGTGTGCTCTTTCCCCAGCAGATCGGCGTACTTAAGCCCATCGTTCCCGTCCTCTTCGCCTTTATGACATTCCAAGGTGCGCTCAGCAACACCTTTCACCAGGTGGCTGAAGTGTTCCATCGTCCGCTGCATTTGATTTTGGCGTTATTTGTCTCGGCTGTGCTCATCCCCATCGCGGCGTATGCCATGGGGTCGCTGTTCTTTGGCTCCAACCCCAACCTTGTCTGCGGCATCGTGCTCGAGTACAGCGTACCCGTGGCAGTCACTGCCTTTATGTGGATTAGCATGTTCGGCGGCAACGGCCCGCTCGCGCTCACCATTATCCTGACGTCCTCGGTTATCTCACCTGTGACGATTCCCCTTACGCTCAAGCTCCTGCTGGGCGCCACCGTCTCGATCGACGTGCCGAGCATGATGCAAGACATGGCCTTTATGATCGCCATCCCCGCCGTGCTCGGTATCGTCATTAACGAACTCACGCGCGGCTGGGGCCATGAGAAACTCTCCCCCGCGCTTTCGCCCGCCTGCAAGTTCATGATGATGGGTGTCATCGCGTCCAACTCCACCGCCATGAGCGAGTATGTGCTGCACATGAACGCGGTGCGCCTGGAAGTCGCCCTCTTTATTCTGGTGTTCGCCATCAGCGGCTTTGTCATCGGCATTCTGGTCGCCCGCGCGCTGCACCTGCCGTATAGCGAGACGACCACCATGTGCTTTACCTGCGGCATGCGCAATATCTCTTCGGGCGCCGTCATCGCCACACAGTATTTTCCCGGCGAGGTCGTGTTTCCCGTCATGTGCGGAACGCTGTTTCAGCAGGTGCTGGCCTCGATTATCGGGCATCTCTTTGAGCGCCTAACTGGCGAGGAGCGCGCCAAACAGCGCAAGCGGGTCAAGGCCGGGCGCGACGCGATGGCACGCTAGGCAGCACACTTTTCGCAGGCGCTCGCCTTGCTACGCGAGCGTTTCCAGATGCGCACGCAGGCGCTCAGCATCGGTATCGAGCGTGGTCTCGGCATTGACCTGGGCCAAACGATAGCCCACAAAGTAGGGCGATACCACCCAACGTGGCAGCGCCTTGGCAATGGTCCGACCGCCCAGGTGATAGAAGAACAAGTTGTATGACTCCGCGCGACCACCGTGGTGCTCGTTCAGGATATAGCGCAGGGCCACCTGAATCGCATCGGCAAAAAGGTCCGCTTCGGCTTGGTCGCGGGCGTCGTCGCTGGCGGCGATTCCCTGTGGAGCCGAGACGTTGACCTCAAAGAATCCCATGATCGGCTCGGTTGAGATGTTGACCGAAATTCTCCCCTGCTGCCAGACATCGATGCCTTCAAAGTTGGCTGAGGTCAGCGCCGCATAGCCGTCTTCCTGCTCCAAACCCACAATCTGCATGTGTGGATGGACGAGGCTGCCGCCCGAAAGCGGGCCTTTGTTCTTGTACATGAGCACGCTGCGGTACTGTTGGGAATCGATCATCTGCTGCCAACAGCCCAGGGCAAACCGCATCACATGATGCAGCTCATCCGGTTCATAAGTCACCAGGTCGGCGTCGTGATTGGCCGACTCGATCAATACGGTCTGACGGGTGGCCCGCAAGGTCTTGAACTTATTCTCGAGCCAGATGCAGTCGCCATCGCGCTGGATGATATTGGCGAGCCCCTCCGTGTCGCAAAAGGGGCACGCGGTGCCAGGGCGACGATTATCGTCGGGCTTGCCGCTCGCCTGCTGAACGTCAAATACCATCGCCACGGGTTATACCTCCAGCGGCACGATCTTGGTGCCATGGAGCTCGGAGACGCCTAGCGCCGCCGCGACCGCGTCGCGATTTGCCGTAGTGATGCCGCCGCCGGGAAGGATGGTCAAACGATCGCCCGCATACTCGATTAAACGAGCCAGGTGATCGAAATTATCCTCGATCGACGTACCGGCCGCACCGCCATGCGTGAGGATGCGCGTAACGCCGCAGTCGGCAAGTGTATCAATCGCATCGAGCTGAGCCTCGGGCGAGAGCTGGTCAAATGCCATGTGGAAGGTGATGTCAAGGGACTCGCGCTTGCACTCCTCGGTCGCGCAGCCCGTAGCCATAACGAGGGCGCCGAGGGTGAGTTCGTCGAGCGCCCAGCCGCCGGCACAGGGCTTGCAGCAGCCAAAGACCAGGCCGTCAACGCCGGCGCTCACAGCAAGGCCCAGGTCCATCTCCATCATGCGCAGCTCGTCCTGGTTGTAATGAAAGTCGCCACCACGCGGACGAATCACGCACATCACTCGCGCGTCATGCTCGTGAGCGCAGCCGACTGTAGCGCTAATAACGCCGGCGGAAGGCGTGGTGCCACCGACGGCGAGGTTGTCACACAGCTCAATTCGCACCGCACCGGCCTCGATGGCCGCCGGTACTCGCTCAAAGTTCTCGGCACAAAACTCGTACAGCATAGATAGGCCCCCAAAGACAGCAGATGTTTTCCGACGGGCATTGTCACACATCCACATGAAGTTGCGGTGGAATAGGGACTGTTTTGGCGTCTAGAGCCTTCATTTAGTCCCTATTTCACCGCAACTCAGAATGATTCCTTGGGAACGGCGCGGCTGGCCGAAAAATGTTGCCGATGGTGAATGTTGCGCAACAAGATTTTCGAATCCCGATTAACCATGGCAGTATCGTCATTCGAATCTAGAGGAAAGGATTGCCATGTTTAAGAGCATCCAAAAGAGCGGAAGGATCGCAGCGGTCGCCATAGGCCTCCTCGCGGCACTGTCCCCGCTCGCAGCCCCTCCCGCAGCATTAGCCGGCGGCAGCGTACCAACGCCTGAGCTCGAGAAAGCGTACAGCTTTAAGACCGGCAGCAATAATTCGTATGTCAGCAACATAAATTTAGACTCAGAGTATCGTTACCTGTTTGACCGCGATGACAAAAACAAACTGAAAAAAGTATCCCTCATCAATTTGGACGACGGAAGCGTAAGACCCGTTGACATTCCGAAGAATAGCCTCGATTCGACGAGCGTGTCGTCGAATGACCAGCTGTCTTGGATAGAAGGCTCTAACCTGGTCGTCTTCTCTCCTGAAAAGCAAAAACAGTCAGTCCATTCGCTCGAACCAGGAAAATACACTCAGGACTATGCTTTAATTAGCGAAAACGGAGAAACAGCATGTGTTATACAGCACGATTCCGACGATAACTATTCGTTTGCATTTTATGATCTTAAGACTGATAACAAGATGCAGGCATGCCACCCAGAAGGCGATTGGTCGTGGCGAATTTTTTCGAAAGATGGAGACTGTTTTTACGTCGTGACGACCAATGCGGATAAATCCACCGTCACTCTGGAAGTATTCGACACAAAAACCGGCTCGACCAAATCAAACACCACCCATGTAAATAAGGTAACAGACGACATCGAAATAGGCTCAGTATCGCTACTCCCGGACTCAAAAGGCCTTATTCTTCAAGGTGAATCTTTTTTGATTAAAGCCGACCGCGACGCCAACCTGAGTACCATATCCGATGATGAGGACCACGCCTTTGCCAATGATTATTCGTCTTGGGCATGCGATTACTACCCCGTTTATATTGGCAATGGCTCAAGTGATCTTTTTGAAGAGGACGACGATGATTACTACCTGAACGAACAAGATGCGAGCCTCGGCGTCATCGATTTGCAAAATGGGAACACTATCAGCTCGATTGCCTTCCCCTTTGGCGATGGCGACCTCTGCGACATTTCGCATAATGGCGGTGTCTTACTTGGAAGATACACAGACGATGACAGGTCCTCAGCATGCCTAGTCGATGCTCAAACCGGAGCAAAGAGCGAGTTTGATTCTCATTGGTGCAGCCCTTATTTCATGAACGGCGATCGCGAGATTTGGACTGATTATTACGACGACGATGACCCCACCACGCTTCACGTGAACATCTACAAGTCGAACATTCCCCATTCACTACCCGATGATGTTCTCTACTTTGTCCAGACTCACCTGCCGTTTGTTATTGGCGGCGGCGTGGCGATCGTCCTCATCATCGGTGGCGCGATCGTTATCCTTTGCATCCGCAAGAAGCGCACGAGGACAGCAAACGGCATGGCAGCCGCAACGCCCAAGCCCCAGCGCAAGCAACACCGTCGCCAGAAGCGTGCCCAGCGGAACGCCGTTCCACCCGCGGCACCGACGATGCCGGCAGCTCCAACCGAGCCAGCCCGCTTCTGCCGTCACTGCGGAACCCCGCTCGTACCCGAAGCCCAGTTCTGTCCCACATGCGGACAAAAGGTAGACTAGCGAACAAAACCCAATAGCCCCCAACCACCAAGGCCCCGTTCCGAATCACTCCAGAACGGGGCCTTGGCTTGGTGTAAGGGTAGCTAATTTGGGACGGGGCTATTTTGACTACTTTGCATGCAAGTAGTCAAAATAGCCCCGTCCCAAATTAGCTACCCAACCTGTCCGCTTGCACCAAAAAAGGGGCGCTGACCGGGATAGTCAGCGCCCCTTTTGTTGGATTGGCTAGCCTCCGAGGTAAGCCTTACGCACGTTATCATCGTGCAGGAGCTCTTGGCCCGTGCCGGTCATGGTGATCTTGCCGGTCTCGAGCACGTAGCCGCGCGTAGCAATCGAGAGCGCCATCTGCGCGTTCTGCTCGACCAGGAGCACCGTGGTTCCGGCCTTATGCAGATCCTCAACAATTTGGAAGATCTGCTCAATCAGAATCGGCGCCAGGCCCATGGAAGGCTCGTCGAGCATGAGCAGCTTGGGGTTGCTCATAAGGGCTCGGCCCATAACGAGCATCTGCTGCTCACCGCCCGAAAGGGTGCCGGCGACCTGGCGACGACGCTCCTTAAGGCGCGGGAACTGCTCGTAGACGCGCTCCAGGCCCGGAGCCACCGTGGACTTGGGCTGTGTATAGGCGCCCATCTCCAGGTTCTCCTCGACCGTCATCTGCAGAAAGGCGCGACGGCCCTCGGGCACCTGGGCCAGGCCCTTACCAACCAGCTTGTCGGCAGGCGTATGGGTAATGTCCTCGCCCATAAATTTGATGGAGCCGGTCTTGGAACGCAGCAGGCCCGAAACGGTTTTAAGCGTCGTGGACTTGCCGGCGCCGTTGGCACCGATCAGGGCGACGATCTCGCCCTCATTGACGTTAAAGGAGATGTCCTTGATGGCGTGGATGGCGCCGTACCAGACGTTGATGTTGTAGACGGAAAGCATCGGCTCTGCCATTTAGTTCTCCCCCTTATCCTGCTTGCCCAGATACGCCTCGATAACAGCGTCGTTGTTCTGGATCTCCTCGGCCGTGCCCTTGGCGATGACCTTGCCAAAGTTAAGCACGCAGATGCCCTCGCAGATGTTCATAACGAGCGACATATCATGCTCGATAAGCATAATGGCGATGCCGAAGGTGTCGCGAATCTTGACGATGTTCTCCATGAGCTCCGCGGTCTCGGACGGGTTCATGCCGGCGGCAGGCTCGTCGAGCAGCAGTAGCTTGGGGTTGGTGGCAAGCGCGCGGACGATCTCCAGACGACGCTGGGCGCCGTAAGGCAGCGAGCCAGCCTGCTCGTTTGCCAGATGCTCCATATCAAAGATGGACAGCAGCTCCATGGCACGCTCGTGGGCGGCCTTCTCGTGCTTCCAATACGTCGGCAGGCGCAGCACGCCCTCAAAGCCGGAGTAACGCTCCTGGTTATGCAGGCCGACCTTAACGTTATCCTCCACCGTCATGGTGTTGAACAGACGAATGTTCTGGAAGGTACGAGCGATGCCCATGCGGTTGACCTGGTAGACCGACTTGCCCGAGGTGTCCTCACCGTCGAGCAGGATGGTGCCGTGCGTGGGCTGGTATACCTTGGTGAGCAGGTT
Organism: uncultured Collinsella sp.; assembly: GCA_958365315.1. GTDB lineage: Bacteria > Actinomycetota > Coriobacteriia > Coriobacteriales > Coriobacteriaceae > Collinsella. The sequence continues at coordinate 17,451 of CATWXC010000015.1, forward strand.
GAAGACCGTGGTCTTGCCGGCGCCGTTGGGGCCAATGAGACCGGCGATCTCGGTCTTGCCGATGGTCAGGCTAAAGTCGTCAACAGCCTTAAGGCCGCCGAACTCAATACCCAGGTGAATGCACTCGAGTGCCGGGCGCTCGCCCAGGTCGCGGTCGGGAACGATGGCGCCAGAAGGATACGGGACCATCTTGCCCTTGTTGAACTCAAACTTACTGGGCATCGGCTGCCACCTCCTTCTTGGGAACAAATCGATCCTTAACACGACCGAAGAATGCCTTGAGCTGCGGGTTGTTGGTAAAGATCATGACCAAGATCAGCACGATGGCGTAGATGAGCATGCGGTAGTCCGAGAACTGACGGAGCAGCTCGGGGAGCACCGTGAGCAGCGCTGCGGCGATGACGGAGCCGCGCATGTTGCCCAGACCGCCCAGAACCACGAACACCAGGATGAGAATCGACGTGTTGAAGTCGAACTTGGTGGCGGAGAGCTGCGAGAAATTACCGCCGAAGAGGGCTCCGGCAGCACCGGCGAGGGCAGCGGAAACCACGAAGGCGATCATTCGGTACTGGGTGACGGAGATGCCCACGGACTCGGCAGCGATCTTGTTGTCGCGCACGGCCATAATGGCGCGGCCGGTACGGCTGCGAACCAGATTGAGCACAATCACGAGCGCGACCATGACCAGGATGGCACCGGCGAGGAAGGTCGAATAGGTCGACACGCCTGAGGCGCCCTGGGCACCCTTGATGATGGCGGTGCCGTCCTCGAGCAGATGCAGGTCGTCAATCGTTGAGTTGCCCGTGATGTTAAAGATCACGTGCAGGCCGCGGGAGTCGACGCCCACGATAAGGCAGGTGACGATCTCTTTGATGATCTCGCCAAAGGCCAGCGTCACGATGGCCAGGTAGTCGCCACTCAGGCGAAGGACCGGAATGCCGATCAAGAAGCCCAGGATGGCTGCGGCGATAGCGCCGACCACGATGCTGATGATAAGGCGCACCGGATCGGAGGGAACGGCGCTCTCGAGGGCGACCGCGGTGACGATACCCGTGTAGGCACCGACACTCATAAAGCCCGCGTGGCCCAGCGACAGGTCGCCCGCGATACCGACAACGAGGTTAAGCGAGATGGCCATGACGATGTAGGCCGTAATGGGAACCAGCTGACCGGCGATCATGCGCGGGATCATGTGGTTGGACTGCATAAAGAACACGATGGCGAAGGCCACGATGCACATGGCATACGTGACAAAGTCGTGACGCGTCTGCTTGTCTTTAAGGAACTTCATAACGCTCACCTACACCTTCTCGGGGACGTACTTGCCCAAGAGGCCGGCAGGCTTGACGAGCAGGACGATGATCAGAACACCAAAAACGATGGAGTTGGCAAGGCTCGTGGAAATGTAGGCCTGTGCCATTGCCTCGATGATGCCGATGAGAATGCCACCGACAAAGGCACCGGGGATGGAGCCGATGCCACCGAAGACGGCGGCGTCGAAGGCCTTGATGCCAGGCATGGCACCCGTCGTGGGCTGCAGCACCGGCGAATAGGAGCACAGCAGCACGCCGGCGATGGCGGCAAGGGCAGAGCCGATGGCGAACGTCATCGAGATGGTGCGGTTGACGTTGATGCCCATGAGCTGAGCGGCGGCCTTGTCCTCGGACACGGCGCGCATGGCTTTGCCCATCTTGGTCTTACCTGTAAAGAACATCAGGCCGGCCATGATAACCAGGCAGGCGACGATGGTGACGAGCGAGACGGCGCTTACGTTGAACTTGGCCAAGAACTCCGGCACCTGGAAGGTGACGAGCGAAGTGAAGTTCTTGGGCGTGGCGCCCCACAGAAGCTGCGCGGCGTTCTGCAGGAAGTAAGACACGCCGATAGCCGTGATCAGAACGGCCAGCGGGCCTGCTTGGCGCAGCGGCTTATAGGCCAGACCCTCGATGAGAACACCGAGAACGGTACAGACCACACAAGAGAGAACTACAGATGCCCAGCCCGGGAGGCCGAGATACGACGTGGCGCAGAACGAGACATAGGCACCGACCATGATGACATCGCCGTGAGCGAAGTTCAGCATCTTGGCGATACCGTAGACCATGGTGTAGCCCAACGCGATGATGGCGTAGACGCTGCCCATGGACAGGCCGTTGACCAGGTATTGGATAAAGACCGTCATGTTCCACATCCCCCTTTCGAATAGGTTTCCAGTTGATGTATGAAACAGGGACGTTACATCGTCCCTAGATACCAAGCAAGCAGGGAAGGCCAAAACCTCCCCTGCTTGGGATCAAAACCGCTCTATGTAAGGCGGCCTATTAGGCCTGTACGTACTTGCCGTCGGTGATGACGTACGCCGTGGGCTCCTTCTGGACCTGACCCTTATCGTTCCAGGTGAGCTTGCCGGTCAGACCGTCAACGGTAATCTTGAGCATAGCCTTCGACAGTTTCTCGGCGACCTCGGTCGGATCGGCGTCGACACCAAGACCGGCCTCCTTGACGGCCTCGGCCACCGCGTGCACGCCGTCGTAGGCGTCGGCGGCAAACTGGTCGGGAGTATCGCCGTACTTATCCTTGTAAGCGTTGACGAAGTCGGCGTTCTTCTCGTCGTCGGCGGAGAACGGGGTCATGAGCAGCAGACCCTCGGCAAGAGAGGTATCGAAGCCCTCAACGCCCAGGATGCCGTCCATGCCGTCGCAGCCCATCATCTTGACGTCGTAGCCCATGTCCTTGGCGTTCTTGAGCAGGACGGACGCCGGCGTGTAGTAGATCGGCGCAAAGATCATGGTGGCGCCGGCCTGCTTGGCCTTGGTCAGCTGGTTGGTAAAGCTCGTGGCGGAGTCGTCCTTAAAGGTCTCCTCGTCGACAATCTCGAGCTTGGACTCAGCGGCCTGGGCCTTAAAGGAATCTGCGATGCCCGAAGAATAGGCGTCGCCGGAGTTATAGAACAGCACGAACTTCTCGTCCGCATACTTCTGCGCCAGGAACTTGGCAGCATTGACACCCTGGTTGGGGTCGGTGAAGCAAACCTGGAAGACGCAATCCTTGCCGTCAGTGACATCCTCGGAGGACGCGGACGGGGTGATCATGAACGTCTTGGGGTCGTTACCGCACTCTGCGGCAACGGCAACCGACGCACCCGTGGTGGTCGGACCGACGAGGGCCTGCATGCCCCAGTCGAGCAGGGTGTTGAAGGCGTTGACGGCCTTCTCGCCATCGGCCTGGTCATCCTCGGCCTTGCTGGCAAGCGGCAGCTCCTTGGTCGAGAAATCCTTGCAGCCAAGCTCGACACCCTGGGTAACGGACTTGCCGTAGGACGCGTTGGCGCCGGTCAGCGGGCCGATGGTGCCGATCTTAAACGAAGCGTCGCCCGAAGCGGAACCGCTGTCGCCGCCGTTGGAGGAGCAGCCAGCTAGAATGGACATCGCCCCCAGACCTGCTGCGCTCGCGATAACGCTCCTGCGATTCATAACAGGGTTCAATGACTTACCGGTGAGGCTCGACATGCGGCTCTCCTCTCAAATCTCGTCGGGTTTCGGTTACCCGACAGGCCATCCTTCGCCGTGTTCGGCGTTCGCAAAATAGTAGACGCTTTAGTTGAGAAAAGTGGCGATTATTTCAACTTTTCTTTTGTTTTGTCCATTTATCCATATTCATGCGTATTTCTGTCGGTTTATGCAGTTTAGCCACTTTATTGCGTGAAAGTAATGTTTCCATTCTGTTACATGCGTCCCTGCCCTGATTAAAACGGCCTCACCGCTCGCGTTTTGTGCGCACCTAGGCGGCGATGTACTTGCCGTCCTGAATCACATAGGCCGTAGCGGGCTTCTCGACCTGGCCCTCGTCGTTCCACGCCGACGAGCGCCTGCATGCCCCAGTCGCACAGGGCAAGCCTTATGGCGCAAACGTTGACAGTTTGTTACGAAGTTCCGTTTGTAGCGAGCATGTTTCCAATGTTTCCGCAGCGTTTCGGGGGTGCCGTTTTGTGCGACTCCTGTTGCCTGGCGAGCACGCACCCTCGGTTCACGCTAGAATGCACTCAACCTTAACTGGTCAATCATCCATACAGATGCACGAAGGAGCTATCTATGAGCGAACCCCTGCGCACCGTGAACGTCGGCCTGATCGGTCTGGGAACCGTCGGCGGCGGCGTGGCCCGTCTGATCAAGAGCCACCACGATGAGTATCTGGCAGCCTACGGCATCGACCTTAAGCTGACCCGCGCCTGCGCGCTTGCCTGGGAGCAGGCCGAGGCAGCTGGTATTGAGCGTGAGGCCTTTACGAGCGACTGGCACGATGTCGTCACCGACCCCGCCGTCGATATCGTCGTCGAGCTCATCGGCGGCGAGCACCCCGCGACCGAGATCTTCACCACTGCCTTTGAGCACGGCAAGCACGTCGTCTCTGCCAACAAGGCCCTGCTGGGCCGTCACGTCGAGACACTTGCCGAGAAAGCGCGCGCATGCGGCGTGCAGATTAAGTGCGAGGCCAGCTGCGGCGGCGGCATCCCCATCGTGAGCACGCTCGAGCACGACCTGGTAGGCAACAAAATCCTGACCATCGCCGGCATTCTCAACGGTACCACCAACTATATCCTGTCGCGCATGGACGCCGAGGGCGCCGATTACGCCGACGTGCTTGCCGACGCGCAGGCCAAGGGCTATGCCGAGGCCGACCCGTCCGCCGACGTCGACGGCTTCGATGCCGCCAGCAAGACGGCAATCCTCGCCTCCATCGGCTTTGGCACCCGCGTTACCACCGACGATGTGTACCAGCAGGGCATCCGTACCATCGGCGCCGAGGACATCGCCCAGGCCCGCGAGCTCGGCTACACCATTAAGCTGCTCGGCATCGCCCGCAACACCGATGCCGGCGTCGACGTCCGCGTGCACCCCACGCTGATCCCTGCCGACCACATGCTCGCCAAGGTCAACGGCGCCATGAACGCCGTCTACGTGGTGGGCGATGCTGTGGGCGAGACCATGTTCTACGGTGCCGGCGCAGGCTCCTTCCCCACCGCGAGCGCCGTCGTGGGCGATATCCTGTCGCTGTCCGAGCAGATCAGCCGCGGCGTGGCACCGCTGCCCGAGATCGAGCCCTACGGCCACAACCTCGCCTTTAAGCCCATGGACGAGCTCCAGACCAAGTACTATGTGCGCCTGAAGGTTGCCGACCGCGTGGGCGCCCTGTCCGAGACGGTCGATATCTTCGCCAAGCACAACATCTCGATCTCGCTCATCAATCAAGTCGAGGATGGCAAGTCGGGAGTCACCGACACCTGCTCGGTCATCTTCCTGACGCACCGCGCGCTCGAGAAGGACGTCCAGGCTGCCGCCGCCGAGCTTGCAGGCGTCGACTGCGTGGCCGAGGTCGCCAACGTCCTGCGTATCGAGGACGTCGAGGCCTGGACCGAAGGCGTTATGGCCAACTAGTCCGGCTCTCGCCATACGACATATATGTTTGAAGGGCTCCCGTCCGGTCTTGGACGGGAGTCTTTTTACTTGCGCGCTCGGGGCGCATGAGCGCGGCCAACGTTTGAACAACTTGACCGCTCGCTGACAACCGGGGGTACCGTTCACCGATAAGCGAACATGCCCGTTTTGGGCCGCCACTATGCTGTGCTGCGTATGTCCACACCACCGAAGAATGGAGGCACCATGTTGCTCGAGGGTAAGAAAGCAATCATCACCGGAGGCACGCGCGGCATCGGCTATGCCATCGCCTGCCGTTTTATTGAGGAGGGCGCCGCCGTCACCGTTTTTGGCTCTCGCCAGGAGACCGCCGATGCCGCCGTCGAGAAGCTGACCGCAACCTATCCCGAGGCAAATATCTGGGGCCGTTCCTGTGACCTCACCTCGCTCGAGGCTGTAACTGAGGCCTTTACTCAAGCAGCCGCCGACATGGGCGGCCTGGACACGGTCGTCAACAACGCCGGCATCTCCCAGCGCTCGCCACTTCTGGAGTACACGGCCGAAGAGTTCGCCAAGGTCATGGACCTCAACGTCGTCGCCGTCTTTAACGGCCACCAGGCCGCTGCCAAGATCATGACCGAGGCCGGTCACGGCGGCACCATCACCACCACGAGCTCGATGGTCGCCAAGTACGGTCAGCCCTCCGGCGTTGGCTATCCCACGTCCAAGTTCGCCGTCAACGGCATGGTTCAGTCGCTCTCGCGCGAGCTCGCCCCTATGGGCATTCGCGTCAACGCCGTCGCTCCCGGCGTGACCAAGACCGATATGGTCGCCAACCTGCCCGAAGAGGTCATCAAGCCCATCATCGCCACAATTCCGCTCGGCCGCATGGGCGAGCCCGAGGACGTCGCCAACGCCTTCGTCTACCTGGCGAGCGACATGTCCTCTTATGTCACGGGCGCCGTACTCCCCGTCGACGGAGCCGCCCGCTCCTAAAGGTCGCAAGCCACGACTTCGAACCTCAACGGAGCTCAACGCAAAAAGCGCGCTGCCTGCATCAACCGCAGGCAGCGCGCCTTCTATTATTTGGACGGAACCCGTATCCCGGCATTCCTTACTACTTACCGTCGTCGTCCTGGGCTTCATCGCGCGCGTAGAGCTCCAGCATGCGGCGGCGGTATTCGTGCACGGCGAGCTTGGCGCGCTCCAGGCGGCGGCGCTCACGCGGAGTCAGCTCGGACGGGTCAACCTCATCACCATAGGTCTTATCGGCAAGAAGATGCGCCGCGTCCACGATGCGGGCATCGATGTGGCCGCTCGCCGCCTCGGCGGAAAGACGCTCGGCAATCGTATCGAGCGTAGGCAGGCCCTCGAATACGCGACCATGTCCATGCGAGGTCAGCAGCTCGTGCTCGCGTGCGAGCAGGCTCGCCAAATCGTGATGGGCGCGCAAGATGTCAAGCGCATCGGATGGATGCTCGGCAACCTCTGCCACAGCAGCGACCGGTGCGGCGTCGACCACGCGGTAGAAGAGCTGCGCGAGCAGCGGCATCAAGAACACCGTGATGGCACCGGCGGCAACCATGACCGACGCAATATCTTGCGACAGCGCGCCCGCGTTGACGGCAACGCTCGTCACGGCAACGATGATCGGAAGCGCCGTGGTGCAGTACAGGGCCACGGTAATGCGACCATACGCCGACACATCGCGCGTCGCAGGACAAATGCCCATAGAGATGAGGATGGGCACGGCACGAATAATCAGCAACGCCACGATAAAGCCCGCGAGCAAGCCCGGACGCGACGCCACGGCCGTCAGGTCGATCTTTGCGCCCGATACGGTGAAGAACACCGGGATCAAAAAGCCGTAGGCCAGGCCGTCGAGCTTAGTCTCGAGCGTATGGTTGCCCTCGGGGATGATATAGCGCAGGACAAAGCCGGCGGCAAAAGAACCCAACACGATGTCGAGGTCAAAGACGGCGGAGAATGCCACGAGCGTGACCAGGATGAGCACCGTCAGGCGCACGAAGGTCTGCGACGTGGTATCGGCGCGTTCCTCGACAAACGCAAAGAAGCGGCTGCCGACGCGCTTGGAGCGGCTTGGGACCACGGCCAGCAACACGCAGACCACCGCAAACAAGCCAAGGATTACAAGCGTCTGGATGCCGGTGCGGGCAGACAGCAGCACCGACATGGCGAGCACGGGGCCGAGCTCACCCCAGGTGCCATACGCAAGAATCGAGTCGCCCACGCGCGTGCCGGTGAGCGAGCGCTCACGCATGATGGGCACGAGCGTGCCGAGCGCCGTCGAAGTGAGGGCAAGCGTCACGGCGATACCGTCGAAATGGCTGACCGAGAACCACGGAGTAAAGCGCACGGCAAGCCAGGCGATACCAAACGTGACGACCCACGTCGCCAAGCCGTAGCGCCCCTCGACGCCCGTGATGCTCTTGGGATCGATCTCAAAGCCGGCAAGCAGGAACAAAAATGCCAGACCGAGCTCTGACACGAGCGAGACCTCAGCATCCACATGGATGACGCCGAGCATATGGGGTCCCAGCACCGCACCGAACACGAGCAAAAAGACCGTCTCGGGAACGGGTTTTCCGGGAATCGCCGAGGCGATGAAGGGGCTTGCAAAGGCCACGAGCGCGATGATGGCGAGTGAAACGAATGCCATGTGATGCCTTTCTCTTGTTTGCGCTTCACTGTAGCACCCTCGCCGTCCTCAACGCGCCGCGAGCTGTCGTATCATAGTGAGGTTTACAAACATGTGGCTCAAGGCGACCGCAGGGCAGACCCCGCAAACCGACCGCTGCCGCATACCGTACCGTACGCCCAACCGATCAGGAAGGCAGGAACCAATGGTCTCTCGTATCTACGTGGAGAAGAAACCCGGGTTCGACGTCGAGGCTCAGCAGCTCAAGGGCGAGCTGACCGAGATTCTCGGCATCAAGGGCATCGAGGCCCTGAGGATCATCAACCGCTACGACGTCGAGGGCATCGACGAGGAGCTTTTCCGCTCCTGCGTGCCGACCGTCTTTAGCGAGCCCCAGGTCGATGTGACCTACGACGAGCTCCCCGCAAGCGATGGCGCCGTCTTTGCCGTCGAATTCCTGCCTGGCCAGTTTGACCAGCGCGCCGACTCCGCCAGCGAGTGCGTGCAGCTCATCAGCCAGGGCGAGCGCCCCGCCGTGCGCTCCGCCAAGGTCTATATGATCTCGGGCGCTCTGGACGAAGCCGCCATCGAGGCCATCAAGCACTACGTGGTGAACCCCGTCGAGGCGCGCATCGCCTCGCTCGACCTGCCCGAGACGCTGTACATGGAGACCCCCGAGCCCCAGCCCGTCGAGGTGCTCGACGGCTTCCGCGAGCTCGATGAGGCCGGCCTCGCCGCCTTTATTTCCGAGCGCGGTCTTGCCATGGACGAAGCGGACATCGCCTTCTGCCAGCAGTACTTCCGCGATGAGGATCGCGACCCCACCATCACCGAGATCCGCGTGATCGACACCTACTGGTCCGATCACTGCCGCCACACCACCTTCGGCACCGTCCTGGATGACGTGACGATCGACGACGCCGTGGTGCAGCAGGCCTTCGACCGCTACATGGAGATGCGCCACGAGCTCGGTCGCGACGCCAAGCCCGTCTGCCTCATGGACATGGGCACCATCGGCGCCAAGTACCTTAAGAAGACCGGCGTCATGGCCGATGTCGACGAGTCCGAGGAGATCAACGCCTGCACCGTCAAGGTGAAGGTCGATGTCGACGGCGAGGACCAGGACTGGCTGTTCCTGTTTAAGAACGAGACCCACAACCACCCGACCGAGATCGAGCCCTTCGGCGGTGCCGCCACCTGCGTGGGCGGCGCCATCCGCGACCCGCTCTCGGGCCGCAGCTACGTGTACCAGGCCATGCGTGTCACCGGCGCCGGCGACCCCACCGTCCCGGTTTCCGAGACGCTCGAGGGCAAGCTGCCGCAGCGCAAGCTCGTAACCACCGCCGCCGCCGGCTACTCCAGCTACGGCAACCAGATCGGCCTTGCCACCGGCCAGGTCAACGAGCTCTATCACCCCGGCTACGTGGCCAAGCGCATGGAGGTCGGCGCCGTCGTGGGCGCTACCCCGGCAAACCACGTGCGCCGCGAGCGCCCCGCCCCCACCGACAAGATCATCCTGCTGGGCGGCCGCACCGGCCGTGACGGCATCGGCGGTGCCACCGGCTCCTCCAAGACCCAGAACACCGAGTCCATCGAGACCTCGGGCGCCGAGGTCCAGAAGGGCAACGCCCCGGTCGAGCGCAAGCTGCAGCGTCTGTTCCGCCGCGGCGACGCCTGCCGTCTGATCAAGCGCTGCAACGACTTTGGCGCTGGCGGCGTCTCGGTCGCCGTGGGCGAACTTGCCGACGGTTTGTACGTGGACCTGGACACCGTGACCAAGAAGTACGACGGCCTGGACGGCACCGAGCTCGCCATTTCCGAGTCCCAGGAGCGTATGGCCTGCGCCGTCGCCGACGGTGACGTCGAGGAGTTCATGGGCTACGCCGCCGAGGAGAACCTGGAGGCGACCGTTATCGCCGAGGTTACCGCCGAGCCGCGCATGCGTATGGCCTGGAACGGTGTCGCCATCGTCGACCTATCCCGCGAGTTCCTTAACTCCAACGGCGCGCCCAAGCACCAGGTCGCCCACGTGTGCGCCCGCAGCGTGTGGCAGCCCAGCTGGGCCGGCACCACGCTTGCCGAGCGCATGACCTCGCTTGTCACTGACCTCAACGTTGCCTCCAACAAGGGCCTTTCCGAGCGCTTCGACTCCACCATCGGTGCCGCAACCGTGCTTATGCCCTTTGGCGGCAAGACGCAGCTCACCCCGAGCTCGGCCATGGTCGCCAAGTTCCCCGTGGACGGCGAGACCACCACGGCAAGCGCCATGGCATGGGGCTTCAACCCCTACCTGATGGAAGCCGACCAGTTTGCTGGCGCCTACCTGTCCGTGGTCGAGTCCATCGCCAAGCTCGTGGCTGCCGGCTTTGAGCACAAGCGCGCCTATCTCTCCTTCCAGGAGTACTTCGAGCGTCTGCGCACCGAGGCCGAGCGCTGGGGCAAGCCCACGGCAGCCGTCCTGGGCGCTCTCATGGCCCAAGTCGACCTGGGTGCCGGCGCCATCGGTGGCAAGGATTCCATGAGCGGCTCGTTTGAGGACGAGGCCGGCGAGCTCAACGTTCCGCCGACTCTGATCAGCTTCGCTGTGGCCGTGGGCCGCGCGGCGCGCGCCGTCTCCCCTGAGTTCAAGGGTCTGACGCACCGCGTCGTCCGCATCGCCCCCGCCACCTACGGCGAGGACTACCGCCCCGACGCCCAGCAGCTGCTCGCCGCGTTTGACGCCGTCGAGGCGCTCACTGCTACCGGCAACGCCCTGGCCATCTCCACGCCCGGCTACGGCTGCGGCGCCGAGAGCCTCTTTAAGATGTGCGTCGGTAACCAGATCGGTATCGAGCTTGCCGAGGACGTAGACGTGGAGAGCCTCTTCACCCCGCTCTACGGCAGCTTTATCGTCGAGCTCGCCGAGGACGCCGAGCTGCCCGAGGTCGCCGACGGCGTTGTCGTCGAGCCCCTAGGTACCACCGTCGAGGGCTATGTCATCGACACCGGCTCCGAGGTCATCGAGCTCGCCGAGCTCCAGGAAGCCTGGGAAAGCGGCATCGAGGGCGTCTTTGCCTACCGCAGCGCCGGCGAGACCCCCGAGGTCGAGACCATCGACTTCCGCGCCAAGGACATTCACGTGTACGGCGGCGCCAAGATCGCCCGCCCGCGCGTGATCATCCCCGTGTTCCCCGGCAACAACTGCGAGTACGACAGCGCCCGCGCCTTCCGTGCCGCCGGTGCCGAGGCCGACACCTTCGTGATCAACAACCTCACGCCCGAGGCCGTCGCCGAGAGCACCCACGAGCTTGCCCGCCGCATCCGTGCAAGCCAGATCGTCATGATCCCCGGCGGCTTCTCGGGCGGTGACGAGCCCGACGGCTCCGCCAAGTTCATCACGGCGTTCTTCCGCGCTCCCGAGGTCACCGAGGCAGTCCGCGACCTGCTCCAGGCCCGCGATGGCCTGATGCTGGGCATCTGCAACGGCTTCCAGGCTCTGGTCAAGCTCGGCCTGGTGCCCTACGGTGACATCGTCGACGCCACGCCCGATGCGCCCACGCTGACGTTCAACACCATCGGTCGCCACCAGAGCCGCCTGGTGCGCACCCGCATCTCGTCCAATCTGTCCCCGTGGCTGTCGCAGTGCAGCCTGGACGACCCCTACACCGTCGCCATCAGCCACGGCGAGGGCCGCTTTGTCGCCAACGACGAGGTGCTCGCCCAGCTGATCGCCAACGGCCAGGTCGCCACGCAGTACGTGGGCGAGGACGGTAAGCCCAGCATGGACCTTTCCGTCAACCCCAACGGCTCCGCACTCGCCATCGAGGGCATCACGAGCCCCGACGGCCGCGTCCTGGGCAAGATGGGTCATGCCGAGCGTCGCGGCGACAACCTGTACCGCAACGTGCCCGAGCATGTCCCCGGCGACAAGTTCATGCCAATCTTTGAGAGCGGCGTAGCCTACTTCGCCTAAACCTTCCCCATCGGGTACAATCCCTTCGGGTAACATCACCCGCCACCGACGCATCCGGTGGCGGGTTCTTTTTTGCTTCGCGCATACAGGAAGGACATCATGGAAAGCCGCAAGCCGTATCTCGCCACCCTGCCCGGACTCATCCTGGGCTGTCTCGTTTGCTGCGCGCTCTGGGGCTCCGCCTTCCCCTGCATCAAGATCGGCTACGGCCTCTTTGGCATTCCCGTGCACGACAGCGCCTCGCAGCTGCTCTTCGCGGGTCTGCGCTTCACCCTTGCCGGCATGCTGGTCATTATTGGCATGAGCGTGGTCCAGCACCGACCGCTCGTTCCGCAAGCGCGTGATATCAAGCCCATCTGCATCTTGTCGCTCTTCCAGACCATCGGCCAGTACTTCTTTTTCTACCTTGGTCTCTCCCGTGCAAGCGCTATGTCGAGCTCCATCATCGAGGCCAGCGCCAACTTCCTAGCCATCCTCTTTGCCGCTCTGGCGTTTCGCACCGAGAAGCTCAATACGGCCAAGGTGCTCGGCTGCGTACTGGGCTTTGCCGGCGTCGCGCTCGTCAACCTTTCGGGCGCGGACGGCACCTTTGGCTTTACACTCGACGGCGAGGGATTTATCTTGGCTTCCACCGTTGCGGGCGCCTTATCGACCTGCCTCATTGGCATCTTCTCGCGCGAGCATGACGGCGTCTTGCTCGCCGGCTGGCAGTTCTTGGTCGGCGGCCTGGTCCTCACCGCCATCGGCTTTTTGATGGGTGGCGCGCTCTCCCCCACGGCGATTGCCCCCGCCATCGCGCTCATCATCTACATGGCGCTTATCTCCGCGGTCGCCTACTCGTTGTGGTCGCGCCTGCTTGCCGTCAACCCCGTCAGCCGCGTCTCGGTCTTTGGGTTTATGAACCCCGTCTTTGGTGTGCTGCTGAGCGCGCTGCTGCTCGGCGAGGGTGCTGGCACGAACCCTGTTACCGTCATCGTTGCCCTGCTGTTGGTCTGCGGCGGCATCATCATCGTCAACAAACCCAAAAAAGCTTAACGAACTGCCCTTATTTAGCAGAGGGGATTCATGTACTTTAGCTTAATGGAGCACATCGGTGAGCTGAGGGCCGCCACGCACACAAGCGTGCGCCCCTTTTTTCTAGCGTATCTGGACGCCGGCTTTCTTTTTCTCGGCCTTGACGCGGTAGAGCTCCGCATCGGCAGCGCGAAGTAAGTCTTGCCAGGTATCAACACTATCGCCGACCCGCGCGTAACCGATGGACATCCGCAATGCATACGGCACCTCGGCACGAGCGAGCTCGTCGTTAATCGCCGAACACAGGTCTATGATGTCCTGTTCCGCCGCAGCCTTCTGGAGCACCACGAACTCATCGCCGCCATAACGTGCGATAAAACCACCAGACGCCGAGCAGACCTCTTTGAGCGTAGCAGATATGACCTGGAGAGCATGGTCGCCCTCCACATGTCCATAGCGATCGTTAATCAGCTTAAAGCCGTCGGCGTCCATCATAAGCAGATACACATCATCGGCCTGATCAGCACCCGAGAACAGCGACAGCATATAGGTCTCAAAACGGTTGCGATTGTTAAGGCCAGTCAACGGGTCGGTCGAGATCAGCTGCTCCTGACAAACAATGTAGAGCTGCAACATACTTAACATGATGCCGACACTAAGGCAGGGACCCGAATAAAAGACCTGAAAGACACCGGCCACCAAGGCCGGAATGGCGAAAAATGCCAAGGTTTGATAGATGGCCTTCTTTTGTAGGCTCTCGACCTTGCAAGATTGTATAAACGCATGCAGGGACGTATATATAACGTAGCATTAGCTGACGATGGGCTGGATCATATAGACAAAACCGCGACGATACGCGCCCTGCGCATCGATATAGAACAGGGCATGCGTCCAGTAGCTAGTAAAAGCCAGTACGACTACCAGCACCGCAGGCAGCGTTACAAACGCCATCCTATAGCGCGCGGTCAAAAGGCGAGAACCCTGCACCGTCTCGGAATAGATAAACCAAATGAGGCACGCGGCGGCAAAGAGCGAAAACGAAACCGCGTTGGAAATCCAGTTGGCAGCAATGCCCAGCGTGCCGCCCACACCGTCCGAAAGCGTCCAGATTATATCGAATAACATGTACGCGGCAGAGGTGTAGCCGAGCGTACTAAACAATAACTGCTGGGTACTCGAGAACAAGGAGTGGCGACTTCGCGCGGCAAGCCCGATAAGAACAATCATGCATAGCAGGAATATCTCGATCTTGAGTGCCTTAACCACTAGACGCCATCCCCTCAATATCCAAGTGGTCAGAATCGCCCGATTCGTGTCTGGGCAATAAACGCCCCTTACTCCGCAGGGGTAAGGGGAATAATAGCAGAGCGCCCGAACGTTGCTGCAGAACAGTCACCGTTCGGGCGCTCATACGGCGCGAATTGCACACGCCGGCTTGATCGACTCGCGTCGACGATTACTCGCCGTCGATATCGGTCGCGACGGCCTCCTCAATAGCCTCGACGCCTTCGACCGACAGATCCTCTTTGCCGTGGCAGAACTTCTTATCGACCCAGCCGGTCAGAATCGGGGCCATGATTGCCGTGATGATGACGGCGGTGGCGATCTGCGCATACGCGGTGGGCGCAAGCTCGGCATAGCGCGGAGCGACCTCGGCGAGGGCGACCGGCGTGGTCATAGCCGTGCCGGCGATAGTGGAGCAGGCAACGGCCGCCTTGCCGTTACCACCGCACAGGCGCTCGAACGCAAAGGTGATAGGGCCGACGATAAAGAGTGTGATGAGGCCCAGCAGGATGCCCGAAATGCCGCCGGTGATAAAGCTCGAAAGGCTCATGGACGCACCGAGCTGAAAACCGATGACAGCAATCGCGGGATTGGCACCGGGGACCAGCAGGTTCTTGATGAACGGGAAGAGGTTGCCCAGAACCATGCCGATGACAAGCGGCAGGATGGAGCCGACGATGGTGCCGACGGGGATGTTGGCGAGACCCGAGACACCGAGGATGATCATCGTGACGGCGGGGCCGGCCGTAAAGAACAGGATACCGACGGCGCCCTGCTCGGACTCATCGCCGAACTCGCCCATGATGCCCGTATAGAGCGCCATGTTGCAAAACGTGATGCCGCCGATGATAGACACGGAGCTCAGGCCCAGGAAGTTGTCGTTAAAGAAATATGCCACACCCAAGCCAAGGGCCGCCGCAACAACAAGCTTGGGGATCAGTACGACGATGCCGGTCTTGATAGCGCCCGGCGTGGACTTAAAGCTGATGCCGGCACCCACAAAAAGCAGAATCGCGGCAACGATGGTGTTGGAACCGCCGCGGCAGGCAGCCGTAAAGAAGCCGCCGATCTCAAAGACCTGCGGACAGAAGGTGTTGAGCAAAAGGCCAACGATCATGGGATAGATCATGATGTCGCCCGGGATACGCGGTACCTTGAATTTCTTTTGCTCGTTGGCGGTCGCTTCCTGTGCCATGAAACCCCCATTTCCGCTGACGCGGAACAAAAGCCCACGTCACACTTTGCTACAGTAAAGTTTGACCATGGTACCAGAAGAAGCAGACCGGCTCGGTGAGAAATTCGATTCGTTGGGTCAGGCAACGACACGGCAGAATCATCGCCCGACAGCAACCGAGTTCACCTACAATTGCCACCGGATCGAAAGACACAGCTTTTTAGGAAGTCATTATGACAGCTATCGATCGGGGCCGGGCGACCGCGGCCTTCAAACGCTATACCGATGCTTACGATGCCGCCAATCCGCGCATCGCACTCAAAATCGAGCATACGTACCACGTTGCCGAGGCATGCGATGCCGTGGCACGCGAACAGGGCTGGTCGCCGCAGGACATTGACCTGGCATGGCTTTGCGGCCTGCTGCACGATATGGGCCGCTTTGAGCAGCTGCGATGCTGGGACACGTTTAAGGATGCCGAGAGCATGAGCCATGCGGCGTTGGGCGTCGAGGTTCTCTTTGGCGAAAACCCCGCCGACGCACCTGCCACAACAAGCATCCGAGATTTTATTGAGACCGACGAGCACGACGAACTCATCCGAGCTAGCATTGCCTATCACAGCGACTTTCGTCTGCCGGCACAACTCGACGAGCGTACACGGTGCTTCTGCGACATCGTACGCGATGGCGACAAGATCGACATTATGCGCACCATCGCCGATAGCACCGTCGATACCATCCTCAAAGTGAATGAGGATACGTTTCTTGCCAGCCACTTCTCGGCGACGACACTTGCCGCCTTTGACGAGCACCGCTGCGTTGCACGCGACGAACGCGACGAGGCCGCCGACTACCTGGTGGGGCTCATCTGCTTTATGTTTGAGCTCGTCTATCCAGCGAGCCGCGCGCTGGCGCGCGAACAGGGCGATATCTACCGCCTACTCGACGCGCCCTTTGGTATTACACAGCCCTTTACCGACCCCGCCACACAGGCAACCTGGAGCCGTCTTAAGGACGAGATGCGCGGCTGGCTGGCGCGCGCCTAGCGCTCAAGCTGGGCCAGCAGCTCCTCGACGACCTCGACGGCATCACCGACAACCTTGTACTGGGCAGCACCAAAGATGGGGGCATCCGGGTCCTCGTTGATGGCGATAATGCACTCCGCCCCACCGATGCCGGCAAGATGCTGGATGGCGCCCGAAACACCGATGCTCACGAGAAGCTTGGGCGAAACCGATACGCCCGTCTGGCCGATCTGATGGCGATACTCCAACCAGCCGGCCTCCACGACAGGTCGCGTGCAGCCAAGCTCGGCTCCCAGAGCCTCGGCGAGCCTTCGCATCAGCGGCAGGTTTTTCTTGGAACCAATGCCGCGACCCACCACGACCAGGCGCTCGGTATCGGCGATCGAAGCCTGCTGCCCCCACTCCTCGGCGGGAATCGAGATCTCGACACGAGCCTTCGCATCATCCGCAAGTGATATCTGGGTGATCGTGCCGGAGCGGCCGTAGTCATAGTCGGGCGCCTTAAAGATGCCGGGACGCACCGTTGCCATCTGGGGACGATGATTGGGGCAGACGATGGTGGCCATCAGGTTGCCGCCAAACGCCGGACGCGTCTGTTGCAGCAACCCCGTCTCCGTATCCATCGAAAGTACGGTGCAGTCAGCCGTAAGGCCCGTCTGCAAACGCACGGCAACGCCGGGTGCCAGTTCGCGGCCAAAGGCGGTCGCGCCGTACAGAATGGCCTCGGGCTTGCGCTCTGCCACCAAATCGCAGATCAGCCGGGCGTAGACCTCCGCATCGTTCTGGCGCAGACGCTCGTCGCGACAGACCAGGACCTCGTCTGCACCGGCGCAAACCAGATGCTCCAGGTCACCGAGAGAACCCTCGGGGCCCATACCGACCAGCGTCACCAGACGGCAGCCGCGAGCATCGGCAAGCTCGCGACCCTTGCCCATGAGCTCATAGGCAACGGGATTCACCGTATCGTGCTCGTCGGTCTGCGCGAATACCCAAATGTCTCGATATGCATCAAGGTCCACCGCACCAGCGGCCTCGTCACGCTCGATCGAGATAGCGTTGACGGGGCAGGCATCGACGCACCCACCGCATAGAATGCAGCCGTCGGTTACGCGGGCACAACGGTTGGGCCGCTCGCCTTCCACTACGATGCCGCCCGAGGCACAGGCGCGAACGCAGCGACCGCAGCCGATACAGGCTTCGCTATCGATAATCAGTCCGCTCATCTATGCCATCCCCTCGATAATCTTGGCAAGTTTTGCCGCCTGCTCGGACGCCGTGCCCTCAACGGCCTCGCACGTTTGGTCGCGGTCGGGCACAAACGATCGCACGACCTGTGTCGGCGAGCCGGCAAGGCCGCAGCGCGCGGGGTCGGCGTTCACGTCGGCAGCGTTGACCACGCGCACGTCCGCCTCCTCGGCCGCACGAATGCCGGCAATGCTCGGCATGCGCAGTTGGCCAATCTCCTTGGCAGTCGTCATCGCGCACGGCATCTCAAGATAGACCGTCTCCTCGCCGGCATCGCAGCCGTGAACAAGCGCCAGTGAGCCACAGGTCGTAAAGCCCGCGCTCTGCACGCAGCTCACGTCGGTCACGCAGGGAATCTCAAAAGCACCGGCAAGCTCGGGTCCAATCTGGGCTGTATCGCCGTCCACCGCCATCTTGCCGCAGATGAGCAGGTCAAAGTCCTCGTCGAGCGCCTCGATGCCGCACTTGAGGGCATAGGTGGTTGCCAGGGTATCGGCACCTGCAAAGGCGCGATCGGTTAGCAGCAGTGCGTCATCGGCGCCTCGGGCGATGCAGTCGCGCAAGAGCGATTCGGTCGCGGGAATGCCCATCGACACCACCGTTACGCGCACGTCCATGCCAAAGCCGATAAAGTCGTCCTTCAGCGCCAGCGCGCATTCCAAAGCGCTTGCGTCAAAGGGATTAATAACCGCCTGCTTGCCATCGCGCACGATGGTATTGGTCTTGGGGTCCATCTTGACCTCGGTGCTGCCCGGCACCGCCTTGACGCACACCACCATATGGAAATCGCTCATCTTCACGCGTCCCCTTTCTGGACGAGCTCATCCAAGAGCTTCTCCGAAAACAGGTTACCGCGACCCAGCTGCCCGGCAGGATCGAGCTGGAGCTTGAGCCGCCCCGACTCGACCATGGCCTCGTGACCGTACATCGTCTCCAAGAAGCCCGCCTTGATCTTGCCGACGCCGTGTTCGGCCGAGACGGCGCCGCCCATGGCCGTGACCTCGGAAGCCCACTGGGCAAAGAGTTCTCCGCCGCGGCGGTAATCCTGCGCATCGCGCGGCAGGATGTTCACATGCAGATGGTTGTTACCGATGTGCCCCCAGGCGGCAGATTCAAGCCCACTTTCGGCCAACGTGCGGCGATACAGGGCGACGACATCGGCCAAGCGCGCGTTGGGCACCGACATGTCCGAGCCCAGTTTGGTGATGGTGGGATCCGTGCGGCGACGCTCGTCGATGAGCATGTTGACGCTCTCGGGTACCGCATGGCGGAAGAATCGCTGACACTCGCGATCGACCTCGGTGCGCGCGACCCATGTCGCATCGTCGCTGCCGCCCGCAAGCTCCAGTACCCACCCCAAGTGATACAGCTCCTCAGTCGCCTGGGCTTCGTCGTCGCAGTCGAGCTCCACGTAGACACAGACCTTGGCGTCTTTGTCGAGCGCCGGCAGCGAGGCGAACGCGGTCGACTGTTCACGCTGACGACGCAGGATATCCAGGGCGCCCGCATCGAAATATTCGATGGCAGCCGCGTGGGACAGGACGGGACGCACGGAATCGGTAAAGGACACGGCCTTGTCTTCGCTGTCAAAGAAGCAGCTCACGCCCCAAACGACCGCAGGCGCCGCCTGCAGGGCAATCTCGAGCTCGGTGATGACGCCGAGTGTGCCACACGCACCGATAAACAGATCGATGGCATCCATATCGTCAGCAACGAAATAGCCCGAAGCATTTTTGGTCTTGGGCATGGTGTAGTCGGGAAGGTCGAGCTCGAGCGTGCGGCCCTGCACCGTGACGAGCGAAAGGCGACGACCCCGTGCAAAAACCTCGCCACGGTGGAGCTCGAGCAGGTCGCCATCGGTCAGCGCGACATGAAGGCCCGTGACGTGAGGGCGCATGGGGCCGTAAGCGTAGCTACGGGCGCCGGAAGCGTTGCATGCCGCCATGCCGCCCAGACAGGCAGATGCCTCGGTGGGATCGGTAGGAAAGAATTGCTCGGGGGCTTCCTGGAACTCCTCGTAGGCCTCAAGCGATGTCTGGTCCCAGCCGGCAGTCGGCAGCACTTTCTTGCCCAGTTGCTTGCGTAGCTCAGACAGCACGACGCCGGGCGCCACACGCAAAAGAAAGCGGCCCTGCTCATCGCGGCGAATGCCTAGGTAGCGATTCATACGGGAAGTATTGAGAATGTGACCGCCATGAGGCACGGCGCCGGCGGCAAGACCGGTCCGGGCGCCCTGAACCGTCACCGGGACACGCTCGGCATGGAGCTTTTTCAAAATGGCGCGAACCTCGTCCTCCGTTGTCGGAAACGAGATGCTCGAGGCCTCGCCCGATGTGCGAGACTCATCGCGACCATACTCTTCGAACTCGTCGGTGAAGGGTTTGATGGTTGCAGACACGCGAACTCCCCCTTTAGCTAACTACAGTGTTTGCAGGGAGATGTTACCGCATCGTTTTGTCGACGTGTTCGAGACCGTCTCCATAATTGGCGATTTTTACGTTCGTGCAATTCGGCGAGCGGCAAGGTTTCCTCGGCAGACGATGCTTTTGACACATATCGCTTTACCGCCAGCGACCACGCAATTGTCGCTCGAAAAAAGTTGAAGTTATTTTTGCCATCTTTTACCTGCAGAGATGTCAATCCGTCAAGCATTTGGTCAGAAATTGGTCAAGTAGTGACTGATACGGTCGGCATCGACAGCCAAAACCAATGGAAGTTTTGGCCCCAGAAGCAGGGAGGTTCCCATGGCATATTACTGGCCCCAGTACGGCGTCGCCATCGAGGTCGACGACGATCCCTATCTCCTGCCTTTCGACGAAGAGGCGTTCCCTGACACGACGGTCTACCACGTCACCACCGATGTTATCTGCGACCCCGAGTCGTTCTCGGCGCTCGCCCACCACATCGCGCGCATCCACAACATCGAGCTCCCTCACGACTTCGACGAGCTCATCTATTCGCGCCGCCTGATGCTTCACATGCTCTTTGGAGCGGACCCGTCCACGTTCGCACGCGTCTACACCACCAAGGACGCCGCATGAGCGCGAAGAAGCCGCCCCGCCTTGCAGGACTGGGGCGTCGCAAGAAACTCGTCGTTGTCTGCCTGGCTATCGTCTGCGCCCTCATCGCCGTAGGGCTATACGCCTGGCAGTCGCAGCCCGTGCCCGAAGCGGGCGCCTCGGTCACGACGGCAGAGGGCAAATCGCGCCAAGAAATCCAGGATGAGCTCGACGCCATCGTCCGCGACAACATGATGACGATCTCGGTCGCGCCGGTCGCACAGTTGCAGGAAGGCGGCAAGCTGCGCGTCAACGTGCAAAACGTCCAAGACAACAAGTTTCCCCAGCGCTTCCG
This sequence comes from uncultured Collinsella sp., assembly GCA_958365315.1. Taxonomy (GTDB): domain Bacteria; phylum Actinomycetota; class Coriobacteriia; order Coriobacteriales; family Coriobacteriaceae; genus Collinsella. The sequence goes on from CATWXC010000015.1 coordinate 38,572, forward strand.
CGTGATTCAAAACGACGAGACCATCTATGAGTCCGGTGTGGTCGAAGCCGGCAAGACGGTTGAGACCTGCCCTGCCGGCGATATCCAAGAAGGCGAGGCATATATCGAGATTCAGGCACTCGATGCCAAGACCTACGACACCCACGGCAATCCGACGCGCGTCAAAGTGCGGGTGGCCCAGGCAGAAGGCTAGCGGCCGACGCGCTCGCAGGGGCAGCACCCTGTCCCCATTCGTCCAACCATCACGGAAGCAGTCCGTGACGAGCAGAAAGGATCGATTATGAACACACCCATGAACCTGAGCGGAGCCAGGGCACTCGCCGTGGGCGCAGGGCTTACGCTCGCACTTGCGATGGGCGCCGCGCCAACGGCGGCCATCGCAGAGGTGCGCGTTGGAACCACCGATGTGACGGTGAAGGCCGACATAAGCAACGTTTCGTTTAAGGCGCCAACGGTCATCCCCTTTGCCGCCAAAGCCGACGGAACGCTTGTAGGACCCTCCGACAAGACGATTACCATCGACAACCTCTCGGCATATGGCATCCACGTCACTAACATGAAGGTCACGGCCAAGAACGACTGGACAATCGTTGCAGACGCAAAGACGGGCTCGGCCCAGAACTCCATCGATTTTAAGGTTGGCCCCGATAAGGCAGAAAAGGATGCCAGCTCGGCGACTCAGACTACGGGCCTCGATCTTTCCAAGGACGCAAACTTCGACATGAAGTACCAGGGCATTGCCGATGGAACGGACAAGATCAAGCTCAGTGTGAGTGGACACGTCGCGCGCGTTACGCGTGACATCTACCACGCCACCGGTACGGGAGATCAAGTGGCAAGCATCACCTGGACGGTCGAGCCCGGTGCGCACGCCACGTCCTAAGGCGATCGCACTGGCCGCCATAGTCGGCATCTTGGCGTCCGCACCTGCCATGGCCTTTGCTCAACAAGAGCAAGCACAGGCGGCCACAGAAGTGACCGTCGACCTTTCGGGCCTTAATCGCGGTAGCCGACACGAGCCGCTCGCTCAGACGAGCGACACCCGGCAACTCATTGCGGTAGGCGTCGCCACGGTGGGAGCAGGACTGACGTGCCTTGGCCTGCACATCAAACGCAACCAATAGCCAAGCGCGACCGGAGTACGCGGAATAGATAGGAGAACCATGGCACCCAAAAACCTTTTGCCCGTTGCCGCGCTCTGCAGCGCACTGGCGAGCGGTATGCCTCTCGCCGCTTGGGCGACGCCCGCCACGGCAAACTCCTTACCGCAAGCTCTGAACCCCGTGGCGGATTCGTCGGGTATCGTCACCTGCCAACGTTTTTCGCTCGCACACGCCACGGTCCGAACCTCGGGATGCCTTCACCGCAATACGGTCGACTCGATAGTCGTGGATATCAAGCGACCGGACAAGGAGAACGGCCCCCAGACAGGTTGTGCCATCTGCACATGGAAATCGGCCGCAGTCGACGCCGATGGCGACCCATGCGACTTAGAGCTGCGCATCGATATCGCCTCGGTCGATGACTCGGCGAACGGGGCGAAGGTCGTCTTCGACAGCGCGACCTATGAAGAAGAAGGAGGAGGTGTATGCCTGGGCTGCGTTCCCTCGAATGTCGATGGCGCGCAGCCCATCATCTCCTTTACGGCATCGCTGCGACTGACCAAGGCGGACACCGAAGCCATCGCAACGGGAGATGCACCTTTGTTGTTCTACGCTGGCGACGCGGACGACCAAGAGGCTCAAAGCACCAGACAGAAGGGCTCGCTTAACCTCACGCGTGGATCAGAACCCGCCCCCATCAATATCGATGCCCAGGCGCAAGGCGTGCAGCGCATTCTCGCCGATCCGGCGCTGCTCCAAATGGCATGGCACGGAGTGGGGTCCGTCGGGATTGCTGCTCCCATATCTGGCGATAATGACAAATCCCCCGAAGACGAGGTCGCAGACACACCGGCACATGTTGACGATGCAGACGATGCGTCATCAGAAGACAACGCTGCGGCTCCTCTCGAGAAGCCAGGCGGCACCGCCACCGAACTAGGCAATCCCCAACCGAAAGACGGCCTGGACTTTGCCGCTCCCCCAGATGTCGACGAAGGCAACTGTTGCATGATGGTCGCGCTCGACCACACGGAAACCGTCGATGCCGCAAGCATTGAGCCAGTCGCTGCTAATGCGCCCCGCCGCAAAAATATCCTCATCGCATTCCCCAATACCGTCGAGCTCGTCTTTTTGCCTTCGGGTGAAGTCGTCGCGCCTACGGCACTTACAGCAGTGGGAGCAAGGAGCGCATCGAACGATATTCAAGCTATTTCGGCACTGAATGCCACAACGACCGCCAAGTTACACCTGTATTCCATTGCAGCAGACGGAACGCGAACCGAAGAATTCGACGGAACCAAGCTTCTGGTTCCGCGGCGCATCGGTGTCCAAGAAGACTTCCCCTATCAGATGGAACTTGAAGGGTTCGATCGCGCGCGAGATGCCGACATCATTGCCGCAGCCATCGAATCCCCGCAGCACCTCATGACGCTGCGCTTCGACTTTAGCCCCGTCCTGGGCTAGACCGCCAACCGCCGCTTGACTCGGACACCGAGCGCTCCCCTCCCCGTTCTGTTACGATTGCCGGGTTGGCATCAATTACAGGAGGGTTCATGCCAGGTTTAGGAACGATTATCAATGTCGCGCTTTTGATCGCGGGCGGTTTGCTGGGCCTCATGGGCGGGCGCTTTATTACGCCCCGCATCCAAGACACGCTCATGAAGGCGTCGGGGTTGTGCGTTCTGTTTATCGGCCTGGGCGGCACCATGCAAAAGATGCTCATTATCGATGGAGAGGCGTTGGCGACTACCGGCACCACCATGCTTATCGTCTCATTTGCCCTCGGTTCGCTCATCGGCGAGGCCATCAACCTGGAGGCCGCCATCGAGAACCTCGGCGAATGGCTCAAGCGCAAAACCGGCAGCGAAGGCGACAACGAGTTCACCAACGCCTTTGTCTCGGCATCGCTCACCGTGTGTATCGGCGCCATGGCCATCGTAGGATCGATTCAGGACGGTCTGCTCGGCGACTGGTCCACGCTTGCCCTGAAGGGCGCACTGGACTGCATCATCGTCTGCACCATGACCGCCTCGCTCGGCCGCGGCTGCATTTTCTCGGCCCTGCCCGTCGCCGTGTTCCAGGGGACGATCACGCTCTTCGCCGGCGCGCTCTCCCCCATCATGACCACCGCAGCCCTCGACAGCCTTTCGCTTGTGGGCTCCATGCTCATCTTCTGCGTTGGCGTTAACCTTATTCGACCTCAGACCTTCCGCACAGCCAACATGCTCCCCTCCGTCGTCGTGGCGGTCATCTACGCCCTCCTGTTCTAAATCTATCTACGCAGCGGTATCTCGAACATCTGTTTGATGCTGTGCTATGATATGAGGTCACCGAAGCTGCGTTAGGAGAGGAGAAGCGGTGGCCGACCAGGACGTCAAGATGCTCATCGAGCGCATTATGGCCGAGGCCCGGACCCATCAGTCCGCCCGCTTCTCAAACGAAATCTATGCTGACGAGCCGATTCTCAAGACCGGTCGTCAGATGCAGAACTTCCTCCCCGACCAGTACCGCAAGATGCGCGAGATATCACGCTGGCAAGATGATCCCAAAGGCGGCGCTGGGCGTTGGCTATCGGAGGCGGAGCTCTTTTACCGTCAAGGCCTGCTGATGGCCGACTTCGAGGACGATTGCCCCTACAACGGCACCTTTAAGTCGTACTTTCCCACCTACAATGCCATGAGCGATCGACAGTTGCGCGGCTACTTTACCTGGCGTGCCCAAGTGCGCCGCGGCAATATCGAGGAGACATCGACCTCGTTTGCTTTTCTTTATCTTTACGAATTGATCTGCGGCATTGGCGTCGACAATCCGCGTGACGGCTATGACAAGATCAAGGCATTTTGGGATGCCTATCGCGCCTTTGAACCCGGCATCGACCGGTTCGCACGCGTGTGGCTGCAGGACTACGCCGTGTTCCATGAGCTCGACCCCAAGCTGCTTCGCGACTCTAAAACCGTCGCATTCGACAACGCCCTCATCGAGCTGCGCCGCGCGGCGCGAGACCTTGTACCCGCGCCGGCACCGTCGGACCTGCCGCCTGCGCGTCGCAAGGCCTCCGAGCCCACGCTTCCCCTTCCGCCCGATGAGGCGCATGAGGAGCGGCTCATGGCTGCCATCGACGCACTCTCGACGTACAACCTGAATAACTCACGGCTCGACCGTTCCCACCATCGCGACCTGCGCCACGTGGCATGCGCCGTGTATGTCCGTATGGCGCGCTACTATGACACGCACCGAAAGACCGGCATCGTAGCGAGCTTGTTTGGGGAGGAGACGGCCATGCCCTACACCATGTTTGCCTCGGCCGTGTTCTTTGCGCCCGAGCGCCACGAGGACTGCGAATATCGCCTGGACCCCATTCACATCTACCGCTGCCAAAATGGCTTTTGGGAATGCATGCGCATCCACGGCAGCAGACAAAAAAGTAGCAAGCTCGGTGAGATGATGCGCGCTTGTGATCAACGCCTGCGCTTGGCACTGGATCCCGGCCACCCCCTTAAGGAAGAGAAGGTCCCCAAATATCTGGCTAAGATTATCGATGACGAGATCACGGCATGGCTTTCATGGGATGCTGCACATCAGCCCGTCAAGATCGATATCGATCTGAGCCAGCTGGGGCACATTCGGAGCGCCGCCGCACAAACGCGCGAGGCGCTTTTGATCGACGAGGAGCGCGAGGACGGCACGCTTGCGGATGCCGAGGTGGCAGTTGCCGAACGACGGGAAGCCGAGCCCATGGCCGACACGATTGCCGAACCAGTCGCGACGACCACGCAGCAGGACGAGGCTAGCGAGCCGATCATCTCCACCGAGCAGTTTGGCGTCGTAGCCCCGCTCCTCGCACCAACGCCCACGCCCGCAGACACCGCGTCCGCACTCGATCCCGCCGCAGACGCCTATCTTCGAGCACTCCTCGAGCAAAACGCAGCGCAGACGGCATCGGCGGTGGCACAGTCGGGCAAGAGTGAGGACATGCTCGTCGATACCATCAACGAGGCGCTCTTTGACCTGGTGGGCGACACCGTAATTGAATTTAGCGCGGCAGGGCCGCAAATTATCGAGGACTACGAAGCAGACGTGAGAGGATACTTAGACCATGAGTGATACCGCACCCGCAGCACCCCGTGTGCCCAAGCGCGTCGCCGCCGTCATTCTCAACTCGCTCAAGGGCGGCGTTGTCCCGCGCATTGGCCTTCCCTATATCACCGTGGGGCGAGAGGTCGAAATCCGTGCCCTGCTCACCGACCTAAGCCTCATCGCCGATGGCGGCGCGAGCTTCCGTTTCCTAGTCGGTCGCTACGGCGCCGGCAAGAGCTTTTTGCTCCAGACCATCCGAACGCATGCCATGGGCGAGGGCTTTGTGGTCGCCGATGCCGACCTTTCCCCTGAACGCCGCCTACAGGGCGGCCAGGGCCAGGGCCTCGCCACCTATCGAGAGCTCATCCGCAACATATCGACCAAGACGCGCCCCGAGGGCGGCGCGCTCAACCTTATCCTGGATCGCTGGGTCGCCTCGTGTGCCGACGCCGACGAGTCTGCCGTTAATGCCCAACTCGCTCCACTCGAAGAGATGGTCCACGGCTTCGACTTCACCCGCATGCTCCGCCGCTACCGCACGGCCGTCTCGGAGGGTGACGAAGAAGCTATGAGTCGCGTGACCAAATGGATTCGCGGCGAGTACCGCACCAAGAGCGAGGCGCGCGCCGAGCTAGGCTCCTCGACCATCATCAGCGATGACGATTGGTACGACTACGTCAAGCTCATTGCGCGCTTTTTGGTCTGCAGCGGCTACAAGGGCATGCTGGTACTCATCGACGAGCTCGTGAATTTGTACAAGATTCCCAACGCCATCACGCGACAGTATAACTACGAGAAAATCCTAACGATGTACAACGACACGCTGCAGGGCAAGGCGCAGTACCTGGGCATGATCATGGGCGGTACGCCGACCTCTATCGAGGACCGCCGCCGCGGCGTCTTTTCCTATGAGGCCCTTCGGAGCCGTCTCGCTCAGGGCCGTTTTGCGCGCGATGATCTCAAAGACATGCTCGCGCCCATCATCCGCCTGCAGCCGCTCACCTACGAGGAGCTGCTGGTGCTCATCGAAAAGCTCATGCAGATTCATGCCGGCTACTTTGGCTGGACGCCCACGCTTACCGAGAACGACTTGGTGGACTTCCTCAAAATTGAGTTTGGCCGCGTGGGGGCCGACACGCATCTGACGCCCCGCGAAGTCATCCGCGACTTTATCGAGCTGCTCGATATCCTGTGTCAAAACCCCGATGCTAACGTGGCCGAGTTGCTGCAAAGCGTCGGTGGCGACGCGCTGGCGCCGGCAGCCGCAACAGACGACACCGGCACCGCAGGCGACGACCGCAACTTCGCCGAGTTCACCATCTAACCTGCCAAAAAGGGACAGGTTTATTTTGGTAGGTTTTATCTGGGCAAACGCCGATGTTGCAAGATATCGAGCCGTTGCCCGTTGCGTTGATCAGCCCGTTGATGAGAGGAGGTCCCATGAACGCTTTTGACCGATATGCCCCGTTTATCCAGGATTTCATTTACTCCCACGATTGGGAGAGTCTGCGCTCCATCCAGGTTGCGGCGGCAGATGCCATCTTCAACACGCAAGATAATGTGCTCCTGACGGCATCCACGGCTTCCGGCAAAACCGAAGCGGCCTTCTTTCCCATCCTGACCGAGTTTTGGGAGAACCCGCCCGCAAGCGTTGGTGTCCTCTACATTGGCCCCCTCAAAGCGCTCATCAATGATCAGTTCGTCCGTCTCAACGACCTCTGCGAAGAGGCCGATATCCCTATCTGGCACTGGCATGGCGATGTCTCCCAGTCGCACAAGGCAAAGCTTATCAAAAAACCGAGCGGCATCTTGCAGATTACGCCCGAGTCACTCGAGGCGCTCTTAATCCATAAGCACATGGCGATTCCGCGCATGTTTTGCGACCTGCGCTATGTGGTCATCGATGAGGTCCACTCGCTCATGCGCGGCGACCGTGGCGGGCAAACGCTCTGCCTTATCGAGCGTCTCTCGCGCATGGCCGGCGTGCGGCCCAGGCGCATCGGCCTTTCGGCCACCATCGGGGACCCGGAACGCACGGGTGCCTTCCTGTCGCAGGGGACGGGACGCGACTGCGTCATCCCCCGCTTTGAGGAGCCGCGCCGCGTGTGGCGTATCTCCATGGAGCACTTCTACAACTCGGGTCCCCAGGCTCAGCAGCGGGGATTCGAGAGCATGGGTCCTCAAGAGGCCGAAGTGCTTGCGTGCGAGCGCATTGAGGCAGCGGCACCCACGGCGCTGCCGGCCGGCACCCAAGACATGCGCCACAGCGGACAGCTCACACAGGAGGAGCGCCGTCATCGTCGCGAGCAGGCACGGGGCAAGGCTGCCCCCAAGGACCGTCGCACTTCGTCAGCCCCCGAGGGCGAAGTCGACATCCCGCAGGCAACCGAACAGGCACTGCTCAACCCCACCGACACCGCACCCGACAACGCCGACCCCGGCATGGCCTACATCTTTGAACATACCCGCGGCCGCAAGTGCCTGGTCTTTGCCAACTCGCGCGAGGAGGCAGAGGCCGTGTGCTCCATGCTGCGCAGCTACTGTGAAAACCGGCACGAGCCAGACCGCTTCCTTATCCATCATGGCAACCTCTCGGCATCGCTACGCGAGACCGCCGAGGAGCTCATGCGCGACGAGGAACAGGCACAGACAACCGTCACCACCTCTACGCTTGAGCTTGGCATCGATATCGGTCGCCTGGAGCGTGCGTTCCAGATTGACGCGCCGTTTACCGTCAGCTCCTTTCTGCAGCGCATGGGGCGCACGGGACGCCGTGATCTTCCGCCCGAGATGTGGTTTGTCATGCGCGAGGAAGAGCCCGAACCGCGCACGATGATGCCCGAGACCATTCCCTGGAAGCTCCTCCAGGGCATCGCGCTCGTACAACTCTATCGCGAGGAAAAGTGGGTCGAGCCGCCCGAGCTCGATCGACTCCCCTACAGTCTGCTCTATCACCAGACCATGTCGACCCTCGCCAGCACCGGAGAACTCACGCCAGCAGAGCTTGCCCAGCGCGTGCTCACGCTCAGCTATTTCCATCGCATCTCGGCCGATGACTATCGCGTGCTGCTGCGTCACCTCATTGACATCGACCATATCCAGGTCACCGAGGGCGGCGGGCTCATCGTGGGTCTCGCGGGCGAGCGCATCATTAACAACTTTAAGTTTTACGCCGTGTTCCAGGAAAACGAGGAGTTCACCGTTCGCAGCGAGTCGGCCGAGTTGGGCACGATTGTCAATCCGCCCCCGCCCGGTGAGCGCATCGCCATCGCCGGACACTGCTGGATTGTCGAGGAAGTGGACTGGAAGCGTCATACCGTCTTTGCCACGCAGGTCAAGGGCCGTGTGCCGGCTTACTTTGGCGACTGCCCCGGCGATATCAACACGCATGTGCTCGAGCGCATGCGTAAAGCGCTCAACGAGCACGCGGCATATCCGTACCTCATGGGCAACGCACGGGCACGCCTTGCACAGGCTCGTCATACCGCCGAGATTTCGGGCGCGGGAACCAAGCCGCTTATCAACCTGGGCGGCGACACCTGGGTACTCTTCCCCTGGCTGGGCAGCTACGCCTTTCTGGCGCTCGAACGTATGCTCAAGATTAAATGCGCCACGGAGCTTGGCCTTCGCGGACTCGACCCATCACGCCCGTACTTTATGCAGTTTAAGATGAAGGCCGACGAGGAGACGTTCTTTGAGGTGCTCGCCGCCGAGGCCGAGAAGGACTTCGATCCCATCGAGCTCGTCTATCCCGGCGAGGTGCCTTACTTTGATCGCTACGACGAGTACGTTCCCGAGGAGCTCGTGCGCAAAGGCTTCGCCGAAGGCGTGCTCGACATCGAGGGCATGAAGCAGCGCGTCCTCAGCTGGCGCGACCACGCCTAAGACCGGTCTTTTTTGGGACGGGGAGACTTACTTGTCGTGAAGGACGGTGCCGAGAAAGTCGGCATCAAAAGGCACGGCTTCGGCAAAGGCGTAGTCGCCGTCGCTGGCGATGAGCAGATAATTCTCCTCGCCGCCGAACTCCGCATCGCCGCAAGGCACTACCCAAGCGTGGGCGAATACCTCGAGTGCCGTGGCGGCGCAATCGCGCAGGAACGTCACGTCGCTCCCCCTGTTCGCACTCACGATATTGGCCACGTAGATACCCCCGGGGTTCAGGCTGCCTCGCACCAAACGCAACGCCTCAACCGTCGCCAGCTTGCGTACGGGCTCGGCACCGCCAAAGCAATCGCTCACGACCACGTCGTAGCGACGATGTCCCACGCTCGTCACGCCCAGATACGAGCGAGCCTCGGCGGTTATCACCCGCAGGCGATCGCCCACCGCGCGCTCCAGCTCATCCAGGTAGAACCAGCGGCGCGCCAGGCGCGTAATCTCTCCGTCATACTCGATGACGTCCATGCGCAAGCCCGCGTGCGACATCAGAGCGAACTTGGGATAGGCAAACCCGCCGCCGCCCAGCATGAGCATACGGTCGATACCATGCCCGTAAGCATCACGCATTGCGTCCTCAGCCTCAAACACGTCGTCAAACGCGCGATAGTACGCAAAGACGGGCTCCGCCCAGCGTTCGCCAACGTAACTCGCGCTTTGGTAGACGCCGCCTTGCACCAATACGCGGACTTCGTCGCCGCCCTCATCGTGCACGCGTTTCACACGCACCAACCCATTGCGGGTTCGCGCAACCTGCAGACAGGCAGCACGAACAGCGACAGCGGCCGCACCAAGCGCCGCGGCCCCCAGAGCAACGCCGGCAACGACGCCAGCAGAAACACTCGGCTTGTTCATTTAGAGCTCCTTTTGCAGATAGAGTCCGTGGTCGTAAAAACCCAAATGGCGATAGTACTCGCGCGTACCGATCGCGCTAATCACGTTGATGTGCGTATACCCCGCGTCTCGAGCAATCTGGCACGCACGCTCTACGAGCACACGCCCCAACCCGTGATGCTGCGCCGCCTGGCCCTGGTCGCCCACGCGCGCCGCCATGCCATACACGTGCACCTCGCGAATCATTGCCTCGTCCGGCGTCGTCGGCAACTCGTCTGCGTGCGCGGTAACAAACGCACGATCGGGCAACGACAGGCGCAAAAAGCCGGCGATCTTGCCCTGCGGCGTCACCCACTGCAAAAAGCGCTCGTGCGTCACCGGCGTCTCGTACGTCACTTCCTCGTCAAGGGTCAACTCGTCCAGATCGGCACCCGCCGTGCTGATCTCGCGATAGCGAATCTCACGCACCGTCGCACCGTCACCCCGAGCAGCTAGGCGGTTCTCAACGAGCTGACGCAGATTAGGCTTCTTGTTGCCCACCATGATGTCGTCGGAGCTAAAGTCACGAATCATACGGCTGATACGGCAGAACGCCGGCGTCACTACGATGTCGTCGGCCAACACATCGAGCAGCTCTTCCTCGGTATAGGGGCGCCACTCGCCGCGCTCATAGCAGCCCACCAAACGCGAGCCCTCGATGAGCGCACACGGGTAGACCTTGACCTCGTCGGGCATAAAGGCCCCCTCGGTCATAAAGCGCTCGTAGTCGCGCTTGTCCCCCTCGGGCGTGGCGTCCAGCAAGTTGAGCATAAAATGCGCGTGAATCTTAAAGCCAAACAGGCGCGCAAGAGAAAACGCCCACTCGACCTGAGCCACCGAAATGCGGCGCTCGTTGATGTCGAGCAGGTGCTGGTCGAGACTCTGGATACCCATCTGAATCTTGGTGCAGCCCAGGCGGCGGATGAGCGTGAGGGCCTGCGGCGTTACGGCATCGGGGCGCGTCTCGATAACGAGCCCCACCACACGATGCTTCGCCGTCTCGTTGATACGCTGCTGACGCTCAAGCTCTTCCATCGTTGTCGTTTGCCACTCGGCAACCTCGCCCCACGGCGTACCAGGGCCGTACAGACGACGCACCGCGCGGTTATAGCCGCCCACGGCAGCATCCACACGCTCCTGCTCGTCGGCAACGCCGGCAGCAAGCTCAGCCTCGTCTGTCGCAATGCCGGCGGCCCGATAGCGCTCGCGGCGCTCTACTACCACCGGCGGCAGGGCATCGGCGGGAGCGTCATCGAGCAGACGCCCCGCCTCGGCACGACTGATGCCCGGACGCGCCAACATGGGGTTTGCCGCCACGCCGGCGACGGCATCGTCATTGAGCGCACGGAAAAGTTCCGACATAAACCATGTCTGGTACCCTTGCGGATAGTCGCTCCAGGTGCCACCGAGCACGATGAGCTCTATCTTGTCGGTCGCATGCCCCATCTGCGAAAGCGCGGTCAGACGAGCGCTCACCTGCAGATACGGGTCAAAGCAATTTTGCTCTGCACGGGCGCACGCCGGCTCGGCGTGCAGATAGCTTTTGGGCATGCGCAGATCGTTGGGGCAAAACAGGCAATCGCCCGAGCACGGCCAGGGCTTGGTGATGACGGTAATGGTCGCCACGCCCGAAGCCGTGCGACGAGGCTTCATCCTCAGCACTTGCAGCAACCGACGTTCCAGATCGGCGTCGACATTCCACCCAGCCCACCGCGCCGGCTCCTCACGTTTAACCCGCTGGTAGAACGGCAGCAGACGGCGCTTGGCCAAATCGCGTTTGTCGGCGCCCTCACGGCGCGCCTCGGCATGTATCAGTTTGACGAGCGCTTTGTCGTCCACGGTCTCGCCGCGACGCAGAGCCTCGAGTATGTTCAAGATAATCTGTTCCATGCCCCCATTGTAAAGGCAAAGGCGCCGGAGCCGATCTCGGCTTCGGCGCCTTCATCAAACAGCGCAGCTATGGTGTATAAGTCTTCGATAACCGCCCGTCACTCTGAATCAAATGACATGTCGCCCGAACCAACCTCAAAACGATACGTGGCGGACTTATCGCCATTATCGAATTCAAGATTCAAAATGGTCTCGCCGTCGTAGTCAAGCGGAAGGAAATCGCTCTCGAAGTCGCCGCTGCCCAAGGTGAGGCTCGCCTTAAAGCCCGTCGAGTTCGGAACCGTCATCTCCACATCGCCCGAGCCCACACTCACGTCCATCGACTTCGCGGGGGCCTGGTAGAGCTCGAACGTTACATCGCCCGACCCGACCTCTGCACTAAGCGCATCAGTCACGCTGCCCGCAAACCCTACATCTCCCGCACCCAGGAAAAGGTCGAAACCATCACAGGTGACACCGGCAATCTGCAGATCACCCGAGCCCACGTGCGCGTTGATTCCCTTCAGATGTTCGGCAACACGGCGCGGCAGCTCAACCGTAACCGAGCGGTCAATTGCCTTACCGTCATCACTTCCAAACTGAGAAACCTTGAGCGTCGAGTCCTCGACGGATGCGATGTTCTGCGTCGCGGCCTTGGAGGCATCCATACCATTGGCAACGCGTCCCCGCTCGATAACGCGAGCCTTGTTGCCATCAACAACCTTGACGTCCACCGAAGCCGCATTGATATCGAAATCGAGGTAGCGGAACTCATCGGCATCAAAGGTCGTACACGAAAGCTGCTGAGGCTGAGCGGAATATTTACCGCCATCGTTCATAAAATCGTCGTCATCAACCACATCGTCAAAATCAGACAAATGGCCAGATAGAATACCGGTCGTACGCACCATATCAGAATGAGCCAATAGCCGCGAAGTGCCAAAGACAAGCCCGATGATGAGCACAAACGCTCCGATGCCAACGCCCAAGCGTACCTTGGATTCATGCGAAAGCTTCATCATTCATCACCCTCTTTGGCAATCGGCTCAGCGGTAGTCGCGGTAGCCACGTCAGTATCAACCGCAGCGGAAGCATTCCGAACCCTAGCCACCACCGGCGCCGGACCAACCTGGATATCCCCACGTGCCCAATCGCCATCGAGCGCACGTGCCACCCAGTGATAGATGGGAATCGTAAAGAAGATCAGTGCGGCAAAGGGGCCGGCACCAAACAGGAACATCAGCAAAAAGAACAGCAGCCAGCACACGGCCCAATACGGGAACGACTGGAACGGGCCCTTCACCGGAGTCGAGCCAACCGCGGTGCCACTCGTCGCTTGCGCCGTAGCGGCATTGGCAGCCTGCGCACTCCAACTTGCCGCTTGCGCCGCCTTGGCGGCGGCGTCACTCGCCTGTGTTGCCGCCTCGGTAGCGCGTGCCGCCGCCTCATGGGTTCGGGCACGTTCCGCCGCCTCGGCCTCGCGCTGGCGGGCGCGGTCCTCGTTCTCAAACTCGATATCGTCCTCGATCTCGTCACTCGGATTGAGCAGCTCGTCCAGGCTCACGCCATAGAGTTTGGCGAGCGAGATCAGGTTCTCGGTATCGGGCGAGCTCTCCGCGCGTTCCCATTTACTGACCGCCTGGCGCGACAGCCCCAGCTTTCGCGCCAGCCCTTCTTGGCTAAAACCCTTGCTGCGACGAAGGTCGGCGAGCCGCTGCGCAGTTTCTACATTCATGGTTCCTCCTATGTGATGCCAGCCGTGCCGCCGGACCGTTTTTGTTCTTAAGGCGCCTTGCACAGTTAAAAATCTATCCGCCACCGCCAAAAGCATGCCACCTATTCTAGTGAGATTTTTGACAACCGGCGGTTGCGGGTGCATATGAGCTGCGGAAATGTGTCCAAACAAAGCAATGACCCGTAGCTTGGTTGTCCCCGTTGCGGCGTTAACGGTAGTATGGTCGTACTGTTTATTCCGCACCGCCAACGGAGGGAGTTCCGCGCCGTGAACCGCGATTTCGCCTCATCGCTCATCCAGCTCAACAACACGTTCTATCGCGAGCACTCCGCCTCCTTCTCCGATACGCGACAGGCCCCGTGGCCCGGCTGGGTGCGCACCATGGATATCGCGCTCGGGCAGCTCGACATCGCCACGATCGAGCATCCCGTCCGCGTCTTCGACCTCGCCTGCGGCAACATGCGATTCGAGAACTTTGCCGCCGGCGGCGCACTTGCCGCCAAGGGCGTCGACGGCGCAAACCCCTCGGCAGATGCCAGCTGCCCGTTTGAGTTCTATGGCGTCGACTCGTGCCAAGACCTGGCCATCGATGCACGCGGTCACGCCCTGCGCATTCCCAACCTGCACTTCCAGGAACTCGATGTGCTCGACGCCCTTATGAAGCTCAACCCCGCCGAGACGCCCGACGTGCTTTTCGACGCCCCGCTCGCCGACATCTCGGTCTGCTTTGGCTTTATGCACCACGTGCCGTCGTGCGAGTATCGCGTACGCGTGCTCGACGCCCTGGTGCGTCAGACGCGCCCAGGTGGCATCATCGCCATCAGCTTTTGGGAGTTTATGAACGACGAGCGCATGGCGCGCAAGGCCGTTCGTGCCGAGGCCCGCGCCGAGCTCACCCCGCCGTTTGAGGGTTACGATTCGGCGCAGTTTGAAGCCGGCGACCACCTCATCGGCTGGCAAAACGACCGCCACGCCTACCGCTATTGCCATCACTTTGACGATCAGCAGATCACCGACCTGGTGCGCGGCGTCCGCACGTTCTACAAGAGCGGCGAGGTCCCTGTGCGCGAGCTTGAGCGTTTCCATGCTGACGGTCGCAGCGGCGAGCTCAACCGCTATGTGATTCTCAAGCGCCTGTAGGTATCGGCGACTCGCCGCCGAACCGCACCGCATCTTTCGGGCAAACTATGCCCACCCTTTTTCAACCCATTGACGGAACGCGCAGCTACGCGTTCCATATTTATGACCAAGGAGCCTCATGGGAGCCGTCCACGTTCGCACGCCTAAGAACTTTGTGCTCGAGGAGCGCCTGGAGCGCTACGCCGATGCGATTGAGACGAACCCCGAGGCTTATGCCGGAGATTGGCGCAAGGCCTGTGCGCCCGCAGACGGCAAGCCCTTCGAACACCTTCACCTGGATCTTGGCTGTGGCAAGGGAACGTACCTTGTAGAGCGCGCGGCCCACGAGCCAAACACGCTCTTTGTCGGCATGGACCAGGAGCCCATCTGCATCGCCTATGCCGCACAGAAAGTCTGCGAGCAGGAACTAACCAACGCACTCGTCCTGCCCCGAGGCGCCGCATCGCTGCCGCAGCTGTTTGCCGCAGGCGAGCTCGATGCCATCACCATCAACTTTCCCACGCCGCAGCCCAAGGCCAAGTACGCCAAAAAGCGACTCGTCCATGTCGACCATCTGGTGCTCTACCGCCCGCTCTTTTCAGCCGGCGCCACCGTCACGCTGCGAACCGACAGCAAGCCATTGCGCGACTACGCCCTGGGGCAGTTTGCCGCGGCCGGCTACGACACACTTTGGGTAAGCGACGACGTCCGCCGCGACCATCCCGAGCATCCCGAGACCGAATATGAATGCCGCACGCGCGAGATGGGTGCCGTCGTCTACGGCATTTGCGCCACGCCCGGCGAGAAGCCTACCGAAGAGCAACTCGTAGCAGGCCGAGCGCAGGAGCAAAGCCTTGCCTGCTACCTGCCCGATAACCTCGATGAGCTCACCTACGTGCCCCTCGGCATGGAAGAGGCCGTCGAGAACTTTAGAAACCGCGCCCGCAAGGGCAAGAAGCGTCTGCCGCAAGAGTCCTAGGGGCTTCTTATGGTCGCGGCGTCGGCAAACAAGCGCGAATAGGCGCCAACGAACGACCCTCAAGCCTAAGTGAGTAGACTTATTTGCAATAGCCAAGCACAACCCGCATAACGAAAACTAAAACCGCAGGTAGAGCCCTTGTGCAAAAGCCATGTGCTCGCGACATCGCAAAAAGTCTACTCACTTAGCTAACGACTACACCAAACGGCCGGGCAGAACGCCCATTTCCTGCATTTTCTCGCGCGCTGGCACCCCGCGCCGCCGCTACGCCATAATAGTTGGCGGACAAACGCGAGAGAAAGCAACCACATGGCACAGACCACGACAGATACTTCCGCCAGCACCGTTTCCGGCGCCGGCGCCGCCAGCTCGTTCTCGGGCGGCACGGGGACCGAAGCCGAATTCGGCTCACTCGGCGCGCTCTCCCCCACCTGGTGGGAGCCCGAGGACGACAGCGAGCCCGAACCGTGGCTCACGCCCGACCAGGCCTTCGAACGCTTCTTTGAATGGACGAGCAATCGCGGTATTGAGCTGTGGGACCACCAGGAAGAGGCCCTCATGGATCTAGCCGCCGGTGACCATGTCATTTTGGGAACACCGACCGGATCGGGCAAGTCGCTTGTCGCGCTGGGCATGCTCTTTATGGGCATGGCGCAGGGCAAGCGCTGCTACTACACGGCTCCTATCAAGGCTCTGGTCAGTGAGAAGTTTTTCGACCTTGTGCAGGTGCTCGGCCGCGATAACGTCGGTATGATCACCGGCGACACGCATATCAATACCAAGGCGCCCGTCATCTGCTGCACGGCAGAGATCCTTGCCAACGACGCGCTGCGCGAGGGCGAAGATGCCGATGTTGGCTGCGTCGCCATGGACGAGTTCCACTACTTTGCCGACCCCGATCGCGGTTGGGCCTGGCAGGTGCCGCTGCTCACCCTGCCTCACACGCAATTCATGCTCATGAGCGCCACGCTCGGCGATGTCACCGCGATCGCCGCCTCGCTCGAGGAACACACCGGCGCTACCTGCGACTTGGTCGTCGATGCCCCGCGCCCCGTGCCGCTGAGCTACGACTATGTGACGACCTCCCTCGAGGGCACCGTCGAGCTCGCCATGCGCCGCGGCGAGGCCCCGCTCTACATCGTGCACTTTAGCCAGGATGCCGCCCTTGCGACGGCGCAATCCCTCGCCAATTTTGGCATCGCCAGCAAGGAGCAACGCGAGGCTATTAAGGAAGCCGCCAAAGGCACGAGCTTCTCGACGGCCTTCGGCAAGATCCTCAAACGCTTGCTCGGCTGCGGCGTCGGCGTGCACCACGCCGGTATGCTGCCACGCTATCGCCTGCTGGTCGAGCGCCTAGCGCAACAGGGCCTGCTACCCATCATCTGCGGCACCGACACACTCGGCGTCGGCATCAACGTGCCCATCCACACCGTGGTCCTCACCGCGCTCACCAAGTTCGACGGCTACAAGATGCGTCGCCTGCGCGCCCGTGAGTTCCATCAAATCGCTGGTCGCGCCGGTCGCTCGGGCTTTGACACCGAGGGTATGGTCATCGCCGAGGCCCCGGAGCACGAGATCGAGAATGCCAAGCTCATGGCCAAGGCGGGCGACGACCCCAAGAAGCTCCGCAAGATTAAAAAGAAGAAGGCCCCCGAGGGCTTTGTCGCCTGGAACAAGCAGACCTTTGAGCGCCTAATCGAGACGCAGCCCGAAACGCTCAAGCCGCGCCTGCGCATCACGCACTCCATGGTGATTAGCGTGGTCGAGCAGGGCGGCGATGCCCGAGCCCGCGTACACGACCTCATCGAGACGAGTCTGCAGACTCCCGAGGAAAAGGCAAAGCTCGAGGTTCGTGCCGACGAGATCTTCGCCACGCTCATTGACTCCGGCGTCGTCGTGCGCACCGAGGTTCCGCCCGCACCCGACGCTCCGGCTGACGCCGCGCCGGACATCGACTACGCGCTGACGGTCGACCTGCCCGAGGACTTTGCGCTCGACCAGCCGCTCTCGCCGTTTTTACTTGCCGCGCTGGAGCTGCTCGACCCCGAGAGTGAGACCTATACCATGGACCTCATCTCGATGGTCGAGGCTACGCTCGAGGACCCCAAGCAGGTATTGCGCGCACAGGAGCGCGCCGCGCGCGACCGCGCGATGGCCGAAATGAAGGCTGACGGCGTCGAATATGAGGAACGCCTGGAGCGCATCCAGGATGTCACCTACGAAAAGCCGCTCGAGGATTTGCTCGACGCCGCCTTTGACAAGTACTGCCAGGAAGTACCCTGGGCCAACGACTACCGGCTCTCTCCCAAGAGCGTCCTGCGCGATATGCTGGAAAGCGCGAGCGATTTTAAGGGCTATATCCAAAAGCTCGGCATCGCCCGCTCCGAGGGCATTTTGCTGCGCTACCTGGCAGAGG
The DNA here is from genome assembly GCA_958365315.1 of uncultured Collinsella sp. GTDB lineage: Bacteria > Actinomycetota > Coriobacteriia > Coriobacteriales > Coriobacteriaceae > Collinsella. The sequence continues at coordinate 56,679 of CATWXC010000015.1, forward strand.
CTTACCGTTCTCTCGACCGCACCGTGCCCATCGAGAAGCGCGACGAGCGCCTGCGCGACATTGTCTCGTGGCTGGGCTTTGTAGTGCGCTCGGTCGACTCGAGCCTGGTGGACGAGTGGGAGAACGCCGGCAATCCGGCAGCCCTCGATGCTGCGCCGCCGCAGGGCATCGACGAGGTCGTGGCGGACCGTCGCGGCTGCACGCTGTTGGTGCGCAATGCGCTCTTCCGCCGCGTGACCCTTGCCGCTCGCGAGCGCGTTCGCGACCTGGGCGAGCTCGACGAGGACTGGGGTATGAGCGAGGTCCGCTGGCAAAAAGCACTCGACGCTTACCACGAGCAGCACGAGGAAATCCTCACCGACGGAGACGCCCGCAGCGCCGCGATGTTTACCATCGACGAGAGCGACGAGAAGACCGCGCACGTGTGGCACGTGCACCAGATTTTTGCCGACGAGGATGGCGACCACGACTTTGGTATCATGGGCGATGTCGACCTGGATGCCACGCAAGACGGCGGCGAGGTCATCTTCAAGAACTACCGTGTCGGCTTTATCGAGGACCTGCTCGAAGACTAGCCGGGCGCAATGGAACGAAACGAAGCGGAGCCGCTGGCAACATCGCCAGCGGCCCCGCTTTTTGCGCGATACGCTATCCCCTACTCGGCGTCCTCGACCTCATACGAATCCGCCTCGGCTGGCTCATCGTTTGTCTCTGGCGCAGCCCCGCGCGCCTCGTCAAAGGCGGCCTTCATGGTCTTGTTGCCCCACGTAAGCTTTCGAATGGTGAGCTCATCGGCCTTATTGTGGGCCAGACGCAGATTCTCGGTACTGCGACGCAGGTCGTCCTTGGTCTTCTCGAGCTGCTTAATGGCGGCATCGATCTCCTTGATCGCCGACTCGAACTGCTTGCTCGCCAGGTTGTAGTTGCGCGAGAAGCCGTCCTTGAACTTTTCCATCTTGGCTTCGAAGTTCGTGACGTCGATATTCTGCTGCTTGTACTCCGCCAGCTCCTGCTTATAGCGCAGCGAACCCATGGCGGCGTTGCGCAGCAGCGTAATCATGGGAATAAAGAATTGCGGGCGGATTACGTACATCTTCTCGTAGCGGTAGCTCACATCCACGATACCGGCGTTGTAAAGCTCGCTCTCGGGCTCGAGCAGCGTGCAGAGCACCGCATACTCGCAGCCCTTTTGACGGCGATCGTGGTCGAGCTTCTTAAAGAAGTCCTCGTTTTTATGCTTGGTCGCGGTCTCGTCGTTCTCGTTTTTCATTTCGAACATAATCGAAATGACCTCGTTGCCGCTCGCGTCGCACTCGCGGAAGATAAAGTCGCCCTTGGTACCCTCGGACGCATCGTTATCTTTCTCGAAGTACGCGTTAGGAAACGCCGTCATGCGCAAACGGTTAAACTCGGTCTCGCAGTGCTGTTCGAGCGACTCGCCCACCATCTTGGTGGACAGGCGGACCTTCATGTCCTTAAGGCGCTCGATCTCTTCATCCTTGTAGCGAATCAGGTCATCGCTCGCGCGCTTAGCCTGCGCAAGCTCGAGCTCGTGTGCCGCCTTGGCTTGCTCCTCGCGAGAATCACGCACCGCCAGCTCGCTCGTCAGCTTGGCACGCGCCTCATCGCGCTCTCGTTCCGCCGCGGCGACTGCCTCTGACAGGTTCATTTTTGCCATCAGTTCCTGCTCGCGCAGCTGGGCACGCAGGCCCTCGGCCTCCTGCTCGGACTGAGCCTTTGCGGCGGAAAACTTCTCTTGTACCTTTGCGCGATAGTCAGCAAGCGTGCGCTCAGCCTCGCCGCGAGCGGCATCGAGCTCACGCTGCGACTCGGCCGCAGCGGCGGCAAGCGCCATCTCCTGGGCCTTGTCCGCCGCGGCAAGCCTGGCCTGCAGCTCGGCAATCTGAGCATCACGTGCAGCCAAATCGTTTTGAGCAGCATTGCGCGCCGAAGCCTTGGCAAGCCTGGCTTCGTCATCCTTGCGTCCCAGCTGCGCACGCAAGTTGTCAATCTCGCGCTGAAGCTCAGCATTCTCCTTCTGAGCATCGGCACGGGCCTCAACCGCCGCGCGTTGGCTTGCACTCTCGCGCTCTGCGGCAGCGCCCTCGAGCTTGGCGTGCAGCTCGGCAAGCTCGGCATCGCGCTTGGCAACCTCTTGTGCCAACTTCTGAGCCGCAGCGTTCTTCTGCTCGATAAGCTGAGCGTTGCGCTGAGACTCCGCCTCCTGCAAGGCAGCCGTCGAACGCGAGCGCTCAAGCTCCAGCGCCTGCTCGCCCTCGCGCTGGACTGCCTTCACACGCTCATCCAGGTCGCGCGAAAACTCGGCATCGCGCACTTGCTTGACAATATCCGCGTAGCCAGACGCATCGACCTTAAAGACTTCGCCACAATGCGGGCACTTGATCTCATTCATAGCAGCTCCTCGATGGACGCAAATTTCAACCGCCTACACTCTACCGCGCCGTACGGACAAAAAAGGCGCCGCCGCCATAATGGCAACGGCGCCAGAACCACGACAAAGGTGCCCGCCCTCTTTGTCGCGGTTTGTGTGACGGTTCGAGAATTACAGTCCAAAGAAGCCGAGGATTTGGTCTCGGCTTACGGGCTTGTAGTCGTTGGCGTCGAGACCGACATCGTAGCGAAAAATGGGGCGCTCGCGATCGCGGTTGCGTGCGTTGTTGCGGTCTCCCCTGCTGTGGATATGCCCGTGCAGCATGATGGCGCCGCGCGCCTTGCCATTCCAGCTGAGCATGGGGTAATGGCTCAAAACCAGGCGATGGCCCTTGGCATAGCCGGGAGCAATCTCCAGGTAATCGCGCACGTCTTCCCAAATCTGCGGTACGTCGGGATCTTCCCAGTCACCGTCATGGTTGCCCCGTATGAGCGTCACATTTTGGCAGGCAATACGCTCGCGCAGGCGCACCGCCTCCGCCAGGGGCAAACGATAGGTAAAGTCACCCAGAATGTAGAGACGGTCATCCACAGCCACGCACTCATTGATGGCATCGATGACCTTGCGGTTCATCTCCTCGACCGAATCAAACGGCCGATCCATATCATGCAGGATATTCGTATCGCCCAGGTGCAGATCGGCGGTAAACCACATCATCGTCTATGCCCTCATTTCGCAACGCGTCAAACTCTTGCTAAGTATACAGACACAGCGATGCGGCGGTTAGCCAAAGAGCCCGCCGAACAGTCCACGGCGGCGCTTGTCCTGCTTTTTCGAAGCGTCGCCCTGGGTTTTCTTGTCCTGCCGCTTCTTACGATCCTGCTCCAACTCATCGTCATCGAGTAGCAGATCCCACTCAAACGGATCATCTGTCAGATCGAACAGGTCATCGTCATCAAACATGGCCGCCTCCCTTACCGATTAGCGAGCATCCACCACATAGAGGCCAACGCGCACCTGATGCCACGGGCTGCGCTCCGGAGCAACCTGCTGCACACGGACCTCAAATACGTCCTCGTGGCCGTAATACATCATCAAGGACAGCGGGCCGACCTCGTTTCCCGGAACATAGCCAAGCTTGGTGTTGCCGTAATAGAGCGCAACCGCCTCAGGGTCATGGGGATTATCGCACTCGGCACACAGCGTCAGCTTATCGCCCGCTTTAATATCGCCTAGGACCAAAGCGCCGTCGGCATATTGAAATCCTGCAATATGAAACGACAGAAGCACACGTGAAGGCTCGTACATGGCAGCTCCTCTAACGGCCGGATAAACCGGCGCTTAACCGTACTGAGAAGCTTACGGGCCCGTGCGGACACAGATTCACCCGCCCGCACCTTTCAACCATTTGCCACAACGCCATCTGATTCTAATGTACAAACATGCGCACGAATTTGTGCTTCCAGCTTGCGTAAGGCGCATAGCGGAATGGCACGTCCAGCCACGTTGCCTTGTTCACGATGCTCTTCTTGTGGCTAAACGTATCGAAGCTCTCGCGGCCATGGTACTGCCCCATACCGCTCGCTCCCATGCCGCCAAAGCCCATATGGCTCGTAGCCAAGTGCATGATCGTGTCGTTAACGCAGCCGCCGCCAAAGGGCACGTAGCGCACAAAGCGCTGCTGGACCTCGCGATCCTGGCTAAAGATATACAGGGCCAGCGGCGTCGGACGATCCGTAATAAACGTCTCGGCCTCGTCTAGGCTCTCAAACGTCAGCACCGGCAGGATGGGGCCGAAAATCTCTTCCTGCATCACAGCATCCTCAGGCGCCACGCCGTCTAGGATCGTCGGCTCAATTTTGAGCGACGACTCGCGCGCCGTTCCTCCCAGCACAACCTTATCGGGGTCGATCAGCCCGCGCACGCGCGCGAAATGCTTGGCGTTGACAATATGACCGTAGTCCTCGTTGTCGAGCGGGTGCTCGCCAAACATGCGACGGACCTCCTCCTTGATGAGACCCAACAGCTCATCGTGCACGCGCACGTCGACCAGCAGGTAATCGGGCGCCACGCAGGTCTGGCCCACGTTGAGCCATTTACCAAATGCGATACGCCGCGCCGCGACCTTCAGGTTTGCCGTCGCATCCACGACACAGGGGCTCTTTCCGCCCAGTTCAAGCGTCACGGGCGTAAGGTTTTTACTCGCGCGCTCCATGACGAGCTTGCCAACCGGAACACTACCGGTAAAGAAGATCTTGTCCCAGCATTCATCGAGCAGCGCCTCATTCTCGGCGCGCCCGCCCTCGACAACCGTCACCAGGCACGGATCAAATGCCTCTTCACAGATTTGCTTGAGCACCGCGCTCGAAGCCGGCGCATAGGCACTCGGCTTGATGACCACGGTGTTGCCTGCAGCGAGCGCGCCGGCGAGCGGCTCGAGCGTCAGCAAAAACGGGTAGTTCCAAGGCGCCATGATGAGCGTGACGCCATAGGGCACGGCTTGCGTCTTGCACACACTAATAGCATTAGCGAGGTCACACGGACGCAGGCGCGGGCGGCTCCATCGGGCCACATGCGCAATCTGATGACGAATCTCGGAAAGCGACGTGCCGATCTCGCACATATATGCCTCGTCATGCGACTTACCCAAATCGGTCTTGAGCGCATGGGCGATATCGGTCTCGTGTGCCCGCACCGCCTCGCGCAGGCGCACGAGCGCACGACGTCGAGCATCGACATCAAACGTAGCGTGCGTCTTAAAGTAGGTGCGCTGATCTCCGACGATGCGCGCAATTTCCTCGGTGTTCATGGACCCTCCTAGTTCTCGTCCTCAAACATACCACCTGCAACAACTTCGTACATATGCTCGAGCTCCAGGCGGTCCATCAAAAGCGGAACGGGATACAGCGGATTGGCCTCGGCATCGGCATGTGCCGCCATTTGCGGAATATCGGAGCGGCGAATACCTGAGACATATTTGGGGATTCCCAGGGCCTCGTTCATGCGGTCGACCCAATCGATAAAGGCCTCGGCCGCAAGACTGTCCTGCGCGGTAGCCGGCGCAATGCCCGCCATGCGAGCAAGATCGGCAAGCTTGGGGGCGGCGGCGTCACCATAAACGCGAAGCATGTGCGGCAGGATAATCGCGTTGGCTAAACCGTGCGGAATTCCGTATCGGCCGCCCAGACTATGCGCGATGGCATGCACATATCCGACATAGGAGCGGGTAAACGCAACACCCGCCTTATACGCCGCCGAAAGCATATTGCGGCGCGCACGCATGTCGTCGCCATGCTCATAGGCCTCGAGCAAATTGTCGCGGATGAGCTGGACCGCCTGACGCGCCATCTTGCGCGTGTAGGGCGTGGTGCTACGGCCGATAAAGGCCTCGACAGCATGCGTCAGGGCGTCCATGCCCGTCTGCCCCGTAATGGACGCCGGCAACCCGCGCGTAAACTCGGGGTCGTGGACTGCAAAACGCGGGATGAGCACAAAGTCGTTAATGGGGTATTTATAGTGCGTCTCGTCATCGGTAATTACCGCCGCGAGCGTGACTTCGCTTCCCGTACCGGCGGTAGTGGGAACCGCAATAAGCAGCGGCAGGAGACGGTGGACACGCAACAGGCCGCGCATCTTGTTGATGGGCTTGTTTGGCTGCGCAATGCGCGCCCCCACACCCTTGGCGCAGTCCATGGCTGATCCTCCACCAAAGCCGATAATGGCCCGGCAGTCGTTCTCGCGATACAGCGCCGCCGCTTCCTCCACATTCGAGACCGTGGGGTTCGCACGCGTTTCGGCATAGACCGTAACGCCAATCCCCTGAGCCGTAAGCGCACGCTCGAGTGATGCCGTGAGCCCCAAACGTGCAATACCAGGGTCTGTCACGATAAGGACCTTCTGGATCGAACGCTTTTGAAGCACTGTGGGCACATCCTCGGCATGCTCCAAAATGCGCGGCTCGGTATAGGGCAGCACCGGCAATGCGATGCGAAAAACCGTTTGATACGTTCGACACCAGGCGCGGCGGGCTAGATGCATAAAGGAAGCTCCCTCATTTGTTGATTGGTCAACATTTGCTCGACCGATTGTACTCAGCGGCGGTCAAAGACGGCCTGCCAATCGTTAATCAATCAACATCTTCATATCTCAAAATTATTTTATTAAAAATCATTCCTAATAGGCTTCACATTTGGTTGCATTTATGGATAATAGAACCCGTCAAGACGCACGTCCGGAGAGGGCCCTTACGGGACCGGACAAGCGCCCCATCGCCATCGATCGAAAGGATCGAATTATGAAGTTTGTTTGCCCCGTTTGCGGTTATGTGGAAGAGTTCGACGGCGACCAGCTGCCCGAGGATTTTAAGTGCCCCCAGTGCGGCGTTCCCGGTTCCCGTTTCCTGAAGCAGGAGGAGGGCCAGCTCGAGTGGGCTGCCGAGCACGTCGTGGGCGTCGCCAAGATGGAGGGCGTCTCCGAGGACATCGTTGCCGACCTGCGCGCCAACTTTGAGGGCGAGTGCTCCGAGGTCGGTATGTACCTGGCCATGGCTCGCGTCGCTCATCGCGAGGGCTATCCCGAGATCGGCCTGTACTGGGAGAAGGCTGCCCACGAGGAGGCCGAGCATGCCGCCAAGTTCGCCGAGCTCCTGGGCGAGGTCGTGACCGACTCCACCAAGAAGAACCTCGAGATGCGCGTTGAGGCCGAGAACGGCGCCACCGCCGGCAAGACCGATCTTGCCAAGCGCGCCAAGGCCGCTGGCCTCGATGCCATCCACGACACCGTGCACGAGATGGCCCGCGACGAGGCCCGCCACGGCAAGGCTTTCGCCGGCCTGCTCAAGCGCTACTTTGGCTAAGCCAACCGCCTGAGACATAACCTCTAGCTCGATAAGGCCCGGACCGCATGGTTCGGGCCTTTTTTCGTGTCTCACGAACTTGTTAACTCCCTGAAATAGGACCACCTTAGGCATCGAATTCTCGTCAAAAACTAGGTGAGTAGACTTTTTGGAACTTGCCGAGCACACCATCCATATTGCTTTATAAAGCCGCAGGTAAATGACTTGTTGCAAAACGGCCTGGTCGCCAAAGTGTCAAAAGTCTACTCACTTAGAACCGCAGCCGTCCACGATCGAGCAGTTTTGCGTCTAACGGGCATCTTTCCGTCGATTACTCCCAATTTTGTCCAGTCAACGAATAGTTCAGACCGGAGTAATGTCTCAGCCCTTTGCTCATCTGAGCTTTTATCACGATATTCAGCATCGAGCATCCTGCATACGGCCTTAACGACGGCGCGGAATCTATCCTCATCGGATATCTGTCTGTGTGTCAGGAGAAGTACATCGTAGCCCATGGCCTGAAGGGCCGTCATGCGGTCAGCGTCACGCAAACCATCCCCTGCGCGTCCGTGCGAGGCCTTTCCCTGACATTCAATGGCCACCTGTCGCCTGCCGTCCGGCGAAGAAAGAAGTAGGTCGATATATACACGGGACTTTCCCACAATCGCTCGAGCACTTGTGCTTAGCGTCACTTCGACATTGAGCTCTATGCCGCAAAACCCCTCGCCTCCCAGGGCTCGCGGCAGTCCAAGCAACAAATACGCCTCGACCTCAAAAGGCGACGCGGCACCCAATGGAACAAGTTGCGATACCGCCATAAATCTATTGCCGTAACGCATCCCGCAAACATCTGAACAAAAACGGTCAAGGTCTCTACCCAAAACCAAAGCGTCTCGGCGCCATAAATTTGAAGCGATGCCGTCCTCGGACGGGCAGCGCACCCAACCGAACGTTGTCGAAATCGCACCCGAATCAATTGCACGCGTAAGCTCCGCCTCAAGTGCCGCCGGCAGAGCGCACACCGCAAACAAGCCACACATCTCCGCCAATACCAAAAGAAGCTGAAGGTCCGTCAGATGCCGCGACATGATGAATGCCGTCAGTAGAGGAGACGTAATCAAAAATCCATGCTCCGTTTCCAGCACGGATTCCCTGGGGAGCTCACCAAGGAACAGCCGCTGCCTAATGCTGGCAGGGCAAGTCCGTTTGTTTCTCGTACGAACCAATGTATACAGCGGAAAACCGAGCGCAACCGCAGCCGTCGGGTTACGGGCGAGGTCATATCGCTGCCGGTCTTCTTCCGGCCGTGGAAGTGGCGGACACAAAGCGCGAACCTGAGGGGCAAACGCCAGTACCTAAAAGCCGATATGTCACAAAGTAGATCTTTCATAGGCACAGGAAAACACGAATTTCAACCCAGCCTGTCTCGCATTGGGGCGAACGCACCAAAAATGGCACCGAACGGACTGTTAAGTTTTCAACAGCCCTCCCCAACTGGCCAAAAGCTTGCCAAAAGCTGGACGAAGCCCTGTTGAAAACCCCATTTTTTCGCATGCAGAAGCTTTGCGCGGCAAGTGAGTAGACTTTTTTGAACATCCCGAGCAGGCCGGTCATCCTGCTTTTCAAAACCACAGGTAGATAGCTTGTTACAAAACTGCCTGGTCGCCAAAGTGTCAAAAGTCTACTCACTTAGATTGCAGAGTGCCCCCATGAGCTGCAATTCCAAGATATTTAGCACTTTTGGACTCAGATCGTCATACTGGACAAGAATTTGACTTGAGTTTTCAGGGGCAGATGCGCCATCGGCACACCAATAACAGTCACTGATATCGACAAAAGGGATACTCGAGCGCGTGAGGGCCTGCGCAAAAGAGCTTCCGTCCGTTCCGCGCTCCGCAACCACGGTGCAGTAAAGGCCCGCGTCCTCATGCTCAATCGAAACCTCCCCTGCCGGAAACGTTTTCCGTACAAGCGCCGCCAGGCCATCACGCGCCTCGCGAGCACGAACGCGCACGCGATTCACATGTCGCTCGTAATCACCCGATTCCAGCAAACGCGCCAAAGCGACCTGGTCAACAGAGCTCACCGACGAAGCGTAAAAACCAAGGTTGCGCCTAAACCGCTCCATTAGCTCATCGGGCAGCACCATGTACGCTAGACGCAACGCAGATGACAGGCTCTTCGAAAACGTGTTGGTGTAGATAACCGACTGGGCGGCATCGATCGACGTGAGCGCGGGAATCGGCTTGCCGGCAAGGCGAAACTCACAATCAAAGTCATCTTCGATGAGATACCGACCTGGTCGCTCGGCGGCCCAGCTGAGCAGCGCGTAGCGACGCGCTATGCTCGTCACAAGGCCGGTCGGATACTGATGGGACGGCATCAGGTGAAGGACATCGGTCCCACTTTTCTGCAGAGTACTCAAGTCCACGCCGCCATCATCCAACGGGATATGCCGAACGTTGCAACCCATAGCCTGATAGATGCGCGTCAGGCGCAAATAGCCCGGATCCTCAACGGCATACACCTTGTCGGCTCCAAGTAACTGAACCAACATGGTATCGAGCAGCTGGGCGCCCGCACCGATAACGACGTTGTCGGGATCGATATTCATGCCCCTCGTCCCACGCAGATGGTGAGCGATAGCGCGTCGTAGCCGAGCGGTGCCCTGTGCCGGTGCGGGCGAAAAGATCTCGCGCTCGTCTTCGGATGTCAACGTCGCCCGCAGTGCGCTTTGCCAAAGCCGCGCCGCCTCCAAAGCGGAAGGAGAGAGCGGGGCGAATTGCTCGGTCCGTCCGTTGACATCATGCGCGCTGGGGCCCACAGAGACGGTATCTCGGTCGATGCCCCCCGCAGCCAAAGGCAAAACCGGTGCATCCGAAAGCTCGCAAGCGTAGTAGCCACGCCGCGGCTTTGAGCAAATATAGCCCTCGGCAAGTAACTGGCTATATGCATTCTCGATGGTAATGACACTGATTCCCAGATGACTGGCAAAGGCGCGCTTAGACGGCAAATGCTCCCCCGCCGCAATGCGTCCAGCTACGATATCATCTCGAATTTGCTGGTAAACATACTCGTAGAGCGATGCTCCGCCGCGTTGTTCCAAATTGTAGTCAAGCATGAGCCTATCACCTGACCTTATTAAGTCATTCAATCTGGTATTAGTCTGACCTTGTCATTATCTCGAAAACTGAGTATTTCGCCATACCCAGCTCCCCGATAGGATGTTCCGTCAAGCAATGCACATGCCAACCAAGGGAGCAACCATGGCAGAACAGACCAGCAAGGCCGATCGCGTCAAACTCAACCGCGAACTCGCGCAGATGCTCAAGGGCGGCGTCATCATGGACGTCACCACGCCCGAGCAGGCGCGCATCGCCGAGGAGGCAGGCGCCTGCGCCGTCATGGCTCTCGAGCGCATCCCGGCCGACATCCGCGCCGCAGGCGGTGTGTCGCGCATGAGCGACCCCAAGATGATCAAGGGCATCCAAGAGGCCGTCTCCATCCCCGTCATGGCCAAGTGCCGCATCGGTCACATCGTCGAGGCGCAGGTCCTTCAAGCCATCGAGATCGACTACATAGATGAATCCGAGGTTCTCTCCCCCGCCGACGATGTCTACCACATCGACAAGACCCAGTTTGACGTCCCGTTTGTCTGCGGTGCCCGTGACCTGGGCGAGGCGCTGCGCCGTGTTGCCGAGGGCGCCACGATGATCCGCACCAAGGGCGAGCCGGGCACGGGCGACGTCGTTCAGGCTGTGCGTCACATGCGCAAGATCCAAAAGCAGATCCGCGACGTTGTTGCCCTGCGTGACGACGAGCTCTTTGAGGCAGCCAAACAGCTGCAGGTTCCGGTCGAGCTGGTACGCGAGGTCCACGCCACGGGCAAGCTCCCCGTCGTGAACTTTGCCGCCGGCGGCGTAGCAACCCCCGCCGATGCCGCGCTGATGATGCAGCTGGGCGCCGAGGGCGTCTTTGTCGGCTCGGGCATCTTTAAGAGCGGCGATCCCGCCAAGCGCGCCGCTGCCATCGTTAAGGCTGTGGCCAACTTCACCGACGCCAAGCTCATCGCTGAGCTTTCGGAGGACCTGGGCGAGGCCATGGTGGGCATCAACGCCGACGAAATTGAGATCATCATGGAGGAGCGCGGGCGCTAGTCCAGCAGAAAGGATCGCACATGAGCGATTACGCAGACCAGACGGTCGCCGTGCTGGCGGTCCAAGGTGCTTTTGCCGAGCACGAGGCGAGGCTGTCCGAGCTGGGCGCACGTTGTATTGAGCTGAGGCAGGCGGCTGATTTGAAGCAGGACTTTGACCGTCTGGTACTTCCCGGCGGCGAGTCTACCGTTCAAGGGAAGCTGCTTGATGAGTTGGGCATGCTCGAGGAGCTTCGTGCCCGCATCTCTGATGGCATGCCCGTCCTGGGCACCTGCGCCGGCCTGATTCTGCTGGCTCACGACCTTGCCGCCCATGACGATAAGGGTACGCCGCGTTTGGCAACCATGGATGTACTTGTCGAGCGCAATGCCTACGGCAGACAGCTCGGCAGCTTTCGAACCAAGGGACAGGTAGCCGGCATCGACGGTGAAGTACCGCTAACGTTTATCCGCGCGCCCCGCGTCGTCGAGGTCCACGGCGACGCCAAGGCCTTAGCGAAAGTCGACGAGCGCATCGTCGCCGCCCGCCAGGGCAACCAGCTCGGCGTAACCTTCCACCCCGAACTCGACGAAGACACCCGCCTCCACGAACTGTTCCTACAAATGTAGGCATCGAAATCAACAAACGAAACGAGAGTGGATAATCTCCCACCTTGAGCAAGAATATGGGCTCATACCGGGAGATTATCCACTCTCGTTCGTGGTCGTTGGGGACGTTCTTAAACGACTAGTCAAACAAGAACGTCCCCAACGACTACATTGCGATAGACGACCACGTTTGCCCAGATAAAACCGACCAAAATAAACCTGCCCCTTTTTGGCATCCCTTTTTTGCAGATTTGGACTATGGGAACGCCGATGCTTTGGCAACGCCAGCGAGCGCCGCCCAGGGCGAACAAGTTGGCATGAAAAAGGCAAGGCATAGACCTTCTGGTCATGCCTTGCCTTTTGAATGACAAATTGTCGCCCTGGGTGGCGCGCAGCGTCAACTAGTTACGCGGTTTGGTAAAACCGCGTAACCCAATTAGAAGCGGTTGCCGCGGAAGCCACCGCCGTTACGGCCGCCACGGTCGCCACCGCGACCGCCACGGTCGTTACCGCGGTTGCCGCCGAAGCCGCCACGGTTGCCACCGCGGTCGCCATAGCCACCACGGTTGCCGCCAAAGCCGCCGCGACCGCCACGGTCGCCGCCACGGTCACCAAAGCCGCCGCGGCCACCGCGATCGCCA
>CATWXC010000016.1:0-53118 GCA_958365315.1 uncultured Collinsella sp.
CGTAGCGGGTGGTTTAAAGCTGGCCGCTGCGCGGCCAGCGGACTAAAGTCTTGAACAAAAAGAGGCCCGTTTCCCCACCAGGGAAACGGGCCTCTTTACTTGTAAAAACAAATGGCAATGCCGCCGTCTCTTGAACCACATAGCCACCGCGCTCCAAATAACGCCAGCGAGCAGCATTCCTTAAGGAATAGATTTAATGGCTGTTAATCGAGGGGTATACGCGCGCACCCGATCAACGACGGGTAAACCGCCTGATATACTTACCTTAGTGCTACCAAGTTGAGCCGCCGACCCTTGAAATGAGGTGCCGAGATGAACGACATTCTCGCAAGAAGAGCAAGACGAGCAACCATGGGCATCGCCCTTTCCGTGGCACTTGCCGCGGGAATCGCCCCCGCAACGGCGATCGCGGCAGAAATCAGCTCCCCCACCGATGCAGTCGCCTTGCAGACAGCGGCCGCGAACTCGAGCGAAACCGCGGCCACCGAAAAAGACAAAGCGTATGCAGCCATGCAGGAAGCGCTCAAAAACCTCGAAGCCGCAAAAGAGGCCGCAAGTCCCGAGAAAATCGCGGTAATCGATGCTGACATTGCCGCTTTTCAAGAGATCTACGACATGGTGGTGACGGAAGCCGCCAAACGGAGGGAACCCCTTCCCGCCATGCAAGCGAACGTCGATGCAGCCCAAGCCAAATACGATGAGGCCCACAACCGGACAAGCGGCCTTCAGGCAGAATTAGATAAGGCACTTGAAGCACTCGGCGACGAGGAGCCCAGCACAGCTATTAAGGAGCATATTAAGCAGTTGCGCAGTGAGATCATGGCGGCAGAAAGGCGAGAAAAATCTTATGAAGATGATCTTCACTCCTACCAACGCCGACTCGAAAGCCAGGAAAAACAGGTTCAGCATTTCGAAAGTGAGGCAGAGGAAGCTAAAGCCCACATCGACGAGGACATAGCCAAGCGAAATGCGCTCCTCGGCGATTTGGAAAAGGCGCAAGCGGCCTATGATGACGCCTGCAAAGCATACGAAGAGGCAAAGGCCGCGGCAGATAAGACCACCTCGCCCGAGATAACGAAACCCGCCGAGACGACAAAACCCTCCAGCTCAGCGCAACCGGCCGAGGCGACACAGCCCACCGGCTCGTCCGCGACCGGCAAAAATACCCCGCCAAGCTCCACCAAGCAGGCGAACTCGAGCAGCGGCAAGCAAGCAGATACGACCGCCGGCAAGCTCGCGAACACGGGCGACACAGCACCGAGCGCAATCGCACTCGCAGGAATCGCCGCCGCAGGCCTCGGAATAACCGCCACGGGTGTACGCCGCCTCAAGAACTCAAAATAGCCGCCAGAGCATACCATCTTCGCCAATCCACAAACCCAGAGACAAAAGAGGCCCGTTTCCCCAGGGAAACGGGCCTCTTTAACTGCAAAAATTCAAGCAACAGCACCGCCGCCTCTTGAACCACATAGCCATCAATGCCCAGACAACACCAGCAAGCCGCATTCCGCAAGGGATAGATTTAAATTAGATAAACGCGCCTTTACGGGTGATTTTTGGACGACGGGGCCCGGTCGGCGGCGAGGTGTTTGGTAGTCGAGCGATCCCGCAGGCGAAGCCGAGGACCAGCGAGACACCAAACACCTCGCCGCCGGCCGGGCCATGTCGCGGCACCAAAAAAGCGCCCGTGCGCTCGATGGATTCGGATGCCCGACAGAGGCTCCTTATGGCTGCTTCCTTCCGGACCTGACCAGATTCGGAACATGTCGTCATCCGAACCCATCGAACGCGCTAGGCGCTCGGTATATCTTACCCGCTCCCGCCCACCAGAGCAAGGTAGCTAATTTGGGACGGGGCTATTTTGACTACTTGGGCAATCAGATCGGCATGTAGTCAAAATAGCCCCGCCCCAAAAAGACTGGTCTGACGCTGCGCCACGAAAAGGACCTATCTACTACGTTTAGGCCGCAGGGGTCAACCATAGCCGGCTTTTTCGAAAATCGGCAAGCTTTCTACCTGCGGTTTTGTTTTTGTAAATTCCGTGATGGTCGAGGGTGGCCGGTTTAACGTAGTAGATGGCCACGTTTCGTGGCAGGCGGTCCGACCCAAGGCACAAGGCAGCCAACCTCGAATGGCCATTCTCGAAGTTGCGGTGGAATACGGACTGAATCGGCCCCTTAAAGGCAAAAACACTCCGTATTTCACCGCAACTTATCGAGGGGATGGGTTTTAGAGGCGAGCGAGGTCATAGGCTTGGGCGGCTGACTCGCCTGCACAGATCAAGTTGGTTGTGGCTTCTTGCGGATCGAGTGCCTGTTCCAGGCCCATGGGCTTGCGGCAAATCGGCAAAACCAAGTCAATACCCTGCTCACACACCGCATCCAGGTTGACGGCGCGACCGCCCACGACGGCGACCACCGGCTTGCCATATCGCTTCGCGCGACGGGCCACGCCCACCGGCGCCTTACCGGCGGCGGATTGCTCGTCCATATTACCCTCGCCCGTTATGACCAGGTCGACATCGCGCACGCGCTCGTCAAACCCCACGAGATCGAGCACCGTCTCCACACCCGAGCGTAGCTCCGCGCCGAGCGCCAGCAACGCCGCGCCCAAGCCACCGGCAGCGCCCGCGCCGGGCACGCCGAGCACCGAGCCAAATGTCCGCGCACCCTCGGGTGTGCGCAACAACCCTTGGGCCCGCGCCTCGAAAATCGCTGTATCGAGCAGGCAGCCGTAGCCGACCATCCAGCTGTCGCACCTGCTCAGTGCCTCGGCATCATCCGCCGGAAGACCTTTCTGTCCGCCGAACACCGCAAGCGCGCCGCGACGCCCTACGAGCGGATTATCGACATCCGAAAGCACCACGACACGCGCGCCGTTCAGCGCCCGAAGCGCTGGCGCCAAATCAACGCTCGCCACGTGTTCAAGGCCCGCAAGACCGGGGGCGACATCGCAGCCCTGATCATCGACCACACGCGCGCCCAGTGCCTGCAGCATACCGGCGCCACCATCGTTGGTGGCGCTGCCGCCCAAGCCAATATAGATAGTCTTTGCCCCGGCACGAACCGCACGGAGCATCAGCTCGCCCACGCCATAGGTTGTAGCAGCCAGCGCCGACGACTCCGTGCAAGGCGAATACCCAATACCCGCCGCCTCGGCCATCTCAATTACAGCCGAGTCGCGCTCGTCGTCCACCAGCATCCGGGCAGACACGCGGTCGCCCAAGGGGCCTGCGACATCGCAGGTTGAGAGCTCGCCACCGCATGCGGCGATGGCATCGAGCGTTCCCTCGCCACCATCTGCCAGCGGCAATGCACGCACCTCGGCATCGGGCCAAACGCGGCGCACGCCCTCGGCAACCGTCGCCTCCGCCTGCGCACTCGACACGCTGCCCTTAAAGGAGTCGATCGCCAGCAGCACACGACGGGGCCGGCGGCACGCAGGACCAAAGTCAACCGCCGTGCCAGCATCCTCGCCGGCACCTGCAAGCGCTGCGGCGTGAGCGGCGTGCGCTTCAAGATCGGCACCGCAACCGCAATCAGCGCCGCCCGTTCCGCGCAGACCGCCAAAATAGCTACTCAGCAGCTCGCGGCATTCATCCGCCAGGACCCCAGCCATCACGTTAAACCGATGATTCAGGCGCGAGTCGGCATTCAAATCGTATAGGGATCCCAACGCGCCCGCCTTGGCGTCGCTCGCGCCATACACGCAGCGCCCCACGCGCGCGTTAACCATAAGGCCCGCGCACATGCAGCAGGGTTCCAACGTCACATAGACCGTACAGTCGGAAAGGCGCCAGCGACCGAGCGACCGAGCGGCAGCGCACACGGCCGCAAACTCTGCATGCGCCGAAGGGTCCTGGTCGAGCTCGCGACGATTATGCGCCCTCGCGACAATCTCACCCGCGCGCACCACTACGGCTCCGATGGGCACCTCGCCCACCGCCGCGGCGGCTCGCGCCTCCGCCAGCGCCTCGCGCATGAACTTCTCATCGATTTCGGTGATCGTCATCGTTCGCCTTCCCTGTTGCAAATTCAAAACGATGCTATCATTACGACTCACGGAGAGATGGCAGAGCGGTTGAATGCGGCGGTCTTGAAAACCGTTGAGCGCGAGAGCGTTCCGGGGGTTCGAATCCCCCTCTCTCCGCCACTTTTAGTGATGCACCGGCGTCATGGTCCGCTCGAACAGCGCATCGACCACGTCGGCCATCTCAGGTCGACGCTCAAGATCGTGGCCCGATTCCCACCATATCGTGAAAAGTCGAATAATACCGCCGGCGACAAACTCAGACGTCGTCTCGAGTGACACGGGGGCCAGGGCATCCTCGGCAAGCACGTTCATCACACGCTCGCGGATGGAGCGGGCAATGCGGTCGCAAATAACGTTGGTCAACATGCCCGACATGCTGCTTGCCAAAATGTTATCCATGAGCTGCTCGTGCGCCAGAATCAAATCCATGGCATCGTCCAAAATCGCGTGCCGAAGCGCGCGCACGTCCTCGGCTGATACCGCGCCGACCTCATCGGACTGTTTTTGCGGCAAGCCCGACATGAGCTCATCGATATAAAAGGCAAAGTAATCGTTCTTGTCGCGAAAGTGCTTGTAGAACGTCGTGCGGCGAATCATGGCGCGGTCGCACAGCATGGCAACCGTCAGGTCCTCAAAACGATGCTCCTCGAGAAGTTCAGTGAAAGCCCCGAACAGGGCGCGGTAGGGTTTCTTAATGCGAAGGTCCACTGGTATCGCCATCCTCAGGGCAAAGACAACACTCGTCAATCTGTCGCATATCTTACACCTGTACCTCCTGCGCTTTGCCCCGGTGCCAACCCCGCCGAAAACATAACGCTTGCCGGAAAGTTCGGCACGGCAAAACGTTGCGGGTATACTAGTAGCGTTATACCAACGGCAGCTGGCGCATGCCGCCGCGGCCATTCGAAACGGAGACATCATGATTACCGTCATCATCGGCATCGTTGTTGTCATTGTGATTGTCTGCGCCATCGCCGGCATCTACAACAACATGGTCACCAAGCGTAACCGCATCGATAACGCCTGGCAGAACATCGATACGCAGCTGCAGCGCCGCAACGACCTGATCCCCAACCTGGTCGAGACCGTCAAGGGCTACGCCAAGCACGAGCAGGAGACGCTCTCCGCCGTGATCAGCGCGCGTAACACCGCCGTCAAGGCCACCACGCCCGAGGCCAAGATGGAAGCCGACAACGTGCTGACCGGTGCGCTGCGTCAGCTCTTCGCCGTAGCCGAGGCCTATCCCGATCTTAAGGCAAACACCAACTTTACGCAGCTGCAGGCATCGCTCGAGGATACCGAGAACAAGATTAGCTATGCACGCCAAAGCTACAACGACTGCGTGCTCAGCTACAACAACGCCATTCAGACGTTCCCGGCTGTCATCTTTGCCGGCATCTTCCAGTTTAAGGAGCGCCAGGGCTTCGAGGCCGCCGAAGCAGCCCGTCAGGCCCCGACCGTCAAGTTCTAGTAGTTTGGCAGCGCATCCTTAATCGGCCAAATGTATAAACCGCCCCGTCGAATGCATACTTCGACGGGGCGGTTTCCTTTTTCGCGAAGGTCCCCCTCTAAGCGCCGTGCATTTTTAGGAGTATTCAACATAACCAAGAGCTTCGGGCGCCACGATAAATGCCAAAGACCGCGAATGTCCCTGCAAATCAAACGCTGTCAGCCCATAACCCCGCCCATCATTCGTAGAAAACATCGAGAAATCCCGATTTTTGCCCGAGGTCGGCATGCAGGGGCCTTCGATTGCAGAATACTCGCAAAAATGCACGTCGCCACCGCCCCCACACGGCGCGAAGCAAAAACACACGCGCGGCCTAAAAGGCCGCGCGCCATCTTTAATTCAGATCTATATTGCCCGTAACGGCAACGCCGAGGTAACGCAGGCCCGAGGGTAACCTTCCTTTCCGGCGCACTCCGCAGGACGAAAGAACCCCCGCCGCACGAAGTGCGCAGCGGGGGCTCTTTCATGTCCGAGGACGCGCCGGAAAGGAAGGTGCCCTCGGGCCGGACATATCCGTAAGACAGATTACGCGACGGTGTAAACCCAGTTGTGCTTATCCTCGACAGCACCAGACTGGATACCAGTCAGGGTCTCGCGGAGCTTCTTCATCACAGGCCCGATCTCGGTGTAGCCAGCCGGGAAGGTCACGGTCTCGTCGGCGCCGTAAACCTTGTTGTCGATCTCGCCAACCGGGGAGATGACGGCAGCGGTGCCGCACAGGCCGCACTCCACAAAGGTGCCGGCCTTGACCTCGGCCCATTCGACGGGGCGCTGATCGACGGTCATACCCAGGTCCTGAGCAACCTGAACGAGCGAACGACGGGTGATGGAAGGCAGGATGGAGTCGGTGTGCGACTGCGGAACGACGAGCGTACCGTCCTCCTTCACGAACAGGACGTTGGCGCCACCGGTCTCCTCGACATAGGTGCGGGACTCGGAGTCGAGATACAGGTTCTCGGCATAGCCCTCGCGGTGAGCCTCCATCGTGGGCTTAAGGGACATGGCGTAGTTCAGGCCGGCCTTGATGTTGCCGGTACCGTGCGGTGCGGCACGGTCATACTCGGAAACGCGCAGCTTGACGGGCTTGAGGCCACCCTTAAAGTACGGACCGACCGGGGTCACGAGAATACGGAACGTGTACTCAGGAGCGGGAGCCACGCCGATCACGTCACCGGAGCCGATCATAAACGGACGCACGTACAGGGTCGCGCCGGAACCGAAGGGCGGAACCCAGGCGGCGTTGGCAGAAACGACCTGCTTGACGGCCTCAACGAACTTGTCCTTGGGGAACGGGGGCATCTCGAGGCGCTGCGCAGAGTTGTACATACGCTCGGCGTTCATATCGGGACGGAAGCAGACGATGCTGCCGTCCTCGGCGGTGTAGGCCTTCAGGCCCTCAAAGACCTCCTGGCAGTAATGGAAGATGCCACCGCACTCGGAGACATGCAGGGTGTGGTCGGTGGTCAGGCCGCCCTCGTCCCACTCGCCATCCTTCCAATGGGCCTCGTAGCTGTAATCGGTCTTCATGTAGCCAAAGCCGAGGCTACCCCAATCGATACCCTTCTTCTCGACAGTCATATGTCGCTCCTTACATACACAGTTGCATACTCGCGAACCCGTACGCAAGGACCGAGGCCGGCCGCGTCGCAACGTCGCACGCCCAGAGCGTAGAGCCGGACGGGACACGCGAACAGCATCAAAGCCGATGGTACGTCGATTCGCATGCACGAGATTGTACTCCGCACGCGCGTCGGATAAAACGTTTTTCTTTAACTAACTAAAGTATTTTCATTTGACCGAAGCAAAAAGGCCCGCCACCGTAAGCGGTGACGGGCCTCAACGGCACGGTTTGCGCGCTGGCTCGAGCTACGCGTTCTTTTTGCCCAGCTTAGCCTTAACCAGACCGACCACAGTCGGAATGATCGACACAGCAACGATGCCAACAATCAGCAACTCAAAGTGCTCCTGCACAAAGGGAATGCCACCAAAGAAGTAGCCCAGCAGTGTAAAGAGCGTTGACCAGGTAATACCACCCAGTACGTTGTAGATGACAAAGTTGCGCCAGTGCATGCCGCCCATGCCCGCGATAAAGGGCACAAAGGTGCGAATAAACGGGAAGAAGCGGCCCAGGAAAATAGCCAGGTGACCCCACTTGTCCAAGAAATCCTCGGACTTTTTGATGCGCTCGGGCGTCATGGCCTTGACCTTGCCCGAAGCGATGATCTTTTTGCCAAAGAAGTGACCGATCATAAAGTTGCACTGGTCGCCCAGGATGGCGGCAGCCCACGCAGTGGCCAAAAGCGCCACGATGTTAAAGCCACCGTTGTGGGCGAAAAAGCCCGAGGCAAACAGCAGCGAGTCGCCGGGAAGGAACGGGAAGAACACCACGCCCGTCTCGATAAAGATGATCAGAAACACGCAGCCGTAGGCCATAAGCGGGCCGGCGGCGATCCAGCTGGCGATCGCGGTACGCGGGTCTTTGAGCAGCTCGGCGATAAAATTGATGAAACCCATGAAGTAAAACCTCTCAGTTGTGGGCGCGGATACGTCCAAGTTGACCAGTATACGGTTGCGGTGCCCCCTCGTGCGCAACCCCACAAAAGCATGACTCCATTACCAGCAAGTTTGCATAACTGACACCTGTCGCGCAATGCCGCCAAGATTGTCCTTCATAATCCCTAGCGAATCGCTATACTTTATTGAATCGCATTGCCATGGCGCTAAGGGAGGGCGGCCGGTGAGCTTTATCAATACCATTCGCGAGGACATCAAGACCGTCCAAGCGCAGGACCCCGCCGCGCAAAACGGTCTGGTCATCTTCCTTTCCTATCCTGGCCTGCACGCCAAGTGGAACCACGTGCCCGAGCACTGGCTGTGGGAGCATGGACATCGCTCGCTCGCCCGCGTGCTCTCGCAAATCACCCGTCATATCACCGGCGTCGAGATTCATCCCGCCGCACAGATCGGCAAGCACTTCTTTATCGACCACGCCATGGGCGTCGTCATCGGCGAGACCACCATTGTGGGCGACAACTGCGTGCTCTATCAGGGCGTCACGCTCGGAGGCACCGGCAACGAGACCGGCAAGCGCCACCCCACCCTGGGCAACAACGTCACCGTGGGCACGGGCGCCAAGGTGCTCGGCAACATTCGCATCGGCAACAACGTCAAAATCGGCGGCAACTCGGTTGTCGTCAAGGACGTGCCCGACAACTGCACCGTCGTGGGCGTGCCGGGACGCATCATCAAGCGCAACGGCTGCCGTGTGTTCGAGGAGAGTTTCGACGCCAAGCAGCATCGCGAGTACATGCCCGATGACGCCGCCGAGCAGAGTGCCCTCAACCGCCAGGGCATCACCGAGAACGCCCGCCGCGTCAAGGAACTCGAGCGAGAGGTGGCCGAGCTCAAAGCCCTCGTCGCAAAGCTCGTGGACGAACGCTAGGAACGCAAGCGACACAAAACGGCATCGGCATCAACGCAAAAGGCGCACCAGGGAATTCATCCCCGGCGCGCCTTCTTTTCGATGTGACAAAGAGGCTGCCCCCTTGCCACCTTAGGCGAACTGGCTCAGATAGAGGTCGGCGTAGGCACCCTCGGCTGCGAGCAGCTCCTTATGCGTACCCTGCTCGATAATGTTGCCGTGGTCCATGACCAGGATCAGGTCGGCATCCACGATCGTCGACAGGCGATGTGCGATCACAAAGCTCGTGCGCCCGCGCATGAGCGCGTCCATGGCACGACCGATGGCAAGCTCGGTACGCGTATCCACGCTTGAGGTCGCCTCGTCCAGGATGAGAATCGCCGGGTTGTTGAGCAGCACGCGTGCGATGGTCAGCAGCTGACGCTGGCCCTGGCTGATGCTCTCGGCATCGTTGGCCACGCGCGTGTCGTAGCCCTGCGGCATGGTGCGCACAAAGAAGTCGACCTGCGCGGCACGAGCGGCGGCCACAATTTCGTCGCGCGTTGCCTCGGGGCAGCCGTAGGCGATGTTTTCGGCAATCGTGCCGTCGAACAGCCAGGCGTCTTGCAGCACCATGCCAAACTGCTGACGTAGCTCGCCGCGATCCATGCGGCTCGTATCCACGCCGTCGAGCGTAATGCGGCCGCCGTCGATCTCGTAAAAGCGCATGAGCAGGTTGATGAGCGTCGTCTTGCCTGCGCCCGTGGTTCCCACCACGGCAATCTTCTGGCCCGGCTCGGCGGTAAACGACACGTCGCGCATAAGCGGCTTGTCGGGCGAATAACCAAAGCGCACGTGCTCAAAGGAGACGCGGCCCTCCACGCGACCCGGCAGCTTGGCGGCCTCGTCCGGCAGCGGATCGGCCTCCATCTCGGGCTCATCGAGCAGGTCGAACACGCGCTCCGCACTCGCCAGCGCGCTCTGCAGCGAGTTGAAAGTGAACGACAGCTGCGTCATGGGTTCGGACGCCTCGTAGATAAACTGGAAGAACGCCTGGAACACGCCGACGGTCATGTGACCGGCAACCAGCATGCTGCAGCCCACCAGCGCGATCACGATCTGCGCCAAACGGCCGATAAAGCGCACCGCAGGGCCGACGGCATTGATCATAAAGTCGGCCTTGGTGCTCACGCGCGCCAGCTCGCCCGAGGCCTCGTGCACTTCGGCAGAACTCTGACGCTCGCGGTTAAACGCGCGAATCACCAGACGGCCCGAGTAGCCCTCCTCGACCGCGCTCGTGATTTTGGACACCCACTCCTGGCGCTCGCCCGTCACATCGTGTGTGCGGCGCGAGACGACCTTCGTCACCAGCAGCGACAGTGCCGTAAAGAACAGAAAGACGAGCGTAAGCTGCACGCTGAACACGAACATCACGCTCACAGCACCAACAACCGTGCCGATCGACACGAGCAGCTGCAGCAATCCGCGCTGCATGCTCTCGGACATCTTGTCCAGGTCGTTGGTCGCGCGGCTGACGACCTCGCCGGGACGATGCGCGTCAAAATAGGCGAGCGGCAGACGGTTGAGCTTTTGCGCGATGCGGTTGCGCAGGCGCAGATTGAGGCGTTCGGCCACGCTCGACATCAAAAAGCTCTGGAGCGCGTAGAACGAGGCGGCGGCTGTCCAAATCATAAAGTAGACGAAGATGGTCTTGCCGCAGTTCTCCCAAGTGATGTTGAAGGTGGTTCCGTTGGCAAACGCCACCTGAATGTGGCCCCACAGCTCATCGATCACGCGGGCGCTATATGCCGGCGCAGCGGTGTTAAAGATGGCGTAGAACACAATGCTCGCGAACACGATATAGAAGCGCCAATGGTCGCCGGCAGCCTCGCTCCACAGGCGGCGCACCGTCGCCCAGGTGTCGCGGGGTTTCTCGTCCTCGTCCTCGTCGCCCACATCGCGCATACGCTCTGCCTCGGCGCGGGCGCGCTCGTCCTCGGCACGTTCGTTTTCCTCGTAGAGCGCTTGGCGGCGAGCCTCGCGCTCGGCTGCAGCCTTGGCGGCGTCATCCAGCTCGGTCGACGCGGCAGCCGTTTCCTCGACCAGTCCCGCGGCAGCGGCGTCATCAACGCCGCCCTGCTTCTTGAGCTCCTCGGTCATGCTACTCACCTCCCTTCATCTGCGATTCCGCGATGGCGCGGTACACCTCGCAGGTTTCCATAAGCTCGCCATGCGTGCCCAGACCCACAACCTCGCCATCCTTGAGCACGACGATCTGGTCGGCGTGCAAGATCGTCGAGATGCGCTGCGCGATGATGAGCACCGCAGCGTCACGCGTCTCGTCTTGCAACGCATGACGCAGGGCGGCATCGGTCTTAAAGTCCAGGGCCGAAAAACTGTCATCGAAGATATATAGATCGGCATGCTTCATGAGCGCGCGAGCAATGGCTAGGCGCTGGCGCTGACCACCCGAGAAGTTCGTACCGCCTTGGGCAACCGGGGTATCGAGCCCCTGCGGCTGATCGAGCACAAAGGTGCTCTGGGCAACCCGCAGCGCATGAAGCATGTCCGCCTCGGTCGCGTCCTCGTTGCCAAAGCGCAGATTGCTTGCCACGGTGCCCGAGAACAGCCACGCCTTCTGCGGCACATAGGCAATGCGCCCGCGGATTTCGTCTTGCGTAAGCTCGCGCAGGTCCACACCATTCAGGCGAATGGAGCCCTTGGTGGCATCGTGGAAGCGCAGCAGAAGCTTTGCCACCGTCGATTTGCCCGAGCCTGTCGAGCCAACGATCGCAGTCGTCTGACCGCGACGGCAGGCAAAGCTCAGGTCGCACAGGGTGTCCTCGTCGGCGTCGTCAAAGCGAAACGACATATGATCGAACACGGCGACCACATCGGCCCCGTCCTTTGAGTCGGACGCGGCCGCATCAAGCGTACGCCCGCCATCGACGATGCTCGGCTCAATCTCCAGCACCTGCTGCGCACGGTTCAGGCACGCGGCAGCACGCGGAAGCGTCAGCACCACCATCTGGGCCATCATCACAAAGAACAGGATCAGAATTGCATACTCCAGCACCGCCGAGATACTCGCAATCTGCATGGCGTGGGCGCCTACGCGGTTGCCGCCCACCCACAGCACCGCCACCTCGGCGATATTCATCAAAAAGAAGCTGGAGCTGTCGAGACCCACAAACAGGTGGTTGACCTTGATGGCATTGGCCGCGTAATCGCTAAACACCTCGTCCAGGCGCTGCTCCTCGTGGCGCTCCTTGTTAAATGCGCGGATGACGCGCACGCCCACGATGTTCTCGCGCAGCACCACGTTCATGCGGTCGATAAAGCTCTGCAGGCGCATAAAGATCGGCGCGGCGTTGGCAACGGTAAAGACCGCCGCCACCAGCACGATCGCAACCACCACGCCCAGCAGCGTACCCATGGCGGGATCGATGAACCAAGCAAAAATGATGCCTGCCACGGCCAAGAACGGCACCGGCAGCACCAGCTGAATCGTCTGAAGGACAGCTTGCTGAATCACGTTGATGTCGTTGAGCGAGCGCGTGATCATCGAACCCGTGCCAAAGCGCTCAAAGTCGCTGGCGGACAGCTCGAGCGACTTGTCGTACACGGCATTGCGGATATCGCAGGCCACGTTGGCGGCCAGGCGCGCCGAAAGATAGCAGCCCAGCACCGTGCCGCCGCTGGCCATGCCGGTCGCGATAAGCATGTACAGGCCGTTGCGTAATATATAGTCGACATCACCCGTGGTAATACCGGTGTTGACCATGTTCGCCAGCATCGTGGGAACCAACAGCGTACCGACGTTATCTATCAGCACCGCAAACAGCGTCACCGCAATCAGACCGCGGTACGGCCTCATAAACCTCATTAAGAGTCGCATGCGTCCCCCTCGCCCTTATCGTCAGTCTCGTTCTCGGCGGCCACTTGCCGTTTAAATGCCTCGCACTCTTCGTTAAGAACATGGGAGAACTTACCGACCAAGCGCATGATCTCGCACTGTTCCCACGGCTCGAGCGCCTCGAATGCCTGTTGCTCGGCTTTTTGCGCCGGCAACGCGTAGCGCTTGGCAAACCGCACGCCTTCTTCGGTCAGTCGTACAACCTTGTTTTTACGACTGCCCTCGGCAAACTCCAACGTCGCAAGCCCTCGCGCCCTAAGCGTTTTAATCGCCGAATTGATGGTCTGTTTGCTGTAGAACCATTCACTCGTCAGCCGACTCACGGCAACGCTTCCGCCCGCTGCACTCGTGTCGACGAGCATCCAGTAGGCGCAGTCCGAAAGGCCGCAGGCGCGCGAGAACTCCGAATAGATATGGTCGAGTCCATTGAGCAACCGATCGAAGTCGACCAGCGTAACCGCACTATTCATCTATCCCACCATTCAATTGTCCGATTTTTGACCAATTATGTGTCTCTAGATTAGTCCGAGTTTTGACTATCGTCAACAGGCTCTCCGCAAATGCGTGCATTTTTATGGCCTATCGGCAGAAAAAGACCGCCGGCGCGGGGGCGGCGCCAGCGGTCACGTGAAAATCGGGTTTTATTGCCTGTTAAGCGGCGACGGCCTCATAGACCGTAGCGCCCGAGAAGCTGTCATGCAGGCTCTTGCCGGCAATCCACGGCAGCTCGACGACCTCGCAGACCGTGTTGACCAACTCAGAACAGTCAGTAAAGTGGCCCTTGTCGTTGAGGGCCTCGCAATCCTGAACACGCCAATAGCCATCGGTGTGCGTGATGTAGTACTCGTGATCGTTGATCGACACGAAAGCGCGCGTCTTGGAACGCAGCAGCTTCAGAAATCCTTCGAAATCGGTCTCGACGACATCTCCAGCCTGGAACATGATGTTACCTCCTGGCCCGGCGCCACCACGGCGCATTGATAAACGTTGGTACTCCTTTAGTAAAACCTTTATCAGAGGTTATGCGTTCGTCATTTAGGCAAGTGGTAAAAAACCGCAGGGTAGACGGGATAAAACGTTTAACCATCCCATTTGTTTGTCACATTCTGAAGGTACTTTTATGCAAACCTACTTTCCCAATTGGAATCTATCCTTTTGGCCGGGCAATTGACCGTCTATCGTTTGAGCCCGACGGGTATGAACGGGGCATCTGCAACGCCACCGCAAGGAGACACCATGGAGACTATCGAAGCACTCATTCACCGCCGCAGCTGCCGCAACTACAGCGATCGTCCCGTCGAGGCCGAAAAGCTTGCACGTATTATCGAAGCCGGCCAATATGCACCGAGCGGCATGGGCCGCCAGCCGGTGACGTTTGTCGCCGTCACCGACCCCGCGACCGTCGAGCGTCTCTCGCAGCTCAACGCGCAAGTCATGGGCAGCAACAGCGACCCCTTCTATGGCGCCAAGACCGTTGTGGTGGTGCTGGTTGACCGCAGCGTGCCCACACATCTGGAAGACGGCTCGCTCGCCATGGGCAACTTGCTCAACGCTGCCTATGCGCTGGGCGTTGATTCGTGCTGGATTCATCGCGCCCACGAGGTTTTCGATTCGCCCGAGGGCCTGGAGCTACTGGCCAGTTGGGGTCTACCCGCCGACGGCAGCCTGCGCGGTGTCGGTCACTGCATTCTGGGCTATGCCGAGGACACGCTGCCCGAGCCCAAACCCCGCCGCGACAACGTGGTCTACGTGAAGTAGACAGTTCCGCCGTTCTACCGAACGGCGGCCGCTCGCTGCTGGCGACTGACATCGGATGAGTTACTGTTGGCATTCGGCACTTGGGCAGCTGAAAGGCCCCGTCCCAAATTAGCTGCCCCACTCGCAACTTATCCCGCCGATGGAGTTGTCGTCGTTTCGTTCGTCTGGGCCGTTTCGGCGTCGTCGCCTTGCTTGTCTTCGTCCTTTTGAGCATCGGCGATGGTGGAGGCCGCCGCGACGATACCGCGCTGGGGCGCGACGCCCGTCTGGGTCTGTGCGCCCTCGACAACTTCTGCACCTGCATGCGCGAGCTCGGGCGATTTAAACACTGCGTCCAAGTTGGCGCCACCGCCGGCGTAGCCAAGCGCAGCGAGTGCGATGACGATCGCTGCAACGATGACCGCGATCGGCACATAACGATGCCAACCAGCAGGATTGAGCCCGCTGCGGCGAGCCGCCCCGCGGCTGATGTAACCGAGCGTGCCGTCGTGCTTGAGCTTTGAGCCCACCACGCGCTTGCGGCCCCACAGTGAGGACTCTGCCTGCATTGCCAAGCGAGCGCTTGCCGAAGGATAGCCATATTTAGTGCGCTTGAACGAGCCATCAAACCCCGAGGCGTGTTTGCCCCACGTCACCGATGTCGTGCGTCGGTTAACCGGCGCGGCGCTCCGCCTTCTGCGGCTCGGTTTTGAAGTCTCAGCCATATGCCCTCGCACGCCGTAACCAAATCGAAACAATAACGCTTTGGACTGTAGCACACGCGTCGCGCGCGGTCACGGGCGCCTCGCTCAACGGTCATCGTCCTTCAGCAAGCGCCACAGCGTTGTACGGCTTATGCCCAGCACCTCCGCCGCACGGGTTCGGTTGCCGTGGAGATGATCTACAACCAGATGCGCGACATCTCGCTCGGTATCGGCCAGCGGTCGCAGGATATACAGGTCGCTTTCGAGCGTCGGGGCGCCAAAGGTTGCGGTCTTAATCACGTCCTCTTGGGCGAGCACTTCCTCCGCCACAGCGCGGTCCACCGTGCCCGCCCCCACCAATATATACAGTCGTTCCGAGACCTCGCGGAGCTGCAGATAATTGCGCGGCCAGCGGTAAGCATCGAGCGTCTTCGTCGCCGCGGCAGACAGCGTGGGCACTGCCGTCTCAAATGCATCAGCAAGATATTCCAAATAGCGCGCAACCTTCGTCGACGCGGCTCCCTGCTCGGCGATTGCCGGCGCCACGCTCACCGCACAGGCGAAGCGTTCGGTCACAAAGGCGGCTTGATCACTTTCGCCGCCGCCCGGCATGTCATTCGCCGTCAGCACCACATGGCAGCGCGTCGCCAACGCGGTGTCGGCCATCGTGGAAACGAGCTCGCGGAGGCGCTGGGAGCCAACCGCGTTCCAGCCCTCAATGCAAAGGGTCAGCCCCGTTTGGAACAGCGGCGATTCGGCGCTTTTGAGCACATGGCGCCAACCGCGATCGGTGAGCTCATCGAGCGCGACGGAAACAAAAGGCTGATCGGCAAAAGGACCGTCCAGATAGAGGCGCTTGGCGATCTCAACCTGACCCGCTCCCAGCTCACCCTCGAGCATAAGGGGCACACCGCGCGCGTAGCTCTCGGCAACCGGTGCAGCCACCGCAGCGGCACCCTCAACGATGCCGTACGCACTCGATTCGTAGCGGGCCTCAACTTCGTCGGCGTTGAGCCACTCGATGCCCGCATGCGCCGCGGCGCCGCGCACCTCGCGGACCACGACGACCCAAAGGCCCCCGCCCTCTTTGTCGGTGGGGCGAACGGTCAGGCTCAGGCGCGTACCCGCACGCCCCATAACCAGACGCGCGCCGTCTCCTATACGGTCGAGGCGCTCAGCGACAAAAGCCGCCACATCCCGCTCAAGCGCCGCGTCATTCATGGTCGAGATCGCGACGCCCCCACGCGCATCGATTGCCAATGCCGAGGCCCCGGCAGCAGCCAGGGCCTCGGTCAAGATGTTCAGCTTGGCATCGCTATCCATGATTTGCCCCCGTCCGCAGCGACGTGCAACCGCCGACGGTCGCACGACCAAGTGTTTCAAAATTGAACGATATTGCTCACCAAACACTATAGGGTAGAAAGCGTCATCCTGCGAGTATAGGTGTTGCCCCGCATCGCCATCCTGGCGGGGCGATAAGAGCTCTTCGGGACTTATAAACCTGCGGACAAGCCATACCCGCAAGAGCTCCTATCGCTCCACCGCAGGCTTGCGCTCACCAGCAACCAACACGCAGCACGCAAACAAGCTACTTCTCTACCAGATTCCCAGCACGTGCTGCATTCCCAAACTCATGCACGCAATGCCAATCCAGCAGCAAAAGCCCAGCGCGATGGGCTTGCCGCCCTTTTTGACCAGCTCGACGATATCGGTATTAAAACCAATAGCCGCCATGGCCATCACGATAAAGAACTTCGACAGCTCCTTGATGGGCGCCGTGATGGACACAGGAAGCTGAAACACCGTGGTGATCACGCTCGCCAGCACAAAGAACAGCACAAACATGGGAAACGCGCGTTTAAGCGAGAACGTGCTCTTAGCGTCGCCACCGGCCTTGCGTGCCAGATGCATCTGCCAGCATGCGAGGACCAACGTGATGGGAATAATGGCCAGCGTCCTGGTGAGCTTGACCACTGTGGTGCTCTCGAGCACATTGGCGCCGGGATGCATGCTGTCCCAAGCGCTCGCCGCAGCCGTTACGGACGAGGTGTCGTTGATGGCGGTACCGGCAAACAGGCCAAAGCCCTCGTTGGTCAGCCCGAGCATGCCGCCGAGCGTTGGAAACACGAGCGCCGCGATAACGTTAAACAGGAAGATGACCGAAATAGCCTGGGCAATCTCGCGATCGTCGGCATCGATGACGGGCGCGGTCGCGGCGATGGCAGAACCGCCGCAAATCGACGAACCCACACCCACAAGCGTCGCGATCTTGCCCGGCACGTTCATAACGCGGCAGAGCACAAAGGCGATGACAAGCGAGGTCGAGATTGTTGCCACGATAATCGGTAGCGACTGGGCGCCCTTGGACAGAATCTGGGAGAGGTTCATGCCAAAGCCAAGCAGGATAACCGCGTACTGCAAGACTTTTTTGGACGTATAGGTAACGCCGGCGGCGAGCGGTTCGCGACGATTCTTGGGAAAGACGAGCGCCAGGACCATGCCAAAGAGGATGGCAAATACCGGACCGCCGACCACCTCAATTTGTTTGCCGAGCAACGTCGCGGGAATGGCGATGATTAGGCAGAACAAGACGCCTTTCCAGCGCTCGCGTACGATATTTGCCAGTTGCATATGGGATTCCTTCTTTCTATTTCACGTTTGCGACGGCTTATGATACGGCAACATTGAGCGCAGCCTTGCGCAAACACAGACTAAGATGCCGCAATAGTTCTCAGGCAACAGCCGAATTACCCACCGCGGAGAGCTGATTCGCGGCATAATTAACAACTGACATATGAGTTTGATAGAACAGTTGCGAGGCGCTATGGAAGAATCGATGCACGTCGGCGAGCAGGAAACGAGCCTACAGGACCAGTCCTACCACACCATTCGACGCAAAATCGTCTACCTGGACTACAAGCCGGGCGAAAAGCTGGGCGTCAAGCAACTTTGCGATGACCTGGATATGGGGCGCACCCCTGTGCGCGAGGCTTTGGTTCGCTTGGCGCAGGAAGGCCTGGTGCGCACCGTGCCCCAGAGCGGTACCTACGTCTCGCCCATCAACCTCACCCTTGCCGAGAGTGCCTGTTACATCCGCGAGCATCTGGAAAAGCAGGTGATTGTGGAGTGCTGCGCGCGCGCCACGTCGGCTGGCATCGAGCAGCTCGACCGCGCCATCGTGCTGCAGGAAAAGGCCATGGCCGAAGAGGATCGCATCGGCTTCTTTTTGAGCGACAACCTCATGCATCACATGATTTTTAGCATCGCATGTCGCAGCACCGTGTGGTCGTGGCTCGAAGAGACCAATGCCGACCTTGAGCGCTTCCGCTGGCTGCGCGCTGCCACGCAGGTTCTCGACAATCAGGACATCGTGAACGAGCACAAGCAGATTCGCCGCGCTATCGCCGGTCGCGACCCCATCGAAGCGAGCTTTTTGGTCAGCAAGCACCTGCACATGATGTTCCGCAACCAAACCGAGGTCCTGGACCAGTTCCCCGAGTACTTCGAGACCAGCAAGCTCCGCTAACCTACCAAAAAAGGACAGGTTCATTTTGGCAGGTTTTATCTGTGCAAATGCAACAAGGCCCGGCTCCGTCAAATGCGGAGCCGGGCCTTAGTCGCTAGAACGGCGGAACCAACTACTCGACAGTAACGCTTTTCGCCAGGTTACGGGGCTGGTCAACGTCGCAACCGCGCAGGATGGCCACCTCGCGGGCGAGCAACTGCAGCGGGACGCTCGCCGTGATGGGGCTGAACACGTCGCGGACTGCTGGTACGCGGATGATGCAGTCGGCGATCTTGTTGATCTCCTCGTCGCCCTCGGTGGCAACGACGATGACCTTGGCGCCGCGTGCCTTGCACTCCATGAGGTTTGACACGGTCTTGTCGTAGGTGGCACTCTTGGTGGCCACGGCGATGACAGGGAAGCCCGGGTCGATCAGCGCGATGGGGCCGTGCTTCATCTCGCCGGCGGCGTAGGCCTCGGCGTGCAGGTAGCTGACCTCCTTGAGCTTGAGCGCGCCCTCGTAGGAAATAGCGGCACCCATGCCACGGCCCACGAACAGCGCCGACTGCGCATCCTTGCACAGCAGGGCGGCCTCATGCACGGCCTCGGTTTGGGTATCCAAAATCCACTGGATCTGCTCGGCCGTATCGGAAAGCTCGCGGAACAGCATGCGCGCCTGCTTGGTGGTCAAGCGGTACTTGACCTGCGCCAGTAGCAGGGCCAAAAGCGTGAGGCTCACGACCTGGCCGATAAAGCTCTTGGTCGAGGCGACCGCGATCTCCTTGTTGGCCTTGGTGTAGATGACGCCGTCGCTCTCACGCGCCACGGGGCTGCCCACCACGTTGGTGATGCCGAAGACCTTGGCACCCTTGATGCGCGCATCGCGAATGGCGGCGAGAGTGTCAGCCGTCTCGCCCGACTGGGACACGGCAACGACGAGCGTCGTCGGCGTGATGATGGGATTGCGATAACGGAACTCGCTGGCCGCCTCCACCTCGGTGGGGATGCGAGCCCAGCCCTCAATGAGATTCTTGGCAATGAGGCCAGCGTGATAGCTGGTGCCGCAAGCGATCACGTAGACGCGATCGATGTCGTTGAGCTCCTCGAGCGAAAGGCCCAACTCGTCAATATCGAGCTCGCCAGCAGGCGTCATGCGGCCCACCAGCGTGTCGCGCACCACGCGCGGCTGCTCGTGGATTTCCTTGAGCATAAAGTCGGGATAACCGCCCTTTTCTGCCATGTCCAGGTCCCAGTCGATGTGGGTGACCTTGGGCTCGATGACGTTGCCGGCCTCGTCGGTGTACTCGACGCCCGCGGGCGTGAGCTTGGCAAACTGACCGTCCTCGAGCACCACGACATCGCGAGTGGCATCGATAAGCGCGATCACGTCGGAGGCAACGTAGGAGCCGGTCTCGCCCACGCCGACCACAATCGGGGAGTCCTTGCGCGCCACGGCGATCACGCCGGGCTCGTCAGCGCACACGGCGGCCAGACCATAGGCACCGACCACGTGGGTGCAAGCCTCGCGCACGGAGGCCATCAGGTCGTGCGTCTCGGCATAAGCCTCTTCGATCAGATGCGCGAAGACCTCGGTATCGGTCTCGCTCTTAAAGTGGTGGCCGCGGCCCTCCAGCTCTTCGCGCAGCTCGGCGAAGTTCTCGATGATGCCGTTGTGGACGATGGCGATACGACCGTCGCAGCTGGTGTGGGGATGGGCGTTAACGACGGAGGGCTTGCCGTGGGTGGCCCAACGGGTGTGGCCGATACCGCAGGTAGCGTCACTGTCGATGTTGGAAAGCTCGCTCTCCAGGCCCGCGACCTTGCCCACGCGGCGGATGACGTCGAGGTGCGCCGCGGCGCCCTCACCCACCTCGAGCGCGACGCCCGAGGAGTCATAGCCGCGATACTCCATACGCTTGAGGCCCGTGACCAGGATGTTCTTTGCAATATCAGAGCCGGTGTAGCCGACAATTCCGCACATAGGATAAATCCCTTCGTTCGCGTGACTGCAAGACGTCCACGCACAGGGGGCGCTGAGACGTACGACGTTCGAGTATTGTACTCACGCAAGCGCAAGCTGATATACCAGAAGTGGTATCTCAACTTAGATACCACCCGATGCACACATGCCCAGCCGGTCCAAACCGCCACAATGGGGACAGGAACCTTTGTGGTGGCCGCGCTGGCAACGGCGTTTCCCCAGATAAAACCTGCCAAAATAAACCTGTCCCTTTTTGGTAGGTTTGGGATGCTACAATCTGGCTTGTACTTGAAACGCATCAAAGGGGCCGCTATGGCAAAGGTAAAAATCAGCGACGTCGCGCGCGAGGCCGGGGTTTCGCTGGGCACGGTTTCCAACGCGCTCAACCACCCCGAAAAGCTGCGCCCCGAGACCCTCAAGCTCATCAACGAGACCATCAATCGCTTGGGCTACCTGCCCAACCAAAGCGCTCGCCAGCTGGCCGGCGGCACCACCAAGTCCTTTGGCCTGGTCCTCCCCCGTCTCGATCACGGCTTTTCGCTCCAGATTGCGAGCGGTGCCCACAACGAGGCACGCAAGCACGGCTATGACTTGCTCATCGCCAACGCCGACAACGACGACATTCTCGAAGACCATTACCTGCGCTACTTTATGGGCACTCAGATGTCCGGCGTCATGGTTCAGCCCATGGCATCCCCCGACTGGCACCCGGCCATGACTAAAATGCCCGTGCCGATCGTCCATCTGGACATCCACTGTTCCGAGCCCGGCCACTACGTGGCTGCCGATAACGAAGCCCAAGGTCGCATCATCGCCGAACTCGCCGTTGCCCGTGGCGCGCGCCATATCACCGTCGTGGGCAGAGCAGCATTTATGCAGCTCACCCTACGCGTGCTTGGCATTCACAAGGCCCTTGCCCTGCACCCCGATATCAAGATCGAAGTCATCGACGCCGGCGAATGGAATACCGCTGCCGACGGCTACGGCATCGGTGCCCAAATCGCCGAGCGCCCCGCGGACGAGCGCCCCGATTTTGTCATCGGCCTGACCGACGTACTGGCGTCGGGCGTTATCTCGGCGTTAATCGACAAGGCCATCTCCGTCCCCGAGCAGGTCCGCGTGGCAGGCTGCGACGGCAATCCGCTCGCCTGGAGCGGGTCGGTCCCGCTGACCACCGTGGCGCCTCCGGGCTACGAGATTGGCCGCAAGGGCGTTCAGTTGCTGATGGAGCAGATCGAGAACAAGCCCGCCGCCAAGACCAAACGCGTCCGCATCGGCTCTGCCGCGCGCACCGTCACCGCGGTCACGGCCATCGAGGACATCAACCGCCAAGAGCTCGTGCGGCCGTTCTTGCTCGAGCGTGCCAGCACTCAGGCAAGCAGCCAGGCCGAAGCCACCGCCATCAACCTGGGCGCTTACCTGTAGCATCTTTCCCCAACAATCCAATCCATCGCCGAACAAAAAAGAGCCCGACAAGCAAACACTTGTCGGGCTCTTCCCTATCGTTTCAGCCGAAGTTAGAACGGCGGAACACAGCTAGCGGCAGACAACGTCCACGGGCACGTTCAGGATCTTGGCGACCTTGAGGATCGTGTCGGTCTGGCTGCCCAGGCAGGCGGCCATGTGATGAGTCGGGCCCGTCTCGTTCCAGCGGTCCATGAACTCACGGGCGCCGATCGAGAACTTCATGCGCATGTTGGTGTCACCGAAGGTAAAGATCGGGCCGTCGACGTTCTCGCCCTCGGCAACCACGAACTTGAAGTTGCCGTTACCGTCCTGCGTGATGCCCAGGAAGGTGATGGTGCCGTGGCCGGGATAGAACTGGGTGAGGTAGCCGCCGCCGGTCTTGCCATGAAACACGGGGACGACCTTGAGCGTCGGCTTCTTGGCGGTCGAGATGTCGGCATCGCCAGAGCCGGAGTGGCCGATGATGACAATGTCCTCGGGGAAGTCGATGGAGTACATCTCGGAAAGCTGGCCGGTGCCAGAGATGGTCTTGAGGATGCTCATGGCGATGGCGACCTTCATATCGCCCTCGACCGCGCAGCTCGTGCCCTGCTTAATGAGCATGGAGAACGCCGGGATGAGCATGGAGTCGAGCACGCCGGCCTGGCCCTTGGCATAGCCGTCGTAGTGGCTGGCGACCAGACCGATCTCCTCGTCCTTGACCCACTGCTCAAAGGCGACGACGTACTTGGCCATCTCCTGGATGGGCTCGTCGGTGACCTTGGCGCCGCCCTCAACGTCGAAGGTGTCGAGAATCTCGGCAGCCTTGGCGTCCACGGCAGCCTGGTCGTCGATGTTGTCGGCGATGGCCCACATCTTCTCCCAGTCAAACTGCTTGGTGTAGAGGCCCAGACGGTTGTAGAGGTTGGTCTCGTCGATGTAGAGGTCCATCATGCCCGGGTACGGACGGCCGATCTGGGCAATGTTGGTGCGACGCAGGCGACGACGCACCTGGGCGGCACGGCACCACTGCTCGAGCTGCTCGGCCACAGCCGGGTCGCCACCCTCGACGACGCCGGTCACCACGGCGTGACGCTTGCCGGCGCGGTTAAGGTCGGCCACGACCTCGCCGGGGGCACCGCAGGCGTACAGGTCGCCCAGCCACGTGGGAATGTCGGTGTTGGCGTAATCGGGCTGAGCCTTCTTCTGCACGTTGACCACGACGACGGGCACGTCCAGGTCACGCACGACCGGCAGCACGTTGTAGCTCGTGGCATAGGTGAGCATCTGCAGGATGACCAGGTCGACATCCTCGGCACGGAACTTGTCGCCCGCGACCTGAGCCTGCTCCTTGGTGGTCACCATACCGCCGTCGATAAGCTCGACGGTCGTGGGCAGCGTGGCCTTAAAGTCCTCGTACTGCTGCTCAAAATTGGGAACGAGCTGCGGGAACTGCGGAAGATAGGCACCCAGGGCAATCGAGAAGACGCCAACCTTGGCCTTAGTGTTAACGAGCATGATTTCCTCCAATGCGCCGTCTCACTTTCTTGTTAGTCAACAAATGCGTCGTTGATCTTGATGTTGAAGTCGTGGCAGGTGTCCTTGAGGCCCTTGTCGCTGATCTTGTTGAGGAAGTCGTCCGAACCACCGTTGGCAGCGCGTGCGGCAAGGTAGATCTCGGCGGCCTTCTCGACGGTGTGCGCCAGGCCAAAGGTCGTATCGAAGTCGGGGCCGGCGGCAAACAGGCCATGATGAGCCCAGACGATGGTGTCGTAGGTCTTCATGAGCTCGGAGCTCGCCTCGGCGATGGCAGGGCCGCCCGGGACCATCCAGGGCACAACGCCCACGCCGGTCGGGAAAACGACGACGCACTCGGTCATCATCTGCCACAGGATGCGGGTGAAGGCGCGATCCTCCAGCGGCACCACAAAGGACATCTCGATGATGCCGGGGGTGTGGGCGTGATAGATCACGCGATCGGCGCCATCGGTACGGGCGGCGGCCACGCAGTGGTTCATGTAGTGGCTCTCGAACTCACTGGTCGGACGGGCGCCATTGGCAAGGCCCCAGACGATGCGGAACGCGTCGCCGGTCTCGTTGATCTCGACGATGCCGATGTTGGCATGCGGATCCTCCAGGACGTTGCGCATGTACTTGCCCGAGCCGGTGCTCACGAAGTACTGGCCGGCGAGGTTCTCGCCGCGCACGCCCATCTTGACCCACTCGCGGGGCTCCTCAAAGAACGGCTTGGCCTCGGCGACCTCCTCGTCGGTCATGCGATAGGTGAGGTTTCCACCGTTGCGCTCGTGCCAGCCCTGCTTAAAGCCATCGTCGCACAGGCGGCAAAAGCCCTTGATGAACGCCAGATCTTCCATTGCCATTGTTTTTCTCCTCTCCGGGGCCCGCGGGCCCAATTGAAAAAACGTGATAAGCCGATTGACGGCGGCGCGGAGCATGGTGTCGTGTAGGGCCTCCGCGCCGTATGTCATCGGAGAGAGCCGCTCGTGTACAGCAGGAGTCAATTGCCGTCCGCGGGGCTGGGGGTAGGTACGTGACGAGGGGCGCATCTCCCCTCTCGGTTAGGCCTGGATGCCCTTGGGGTCGATGCGCTTGACATCGAAGGAACGCGCGACGCAGGCACGGGCATCGGCCAGGTCGGCAATGTCGCCGCCGGCGATCATCTGCACGATGAAGTTGCCGATGCAGGTGCCCTCGATGGGGCCGGCGAACACGGGAAGCCCGCAGGTGTCGGCCGTCATCTGGTTGAGGTAGTAATCCTGGCAGCCGCCGCCCACGATATTGATGCTCGTGTAATCGTGACCCGAAAGCTCGCGCAGGCCTTCGATAGCCTTGGCATACGAACGGGACAGGCTACAGTAATTGGTGCGCATAATCTCGCCCACGGTGTGCGGGACAGGCTCTCCGCCCTCGGCGCAAGCGCGCTTGATCTCCTGGATCATGGAATCGGGAGCCAAGAAGCGGTCGTCGTCGACATCGACGTAGGACTCGAAGGGCTCGGCCTCGCGGCAGAGCGTGCGGAGCTCGTCAAAACCGACCTTGTGGTCCATGAGCGCCTTGTGCGAGGTCTTGCCCTCGACGTAGTCGACGCCGTTGACCTCGCGACGGACGGACTGGTTCATCCACAAGCCCATGATGTTCTTGAGGAAGCGGTAGCGCTTGAGATAGCCACCCTCGTTGGTGAAGTTCTGCTTGTGGGCGAGCTCATTGGTAATGGCGTGCTGGTTCTCGACGCCCAGCAGGCTCCACGTGCCGCTCGAGATATAGACGGCGTTGTCGTCCTTGGCTGGCACGGCCAAAAAGGCGGAACCGGTGTCGTGCGTGGCGGGCAGCACGACGGTTGCGGAGTAGCCGATCTTCTCGGAAATGTCGGCCGTGATCTCGCCGAGCACCGCGCCGGGCATGGTAGGCTCCAGGAAGATGCCCTGGGGAATGCCAAAGCGCGCAAGAATCTCGGTGTCCCACGTGCACCTCTCGGCATCGAGCATGCCGGTGGTGCTCGCGTTGGTGTACTCGTTGGCCTTGATGCCGGTCAGACGCCAGTTGAGGTAATCCGGAATCATCAGGAAGGTGCGGGCGGCCTCGAGCTGCTCGGGTTGCTCATTCTTAAGGGCAAGCAGCTGATAGAGGGTATTGAAGGGCTGGCGCTGAATACCGGTGCGCGCATAGACCTCGGCCGGATCCATAATCTGGTCGGCAACCTCGTAGATGCCGTCGGTGCGGGCGTCGCGATAGGCGACCGTGTCGCCGACGATCTCGTTATGCTCGTCGAGCAGCACAAAGTCGACGCCCCAGGTATCGATGCCGATGGTGGCAGGAGCCTGTCCGGTCTGGTCCTTAACGGCACGCAGGCCTGCGACAACGTGGTCGAACAGGGCCTCGACATCCCAGCAATCGTGTCCGTTAACGCGCTTTTGCTCGTTATCGAAGCGGTAGACCTCCTGGTAGGACATCTTGCCGTCCTCGACCCAGCCGGCAAGAACACGACCGCTCGAAGCACCGATATCGACCGCTGCGTAATGCTTGGACTCGATGCGACTCTCCATGTGCTTTCCCCTTTTTTGAAGCGGTTCATTTACAGTTTTCATTATTATTTGAATCGTTTCAATTTCAATATGAGTCAATTTCAGTCCGGCGAACGGTCGTTTCCAATCGGTAAACGGTATTTTTTGGCCGAACGCCCCTCAAACGCAAAGATGCGGCCACTCACAGAGCGCGAGTGACCGCATCTTTAAAATGCAATTGAAATAGTGTGGGCGCAAACGTTAGCGCACGGCCTTGACCGCCGCCGTCAGATCGAACAGCGTGTCGAGCACGGCATCGCAGCCGTCCACCACATCCTGCGGCAGCGGCACAATGTCGGGCACGGCAAAGACGTGGCAACCCGCCGTGATGCCCGAGACACAGCCGTTGCGAGAATCCTCGACCACAGCGCACTCCTCGGGAGCAAAGCCCGCGCGCTTGCAGGCAAGCAGATACATCTCGGGATCGGGCTTACCGTGCACTACGTCCTCACCGCAGGTCACGGTCTCAAACTTGTCAAAGAGGCCGACCATCTTAAGATTGCGCTCGGCCGTAACGTGGCGCGACGACGTCGCGAGACCAACGTAATAGCCCGCCGCCAGCAGCTCGTCCAGGCACTCGGCAGCACCGGCCTTAAGCTCCAGCTCGGTCTTGACCATCTCGTCGCGAATCTCCTTGTGGCGAACATAGATCGCCTCGGCAGTTTCGCGGCTGCCGTAATGCTCCTCGAGAATACCCATGACGTCGACCAGCGTACGGCCGATAAACTGATGAATCAGCGCGTCGTCAATCGCAAGTCCCAGCTCGGCAGCGCCTGCCTTCCAGGCCTTAACGCCCAAACGCTCGGTATCGACCAGCGTTCCGTCCATATCAAAAATGACAGCCTTGATCATTTCGTTCCCCCTCATCGGCTTGCATTGCCGCTACTCTACCGCACTTTACAAACTTGTATATAACGTATATACATATTGCACTTTCGTTACATAGATAGAAGTCTTATGGCGAGCGGCTCGGCAGGATTATAGTTTCGTCCGAGCTTTTAACTGTAAGGAACGTTTCATGCTTTCAGACACCACCGCACCCGCAGAGGAGCTTCAGAACAAACTCACAGCGCTCGAGCAGCTGCTTTTGGCATACGGACGCGTCGCCATCGGCTTTTCCGGCGGCGTCGACAGCAGCTTTTTGGCTGCCGTCTGTTCCCGCATCATGCCCGCCAGCACCCTTCTCGTTCACCTCACCACGCCGCTCATCGGCACGCCCGAGCAGGCTTCGTTCGAACGGTCTGTTGACGGGCAAGCCGATGGGGGTCCGCATTTTAAGCTCCCCGTACTCAATCTTTCAGTCGATCAGCTGCAGCTCCCCCAGGTTGCCCGCAATGATGCCGACCGCTGCTATCACTGCAAGCGCGCCGGCTTCACTGCCATCGTCAATCACGCCAAGTCGCTAGGATTTCCCACCGTTATCGACGGCAGCAACGCGAGCGATCGCGGCGACTACCGCCCCGGCATGCGCGCTGCCCAGGAACTCGGCGTGCGCTCGCCCCTCATGGAGGTCGGCTTTACCAAGGACGAGGAGCGCGAGCTGCTGCGCGCATGGGGCTACCCCGTTTGGAATCTGCCCGCCGGCGCCTGCCTTGCCACGCGCATCCCCACGGGCGAGGAGCTTACGCGCGAGAAGGTCAACCTGATTCGCGCCTGCGAAGATTACCTGCACGACCTTGACCTTTCTCAGGTCCGCGCGCGCCTGGTTGGCGGCTGTATGCATATCGAGGCAGCGCCGTCCGATGTCGCCAAGATTGCCGCCCTCGGTGGCGCCGCGGTCGATGCCGAGGGCAAAGCCCCGCTGCCCGCCGCCATCGAGTCGGCCCTGCGCGACCTAGGCTGCAACGACATCTCCCCCGAGGTCACCCCCTACATCCACGGCGCGATGAATCAATAGGCAACGCCCCAATAAGTTGCGGCGAAATAGTTCCTGAATAACGGCTTTTTGCGCTAACCAGGAACTATTCCACCGCAACTTCCAAATGATCATTCGAAGCCGGTTGCCTTGAACCGTGAATCGAACTGCTCGCCACGAAATGGACCTATTTACTACGTTTCGCTGGCCACCCTCGACCATGCCGAAAAACACGAAATTAAAACCGCAGGTAGACGGCTTACCGATTTTCAGAAAACACGGCCATGGTCGACCGGTGCGGGTCAAACGTAGTAGATAGGCCGTTTTTGTGGCGCGACACCAGATCGGTCTTTTTGGACGGGACTTTTTGACTATTTGCTCCAGCCTAGTTGCCCAACTAGTCAAAAAAGCCCCGTCCTAAATCAGCTAATTCAGGTTGAGCATAAGTGAGCGAGCAGGCTCCGGGTGCGGCAAGGTGACGTGAAACAAGCGGGCGCTGACCTTTTGGTCGCGCCCGTGAAGTTGAACGTCAGATTGCCGTGCCCGGAGCCTGCGCAGCGCCAAGCAGTTACGCCGTTTGTAAAACGGCGTAACCTATAGGTTTATTTTGGTAGGTTTTATCTGGGGAAATGCAAACAGGGCCGCGACGCTTATGGCGTCGCGGCCCTTTTCCTTGGAGAAGGATCGATTAATGGAACGGAGAACCCGTTCTAGCCCTCGAGTCCGGCGTTGATGAGCTCGGCAATCTCTACGGGGTCGGTGCTTTCGCGCACCTTGTCGCGGAAACCGGCATCCATCAGCATCACGGCTGCTTTGGAAAGCAGACGCAGGTGCGTGGTCCCAGCCTCGCCGGCGGGCACGTACAGCGCAAGCGCCACATCGACGGGCACTCCATCAAAGCTTGGCCACTCAACGGGTTCGGCCAGCTTGAGCACAGCCACGCCCGGCGTATGAATCGCGTCGCTTTTGGCATGCGGAACAGCAAACCCGGCGACGAGGCCAGTCTCGGCCTCGTTTTCGCGAGCAATAAAAGCCGCCTCTACAGCAGATGCGTCATCGGCAAAACCAAGCTCAACAGCCTGCTCGGACAAATAATGCAGAGCGTCCTCGCGCGAGGCGGCGGCATAGCCAATCGTCACCTGGTTGCTAGATACAAATCCCATGGAAACCTTCCTTACAACACGGACCTGACCGCGGCTTCGATGCCGTCGGCGTCCAAACCGTACTTGTGCAGCAAATCGACCGCGGGGCCGGACTCACCGTACACATCGCGCACGCCGACGCGACGCATCGGCACCGGATGCTGCTCGGCAAGCACCGAGGCAACGGCCTCGCCAAGACCGCCGATAATCGAATGCTCCTCGGCGGTGACCACGCGACCGGTCTTCTTTGCACTGGCAACAACCAGGCGTTCGTCGAGCGGCTTGATCGTGTGCATGTTGATAACCTCGGCATCGATGCCATCGGCCGCGAGCGTTTCGGCAGCGGCGAGCGCCTCGGCGACCATAAGGCCGCAGGCGACGATCGTCACATCGGACCCCTCGCGCACGACCACGCCGCGACCGATCTTGAACTCATAGTCCTCGCGATCGTTGATGACCGGCGTCGCCAGGCGGCCAAAGCGCATGTAGACCGGCCCCTCAAACTCATAGGCGGCGCGTACGCAGGCGCGGGCCTCGACATCGTCGGCGGGAACGATCACCGTCATACCCGGAACCGTGCGCATGAGCGCGATATCCTCGCAGCACTGGTGCGTGGCGCCGTCCTCGCCCACCGAAATGCCGGCATGGGTGGCGCCAATCTTGACGTTGAGGTGCGGATAGCCGATGGAATTGCGCACCTGCTCGTAAGCGCGGCCGGCGGCAAACATGGCAAAGGTGCTCGCGAAGGCAACGCGCCCCGTGGTCGCGATGCCGGCGGCAAGGCCCATCAGATTGCTCTCGGCGATACCGGCATCGTAAAAGCGCTCGGGATGGGCTGCTTTGAACTTGCCGGTCTGCGTAGCGGCGGCAAGATCGGCATCGAGGACCACAAAGTCATCGTGCTCGTTGCCCAGCTCGACAAGCGCCTCGCCGTAGCTTACGCGCGTGGCGACTTTTTTGATCTCTGCCATTAGAGCTCCTCCCCTGCTGCCGCGAGCTCGGCCATAGCCTGCTCGAACTGCTCGTCATTGGGCGCCTTGCCATGCCAGCCCACTTGGCTCTCCATAAAGGAGACGCCTTTGCCCTTTACCGTCTCGGCAATGATGGCGACAGGCGCGC
Organism: uncultured Collinsella sp.; assembly: GCA_958365315.1. Classification (GTDB taxonomy): domain Bacteria; phylum Actinomycetota; class Coriobacteriia; order Coriobacteriales; family Coriobacteriaceae; genus Collinsella. Next base: position 30,430 of record CATWXC010000016.1, read on the forward strand.
CGGTCACCTCGCGAGCCGCGGCAAAGGCAGCAGCCACCTGCTCCATGTCGTTGCCATCGGCTAGCTCGATCACATGCCACTTAAAGGCACGGAATTTGTCGGCGAGCGGCATGGCCGAGTTGACCTCTTCGATCGTTCCATCGATCTGCAAGCCGTTGTGGTCGACAACCGCCACAAGGTTGTCGAGCGCATGGTTGCCGGCGAACATGGCCGCCTCCCACACCTGTCCTTCCTCGCACTCACCATCGCCCAGCAGCGTGTAGACACGGTAGCTGTCGCCCCAGTGCTTAGCGGCAAGCGCCATTCCAACCGCAGCGGAAATGCCCTGGCCGAGCGATCCGGTGGACATATCGATGCCAGGGGCGTCGTTCATGTTGGGATGGCCCTGCAGTCGGCTGCCAATATGGCGGAGCGTCTCGAGCTCTTCGACGGGAAAATAGCCGCGATGTGCCAACACCGAATACAGGCCCGGCGCCGCGTGACCCTTGGAGAGCACAAAGCGATCGCGATCGGCCTTGTGAGGGTCGGCAGGATCGATATTCATTTCCTCAAAGTACAGATACGTCATGATGTCGGCAGCACCGAGCGATCCACCCGGATGTCCCGACTTGGCCGCGTGAACCGCAGTCACGACACCCTTCCTGACCTCATTGGCGACCTTCGCCAGCTCCTGGTTGGTCATACGAATTCCTCTCTTGAGAACAACCCCGACACCGGATGACGCGATGCCGGGGCGATCCACTCGTTAAGCCTGAGCGACGACCTTCTGCCAGTCAGCCTCAAAAGAGGCGAGGCCCTGGTCGGTCAGCGGGTGATGCAGGCACTTCTTGAGAGCGGCCATGGGCACGGTCGCGATGTCGGCGCCAAGAAGAGCCGCCTGGGTCACGTGGTTGGGCGTGCGGACCGAAGCGGTGATGATCTCGACAGTGTCGTCGACGTTCTTGCCGGTCCAGTCATAGTTCTTGATGCAGGTCACGACATTGTCGAGCTGCGAGATGCCGTCCTCGGCGATGTCGTCAAAGCGGCCGACAAACGGGCTGATGTAGCGGGCACCGGCGTTGGCGGCCATCAGGGCCTGCGTCGGCGAGAAAACGAGCGTCATGTTGACACGCACGCCCGCATCGGCCAGCGCACGGCAGGCGGCAAGGCTGGCCTCGCACACGGGAAGCTTGACCACAATGTTGGGGGCGAGGGCGGCAAGGCGCTTGCCCTCCTCGATCATACCCTCGGCAGTGGTCGCGGTAGACTCGGCGGACACGGGCAGGCCCTCGCAGAGCTCGGCAATCTTGAGCATATGCGGCTCAAAGTCGGCAAGCTTGCCGCCGGTCTTGGCGTACAGGGACGGGTTGGTGGTAACACCGGCCAGGCAGCCCCAGCTCTTGGCCTCGGCAATCTCGTCCAGATTGGCGGTATCGATAAAGAACTTCATGGTGCAAACTCCTTCAAATGAATTGCTAGTAATCCTAAGGACAGTGGCCCGATCGTCGGTCAATCCAACGTCAGCGAGCGGGCAGCTGCCGTGGCAAGGTGGCGCGAAAGAGGAGCGAAGCGTACTTTGGTACGCGAGCGACGGCTTGAGCGCCAGATTGCCCGGCAGATGCCCGCGCAGCGTCGACCGGTCCGGCGTTTGTCAAAACGCCGGAACTACTTAGTCCTCGAGAGCCTTCTCGATGCGGCTCGTGACGCCCTTGAGGTTAAGACCGACGACGTACTGCTTGATTGGGCGCTTGATGTGCTCGATCACAAAGCGCTTGCCGTCGATGTCCTGGGCAGCGAGGTTGCGGTAGAGCTTCTCGACCTGCTCCTTGACCTCGGAATCGTTGAACGCGTAGTGGCCGGAAACATCCAGGATCTTCAGGCTGAGCTCGTCATCGGCCAGAATGTCGTCAACCTGCAGGTTAACGTCATCGCCGGTCATCCACTTGCGCCAGCGCTCGGTCTTGATGGCCTTGACCAGCAGCGTGTGATACAGGTCGGAGGGATCGTCGCACAGGCCGTTGTCGACCAGAATCTGCTCGGTAGCGCAGAGCTTGAGGTAGGCGCGGGTCTCCTCGGTGCCGTACTGAGGGGCGACATTGGAGGCCGTCACGTGAGCCGGGATGTGCTCGAGCAGCGTTGCGTCATCCAGATAGTCGGCGTTGTGCTCCTTCAGGCCCACGCCATAGCGCTTGGCCATATCGGCGAGCTCGCGGGCGTTCTTAAAGTTGTAATGACCGACCTGCTCGGTCCAACGGGTAAGCGTACCGGTCTGGCCGACGATAAAGGTGGGCATGGGGCAGCCGCGCTTCTCGAGCTCGGGCTGCAGCTGAGAAATGAACTCCTCGTACTTATCGGTAGAGGTCAAGCCACCATTGGTCTCCTCGGTACCGACCTCATAGGCAACCTCGGGCAGGTTATGCTCGCGACGGTACTGCTCAAGATAGTCGATAAGATCGATCGTGCGGCGAAGCACCACGTCGAGCGGAATAACCTTGCCGATCTGATAGGGGTCCTTGGTGGGGTCGACCATCAGCAGGTCAAAGCCTGCCTCCATATCGGCGACGAAGGACTTGCGGGCGAGCTCCATGGCCTCGTCCTCGGGCAGGTGGGCGTTACGCTCCTCGTCGCGCTGCCACGGACCGCCGTGATCGCGGCACAGGTAGTACGGGCCGGTGTAACCCACCTCGTCGGCGACCTTCTTGATGTCGGCGGCAAAGCGCGTCTGATCCCAACCGTTGACGTAGCCGGCGCCCATCTCGTCCATATCGACCTGGTTGCGGCTAGCGATAAACATGGGCGGGAAATCCTCGTCCTTGGCAAGCTCGAACACGGCCTGAATCAGGTTGGGGCTCATGGGGCCAATGCCGACCATGGTTGCGTGATCGCCGCTGTCCTGCAGCTTGAGCATACCCTGAACGGCCTGGCGGATGGTGAGGTTGGACATTTTGTTCTCCTTCTCCAGAGGATTTTTGACAAAAGTTCCCTGGGACCCAGATGCGGGCCCTATCAGTACGGATGGATTTTGTTGTGTAGGGGCGGTTGTGCGGAGTCAAATCCATCCCTCCGCACAACCGGAGTCCTTAAAGGTTTACTTGGCCTGCTTATCGAGCGTGGGCTTCATGGCAATCAGGATTGCAGCGGCGACCACGGAGCCGATCACGATGTCCAGGCAGAACAGCGCGACGTTGTTGGTGGCAAGGGCGACGATAAAGCCACCGTGCGGGACGTAGCAGTCGATACCCTGGAAGGCGGCGAGCGCCGCACCCACGGCAGAGCCGATGCAGATGCCGGGCAGGGTGTGGCCAAGGTCCTTGACCGCGAAGGGGATAGCGCCCTCGGTGATGCCGATGCAGCCCATGAACAGTGCGGAGATACCCATCTGACGATCGGCGTCATCGAACTTATTCTTGGCGATGAGCGCAGCGAGGCCACAGGCGATCGGGGGAATGGCGACGGCGACGCGGAACATGCCGTTGGGGCCATAGATGCCGGAGGCCATGATGGCCATGGTAAAGGTCGAAGCGGTCTTGTTGATGGGGCCACCCATATCGAAGGCGGTCATAACACCAATAACCAGACCCAGGACAACCGCGGAGCCGCCCTGCAGGCTACCGAGCACGCTGGTGAGCCAATCCATCACAAAGCCAAGCGGCGTGGCCAGGATGTAGATGTAGGCCATGCCCAGGACGAGCGAGGTCAGAATCGGGATGATCAGGATGGGCATGATGGTCTGGATGGTGTTATTGACCTTCCAGGTCTTCATCCAGCGGACAAAGTAGCCGCAGATGACCGCCATGATCATGGCGCCCAGGAAGCCGGTCGAAACGCTGTTGCCGCTCGGGGTAACGACGGCGTTGTTGACCAGGTAGCCCAGGACAAAACCGGGGGCGAGCGCGGGCTTGCCAGCCATCGAGTAGGCGATGTATGCCGCAAGCACCGGGATCATCATGGAGATGCCGGCCATGCCGATGGTGTTAAGACTCACCATCAGCGGGTTCGTAACCTCCATGCCGTTGGCGCCGGCGGTACCGGATGCCAGCGAGAAGGCGAGAAACACGCCGCCAATAACGACGATGGGGATAAAATAGGAAACGCCGGTATTGAATGCATTGAGCAGCGTCTTACCAGGATCGGCAAAGATAGACTGCTTGGACGCCGGTGTCGGGGCCTGCGGGGCAGCGGAGACGGCCTTCTTCTCTGCCTTGGCCTCGGCCTTGGGGGCGTCAACGGCACCACCCGTCGCCTTGATGATCTCAACGGCCTGGTCGATGATCTTTACCGGATCGGCGATTACATCCGATGTGCCGACCTTCAGGAACTTACCCTCGGCCATCTTCTGCTCAAAACGGTCCTCGTTCTCGACGCCCACGTCGACGGACTCGAGCACCAGATCGGCGGAATCCACGTCTTCCTGCGTGAGCTCATTCTCGATACCCAGGCCACCCTGAGCCTCGACCTTGCACTCGATGCCACGGGCGGCGCATTCATCCTGAATCGCCTTCTGGGCCATATACGTATGGGCGATACCCACGGTACAGGCGGCAACGCCTACGATCTTCATTGCTTCCCTCTTTTCATAGAGTTGCGTGCGCAAGACACCGTTTGCGGAGGCCTCCGGAGCATCCCCTGCCGTTTGGACTTGCTGTCTTTTCGACAAGACCAATATAGGTGCTCGTTTTTCTTAATGCCAGCTTATTTCGGTAAACGCGCAGGTCAGAGCGTTGGTTATGCGATTTAGTTATGCGTTTAACCAAAAATGAATCCTGCGATTTTACCCTCGATTTCAAAAGTCAAGAAGTATTTGATTTTCTCGGTAGACGGCAGATGCGCATGCCGGTTACAAATTTCGACCCCGCCCGTATACCTCATTTGTTGCATACTCATATGAAAGGAAAGGGTCGCTCACCGAAGCGTATCCCCCACCAAGACTCAAAGTCATCATGTTGGAAAATGCTCATCTGTCGGAAGGAGTCGCTGTGGCAAAACAGCGCGTTACAATCGCAGACGTCGCTCGAGAGGCGGGAACCTCGACGGCAAGCGTCTCGTATTACCTCAACGACAAACGAGAAAAACTTAGCGAAAAGACGCAGAACAAAATCGCGCGCGTCATTAAGGAACTCGGATACGTTCCCAATGCCCAGGCGCAAACGCTCACCGGCAAACAAACCCACGTCATCGCCATCATCATTTTGGATAACACCAACAAATGGGCGGGGCTCGTTCTCAATGGCATGGAGCAGGTCATGCTCCCCGCGGGCTATCAGACGGTCGTTTGCACGAGCAACTTTAACCCCGAGACCGAGCTCATGTACGTCGACAAGATGCTCTCGCTGGGCGTCGATGGCTTTATCATCCAACCCACGGCAAATTTCAAAGCCGTGCACGACCGCATTAGACGCGCCGGCAAGCCGGTCGTCTTTTTCGATGCGGCCATCTATAGCCCAGGTACCAGCTGGATCAAAACCAACCTTTACGACGGCGTGTACAACGCCACACAGGCACTCCTCGACGCCGGCTACGAAGATTTCTTTTCCATTGCCGCCAACATGACCGAGATGCGCACCCGCATGGAGCGTTTTCAGGGGTATGCCGAGGCACTGGCAGCGAATGGGCAGCTCTACAAAGCGATTCCCATCGATCACAACAAGCCGTCAATCAACGAGCTCACCGAATACTTTAAATTTAAGTTCAATCCCGCCAAGCGTACGCTCGTCTTTGTCCAAAACCAATGGGCGCTCCCCCGCGTCTACAAGGCGCTTCAGCCCATGGCCCATCTACTTCCGCAGCAAATCGGTCTTTTGGGACTCAACTGCGAAGACTGGACCAACCTCACCACGCCGACCGTTTCTACGATCATCGAGCCCGTCGACCAGGAAGGCAGAGAGGCGGCCGAGATGCTCCTCGCACTACTCGATGGCAGCAGTACGCCCGGTGAGCAGCGCATTCTCGAATGCAAACTCAATTGGCTCGGTTCCACCTCGATCTAGCCATACGTCAAATATGAGGCAAATTAATCAGTAGTGTTTGTCCCAAATCTTAAGTATTTGTTCGACAGAACGGCCCCTGCCGGCTCCTGCTAGACTGGTAGATTCCCAACCGTCTAGCCAGGGGCCGCAATGTCGCGCAAGTCCGCCTACAAGCAAGTACTTTCCATCGGCACCGCCGTGGTGCTGGGGTTTGCGCTGTTCACAGGGTCGCTCGACGGAGCTCCCAAGCTGCTGTCGCCGCAAAGCGATGAACAGGCAGCAGCCCTGGCCGAAAAACAAAACGAGAGTCCCAGCCGCACCGACGACGAGGCAGACCTGGTTGCCCGGCTCGAATCGGGAACAGCAAGCTCCGAGGACTCCGGCGATGGCTCCGAATCCACCGCGACCAACACCAACGGCAACGTTGCCTCCGCGGACAGCGCCGCCACCCCCATCGACGAGGTCGAAAACCCCGACCTCAACCGCGCCCGCGGTGTTTATCTCAGCAGCATTCCAGACTACGCCGGCAATCCCTACGTCGCCCTTCGCGCCGACAGCACGCACCCGCTCGGCATGCCGTCATTCACACTCGATGAATACGAACGCGCTGCAGAAGAGGGCTGCTTTAAGAAATTCTCCAAGCTCGACAGCCTGGGCCGCACTCGCAAGGCGCTCGCCTGCGTAGGACCCGAATCGCTCGGCCAGGGCAAGCGCGGCGATATCTCGCGTATCCACCCAGCCGGATGGCACCAGCAGCGCTACGACTTTATTCCGGGCCAGAGCCTCTACAACCGCTGCCACCTCATCGCCTGGTCGCTCTGCGGCGAGATCGGTAATCGCAAGAATCTCCTCACCGGCACGCGCTATCTCAACGAGACGGGCATGCTGCCGTTTGAAGAGCAGATCCTCGACTACATCCGCGACACGGGCAACCACGTGCTCTACCGCGTCACGCCCATGTACAACGAAGAGGAACTCGTCTGTCGTGGCGTTCGTCTGGAAGCACAATCGATCGAGGACCACGGCAAGGCCCTCTGCTTCCACGTGTACTGCTACAACCTGCAGCCGCACGTGCAAATCGACTACGCCACCGGCCGCAACCAGGCATCCGGAGACTAGTGCCGACCGCGCCTCCCGTAGCCCAAAAAATGATCCGCAATCCTTCCGTCGCATACGGATCAAATAAGGCCGCCCCGGTTACCCAGGGCGGCCTTTTCGTCAGCACCTACATTGCAGGCAAAACCACACGTTACTTGGCGCGGCCCTCCTCATAGCGCTCGACCAGTTTGGCCTGAACGTCATAAGGCACCTGTTCATAGCCAGCAGGCTTCATGGTAAAGTCACCCGTGCCGCGCGTGATAGAGCGCAGGCGCGTCGAATAATCCGTCAGCTCTGCCAGCGGCGCCTGGGCAATGACCACGGTGTCGCCGCGCTCATCGGTCTCCATGCCCGTCACGCGACCGCGCGATGCCGAGATGTCGCCCATCACGGCGCCGGCGTAGCTCTCGGGGATAGTCACCGTGATTTCCTCGATGGGCTCCAGCACCACCGGGTCGGCATCGGCGCATGCCTTGCGCAGACCGATGCGAGCCGCCGCGCGGAACGCCATCTCGTTGGAGTCGACGCTGTGGTACGAACCGTCATACACGGCGACACGGATACCCGTAAGCGGATAACCGGCGATAATGCCGTCCTTCATGGTCTCCTGAACGCCCTTGTCCACGGCGGGGATCAGCGAACGCGGGATGCGGCCGCCCACGACCTCGTCCACAAACTCATAGCCGTCGCTCGTACCGTCGGGCCCAATGAGCGGCTCCACGCGCAGCCAGCAGTCGCCATACTGACCGGCGCCGCCGGTCTGCTTCTTGTGGCGGCCCTGAGCGCTCGCCGTGCGGCGAATGGTCTCGCGATACGGAATGCGAATCGGCACGCTCTTGGCCGCAACTTTGGTACGGTCCTCCAGGCGGTTGAGCAGCACCGATACCTGCGCCTCGCCCACAGCAGAGATAATGGTCTGACCCGTCTCCTCGTCGCGATCGATGCTCATGGTCGGATCGGCCTTGCAGGCCTTCTCGATAAACGTGTAGAGCTTTTCCTCGTCGCCGCGGTTCTCGGCCTCGATGGCGATGCGGTACTGCGAGTTGGGGAACTTGAATGCCGCGGCCTCGACCTTACCGGTGATGGAGAGCGTGTCACCCGTCTCGGCAGCCAACTTGGGCGCCACGATAATGTCGCCCGCATAGGCGTGCCCGACCTCGGTCATGTCGCGCCCGCACATCACATACAGGTGAGCCAGACGATCGCTCTTGCGCGTACGCGCGTTGACCAGCTCAAGACCCGGCTCAAGCGTGCCCGTCAGCACCTTGATAAAGCTGATGCGGCCCTGCTGCGGGTCAGCCAGCGTCTTAAACACAAATGCCACCGGACGGTCATCGTCACTCGAAATCTTGAGCGAGTTGCCATCGATGAGCGGCATCTCGCCGTAGTCGGTCGGCGCCGGGAAGTACGTGGCGATATCGTCCATCAGCGAGTTGACGCCCTGCTCCTTGATGCAGTCGCCCGCAAAGACCGGCACAAAGATGCGCTCGGCGATCGCCTTCGACAGCAGGCCTTCAAGCTCCTCCTGCGTCAGCGTCTCCTCGCCTTCCAGGTACTTCATCATCAGTTCGTCGTCAGCCTCGGCCACCAGCTCGCACAGATGGTCATGGGCCTCCTCGGCCTGGGCACGATACTCCTCGGGAATCTCCGACTCAACGGCTTCGGCACCGTTGCAATGGCGCGCCTTCATGCGCACCAGGTCGATGATGCCATCAAAGTCCTCGCCCTCGCCCCAGGGAAGGGTCACGGCGCCCAGTCGCGTGCCAAAGCGCTCCTGCAGCAGGTCCATCGTGGTCGCAAAGCTGGCCTCGGAGCGCGACAGGCGGTTTACGAACACCGCACGCGCCAGGCGCAGGTCCTCGGCGGCATACCAGAGCTTAACCGTCGTAGGCTGCGGGCCGGCCTCGGCGTCGACCACAAACAGAGCCGTCTCACAGACGCTCATCGCGGCAAAGGCGTCGCCGATAAAATCGGGGTAGCACGGGGCATCGAGCACATTGATGCGCGCGCCCTTCCAGTCGATCGGCGCGATGGTCGTCGAGATGGAGAATGAACGCTTGACCTCTTCAGGGTCATAGTCGAGCGTGGGCTTGGTGCCGTCGTGGCCGCCCAGGCGGGCGGTCTTGCCGGAAAGGTGGAGCATGGCCTCGGCGAGTGAAGTCTTGCCCACCCCGCCTTGGCCTACGAGCACCACGTTCCTTACATTGCCGGTCTTGGGAGCACCCATGATGACCTCCTTGCAGGGTCGCGCGCGATGCGCGACGCCAACGGGGAGAGTTCGCGGTCGATGCCGTCCCGGGAGCAGCATGGTCGGCAGCCGAGCCGACTCACCCTCCAAATGTCCTATGCCACCACCCTACCCTCACAGGCGACTGTCCATGCACACCTTTCGGCGCATGTATGAATACAGGCGGCGAGAGGAAGGGGCGAGCTTGCGAGGCGATTATTGAACCCCACGGATGCAAAAAACCGCCGCAGATTATAAGACCTGCGGCGGCTTCATCCCAATAAACAGCTGAGTAAATAGCTGAGCCTATCCCTCGATACGGCTCAAGAACTCGCGTGTACGCTGCTCGCGCGGATGGTCGATGACCTGCTCGGCAGGACCCTCCTCGACAATGCGGCCGCCGTCCATAAAGACCACGCGGTCGGCAACATCGCGCGCAAACTGCATCGCGTGCGTCACGATCACCATCGTCATATTCTGCGCAGCAAGGTCTTTAATGACACGCAGCACCTCGGCCGTCAGCTCGGGATCGAGCGCCGAGGTCGGCTCGTCAAAGAATAAGATTTCCGGATCGAGCGCCAGGGCGCGGGCAATACTCACGCGCTGCTGCTGACCGCCCGAAAGCTCACAGGGCACCTTGTTCTCGTTACCCGTAAGCCCCATCTGTGCAATAAGCTCGTGTGCGCGAGCCTCCGCCTGCTCGCGCGGGCGCTTAAGCACGCGGATCGGTGCATCGGTGATGTTTTTCATCACGGTATAGTGCGGGAACAGATTGTAGTTCTGAAACACCAGGCCGAATCGCGAGCGCGCCTGTTTAGGCACATCGCCCTTTGCGTACACCGCGCCCGAACCCGCATCCGTCGCAACGGCAAGGTCACCAAACGAGAGCGAGCCTCCGTCGAGTGTCTCGAGCAGCGTGGCACACCGCAACAGCGTGGACTTGCCGCCACCCGAAGGTCCGATAATCGCCACGACCTCGCCACGCTTCACCTCAAGCGAGATATCCTTGAGCACCTCATTGCCGCCAAACGCCTTACGCGCGTTCGCTATATTCATTACCGAATTAATCATGGTAGTAATCCAATTTTTTCTCGGCAGCGCCCAGCAGCATCTCGACCACAAAGTTAAAGACCCAGTAGATCAGCGCCGCGATTGCGAACGGCACCATGCTCACCTGCGAGGCGACCAGCGCCTTGGCCGTCGAGAACATCTCGCCCACACCGATGGCAAACGCCAGCGACGTGTCCTTGACCAGTGTGATGATCTCGTTGCCCATTGCCGGCAAAATGCGCTTGGCGACCTGGGGCATCACGATATACAGAAACGTCTGCATACGCGAATAGCCCAGTACCTCGGCAGCCTCGTATTGGCCGCGCGGGATGGACTGCAGGCCCGAGCGATAGATCTCGGCAAAATAACCGGCGTAGTTGATGATGAACGCCACGACGCACGCCGTCCACTTGGAATCGGGCGTGAGCGAAATGCCAAACACGTAGTACGGGGCAAAGTAGATGGCGAACATCTGCAGCATGAGCGGGGTGCCGCGCATAATCGAGATATAGATGCGCGCGATCCAACGGAGCGGCGCAATTTTGCTCATGCGCATAAACGCAACGGGGATTCCCAGCGGAATCGACCCCAGCAGCGTTAGCACAAACAACTGCAGACTGACCAAGAATCCCTGGCCAAGCATCTGCATCATGACCTGAATAGACATTACTTGAGCACCCAATTATCGAAAGACAGACCGTAATCTGCATATTTATCGCAGAGGTCCTTGACCGTGCCATCCTCATAGAGCGCCTTGAGCGACTCGGTCACGGCATCGGCGGACTTGGTGTCGCCCTTCTTAAAGCCGACGGCGTAGTGCTCGCTGGACAGCGGCTTGTCGAGCTGCGTATAGGCATCGGGCTTGGCGGCAAGCTGATACTGAGCGATCGAGAGGTCACAGGCAACGGCATCGACTGCACCACTCTCGAGCTGCATAAACGCCGTGTTGTACTCGCCGATGGTATCGAGCGTGGCAAACGTCGCGGCCAGATCTTTCTGGTCGCCCTCGAGCACATCCTGTGCGGCGGAATCAGTCTGGGTAATCACGGTCTTGCCGGCAAGATCGTCCCAGCTCTTGATACCCGCGTCCTTCTTGACCACGAGCACCTGCTCGTTAAGCATGTAAGGCTCGGAGAACGTGTAGTCGCCCTCGCGGCCCTCCATGGTAAAGCCGTTCCAGATGCAGTTGATGGCACCCGAGTTGAGCAGCGTGTCCTTGGCGTCCCAATCGATGGCCTCATACTCAACGTCCCAGCCCTGCTTGTCGGCAACGGCCTTGGCAAGGTCGAGGTCAAAGCCCGTGTACTCGCCATCGTCGCCCACAAAGCCGTACGGAGGATAGGACTTATCAAAACCCACCACGAGCTTCTTGGACTCCGCAGCACCCTTCACATCCTTGGCCGCGGTAGATCCAGCAGCGGAGCCCTTGCCGGCACCACCGCCGCAGCCGACAAGACCAAGGCCAAGCACCGTGGCAAACGAGCCGGCTAGACCAACAAACTGACGACGAGACATATCGGTATTCATGGTATTCCCCCCTTGGTGGCACTTTAGTTAGGTAAAGTGAGTCATGTAACGTTCAGAATCATACACTTTAGTGAGATGGAGTACAAGGGAGAGCTTGCCCGGCGTGGGCGGGGAGCGGCGCGTAATTAAGTTTCCTGCTCTACAGTCCTGCGCAAGACGGAAAGCACATTAAGTGCTTTCCTTTGCGTGCGGAACTCGCGATAAACTTAATTACGCGCCGCTCCCCGCCCACGCCGGGCAAACGTCATTGGACTTATCACTGACGTGAAGTGGACGCTTGTATATCGTCTGCTAGCTTGGCACGGTACAATGCTTTCAGATTTCAATTTATAAATTAGTGGGGTTAATTCATGGCAGAATCTCGTGCGGAACGTAGGGCTCGTCGTGCTTTGGTGGAGGCGGCTGAGGGGCCGAAGGAGGAGAAATCTTCTACGAAATCCAATTCTTCTAAAGCTGCAAAAAGCAAGTCGACCAAAAGCAAAGCTAAGGCCAAGCGTTCTGGCTCTCGTCGGGGCGGGGATAAAGCGCCTCAGACTCGTTCCACTGGCTCGCACAAGAATCCGGTTTCGCCTGCGCGGAAGGCTGTGGATCCCAAATCGCCTTGTTCCATCATGCGGGCTTGTGGTGGGTGCACGGCGCTCAATCGTCCTTATAAAAAGCAGTTGGCAGCCAAGCAGGCTGCTATGGAGGAGCTGTTTGCTGAGCTCTGTGAGCGCGAGGGTATTGCCGTTGATCCTATTCGCGGTATGGGCGTCACCCTGGGCGACCCGGGTAAATATCCTGCGCCGCGTGGCTTTCGCCATAAGGCTGCCACTCCCTTTGCTCCCGGCAAGGAGGGCGCTGTCCGTTGCGGTTTCTTTGAGCGCGGCACGCACAAGATCGTTGCCGTGCCCGAATGTCCTGTCGAGACGCCGGGCGCCCGTCAGATTCTCAACGGCATCGCACGCGAAGCTGAGCGGCTGCATATTCCCGCCTTTAATGAGGACAAGCATCTTGGTTTGCTTCGCTATGCCGTTGTCCGCTGCGGTTGGCGTACCGACCAGGTCATGGTTACGCTCGTGACCGCCCAGCGTGACTTACCGCATGCGCAGGAGTTCTTTGAGGCCGTCGCGGCGCTCGATCCGCATATCGTCACCGTTGCCCAAAATATCAATGGCCGTCCCGGTAACGCCATCTTGGGTGAGGAAACTCGTATCGTCTATGGCGCCGAGTGCATGCGCGACCAGCTGCTCGGTTGCGAATTCGATATCTCCCCTACCGCGTTCTATCAGACCAATCCGCAGCAGACCGAGCTGCTCTATCAGCTCGCGATTGACGGCATGGACCTGCAGCAGGGTGACATTCTTATGGATGCCTACTGCGGCAGCGGCACCATCGGTCTGTGCGCTGCGAAGGATGCCCAGGACAGAGGTGTCGGCATTATGCTGCTCGGCGTGGAACGCAACCCGGCGGGCATTGCCGACGCACGTCGCAATGCCGAGCTCAACGGCCTCACCCGCAGCGCTTGGTTTATGGCCGACGACGCCACCGACTACATCCTAGATGCCGCCGATAACAACGAGCGCGTCGATGTTCTCTCCATCGACCCGCCGCGCGCCGGCTCTACACCCGAGTTCCTCGAAGCTGCCTGCGCACTTAAGCCGCGCCGCATCACCTATATCAGCTGCAACCCCGTAACCCAAGAGCGCGACCTGCACCAGCTCCTCGACGGAGGCTATCGCCTGCTCAAGATCACGCCCGTCGACATGTTCCCTCACACCGACCACACCGAAACCGTAGCGGTCCTCGAGCGCCGCTAATCCACCCCGGTAGATTTTTGGGACAGGAAAGGGGGCGGCCCGTCTGGACCGCCCCCTTTCGTTGGACATATGAGTCTCGTTACATCCCCTTGCGCAGGTCGCATACGCCGGCTGCCGCCATCTCGCGCAGCAGCGTCTCGCGGTCGCGCGTCACGATCAGGTCCAGCGGGAAGTGAATCTCGTCGAGCAACTTGCGGGCGTGCTCGAGCTTGCCAATGGCCATACCAATGTGGGCATCGGTCGACACACCAATACCCACGCCCAGCTCGGCGCAGCGCTCGGCAATCTTGCGGCATACGGCCCAATGCTCAGTGTCGGCACCGTGCTCAAGACTATGGTTGTTGATCTCAATGATCTTGTGCTTGGCTTTGGCCGCCAGCAGCACCTCATCGATATCGAACGGCACGCCCGAACGACCCGTATGCCCAAGCATGAACACCTTGGGGTGCTCCAGGGCATTGATATACATCTGGGTTGTTTGGGCGAGCGTCGCGCCTTCGGCAAACTGCGGATTATGCACGCTTGCCACCAAATAATCCAAATTGCGCGTCACCAATCCGAACAGCGAATGCTGGTGACTGTACGAATCGCCGGCAATATCGAACGAAACGGGAATGTCCTCGCCAAACAAGCTTCCGTCCAGCGAAACGATATCGGCCTCGGCGCCGCGGAGCACCAGCACGCCGCTCCAAATGCGCGGCCAGATATCCTGGTTAATAAAGAACTGGAAACTGCGCAGGTCGTTGGGGCAAGCCGTAACCATCGAGCTCAGATGGTCGGCAGATCCGAGCACCTGCAGGCCACGTTCCGCCGCCCAGTACACATTCTCCTCAATAGTTGAGTACGCATGCGCGGAGAACAACGTATGAGTATGAATATCACAAGAAAGAAGGTAGGGCATCAGGTCTCCTTGTCCAGTATGGCCGTCGCGTATATTCATTGTACGCATAGCTTTCGGCAGTCGTAAAACAGCTTCATCCCAATCACACAACGGCATAGACAACGGGGTCTGGCTTAAAACCAAACCCCGTTTCACGTAAAACATTGTAAGCAGAGCGCTTTACTTTTGACGATACTCGTCGGCCAGCTGCTTCCAGGCGGGCAGTGAGTTGACGATAGTCTCGTAGCTCACACAGTAGCCCAAGCGGAACCAGCCCGGCATGCCAAAACTGTCCGAGGGCACCGCGAGCAGCTCATACTTCTTCGCGCGCTCGCAGAAAGCGTTCGCATCGGGCTCCAGCGCCTTCACCCACAGGTAGAATGCACCATCCGGCTCAACATACGTGTAGCCGTACTCCGCTAGTGCATCGGTAAGCGCGGTGCGGTTGCGCGCATAGGCCTCAACGTCACTCGGCTCATCGATGCAGTCGATAATTACGCGCTGGAAGAGCGCCGGCGCGCACACGAAGCCCAGCGTACGGGCGGCGCCGGCAACGGCGGGCATTAGACGAGCTGCCCGAGGATTCGTATTGGGAACCAGGATCCACCCCACGCGCTCGCCCGGCAGCGAAAGCGACTTGGAATACGAGTAGCACACGATGGTGTGCTCGTAGATCGAAGGCACCCAAGGCACCTCGGCACCATAGACAATCTCGCGATACGGCTCATCCGAGATAAGCGCGATCGGGTTCTCGGGCTCGCGTTTGGCGTTGACCTCGTGCAAAACATTAGCCAGTCGCGTCAGGGTATCGCGCGTATACACGGCGCCGGTCGGGTTGTTGGGTGAGTCGATGATGACAGCTGCCGTCTTGTCGGTAATAGCCTTAAGAACGTTGTCCACGCTCAGCTGGAACGTATCTTCATCGGCGAGCGCCTCGACACACGTACAGCCGGCCTTCTCAATCCACACGCGATACTCCGGGAAGTACGGGGCAATGACAATGACCTCGTCACCCGGGTTCGTAACGGCATTGAGCGTGCAGGTGAGCGAAGCTGCAGCGCCCACCGTCATAAAGACGTCCTTGCCCTCATAGCTCGTACCGAAACGACGGTTGAGCGACTCAGCCACGGCGGCACGGCACTGCGGCAGGCCCGGTGCAGGCGTGTATCCGTGCAGCTGCTCGCTCGGCAGTTCAAGCGCCTTTTTGATGGATTCCGCGACGGCAGCGGGAGCAGGAACGCTCGGGTTGCCCAGCGAGAAATCGAAGACGTTCTCCGCACCGATTTGTGCCTTGCGCTCAAGGCCATAGCTAAAAATCTCGCGGATGATGGAGCTCTCTGCACCGCGAGCATACATGGTTTCGTTGATCATCTGTTCCCCTTTCGCATAGGCGGTATTGTACGCTTTAGTTGAGCAAAGCGCCGCAGCAATGTTAATTGGGGACAGACTTAAATGGGTGAAAACGCTCATTTAAGTCTGTCCCCAATCAACAGATGGCCCAATATCGCTCAAAAGAAAAAGCCTCCGCAGGTTTCCCCGCGGAGGCTTTCACCACAAAGACTATTTGTCGGCGTCGGTGTCGGCACCGGCATCATCGGCAGTCTCGGATGCGGCTTCTGCATCCTCCCGCATGGCCGCCTGCGCAAAGGCTGCGGCATCAGCCGCCAGCTCCTCCTCGCTCATACGAGGCGCACGCTTCTTGGTCGGCACACCGGCCGCCTTGGCATTGCGCTCCTCCTTGGCCGCCAGGATATCGCCCTCGCGCTCAAGGTGGGCATCCCACTCGTTGTCGAGCAGGGCGTTCACGGCGTCGCCTTCGATGGTCTCGCGCTCAAGCAGCACCTTCGCCATCAAATCGAGCTGATCGCGACGGGCATCCAAAATCTCGACCGCACGGCGATGGGCCTCGCGCATGATGCGCTGGACCTCGATATCGATGCGGCGCGCCGTCTCCTCGGAGTAATCCTGGTGATCGGCGTAATCGCGTCCCAGGAATACCTGATGCTGCGCCTCGCCAAACACCTGCGTGCCCAGTTCCTCGCTCATGCCCAGGCGCGTGACCATCTCGCGCGCCATCTTGGTCGCGCGCTCCAGGTCGTTGCTCGCGCCCGACGTGATGTCGTCGCACATGAGTTCCTCGGCAACGCGACCGCCCAAGAACACGGCAAGCTCGTCGAGCATCTCGTTCTTGGTCTTGAGGAAGTGATCCTCCTGCGGAAGCTGCAACGTGTAGCCCAGAGCCTGGCCGCGGCTGACAATCGAAATCTTATGAACCGGATCGGAGTGCTCCAAGATGTGACCCACCAGGGCATGGCCGCTCTCATGGTAGGCAATCGTGGTGCGCTCGGCTTCGGTCATCACACGACCCTTGCGTTGCGGTCCGGCAATCACGCGCTCCATCGATTCCTCGACCTCGTCCATCGAGATCACGGAACGATGGCGGCGGGCAGCCAGCAGCGCAGACTCGTTGAGCAGATTTGCCAAATCGGCACCGGTGAAGCCAACGGTCATCTGGGCGAGCTTCTCAAACTTCACGTCCTCGTCCATCGGCTTGTTCTCGGCATGCACGCGCAAGATCTGCTCGCGGCCCTTCACATCCGGACGGTCGACCGTGACCTGACGGTCAAAACGACCGGGACGCAGCAATGCCGGATCCAGGATGTCAGGACGGTTGGTCGCAGCGATCAGAATGACCGACTCGCTCTCCTCAAAACCGTCCATCTCGACCAGCAGCTGGTTGAGCGTCTGCTCGCGCTCGTCGTGACCGCCGCCCAAGCCGGCTCCGCGCTGACGTCCCACGGCATCGATCTCATCGATGAAGATAATCGACGGGGCCTGGGACTTGGCCTCCTTAAAGAGGTCACGCACACGGCTGGCGCCGACACCCACGAACATCTCGACAAAGTCGGAACCAGAGATGCTAAAGAACGGAACGCCCGCCTCGCCGGCAACGGCCTTGGCCAGCAGCGTTTTACCGGTGCCCGGAGGGCCCACCAGCAACACGCCACGCGGGATCTTGGCGCCCAGTTTGCGATAGCGATCCGGATCGCTCAAAAAGTCACGGATCTCCTCGAGCTCCTCGACCGCCTCGTCCACGCCGGCAACGTCTTCAAACTTGACCTTGGGGCGCGTGGCCTCGTTGGTCTTGGCGTTGGTCTTGCCAAACTGCATGTTCCTGTTGTTGGCGCCCATCATCTGGCGCATAAAGTAGAACATGATAGCGATCAGGGCGATTGTCGGAAGCACGCTCATCGCCAGGTCGCCCCAAAAATCGGGATCGTTGGTGTTGACGATGTACTTGGTATCGGGGTGCTCCGCCATAAGCTCGGCAAGCGAATCGGAGCCGACATAGGTCGAGGAGAAGCCCTTGAGCTCGCTCGTATCGCCCTTGTCCTTCTTCGTCTTCCAGTAATGACCCGTCACGCTTCCGTCTTGAACCGTATAGGTCAGATCTTCGACGCGATCCTGCTTAATGGCGTTGACCATCTCGCTCGTCGCGAGCTTTACGGTATTGCTGGAATTGGCAAAGCCGGAGCCCATGTTAAAGAAGGCGTAGCCCAGAAGCGCGCAAGCCAAAATAAAATACAGCCAGCCCGTACGCGTGGGCTTCTTGCCTCCGGGCACCCCCGGGATCTTAGGCTCCCGGGGAGTCTGGGAATTGTTATCGTTACGGTCGTCGGGCATCTTACGAATAAACCTCCGGTTTCAAAATGCCCAGATACGGAAGGTTACGATAGCGCTCGGCATAGTCGAGGCCGTAGCCCACCACAAAGGCATCGGGGCAATGGGTTCCAACATACTTGGGCGTGATGGCCGAGGTACGGTCCTCAACGTCCTTCCACAGGAAGGCGGCGACCTCCAGAGAAGCGGGCTTGCGGCTCTCGAGGTTCTTCATCAGATACTTGAGCGTCAGGCCCGAGTCCAGAATGTCCTCGACGATCAGCACGTCGCGACCGCGGATGTCGATATCCAGGTCCTTAATGATACGCACGATACCCGAGGACTTCACACCGTCGCCATAGCTCGAAACAGCCATGAAATCGATGTTGGTCGGCAGCTCGATCTTGCGCATCAGGTCGCCCATAAAGACCACGGCGCCGCGCAGGACCGCAATCAGCACCAGATCCTTACCCGCGTAGTCGCGCGTAATCTGCTCGCCCAGGCGAGAGACGATACCGTCGATATCCTCCTGCGTAAACAGAACCTTCTCGATATCCGGATGTTGAGAAGCCATGACAACCCTTTCTTGTGCTTATCGTCCACACACCGCCGCATGGACGCGAACTACACATTCTAGCAGCGCACGGGGTATATTTACCAGCCCGTACGCCATCAGCGCCGGAATAGCGTCAACGTCGCACAGAATAATTAGCGCAAGGCGCTACCCCGCATCGACCACGCGGAGCAGATACGCCACGCGCGTTGCCGCCGTGCACTTAAAACGCTCGTCCGCGCGAACGCCTGCGACCCATACCACGGCACCTCCCGGAGCCGTTCTTACCACGGGGACGCCGGCGCGCTCAGATACAGGGATGCGTGCCTCATTGAGCAGGTCGGATACCTTCTTGCTTCGCCCACTCATGCCCAACGGACACATCACATCCCCCGGCGCGGGACCGTCTACCCACAGACGCGCCAAACGCGCCCCGGCGGGAATCTCCCCGCGCGAGCCGGCGAGCATCCGTTCGCTATCGCGATCGGCAAAGCCCAGCGTCGCGGCATCCACCATAGCGGCCACCCCTCCGGCACCCGCGAGTTCACGGGCACGGCGCACAATATCGCACCCCGGCTCGACGGCCATCGGCTCTGCCACCAGGATGCGGCCCGCCCCCAGCGGCAATCGACCGGGAATGGTGACCCAATCGGCAACTAACCCCTCGCGCGCCGCCGGGGCCTTGAATGACAGCGTGCCAAACTCCACGCGCGCATCGATTCCCGCCGGCAGCGTGACCGAACCCGAGCCTTCGGCGACACAGGCGAGCACGCGCTCCACATGCCGCATCTCCGGGCGAGCGTCGGGGTCGATACGCTTAATTGCCAGTCGCACCATGCGCCGAGCAATCACCACCTCGGCCGCGGCCAGTCGGCGAGCGTCAAGGACCAGTGCACCCGCCGCCTCCTTACGCAGGCAGCTTCGAAACGCCTGCGCGGAAAGCTGGGAAAGAAAGGCGTCCTCATCGCCTAAGATCTCGCAGGCGGCGCCAATCGTCTTACAGACGCTCGCGTTGCGCTGCGCCACCACCGGCATCACCCGATGGCGCACGTAGTTACGCAAGTACGACACGTCCTCGTTGCTCTCGTCCTCTCGCCACGGCTGACCATGCACCTGCAGATAGCCCACGAGCTCATCATGAGTCAGGTCGAGCAAGGGACGCACCACGATATTCCTCCGGCGAGGAATGCTCGATAGACCAGCGGGCCCCGAACCCTTAATCGCGTTCATCAAAAACGTTTCCGCGCGATCCGAAGACGTGTGCGCGGTGCAGATACGAGCCGCCGTTCGCGGTGCCCCCGTCTGGGCGCAGAGCTCGCGGACATGCCTCCGCGCCGCGGCATAGCGCACCTCGCGGGCAGCCGCCTCGATATTGCCCGATTCATCATCAAAATAGGCATGCTCAACACACAGCGGCAAGCCATATTGTGCGCATAGGCCGCGCACAAAGGCCTCGTCGCCATCGGATGCCTCACCGCGCAGATGATGGTTCACATGCAGCACGTGCAGTCGCTCGCGCGCGATGGGAGCTACACCACGCCCATCCTGAATATCCAACTTTGATGTGCACGCCATAAGGAGCAAAGCCGTCGAGTCCGCACCACCTGATACCATGAGCACCACGGGGGCAGCCGTCTGCCGCGTTGCCAGAGCTTTATCATCAGCCCACGATGCAGCATGGTGTCCATAATGCTGAGATACCGTTGGCATTTGCTTCCTCCTCTATTCGTTCGCACCCATTGTATCCTTTGGAATCTTATGTCTTGTCTGCACCTTCATATCCTTGGCAGCGGCTCAAAAGGCAACTGCGCGCTCATCGAAGGCCCCCGGGGGCTCATCATGATTGACGACGGTCTTTCTCGCCGCGAGACATTAAATCGCATGGCAGAACTGGGACTCTCGGCAGACAACGTCTCGGCTCTTCTCATTACGCATGAGCATAGCGATCACATCAAGGGCCTCGATGTCTGGTGCAAGCACTGGCACGGCCCCCTCTTTGCCAGCAGGGGCACACTTTCGAGCAAAGAAAATCTTTCGCATCTGCCTGTCGAGGAATTCGATCCCGGTGACACCCTATCCATTGCCGGCATCCAGGTGCAAACCTACTCGACATCACACGATGTCATAAATCCAGTCGGCTATCGATTCGACGCCCTCGATGATTCCATCGGCTTTGCCACCGACACCGGAGAGCTATCGAGCCAGGCCATGAATACCCTCAAAGATTGTCGAGTCCTCGCGCTCGAAAGCAACCACGATGTGACCATGCTGCGCGAGGGAGAATATCCCCGCTTTCTTCAGGAGCGCATCCTATCTACAAAGGGGCATCTGTCCAACGATCAGGCCGCCGAAGCCGCACGCGAGCTTGTTACCGATCGCACCGAACAGCTCATTGCCATGCATATCAGCCAAGATAACAATCGTCCGAGCCTTACCGTCAAAAGCTATGCCAAAGCTCTAGCCGCAACCCTGGATGACGAGGTCGGCAGCTCCGCCACCCTTCTCCAAGGATCGCGAAAACTCTCGATACGCCCCGCAAGCCAGTATCGGCCAGCAACCATTCAATAGACTGTCCTAAACAGCAAAAGGGGCCGGGAATCGCTTCCCAGCCCCTTCTGTTGTCTTTTAATAGCGAAGAACACCAACGAAGTTAGTCGATGGAGATCTTCGTGACGTTCTTCTTCTCAACGATCTTGGGAACCGTAACGGTCAGGATGCCGTCAGCGTACTTAGCCGAGAGGCCCTCGCTCGAAGCGTCCTTAAGATACACGCCACGCGTCGCGCTGTACGAGCTGAACTCCTTCTGCAGGAAGTTCTTGCCCTCGTTCTCCTCGTCTTCCTCGACATTCACGCTAATGGACAGACGGCCCTCGTTAAGCTCGACATCGATATCGTCCTTGGCGACGCCGGTCAGATAAGCCTTGACCTCATAGCCATCGCCCTTATCCTCAACGTCAACGGGGAACGCCTTAGAGGCAATCGAGCTGTTCGCTAGGTCGCTCATATCATCAAACAGATCGAACAGCGAGCTTGCAGAGGGACGAACGCCAAAAACCGAACGATAAGGAACCATGCTTGCCATGTTTACCACTCCTTTATAGGACTGCCGAGTCATCTTCTAGGTGACTGGGACTTCTTTTGACGCTCTTATATATGCCCACCCGATGCTCATATATACATCGACTATAAAGTTTTTTGAGTCCAGTACTATAAGCATATCTAAGTGTGTAGCACTAAGGTTTTAGGAAGGTTAAGGTTCTTTGAACCAGAGCTTAAATAACGAGTATGTCCACAGCTACAAATAACAAGGGGCTTACAATGAGCGCGTACACGTTGTTGGTAACGAGCTAAAGGGCATCATGGACGACCAAAACCAGAACAATATGTTTATGCCGACGCAGGGGGAAGATATTTCCACGCAGCCGCCACGGTTCCATCGCCCCCACATCTCGCAAGAGCCCATTAATGATGCAGAGCCCGAATATGTGACGAGAAATCGATATCAAACGCTCGAGGATGCCCAAACGGGACGTAAGCATATGGGCGTCGCATCGGGCGATCCCGTATATCTAAAAGATGCACCGTTATCAAAAAACAGCGCAATCAATGGCGACCCGACGAAAACGCCCATAACTCGGCAGCAAAGAGGTCCCCGACCTAAGCAAACCTTAACGCATTCGGCTCGTTATCTCGAAACGCCAAAAAAGGGAAAATCAATCTTCGTTTCGTCAAATAAACGACGCAAGCAGCATCGACTGACAATCCTGCTTTTGATCATTGTGGTCATAGCAGTTGCACTTGTGATTCGATTTATTGTCTTTAAATAAAAGCTCATTACCCATAAGCCCAACCGGGTTACAGGTGAAATGCAACGACATTGTGAAGTGT
The DNA here is from genome assembly GCA_958365315.1 of uncultured Collinsella sp. Taxonomy (GTDB): domain Bacteria; phylum Actinomycetota; class Coriobacteriia; order Coriobacteriales; family Coriobacteriaceae; genus Collinsella. The sequence continues at coordinate 53,057 of CATWXC010000016.1, forward strand.
AAACGCAAAAAAGGGGGAGGCCGCGAGGCCTCCCCCTTCTTCAAGTCGATCGACGGCTCGGT
>CATWXC010000017.1:0-47135 GCA_958365315.1 uncultured Collinsella sp.
CGTAGCGGGTGGTTTAAAGCTGGCCGCTGCGCGGCCAGCGGACTAAAGTCTTGAAGAAAAAGGTCAGAGACGACACCGTCTCTGACCTGCGTAAACTATGGTGGGCCGTCAGGGGTTCGAACCCTGGACCTTGGGATTAAAAGTCCCCTGCTCTGCCAGCTGAGCTAACGGCCCGCGGGTGGCATTGTACCACGGTCTGGGACTATTCCCAACTCCATTGGCCGTTCTGGAAAATCACAACTTCACGTCCATCAGGCGTAATGCCCGTAATGTCGATATCGTCCGTGCCAATCATAAAGTCGACATGCGTGCTCGAAACGTTAACGCCGTGCTCCAAAAGCTCCTCTTTGGACATGTCGTATCCGCCCTCGATACACTCGGGGAAACCGACGCCCAGCGCAAGGTGGCAGCTGGCATTCTCGTCATAGAGCGTGTCATAGAACAGGACGCCGCTTTCGCGAATCGGCGTGTTCTTAGAGATGAGCGCGACCTCGCCCAGATGAGCTGCGCCCTCGTCAGTTTCGATAATGCTTGCCAGCGTTGCCTTGCCCACGCGAGCATCGTATTCCACCACGCGACCGTTCTCGAACTTAATCCAAAAATCGTCAACCTTGTTGCCGTGGTGGATGAGCGGCATGGCCGAATATACGATACCGTCGGCGCGCATGCGGTCGGGCGACGTAAAGACTTCCTCGGTAGGAATATTGGGGAAGAAGGGATGCCCATCGGGCGTCTTACCCTTGCCGCCAGCCCACTCGTGGCCCTTCGTCATGCCGATCGTCAGGTCGGTTCCATTTGACGCGGTATAACGCAGGCGGTCAAAACGATTGTCGTTCAGGAAGCGCAGGTTCTTTTCGAACGTTGCGTCATGAAGCTCCCAGTCGCTCTCCGGGTCCTGGCCATCGGCACGAGCGGTGTGCAGAATCGCATTCCACAGCTTATAGATCGCAACCTCATCCGCATCGCCCGAGAACACCTCGCGCGCCCAGGCGACAACCGGCGCACCGGCGATGCACCACGGGTTGATGTTGTAATCCAGCCCGCGGCGGAACACCTTGCACTGCGTGTTCCTTGCCTTAGAAGCTGCGGCAGGCTTGGCAGGATCGATACCCTTGAGGGCTGCAGGGTCCGCACCTTCGATAAAGATAAAGCAGGCGCCGTCCTGGGCAAGGGAATCCAACTGCAGGCGCTTCCACTCGGGCGTCTGCTCAAAATAGCTTTTCTCGACATGCTCGTAGGTGAGCCTTGTCACGGCATCATCGGCCCAAATGACTGTCACGTGGCCAGCACCGGCCGCGTAAGCCTCCGCGACCACCACGCGCGCAAACGGCGCGCACTCGACCGGGGACTGAACGACAACCTCCTGGCCGGGCTTGACGTTTACACCCTTGCGGACAACCAGACGCGCATAGTTTTTAATCTTGGGCTCCAGGGCCTTCATGCCCTCCAGAGCTTCTTCGACCGTCAGGGCAGCTCGAATCATGTGCCACTCCATCTATCTATAGAACAGTAAAAAGGCGCGCCGCAAAAACGACGCGCCTTATATCTTAGCGATAAGTATGAATACAAACGCTACTTCTTCTTGGAGGCCTTCTTGTCCTCCTCGGCAGCAGAGCGCTCGATAAGAGCGTTGAGCTTGTTATCGGACATGCCCTCGGCCTGCGTGCGATACATGTTACGCAGGGGACGAATGCGGACAAAGTCGTAGATAAAGTCACCCAGAATGATGGCGTAGGACAAAACGATGCCGACCATCTGGACGGGACTGGACACCGTGCCGCCGGGAGCGAAGTAGAGCGAAGCCCAAATTGCCACGACGAGCACCATGCCGATGGCGAGCACGGCCCACCAGATACGACGACGCTTGGTGTAGTCCTCATCCTGCTTGAGGAGAATATTCGACACCGTATAGATGCGATCTTCCTTGGCACGCTGCTTGGCCTTGCGGGCGCGCTTCTCCTCTTTGGAGAGACCCTCGAGGTTCTCGCCCTTCTCGAGCTCCTTACGACGTGCCTTAGATGATGCCGGCACGACACGGACAGAGCTCGCTGCCTGGCGAGCGGGCTTAGCGGATGCGGCGGACTTGCGCGCAACCCCGGTAACCTCGTGGGATTGCGTGCGCTTGTTCGTGGCGCTACGGGTACTCACTTATGCGTTCTCCTTCATGCTTGTGAACTGGGAGCCCGTGATGATCTGGAAGGCCTCGCGATAGCGCTCGGACGTACCATCAATGACCTCGGCGGGCAGGTGCGGGGTCTCCCCCGTCATATCCCAGTTGGCTTTGAGCCAATTGCGGACGAATTGCTTGTCGTAGCTGGGCTGAATCTTGCCCTCCTCGTAGCTGGCGGCAGGCCAGAAACGGCTGGAGTCGGGCGTGAGGCACTCGTCGATCAACGTGACCTTGCCATCGATGACACCAAACTCGAACTTGGTGTCGGCGATGATGATGCCACGGGTCGCAGCGTACTCGGCGGCAGCCTTGTAGATCTTAAGGGACAGGTCGCGAATCTGTGTGGCGATGTCCTCGCCCACGATCTCGCAGCAACGCTCGAACGAGATGTTCTCGTCGTGGTCGCCGATCTCGGCCTTCGTGGACGGCGTGAACAGCGGCTCGGGAAGCTTGGAAGCCTCGGTCAGGCCCTCGGGCAGCTGAATGCCGCAAACGGTGCCGTTCTCGTCATAGGTCTTCTTGCCCGAACCGGTCAGATAGCCGCGGACGATGCACTCGATAGGAATCGTCTGGGCCTTCTTGACCAGCATGGCGCGGCCAGCGAGATAGTCACGATACTCGGCAAACTCCTCGGGGAAATCTGCCGGGTCGATGGAGACGAGGTGGTTGGGAACGATGTCGGCAAACTTATCGAACCAGAATGCCGAGATGCGGTTGAGCACCTCTCCCTTAAACGGAATCTCGTCGGGAAGAATGAAGTCGAACGCAGAAATGCGGTCGGTGGCGACCATCAGCAGGTTTTCACCGGCATCATAGATATCACGAACCTTGCCACGGGAATCCGGACGACGCTCCATCGTTGTCACGTGAGTCACTCCTTACCAAAATACGACAGTAATGCGGGTTCTTCCCCGCACGTTTTCGCAAACTCGGAGCGGCAGGGACGAAACCCCTCCTTCACCGAATAGCGAAAAGCTAGTGCTCCATTGTAGTAGATGCCGCGTCCGCCGTGTGCTCGCGAGGCAGATGAATCGTAAAAGTCGTACCCTTTCCAAGCTCCGACTCCACGGATATGTAGCCGTGATGACGCTCGACAATCTGCTTGGTCACGGCGAGGCCCACGCCCAGGCCACCCGCCTCGCGGGCGCGACTGGCGTCGGCACGCCAAAAACGTCCGAAGATGCGCGACAAATCATCCTTGGCGATACCGATGCCTGTATCCGAAACCGCGATATCGACGTGCTTGCGGTCGCTGAGCACCGACACCACGACCCAACCCCCCTCGGGGGTATAGCGCATGGCGTTACTCAAGAGGTTGATGACGCATTGCGTGATCATGTCGGGATCCGCCTCGACAACGTCATCGTGGCCCTGCGTCTCATCTGCAAAGCGCAAACGCAGGTCACGGTCGGCAAACAGGCGCTCCTGGCCATTCACAATCGAACGCACAAACGGCACCATATCCACCGGCTCCAGGTTGAGCGGCGCGGTACTGTTTTCCATGCGCGACAGGTCGAGCATCTGCTGCACCAGACGGGCCAGACGACGCGTCTCGGATGCGACTGTCTCCAGGTGTTCGTCGTCGGTGGGATATACGCCGTCCTGCATGGCCTCGACCGTTGCAAGCATTGCCATGAGCGGCGTGCGTAGCTCGTGGGCAACATCAGAGGTCAGACGCTTCTCGTGCTTCATATCCTTTTCGAGTGAGGTGGCCATCTCGTCGAAGGTCTCGCCCAGCTGATCGATCTCATCATCGCCGCGCAAGCCCGTACGAGCGGACAGGTCTCCATCGCGAATCTGCTTGGCGGTGCTGGTAATACGATGAATCGGCTTGGTGAGCATGCGCGACATGAGCGCTCCGATAACGACCGAGATGCAGACGGCCACAACCGCGGCAAGGGCCATGGCGTTAAAGGTCTTCTCTCTGAATGCTGAGTCTGCCCTGGTGAGCAGGGCATCGGAGCCAATCGCCCACAATTTGACCTGACCCACGTGCTCGCCGGAGGACGTCACGATCTCAACGTTGGCAACACTATTGGAATCGGTGGGAGCAGACGAGACTGGGCTGTGCGACGCCTTCTTTCCGCTCGTACCGTCGGTTGTCGCCTGATTTTCGCGTACATCGGCAGTAGCGCTTGCCGAGGGCCACGAGTCGTCGTAGACGATGACGCCCTTTTTATTGACAACCTGCATACCAAGATCGTCGGACACCAAACTCGATGTCGCGACCGTACGCAGCTCCCCCGCAGTCCAAGAACCGTTTTCCTCATATGACGTTGCCAACTTTTCGGCAGCGGAATTGGCGATTTCGACAATATTGGAGCGCGTGTAATCCGTAAAAACCGTGCCCCATACAACGGAGACTACGCCCACCAGCACCAATACCGTCATGAGCGATGTCAGGGCAAAAGCCAGGGCCATACGCGAGGGATAGCTCATCGTTGGCCGTGAATCGGAACGAGGCGTGTTCCAACTAGCCTTGGAACCCGCCTCGTTCTCCTGCTTATGCTTTTGCCCGATTTCAAAGCGCGCAGGTGTCATATGTGATTTCCTTTATTTCTCGTCCGACTTATCGGTCTTGGTCGGAGCCTCGAAGCGGTAGCCGACACCGTGAACGGTGTAGAGCCACTTGGGCTTCTTGGGGTCGTCGCCCAGCTTGGCGCGAAGGTTCTTCACGTGGCTGTCGATGGTGCGCTCGTAACCCTCAAAGTCGTAGCCGAGCACCTTCTCGACCAGCTCCATGCGGTTGTAGACGCGGCCGGGGTGACGGGCAAGCGTGGTGAGCAGCTTGAACTCGGAAGCCGTCAGGTCGACTTCCTTGCCCTCGACCAAAATCTTGTGGCCCGAGATGTCAATGACCAAATCGCCAAAGTCGAGCACCTCGACGGCCGGCTCATCGGCCTGGTGGGCACGGCGGAACAAGGCGCGCACGCGCGCGACAAGCTCGCGCGGCGAGAACGGCTTGATCAGGTAGTCGTCGGCGCCGAGCTCGAGGCCGATAATACGGTCCTCGATCTCGCCCTTGGCCGTCAGCATAATGATGGGGACATCCGAGGTGTCGCGAATGGTGCGGCAAACGCGCTCGCCGGGAATCTTAGGGAGCATGAGGTCGAGCACGACCAGGTCGAACTGATGCTTCTCGAACTCCTCGATAGCGGACTGGCCGTCGCCCACGCCCACAACCCAATAGCCCTCGCGCTCGAGATAGGCAGCGACAGCGTCGCGGATTGCCTTCTCATCCTCGACCAGCAGAATCTTTTTTGCATCTGAAGCCATAACACGGCCCCCCTGTCTCAATTAGCTAAGAACAAGCTCATTTTAACGCACCTGAGCCCACCGGGCGTCGCATGGGTGCGATAGCTCGGCGGGCGGTACTCATAGTCACAACGCGCTTATTCCCCTGTCGACGCCTTTTTAACCCCTCGGAGACTAAAGAGAGAACAAGCGAGCGGTAACCGTCTCGGGAATTCCCTGGCTGTTACGCACCGTTGCGTACGTTAAGAACGAATTCGATTTACCCGCCGTAGCAGGATAATCGCCATACTCCAAGGCTCGATCGGGCGACAGAAGCGAGCCGTAGGTCTTAGCCGAAGTGTCAATCAGAAAATGCGACGCCTGAACTTTAACCAGGTATTTATTTTTCCTTCCCGCAGCGCACGCGAGCGGCTCACGCGAAAGGAAGAGGTACGGCCCGCCCTCGTTACCGATATAGGTGCCCATATTGCCCAGGCTGCCCACACCGCTATACGTCGCCTCAATGGAGAACACGAAGGTGTCTCCCATATACACGGCCTCGAAAGGCGAAACCGACGAAGGAAGCACCAGCTGAGCTCGCTTCGTGTTGTTGCCGTCAGTCAGGTCAATCGCCGTCATACCGTAATAGACGCCCTCATCATTGTGTACACGGGGCGAGATGGTCAGGATGCCGTCGCTCGCACGCGGGGCGGATGCGAAGCGGCCCGTCGACTTCCAAATAGTCTCAGGCTTGGACTCGCTGGGCGACTGACGGTAGCAGTACGAATCGTTACTCGTCTTGGTGCCGCCGGACGAAGGCATCTTATACCAGATGACCGACGACCCATACGCCGTGAAGAGCGGCGGATCGTAGTTTTCGCCGCCGCGGTCGAGCTCGACAGCGTTGCCGGTAAGGGAGGAGCCTGCAAGGTTTTGCGCATAGAGTTTCCAAGACGCATTGGCAAAGTTCATCTCGACCCACGCGAACACGCCATCACCCGCGCGAACGTCGTAAAACGCATAACCGGTTCCCTCAATGGGATCCTCAATAAGTGTGGTAAGCGAGCCATCGCCCAGGTTGAGCACACCAAGCGTATTGGCATGCAGGGCAGAAGCAGGCGCCATCATCGCGGCAGCGTAGTCGCCATCGCAGTAGTACAGCAGCGTGCCCAGCGGCAGCGTCCACGAGGCCGCAGGCTCAAGATCGATATCGACAGCTTCGTACTCATCAGTGATCGAGACAATCTTCGAATCGTCCTTGATAACCTGCGGCTCGCCAGCGGCGTCATCGCTCGCGCCCGTTTTTTTCGAGCAACCGGCCAGTACGGCAGCAGCACCGGTAGCGGCGCCACCCAGCACAAAACCTCGACGCGTTATTCCATTCTTAAAGCGATCAGCGATGCTCATTAGGCGATCTCTGCGCGAGCGGCCTCGATAGCGCGCGTAAGCTGATCGGCGCAAGAGGTCTTTTTCATACCGCAGGTATTACCGGCGAGAACCTCGATTACGCGATCGGCGGGAGCGCCCTCGACCAGCCTGGAGATGGCCTTGAGGTTGCCATCGCAGCCGCCAGTAAACTCGACGCCCAGCACCTTGCTGCCATCGTCAGAGAGATTGAGGTGAATATTGCGAGAGCATACACCCTGAGGCTTGTAGTCAAAACTAATCATTGAGATCCCCTCTCAGAAAGAAATTTCAGACGTCTATTATCCCCGCCTGGACCGACTTATTATCGCAAGCACCGATTCAACATCCTACGATGCTTGGACTAGTGGGGGCAAGATTAGCAGTCCGCACCCTGTACGTGGACCATGCGCTTCTCCCGATACATATTGTGGTCGGCGACGCGATATACATCGGCCAGCGTATTTCCAGCCGTCTCGACGGTCGCCACGCCAATCGATGCGCTGACCGTCAGGGTCTCATCGCTTACCGCGGCAAGACCGAGACGAAGATCCTGTTCCAGCCCGAGCGCAGACTCGTTGTCAGTATGGGGGCAAACCAGCAAAAACTCGTCGCCGCCAACGCGCATCGGCAGATAATCCGCACCAGCCACCCGCCGCAGCACGGACGCCGTCCGTCGCAGCAGTTCATCCCCCATCTCGTGACCATAGATGTCGTTGGTCCGCTTGAGATAATTACAGTCCACCATAATCACGCTCACTGGCAAGCCCTCGTTTACCAGGCTATCTCCACGCGATTCAAGATAGTTGCGGTTGCGAAGCCCCGTCAGTTTATCTTGGTATGACAGCTCCTCGGCATGCTTGACCATCGATATGTTGTGCGTCGCCACGACAACCGACTCCAGCCGGCCTTGCTCATCGCGATGCTGGGGGACAACCTGTAGCGAGTACCAAGCGCCTCGACAATCTCGCACCTCGGCAGCCAAGTACGGTACGCCCTCCATACGTTCACGAAGCGTACTTATATCTACGAGTCCCACAACCGCTTCGCGGCTTTCGGGGCTCACGATATCCCGGCAGACTGTGTCCATAAAGTCATATGCCTCGTTGTGCTCGGCGAATATCTTCGCTATCGCCGGCGACATATTGATTCCCTCGATCTCGAGGGTGTCGAGATGCAAAAGGAAGGTCGAATCGTAGATGGCGCTTATGGCATTGATAATGCCGAGCTGTTTATCCTTTTCGACCAAATTGCGGTGGTCAACGATATTTCGAGCCAACAGCACCACGACCCAAAACGCGAGGCACACCAAGACGCCGACGGCGACAAATGAAATCCTGTCAGACATGACCTCAGATTTGGGATATAGCGCAAACAGGCGGTAGTCCTTATATGCCGCACGCACGGCATACCATTTGTCTCCTCGATATTCGATGCGCGTCAGGCCGTCTTCTTTCCACTCAACTCCTGTACTGGTGAGGAGTCGGGCGAGCGACACGTCAGCATCGGCACTGTTGGATGAGACAATCTCCGCATCCTCCATAACAAGTACCATGGGACTTTGGTGGAAGGTGTTGTTCGCAAGCACATCGGCTATGGCATATGAATAGTCATCCGCCGTATCGGGAACAAATGAGCGGTATGCCAGGGCAACGCCGTCGCCATACGGGACGGCACAGACGGCAAACACAACACCACGGCGCTCAACGACAGTTGAGTAGGACACTTTGGAACCTTGATACATCGATGCGACCGGCGAACAGGCCAGCTCCTCTCGCCACAGCATGAGTGGATCGCGGCCGTCGATATCGTAATGGGCGACCATATGACCATCGGCGTCCATGACCAACATTCCCGAAAGGCTCTCGGTATGGACATATTCCTCGACCAGATCGTCGTTGACTTCAAATCGATCAGGCGGCAAGAACGTCGCAAACGACTCGAGCGCCGCATCCAAATTGTGCGTCGCCTCGGTTTTTCTTCCCTGTTCATATCGGTCATTTTTTTCGCAGGCATTTTTTAAAAACACCATGGTTTCCTGGCCGAACCCAAGCGTTTTATCAAGGCAGCGATGCGTGCCAACCATATAGAGCAGACTCAGTAGGGCAACGCTGGCCACGATGCCGATGGCCACTGCGGCTAAACTCTTTCGGCGAAAGCGGCGCTCGTCATTTGTCATGATTCCGCTCCTTGCCCGCCCGTCGTCGCTCCTGCCTTGTAATTGTCCACAATGCGCTCTATCGTGCCGTCTCGATCCATGTCGAACAGCGCGGTATTGAGGTTTTTGACGCACTCTCCCTCATAGGCAACATCAAATGCAACGCCCAGGTCAACCGTCATAACGTTGTCGGCAAACACACGATAAACGCCGGGATACTGGGCGACGAGTCGATCAAGCGATTGAACGTCCGCCATCCAACAGTCAACATACCCTTTGGCGAGGGCGGCTTTGCAGAGCTCGGCAGAACCATACGATTTGATTTGCACGTCCGGCGAGATTTCCAGATCCCCTGCGAGCAATCGGCGTTCGCTCACCGAGCCCGCAATCACCGCGATGGTCTTGCTTCCATCGAGATGCGCCAAGGACTTGATGCCACTCGTTTTCTTGGCGACAACCGAAACCGTCACGGTTAGATACGGCTCGGTCCAGTAATACTTATCCTCGCGATAACAGGGAGAATAATCACACCACAGGCAATCGATATCGCCGTTTTTGAGTAGGCGATCACGGTCATTCCAAGATATGTCGATAAATTGCGGCTTGATCCCTGCGCGCTTGCAGGCCTCGCGGGCGATGTCGATATCGATACCGGCGTAATCGCCCGTGGTATCGACATACACATAGGGGTCGTTATCCGTAACGCCGATTTTGAGTACCGGGAGGTCTTTGTCGGCTTCATTCGGGGAGGAAGAACTGCTTCGAACGGTATACGTCAGGGCGCCCGCACAGGCGGCAACAAGAAGTATGAGCGTAAGCGAGACGATGGCGGCTCGCTTGGTACGTCCGGGCACACGCCTCCCTTCATCGAAACAGCAGTCGGATTTCATTTTATACCCGGGGCCGATGCGGCGATAAAAAAGCGCCTCGCCCAAGATGAGCAAGGCGCCAAAGGTTGAAATGCATCCGCAAGCGGTCGAATTAGGTTAACCCTACTCGAAGCTCAGCTGCTCCAGGCGGTCGAAGACCGTATCGATGCGGGTGACGAGCGGGGTACCCTAACGCTCGAGACGTTTGCGCATAAGCGCGAAGGCAATCAGCGAAGCGCCGGCAACGGCCATAATAAAGGCGACAGCAAGGGCCTGGTCGCCCGTGTTAGCAAGCGCGCCCTTAGTAGCCTTAACAGACTTTTTGGTCACCTTAGTCGTCGTCTGCTGACTAGGCTGGGACGGCGTCACGGGCTGCGTAGGCTGAACCGGCTCACCATTGGCCTCCTCGCCCGTCACCACATACGTCGAGAAGTGGCTCGTGCGGAAGCAGAGGTAGTCGCCCTCGGTCCACGTATCCATAGCCTGAGTGGAACCATCCTCGGCAACGTAGAGCACCTTGAGGTTGGTGAGCGCCTTCATGGCGGCAGTCATCTTGACACGGACGATGAAGGACATGCCTTCGTAGTCCTCGATAACCTCGCCGTCCTTGAGAAGCTTGATATCGAGCTTATCGGCAACCTTGGTAGCCCCCTGCTCAAGGCCGGAAATCGTAGCATTGGCGGCATCGGTAAGATCCGTCGGTTCCTCGACCACAAGAGAGATGCTGTTGTTCTGGGCAATGCCGGCAGCGGTATTGTTCTCGGCGCTTACGCTAACGTCCGTTCCGTCGCTACCTGCAACGCCCGCAATGGTCCTCGCCGCTACAGTAACGGTACAGGTCATTGTTTTGTCACCACAGGTGACGGTGATCGTGGCGGTACCGGCCTTAAGCGGCGTCACGACGCCGTCTTTGACCGTAGCGATCGACGAGTCGCTGGAGGTCCAGCTCACCGTCGTATCGTCTGCATCGGCAGGACTCACCGTTGCGGAGAGCTTTGCGGAGGCATCACCGACGGTAAAGGACAGGCTCGTCTTGTCGAGCTCGACTTTCTGGACGGGGTTGGTCACGGTCACCGAGACGGTTTGGGAGAGCGACTCTGCAGTGATGACAAATGAGCCAGAACCGGTCTTGAGGGCGGTAACGGTGTAGGAGCCATCGCCGTTGTCGACAACCTTAAACGCCTTCGAAGCGCCCGTGTCATCCAGAGCAAGCTTGGTCTCGTCGACCTCACCCGCAAGGGCTCCAACAAGAGAAATCTTCACGGTGCCCTCTTCGCCCTTCTTAAGGTTAAGAGCGGTCTGGTCGACCGTAAGGTTCGTTGCGGGATTAGAGACGGTCACCGCGCAATCCTGAGAATAGACGCCGTCTTCAGTCGAAACGGTGATGGTTGCGGCGCCCTTGGAGACAGCCGTCACCTTTCCGGTTTGATCGATCGTAGCGACGCTCTCGTTACTGGACTTCCAGACAACCGTCTGGTTAGCCTCCGCGGGAACGACCGCCGCCTTAAGCTGCTCGGTTGCAGCGCCCGCAAGCGCGACCTTCTGCTTATCGAGCGTGATACCCGTTGCAGGTTGAATAACCGTCACCTTGCACGTGGCGCTATACTCGCCGTCCTCAGTGGTAACGGTGATCGTGGCAGCACCGGCCTTGACCGGGGTCACGACGCCGTCCGCAACCGTGGCGACCTCCGGGTCGCTCGAAGACCAGGACACATTCTTATTCGTTGCATTGTTGGGCTCAACCGTTGCGGTCAACGTCGAGGGCTCACCGCCCACAGCAAGCTTAAGATTCGACGCGCTGAGGCTGACGCCCGAGACCTTTACGACCGGAGTGGTTACCGTAATTGTATCCGTGGTTGCAGAGACCCCATCAACGGTTGCCATGATCGTGGCATCACCGTCACCGACAGCGGTAACAAGACCGTTGCCATCGACGGTAAGGACGCTCTCGTTAGAAGAGGACCAGACAACCTTACTGGCCTTATCGTCAGGGGAAACCTTTGCCTCCAACTGCTGAGTCGTGCCCTTGTCCATAGATGTTGAGTAACCATCCGCAATGGAAACCGTCGTTTTTGCAGGTTCCTCGCCAGGCTTGACGACATGAACGGTCATCGTGTCACAGAGAAGGCCCCCATTATCGGGGTCACCGAGATAGACGTCTATCTTTGCAGTGCCGTAGCCATTCGGATGCGCGAAATATCCTGCTGTACTTGAGCTCACAGCGTACATCTCGATGCTAACGATGCTAGGGTCTGATGACACGAATCGATATTCAGAATATGGATATTTATCGAGAAGCTCTACAGCCTCCTTCGTCAACACAGTTCCAAAGTAATCGCGATATCTGTTCGCATCAAGCAGATAATCGTCCGTGCCGGTGCGGTCTGGAGCTAATTCGCTTTCAATTGAGATTTCGCTCTCCTTCAAGAATGCAATCAAAGGTTTAACGGATGGGTAGGGAATCACATCTATGGTGCCGACATGTTTGCCGCCGAACGAATCCGTCGCCTCAATAGTTGCAGTCCCCACCTTGATTGCGGTGACCCGATCTCCCTCTATCGAAACAATGTCTTGTCCTTTTATAACTGAATAGGATAATTTCCACGTTTGAGACTGGTAGTCACGCGATGAATCTCTGCAAGCTTGCCCGGTTGAATTCAGTTCAACATCAATCAAATCACTCGAATCGATCCATGCGTTAGAGCCGATAGCCATTTTTCCGCTCATGTTTTTCTCAACAAAAGCGGGACCCTGTTCCTTCATCACCACGTCGCAGAGTCGTTTCTTCTGATAAATATCTTGCGCGTAGTCACTCACGCCTATCCGGAGTTCACTAGCGCTGCTGCTGTGCGGATTAATATAAACAGGAGCCTGCAGCTGATAATCGGCAGAATTGCTACACTCCGTTATCTGATCACTGCTTAGCTGCGTATAAAGCCCCGACCCATCGTCATAAGAGCTATTTCCATAGATATCAAACGCCGTCGGCTCCTCATCGGGCCGCTCAAATGCGAGCAGCACTTTCCCTTTCTCAGAGCCATAGTGTTGTTTTCCGCAAACAGGACACTTCTCGATATATAACAACGTCAGAGAAGACACAGGCTTTGCCTTGTCCGAATTGTTTGCATACTTTATTTCTTTTATTTTGTTTTGAGACTTAGCAAGGCTTATTTCAAGATACCCCTCCGCTTTGTAACCCTCATAATTGAACTCAGCAGTTATCCGAAGCTTGCCGTCTCCAACAGACACTGGGGACAACGTATATTCCCATTGTCCATAGGTGTTTGAAAGCGAGATATTCTCTGCATCATCACTCGAAATCGTTAGCGTGTAATTCTCGGGGTTTTGCGCCGCTTGAGCAATCTCCTGGGACGGAGCTCCCGGAAGCGAAAAGCGGACACTTCCATTCAGTCTTTGCCCGACCGCAACAGAACAATATTTCAAAACACTGTCCTGTGAAACAGAAACGAGAACCTCTCCTCCCTTAGTTTCCGATGCGACCGCTATTGATGGCGTAGCGACTGAAACTGCCGTTACGGCAGCCAAAACGGCACAAAATGCGGCGGCTATCCTCCAAAATCCTTTTCTCATTCCCCTAAGTCCAATCTCTCGTGAGAAAACGCAGTATTCTCCCGCACCTTAAAATTGGCTTAAGGATACCCCCCCCCCCGACGGTCACTTACAAGCTAATGTTTGCCAGAAGGGGCAAATTAACGGCAAACGACATTTCTGCAATATACCATCATCCGCTAAAGTGCGACTTTCCCGGCGCCCCCACGCAAAAGCCCCGTTGGTAAACGAGTTACCAACGGGGCTTGAGCTGGAAAGCTGTACCTCAAAGGAGCTCAAAAGCAAACTGATAGGTTTAACATCGTCCCTAATCGATCAATTAGAACTCGAGCTGCTCCAAGCGGTCGAAGACCGTGTCGATGCGGGTGAGGAAGTCCCACGGATCAAAAATCTCGTCGAGTTTCTCCTGGCTGACGGTGCAGCGCGGATCGGCCTCGAGACGCTCCTTAAAGGTGGGGCCGGAGACACAATCCTGCACCTCGTGCCAGGTGGCCATGGCGTTTTCCTGCACGATAGCGTAGGCGTCCTCGCGGGTGATGCCCGTGTCGACGAGGGCAAGCAGCACCTTGGAGGAGAAGATGAGGCCGCGGGTCTTGTTGAGGTTGGCCATCATGCGGGCCGGATACAGCTGCAGGCCGTCGATAACGCGAATGAGGCACTGGAACATGTGGTCAAGCGCGATGAAGCTATCGGCCTGGGCGACGCGCTCGGCGGAAGAGTGCGAAATGTCGCGCTCGTGCCACAGGGCGACGTTGTCAAAGGCGACCTGAGCGTTGGACTTCACGACGCGCGACAGGCCACAGACCTTCTCCATGGTGATGGGGTTGCGCTTGTGCGGCATGGCGGAGCTGCCCTTTTGGCCCTTGCGGAAAGGCTCCTCGGCCTCGAGCGTATCGGTCTTCTGCAGGTTGCGGACCTCGGTCGCGATACGCTCGCAGGTGGCCGCTGTGGTGGCAAGCACGCCGGCAAGGTAGGCGTGGTGATCGCGGCTGATGACCTGCGTGGACAGCGGATCGTGGACCAGGCCCAGGTGCTCGCAGACGTACTCCTCGACGAACGGTTCGATGGAGCTGTAGGTGCCGACGGCACCGGAGATGGCACCGAAGGCAACGTTCTTGCGAGCATCTTCAAGACGATCGAGATCGCGCTTGAGCTCCCATGCCCAAGAGCCAAACTTCATACCGAAGGTCATCGGCTCGGCATGGATGCCATGGGTGCGGCCGGCGCAGAGCGTATTGCGCTCCTCGAAGGCACGACGCTTGCAGATCACGCCGAGCTTCTTGACGTCCTCGATAATCAGGTCACACGCCTGAGTAAGCTGATAGCACAGAGCCGTATCACCCAGGTCGGAGCTGGTCATACCGTAGTGAACCCAGCGGCTAGGCTTGGGCTCGCCCTCGGGAACATCGGCGTCGATATATTCCTTCATGTTGGTCAGGAAGGCGATGACATCGTGGCGCGTGACCTCCTCGATCTCGTCAACCTTCGTCTTCTCAAAGTTGGCGTGGTCGCGAATCCACTGGGCCTCTTCTTTGGAAATACCGATCTTGCCGAGCTCCGCCTGAGCCTCGCAGGCCAGGACCTCAATCTCCTGCCAAATGGCGTACTTGTTCTCGAGGGAGAAGATGTGTCCCATCTCCGGGCGGGTATAGCGATCGATCATAGCGGCTCCTTTTTGGTTATTGGCACGTTGGTCGTAACCCAACCATTGTACCGTGCGCGGGCGCGAGTAACGATAACGGGCATTAACCTAACATTTTGTAGCATAGAGCGGCCATGAGGGCGTCCGCGTATTTGCTTCGCAAATACGCGCCGGCTGCGGTCGGCATGCCCCGGTCCACGAAACCGCCGAAGGAGACCAGATCGAGCCGAGTGTCCCAGCATCCCCCTTGGCTGATGGAGCGGGCAACGGGACGTCTGCGTATTTGCTTCGCAAATACGCACCGGCTGCGGTCGGAGAATCCGGACTCGTAAAAGCGCAAGGGTAAAGCCGGTTGAATCTGCCATTCCCGAAATCCGCCATGCTCGGTGGAGCGGGCAACGGGACGTCCGCGTATTTGCTTCGCAAATACGCACCGGCTGCGGTCGCCTATCGGCGACCTTGCCTGCTCGCTACAAACGCTTCGCGTTTGCTTAACGCTCGCACCCTGTCGGGTTCGAGTCCCGGCACTTGGTAGTAAAAAGCACGGCAACGTAACGCTGCCGTGCTTGTGCTTTTTACTGGAGCGGGCAACGGGACTCGAACCCGCGAGTGTCAGCTTGGGAAGCTGATGCCTTACCACTTGGCGATGCCCGCTTGTGTGTTGGCTAGTATAACGCGGTTGTCTTGTTCGATACAAGGGTGTCGATGCTTGTTTTAGCTGTGGAGAATCGTTTGAAAACCGCGCCAATTGTGGAGACGAGGACCTTTGTCTTTCTATTCTTACTATCTTCTACCTGCGGTTTTGTGTGATTGTTGTATTTGAGCTCGATTTGTCAGATATCGGGCAAGCTTTTGGCCAGCTTCCGGTACTTACCCGCATGAACCATGGCGGTAGCCTCGTCCCAAGCGCCGCGGCCTCCCCGTGCGGCGCACGAGGGATAAGGAGCAGCCATGTCCAACGCACCCACGCACTCTGTCCACAGCGCAATCGCAACAGGCCCGCTGCTCCTGCTCCTCTTTTTCCTGATCGGCTGTCTGCTCCCGGGGGCCGCGCTCGCCGTCGATGGAAGCGATGCCCTTAATTTCCGAACCATAAGTGACGATTGTGGCCCTTTTGGTGTCGGCAAATACGAGGCGCAAGACACTTCGATTTCGTACTGCATGAATCAAGACTGCCCCGGCCCCAGCAAGCCGGGAGGACCATGGCGCACATATAACCAGGGCTGGACATGGCTCGATGACGAATTTGCCGCCATCGTCTGTCACGGATACCCCTCCAATACATCCTTTGGCGACCACAATCTGTCGCCCGATCTCGCCCGTGCCGCCACCCAGATTGCCGTTTGGATGCTCAACGGAACCACGCGCCCCGACGGCACCTATTCGTATACAAACAGCAAGGGAGTTGCCAGGAGCGGTAGGTTTTACGAAAACGCCGAGGCCGTAGCGGCTGCACGTTGGCTCTACGACAGCGCTAAGTCCGGATCCATTAAGGCGGCCCCACATCGAGCCAGGCGTTATCACGGCCCGGTCTCGGGCGAGGGTCGACACCAGGACATGCTCTATGTTCTGCCCGCCGTCTCCGTATCTTTCCAAAAACAATCGTCCCAGGCTGACATCACCGCCGGTAACGACGCCTACAGGCTCGGTAGCGCAACCTTCGATATCTTTGAAAGTGCAGGCGATGCACGTGTCGGCACTATCCAGACGGACGAAAATGGGCATGCACAAGCAACGCTTTCGCCCAATACGGCATATTACCTGGTCGAAACCAAAGCCCCGGCAGGCTATATCCCTCGAAGCGACCGAATAGCCTTCACCACACAAAACAGCGGTGAACATGTCACCGTCAACGAGCAGCCCGGCACCATCACCTTGCGTACTGCAAAAGTCGATGCCGCCACGGATGCCGGCACCCAGGTTGGGGCGTCGCTTGCGGGCGCTGAATTCACCTGCGTCTCGCAATCAACCCCCGGCTGGACTCGCACCCTTACGACCGACAAAAACGGACGGGCGATCCTCAATGACGTTCCTCTGGGTACCTTTACCATCTACGAATCGAAAGCGCCCGAGGGCTACCTGATTTCAAACGACTGTTGGAGCTACACCGTCGGTGCCGAGCAGCTCGGAGATACGGGCACCGTTGAGCTCGAAAGCCGTATTCCCAACATCCCCATCGCCTTTGACCTTGAAATCTCGAAGTTTAAGGACCATGGCGATAACGATGAGTCCGGCCTTGAGCAGCCGGCGGGAGGCGTCGTCTTTGAAGTTGTCAGCAATAGCTCCCAACAAGTCGTCGGCACGTTGACCACAAACGTTTACGGCTTTGCCTCCACCAAAGACCAGCCCGAAGCATGGTTTGGCGCAGGCAAGCGACCCGCCGGCGCTCACGGTGCCATTCCCTACGACCGCGCGGGCTACACCGTTCGCGAGGTTGCAGAAACGGTCCCTGAAGGATTTAAGCAAGCAGGGGAATGGACCATCACAGCAGAGCAGATCGCAGACGGCGCCGAGCTTCAGTACATCGTTGACAACCATGCCCTATCGACACACCTTCAAATTGTAAAGCGCGATGCTCAGACCGGCGGCACCGTACCACTTGCCGGCTTTACGTTCCAGCTGTTCGATAGCCACCACGAGCCCATCTCGCAAACATGTTGGTATCCGGCCCACAATGTAATGAACACCTTCACAACCGATACAGCCGGCGCCGTCACGCTGCCCGAATCACTTAATCCCGGAACATACTACGTGCACGAGGCATCGGCCAAGGAACCGTATCTGCGCGGAAAAGACCTGGAGATAACGATTCCCGCCGACAGAAATCTGACACCGGTCGCCGTCGCCTCGTTCTATGACGACGCCGCAACCGGAAGTATCGAAATCATTAAGACGGATGCTGTAGATGGGCGCACCCTCGCTGGAGCCACGTTTGACATCCGCGCCGGCGGCGACATCGTGCGGGCCGATGGCAGTATCGTCGCCCTGGATGGCGAAACCGTCGCCACCGTCACAACCGACGAACGGGGGCATGCGCGAGTCGACCATCTTTCGCTGGGATGCGGTACCGCCACCTACGAGGTCGTCGAAACACAAGCGCCCGAAGGTTATCTGCTCAACCCGACCCCACACACTGTGAAGTTGTCGTACGCTGACCAGCAAACGCCCGTGATCGAAGTGCACCTTGACGTTTCCAACGACTACACCAAGATCGATGTCACCAAAGTCGACGCGTGCGGAGGTCAGGAGGTGACAGGCGCCGAGCTTGTCCTCTGCGACCCCAATGGCAACGAAATCGATTCTTGGACTTCATCCGGCAAACCGCACCGCATTGAGCACCTTTCACCCGGCACCTACACCCTGCGCGAAACGATGGCTCCGCGTACATACGACCTTGCCGAAGAGATAACGTTTGAAGTAAAGGCCACGGGGGAAGTCCAAACCGTAGCCATGAAGGATGCGCCTATCGAGATCAAAGGGCGCATCGATAAGCGTCAGGAGATCGCACAGCCCGTTGCGGGCAAACTCGTCGCCAACGGCGACGGGAAAAACCGAGCCAAAACGCAGCCCGATACGCAAGGCGCTTTCTCCTATACCATCGACGCCAGAAATGAGTCGAGCACTTGGGTCGACGAGTTTACCGTCACCGACGATCTTGAATGCGCCAAAGATGGCGCAGCGAAGCTCATTGCCGTTGAAACCCCTCTTGCGGTCGGTGATCTCAACGGGCTATGCAATGTGTGGTATCGAGCGTCTTTGGCGGGAACAGACGATACGGACAAGCAGGTCAACGCAACGCTTGACGACGAGCATCACAATCCCTGGCTCGAAACGGAAGAGGTTGCAAAGCTGCTGGGCGACGATGTGCGTCTCGTCGATTACGACGGGTGGCACCTATGGAAAGCAGATATCCCGACGGACAAGTCCGTCACGCTCGATACGAAAGAGATTGATCTTACAGACGACGCCGTCATCACGGGCATCCGTTTTGAATACGGTGCGGTAGCCGCCGACTTTACAACCAGAAGCGAGGCGGGCTCTTGGACCCGGGATGACCTTAAAGACGAGCACGACGATCTTGACGATGCCAAGGCGGCCCTTAACTCGGATGCCCGAGGCGCAGTCGTGCATATGCAGGCAACGTCGTCCTATACGCCCCAAACCGCACTTGCCAACAACGTGCGCGTCGATCTTTGCCGCAACGGCGGTGGCGATAAACTCGAGGCGCATGATGAGGACCGCGTCATCCAACGATGCGCCCTGCCTCAGAACCTGCCGGCAACGGGATCTGTTCCCATCGCCGCATGCATCACCGCACTCCTGACCTCGGGCGTTGCAGCCATATGGTTCGCTCGCCTTAGGTCAGCCACAAAGAGGCACTAGCACGATGAAAAGGCGGGCGAGCCAGTCTCCCGGCTCGCCCGCCTTGGGCATAAACGATGAATCGGCTATTCAGCAGATGACGAACCGCCATCGATGGCTGCCTGATCGGACTCGGAAATACCGTCGGCACCCAAACTTTGCTCCTGCTCCACCTCTTCGTTCATTGTTGTCTCGGGCGTCGAGCCCTTAACGCCAACGACATACGCGGCCCCAAAACCCAATGCGATAGCGATCAGGGTCAAAATCAAATAGATGGGCCAATGGCGCTTGATGTACGAAAACACGCTGACTCCTTAGCGGGTCTGTCTACGAACGACGAATGACCTCGGTCACGACCTCGGACACCGTAGCGATATTGGTCGGATTGACGTTGTACGGCAGGTCATCCTCGGTGCGAGCGCAGGCAAGGCGCGGGCCGTCCACACCGGCGATCGTAAGGGCGCGACGGCTCGCCTCGAGCGCTGCGGATGCATCGGTTTTTGCATAGGGCATCTCGAACGCACCGCAATCGACGTGGAACGACTTACACACCTTGCTGACAAGATTCATGATGCGGCGATCACCCTTAAACAGCTGCTGCTCGCCCTCGACCGTTACCACCGAAAGCCTGCCGGCACCGATAGACTCGAGGTTGATGAAGAACACGCCGCGGAGCTTGTCACGATGCGAGGCCAAAAACGCCCTCATGCCGGCGCCGTCGCAATCGGACGCGCCCGTTGCGACGAACCAGATATCGTGGCCGAGCAGCTCATCGTCGCCCATGGAGGCAACGGCCGAGAGCATATCCTCGGCAGAAGCACCATCAGAGGAGGTGGCGCCGCCCTTCCAACCGTCGTCGTCATCCTCGAAGTTATCCCACGAGCCAATACCGCGACCAGACTTCTTGGCATCGTAATCGTCTTCGACGCCCAGCCAGTCGCTCATGCTGTCCTGCTCGTTCTTCTTTTTGCGACCGAACAAGCCACCCAGGCCACGCTTCTGCGGCTTGGCGCCCGTCGAAGCAGGAGCCGAGATGGTCTCGAGTGGTTGTGCGCCCGAGGAGATGGGCATGGGGGTCGCGACCGGTGCCGATGTGGGCTCGGGGCCCTGCGCCGTCGCAAAGGGATCATTTGTCTGCGCCGAAGGATCGGGAAGATCGAACAGCGACGTGCGGGACGCGACGTTGGCCTGTTGCATCGAAGGCAGCGACGGATCGGGGACCGAGGCAAGCGGCGACGAAGAGGGCGCAGGCGCGGAGGCCGGATCGGGGATATTCATTTGCTGGCGCGGAGACACCTGAGACGAAATCTGCGCCATGAGGGAGTCAACCGTCTCGTCCTGCGTGGGGGCGGCATTGGCCACCGTGGCACCGGGATCGCTCGGTGCGGGCATGGTAAAGATCTGCGTAGAGTAAGGCCTGGACTCATCCGTCTTGGGAGCCTCGTCAACCACAGGGGACTCCTGCTCCATGGCGGGAGCCTCGACCTGCTCGGGCGCTCCAGTCTCAACGGAATCGGACTCATCGGCAACCGCGTCATCGGCGACAACGTCCTGAACCTCATCGGAGGTGGGAAGGGGCTCGGCAATTGCGGTGCCCTGCTTCTCAAACGTCATCGTGGCATCGAATGACATGGTGCCATCGACCGGCTGCTGCGCCTCAAAGGACGTCGTAGCCTCGGCAACGTCAGCGGATGTCGGCTGCGGAGCCTCGAAGGATGTCGTGGCGTCGGCGACATCGGCGGGTGCCGGCTGCTCTGCCTCGTTCTGCTCAAACTCCTGTGCCGCACGCTCACGCTCGGCCTCGGCGGCCTGCTGTTGGGCGATGGCCTCCTGCTCGGCGGCCTCGCGGGCAGCGGCGCGCTTTTCCTCAAAGTCATCAACGAACTTCTTGCCCTTCGCGAGGGCACCCTTAAAGAAGCTAGAAGCGCTGGCGCCAATCGAGGAGAACGCAGAAGCGATATCGGCATGAGGCGTTGTCGAGGGAATCTCGGCCGAGAAATCGGTGTCACTCTCGTAGGACACGCGCTGAGGATACTCGTCGTAGTCTTCGTCGGCGGCATCGTCCTCAACCTGTGCCGGAGCGCCAGGCGCCAGAATATCAAGTCCAGCTGCGGGGTCAAGCGCAGGCTTTGCATCGGGCTCAACGACAGCAGAAGGAGCGGCGACTGGCTCGACGGGAGCAACAGCCGCATTGGCCACGGGCGCAGGCTCCTGTGCGACAGGAGCAGGCTCCGGCTCAAACGTCGGCTCCTCGCCCTCTTCGTAATCGAGCGTGCAGGACTCGGGAAGCATGCCGAGCGCACGGATGGCATCCGAACCAAAGCGGATGTTGCCGGCGGCATTGCGATAGAGCTTGGGCTCGGGCTCGGCGGCCTCGACCACCGCGGGCTCCTCCGCCGGCTCGGCGGCGGGCTCCTCCTCGGTGGAAACTTCGACCTGAGCGGTCTGGTCTTGAGCCTCGGGTGCGACAACGCCGATCAGCGTCTCGTCGGCAGAGGCACCCTCAAAACCGTCGATCTGCTCATCAAAAGCCTCGTCCTGCTCAGCCGCATCGGCAGGCGCCACCGGCTGACCAAACTCGTCCTCGTCGTAGGAAGGTTCCTCATATTCAATGGTGTTGCCGTAGTCGTTTTGCTGCTGGGCCGCGGCATACTCGGCCGCCGCGCGCGCCATTTCCTCGGCGCGACGCTTCTGCTCGCCAAAATAGGTATCGAATGGAATGTCGTCGGGGAACTCGTTTTCGCCCTGATAGGGGGCAACGTTGTCCATGACACCGAGCATGGCGGCAACAGAGGATTTGTTGCACACCGCGCCAGACGTGTAGGGAAGCACAAAACGGTTGGAGATGATATTGGCGGCGTTGGCCAGTGCCACAAGGGAGGCCAGAATCGCGACAACCCACAGCAGCACCTTGAGCACGCCGGGAAGCGGCAGGATACGCAGGATGGCGACAGCCGCGGGCGCGATCGTGGCGACAGGTAGGAGCTTGGCGATGAGCGCGCGATACGGAGCGTAGGGCTCGCGAGCAAGGAGCTCGGCGCGGGGGGAATCATAGTGGGCCACCACGACGACCGGGCGGTTGCGCGGAGACGCAAGCGGGCCCGAGGCCTTGTGATAGGCGATGACATTTTGACTCACACCGGTCTTTCCCAGGCGCGAAACCACGGGATGCCCCGTGCGCTCGAGCGCGTAGAGCACGGCACCGACAATGGCCAGAAAGGTGCCGACCAAGCCGATACCGCCACCGATGCCCATCAGCAGGGCGCCGGCAAATGCGAGAATACCGGTAACGGCAAACGCCAACCTGCTGGGCGCGGAAGCATTAAATTCCTGCACCTCGGGGTCAAAGCCGTGGTTGCGGAAAATCTGAGCGATATCCTCGGCAGCCAGGCGCTCTTCTTCACTGCACGCCGGCGTAATGCCGGTGTTCTGCAGCAGGTGGTTAATATAGTTCTGGGTGTTCGCCATGTGCGCTCCACATCCATAATCCGACAAATAGGCCCAATGCATGCACATTAGAACCGTATATAGTCGAAAGTATACCCCGAGCGAGCGCAAACGACCGAATTCGGGGCATCTTAACGCCGCGAGCGGACAAGGATATAGCCTAATCTCCATATCGGACTAAAATCATGGCATCAAACGACCTTCTCATGCGAGGATTCTATGACGGCAAGCGACGCGACCGCGACAATTAAAAAGGGTGCACCCGAGCCCGGTTTCGATAAAACGGCTCAGCGCATCCTCAACCTTTTCTTTGTGCTCAACAGTTCTCCCGAACCGCTGACGACCGAGCAAATCGTCCTGGATTCCGATTTGGGATACGGCTCGGGCAATATCGACTCGGACAAGCGCAAGTTCCGCCGCGATCGCGACAAGCTGCTCGAACGCGGTATCGTCATCAGGGAGGTTCGCGCTGCCGGAGCGCAGGAAACTGAGGAGAGCGCGTGGACGATCGACCGCGAGCACACGTTTGCCGCGGGCGGTCTCATCACCGCAGACGATGCCGACATCCTGCTCAACGCCATCGACCAGACACTCGCGGCAGGCTCATCCACCTTTGCCGCGCCGCTTGCCGACATTCGCTCCAAGATTGCCTACCTCACCGGCATGTCGACGACAGGAGAGGCACCGATCCGCCGCTCTCCCGCCGGCGATGCGGTATGGAGTGCCTTTGCCGAGCGTTGCGCGCTGCGCTTTTTGTACCAAAACGGACGCGGTGAACAACGCGAGCGGACCGTTTGCGTCTACGGCATGTTCGAGCGCGAGGGTACGGCATACTTCTGCGGCCTCGACAATGCCACCGGCAATATCAGAACATTCCGCTGCGACCGCATCATTCGCGCCTGGAGACCTTCGAAAACTTACGCCATTCCTGCGGATTTCAACCTCAACGATTACTTATTCTTTGAGTTCGATTTTGCCGACCGCCCACCCGTTGCGGCTACGTTCTCGTTCGCGCGTGAAGCGCAGGCCGATATGATCAGCGGTCTCACACGCGGACGAGGCGAGCTCATGCGCACCGAAGCAGGTTGGACCTGGATCGTTGACGTGCGCGACTTTGAAGCTGCGGCCTCGTTTTGCATGGCCCATGCCATGGATGGCATGAGGCCTGTCGCCCCCGATTCTCTCAAGCGGACGTGGAATCACCTCATCGAAAGGACGGTGCACGAGCATGCCCGTGCGTAAACTCACCAGCGAGCAAAGACTCTCGCGCGCCATCGACATCATGGAGGCCCTCTACGCCGCCGGCGAGAATGGCATGACACGAGACGAGCTTTGCAGCCGCTTTGACATCACGGGAGTATCGCTCGACGAGATTCTCGAGATCGTCTCGACGCTCGCGGACCGAGAATCTGGTGCGCGCATCATCTGCGAATGCCACGGCGAGCGTGTGGTCCTCACTGGTGACGCCGGGCGTGTGCTACCGTTGCGCTTGAGTGCAGCCGAGGGCGCTGTGCTCAACCACGAACTTGAATCGTTGGGGATCGAGCCGCAGACGGCAGCTCGGATTCGACATGCCCTTCTACCCGAAGAGCTCGGCTATAACCAGCGCGTCTTTGACACCGTCAACCACGGGTCGCACTGGCAGCAGCTGAGCTGTGCCATTCAGGACGGCGTTCGCTGCCGCATCTCGTATCGCTCGATGGATGACACACAAGCGCGCGAGCGTTTGGTCGACCCCTTGCGCATCACAACAAACGGCGACCAAACGTATCTGATTGCTTGGGATGTCGCGGTCGACGAGCAGCGTACCTATCGTATGGATAAAATCGAGGGCCTGGTCTTGACCGACGACTCCGTCGTGCGCCACGCACCGGAGCCCGCGACCCTCCATGACTCCCTCGCCAAGGCGGAGCGGAGCGCGAAGCTTCTCATGCCGCGCGCCTTGGCAGAGCGCCTAGACTGGCCCGGCGTCATGTCGATTGAACCCAATGGAGCGGACAGCTCAACAGTAAACGTGCGCTACGGCTCCGAGCGCTGGCTGTTAAGCCAGGTAATCGCAGCGGGCGGGGCCATCCGCATCCTGGATGACCCCGCCCTGTCAGAGCGTCTGTGCGATATGGCAAAATCCCTCGTCTGTCCGCTTTAGCGGCGCCGCTCGTGGCGCGCGCGCCACAGCTGTAGATAGTGCCCGATTTGTGCCGACTCGATGCGCTGATAGGAACTCGTGGGCAGCGACGTTAAGAATTTTTTGCCGTAGCCCTTCGTCACCAGGCGCGGGTCGGCCAAGATGAGTACGCCACAATCGGTCGATGAGCGAATGAGGCGACCGGCGGCCTGCTTGACCTCGAGCACGGCCTCGGGCAGCGAATAGCGCGCCCAAGCGCGGTCTTCACGCAGATTGCGCTCGCATGAGAGCGGGTCTGTGGGGCTCGAGAACGGCAGCTTGGGGATGATGACACAGCGCAGCGTCTCGCCGCTGGCGTCAAACCCTTCCCAAAAGGCCTTAAGCGCAAAGAGTGATGAGGTCGGTTCGTTGATAAAGCGATCGCGCAGGCGACGAGGAGACGAGTTGCGCTGCTGGCAGTTGAGTTCCAGACCAGCACGAGCCATCTTGGGCTCGACGCGAGCGTACAGTTCCTCCATGTCACGCCTGTTGGTGAACAGCGTGAGCACCGAGCCGCCCATGGCAAGATGAGCGTCGACCAGCACACGCTCGAGCGCCGAAAGATAGCTCTCACGATCGCGTGGATCGGGAATATCCCCAGCCACGACCACGGCCATATTCGAATCGAAGTCGTAGCTCGAATCCAAGTGCAGCGACGATGATGTCGAGGCACCGATGCGATCGAGGCCGACGGCATGGTTAAAGTGCTCAAAGCTCTTGGAAATCGTCATGGTCGCCGAGGCGAAGATAGCCGTGTGGACCTCGGGCAGCCACTCGGTTGCCAGGGCCTCGCCAATGTCGATGCGCTCGGCGGTCATCGTCTCTCCGCCGGCGCGCAACCTGCGATTGACTTGCAGCGAGTACACGTAGTGTTCATCGGTACCGTCAATGATGAGTTTGAGGTTCTCGACCAGCTCGTGTAGGCGGCGCGAGATATCACCCAGGTCGACAACAACCTCGGGCTTGTCGGCGGCAACTGCTTGTACCAGCGCGTCGACGCTCTTGTCAGCTTGTTCCAACGCGTCGATGGCAGTGTAGGCCGACTGTAAGAAATCATGCCAGTCGTCAGATTCGCGCAGCTCGGGGCCAATCCATAGGTTCGCATTGTCATAGCCCCCGCGCGCACGGCGGCCAAGCTCGCGAACGCCGTCAAACACATCGGCAATCGCCATACTCGCACGCACAACCGTCGACGTCGCCTTGGCGGTAAGACCCAGGTAAAGCGTAGAGCCCTCCGAGGTTGCCAAATCGCGGGAAACCTGGCTCAGCGCACCGGTGCTCGAGCCACCCAGGCGCTCAAACAGAACGCGCGATTCATCCGCCGACACCACGCGCGCCCATTGACGGCGTGCCTCGCGCTCGATGGAGTGGGCCTCATCGATCACCCAGTGACGAATCGGAGGCAAGATTCTACCCTCGGCCGCAACATTGCGGAACAGCAGGGAATGGTTGGTGACCACCACATCGGCATGCGCCGCGCGACGGCGAGCGCCATGGACCAGGCATTTATCGGGGAAAAACGGGCATAGGCGACGGGCGCACTCGCGCGACGCCGTCGTAAAGTCGGGACGGTTGACGCTGCGCCAGCGAATGCCGAGCGAGTCGAGGTCGCCATCGGCCGACTGACACACGTACGCCATGATGACCGCGACCGCCGTAAGCGTGTCGGCAGGATCACGCTTAGTCGTAATTTCGACTTGGCCGCGGCTCATACGCTCAAGCTTGCGCAAGCATGGATAGTGGTCATAGCCCTTGAGGGCGCAAAACGAGAGGCCTCCGTCCAGCTGCTCGGCAAGTTTGGGCAGCTCATGATACATGAGCTGGTCGGCAAGATTATTCGATTTAGTCGCGATACCAACCGTGATGTTGTTGCGGCGCGCGGCCTCGGCAAAAGGCACCAGATAGGCCATCGATTTGCCGACGCCCGTCCCCGCCTCAATCACGCGATGCGTTCCCGTAACGAGCGCGTCACGGACCTCGAGCGCCATCGCGATTTGCTCATCGCGCGGCTCGTACGTGGGATACATGCGATTAACCAGACCGCCCGGGGCATAGTCCGCCTCGATTTCCTCGCGGCTCGGCATCTTAAGGACCGGCAGCTCGTCCGCATCAACGCGATCATCGGCCCGATCGGCCTTGAGTACGTCCGCGCGGGCGGCGCTGAGAGAGAAGATGGAACCGGGGTTCTGTCCCGCCAAGAACGAGAAGATGGGACGATAGGACCAGGGTACGTCGGGGTGCATGTCGGCCAAGCGCGCCATTAAGCCCTGGGGCAAGTCAGTGAGCGCCACGAGCAACACGCGCCATACGCCACACAGGGCGTCGACATCGGCGTTGGCGCGGTGCGACACCGAGTCGCAGCCAAACAGGTCGGCCATAAAAGACAGCTTGTGCGAGGCCAGGCGCGGAAGTGCGATGCGCGACAGTGCCAGCGAATCAATCCAGATGTCGCTGACTTTGACACCGCCCTTGACCGACTCGATAAACGAACGGTCGAAGGTGGCGTTATGCGCAATCACCGGGCAGCCGCCGACAAAATCGGCGAGAGCGGCCACGGCCTCGACGGCCGATGGGGCATCCACCACATCGGCGTTTGTAATGCTCGTGAGTTCGGTAATCTCGGCGGGAATCAGCTGCTTGGGATGCACGAAGGTATCGAACCGATCGTCAACCTCGCGGCCCGAAAGGCGGGCCGCTGATATCTCGATAAGCTCGTTGTCCTGCACCGAAAGACCCGTGGTCTCGGTATCGAGGACGATAACATCTTCCTCGATGAGACCAAACGATTGGGTTTTGGCGCGCTCGGCAAGCGTGGCATAGGAATCGATGACAAACTGCGGCGTTCCCGACGAAACAGCGTCCTCGATTAGCATGCAACGCCCGCTCGACGAAGTCCCATACGAATCAGACTGTCACACACCTGCGGGAACGTCATGTCATCGGTGTGGCGAATCTCATCCGGATACAGCGACGTATCGGTCATGCCGGGAATCGTGTTGGTCTCGAGGATGACGGGGCCATCCTCACTCACGATAAAGTCGCTGCGCGAGATACCCAGGCAGCCGAGTGCCTTATGGGCAGCACAGGCGAGCTCCTGAGCACGAGCGTAGTTCTCGGGTGAAATCTGCGCCGGAATGCGATGGATGTCCGTAGGGTCGACATACTTCACGTCCAGATCGTAGAACTCGCAGTCCTCGGGCTTACGGATCTCAACAATCGGCAGGGCGCGCACGTCATCCTCGCCGTATACGCCGACAGTGATCTCGGTGCCCTCGATGCACTTCTCGACCAGCACTTTGTCGCCAAACTCAAACGCCTTGGCGATTGCCGCGGGCAGCTCGGAGGGCTCATGGACCAGGGAAATGCCATAGCTGGAACCGTTGACGGCCGGCTTCACAAAGCAGCGCTCGCCACAAACCTCGACGATATGATCGATATCGACTTCATCGCCCACCTCGAGCGCAAGGCCGGGGGCAACGGGGATGCCCGCCTTGGCGTACAGGAGCTTCGAGACCTCCTTGTCGGCACCGCAGGCGCTCGCG
Organism: uncultured Collinsella sp.; assembly: GCA_958365315.1. Taxonomy (GTDB): domain Bacteria; phylum Actinomycetota; class Coriobacteriia; order Coriobacteriales; family Coriobacteriaceae; genus Collinsella. The sequence goes on from CATWXC010000017.1 coordinate 28,563, forward strand.
AGCACGCCCGAGGCCGTGTAGGGGATACCCAGGGTCTCCATGGCACCCTGCATGGCACCATCCTCACCGCCGGCGCCGTGCATGGCGATAAACGCCACGTCAAAGCCGCCGGTCGCTATGGTTACCATAAAATCATCGGCAGCCGTGTCGAGCAGCTCCACCGAAGTGTAGCCGGCCTCCTTCAAGGCCACCACGACGTTCTTTCCCGAATTGAGCGAGATCTCGCGCTCAGCGGAATGACCGCCCGCCAAGACCGCTACGTGCATGTTCTCTAGGCTTTTACCCGGCATGGGCAGACTCCTCCTCTATAATTTCTGCAGCTGATACCATATTGTAGCGATACCCTCTACGTTTCCCCAAAATCGAAAGGCTTCCATGAATCCCAGGACTAAATCTCAGGACATTCGCGACTTGAGCCAAAACGATATTCGCGAGCTTGTTGCCGAACTTGGCCAGCCCGCCTTCCGCGCGAAGCAGCTCATCGAATGGGTCTTTGAGAAGAACGTTTGTTCGTTTGACGATATGACCAACCTTCCCAAGGCTTTCCGCGAGCAGCTTAAAGAGGCTTTTGCCTTTGACACGCCGACTGAGCTCGCCAAGCAGGTTTCTAAAGATGGCTCTCGCAAGTATCTGCTCGAGTACCACGACGGCATTTCCGTCGAGACTGTCGGTATGCCCCGTCGTAACAAGCTTTCTGTCTGCGTTTCCACCCAGGCAGGTTGTGGCATGGGCTGCGCCTTTTGCGCCACCGGCCTTAACGGCCTCAAGCGCTCGCTGACAGCTCAGGAGATCGTCGACCAGGTACTTCATGTATCCAACGACTTTGGCGAGCGTGCCACAAGCGTTGTCTTCATGGGCCAGGGCGAGCCGTTTGCCAACTACGACGAGGTTCTCAAGGCACTGCGCATCCTTAACGATCCCGACGGTATCGGTATTGGAGCCCGCCACCTTACTGTCTCTACCAGCGGCGTTATTCCCGGTATTCGCAAATTCGCCGACATCCCCGAGCAGTTCACGCTCGCCGTTTCCCTGCATTCCGCCATCCAGTCGACGCGCAATAAGCTCATGCCCGGTGTTAAGAAGTACACGCTGCTCCGCCTTCACGAGGCGCTTCAGCTCTACACCGAAAAGACGGGCCGCCGCCCAACCTATGAGTACGCCATGATCGAAGGCGTCAATGACACAAACCCTGAGATGCAGGCGCTTTGCGACTTCTGCGAGGGAACGCTGTGTCACGTCAACCTGATTCAGCTTAACGACATTGAGGGTAGCCCGCTCAAGCCGTCTCCGATTCATAAGGTTGAGGATCTTCAGCGCCGCCTTGAGTCTCGTGGCATCGAGACCACGATCCGTAATTCTCGCGGCAATGATATTGATGCCGCCTGCGGTCAGCTGAAGCAACGTTTTAAGGTCCAGAAGAACGCATAGGGGAGTCGCACCTCAAAACGTTTCATGTGAAACATCGAACAGCCCCGGTTGCAGATAATGCAACCGGGGCTGTTTCATTTGTTTTCATGCTACTGAATTTGATTTACGTAAGCTTAGTTTTAGCCAAAATAAGGGGTCCTTGTCTCATGTATCAGACAAGGACCCCTTCAAAACAGGCAAGTAATTGTTAGGTACCTAATAACCAACATTTTCCCATTGATGGTTAACCCACTCTTGGTTAATCTTAGGATTCTTAGTCACCTGAGCAGTACGCATGGCGACATCTTCGGTCATCACATCCATTTTCTTTTTGGATGTATCGACGATATCCTGAGCTCCGCGCAGCAGTCGACCACGCAGTTCATCATCTGTCGCAAGCTTATATCCAACAAAAGCACCAGCAGCGACAGTGGTTGCCAACGCAGCGATCGCGAGAACCTTATTCTTCATTCTGATCCTCCTGCCCAAATTGAATCATTTCGCCAAGGATACGGGAGAGCTCTTCTTCGTCTTTGAACTCAATTTCAATTTTGTTCTTGCCACGCGAGCTCTTCACGCGTACATTCGTGTTAAAAACTTGACGAAGGACTCGAGCTGCCTTTTTGAATGACTGAGGTGTTGCTGGCCTCGGAGTCCTTGGCGTCTCTCCGGCAGAAAACAACGGAGCAAGATTTTCTGTCGCTCTAACGGAAAGACCTTCTGCAACAACTTTCTCAGCAAGTCGAATCCTGGCATCTTCATATGGAACCGCAAGAATCGCTCTCGCATGGCCGGCAGTAAGCTTGCCCTCGAAAATCATCTGCTGCACGACTTCCGGAAGATCTAACAAACGAAGTGAATTTGTAATTGCGGAACGAGACTTACTGACAGCCTTTGATAACGCCTCTTGCGTCATGCCGCTGGCATCAATGAGCTGACGATAACCCTTCGCCTCTTCGACGGGATTCAAATCAGAACGCTGAAGATTCTCGATAAGAGCAAGAGCGAGCATCTCCTCATCATTAACCTCTTTAATGATGACAGGCAGTTCCTCAAGACCAGCAAGCTTTGACGCCTGGTAACGACGCTCACCCGCAATAATCTCATAACCGTTTCCATGTTTGCGAACTAGTAGCGGCTGCAAAACGCCATGTTCTTGAATTGATTCGCTCAACTCGCGAAGTTCAGTTTCGTTAAAGTGAATTCGCGGCTGATTAGGGTTGGGAACGATATCCTCAATAGGTAGTTTTGTTTCAGATGCGGCATTTGAAGCCGATGCAGCCGAACCGCCGGTCTCATACTCGGCTTCTGAGACCAACGCATTGAGTCCACGTCCCAATCCGCCACGTTTCTTTGCACTAGGCACGCTTGATCACCTCTTTTGCAAGGTTCATATACGCTTTTGCACCCTTATTTTGAGGTGCATAGGTAATTACCGGCTCTCCAAAAGACGGAGCTTCAGAAATTTTTACGGTACGAGGAATCAGTGTCTTAAACGCCTTGTCACCAAAGTACGATTGAACCTCCTCAACAACCTGATTCGACAGAGAAGTACGCGAGTCATACATGGTCATAAGCACGCCATAGGTGTCTAAGCCCTTGTTCAGACGTGATTTGACCATCTTCATTGACTCCAGCAGCTTCGTAACGCCCTCAAGTGCGTAATACTCACACTGGATTGGAATCAAAACGCTATCTGCTGCGGTCAGGGCGTTGATAGTAAGCAGGCCAAGCGAAGGAGGACAGTCGATGAATATAAAATCGAACTCGTCCTGAATCGGCTCAAGCAAATCTTTGAGGCGGGTTTCACGAGCAATTGCGCTTACGAGCTCAATTTCGGCACCTGCAAGCTGAATTGTCGCCGGAATAACGAATACCTTTTTGCAATTTGTATCAAGAACAAGCGATTCTGCCGGCACGTCATTCAGCAATGCATCATAGATGCACTGATCAAGGTCTTCTTTTTCAATTCCGAATCCACTGGTGCTGTTTCCCTGCGGATCAAAATCGACAATCAGTGTCTTGCGACCCTGCTCACCCAGTGCTGCTGCAAGGTTTACAGCCGTCGTTGACTTACCGACGCCGCCTTTTTGATTGATGATTGCAATAATACGCGTGTCTTTTGCGCTCTTAGAACGCTTAACGTCGCGAAATCCCACGGTCCCTCCTGGTGTGTATTAAAGCTGTCAAACGGAGGATGTTTCACGTGAAACATTCCGATTCGAAATCAACCGCCATGTTTCACGTGAAACACTGCAAGTTGTTAGTATCCATTATGTTTCACGTGAAACATCTAGGCAAGCGGATTCTTCTTTGCCATGCCATTTGCACGAGGCAATGAAACGGAAGCCGGATGACTCTTCTTAAGAACAATGAACTCCCTATGGCCCAGGCCCTCAGGCAAATCGATTGTGTCATTCAAAAGCAAAGTGAAGCCGCAGATCTTAGCTGCTGACATGCCGGAAGCAAGCTCCTCATCCGATGGATTGCCCTTCGTGATAACAAATAGCCCTCCATCCTTGAGGTACGGAGCCGCATACTCAACAAGAATAGGTAGCGGAGCCAGTGCGCGGGCGGTTACGACAGAAAACTGCTTCTTATGGCTTCGAGCATATTCTTCAAGGCGGTCATGGACTGGATGTCCATATTTCAATCCAAGTGCATGAACAAAAGAATTGACAGCATCAACCTTCTTGCCAACAGAGTCAATATAAGTAGCTTTACGATGCGTGGTTATCGTTAATGGAATACCAGGGAAGCCTGCGCCTGTTCCCATATCGAGCAAAGCTCCCTCAGGAGCCTTATTGACATAAGGAAGCAAAACAAGTGAGTCGAGGATATGAAGTACCGCAGCATCTTCAACGTTAAGAATATGAGTGAGATTGGTTGTCTTATTCGTTTCCAGAACCAAATCCAAATGCTGGATACATTTCCTCAGCTCAGCATCAGTTACGCTCAAGGAATACTCTTTGCAATAGGAAGTTAGACGGCTGAGCATCTCGTCAGCCTGCTGATCAGTAAGCACAAACAACAGAAGCTCCTTTCTGACAAAAATCAGTGTATCGAGAACTTTTGACAAAAAAAGGGGACGTGGAAACCACGCCCCCTTAGCATAAGCTCGAGTAGATTATCGAGCAACAATCACCACATGGCGATCAGGGTCAGAACCCTCAGAATGGGTATCGACAGTATCATTGCCACGAAGTGCAATATGAACCAGTCGGCGCTCATATGCATTCATGGGCGGAAGCGAAACACTCTTATGAGTGCGGATGGCACGCTCTGCGGCAGACTGAGCCATAGAGGCAACCTTGTCCTGACGACGGCTCTTGTAGCCCTCAACGTCAACCACAACCGGATACCTAAAGCCAAGCTTGCGGCTCACCAGCAAAGAGAACATGACCTGAAGAGCATCAAGGGTACGACCATGACGGCCAATGAGAACAGCAAGATCAGGAGCCGTAACATCCAAAATCAGCTCGCCCTCGTCGCCCTCGTACTCATCAATAGGAGAGTTGGCGGCATCGAAGTGCGAAAGGATGGAACGCAGAATGGAAATCGCAACATCGGCAATGGTGTCGAGCTCCTCGTCGGTCAGCTCTTCACCGGCCTTGTAGCGCTGTGCAATCTCGGGATAATCGCCCGCAATCTGCGGGGCAACCTCCTCAAGCATATCCTCGATGATCTCTTCAGACATAACGTACTCCAAAAGTTAGGTACCTAAATAAGATTGATATCCCGACTACTTCTTCTTGTGCGGACGCGGCTTCTTCTCGCGACGGGTAACCTCGACCTGCAGCGGAGCGTTCTTGAGGCGCTCCTCCTCATCGGCCTTGGCCTTGTCGATAACCTTCTGCGTCACGAAGATCTGCTGGATAACCTGCCAGGCAGAAGACACATCGTAGTACAGCAGAACGCCGACGGGCAGGCTCCAGCCCATCCAAAGCATCATGACGGTCATGACGACAGCCATCATGCGCATGCTCTGGGCCTGCTGACCAGTCTGATTGCGAGACATATACAGCTGCGGAATCAGGGTCAAGACAGCGAACAGAATCAGGCAAACCAGCGCAGGCAGCGCAACCATAAAGCCATCGGCAAAGGAAGCGCTCGGCGTGGTGGTAAGGTCAGGCAGGATGTTGAAGAACGAGAACGTGCCGTCGCTAAAGTAGTTCGGCAGGTTACGCAGCAGCGTAAACAGGGCGAACAGGACAGGCATCTGGATCAACAGCGGCAGACAACCAGCCATGGGGTTGAACTTGTTCTCGCTGTAGAACTTCTGCATCTCCTCGGCCTGACGCTGGGGATCGTCGGCATAGCGCTCCTGGATCTCGAGCATCTTAGGCTGCAGCACCTGCATGCGAGCCGTCGACTTGGTCGACTTGAGCATGAGCGGCGTCAGCAGCAGACGGATGATGACCACCAGGATGATGATGGACAGGCCCCAGTCGACCGCAAAGGTCTGGATGAGCTTGAGCAGCTCGAAAAGGATGTTAACGATCCAATCCCACATGTAAGTTTTCCTCCGATAGCGAGTGCCCGCTAAGGCACAGGGTCATAACCGCCGACGTGCAGGGGATTGCAGCGAGCGATGCGCCTCACGGCAAGCCAGCAGCCTCTCAAAACACCGTACTTCTCAATCGCCTGGATAGCGTATTGCGAGCACGTTGGGTAATAAATGCAGGCGTCAGGCAATAAGGGCGAAATAACCTGTTGATATATGCGAATAGGAGCGATGGCAACACGTCGCAAAACGTGATTGCTCATCGCTCCTCCCCGGCAACGCCGGCGCGTTTCATAAGCGAACGCAACGCCTTGTCCATCTCCCGCGGCGAGGAAACCCTCGTCTTGGGAGTCGCGAACAAGATGATGTCATGACCCGCAACGGGAAATCCACAGCTGCGGGCGGCCTCGCGCATCACACGCTTAGATCGGTTGCGCACCACAGCACAACCGAGTCGTTTAGCACCAACGAAGGCGACCCTTCCGGAGTCGCCTTCGCCAACCGATTCACATATGGTCATTCGAATCAGAGGGTGATTGAAACGACGCCCCTGACTGAACACATGCTCGAAATCTTGCCGAGACTTAATAGTCTTCATGCGAGATGTGTGTATCGCTGCTAGACAGTGAGACGCTTGCGGCCCTTGGCGCGACGACGGGCGAGCACGGCACGACCACCCTTAGTGGCCATACGGGCACGGAAGCCATGGGTCTTGGCACGCTTACGCTTATTAGGCTGATACGTACGCTTCATCTTAAGTTCCTCCTGCTGCATTTCGAGTGTCCGCGGGGGCGCGGACGCAGATATAGACACGTGAGCTTGAAGATTGTAGGGAAATCAATGTTCAAATGTCAAGAAATCAAAGGTAAAAGGTTGCAAAGAGTACACGGTTCCCCCATAAGCAGAGCCTGCATTTGAGGCAGCAGGCAACTTTTCACGAAATTTCATCGAGTTTTCAACAGGTCGTGTTGGAAATGTTGAGAACTTTTCGCCCGTTTTCCAAAGTTTTCAACAGGTTTTGAAAACTTGTCGAAAGATGAGAAACACTGCGCGGTGAGCTACTATTTGTTCAAAACCTTTTGAAAGATTGCGAGCGGCATGTCTGACGACTTCTACACCATGGTCGATTCCGGTGATCCGGCACCCGACAACGAGCACATCACCGGCGTGCGCGAAAAACGCAACGAGAGTGAGCAGGTCACCGCACAAGCACCGAAGGCCATGTATGCAGCGCGCATCGCGGTCTACGATGACATGCTGTCGACACCGCGTGTCATCGTCATCGAACCGCAAGACGTCCGTACCTACCTGGAAGAGACAACCAACACCGTCTACCAGTGCATGAAGGAGCAGGGAGGACGCATCTCGTTGATGGTTATCCGCGAGATTGTCGAAAACTTTATCCACGCGCATTTTGCAGAGCCCATCATCTCGATTCTCGACGGCGGCGACACCATCCGCTTTGCCGATCAGGGTCCGGGCATCGACGACAAAGAGCGTGCCTTCGACTTTGGCGTAACCAGCGCAAACAGCAAGATGAAACGGTATATCCGCGGCACCGGCGCCGGATTTCCCATGGTACAGGAGTACTTGGAAAACGCCGGCGGCGCCGTCTCCATCGAGGACAACATGGGCAACGGCACCGTCGTGACGGTAAGTCTGAACCCCAAGCGCGTGCAGGAAATCGAGCGTGCTGGCGGGCGCGGGGCAGCCGTGCGACCCGAAGCAGAGCAGCAGGCACATCCCATGCCGGGCGCCTTCACGCAGCAACCCGCAACGATGCAACAGGTGCAACAGCAAATGGCCCCCATGCAGCAGCCTGGCATGGCCCCCACGCAAGAGCCCCAGGCACCCTCGGGCGCGATTCCGCAGAACATACCCGATGCAAGGCCAGCGATGGGCCAGGATGCGGGAACCTTGCAGCAGATGGCAGGCGCATCGGCCGCACAGCAGATGTCCTATCAACCGAACCCGCAAGGGTATCCGGCTCAATACGCGCCGCAAACGGGATATGCGCAGGCATACCCCCAGCAATACCCGCTGGGATACCAGCAGCCGTACCAACAAATGCCCCAGGCGCAGTACAACCCATGGGCCCAGCAGATGCCTCCGCAGCCTTACCAACAGTGGCCGCAAAGTTTTCAACAGCAGCCGCTGCCCATGCAGAGTTCTCAACAACCAGCAGCTCAAATGATGTATCCTAATGCGGCGAATCAATATGCACAGCCGCAGCAAGACGTATTTGTGAGCGAGCGCGGCGAAGCGGCACTGGGCTATCTGGCTCAAAACCAGGAGTGTGGCGCAACCGACCTGGCACGAGCGTTTGGAAACTCAGCGCCCACGTGGTCGCGAACGCTCAACGACTTGGCACAGGCCGGCTTGGTAATCAAACATGGCCAGAAATATCATCTGACCGAAATAGGCAGCGCTCGCGTGCGAGCCCAAAGCTAAGGAACGGGAGAAACAGTGGACGAGGAAGCAAGCATCATCCTGGGAGATGCCATCGCCTTTTGCCAGCGCGACGGCCAAAATGCACGCCTCATCAATATGCTGGGACAATCGCGCGCTGTGAGTTTAACCGAGGACACTCTGACGATTGAGGCCCCTTCACGCTTTGCCATCGCCCAGCTCAAAAAGCATCAGCCGACCATCGAGGCGTACCTAGAAGATATCGCCTTTGCGCCAATCGCGCTCAATATCGTGGCACCGCAAGGCGCCTCGGCAAATACGACCCCGGTCACTCACCCGGTAGCGACCGCCACCGCGGCGGCAACGCCGGCGCCCGAGCCTCGACGCGACGATGTTTCCCGTGAAACCATGGCACCGCAGCCGACCGCTTCGGTCGCATCGGCGGTAGAGCCAGCCCCCTCGCCCATCCCGACCGCCACGCACATGCCCGTCGCACACGAGGCGACACCCGGCGAGGAATCGGGCATTGCAATCAAAAACACGCTGTCCGCCGACGATTTCCGCCGCATGATGACCCAAATGAATGGCAGGCCACCGGCGAAAAGCGCGAGTTCGTCCGCAGCGCCGGCAGCACCTTCGGCGACCCCGACGGCAGTCGAGAAAAACGCGGACGGGGCACCCCTCGCTGCGAATTCGAAATTCACGTTTGAAAACTTCGTCTTCGGACCGGAGAATAGTCTTGCCTACCGATCGGCGCTCAAATTCGCCATGCTTGCAGACACGCCCGGCACCTGCACGTCGCTGTTCATCTACGGCAAATCGGGCCTGGGCAAGACGCACCTGCTGCTCGCCATCAAAAATGAGCTGGCAGAGAAATCGCCCGAGATCAAGGTGAAGTACGCCAACTCGCAGGCATATCTGGACGACTTGATGACGGAATTCGACCGCCAAAAGAAGAGCAACGCCCCCATTATGCAGGCGTACCACGGCGTCGACGTGCTTATCATCGATGACATCCAGAACATCATTGGCAAGCGCGCGAGCGTGGATTACTTCTTCCAGTTGATGGACGAATTTATCCGTAACAACAAGAAGGTCGTGATCGCCGCCGACCGCGCCCCCAAGGACCTTAATATGGACGAGCGCCTGACCAGTCGCTTTAATGCCGGTCTGCTGTGCCTGGTGGCGGAGCCCAGCTACGAGATGAAGTACAAGATTTTGCAGCGTTATTACGAGAACACGATCGCCGCCGCACCCGAGGCAGGCAACGACTCGCTGCTGGCGGCCTACGGGGGCGGCGGCGGGCATCTAACCGACGCGCACTTTAAACACATGGCCGAGGTCTCGGGCACCAACATCCGCGAGCTCGAGAGCTTTTGCGAGCGTTGTGCCGGCGAAGCGGGCGATCGCGAGCGCGAGGGCGGGGAGCTCACCTTTGACGACATCGACGCCATCGCCAACCAGTACTTCGACACATCGGCCAAGAAGATCAATGTGCAGACGGTCCAGTCCGTCATCGAGGAGCAATACGGCGTGACGCACGAGGAACTCATCGGGCCTCGCCGCAACGCCAATATCGCCAAGGCGCGCCATATCGCTATCTACCTGGCGATCGAGATGTGCGAGATGACGACGACGGCCGTGGGCGCCGAGTTTGGCAACCGCAACCACTCGACCGTCAGCACGAGCTATAAAAAGGTTCAGAAGATGATTCAGGAAGACCGGACTGTTACCGAAGACCTCAAGTCACTGCGCGATAAAATTACACTGCGCTCGTAGGTAAATGGACACACCTGTTGAAAACTTGTCGAAACGGCGGTTATAAGGTGTCAAAAACTCGAGCCGCGGCGATGAAAAGTTTTGCGCAGGTTTTGAACGTGGAAAACATGCCCGGTTGCACACAGGTTCCTGTCGATTCCCTTTTTAGGGCTGACCTGCACTTTTAGGAGTAATCAACAGTTTCGTCAGTACTATTACTATTATTAAGATATTTATATCTATAGAAAGGTATTAAAAGATGAAGTTCACCGTCAGCCAGAGCTCGCTTACGCAAGCCATCGGCGTCGTTATGAAAGGCGTCGCTTCGGCATCCACCCTCCCCATTCTGTCGGGCGTGCTCGTTAAGGCGCAAGACGGCATCTTGGAATTCCAGACCTCCAACTACACCATCTCGATTCGCCATCGCATTGCGGCCCATGTCGAAGAAGAGGGCGAGATGGTGATTCCCTGCAAGATGCTCTCCAACATCACCAAGACCCTTCCCGATGCCCCGGTCACCTTTGAGCTGTCCGAGCGTCAGGTATTGATTGGCTGCGAGAAGAGCTCTTTCCGCCTCAACACGCTCGATGCCAACGACTTCCCCGAGTTTCCGGCCTACGCCATCGAGAGCGCCGTCGAGCTGCCGACCGACATTCTGTCCGAAATGGTGAGCCGCGTATGGCGCGTCACCTCGACCGACAAGGCCCGCCCCATCCTGGGCGGCGTGCATATGAAGGTCGAGAACAACACCGTGCGCCTGGTGGCGACCGACTCTTTCCGCCTGGCCGTGTGCGATACACAGGTCGAGACCTCGACGCTCGAAGGTTCCTTTGAGCTCAACGTGCCGGCCGACGCCTTCAACGACGCGCTGAGCATCATGGCGAGTCAGGCTACCATCATGATCGGCGCCACCGACACCCAGGTTGTCTTTGAGGCCGGCAACACCACCTACGTGTCGCGCCGCATCGAGGGCGTGTATCCCAACTACAAGCAGCTCATTCCCGATTCGTGCGTGACGAGCGTCAAGATCGACGTGGCCGCCTTTAACGCCGCCCTTAAACGCGTGGCTGTCATCGCGAGCGCCAACCCCGCCGTCAAGTTTGAGATTGACGTCGAGAACGGCCAGATGGGTCTGTCCTCCATCTCCAACGATCAAGACCTTGCGCAGGAGACGATCGATGTCGAGGCCGAGGGCGAGTCGGGCACCATTGCCTTCAACTACCACTACATCTTTGGCTGCCTCAATGCCCTGTCCAAGGAGAAGGAGATCACACTGGAGCTCAAGAGCTATTCGCAGGCGGGCATCTTCAAGTCCTACGACAAGATCAACTACCTGTACCTGGTCATGCCGGTACGCATCTAGCACTGCCCCATGACCATGTTCGCACGCGATCTTACCGTTGCGCGCTATCGCAGCTTCGACAGTTACCGCCTTGCCCTGAGCGACGGCGTGACCGTGCTCGCGGGCCCCAACGCGGCGGGAAAGACCAACCTCATAGAGGCGCTGCAGCTGTTGACGAGTGGCGCCTCGTTTAGGCATCCGACCGCAGCCGAGCTCGTGCACGACGGCGTGGGCTCGTGCAAGGTGGAGCTAAGGCTCGAGGGCGATGGGCGCGTGCTGGACATGGGACTGAGCGTGGAGGACGGCAAGCGTTCGTTTAGCCGCAACGGCAAGCGCTGCGCGGCGTCCGGTGTGCGCGGGGTGCTGCCGAGCGTTCTGTTTTGCCCGGACCACCTGGATATGGTCAAGCGCGGTGCCAGCGTGCGCCGTACCGCGCTCGATGACTTTGGCGTTCAGCTGAGTGCACGCTACGCCGATCTGGCTAGTGCCTACGGGCGCTGCGTGACCCAGCGCAACGCCCTGCTCAAGGAGACCTGGTGCTGTCGCGAGATGCTCGGCGCCTGGAACGAGTCCATTGCCCGCGCCGGTTCGGCCCTGCTCGTGCACCGCCTGGCCCTGCTCGACCGGCTGTCGGGCCATGTGCGCGATGCCTATGGCCGCGTGGCATCCGGCGAGCCCGCTAGCGTGTCCTACGTGTCCACGCTTGGCGACTTGCCTCGCACCGAGGACCGCGACGAGCTCAGGGGCTGGGCGTATGAGCGCATGCTCTCGGCGCTCGACGAGCGCGCCGACGAGGAGATTCGCCGCGGCGTGACCTTGGTGGGGCCGCATCGCGACGAGATCGAGTTTTCCGTTGCGGGTCGATCTGCCCGTTCGTTTGCCAGCCAGGGCCAGCAGCGCACGCTGGTGCTTGCCTGGAAGGTGGCGGAGGTGGCGGTGGCGCGTGATATCTTGGGCACCGCGCCGCTGCTGCTCTTGGACGACGTGATGAGCGAGCTCGACGGCGAGCGCCGAAGCGCTTTTCTGCAGCTGATCGGCGACGACATCCAGACGGTCATAACCACCACCAATCTGGGGTATTTTACCGATGACCTGCTTGATCGAGCCAAGGTGGTGAGCATGGGTGAGACGTGCTAATTACGAGCGCGAAAACGGCACGGTTGCCTTTGGCGGCTTTTTGGATGCCGAGCGCCAGCGCATTATGGCAGCGGCGACACCCGAGCGCCGCGCGCAGATGGAGGCCGCCGAGCAATCGCGTGCGATCTATCGCGCCTGGAACACGGTGTGCGCGGGCACGCGCGAGGGGCGTCACGTGACGGGCCTGCGCTACCTGCCCGAATCTAACGAACTGCTGGTGTATCTCGACTCGCCCTCATGGACGCAGGAGATGACGCTCTTGCGCGAGATTATCCGCGCGCGCATGGAACGCGCCGGTGCACATGTTGACGGCCTGGTGTTTAAGACGACCGCCCCCGGTCACACGCCGCCCGCTGCCAAGGAGCGCCTGCGTCCGGCCACGGTCGAGCGCCCGCCGGCTCCGCATGCCGACCTAAACGAGACCGAGCGGGCCGAGATTGAGCGCCAAGTGGCACCCATCGAGGACCAAAAACTGCGCGAGGCCCTCGAGAACGCCATGAGGGCCAGTGCCGAGTGGGCCAAGGGCGTGCAGAGCAAAAAAGAGCCTTAAATCGCATCTGGTGGCCTTGTAGAGCCAAATACCCTCGTTCCCGAGGGTATTTTTTTACGATAAACTAGTAAGGCTGTACACATTTTCTTAACTGAAGGAGGACGTGTGGCAAACGAAAACGATTACGATGGCGGCGAGATTAAGATTCTCGAAGGTCTCGAGGCCGTTCGTAAGCGCCCGGGCATGTACATTGGCTCGACGAGCGCCAGCGGTCTTCATCACCTGGTGTGGGAGATCGTTGACAACTCCGTCGACGAGGCCATGGCCGGTTTCTGCACCGAGATTCAGGTGACGGTCCACGCCGACAACTCCATCACGGTCGTCGATAACGGGCGCGGCATCCCCGTCGACGAGCATCCCATCAAAAAGATCCCGACGCTCGAGGTCGTCATGACGATCCTGCACGCCGGCGGTAAGTTCGATAACTCGGCCTACAAGGTCTCGGGCGGCCTGCACGGCGTGGGCATCTCCGTCGTCAACGCTCTGTCCAAGCGTGTGGTCGTGCAGGTATGCCGCGATGGCAACATCTACGAGATGGAGTTTTCGCGCGGCAAGACCGTCAAGAAGATGGAGGTTGTGGGCACTTCGGAGACGACGGGCACCACTGTCAGCTTCTGGCCCGACGACGAGATCTTCGAGACCTGCATCTACGATTTCGACACGCTGCACAACCGTCTGCAGGAGACGGCATTCCTCAACAAGAACCTCAAGATCGTGCTGACCGACGAGCGCGAGGCGACTCCCCATGTGGAGGAGTTCTGCTATGCCGGCGGCATCATCGACTTCGTCAAGTTCCTCAACGAGGGCAAGGACGTTCCCGAGGCCTTTAAGGAGCCCATCTACATCGAGGGCAAATCGGATCCGGATGCGCCCGTGACCAAGATGGGCGAGGTCGAGGTATCCCTGCAGTGGAATAGCGGCTACGGCGAGAACGTCATGTCGTTTGCCAACGACATCTACACCCCCGAGGGCGGCATGCACCTTGAGGGCTTCCGCACCGCACTCACCCGCGTGATCAACGATTACGCCCGCAAGCAGAACCTGCTCAAGGAGAAGGACGCCAACCTGACTGGTGACGATGTGCGCGAGGGTCTTTCGGCCGTTATCTCGGTCAAGCTGCCCGATCCGCAGTTCGAGGGTCAGACCAAGGCTAAGCTCGGCAGCTCCTACATGCGCGCGCTCACGCTCAAGATCGTGACCGACGGCCTTGCCGATTACCTGGAGGAGCATCCCAAGCCCGCTCGCGAGATCGTCAAGAAGGCCCAGCAGGCCTGCAAGGCGCGCAACGCCGCCCGCAAGGCGCGCGAGGCGACCCGCCGCAAGAGTCTGCTCGAGACGGCGTCGCTGCCCGGTAAGCTCGCCGACTGCTCGGTGCGCGATGCCGAGCTGACTGAGCTCTTTATCGTAGAGGGCGACTCGGCAGGCGGCTCGGCCAAGGACGGCCGTCGCCGAGACATCCAGGCGATCCTACCCCTGCGCGGCAAGATTTTGAACGTCGAGCGCGTGGGCGATCATCGTGCGTTCTCGAGCGACACCATCCAGTCACTCATCACTGCGATCGGCTGCGGCGTCACGACGAGTGCCGGCGACGGCGGCGACTTCGACATCACCAAGGCTCGCTACCACAAGATCATCATCATGACCGATGCAGACGTCGACGGTGCGCACATCCGCATCCTGCTGCTGACGTTCTTCTACAAGTACATGCGCCCGCTGATCGACGCCGGCTACGTGTACGTTGCCTGCCCGCCCATCTTTGGCATCAAGGTGCGCAACAAGATTCACTACGTGTATCCCAACGGCCGCCAGCCCGAAGACGAGATTCTGCGCGATACCATCCAGAGCCTGGGGCTGAACCCCGACGACAACGACGAGGACGGCAAGGCCAAGGACGGCAAGATCACCAAGAAGCGCAAGGGCTATACCGTCCAGCGCTACAAGGGCCTGGGCGAGATGGACCCCAAGCAGCTTGCCTCGACGACGATGGACCCCAAGACCCGCATCCTGCAGCGCGTGTCGATCGAGGACGCCGTGGTGGCGGACCGCGCCGTGCGCGAGCTGATGGGTTCCGAAGTCGGCTATCGCCGCGAATATATCGAGAAGCACGCGCATGACGCGCGTTTCCTTGACGCTTAAGAGGAGGTAACGTGGCAGACGATATCAACAATAACGAGGGCATGGACGAGGCCGGCGACGCCGGTATGCCTGATGATCTGAAGCGCCTGCTCGCCCGCGCCGAGCAGGGCGAGGACGGCGATCCCGATGCCTACAACCCCGATGCCGACGAGGACGAGGAAGAGGACGACGATGGCGAGCTCGAGGAGAGCTTTGGCGAAGTCGACCGCGGCGCCTCCGCAGGCGAGGATATCAACGGCGGTCAGCTCCAGATTTCGGAGTTCGGCCGTGAGATGAAGCAGTCGTTCATCGAGTACTCGATGTCGGTCATCACGGCGCGCGCCCTGCCGGACGTGCGCGATGGCTTAAAGCCGGTGCACCGTCGCATCCTGTACGCAATGAACGAGAGCGGCATCTACCCCAACCGTCCGCACAAGAAGTCGGCCTGGACGGTCGGCGAAGTTATCGGTAAGTACCACCCGCACGGTGACTCCGCGGTCTATGAGGCCATGGTCCGCCTGGCACAGTGGTTCTCCATGCGCACGCCGCTCATCGACGGTCACGGCAACTTCGGCAACATCGACGGCGACGGCGCCGCCGCCATGCGTTACACCGAGAGCCGCCTGGCAAAGCCCGCCATGGAGCTCCTGCGTGACTTGCAGAAGGACACCGTCGACTGGCAGCCCAACTACGACGAATCGCTCGCCGAGCCCCAGGCGCTGCCCGCGCGCTTCCCCAACCTGCTGGTCAACGGCAGCCAGGGCATCGCCGTCGGCATGGCCACCAACATCGCTCCGCATAACCTCACCGAGGCGATCGAAGCCACGTGCTACCTGATCGACAACCCCGACGCCACCGTCGACGAGCTCATGCAGATCATGCCCGGTCCAGACTTCCCCACCGGTGCCATCATTATGGGCAGCGCCGGCATTAAGCAGAGCTACGAGACCGGCCGCGGCTCCATCACCGTACGTGCCAAGGCCCATGTGGAGTCCACCAAGACCGGCCGCAGCCGCCTGGTCTTTACCGAGATTCCCTACATGGTCAACAAGGGCACCCTGCAGGAGAAGATCGCCCAGCTCGTCAACGACAAGCGCATCGAGGGTATCTCGGACATGCGCGACGAGTCCAACCAGAAGGGCATCCGTCTGGTCATCGAGCTCAAGAAGGGCGTCATCCCGCAGGTCGTGCTCAACAACCTGTACAAGTACACCTCGCTGCAGACGACCTTTGGCGCCAACAATCTGGCCCTCGTCAACGGCGTGCCCAAATGTCTGAGCCTGCGCGAGATGCTGCAGCACTACATCGACCACCAGGTCGACGTCGTCACCCGCCGCACCCGCTTCGACCTTAAGAAGGCCCAGGCCCGCGCGCATATCCTCGAGGGCTATCTGATGGCTCTCGACCATATCGACGAGGTCATCAGCATCATCCGCTCCTCGCAGACCGACTCCGAGGCCAGCAGCCGCCTGATCGAGCGCTTTGGCTTTACGCCCGAGCAGACTACGGCCATCCTCGAGATGAAGCTGCGCCGCCTGACCGGCCTGGAGCGCGACAAGATTCAGGAAGAGCTGGACGGCCTGCGCCGCGCCATCGCCTACTACGAGGACCTGCTGGCGCATGAGGAGAAGATCCTGGGCGTCATCAAGGAAGAGATGCGCGAGATCTCCAAGAAGTTTGGCGACAAGCGCCGCACCGAGATCAGCCAGGTCGAGAAGGATCTGGATGTGGAGGACCTCATCGCCGACGAGGACATGGTCGTGACCATTACCCACACCGGCTATGTGAAGCGCATCCCGGTGGCCGCCTACCGCGCCCAGAAGCGCGGCGGCAAGGGCGTGTCGGGCGTCAACCTCAAAGAAGATGACGTTATCGACGAGATGTTCATCGCGTCCACGCACGAGTACGTGCTGTTCTTCTCGAGCAAGGGCAAGGTCTATCGTCTGAAGGTGCACGAGCTGCCGGTTGGCACGCGCCAGGCGCGCGGCACCGCAATCGTCAACCTGCTGCCTTTCGAGGAGGGCGAGAAGATCGCGAGCGTCATCAGCTGCCGCGAGTTCCCCGCCGACGAGTACCTGATGTTTGCCACCAAGAGCGGCATGGTCAAGAAGACCGTGATGAGCGCCTACGACCGTAGTCGCCGCGACGGCCTGATCGCCATCAACCTGAGGGACGACGACGCACTGCTCGCTGTACGCCGCGTGCGCGAGGGTGACAAGATCATCATGGCAACCACCGCGGGCAAGGCGATTATGTTCCCCGAGGACCAGGTGCGCGCCACCGGCCGCGATACCAGCGGCGTCCGCGGTATTGGCATGAAGGAAGGCGTGAGCGTTCTTGGTATGGAGATTACCAACGGTAACGGCGACCTGTTCGTCATTACCGAGCGCGGTTACGGCAAACGCACGCCGGTCTCGGATTACCCGGAGCAGAACCGCGGCGGTCAGGGTGTCTACACCATCCAGATGACCGAGCGCAAGGGTAACCTCGCAGCCATGAAGACGGTGGGCCCGCAGCATGAGCTGTTCATCGTGACGGAGGGCGCGACGGTCATTCGCGTCAAGACCGACGAGATCAGCCAAACCGGCCGAGCCACCCAGGGCGTCAAGATGATGACCGTCGACGACAACGACCGCATCTGCGCCGTAGCCCGCATGACGGCCGCCAAAGAGAAGCCCGAAGGCGAAGGTGCCGAGGCCGCAGCCGACGCCGAAGAGACCCCAGTCGACCTAGGCGACGGCAACGACATGCCAGAGGATCTCCTCGACGAGTAAGAGGTCCTAGCTGGTAGAAAATATCAGACCCCATATATCGGCGGTCGGCGCACCTGCGCGCCGACCGCTTTTTTGAAAACCTTGGGACTCGCGTTCGCCCCGGTCGCACGGCGGCATGTGAAGTCGATCGCGAGTTCCGCACGAGCCAGAGAGCACTTAATGTGCTCTCTGCGCGAGTCAGGACTGTCCGAGCAGGCGACTTCACATGCCGCCGCGCGACCGGGGCGAACTCTTCCCAAAGAATTTCAAAAAAGTTGTTGACGCGCGCGTAACGACTCGTCTAATATATCCCTTGCGCGATGGACCTGTAGCTCAGTTGGTTAGAGCGTCCGGCTGATAACCGGGAGGTCACAAGTTCGAATCTTGTCAGGTCCACCACTTTCTTTCGCAATAAACACCCCAGCGAGAGCCGAGTCGCCGCTGGGGTGTTTATTACTTTCTCCGTGGGGGTTTAGCTCAGCTGGGAGAGCGCGGGCTTTGCAAGCCTGAGGTCAGGGGTTCGATCCCCCTAACCTCCACCATGATGGACCTGTAGCTCAGTTGGTTAGAGCGTCCGGCTGATAACCGGGAGGTCACA
>CATWXC010000018.1:0-32264 GCA_958365315.1 uncultured Collinsella sp.
GGCCAGCCCGTGGGAGGCCAGGGCGCCGCTGACCGGTGGACGGCACCGAGCCGTCATCCAGACTGAAGAAGGGGGAGGCCTCGCGGCCTCCCCTTTTTTTGTTTAAGTCAGATCTAACAAACTCGCTGTGTTTTATGACCCTCGTTTGTCGCATCTTCCGTTAACGGGCTACAATAACTTAGTCTGTGCAATATGGAGGTGAACATGGCTGAAGCTGGTATCGGCGTTGATATCGTCGAGATTTCCCGCATGAAATCAATCCTTGAAAAGACGCCGTCGTTTGCTCGGCGTGTGTTTACCGAAGAAGAGTGCGCATATTGCGACGCTTCATCGCGTCCTGCGGCGCACTATGCGAGCCGTTTTGCTTCTCGTGAAGCGGTTCTCAAGGCTCTTGGTACGGGCTTTAGCCAGGGCGTCGGCCGCAAAGACGTCTCGGTAACGCGTGATAACCTCGGAAAGCCTAAAGCAGTGCTTTCAGGTCGAGCGCTCAAGATTGCTCAAGAGTTGGGTGTCGTTGAAGTTGCGCTTTCCATTACCTTGACGGGTGATTTGGCCGTAGCCAATGCCATTGCGATCACCGAGGATGCTCGACCTAAGCCTAAGGAAGAAAAGGTGAGCACCAAGGAACGCGTTGCACAAACGTTTAAAGAGGCTCGCTCGGTTTTAGATGAGCTTGAGCAACTGCAAAATTCAGCTTTAACGGAGCACCTGGGCGATGCTTCGCGAGATACGCTAGGAGCATAGATGAAACCGGTTTTGAGTACCGAGGAAGTCGTTCGTCTCGAGGATATTATCGAACGCGAAGGAACTTCGAAGGCCGAACTTATGGAACTGGCAGGTGAGTTTGCTGCTACTGAAATTCTAAAACTCAATCCCGATCGCGTCCTTGTTCTGGTCGGTTTTGGCAACAACGGTGGAGACGGCTGGGTCGCGGCTGATATCTTGAGTCATAAGGGCGTTGACGTGGATATCGTGTCTCCGGTTGAGCCGGATGAGATTCCCGCCGCTCTGGCTCGCCATGTTGCCCGCCGTACCGCCGGTCGTGACGTACATGTGTGCGTCGGTCCCTCACGAGATGAGCTTGAGGTTTTGATCGATAAGGCCGACGTTGTTGTTGACGCTATTTTTGGTACCGGTTTCCACGGTGACCTGCGTGCGCCGTTTTCCATCTGGATTCCGACGGTTAACGACTGCGCCGACCATGTGGTGTCCATCGATGTTCCTTCGGGTCTGAATGCCGAAACCGGTGTTGTCGACGACGACTGCATCCGTGCCGAGCGTACCGTCACGATGATCACGCCCAAGATTGGCCTCTACAGCGCTGATGGCCCCGAGTACGCCGGTGATCTGGTGTGCGGTAGCCTCTATGATCGCCTTGATGAGGTCATCGATGATGTCGATCATGCCGCCGAGATTGTCGAGCCCGGTGACCTGGTGGATTTCTTTGCTCCGCTGCCCACGAATATCGATAAGTATTCTCGCGGTTCCGTCCTTATTGTTGCCGGCTCGGCGCAGTATCCTGGCGCTGCCATCATGGCCGCCAAGTCTGCTGCCCGCGCGGGTGCCGGCTATGTGGCTGTCGCGACGCCCGATGCGTGCGCCAATCTTATTCGTATGGCACTTCCCTCGATTCCGGTTTTTGCTATTCCGTCCGATTCCCGCGGCTCTTTTGGTGCCGCTGCTCGTATGACCGTGTGCGAGATTGCAAAGAAGTACAGCTGCGTACTGTGCGGTCCCGGCATGACGACGTCTGCCGGTGCCATGCAGGTGGTTTCGGGCTTGTTAGAGCTTGATGTGCCGTTGATCCTCGATGCCGATGCGCTCAACTGCCTTTCTAAGATTGCTATCGACGGTATCGATAGCAACCCTGAGATGTACCGCCGTGAGCAGCCGCTCGTCATGACGCCGCACTATCGCGAGCTTTCGCGCTTGGTTGCCGGTGACGAGGTTAACGATCTGGGGACTGCAATTGCGGCCGCGCAGAAGGTTGTCTGGGCTGCTGGCTCCGACAATCTCGTAGTTATTGCCAAGGGGCCGACGACGGCTATCTGTGGCGTTGAGCGCGTGCTTTTGCCGCTCTCGGGTCCGGCGTCGTTGGCGACTGCCGGTTCGGGCGATGTTCTTGCGGGCATTTTGGCTGGCACACTGGCTACCATGCGTGATGAGATGGATCGCTGGGAGCTGCTGTATTCGTATGCCGTTGCGCTTCACAGCTACGCGGGTTTTGCCGCGGCGACGGAGTATGGTGAGAAGAGTGTTATTGCAACCGACCTGATCGACTTGATCGGTCCTGCCATGGAATTGGCGGCAAAGGATGCACTCGATGATCTGGGAATCATGGACGAAGGGTCGGATGACTAATCATGAATAAAGCCGATTTGACGCGCTGGTCCTGGGTTGAGATTGACCGAGGGGCGCTTCGCCGCAACACGAGGGCTTACAAGAATCTGCTCGATCCACGTCAGCGACTGTGCTGCGTGGTCAAGGCCGATGCCTATGGCCATGGTGCCGTCGAGTGCGCCAAAATCATGTATTCGGCCGGTGCCGACATGTTTGCCGTGGCGACGGTTAGTGAAGGCGTTGAGCTTCGACAGGGCGGGATCACAAAACCCATCCTGATCCTAAGCGAGCCGCCTATCGAGGCTATTCCCACACTGCTTGAGTTTGACATTATGCCTTCGGTCTATACGTCCGATTTCGCCCTTGCCTATGGCGAGTGCGCTGTCGCGGCAGGCAAGGTTGGCAAGTACCATCTAGCCATCGAGACGGGTATGAACCGCATCGGTGTTCACTACACGCAGGTGCTCGACTTTGTTCGTGGCATTAGCTTCCATCGCGGTATCCAGTGTGATGGCGTATTTACGCACTTCGCCACGGCCGATGAACCTTCGGGTTGGGACTACAAACTGCAGTGCCAACGCTTTACCGAAGCCGTTCAAGCCATTAAGGACGCGGGTTTTGAGTGCGGCATCGTGCACTGTGCCAACACGCCGTCCTCGATGCTCGATCCCTCGATGCGTTTTGATATGATTCGCGCCGGCGTTGGCTTGTACGGCATGCAGCCATGCGAGCTGAGCGGCCGCGTGATGAAGCTCGATCCTGTTATGAGCGTCCATGCGCGCGTGACGCGTGTGGCGCATCCTGCGATGGGTGAGGGCGTGGGCTACGGTTTTACCTACCGCGTACCGCGCACACGCGTTCAGATTTGCACGCTGCCGATCGGTTATGCCGATGGTCTTTCGCGTACGCTCTCCAATCGTATGGACGTGCTGTATCGCGGTGAACGCATTCGTCAGGTGGGTAACATCTGCATGGACCAGTTTATGGTCGCCATCCAGTCCAATCCGGCGCATGAGATTCCCGAGGCCGAGCATGGCGACGAGATGATCATTGTCGGCCGCGATGGTGATGCCGAGATTACCATGGACGAGATGGCTCGCCTGCGCGGCACGATTAACTACGAGGTTGCTTGCGGCTTTGGCATGCGTCTCGACAAGGTCTACGTGTAGGAGCCACTATGGGTGTCATGCACATCCCCGGACATAGTCACCAGGCGCCGCGCGAGGTTGCGCTCGAGGAGATTGAGGCTGTTTTAGGCGACTGTCATCTCTGCCAGCTCTATCAGTCGCGCCATAACATCGTGTTTGGCGTGGGAAACCCCCACGCCCGCGTCATGTTTATCGGCGAGGCGCCGGGGCGTAACGAGGATCTGCAAGGCGAACCGTTTGTGGGGGCGGCGGGCGAGGATCTCAACGGCATCCTGTCGCTGGCTGGCCTCAAGCGCGAAGACGTCTACATTGCCAACGTGCTTAAGTGTCGCCCACCGGGAAATCGCAATCCTCGGCCCGAGGAAGTGCTGGCCTGTTCACCGTTTTTGCGTGAGCAGATTCGAAGCATTTGGCCCGATATCATCGTGACGCTCGGTAACCCCGCGACGCACTTTGTGCTTAAGACCGAGATTGGCATCACCAAGCTGCGCGGCAGGTTCCATCAGATGGGGCATTTTGTGGTGATGCCCACGTTCCATCCGGCGGCGGCGCTGCGTAATCCGGCGTGGCAGGAGCTGCTGGAGGAAGACTTTAAGATGCTGGGCGACTATCTGGAGCGGCATCCCGCGCCAGAGGGTGCCTCGGAATAATAAGGAGCATATATGTCCCTGGAGCGCCTGGGGGTAGGTATTTATAAAACGGCTTGCTCTGCAGATACGGAGTATTTTGGCGAGTTGGTTGCGCCGTGCCTGGAAGATGGTGATGTGCTGATCTTGACCGGCGGCCTCGGGGTGGGCAAAACCCACTTTACCAAGGGCGTTTCGCGTGGTCTGGGCGACGGCCATATGGTCACGAGCCCCACATTCGCACTCATGGCTGTTCATGACCAGGGGCGTATTCCGCTGTTCCACTTTGACCTGTACCGTCTGGAGCATGCTTACGAGCTCGAGGATACGGGCATTTTCGATGTACTGGGCTATGAGGGTGCCTGTCTGTTGGAGTGGGGCGAACAGTTCCAGGACGAACTGACAGACGAGTATCTTTCGGTAACGCTTAAGCGTGATGAGAACGATAGCGACGTGCGAATGATAACGCTCGAGGCGCACGGCGAGCGCGCAGCGGAGCTTTCCGATTTGATTGATAAGGCTGTACAAGATGAGCTTGCATAACGATTACGCGCTGGTGGTGGCGCTCGATACTTCGACCGATATGCTTGCCTGCGCGGCAAGCTGGATTGATGGACGGACGGGCGAGGCGAAGCTGGTGAGCGGCGACCATATGTGCCGTCGCCATGCCAATGTGGAGCTCGTGAATACCGTCGATAGCGTGCTTGCTCAGGCTGGCATGGACCGTGCCGACGTGGGCAGTTACGTTGTCGGCCGCGGTCCGGGTTCGTTTACCGGCGTGCGTATCGGCATTTCCACCGCCAAGGGCTTGGCGTGCGGTGCCAACGTGCCGCTGTTGGGCGTGTCGACGCTCGATGCCTGCGCATGGACCGCGTGGAAGGCTGGCGTGCGTGGCAAACTCGGCATTCTGGCCGATGCCATGCGCGGCGAGGTGTATCCGGCTTTGTATGTGCTGAGCGATGAGGGCCTCGAGCGTCAGTTTGAGCGCGAGCACGTGGTCAAGGCTGCCGTGGCGCTTGATGAGTGGCGCCAAGCCGCGGACTGGGACCAGGTTCAGCTGACTGGCGACGGTCTCGTGCGCTATGGCAAGCTGCTGGGCGAGGATGAGGCCGCTCGCTGCGTAGAGCGCGGCTTGTGGTGGCCTTCGGGCGAGGGCCTCCTCCTTGCGCATGCCGCGGGTGACGGCGACCCGGCCCGCGTCCTACCGATCTATACGCGCCTTTCTGACGCCGAGGAAAACGAGCGCAAACGCCTCGGTCTTGCCGAGAGCGCGCAGAGCGAAATTACGGGCGTCGCCGATGAGCTCGCTGGTCGCCATCTGCAATTCCGCCCCATGGGTGCGGCGGATGCCGAGGGTGCGAGTGCGCTGGAGGCCGCCTGCTTTGAAGGCGCTGGGCACGAGGCATGGACGCCAGGCATGTTCCTGTCTGAGCTAGGCGAGGATGTTGCGGCGCCGCGCAGCTGGTGGGTGGCGCACGACGACGGTCAGCTGCTGGGGCTTGCCGGTGGCATGGTCGTAGACGGTGATGTGCAGATTCTGGATGTTGCCGTCGACCCGAAGCGTCGCCGCGAGGGTATTGCCCGCAAGCTGCTGTCGCACGTGAGCTACGATGCCCAGATGCTCGGCTGTACGACCGCCTCGCTCGAGGTTGAGGACGGCAACGAGGGCGCTATTGCGCTCTATGCTTCCCTGGGCTTTACCGAGGCGGGCCGCCGCCGCGGTTACTACGGTGTTGGCAAAGATGCCATCGTCATGACGGCGCCGCTGCCCTTGGTGCTCCCGGTCGACAACGCTTCGCCCGAGCCGACGGCGGCTGAGCAGCGTGTATGGCCGCTACCTGCACCCGAGCGCACCGTTGAGGAGCGCGCCGAAATTGAGCGCCGTCGCCTGGTGCTTGCCATCGAGAGTTCGTGCGATGAGACGGCTGTGGCGATTATCGATGCGGACGGTAATATGCTGGCCAATCAGGTTTCGACGCAGATTGATTTTCATGCCCGTTTTGGCGGCGTGGTGCCCGAGATCGCTTCGCGCAAGCACGTTGAGGTGATCGTGAGCGTCGTGGACGCGGCGCTCGAGGATGCCGCGGCATCGCTTGGTCTTGAGGGCGGAGCCATCGCGCCGAGCGAACTCGCCGCTGTTGGCGTGACGCAGGGTCCGGGCCTGGTGGGTGCTCTGGTGGTGGGCGTCGCCTTCGCCAAGGGCTTTGCCTATGCCGCCGGCAAGCCGCTCGTGTGCGTCAATCACCTTGAGGGCCATCTGTTCGCCAACCTGCTGGCGCAGCCCGATCTCAAACCGCCGTTTATCTTCACGCTCGTCTCGGGCGGTCATACCATGCTTGTTCACGTCAAGGCGTGGGGCGACTACGAGGTGCTCGGCGAGACGCTCGACGACGCCGTGGGTGAGGCCTTCGACAAGGTGGCTAAGGCGCTGGGCCTGGGCTATCCCGGCGGCCCCATCATTTCCAAACTGGCCGAGACGGGCAATCCAAAGGCGATTGACTTCCCCCGTGCGCTCAATAGTAGGGGAGACTATCGGTTCTCGCTTTCGGGCCTTAAGACGGCCGTGACGCTCTACATTGAGCAGGAGACCAAAGCGGGGCGTACGATTCATCTGCCCGACCTGGCGGCTTCGTTTGAGGCCGCGGTCTTTGACGTGCAGTACAAGAAGGCCAAGAACGCGCTGCATGCCACCGGATGCAAGGAATACTGCATCGGCGGCGGCGTCTCGGCCAACCCGCATCTGCGCGAGATGATGATCAAGAAGCTCGGGCGTCAGGGGATCCGCGTAACGGTGCCGCCTCTCTCGGCATGCACCGACAACGCCGCCATGATCGCGGAGGTCGCCCGCCGTAAATTCGATCGAGGAGAAATCTCGCCGTTCGACGTCGACGCCGATCCGAACATGACGCTGTAGCCGCAAAGGCGCGGTCCCCGGCCGGGGACCTTCCTGTATCGATATAGCTTCCGAGCTGGTTTGGCGTCGACAACGTCCAGCAAGGTTAACAAGCCAGCGTCGAATTTCCGGCGTTCTTTAGCAGAAAGAAAAGATGGCATGCGGAGCTTTGCTCCGCATTTGGGATGGGGGCCCCGAGAGCGGCGGGAGCCGGGCGGCGCATATGAACTTTATCGCGAGTTCCGCACGCAAAGGAAAGCACTTAATGTGCTTTCCGTCTTGCGCAGGACTGTAGAGCAGGAAAGTTCATATGCGCCGCCCGGCTCCCGCCGCTCTCGGGGGCATCTCTCAAGCAAAAACTGTCGTTGGGTAAAGTCCGAGGTCAGTGGCGTTTTATACCGAGAAATTCAAAAAAGTTGAAAATTCATTACATATTTGCGTTGACTTTAGGTAACTAAAGTTTCATACTCCTTTTCAACCACTGGGGGATGTGAACACGCACGGATCGTTCACATCATGATTGAAGAGGATTTCTCAGACATGTTCACGCATCAGCTAGACATTATCAGCGTAGTAATTATCTGATGCGGGTTAGCACATACAGCTAGCCCGTACGATAACGGGCGGCTGATGAAGATGAGGGCCGTCGAGCGCAACCGACGGCCCTCATTTTTTATGTCTGAGTAGTTCTTTTTAGAGGAGGAAATGTAATGAACGGAGTTTTGCTCATGGTTGTGGCCGCGGCGGTGCTCGCCTGCGGCTATCTGGGCTATGGCCGATGGCTGGCCAACAAGTGGGGCGTTGACAAAGAGGCCCTCACGCCGGCCAAGCGCATGAAGGACGGCAAGAGCTTCTCGCCTGTCTCCGCCTTCACCGCGTTCTCGCACCAGTTCAGCTCGATCTGCGGTGCCGGTCCTGTCACGGGTACGATCGTCGCCATGGCCTTTGGCTGGCTGCCAGTCGTGCTCTGGGTCCTCGTCGGCGGCATCTTCTTTGGCGCCGTCCACGACTTTGGTGCCCTGTACGCCTCGATGAAGAACAACGGCAAGTCGCTCGCTCAGCTCATCGAGAAGTACATCGGCAAGACCGGCCGTCGCCTGTTCCTGCTGTTCTGCTGGCTGTTCTGCATCATCGTCATCGCCGCCTTCACCGACATGGTCTGCAAGACGTTCATGTTTACCCCGGCCGTTG
Source organism: uncultured Collinsella sp. (assembly GCA_958365315.1). GTDB lineage: Bacteria > Actinomycetota > Coriobacteriia > Coriobacteriales > Coriobacteriaceae > Collinsella. The sequence goes on from CATWXC010000018.1 coordinate 8,199, forward strand.
ACGCTTCTGGCGCTGCTACCGGTGCCGTCGACTTCACCAAGTCCTATGCCGCCGGCTGCGCTGGTACCATCTCCATCCTGTTCACTTTCGTCGCTATCGCCTTTGGTTGGGCCCAGAAGAAGTTCAACCTCACCGGCGCTGCCGAGTTCGTCACCGGCGTGGTCCTCATGGTACTCATGTTCGCCGTCGGTATGCAGTTCCCGGTCTACCTGGATAAGTTCCAGTGGTTCGCCGTCGTCATGGTCTACCTGGTCTTCGCTGGCGCTATGCCCATCCAGATGCTCAAGACTCCGCGTGACTACCTCACTTCCATCATGATGATCGTCATGATCGTCTGCGCTGTCCTCGGCATCGTCGTCCTGGGCGTCAACGGTCAGGCCACTATCACCGCTCCGGTCTTTACCGGCTTCTCCACTGCCTCCGGCATGATGTTCCCGGTCCTGTTCGTCTCTGTCGCTTGCGGTGCTCTCTCCGGTTTCCACAGCCTCGTTTCTTCCGGCACCTCTTCTAAACAGGTCGAGAAGGAGCAGGACGCCGTCAAGGTCGGTTACGGCGCCATGATTGTCGAGTCCTTCGTCGGCATCCTTGCCATCATCGTCGCCGGCATCATGTTCTCCGATATGAACACCGCCGGTACAGGCGCCCTCAACGCCGGTGTCGCTTCCACCCCGTTCCAGATCTTCGCCGCTGGCATCTCCCGCGGTATGCAGGCCTTCGGTGTTGACGGCACGCTCGCTACCGTCTTCATGACCATGAACGTCTCCGCTCTGGCCCTGACCTCGCTCGACGCCGTCGCCCGCATCGCCCGCACTTCGTTCTCTGAGTTCTTTGCCCAGACCAACGACGCCCTGGCCATCGAGTCCAAGGCCGGCTACATGAAGGTCCTCGGCAACCCCTGGTTCGCCACGGTTGTCACCCTGCTTCCTGGTCTCGCCCTCGCTTTTGGTGGCTATGCCAACATCTGGCCGCTCTTTGGTGCTTCCAACCAGCTGCTCGGCGGTATGACAATGATCACCCTCGCCGTGTTCTGCAAGTGCACCGGCCGCAAGGGTTGGATGCTCTACGTGCCCGTCGCCTTCCTGCTCTGCTGCACCTTCACCTCGCTGGTCCAGAGCGCCATGGGCTGCATGACCGCTGTCCAGGCTTACGGCTTCTTCGGTACCATCCCGGCCACCGCTACCACGGCTGCCGTCTCCGTCGCCGCCACCAAGGGCCTGCAGCTCGTCTTCGCCGTCCTGCTGATGGTCCTGGGCCTCATCGTTGCCGTCAACTGCCTCAAGGAGTTCTTCGGCAAGGAGGCCGGCTCCATGCCCGACGAGGAGCCCGAGTGGTCCGAGATGGGCAAGGCCGAGTATGGTCGCGCCGCTGCTGCTGAGGCTCCTGCCGACGCTGAGGCCGCCAAGGCTTAGCCGATCGGACGGATTGAATCCTCCATCTCTATGACTCGGAAAGACCGGGTCCGCAACGATGCGGACTCGGTCTTTTTTCATGCAAAAGCGAGCGACGCCCGCGTGTTCTCGCAGATGTTTTGCGTGGATACGGGAACGCGTTGTACCATATAGACGTATATGTGTGCATATGAAAGGGGCCCCGTGGCCAAGACGGTATATTCCGATAACCAACAAAATGTCGATGCTCTGGCTGAGCGTCTGAGCGGACAAACGTCGCTTTCTGCCGAGCGGGCAAAGCTGGTTGCCTACGACCTGCTCTGCCGCAAGGCGCTCAAGATCAAGTCGAGCGCGCTGGCGCAAATCTTCCGCTCCGTGGATAAGGAGTGCGATACCAAGGCGATGCGCGATGAGCTTATCGCGGCAAAGATTGTGACCAAGATCGAGGGCAGCGGCATTAACGGCCGCCCGGCGTTCTATACCATCAATGCCGAGATTCATGATGCCCAGGAGCAGCCTGTCGAGGATTCCGTTGAGGTGCCTGCTGTGGAAGAAGTTGCCCCGCGTGAGCATATCGATACTGACGAGCTGCTCGATGAGCATGTCGTGCGTGCCTTTACCGCCAAGGCGGGTCGAGGCGGCTTTGGCGGAGGCGGAAAGCGTGATGCGCAGCGCCGCGCCCAACAGGAACGCTTCCGTCGTGCTGTGGCTCAAAAGGATGGGGCCGTTACCGAGGTTGTCGAGAACGAGCCTGTCGCCGAGCCGCAGGAGCCTGTGAAAGAGCAAAAGTCCGCTGAGCCTCAGGAACCCAAGCATCGTCGCGGTGCGCATTTTAAGGCCGAGCAGCAGGATGTTGTGCGCGAGGCCGAAGAGGCTGCCGAGGTTGCAGACGATTCCGAGAAGCCGGCCAAGAAGGCCTCAGACTCGTGTCGTCCCGGTCGCGGTTTTGCCGGGCGTGCATACCCCGTAAAGCGCCAGGAGAAGAGCGAGCGGGGCATGCACGCTCAGACGGAGAAGGTTGAAAAAGTCGAGAGGACTGTTGAGCCGATGGCCCGTGAGCAGAAGCCTGCTGAGCTGCAGCCTGCAGCTGAAATCGAGGTCAAGGCTCAGCAGCCTGCCGATGAGCAGGCGGGGGAGGGCATACCGAGCAAGCCTCGCCGTCGCCGCCATCGTGGCGGCCGTGGCTCTCATGTCGAGACGGACCAGAAGGCAGTGCCTCAGGCGATAGATGCAAAAGCCGAGCCCTCTTCAGAGCAGTCTAAGCGCCCGTCGACAAAGGAAGGCAAGTCCGACTGTTCACAGAAGCGCTCGCCTGCACCGAAGAAGGAGCGCAATGCGCAAGCTGACTCCAGGCGCAAGCCTCAGGAGCAGTCCAAGCACGTCGCTGCCGACCGTGCTGCTCAGCAGCCCGAGACGCCCGTCCATCCGGAAGTTTCGGCATTTGCCCTGGCGCGCGTTTTGGGCAGGCACCTGCTCAAGGTTGTCCCCACATCCACGGCGCTCTCCAAGATCAAGGAGCAGCAGACCCAGATCGTAAAGGTCGAGGGCAAGGACGGCAAAAAGACTCCGCAGCGCGCTCAGCATAACGAGATGTCCAATCGCAAGATTGCCGAGGAAATCGCAATCATTCAGGCCTGGATCGAGCAGAACCGCAGTGCCGATACGCCGGTTGCCTCGCGCCGCCAGCGTGCTTACCAGATTTTCAACGACGAGAAGGCCTTCGATGGCAAGCATGGCGAGCGCCTGATCAGGCGCATGGCCGAAAAGGGCATCAGCATGCAGGCGATTAAGGTCGCACCCAACCGCCCAGTGCATTTTACGGGCTTCTTTACGCTGGGCGCCGACAAGCCGTTCATTATGGTTGAGAACCTGGATACCTACGACGAAATCGTTAAGCTGCTGCGCGGTCGCAAGCACGCCAAACTCTTTGGCACCAAGGTGGGCGGCGTAATCTTTGGCGGCGGCTGCAAGGCGAGCGTCTCGCACGCGCTGGATGATTATCTGGCCGAGATTGGCTATCGCTTTAACTACGTCTACTACGTGGGCGACATCGACCGCGAGGGCGCGCGCATCGTCGAGCAGGCTCGCAATGCCAATGTCGTTGAGATTCGCCTGCATGCCGGCATGTACCGCGCCATGCTCGCGGAGCACAAGCGCCGTGTAAAGGCCGGCGGCGCGTGCGAGCCTGCGGCTGCTAACCAGGGCGTGCCGCAGAACCTGGCGGCCACCATTAAGGACCTGCCTATGGTCACGCGCGTGCAGTTCCGTAACGTGCTGCGCGAGGGCGGGCGTATTCCGCAGGAGATCCTGATGACCGCCGACTATCGGGATGGCGACTCGGGAAGCTTCGACCGCATGCTGAACAACTAGATTCCGCCGTTCTACCGAACGGCGGTCTTCTTGACGCTGCGAGGGGCCCTGGCACGGCAATCTGACGTTCAACTTCGGCGGCGCGACCAGAAGGTCAGCGCCGCCTTGTTTCACGTCACCTTGCCATACCAGGACCCCTCTCGCTGTCACGGCCAAAACATCGAGGTCACGTGGCCTTCTTTGCGTGCGGAACTCGAGACAAACTTAATGCCCGGCCCGTCGGGGCCACACGGCACCTTGTAGAAAGCGGCTCGCTTTTCGGAACTGGGCTGATGATTTCTAAATGCTAGGCGCTCTTGGTCCTTATGGGCCTGGGGCGTCTGTCTTTTGGAGGTAGGTTTTTGGGACATGCCTGAAAATCTACCTTCTACTTCTCGTGTAGGACGAGAAGTTGCCCTGCCTTGCGGGTTCGAATCCCTCCTCATGGCTGCGTTGGTCCGATTTACTTAATATCAGGCGCTTTCGGCTGATGTGGGACGGAGGGATTCCGCGTCCGCCTTTTCGGCGGCCGCGGCCCGCTGCGTCGCTTCGCTCCTTGCGTGCTGCGCTGGAAAACGCTTTGCGTTTCCTCAGCTTCGCACCCTTGCGGGTTCGAATCCCTCCGCGTGCCCACAAGAAAGCGCCCCGGGCTGATGAAAGCCTGGGGCGCTCAGTTACCTTGGCTGGGACGGAGGGATTCGAACCCCCAACAGCCGGCACCAAAAACCGGAGTTCTACCGTTGAACTACGTCCCAGTATGGGTGTTGCCAAAAGCAACTCGTCTAGTTTACCTAATCTGCGAGGGCATCGCAAACGCCATCGAGCAGGCGTACGGCGAGCGTCTGAGCGTCGCTGGCGGTGAAGGTGCCGTTGTAGCGCGTCATGCCCGTGAGCTCAATGCGGATGCGTGCGGGCTTTTGCTGCGCGGCGACATTGGCGGTGCGGATGCGCTGGGCCAGGTTGTGGCACTCGGCGAGGGCAATCGTGGCGCGCGGAGCGGCGTCGGCGGGCAGCTCGTCGCTTGCGATCTCGAGCACCAGGTCAACGTCGGTCGGAACCTCGGAATCGCAAAGCATCATACCGCTGTTGTCGGTCGTCGCCGTGGCGATGTTCCACATGCGCGATGCTACGCTGCGCGCGATAGGGTCCTCGCCGATGACGGCAATCTGGAAACGCTCGAGTACGTTGGCCGCGCGGGCGAAGCCGATGCGCGATTCGGCCTCGGTCACCGAAGGTTTACCCTCCCATACGTGGTGCAGGCGGTTGATGTAGGCGTAGGTATCCTGGAAAGCCATACCGTCGGCAAACAGACCGACATTTTCCTGGAACTGCTGAAGGGCCGCCTCGGTGTGAGGGCCAAAGTAGCCATCGTCCTCACCGCAGGCAAAGCCCAAAACGTTGAGCGCGCGCTGCAGGGCCTGCACGTCGGCGCCATGGAAATTGGGCATACGCAGGTAGAGGGTGCGGTCGCCCAGTTTATACGAGGCGTCGACCAGAGCGCTCCAGCAGGGGATATCGACGGCACAGCCAGCGGCAAGGCCGCTATCGAGCCTAAAGGTGCCAACAGCCTGTTCGGTGGTGGTGCCAAAGCGCTTGTCGGCAACCTCGGTGTCATCGATTGTATAGCCGAGCTGCAGAAGGCGGGACTGGACGTCCTCGACGGCTGCTCCCTGCATGCCCGTTGTAATAGGTTCCATGAACGAACCCCTTTCGGCGTACCATTCGTACTATTTGAGCGTGTGTCGGATAGACAACGCAAAGGGATGCATAAACATGCACTCAACAGTGTAGCAAGTTGTACCCAAATACGCTGCTGACAGGTTTTATAACCCCCGCTAGTTAAGGCGCTCCACAAAGAAATCTGCCATGGAGAGGAACAGTTCGCGTGCATGTGGGTCGAGCGAAACGTCCTCGATGGCGGCCTTGGCTTTGGCGGTCAGGTCCAGCGCGTAGGCGTGGGCGTAATCGATAGAGCCGGTCTCCTGGAAGATTTCCACGGCGCGCGCGAGCTGCGCGGGGTCCTCGGTGCCCGAGGAGAGGATCGCTTCAATCTCGTCGTGATAGCGCTCATCAGACAGGGCGTGCACGGCAACGAGTGTGCGCTTACCCTCGGTGATGTCGGTGCGGAAGTCCTTGTTGGCGGCCTCCTTGGTACCGATTAAGTTGAGCAGATCATCTTGGATCTGGAAGGCAAGGCCGGTGTGCAGGCCAAAGGCGCGCAGCGCCTCAATTTGCTCCTCGCTGCCCCCGCCAATGATGGCTCCGGTGGCAAGCGGCGTGGCTCCGCTGTAATACGCGGTCTTGTGCGTTGCCATGTCCAGGTAATCGTCGACCGAGATGTCAAAGCGCCCGTCGCGTACCCAGCCCAAGTCGAGCGCCTGGCCCTCGATGGTGCGGACGATCATCTCGGTGAGCTCGTGGAGTACGCGGAGTTTTACGTTGGGCTCGAGCGTGGGGTCGTCGAGAACCGTCTTGGTGACCATGGTAAGTGCCAGGTCGCCGCAGTTGATGGCAAGGCCCGTGCCCTCGGTGAGGTGCATGCAGGGCTTGCCGCGGCGCAGCTGTCCGTTGTCGGCGATATCGTCGTGGATGAGCGCGCCCGACTGGAAATGCTCGATAGCTGCCGCGGCGCTGCGGGCACTCTCAAAGCTACCGCCCACTGCGGTTGCGGCGAGCATGCAGATAAGCGGACGGTGGCGCTTGCCGGCGTTGGCCGTAAAAGCCGAGAGCGGCGCGTACAGGTAGTGCTCGATATCGGCAGAGGTCGCCTGTCCGTCAAAGAACGTGGCCAGATAGTCGTTGATCTGGTCAAAGTGCTGGGCTAAAAAGCTGGTAAACGGACTGGACACGGGTTCTCGCATTCTTTCTTAGGTTGCATTGATGCAATATGCAGACAACATATTGCCACATTAGGGCGTCGAGCGCGGCGGTTGAAGACGATTGAGTCTTGCGGCTGCAAACGCGGCAAGGGGCTCGGCTAGATAAGCCCAAAGTGTTCGAGCGCAGTGACGACGCCGTCGTGGTCGAAGCTGTCGGTTACGTAGTCGGCCTTTTCCTTGAGGAAGTCCGGCGCGTTGCCCATGGCGATGCCAACGTCGACCGCATCCATGAGGGCGATGTCGTTGCTCGCGTCGCCAATGCCGTACACGGTGCCGTGATCTGACTCCAGGGCGTCAAGCACGGCGCTGATTCCGGCCCGTTTGGTGCACTCACGAGGCGAGATTTCTGTGACCTCGAGCTCGAGCTCGTTGAAACAGAGCAGAGGTCCAAGCTCTTCATCTTGGGCGATGCGGTTGGCAAGTGGTGTGGACATAAGAATTTTATAGGCGTTGTAGTGCTCAAGTTGCGTGACGGCGTCGCCCACGGTGCGTGCGTATCCGCACGTCTCGGGGGCATCTGCACTCATGCGCACCACGCGATCGATACCCTCAAAGCGAATGACCTCACCCGATTGCTCGAGATAGGGGGCGAGGCGCTGTAGCAGACCAGGGTTTATGGCTGCATTTCGCACAACGCGTCCCTCGAGTTCGGCGTAACCGCCCGCGAGACACACGACGCCCGTCCACGGCAGCTCGAGCAGCTTAGGATGAATGCAGCTCAGCGTGCGTCCCGTGCAGATAAAGGCCATGTTGCCGTTGGCGACAAACTCGCGGATTGCCTGCGAAACCGCCTCGTTGGGATGGGGGGAGAGGTCCCGCTCGTCTTCGGGAAGGTCTTGGGCGAGCCTGGGGTCTTGCCACGCGAGCGTGCCGTCAATGTCGAAGAAGCAGATATCGCCGTGCTTGTGGGTTGGGCTGGCGGCAGGGGAGGCCGAGGTGGTGGGCGCAAATCCCGGCTCGAGGCCCATGATCTGGTCAAAATGCTCTTTGACGCGGGGAACGGAGATGCCGATGATTACCTGGGCGGTCTTGCCCGTAATGATGAGGCCCTTGGCGCCCACCGCGACAAACGACGCGTTATCTGCAACGATGGAAGGGTCCACGACTTCGACGCGCAGCCGCGTGGCGCAGTTGGTTGCGCCCACAATGTTGGAGACGCCGCCCAGAAGCATCACAACCTGCTCGGCGAGCAGATGGTCTTGTGATGCCTGGCCGCCGGAAGCGCTGTTTTCGAATGAGCACTTTTCGTCAACGTCATCTCCCGTCAAGCGCGAGAGCGCAGTGTTGCTGGCGATATGGTCCTCGCGTCCTGGGGTTTTAAGGTCAAAGGTCAGAATAAGACCTCGAAAACTCAGAAAGAAGATGGCGCTAAAGATGAGTCCGATTCCGAGCGCCAAAAGATAGGAACCGGCATGCGTCCGCATGAGCGGGATAAAGTTGAAGGCAGCCATTTCCATAAAGCCACCCGAGAAGATGCCGACGACGCCAAAGAAGTTCATGGCCATGGCGAGGCAAGACGAGAGGACGGCGTAGAGCAAAAAGAGCCCGGGGTGGGTGAACATAAAGAGAAACTCGAGCGGTTCGGTGACGCCGCAGACCACTGAGGCAACAATGGCGGGAACCAGGATGACCTTGAGGCCAGCGCGGCGCTCGGGCTTTGCGGTGGAGTAGAACGCAACCGCGATGGCGGGAAGGCCAAAGAGCTTGACCCAGCCGGTGGCAGTGAAACCGGCCCATGGCGCAAGCTCATTGAGGGGGCGCGTGCTGTGGGAGAGGATGGGGAGCAAATTGGTCCACGTGGCGTAGATGCCGTTGTTAATGACCAGGTTGTCGTAGTAGATCGGCATGTAGAGCAGGTGGTGCAGCCCCATGGGCTCGAGTGCTCGTTCTAAAAAGACAAAGACGCCTACGCCGAAGGGGCCGACGCCCGCAAGTGCATGGCGCAGCGTCTCAGTCACTGCGTATACGGAAGGCACGATGGCGGCCGAGATGACGGCAAGGGCGAGCACGGCAAAGAAGCTGATGAGGTAGACCAGCGAGGAGCCCGAGAAGGTGCCGAGCCAATCGGGCACCTTGGCGTCGTAGAAGCGGTCGTGGATGGCGACGACGGTTGCCGAGACCACAAGCGGGCCGATAATGCCGGTGTCGAGTGTCTTGATGCCGTCGATGACGGTGATACCGCTAGCGGGGATCAAAGACGACGGGTACTTAAGTCCAAGATTGTCGCCACTCAGCTTAATGATTTCGCTCAGAAAGAAGCAGTAGGCAAAATAGGCGACGAGCGCCTCGAGGCAGCAACGCGCCGGCTGCTTTTGGGCAAGGCCGATGGGCAGCGCGATGGCAAACAGGAGCGGAAGACGTTTAAAGACTGTCCACGATCCACGCTGGACGATACTCCAGAAAATGTACCAGGGGGTTCCATATGTGGCCATATCGCCGACAATGTCTACGGTCGTGGCGAGGGATGAGATGCCGACCATAAGGCCCGATATGGAAAACAGCATGGCGGGCGCGAACATTGCCCCGCCAAAGCGTTGGATTTTCTGCAGCATAATATGCCTTCCGGATGCAACATGCTGTGCGAGCAAGAACGTTTAAACAATGAACTCATTGTAGAGGACTGGCTGCTTGCCGCATTGACGGTTTTGATTCGGTCCGATTTGGGTGTCGGGGGAACCGTCGACGGTAAATAATCCGTGCTTTGCCGATAGACGGTTTAAACAACCCCAAGAAATGCTATCGTGCCTAGCCATACATATTCATTAGAGGTGAAGCCATGCCAAAAGCGATTTACGAAGGAATCTACCGCGAGATCCGTTCGCGCATCATTAACGGGACCTATGCGTTTCAGGAGATGCTGCCAACCGAAGCCGAGCTGACCGCAGAGTTCGACTGCACGCGCAATACCGTCCGCCGCGCCTTGAGCATGCTGGCCGACGAGATGTTTGTGCAGCCCATACACGGCAAGGGCGTACGCGTTATTTGGCTCAAGGGCGAAACCGACATGCTGGGCGCGCTCGAGGAAGTCGAGTCGTTTGGCGAATTTGCAAAGCGCAACAATGCCGTTGCATCGACGGACGTTAAGTCCTTTGAACATCTGGTCTGCACCGAGCAGCTCTCTCGTCGCCTGGGCTTTAAGGTGGGCGAGGAGTTGATTCGCGTGGTGCGCGTCCGTAGCCTTAACGGTAGCGCTCGCCAGGTGGACCACGGCTATTTTCTGGAGTCGATCGCCAAAGGCCTGACCCCCGAGGTCGCGTCGGATTCTATCTACGGCTATCTGGAGCACAAGTGCGGCGTCAAGGTGATGGCGAGCCGTCGTACGGTGAGTGTCGAGCTTGCCAACGATGAGGACTGCAGCTATCTTGACCTTGGCAAATACAACTGCGTTGCCGTCATGGAGAGCCAGTCGTACACCTCGGATGGAATCTTGTTTGAGGTGACGCACACCCGTACGCACCCCGAGATCTTCCATTACCGTGTCAATTCCAAGCGATAGTCGGCTAGCTCGCAGCCTGACGAGACTCATGCCCTCAACGCGAAAGCGCCCGGTCAAGCCGACGATATATCGGCTTGACCGGGCGCTTTCTCTGCATTCGATAACAAATAATTGTTTATACAAAACTTGTCAAGTATCAAGTTGAAATTACCGTTTACCGAAGTTTTTCTACCGCTCTAGCAATACTTGTTCAAACAACTATCCAAATAGCGTATTGTACAAATCAGCAAAAGGGGCAAAGTCCCCGAGCCAATCTCCGAAGGCGGCGGCAAAGGGTGCCGCCACGGTGTGAAAGGGTGGATTGTAATGAAGAACGAAATGAGCAGAAGGCAGTTCCTGGGCTTCGCTGGTTCCGCGGCTGCGGTTCTGGGTCTGGGTCTCGTGGGCTGCGGTGGCTCCGCCGGCTCCGGCTCCTCTGCTTCTGGTGACGCTGCCGAGGTCTACTTCCTCCAATTCAAGCCCGAGGTCGACAAGGAGTGGAAGGAGATCGCCAAGGCGTACAAGGAGGAGAAGGGCGTCGAGGTCAAGATCGTGACCGCCGCCTCCAACACCTACGAGGAGAAGCTCAAGTCCGAGATGTCCAAGAGCTCCGCTCCGACCCTGTTCCAGGTCAACGGCCCCACCGGTCTTAAGAACTGGAAGGATTACTGCGCCGACCTGTCCGATACCAAGCTCCGCGGTGAGCTCATTGACGACTCCCTGGCTCTGCAGTCCGATGGCAAGGATCTGGGTATCGACTGGGTCCAGGAGAGCTACGGAATCATCTACAACAAGCAGCTGCTCGAGAAGGCTGGCTACAAGGCCGAGGACATCAACTCCTTCGACAAGCTGAAGGCTTGTGCTGACGACATCCAGGCCCGCAAGGACGAGCTTGGCGTTGAGGGTGCCTTCACTTCTGCCGGCATGGATGACTCCTCCAGCTGGCGCTACACCACCCACCTCGCCAACCTCCCGCTCTACTACGAGTTCGAGAAGGAGCACAACCAGGAGGACGACGAGATCAAGGGCGAGTATCTCGACAACTTCAAGCAGATTTTCGACCTGTACATCACCGACTCCACCTGCGATCCTTCGCAGCTTGCTTCCAAGACCGGCGACGACGCCACCAACGAGTTCGCAACCGGCAAGGCCGTCTTCTACCAGAATGGCTCTTGGGCCTACTCCGACCTCATCAAGGCCGGCATGACCGACGATCAGATTGGCATGATGCCCATCTACATCGGCGTTGACGGCGAGGAGAACCAGGGCCTGTGCTCCGGCGGCGAGAACTACTGGTGCGTCAGCTCCCAGGCTTCCGAGGATGCCCAGAAGGCCACCGAGGACTTCATGTATTGGTGCGTCACCTCTGACACCGCCACCAGCATCATCGCTGACAAGATGGGTCTGACCGCCCCGTTCAAGAGCGCTAAGGAAACCACCAACGTCTTCTCGCAGCAGGCCGTTGCCATGGCCAAGGACGGTAAGAAGACCGTCGCTTGGGACTTCGTCTACATCCCCTCCGAGGAGTGGAAGAAGAACCTCAAGCAGGCTCTGATCGCCTATGCTGCCGACAACAGCAAGTGGGACGGCGTCAAGAACGCCTTCGTGGATGGCTGGAAGACCGAGAAGGCTGCTTCCGAGTAAGCAATTGCTGCCCAAGCTATCTGATTAGCGACAGGGGGCGGGCAGACGTTGGTTTGCCCGCCCCCTGCATATTGAAAGGACCCTTCTATGGGCAAAGCACTCAAGCGCTGGTGGCCGCTCTTTATGCTGCCCACGTGCCTGGCGTTTATGATCGGGTTCGTGATTCCCTTTATCCAGGGCTTCTATCTCTCGTTCTGCCAGTTTATTACCATTAACAACACGCACTTTGTCGGTATCGAGAACTACGTGCGCGCGCTGTCCGATCCGCAGTTTGCCACGTCGTTCTTCTTTACGGTGGCGTTTGCCTTCCTGTCGACGGTGCTCATCAACGTGATCGCCCTCGCCATTGCGCAGGCGCTCACCCGCAAGGCGCTCAAGGGCACTAACATCTTCCGTACGATCTTCTTTATGCCTAACCTGATCGGCGGCATCGTGCTGGGCTACATTTGGCAGATTCTGATCAACTGCCTGCTCTCCAACATCGGCGCCGACCTTATCGCCCTTAACTCCGCTGCCGGCTTCTGGGGCCTTATCATCCTGACCCTGTGGCAGCAGGTCGGCTACATGATGATCATCTACATCGCCGGTCTGCAGTCCATTCCGTCCGACTACATCGAGGCCGCCAAGGTTGACGGTGCCACGGCATGGCAGACGTTCTGGAGGGTTAAGATCCCCAATCTGATGCCGACGATTACCATCTGCCTGTTCCTGTCCATCACCAACGGATTTAAGCTGTTCGACCAGAACCTCGCCCTTACCGGCGGCGCCCCTGCGCACTCCACCGAGATGCTCGCCCTGAACATCTACAACACGTTCTATTCGCGTGCCGGTATCGCATGGCAGGGCATCGGTCAGGCCAAGGCAGTCATCTTCTGTATCCTGGTCGTTGCTATTTCCATGATCCAGCTTAAGGCCACGAGGTCCAAGGAGGTGCAGCAGTAATGAAACGCGATAAGGCTATTAACCGCGCGCTCTCGATTTTCTTTACGATTCTGTCGCTCGCGTGGATCTACCCCGTGTTCATGATTGCGCTCAATTCCTTTAAAAAGGGAACTGCAATCAGCACCACCACGGCGTTCGATTTGCTCACGCCCGAGACGTTCAACGGTCTCGCAAACTACGTGCACGCTCTTAACGAGCAGGGCTTTGCCTCGGCGTTTATGTACTCGCTCATCATCACGGTCACGTCGGTCGTTCTGATTTTGGTGTGCTGCTCCATGTGCGCTTGGTATGTAGTGCGCGTCAACAGCAAGATTTCGAACTTCTTCTATTACCTGTTCGTCTTCTCGATGGTCGTGCCTTTCCAGATGCTCATGTTCACACTGTCCAATTTGGCGGACCGCATCGGCTTCAACACGCCGTTCAACATCTGCTTTATCTACCTTGGCTTTGGCGCGGGCCTGGCGGTCTTTATGTTCGCCGGCTTTGTAAAGAACATCCCGCTCGAGATCGAAGAGGCGGCCATGATTGATGGCTGCAATCCGGTCCAGGTGTTCTTTAAGATCGTTCTCCCCATCATGAAGCCCACCTATCTTTCGGTCGGCATCCTCGAGACCATGTGGGTCTGGAACGACTATCTGCTGCCCTACCTTACGCTCGACTCCACCAAGTACAAGACCATTCCTATCTTGATCCAGTACTTCCGCGGCGGCTACGGCCACGTCGAGCTCGGCCCCATGATGGCCTGCATCATGATGGTCGTTGTCCCCATCGTCATCATGTACATCTTCTGCCAGAAGTACATCATCGACGGCGTGGTGGCAGGTGCCGTCAAGGGCTGATGCCGTAACTGTTTTGCAAGTTTTAGCGGCGCCCCTCAGCGCGGCGCCGCGTATCGAAAGGTAGAGACATGGCCGAGATTGTTCTCAAACATGTTCAGAAGGTGTATCCCAACAACGAGTCCAAAAAGAAGGGCTTCTTTGGCAAAAAGAAGAAGACCGAGGAGAAGAAGCACAACCTCAAGGTTACCGAGGATGGCGTGCTCGCTGTAGAGGACTTCAACCTCACCGTTCACGACCAGGAGTTCATCGTCCTCGTTGGCCCCTCTGGCTGCGGCAAGTCCACGACGATGCGCATGGTCGCCGGTCTGGAGGACATCACCTCGGGTGACGTGCTCATCGATGGCAAGCGCGTCAACGACGTCGCTCCCAAGGACCGCGACATCGCCATGGTGTTCCAGAGCTACGCCCTGTATCCCAACATGACGGTGTACGAGAACATGGCATTTACGCTCGAGCTCAAGAAGGTCCCCAAAGACGAAATCGACCGCAAGGTTCGCTCCGCTGCCGAGATCCTGGGTATTACCGAGTATCTCGACCGCAAGCCCAAGGCGCTCTCGGGCGGCCAGCGTCAGCGCGTCGCCATCGGCCGCGCCATCGTGCGTGACCCCAAGGTCTTCCTGATGGACGAGCCGCTGTCCAACCTGGACGCCAAGCTCCGTAACCAGATGCGCGCCGAGCTCATCAAGCTGCGCCACGAGATCAAGGGCACGTTCATCTACGTCACCCACGACCAGACCGAGGCCATGACCCTCGGCGATCGCATCGTGGTCATGAAGGACGGCGTCGTCCAGCAGATCGCCACCCCGCAGGAGGTCTTCAACCATCCCGCGAACATCTTCGTTGCCGGCTTTATCGGCGTGCCGCAGATGAACTTCTTCGATGCCCAGCTGGTGCGCTCGGGCAACGGCTTCACTGTCAAGACCGAGGATATGAACGTAGCGCTCGCCCCCGAGACCTGCGCTCAGCTTGCTCTCAACTGGGACGGCGGCGACACGAAGGAAATCACGGCCGGCGTGCGCCCCGAGCAGATTCTGCTTGCCGACAAGGGCGAGGAGGGTGCGCTCCAGGGCACCGTCGAGGTGACCGAGCTCATGGGTTCGACCGAGCATGTCCACGTAACCGCTCCCGATGGCCAGTTCGTTCTGATCATTCCCGTTGTCGACCTTGAGGCCAAGGGTGCGCTCAAGGCTGGCGACACCATCTGGTTCAAGTTCGAGAAGAACGCGACCCATCTCTTCGATAAGGTGTCTGGCAAGAACCTTATCTAGGCCCGATCCAATCAGGCCCTCCTTTTGGGCGACTGCGGCTTTGCCATCCTTTTGCCGTGGTCACATATAAGGCTCCCCTCCCGTCCACTGGGCGAGAGGGGAGCCTTTCTTTGTGTTGGGGCTGTCCATCTGTCAGTTTGTCTTGATCTGTAACAGGGGGGAGGGCCAAATTTGGTCTAGATGTTACGGATTGAGACAGCGTCGAGCTGTCTGTCCTTTCATCTCGATCTGTAACACGAAGGACTGATTTCGGCAGCTACATGTTACAGAACGAGATTGTTTTAGCCGGCTTATCCATTTGTCTCGATTTGTAACAGTAAGGGCGAATTTCGGACGTTAGATGTTACAGATTGAGATGAACCCTGGGGAAAGGACCGGTTTGTCTTGATCTGTAACAGGTAGACCTAATTTTGCCGGCTAGATGTTACAGGCCGAGATTTTTGGTCGAGGCAGGTCATGGGGCGGCGTATGGGCACAAAAAACGGAGCCGCGTTGCCGCGACTCCGTTTTCAAGAGGATGGGTAAGGGAAGCGAATTAGCTCAGGTGCCAGATCTCGTCGTTGTACTGGGAGATCGTACGGTCGGACGAGAAGGCGCCGGCGTTGGCGATGTTGATCAGCGCCTTGCGCATCCAGGCGTCCTGGTCCTCGTAGTCGGCCAGCACGCGCTCCTTGGTCTGGATGTACTCTTCAATATCGAGCAGGGCCATAAACCAGTCCTTGCCCTTGATGTCGTCGTGCAGACGTTGCAGGCGCTCCGCGTTGCCGGTCGCCATAAAGGCGGGATTGGTGATGAAGTCCACCAGCAGTTTGATGCCGGGCTTGCGGTAGAGCGCGCCGGCGTTGTAGGTGCCGTCGGCGTAGAGTTGCTCGACCTGCTTGGACGAGGCACCAAAGGTGTAGATGTTCTCGTCGCCGACGAGCTCGGCGATCTCCACATTGGCGCCGTCGAGCGTGCACAGGGTCAGGGCGCCGTTAAGCATGAACTTCATGTTAGAGGTGCCGCTCGCCTCTTTGGAGGCCAGGCTGATCTGCTCGGAGATGTCGGCGGCGGGAATCACGCGCTCGGCGGCGGTGACGTTGTAGTTCTCGATCATGACAACCTGCAGGTAGGGAGCCACGTCGGGGTCGTTTGCAATCCACTGCGACAGCGTCAGGATCAGATGGATGATGTCCTGCGCGATGGTGTAGGCAGGTGCCGCCTTGCCGCCAAAGATGATGGTGACGGGGTGCTCGGGTTTATTGCCGTTCTTGATGTCGAGATACTTCCAGATGATGTAGAGCGCGAGCATCTGCTGGCGCTTGTACTCGTGGATACGCTTGACCTGAACATCGATGATGGCGTTGGAGGGAATGGTCACACCCTGCTCGAGCGCCATGAACTGACGCATGATGGCCTTGGCCTCGGCCTTGGTGGCGGCCAGACGCTCAAGAACATCCTTGTCGTTAGCGAATTCGGCGAGTTTGCTCAGATCGCCGGTGCTGCGCCAATCGGTACCGATCACATCGTCGAGCAGGCTGGCGAGCGCGGGGTTGGCTCCCTGGATCCAGCGGCGGAAGGTGATGCCGTTGGTCTTGTTGGAGAACTTTTCGGGATAGATCTCGTAGAACGGGTGAAGCTCGGTATCCTCCAGGATCTTGGTGTGCAGCGCGGCGACGCCGTTGATGGAGAAGCCAAAGTGGATGTCCATGTGGGCCATGTGGACGGTGTCGTACTCGTCGATGATGGCGACGCGCGGGTCGTCGTGCTCGGTCTTGGCGACCTCGTTGAGCTTGACGATGATGTCGGCGATGGCGGGGGAGACCTTCTGCAGACTGGCGAGCGGCCACTTCTCGAGCGCCTCGGCAAGAATCGTGTGGTTGGTGTAGGCGACCATGGAGCGTACGATGGTCACGGCCTCGTCAAACTCAATGTCGTGCTCGGTGGTGAGCAGGCGGATGAGCTCGGGAATGACCATGGTGGGGTGCGTGTCGTTGATCTGGACCACGGCGTAGTCGGCCAGATCGTGCAGGTTGCTGCCGCGATCGACGGCTTCGTCGATCAGGAGCTGGGCGGCATTGCTCACCATGAAGTATTCCTGATAGATACGAAGCAGGCGGCCCTGCTCATCGGAATCATCCGGATAGAGGAACAAGGTGAGGTTCTTGGCGATCTCGGTCTTGTCGAAGTCGATGGAGCTGCCGGGGACCAGGCCGTCGTCGACGCTCGCCAGGTCGAACAGGCGTAGGCGGTTTTTGGTGGGCTGGCCATAACCGGGCACATCGATGTTGACGAGCTTGGAGGTGACGGCAAAATCGCCAAACTCGACGGTGTAGGAGCGGTCGTCATCGATCAGGATGTCCTGCTCGCCGAGCCACTCGTCGGGGACGGCCTTCTGCTGATTGTCGGCAAAGCGCTGGCGGAACAGGCCGTAATGGTAGTTGAGGCCCACGCCGTCGCCGGTAAGGCCCAGCGTGGCAATGGAATCCAAGAAGCACGCGGCCAGACGGCCCAGGCCGCCGTTGCCGAGCGAAGGCTCGACCTCAAACTCCTCAATCTTGTTGAGGTCGTGGCCCGCGGCGGTGAGCTGGTCCTTAACCTCGTCATAGATACCGAGGTCGATCATATTGTTGATGAGCAGCTTGCCGATCAAAAACTCGGCAGAGATGTAGTAGAGCTTTTTCTTGCCATTGTTGAGCGGACAGGCAGCAGAGCGCTCCTGCACGAGCTTGACCAGCAGCTTATAAATGTGACGGTCATCGAGCTGCTCGAGCGAGGTTCCAAAGGACTGCTCGGCAAGAGCCGCAAGATTGATGCGGGGCATGTTTCCTCCTGTGGTGAGTTGACTACATGTCAGAAATTCAAAAGAAGCCCGCGCGAGGGGATTGGGGTGGCCTCGCGCGGGAAAAGCGGTCGCGTCCGCACGGTGGGGTGGGGTCGGACGCGGTGGCTCCTATTGGGGAAGCTCAATTTCGGTTTCCGACGGGATGCGGAAGTAGGTCTCGGTCCAGTCGGTGAGCTTGTGCTCGAGCTCACGGGTGATGGCGCCATCGAGCATGCGCCAGGTCCAGTTGCCGCCCAGGGTGGCGGGAGTGTTGATGCGTGCCTCGTTGCCCAGGTTGAGCAGGTCTTGCATGGTGTAGATGCAGGTATCGCTCACGCTGGCAGCGATGGTGCGGTTGAGTGCATCGGCCATGGGCTCGCCGGCCTGCTGGTGGGTGTACAGGGCCGCCTGCTCGCGCTGACGCGGGGTGGCCGTTCCCTCAAACCAACCGCGCGCCGTCTCGTTGTCGTGCGTGCCCACATAGGCGACGGTGTTGGCAATGTAGTTGTGCGGCAGGTAGTACGAGTTGGTGCCCTCAAAGGCGAACTGCAGGATCTTCATGCCGGGGAAGCCCGAGTTATCGCGCATGTCGATGACGCCGGGGGTGAGGAAGCCCAGGTCTTCGGCGATGATGGGCAGTGTGCCGAGCTTTTCTTCGAGCGTTTTGAAGAACTTGAGGCCGGGGCCCTGCGTCCACGAACCGTAGGACGAATCGGGCGAGGAGAACGGCACCTCCCAAAACGCCTCGAAGCCGCGGAAGTGATCAAGGCGGATGACGTCGTACATGTCGAGGGCGGCGCGGATACGACCTTCCCACCAGGAAAAGCCGTCCGCCTCCATGGCGTCCCAGTCGTAGATGGGGTTACCCCAGTACTGTCCGGTGGCCGAGAACTGGTCAGGCGGCGTGCCGGCGACGCTCACGGGATTACCGGCGGCGTCGATCTTAAAGAGCTCGGGCGTTGCCCACATCTCGACGGAGTCGCGCGAGACGTAGATGGGCAGGTCACCGATGATGAGGATGTCGCGCTCGTTGGCGTAGGCCTTGAGACGGCTCCACTGACGATCGAAGAAGTACTGCGTCATCTGGTGGTAGAGCATGCGCGCGGGATGGGCGGCGCAGACCTTGGCGGAAGCCTTGCCGCGGGTGCGCAGCTCCGCGGGCCACTCCCAAAATGCCTTGAGCCCGCACTCCTCCTTGACGGTCATAAACTCGCAGTAGGGGATGAGCCAGTCCTGGTTGGCCTGGATAAAGTCGTCGAAGTCGGCCGGCTTGTCGGCGGCAAAGCGCTCGGCGGCGCGGTCGAGGATCTGGCGGCGGCCACCAAAGATGGCGCCGTAGTCGACGTCGCTGGGGTCGGAGCCCATGTACACGCCATCGATGTCACGCTGCTCCAGGTAGCCCGCCTCGATAAGCTCGGCAAAATCGATGAAGTTGGGGTTTCCCGCACGGGCCGAGAACGACTGGTAGGGCGAGTCGCCGTAGCTCGTTGTCGTAAGGGGCAGAATCTGCCAGTAGTGTTGTTTACACGAGGCGAGGAAATCGACGAAGTCGTAGGCATTCCAGCCAAAGCCGCCGATTCCATAAGGGCCGGGCAGAGATGAGACGGGCATGAGGACACCGCTTGCACGCTCCATGAATGCGCTCACCAACCTTTTTGTTGTGGGGTCGGCTTGCCGATGGAAGAACAGTCCGCCCCCGGTGTTCTGATTCGATGTACCTATTGTAGAACATGTTGTTTAAACATGTACAGGCAAGATAAAAAAGTTGGAAGTATTTCGGTGAATGGTTGCATGCCATGAAAAAGGCCCCGGTCTCACATTGGAGACCGGGGCCAAAAAATCTATCGCGGGGGAGTGGCTACTCGGCGTCGGCGAAGCCGTTGGGGTTGTGGCTCTGCCAATTCCAGCTGTCACGGCACATATCCGCGATATCGTACTGGGCCTTCCAACCCATCATGCGCTCGGCCTTGGAGGCATCGCACCAGTTGGCGGCGATGTCGCCGGCACGGCGCTCGCGGATCACATAGGGCAGCTCCTTGCCGCAGGCCTTGGAGAAGGCGGCGACGACCTCGAGTACCGAGGTGCCGGTGCCGGTGCCCAGGTTAAAGATCTCGACGCCGGTCTTGCCGTTCATCCAGTTGAGGGCGGCAACGTGACCAGATGCCAGGTCGCACACGTGGATGTAGTCGCGAACACCGGTGCCGTCGGGGGTGGGGTAATCGTTGCCAAAGACCTGAACGGCCTCGAGCTTACCGACGGCGACCTGGGCGACGTAAGGCACCAGGTTGTTGGGGATACCCTTGGGATCCTCGCCGATCAGGCCCGACGGATGGGCGCCGATGGGATTGAAATAACGGAGCAGCACGACGTCCCACTCGGGGTCGGCGGTGTGGACGTCCATGAGGATCTGCTCAATCATCCACTTGGTCCAACCATAGGGGTTGGTCGCGGGCTTCTTGGGGTCCTCTTCGGTGACGGGCGGATTGTCCGGATCGCCGTAGACGGTCGAAGAGCTCGAGAAGATGATGGACTTACAACCGTGGTTGCGCATGACGTCGATGAGCACCAGGGTGTTCTCGATATTGTTGTGGTAGTACTCGACGGGCTTGCTCACCGACTCGCCAACGGCCTTAAAGCCGGCGAAGTGGATGACGCGGTCGATCTGGTGGGTATCGAAGATTTTGTTCATCGCATCGCGGTCGAGCACGTTGGCCTCGTAGAAGGTGAGGTTCTTGGCGGCCTCGTCGCCCACGATGGTCTTGACGCGGTCGATGGCAACGGCGCTGGAGTTGGAGAGGTCATCGACGACGACAACCTGGTAGCCACCCTCGAGCAGCTGAACGACGGTGTGCGAGCCGATAAAGCCGGCGCCGCCGGTAACGAGGACGCAGGTGTCTTTGGGGTCGAGTGCTTTGGACATGTAGTCTCCTATCGAATCAGGAACACTTCTTGAGGGGAGTATAGCGCAGCTGGGCGCGCCCAAAACACGCGGGTCAGGAAAACCAGAGGATTGATGTTAACGTACTCATAGGGTGTTATTTGCATAATTCTTACCTTTGGTGTGGGGCGTATTTGCGAGCCGCTGACCATACTTTTCCAGCCGTTCGTGGAAATAGTTGGGACAAGCGCGATGTGCGTTAATATGTTTGAGTTGAGCGACATATAAATAAGCATGTAACGGAGTACATATGTCACCGAACAACGATTCCATTTTTACGCAGGAGCTTTCGCGCCGCACTGCCCTTAAGGCTCTTTTCGGCGCCGCTTCCGCGGCTGTTCTTTTTGGCCTGCCCGCCCGCGCCCATGCGGCTGAGGCCAGCCAAGAAACCACCGACAAACTGAATGCCGCCCAGGCCCAGCTCGACGAGGTCCAGGCCCAGCTCGACAGCATCGCTAATGAGTACGCGACGCTCGCCAACAAGAATGCCCAGACCCTCAGCGATATCGAGGGCGTACAGGGCCAGATTGACGAGACGCAGGCTCAGATCGACACCAAGAAGTCCGAGCTCAAAGAGAAGCGCGGCGACCTTTCCGATCGCGTGGCGGCAAGCTACAAGTCGGGCGGTACCAATATCCTGTCGTTGCTGCTCGCTTCTGGCTCGTTTGAGGAGCTCGTCGCCAACGCGCATTACGTCGAGAAGATCAACAAGAGCGACCGTGACGCCATTGAGGACATTCAGACCATCCAGAAAGAGCTCGATACACAGAAGTCCGAGCTCGAGTCGCAAAAAGCCGACTTGGAGAAGCTCAAGGACCAGCAGACTGCTCAGATGCAGGACATGCAGGCCAAGCAGCAGGAGGTCCAGACGGTTCTGAACGGCCTCTCCGACGATGTCAAGGAGCTCATGGCCCAGCGCGATTCCGAGATTCTTGCTGCCGCTCAGGCCGAGGAGGCTGCCAAGAAGGCTGCCGCTGCCGCGGCTGCCGCAAACAAGAACAATTCCTACTCGGGTGGTTCAAGCTCGGGTGGCGGATCGTATGCGCCCGGAACTCCGCAACAGAATGCCGGCTCGGGCAAGCAGCAGGCTGTCGTCAACGCGTGCTACTCCACGCCTTCGCCTGGCCAGAACTGGTGCGCGGCGTGGGTTACCAACGTGTTCCGTAATGCCGGCGTGGGTTACTTTGGCGGCAATGCGTGCGACATGTTTAACGCCTGGTGCTACAGCTCCAATCGTTCGGCGCTGCAGGTGGGCATGATCGTGGCCGACTCGTCGCACAGCGGCACCGGTACGCCGGGTCTGCTGTACGGACACGTGGGCATCTATGTTGGCGGCGGCATCGTTATGAGCAACGAGGGCGCCATCACGTCGAGGTCGCTTGACTCGTTCATTGGGTTCTACGGCACTGGCTCTGGCGTGCGCTGGGGCTGGCTCGGCGGTATTGCGCTGTCGTAAAGCCGACCGGGCCGCGTGCCCGCCCGCAATATATTTGATTGCCTGCTCGGGCAGTCCTGCGCAAGACGAAGGCCACATTAAGTGGCCTTCTTTGCGTGTGGAACTCGCGATCAATCAAATATATTGCGGGCGGGCACGCGGCCCTCTCGGGTTCGGGGCGCTGCACACCGGACTGGTTGTCTGAATATAGGAAAGTGACGGCCCCTTGGGCTAAATACCAAGTTTTACTTTACGCTGCGCTTTTTCTTTCCGCCGTAAACGGTTGTTAGGATTGCTGTACCGCCGCTGACGAACAACAGGGCGATCCACAAAGCAAGGCTGTTTCTATCGCCAGCCTTCGGAAGCTCATCGGTTGTTCCCGGTTTAGTGCTGGCAGGTTTTTTCTCTTTGGTGCTGGCGGGTTTTTTCTCAAGAGCAGCAATCGCATCTTCGATAGCCTTTGCCATTGCATCAACTTCGCTCTGTTCAGTGATGTTCTTGTCACGGACAACAGCTTTGACGGCAGCTTCTACCGCAGTGAAGTCTTTGTATTCATCTTTGTTCAGGGTATTTGCTTTGGCAATGGCTGCATCGACTTTGGTGTAGTCGGCAGGCAAATAAGTCATTGCAATGGTTTGCGTATGAGTTGCTGTATCAGCCGTAATCGTAATATTGGAATTGAAAACCTCGCAATTATCTGCGCTGACTTCGGCTTGATAAGTACCTGCCTCCAAATTGGCGGGGTTTGTTACTACCTGACCGTTCACTTTGATGGTTACATTTGTCAGTTCAGCAGGTGTTACAACAAAAGAAACTGCATATTTCGGTGCTGGCAGAATAGGTGTGCCATTTGGGTTAAATCGATAATTGCCACCAGCAGCAGTGATTTCATTAAAGAAATCTTCCGTTTTCATGGAGTCAAGGGTCTTTTCTGTTCCAGCATTCTGGTACTTAAAGCAAGCCGGGACATTCTCAGTTCCCACGAAATAATTGTTTTCAAAAGCAGGTGTATCAGAAGAAACACCGCCTGCAATGCCGCCCAAACGCTTATAAGGCGTAGCGGCAGTATACTGAGATAGATCCATTTCACCAGCGAAATAACAATGTTTGATTTCTGTACCAGCACCAACTGTCCCTGCGATGCCGCCGAAATCTGTGGTTCCGTTGCCAAGAGGAACCATTTTCCCTGTGGAATAACAATTGATAATCTTTGAAGCTTGATACAGCTGCCCAACGATTCCGCCGGTACAGGGCGTCCAAGAGGTCATCTCGCCCGCATTAGCACAATACTGTACGGTACTGTTTTGAGCAACGCCTACGATACCGCCCGTCTGGAAAGAGCTGACATCCTTCGTTATTGAAAAATTCCCCTTGTTTTGGCAGTACTCAATCGTGCTATTTATTGCATATCCGCACATAGCCGCAGTACCGTTAATATATTTGTCTGTATCCGTGAACGACACATCTGAAACGCAGTCAGATATTTTGCTGTCTGCTGCAACACCCGCTATCGTTCCAAAATAGACATACCCCGAATTGGATACATCCAGCTTGCCTTGAATTGTCAAACCGGAAATTTCAGCGCCGTAAACCTCACTGAATAATCCGAAGGACGGATATTCTGTCTTTCCATAGTTTTCGGAAAAATCTAAATTGGAAATCGTATGCCCGTTTCCGTAAAATTTGCCGCTGAAGTAATGCAACAGATTTCCATCAGCATCAAATGTGCTACCAATTGGTGTCCACGCAATACCGGTTAAATCCAAATTTGCATCAAGAGATACAACCGCATCTGTTTTATCGTCGTATTCGCCATTGTCCACAGCTTTTGCAAATTGCAAAAGCTCATCTACTGTTGTGATTGATGTTTTACTGCTTTGAGCGTTCTCTTCTGCAAAAGCTGTCATCGGAACAAGTGCCATCGCGAGACACAACGCAAGCAGAACGCCTAGAAGCTTCTTCTTCATTTTCATTCCTCCAAAATAATTCAATCCGCTACTTACTTCCTCCTACAGCGGACATGCCGGAGAAGATAGAAGGCTTGACCGGAAAAGATTGATTTGCCGGTCGTGGTTAGGACTTCAATATCAAACCACCATCCTTCCG
>CATWXC010000019.1:0-23786 GCA_958365315.1 uncultured Collinsella sp.
CGGATGCGAGAAACGGCGGTCCGCGGGATTCGAGATGTCCCAAGGGCGCCGGAGAGGAGGGCATCGCGGGGCCTCGCGGCCCGTTCCCGCGCCTGCGTCCGCGGCCGGGCTGCGTTCCCTCGCCGCCGCCCGCAAAATATTTTCCGAAATTGTCCTTGCATCGCCGCCCGAGTTCCCGTATAGTACTTCTTCGCACGGGGGCGTAGCTCAGCTGGGAGAGCGCTTGACTGGCAGTCAAGAGGTCAGGGGTTCGATCCCCCTCGTCTCCACCCGAGCATTGAATGAGGCTCCAACGCAAGTTGGGGCCTTTTTTCATATAGGCACACAAGGTCAAAGGCGGCACCATGATCCTCCTGGTCGACAAGATCGTGCGTTGAACGGGTGCCGCGTGCATGGTAGTATTTCACGTCGTGGTTCAAGATGGTTGGCCTGCTCTGACGGGCTCTATCACATCCGCCACGTTACAAGGGCTCTTGGCGCAACGGTTAGCGCAGGGGACTCATAATCCCTGGGTTCTGGGTTCGAATCCCGGAGGGCCCACCAGAGAATCAAGAGGCCGGGCAAATAGCCCGGCCTCTTTTTGTCAAAGTTCCCACTTCACATGCCTGCCAAATTGTTTTGATAAACGTTTCCGGTTCAAATCCACGTAATTGTTAGTGCAATTTGACAAGTATCATTTCAAAACTATGTCGGATTACGGGGCTGGACCCGGACAGGCCGTCCATACACTGCATTTCGCGGAATGTGCAAGTCGTCTACCTGCGGTTTTGATTTTACCGATTGCGCCATGCTCGGGGGTTCCCGGCCTGGCCCCGTAAACCGGCATGGTTTTGGAATCGTCGGGTGTGCGGGGGCGCGGTTGGCCCCGATAATGGGCCCGGCGCCGGCAGGACAGCCGTTGGGCGGATGGCGGACCGCGCCGCGGATGCGAGAAACGGCGGTCCGCGGGATTCGAGATGTCCCAAGGGCGCCGGAGAGGAGGGCATCGCGGGGCCTCGCGGCCCGTTCCCGCGCCTGCGTCCGCGGCCGGGCTGCGTTCCCTCGCCGCCGCCCGCAAAATATTTTCCGAAATTGTCCTTGCATCGCCGCCCGAGTTCCCGTATAGTACTTCTTCGCACGGGGGCGTAGCTCAGCTGGGAGAGCGCTTGACTGGCAGTCAAGAGGTCAGGGGTTCGATCCCCCTCGTCTCCACCCGAGCATTGAATGAGGCTCCAACGCAAGTTGGGGCCTTTTTTCATATAGGCACACAAGGTCAAAGGCGGCACCATGATCCTCCTGGTCGACAAGATCGAAAAAAGCTTCGGCGCGCGCGTCCTCTTTAGCGGCGCGTCCTTCCAGATCAACCCCGGCGAGCGCTTTGCGCTCGTGGGACCCAACGGCGCCGGCAAAACCACCATGCTCAAAATCATCATGGGCATCGACAGCCCCGACGCCGGCCAGGTCCAGTACGCAAAGGACTGCCAGGTGGGCTACCTGGAGCAGGAAACCAACCTGGAGCACAAGGACACCACCATCCTCGCCGAGGTCATGGCGGCGGCCAAGGAAATCCGTCGCATGGGCGAGCGCGCCAACGAGCTGCAGGCCCAGATCACCGAGCTCTCCGAGCAGGGCAAGGACGTCGACGCACTCCTTAACGAGTACGGCCAGGTCCAGGATCGCTTTGAACATCTGGGCGGCTACGAGCTCGAGAGCAACGCCCGCAAGATCCTGTCCGGCCTGGGCTTTAAGGTCACCGATTTTGAGCGCCCGTGTTCTGAGTTCTCGGGCGGCTGGCAGATGCGCATCGCGCTCGCCAAGCTCTTCCTGCGCCATCCCGACTTGCTGCTTCTGGACGAGCCCACCAACCACCTGGACCTCGAAAGCGTCCAGTGGCTGCGCGGCTTTATCGCCAACTACGACGGCGCCGTCCTCATCGTCAGTCACGACCGCGCCTTCATGGACGCCTGCGTCGACCACGTCGCCGCGCTCGAGAACCGCCGCGTAACCACCTACACCGGCAACTACAGCAGCTACCTCAAGCAGCGCGAGGACAACCTGGAGCAGATGCGAGCAAAGCGCGCTGCCCAGGAGCGCGACATCGCCCATATGCAGGTCTTCGTCGACAAGTTCCGCTACAAGCCCACCAAGGCAGCCCAGGCCCAGGAGCGCATCCGCAAGATCGAGCAGATCAAAAAGGAGCTCGTCATCCTGCCCGAGGGCCACAAGCACATCGACTTTAAGTTCCCCGACCCGCCGCGCTCGGGCGACATGGTCGTGGGCCTGGAGGGCGTCTCCAAGTCCTACGGCAACAAGCACATCTATAGCGACATCGACCTCAAACTCTACCGCGGCGAGCATGTGGCGCTCGTCGGCCCCAACGGCGCCGGCAAGTCTACCCTCATGAAGATCATCGCCGGTCTGGAGCCGCCCACCACCGGCACCCGCGATCTAGGCACCAATGTGGGTGTGGCCTACTATGCCCAGCACGCGCTCGAAGGCATGACCGAGTCCAACACCGTCCTGCAAGAAATCGACACCGTCACGCCCAAGTGGACCGTGCCGCAGCAGCGCAGCCTGCTGGGCGCCTTCCTGTTTAGCGACAACGATTCCATCGAAAAGCAGGTCCGCGTCCTCTCCGGTGGCGAAAAGGCCCGTCTGGCCCTGGCCAAGATGCTCGTGGCCCCCGAGGCGCTCTTGTGCCTGGACGAGCCCACCAACCACCTGGACATCGACTCGGTGGACATGCTCGAGAACGCCCTGCAAAACTTCCCCGGCACCATCGTGCTG
Organism: uncultured Collinsella sp.; assembly: GCA_958365315.1. GTDB lineage: Bacteria > Actinomycetota > Coriobacteriia > Coriobacteriales > Coriobacteriaceae > Collinsella. The sequence continues at coordinate 2,767 of CATWXC010000019.1, forward strand.
ATCAGCCACGACGAGCACCTGGTGCGCGCCGTGGCCAACCGCATCATCGACATCCGTGACGGCAAGGTCACGGTATACGACGGTGACTACGACTACTACCTCTACAAGCGCGAGGACCTCGCAGCCCGCGCTGCCGCCGAGGCTGCAGGGGAGAGCGCTCCTGTCGCGACCAAGCCCACCAAAACCAGTGCCGTCCAGGCCAGCAGCCCCGTCTCCGCCCCCAAGCCGGCCGAGGGCAAAAAGACCAAGGAGCAAAAGCGTGCCGAGGCCCAGGCCCGCGCCGCACTCAATAAAAAGCTCAAGGGCGTGCGCAACCAGCTCAAGAAGATCGAGGCCGAGCTCGACAAAAAGCGCGCCCGCTATGACGAGCTTATGGAATTGATGGCGAGCGAAGAGCTTTATGCCGATCAGGACAAGTTCAACGCTGCGCTGGGGGAATATAACGGCCTTAAGCAAGAGCTGCCCAAGCTCGAGGACGAATGGCTGGAGCTTTCCACCCAGATCGAAGAGGAGACCGCGCGTGAACTCTCGTAAAGCCGCTGCCGTGGCGATGAGCATCATCGCCATCGCGTGCCGCATCTGCGGCATCTTTATGAGCGCGATGACCGTGCTGCTGTGCTTTAGCGGCCTCACCGCCAAACTGCAGATCGTGGGCTTTGTCGTCGAGCTCTCGCGCGCGCTGCCGAGCGCCATCGCCGGCTATGGCGTCATCACGTCGCCCTTTGGCGGCGTGTTCCGTCTGGATTACGCCATCGTAGCCGTCATTTTGTTTGTGGCCGACTACCTGCTCACGCGCGCCTCGCGCCGCGTCCGCTAGGGGAGCGCCATGTCCAGCAGCTACCTGATGAACCTGCTCGCCAGTGCCGTTGCCGTCATCGTTGGCATCGTGATCCACGAGAGCGCACACGCCGCCGCGGCCTGGGCGCTCGGCGACAAGACGGCCCGTTCGCGCGGCCGTGTCTCACTCAACCCGCTTAACCATATCGACCCGTTCGGTACCGTACTCCTGCCGCTGCTCATGCTCGCCGCCGGTGGCCCGGTGTTTGCCTTTGCCAAGCCCGTGCCGGTCTACCTCAACAACCTTAAGCACCCCAAGCGCGACGAGGTCCTGGTGAGTGCGGCCGGCCCTGCATCGAACATCGCACTCGCATGTCTCGCGGCCGCCCTCATGCATGCAGCGTACGGCAACCTCTACGCCAGCATGTCCTTTGCCATGGCGTCCCAAATCATGAACTTCGGCGCCACCTTTATCGTGGTCAACCTGTCGCTCGCGTTCTTTAACCTCATCCCGATCCCGCCGCTCGACGGCTCGTCGATCATCGTCCCGTTCCTTAAAGGCAAGGCGCTCGTCAACTATTACCGCCTGCAGCAGTACGCCATGCCGATCCTTATCATCGTGCTGTATCTGCTGCCCATGTGGACCGGCATCGACGTGATCGGCCGCTATTTCGACGTTACCGTGTATCCGCTGGCTGAGCGGCTGCTTAACTTCGCAATCGCCGGCATCTAGGGTAAACTTACAGGTCGACCGTGCAAAACGGTCGCAACATGCACCCAAACCGCGCCGCGAAGGCGCCGTCAAAGGAGGTCGAAGATGTCGTATCGCGTGTCGACGCAGGTCTACAGCGGACCGTTCGACCTGCTGCTGCAGCTGGTAACCCGCCAAAAAGTTGATATCGGCGCCATCTCGATCAGCGAGGTGGCCGAGCAGTACCTAGCAGAGGTCGAGCGGATCGAGGCACTGGACCTGGACGTGGCGAGCGACTTTTTGCTGGTCGCGGCAACCCTTTTGGACATTAAGGCCGCCTCGCTGGTACCCCAAGAGGCCCCCAGCAAATCCGTCGACGATGACGAGGACGACGAAGACCTCGAGGAACTCAGTGCGCTCGATGGCGACGCCCTGCGCGAGGTCCTGATCCAGCGCCTGATCGCCTACAAGCAGTTTAAGGGCGCGGCAGCGGCCCTTGGCGCGCGCATGCAGGCCGAGAGCCGCATGCATCCGCGCGTTGCCGGCCCCGACCCCGAGTTCTTGGGCCTTATGCCCGACTACCTGGCCGGCATTACCCTGCGCGGCCTGGCCGTCATCTGTGCCGACCTGGACGGCAAGCGCCAGACCTTCCTGTTGGAGGCCGAGCACGTGGCACCGCATCGCGTGCCGCTCGACCTGACGGTGGCCTCGGTCGACCGCTTTACCATGGCGCACCAAACCTGCACCTTCCGCGAGCTGTTAGACGGCGACGCCACCACCGAGCAGCTCGTCGTCACCTTCCTGGCCATGCTCGAGCTCGCCAAGCGCGGCTCGCTTACGCTGAGCCAGGACACGATTTTTGGAACCATTCAAATCAACCGCGTCGAGGGCGCCGAGGCATACGTGCCCGGCGAGGGCCCCGAGCTCACCGAATAGGAGCGACCAACCATGTCAAACCTTTCCACGCTGGAGGCAAACAGCCTCAAAGGCGCCCTGGAGGCGCTGCTGCTGGTGTCGAGTGACCCGGTGAGTGCGCCCGCGCTGGCCGGCGCACTGGATATCGCCCCCGGCGAGTGCGCCTCGCTTTTGGCCGAGCTCAAGGTTGAGTACGAGGAGGCCAACCGCGGCTTTCAGCTGCGCGAGGTCGCCGGCGGCTGGCGCCTGTTTACGCACCCCGCCTACCACGACGTGGTCGAGGCCTATGTGCTGAGCTGGGATACGCAAAAGCTGTCGCAGGCGGCGCTCGAGACGCTCGCCGTCATCGCCTACCACCAGCCCGTCACGCGCGAGGTGGTCAAGGGCATCCGCGGCGTCAACTCCGATGGCGTCATCGCGTCGCTCGTGGACAAGGGCCTGGTGCGCGAGCTCGGCCGCGACCCCGAGCGCGGTCAGGCCATCATCTACGGCACGACCAACGCCTTCCTGGAGAAGTTCGGCCTGCGCTCCACCCGCGACCTGCCCGATCTGGAGCAGTTTGCCCCCGACGAGCAGTCGCGCCAGTTTATCCGCGAGCGCCTGAGCGGCCGCAGCATTCAGTCCACGCTCGAGGAGCAGGCCGAGGACCTGGACGAAGAGCGCGAACTGATCGATACCGATGTTGAGGACGCCGATGACGCAGAGCTTCTGCCCACCGGCGATATCTCGGAGGACATGCATGACGAGGACTAACGAAGCAGGGGAGACGCGTACCTCACGCGCCGTGGGCGCTACGGCGCCCAAAGGCGACGCTCAGCTCGTCTACCCGCACACCATGCGCCTGCAGCGCTTTTTGGCGCGCGCGGGCGTGGCGAGCCGCCGCGGCTCGGAGGACCTGATGACCGCCGGCCGCGTGACCGTCAACGGCCAGGTCGCGACCGAACTGGGCACCAAGGTCGACGTCGACCGTGACCATATCGAGGTCGACGGCATGCCCGTCAAACTCAACCAGGGCGCCGTGTACCTGATGCTCTATAAGCCGACCGGCTACCTCACCACCATGAGCGATCCGCAGGAGCGCCCTTGCGTGGCTGATCTGGTGCCGCGCGACCGCTTTCCGGGGCTCTTCCCGGTGGGTCGCCTGGACCGCGACGCCACGGGCCTTCTGCTCTTTACCACCGACGGCGACCTTTCGCAGGATCTGCTGCACCCCAGCAAGCACGTCTACAAGACCTATCAGGCACTGGTAGACGGCCGCCTGACCGATCGCGACTTGGAACCGCTGCGTCGCGGCATCGAGCTCGACGACGGCCTGTGCCAGCCGGCGATCTGCCGCGTCATAAGCGCGCGCGAGGCCGAGGCCGTGGCTCCGCAAGGCGTCAAGCCCGGCACCACCGCCGTGGAGGTCATCATCCGCGAGGGACGCAAGAACCAGGTCAAGCGTATGCTAAGCAAGATCCACCACCCGGTGATCCGCCTGCATCGCTGCAACTTTGCCGGCCTGGAGCTCAAGGACGTGGCCAAGGGCTCGTGGCGCGAGCTCACCGAGCGCGAAGTGCAGATCCTCAAGGCCGGCGGCACCCCGCCCAAGCAGGCCAGCTCCAAACGCGGCACCGCGCCGGCGACCAACACAGCGAGCCGCACCCGCCACCACGGCAGTCACGGCTCCGCGCCCAAGCGCAACACCTACCGCGAGCGCTACACCGGCTAGGCAACCCGCCGCACCCCAACGCCCGCGAACCATACCAGCACGTCAACCACCGAAAGGAAGCATTACATGATCGTCGCCATCGACGGCCCCGCCGGTTCCGGCAAGTCCACCATCGCCAAGGAGATTGCCCGCCAGCTGGGCTTTAACAAGCTCGACACAGGCGCCATGTATCGCGCTGTCACCTTCGCCGCACTCGACCGCGGCATCGACCTGGACGACGAGGCTGCCATCGACGCCCTCGCCGAGCAGATCGAGATCCGCTTTACCAACGGCACCGGCGAGGACACGCGCCTGACCATCGACGGCCAGGACGCATCGGCTGCCATCCGCACCCCGCAGGTGGACGCCAACGTCTCCAAGGTCTCGGCCTACCCGGGCGTACGCGCCGCCATGCTCATCCATCAGCGCCGCGCCGCCGAGGACCGCGATATCGTGGCCGAGGGTCGCGACATCGGCACCGTCGTGTTCCCCAACGCGCAGGTCAAGGTGTTCCTGACCGCCGACCCGCGCGAGCGCGCCCGTCGCCGCGTGCTGCAGCGTCACCAAAATGACGCCCAGCCGCTTACCGAAGAGCAGCTCGAGGCCGAGGTCGACGAGACCCTCGACGCCCTCAAACAGCGCGATAAGCTCGACAGCAGCCGCGAGGTCGCGCCGCTCGTGCCCGCCGAGGACGCGGTGCACGTCGACTCCACCGCCCACACCATCGACGAGGTCGTCTCGATAATCGAGGACCTCATCAACCAAAGGAGGTAGCCCATGCGCCTGTTTAAGCAGACGCCCGAGGATTACTACAACGCCCCCTACGCCGAGTTCCCGGCGCTCATCCGCGGCACCGTCGTCGTGGTCATGGGCATCCTGTGGGTCTTCTCCAAGCTTATGTGGCGCTGGAAGGTCGAGGATGCCGACCTGCTGTTTGAGCGCCAGGAAGGCCGCGGCAGCGTAGTCATCTGCAACCATACCTCAATGGCCGAACTCTTGGCCGTGGAGACGGCGCTGTTCTTTGGCGGCCGCCGCATCCGCCCCATCTTTAAGTCCGAGTTCGCTAAGAGCAAGATTGTGCGCTGGGCCTTTAGCCGCGTGGGCGGCATTCCCGTCGAGCGCGGCACCGCCGACATGAAGTGTCTGCGCGCCGCCCAGCATGCACTGCAGCGCGGTGAGGATGTCCTGATCTTCCCCGAGGGTACGCGCATCCGCTCGCGCGAGATCAAGCCCGAGGTCCATGGCGGCTTTGCGCTTATCGCCCAGATGGGCAAGGCTCCCGTCAACCCACTCGCCATTTGTGGCTGGTCCGACATCACGCCCAAAGGCAAAAAGCTCATGCGCCCCAAAAAGTGCTGGATCCGCGCCGGCAAGGCCGTCTCGCTATCTGATGCACCGGCCGAGCTCAAGCGCAAGGAGCGCCTGGCATGGTTTGAGTCCGAGGCCATGAACCGCGTCTATGCTATGCGCGACGAGTTGTGCGACGAGCATCCGGGCAGGTTCTAGCCATGTGTGAGAACGTCATGTATACCGCCGCGGCCGCCGCTGAGGGAGTCATCCCCACCATCGAAATCGCTGCCCACGCCGGCACCTGCTACGGCGTGCAACGCGCGCTCGACATGGCGTTGGCCGCCGCACCGCAGGCAGGGGAGTGCGCTCAGGTCCACACGCTGGGTCCGCTCATCCATAACCCTATCGTGGTGCGCGAGCTCGCCGAGGCGGGCGTCGGTCTGGCAGACACCTTGGACGACGCTGCGTCGGGCACCGTGATTATCCGCGCGCACGGTGTGGTGCCGCAGGTCATCGACGCCGCTCGCGAGCGCGGCCTTACCGTGGTCGATGCCACCTGTCCCTACGTCAAGAAGGTCCATGTGGCCGCCGAGCGCCTTGTGCGCGAGGGCTACCGCGTGGTCGTCGTGGGCGAGCCGGGCCACCCCGAGGTCGAGGGTATCCTGGGCCACGCCGGGGATGACGCTCAAGTCGTGAGCTGCGCCGCCGACGCCGACGAGCTGTCGCTCAAGGGCAAGGTGGGCCTGGTTGTGCAGACCACCCAAACCGCACAGAACCTGGCCGAGGTTGTGGCCTCCATCACCCCGCGCGTGCAGGAACTGCGCGTGATCAACACCATCTGCGCAGCCACGAGCGAGCGCCAGCAAGCGGCGGCAACCCTCGCCAACCGCTGTGATTGCATGGTCGTCGTGGGTGGCAAAAATTCGGGCAACACACGCCGCCTGGCGCAGATTTGTGCCGATGCCTGCGAGCGCACGCATCACATCGAGGAAGCCTCCGAGCTTGAGGCCGCATGGTTTGCCAACGCGCACCACATCGGCATCACCGCCGGAGCCTCCACCCCGCAAGAACACATCGAGCGCGCCGTTGCGCGCATCAAGGAGCTTTGCCGCTAATCATGGACCAGACCGTACCCGCATACGCCGCCGAGGTGGCCGATTACGGGCGCAGCCGCGACCCCGAGCCGGGTGAGGGCGCGCTCGTTAAGAACGTGCGTCCCGAATCGCCCGCATGGGATGTGGGTATCGAGCCGGGCATGCGCGTGCTCACGGTCAACGGCGAGCGGCTGACCGATATGATCGTGTGGCTCTGGGAGGCAGATGACGACACCGTCGAGCTGGAGGTATTCGATCCGCGCGACGGCACTGTCACCCCCGCGGAGCTCGACCGCTTCCCGGGAGAGGACTGGGGCCTTGAGTTCGACGGCCCCATATTTGACGGCATGCGTACCTGCGTCAACGCCTGCGTGTTCTGCTTTATGACCATGCTGCCCAAGGGCGGTCGCTCCACGCTCTACATTCGCGACGACGACTACCGCCTGAGTTTTTTACAGGGCAACTTCGTCACGCTCACGAACCTTTCCGACGAGGACGTGCAAAACGTTATAAATCGCAACATGAGTCCGATGAACGTGTCGGTCCACGCCGTGAGCCCCGACGTTCGCCGCCGCATGATGGGCCGCAACGCCCAGCGCGGCATGGACGTGCTCGAGGCCATCATGGCTGCCGGTATCGAGATTCACGCGCAGATTGTGCTGTGCCCCGGCATGAACGATGGCGAGGAGTTGGAAAAGACCCTACGCTTTTGCGAGGAGCACGAGCAGATCACCAGCCTGGGCATCGTGCCGCTCGGTTTTACCAAGCATCAGAACCGCTTTAGCTGGTCCTACAGCGACAAGCCCGAGCTAGCACGCGAGACCATCGCCATGATCCGGCCCTTCCAGGACCGTGCCTACGAGCGCTTTGGCCGCCATACCTTCCAGATGAGCGACGAGTTCTATCTGGACGCCGGCATCGAGCCGCCCGAGGCCGATTTCTACGACGGCTACCCGCAGTACTACGACGGCATCGGCATGATCCGCTCGTATCTGGACGAGACAGACGATGTCCTTGCCGTCGACGCCAAGCGCCTTGCCCGCGTTCGCAAGGCTATGACCGCCCGCAACCAGCACCTGGTATGTCTCTCGGGCGCCAGCGCACGCGATACCGTGGCGCGCTTCGTGGAGTCTCCACAGGGCCTTGCCGGCACCGTCACGGCCATCAAGAACCGCTACTTTGGCGGTAACGTGGACGTGACCGGCCTCATCGTCGCGAGCGATATCCTTGAGCAGCTGCCGCAAGACCTGTCGGGGGTTATGCTCTTTGTGCCTAAGCTCATGTTCAACGCTGACGGCATGACGCTTGACGAGTATCATCGTGACGATTTACTCGCAAGCCTTACCAGTCGCGGCGCCGAGGTTCATGTGGTATCGACCATGCCGCATGAGCTGCTCGATACCCTGGAGCACATTCTTGGCATTGTGCCTGCCGACTCTACTAATTCCACTGACCCTACCCATTAAAGGAGAGCAGATGAAACCTATCGTCGCCGTCGTCGGACGCCCCAACGTGGGCAAGTCCACGCTCGTCAACCGCCTGGCCCAGACCTCGGACGCCATCGTCCATGAGTCCCGCGGCGTCACGCGCGACCGTTCGTATCACACGGCCGATTGGAACGGCCGCGAGTTCACCATCGTCGACACGGGCGGCATCGAGCCGCTCAAGAGCGATGACGTGTTTGCCACGTCCATCCGCGATCAGGCGCTCGCCGCCGCCGAGGAAGCCGCCGTCATCCTATTTGTGGTCGACGGCCGCACCGGAGTCACCGAGGAGGACGAGTCGGTCGCCCGCATGCTCAAGCGCTCCGACAAGCCGGTCTTTCTGTTGGTGAACAAGCTCGATAACCCCGATCGCGAGAACGACAGCATCTGGGAGTTCTATTCACTTGGCATCGGTGAGCCCACGCCGCTGTCGGCCCTGCACGGACATGGCACGGGCGACCTGCTCGACGATATCGTGGCCCTGCTCCCCGAGGAAGAGGACGAGGTCGCCGATGAATTCCCCGACGCGCTGAACGTCGCTATCATCGGCCGCCCCAACGCCGGCAAGTCATCGCTGTTCAACCGCATCCTGGGCGCCGACCGCTCCATCGTGTCGAACATCGCCGGCACCACGCGCGATGCCATCGACACCGTCGTCGAGCGCAACGGCAAGCACTACCGCATGGTCGACACCGCGGGCATTCGCAAGAAGAGCACCGTATACGAGAACATCGAGTACTACTCCATGGTCCGCGGCCTGCGCGCCATCGACCGCGCCGACGTGGCGCTGCTCGTCGTCGATGCCTCCGTGGGTGTCACCGAGCAGGACCAGAAGGTCATGGGCTTGGCCATCGAGCGCGGCTGCGCCATCGTGGTGCTGCTCAACAAGTGGGACCTGCTCGACGATGACCGCAAGCGCGAGGCCTGCATGGAGACCGTCGACCGCCGTCTGGGCGTCATGGCTCCCTGGGCCCAGTACCTGCGCATCTCTGCCCTGACCGGCCGCAGCGTCGAGAAGATCTGGGCGATGGTCGACGCTGCCGAGAAGACGCGCTCGCAAAAGATCAGCACCTCGCGCCTCAACACGTTCCTCACCGACCTGCGCGAGTTTGGCCACACCGTGGTGGACGGCAAGCGCCGCCTGCGCATGCACTACGTGACCCAGACGGGCGTCAACCCGCCGACGTTTACGTTCTTTGTCAACCACAGCGACCTGGTCAACGACACCTACCAGCGCTACGTGGAGAACCGCATGCGCTCGACCTTCGATTTTTCCGGTACGCCCATTCGACTCTTCTTTAGGAAGAAGGAGCAAAAGGATGCTTAATCCGATCCTGCTGACCGCCATCTGCGCCGTGGTCTCGTTCTTTATCGGAGCGATTCCGTTTGGCCTGATCCTGGGCCGCGTGTTCAACCACACGGACATTCGCAAGGCGGGCTCCGGCAACATCGGCACCACCAACGCCCTGCGCGTGGCCGGCCCCAAGGTGGCCGCGCTCACGCTGCTGCTCGACTGCCTGAAGGGCGCCATCTGCGTCCTTATCGCGCGTCCGCTCATCGCGAGCGTGGGCTACGGCTTTCCTGTGAGCATCATGGCTCCCGGTGCCGCCGGCGACTGGATGCTCGGCGTCATTTGCCTGGCTGCCGTTTGGGGACACATTTTCTCGCCCTACCTCAACTTCCACGGCGGTAAGGGTATCGCCGTGGGCTTGGGCGCGATTCTTGCCTGGTACTGGCCCATTGGCCTGTCGCTGCTGGGTATGTTTATCGTGGCCGTTGCCATCACCAAGTACGTGTCGGTAGGCTCGCTTGTCGCCGCCATCGGTCTTCCCATCGCTGCCTGCGCGGTCTTTCCGTATAGCAGCCTGGGACTTAAGTTTTGCATGGCGCTGATCGGCATCACCGTGGTGTGGGCCCATCGTGCGAACATCAAAAAGCTCATGACGGGCAAGGAGTCCAAGCTCTCGTTTACCAAGCGCGTCACCGAGCCCGACGATAAGTAGGAGAGAGTCATGGATGTTGCGCTGATTGGCTCCGGCTCCTGGGGAACCGCAGTCGCCGGCCTTGCCGCCGCGCGAGCCGAGCGCGTGATCATGTGGGCCCATAGCGAGCAGACGGCCGCCGGCATCAATGGCGAGCACCGCAATCCCCGGTATCTGATGGACTACGAGCTGCCCGGCAACGTCGTCGCCACCACGGACCTGTCGCAGGCACTCAAGGGCGCCGATGCCATCATCTTTGCCGTGCCCTCCACGCATCTGCGCAGTGTATGCCATCAGACGGCCCCCTTCATCGCCGCCGACACCCCGGTACTCTGCCTCACCAAGGGCATTGAGCCCGAATCTGGACTGCTCATGAGCGAGGTCATTTCAAGCGAGATCGGCAACGAGGCGCGCGTGGCGGCACTCTCGGGCCCCAACCATGCCGAGGAGATCTGCCGCGGCGGACTTTCTGCCGCCGTCATCGCCAGCGAAGACCCTCAGATAGGGGAGACCTTTAAGGACCTACTCCTATCCACGGCCTTCCGCATCTACCTGTCGCAGGACATGACCGGCGTCGAGGTTTGCGGCGCCATGAAGAATGTCATCGCCATCGTGTGCGGCATTTCCGCCGGCTCCGGCGCGGGCGACAACACGCTCGCTCTCATCATGACGCGCGGTCTGGCCGAGATCAGCCGACTGGTGCATGCCCGCGGCGGGCAGGCCATGACTTGCATGGGCCTTGCCGGCATGGGCGACCTCATCGCCACCTGTACCTCGGAGCATTCGCGCAACCGTACCTTTGGCTACGAATTTGCCCACGGCGTGTCGCTCGACGAGTACCAGGCGCGCACGCACATGGTGGTCGAGGGCGCCGTTGCGGCCCGCAGCGTCAGCGAGCTTGCCCGTTCACTGGGCGTAGACATTCCGCTCACCTTTGCCGTGGAGCAAACGCTCTATAACGGTGTTACTTTGGATAGGGCGCTCGAAATTCTCACCGACCGCGTCCCCTCTCAAGAGTTCTACGGACTCACCGACTAGCGCAGAAAGGCTTCTACTATGGGTTCCATTAAAATCGCTCCGTCCATCCTTTCGGCCGATATGGCCAACCTCAAAGGCGACCTCGACAAGATCGCCGGTGCCGACTTTGTGCACTTCGACGTGATGGACGGTCACTTTACCGGCAACCTCACCTTTGGCGTTGACATCCTCAAGGCCGTCAAGCGCTCCACCGACGTGCCGGTCGACGCGCACCTCATGGTGTCGAACCCCGACGAGACCGTCGATTGGTACGCCGATGCTGGCGCCGATATGATCACCGTTCACTACGAGGCCTCTACGCACCTGCACCGCACGCTCACGCACCTGCAGCAGCGCGGCGTCAAGGCCGGCGTGGTGCTCAACCCCGCAACGCCTGTCTGCGTGCTCGAGAGCATCATCGAGGTCGTCGATATCGTGCTGCTGATGAGTGTGAACCCGGGCTTTGGCGGCCAGAGCTTTATCCCGGGCACCATCGCTAAGCTCCACGAGCTCAAGGCCATGTGCGAGCGCCACGGCGTGTCGCCCATGATCGAGGTCGACGGTGGCATCTCTTCCAAGAACATCGCCGAGGTCGTCAAGGCCGGCGCCGATGTCCTGGTGGCCGGTTCCGCCGTATTTAAGTCCGAAGATCCCGCTGCCGAGGTTACGCTGCTGCAAAAGCTAGGCAACGAGGCTGCACAGGAGGCATAAACCCTTATGACCGCAGGTCAAAACCGCATACCCGTGAATCTTGACTATGCCGCCTCGACGCCCATGCGCGCCGAGGCGCTCCTTGCGCAGCGTGAGTACGACGATAGCGAGCTTGCGGGCGTCAACCCCAACTCTCTGCACTCGCTCGGCCGCAAGGCTGCCGCGCGTCTGGAAGTCGCTCGTCGCGAGATCGCCCGTAGCTTTGGCGCGCGCGTCCGCCCGTCCGAGATCATCCTGACCAACGGCGGCACCGAGGCCAACCAGCTGGCACTGCTCGGTCTTGCCGAAGGCGCTCGCCAGCGCGACCGCAAGCGTAACCGCGTGATCGTATCTGCCATCGAGCACGATTCGATCCTGGACAACCTGCCGCTGCTGCGTGCCGCCGGCTTTACCGTCGACCTGGTGCAGCCCTGCCGTGCGGGCTACATCGAGCCCGCCGCGCTCATCGAGCTGCTCGGCGACGACGTCGCGCTCGTGAGCATCATGGCCGCAAACAACGAGACAGGCGTGGTGCAGCCCATCCGCGAGCTAGCCACGGCCGCGCATACCGAGGGCGCCCTGTTCCACACCGACGCCATCCAGGGCTATCTGCACATTCCGCTCAATGCCACCGAGTTGGGCGTCGATGCCATGTCCGTTGCTGCCCACAAGATTGGCGGCCCCGTGGCCTCCGGCGCACTTTACGTTAAGACCCGCACGCCGCTGCGCCCCCGCATCTTTGGCGGCGGACAGGAAGCCGGACGTCGCGCCGGCACGCAGGACCTGCGCACGCAGCTGGCCTTTGCCGCTGCCGCTCGCACGCTCGCGCCCCATGTGGCCCAGGAGCGCGAGAAGCTGCAAGCCCTTTCCGACAAGCTCTACGCCACGCTTACGGCCCATCCGCGCATTCACGCCACCATGGGCGACTACACGCAGGCCGACCGTCTGCCCGGCATGGTATCGATCTACATTGACGGCATGGACTCCGAGGAGCTTATCATCAAGCTCGACGCCGCCGGCTTTGAGGTGTCGGCAGGCTCGGCATGCTCGAGCGGCAGCATGGACCCCAGCCACGTATTGAGCGCGATGGGCATTGGCCGCGAGCAGGCGCTGGGCGCACTGCGCATTTCCTTCGATGACCGCGTGAATCCGGGCGATCTGGACGACTTTGCCCAAACGCTGCTCTCGATCGTAGGTGCCGCATGATCGTCTCCGAGCTCGAACGTGCACTGCTGGCACGCTATCCCAAGACGGACGCCGAGGGCTGGGATCATGTTGGGCTATCTGTGGGAGATCCTGCTGCCAAGATCACCGGTGTTGCCTGCGCACTCGACGCGACCGAGGCCAACGTGCACCGCGCTCTCGAGGCCGGCGCTAACGTGCTGCTGACGCATCATCCCATCTATATCAAGGCGCCCGAGGCCTTTTGTCCGGCCGATTCCGCGCGACCCCAGTGCAGCGCTGCGCTCTACGAGGCGGCGCGCTGCGGGGTGAGCATTATCTCGCTCCACACCAACCTGGACCGCTCGCATGAGGCGCGCGTTCGCCTGGGTGAGTTGCTGGGCGCTGAGCCCATGAGCTCGCTGGAGCATGTGGACGAACCTGAGCTCACCGGTCTGGGTGCACTCGCAACTCTCCACGATCCCTGCAATCTGCGTGATCTCGCCAACCGTGCCGCCATGGCCTATGGCAGCGACCCGCGCGTATGGGGCGAGGCCGATTGCCCGTGTCGCACTGTCGCCATTCTGGGCGGATCCCTCGGCGATTTTGGTGAGCTTGCCATCGCCGCCGGCGCAGATGTCATCGTGACGGGCGAGGCGGGCTACCACGTGGCGCAAGACCTTGCCTTGCGCGGGCTGCCGGTGATCTTGCTCGGTCACGACCGCTCCGAGGAGCCGTTCGTTGATATCTTGATGAACTCTGCAGTTGATGCCGGGGTCGACCCCCGTCATGCGATTAAAATACTGAACCCTTGCCAATGGTGGACTGTGACAAAAGGAGAGAACTTATGAGCGCCGGCGCTACGCTACTCAAGCTGCAACAGATCGATTTGGAACTCGCCCGCAACAAGAGCGAACTTGCCAATATGCCGGAGCTCAAGGAGCTCGCTTCCAAGCGCAAGACCTACGTTAAGCTCAAGGCCGAGATGACCAAGCTCTACGCCCAACGAAAGGACCTGGATATTGAGCTCGACGATCTCAACACCACCGAGATCCAGACCAATAACGCCATCGAGGCCGCCAAGAAGCGCCACGTTGACGGATCTGACTACCGCGAGGTTCAGGACCTGGAGAACGAGCTCGCCACCCTGGCCAAGCGCCTGGACAAGATCGAGCACACCCGCAAGGACGTCGTCATCGCCCATAAGGAGGCGCTCGACCGCGAAGCCCGTGCGCAGGCCATCATCGCCAAGTTCGAGGAGGGCGTGAAGGCCGACACCAAGGCCGCCCGTTCCAAGGCCACCGACCTCCAGGCTCAGATTGATGCCGCCACCAAGGAGCGCACCGCGCTTGCCGCCACGCTGCCGACCGATGTGCTCGCCGATTACGAGCACCTGCTCAAGCAGTTCCGCGGCCTGGCCGTCGAGACCATCAAGGGCAACGTCCCCACGGTCTGCCACACCGCGCTGCAGGCGTCGTCCATGAGCGACCTCAACCACGACGGTAGTGAGATTACGCACTGCCCGTACTGCCACCGCCTGCTCGTACTCCCCAACAAGGAAGCCTAACGATGACGGCGGCACCCAACAATTCAATGCAACTTGAGGGAAAAACGATCCTGCTGGGCATTACCGGCGGGATCGCCGCCTATAAGACGTGCAATATCGTGCGCCTGCTGCAAAAGCGCGGCGCGCGCGTCAAGGTCGTTATGAGCGAGCATGCCACGGAGTTTGTGGGGCCGCTCACGTTCCGCGCGCTCACCAACGAGCCGGTCGCGGTGGGCCTTTTCGACGACCCCTCCGACCCCATCCACCACATTTCGCTGGCGCAGGAGCCCGATCTGGTGATCGTGGCGCCCGCGACGGCCAATATCATCGCCAAGATGGCCAACGGTATCGCCGATGACCTCATCTCCACCACGCTGCTTGCCACGCCGCGACCCATCGTGATCGCCCCCGCCATGAACAACGGCATGTGGAAGGCACCGGCGACGCAGGCCAATATGGCCACGTTGCGCGACCGTGGCGTCCATGTGGTGGGACCTGGCAGTGGCTACCTTGCCTGCGGCGACGTGGACACGGGGCGCATGAGCGAGCCCGAGGACGTCGTCGAGGCCGTCTGCGAGGTGCTCAATCCCGTGCCGCAGGACCTGGCGGGCAAGCGCGTCGTGATTACCGCCGGCCCCACGCACGAGCCGATCGACCCCGTGCGCTTCATCGGCAACCGGTCGTCGGGCAAGATGGGCATCGCCCTGGCGGGGGAGGCCGCTCGCCGCGGTGCTGCGGTCACGCTTGTGCTGGGGCCGACATCGCTCGATGTTCCCCGCGGCGTGGAGTGCGTGCGCGTGCAGACCGCCGCAGAGATGCTTCAGGCGGCGCTGAGCGCCTTTCAGACGGCCGATGCTGCCATTTGCGCCGCGGCCGTCGCCGACTACACCCCCGCGTCCCCTGCGGACCACAAGCTCAAAAAGGCCAACGAACGCTTGGATCGCATCGAACTCGTCGAGACCGTTGATATTTTGGCTGAGCTCTCGCGCCAGAAGGGCGACCGTCGTGTGATCGGATTTGCAGCCGAGACCGATAACGTCATGGAGTACGCTGAGCGTAAATTGGCCCGCAAGGGATGCGATGCGATCATCGCCAACGATGTCTCGCGCGCCGATTCGGGCTTTGGAACCGATACCAATAAGGCTTGGATTGTGAGCACAGCAGGGATGCAGGAACTTCCTGTGCTAACAAAAGCCCAGCTCGCAGATACAATTTTGGACTTGCTCAAAAATAATTAAAAAAGTTCTTGCGCAAGGCCAAAGTTTCGGGTTAATATACTCCCTGTTGCGAGCGAGAGCAGAGCAACAAACAAAAGCTTCGGGACGTGGCGCAGCTTGGTAGCGCACTTGACTGGGGGTCAAGGGGTCGCTGGTTCGAATCCAGTCGTCCCGACCAGAAGTTTGCAGGTCAGGCACCTAGTGCCTGACCTTTTTTGTTTTAAGCAATTGCTTAATTTTGATTAAGCAACAGGGTGCCAAAAATCTACCTGCGCGATAATCGCTTTTTGCGGTTACTTGCGCGTTTTGCACGCGCTTGAGCCGATTTATTAACGCGACATGAATCTACATACGCGTAGCTGGTATACAGACGAGTACAGGCTGTATTTATCGCGGCGATTTACGCAGATATGGCGACTGTAACGAACTAGTGTGTCGCTGTATTTATTCCAGCAGTTCACTTGATCTGTGGACAAGTGAGCGGTTACAACAAAACGCCAACCAGGATGGACTCCATACGAGGATGCCGCAAAGGTAATGGCGGGGAAGTGCGGCAGGCGCTCTGAGAGCCGCTGTATGACCCCATGTCTCCTTAACTCGATAATTTGTGTTTCAAGCCACGAATCGGTCGAGCAATTGCCAAAAGAAAGGCCCATGCAGGATTGCACGGGCCTTACATCAGATCAAATTTGAGCTAGAAGCACCAAACGGGGCAGACGCAATACGAGTACCCTGCGTAGTCGGCGTACTTCGGGTCGCCGCTGCTGTCGACATTGAGGAAGTAGTAGGAGTTGCTCGGATTCACCGAGCGCTCCCACCAACTGCTGCCAATCTTCAGACAGGCATTAACAGAATAGTTCTCCGTCACCTTGCCTTTGAAGGCCTCGTACTGGGTGCCCTCGGAGGAAGTCCAGGGATAGGATGCCCAATAGGAGGTGGGGGGCGATCTCAGAGTAGCTGAGCAGGAACAGCTTGTCCGAGGTAGCCGTCACGGCGGCGTTCTTGTTCTCATCACCGCCCCCGACATTGTTCGATAGCTTTTTGACGGCCTTCACCTTGGACTGGAAATCGGAGGGCATCAGATTCCAGATCTTGCCGGAGTTCATTTTCTGACGGAGTTCAGACTTCTCCCAACCGCCGGCGTTGGTGTCAATCGCGTTCATGGGGGACCAAATGCCCGTCGTGGTGGTGAGGAACGTGAGGCCCGCCTTGCCGGATCCGCCTGCAGGGTCATCAAGATTGATGCCGATAATGCGGTAAGTCAGCGTCTTGCCATCGGTGAGCTTCATCGAGAACTTGGTACCGGCATCCATCGCGGCCTTCGCCTTGGCGTAGGCGGGCGACGCCTCGCCCTTGGCGGCGATGTCCTCGGCAACTGCCTTCTGCTCACCGAGGGTCCAGTCCTTCGCGTGTCCTTCGCGTCCTTGGCGAGCGCCGCCTGGACGGTCGCGGAACCCGCGCCGTTACCGCTGCCGGAACCGCTCGGTTCCCAAGTCCCACCTGCTGTCCCGTTTACCAATACTCCCGCCACCGTGTTGAACTGGTTCCTGATTGCCGACGAGACCCAAGGGCCGGCTATCATCACAACCAGGACGATAATCGCGATGACCAGAACGTACTCGATGGCTCCTTGGCCTCGGAGGCGGGTATTCCTAGGAGATACCCACCCCCCGAAGGTTAATTGCCGCTGCATGCATATGCGACACTCCCTTCGCATGGGGATTGATATTGCATGCAGAGCGTACGTTAAATCGAACCGACTAGCCCGTAACGTGCCGCTGAGGCAACGGCGGCACGGGTGCCCGCGCCACATAAACTGCTTGCCGTTTTGTTTCTTCAGACCTACTGCCACGCCTTCGGGAGGATAACGCCGGGGGCGCAGTGATTGAAGTCACTATGATTGGCATAGGTTGGGACATTCCAATCGGAACAGTCGAGGTTTAGATTTTTGCAATAGCTAAACATGCCGAGCATATCCATAACATCTGAGGTCTTCCACCCTGGTCCAAATTTCACGCTTTTCAGCGAACTGTCGGTGGAAAAAAGGAGACGTAAATCGCCGGCTTTCCGCGTCGACCATCCGGAGATGTCAATCTCCTCGACCTTGTAAAGGTTTTTGAGCGCCGAGTCGAATTCGACGACCGAGGACGTATCCCAGCTTGAAATACTGAAGGAAGTCGCATTGCCGCAATACGCGAATGCGTGCTGCAGATTTGTGCAGTTCGACATGTCGAACTTTGCCAGATCAAAGCTCTTGCAGTTCTCCATGTACTGAAAGCAAAATGCCAACGAGTGGATTTCTATGCCATCGTCAATGGCCTTTACGGCCACGATATTATTTCTGTTAGGCCACCAGGGGGCAGTCGTCTTGCCGTCGTTTCCCACGGTCGCGGTGGCGTATCCATTTTCGAACCCCGTATACACCGCCGTCACGCGGCGGCTGTTGAGCATGTCACCGACTCTGGGGACCCCGCGGCGCTTGTAGAACATGAGGCTGTGGTCGTCCTCCGAGTACACGGCGAACGCTATCCCGTGAACGGGGTCCACGATGTCGGCGTCGGTCAACGACCCGTTGCCGCCGCCCGTGCCGCCCGACTCCCAGCTCCCCTTTGAGATTCCGTTGCCGAGCGTCCCCGCCACTGTGTTGAACTGGTTTGTGATCGCCGACGAGACCCACGGTCCCGCGATCAGCACCACCAGGACGATGATCGCGATGATCAGTACGTACTCGACTGTCGACTGCCCCTTCGGGCGGCGGGTAAATCTGGGAGATACCCCCCCCCGAAAGGAATTTCCGCTGCATGCATGTGCGGCTCCTCTCGGATTGCTTTGGCTGATGCTGCAGAGGATAGACGCGATTACTAAGGATGAGTCAACAATGCCGCAGCGGCATTCACACTAAGAGGGTAAGGCGTTCGGAGTGACATCCCGTTCCAAAACGTATACTTGATTTAAGGCGGAGTGGAATGTGGGCGCGCAAGGAGATGCGGAATCGATGAGAGCCTCAAAAAAAACTACTGCAGTGTTATCATCTTTCATCCTCTCTATTCTTCCATTTCTGATTCTATGGGCGGCTTGGTCAGTCCTCCCTGATACAATTCCCGCTCATTGGAGTGGGGGTGTGGTTGATCGATGGGGTAATAAGCTTGAATTGCTGGTTATTCCGCTATTTTCTCTGATTGGTTCTATTGCAATTTCTGTGTACCTTATTGTTTCCACGCGGCGAAGAGAGTTCGCGGATTTCTCTGCTCGAATGCGACGGGACTTTGTTGCGTGCTATATTTCTAGTCTTCTTTTATCGACAACCTGCTCAGTGATAATTGCCGTTTGGGTTCAGTTGATTCTTACGCAAAGCACTGCGGTTGATGGGGGACTTGGACTATCGATCCTGTATTCCCTTCCCGGGCTATATGTGATCTTGTGCACTTTGCCGCCTTTTTATGCGAGCGGCGAGAGCAAAAAGGCAGAGCGCCTGATAACAGTTCTTATTGGCTGCGCGGAGATTGTTCTTTGTGGAATAGTGCTTGAAGGTTCGGCTGCCTCTTATACGATGATTGGACTGATGATTCTGTTCTGTGCGTTTGAGATTGTGTCACAGGTAAGGGATAGCCGGTCCTTATGAGTTGAATTACGCGCGTGCGGATATAAAGGTTGGCATGTTAAGCTGGTCGTTTTCTCGTTCTGGGACATTTGCAGTAGGATGAGTGGGACTAGGCGCGCTGCGGTGTGATGGTGACGGTTGAGACTTGTATCGCTGCAAATCCGCTGATGCACATTTTGCTATTGGGCTTGAAGGTGGGACCTACAGGCCTTTGTTTGGGATGTTCCGGTCGTCCAACACGTGTTGCACGGCTTTATATTGTTACGCTCGTTCGGCGCTCCGTTGGAGCATTTCCGGGTTTGTCGGCATCATGACTTGGCCAAGTGACACGCTTGCCGGGACGGTTGTAACGCCGCGCCGGTTCCGTGTGCTCCTTCGTTGTTGGCCTGTCCAACCGGGGGCGGATTCGGCCTCATGTTGTGGCGCACGGCCTTCAGGGGCTTCCCCCTGGCGAGTTATGTTCGTCCGTATGGGTAAGGGTCGGGTTGAGCTGACAATCCCGTGTCGGAAGGGGCTTGCACCATGCGCGCGATGACAGAGATTGAGTGGCTGGACGGCCGTGTGACGAAGGTGCCGGAGCTCGCCCAGGGCGATGCGCTCGGCGAGAGCGTCCAGGCGGAGCTCGATTTCGGGTTCGACGACGTGTTGGAGGGCCTTTGGGTTGAGGTGCGCCATCATGAGCCGGATGAGGACTCGGACGGCGACCCGCGCGGGAGGGGCTGCGCACTGTACGCGGACTGCCGGTACAGCCTGGTCGAACCGTCGGACCTCGACCGTGTCTTCTGCATCCTTTACGAGGGGCAGCCGAGGGTTCAGCCGCGTCGCGGGGGAGCTCGTGAACCTTTCGCGGGCCTGCGCGTTGTCCTGCCTCATGCTCGGATCTCCCTACCCGCCAGGCGCCCTCGTCCGGCCCTCAGGGTACCGGGTTCCCACATTCATCCGCACATGTGCGGATGAATGTGGGAGGTGTTCGGATGAAGTTGATAATCAAGGCTTCGATAGCAAACGCAATTTGGTTTTTGAAATATGGACGAATTCCTCGTCAGGAGGGTAAAATGGTGCCGACGGCAGCCCAAGTTGTAGAGAGCTGGGCAGAGCCGTTGCTTAATGAAGTTGGGTCATCGTCTTAGCGACGGTGGCCTTTCTTTTTGGGCTTCGAGCCCTGCTTGAGTGCCTTGGAAAGGCCGACAAGGGCCGTGAGGAGCGAGACCGTAGCGGTCAGGAGCTTCACGAGCTCGGTGAAATCGGTCATGGGCATCACCTCCCATCAAATGGAGGGCTCTGCCCGGCACGAGGGCTGCCGACAGCAAGGACGATTCTATCAGAGCGGCTGACTCCCGCCCGATATTGCCATCCCACCGCGCCTGTGCAAAAAAGAGGGCCGCCAAACAGCGACCCTCCAGCGAAAGTGCACGTTATTTAGACTGTCAAATTCTTTGAAAAACAAATGACTGCGATAGAATTACATATAAGACTCATCCGGAAGGAGCGATCGATGAAAAGCAAACGATTTGTCCTGAATGCACTTCTGGTAGTAGCAATATTGACGCTCTTCGTCTTTTCGTACTCATACATGAATCAGCCAAGATTTGGATATGCTTTATACGCTGTTTTTTCCGGCGAAACAACTTACAACACTATAGGCTTCATTGACGCAATCCTTTTCTATGTAGTCGGCCCCGTATCAAGCGAACTGGTCGCTTTTGTTGTCAGCTACAACCTGAATCAACAAAGCCAAACTCACTCAGCGACTTCGGCCAAACAAGGAATCAATCTCTTCGCAATAATGATAATTCTGCAAATTGCGACCGTGTTGATTATCGCCCTGACCGCAACAAACGTTTTGAAGTATGAGTTCGGATTCA
>CATWXC010000020.1:0-14253 GCA_958365315.1 uncultured Collinsella sp.
GAGGTCCAGATTTCGGACAAGAAGAGGGCGCTCGCGCGCGAGGTGCGCAAGGCACGCAACCACGCGCTCATGGTCGCCGGCGGGCTCATCGTGAACCACGCGCCGGGCGGCAACTGGAAACGCATCGACTGGGACAGGCTTGCGGCGTGAATCGACCGCCACGGATACAAAATCACCGGCTCCACGCAGCACGGAATCTGGACCCGTAACCTTTCGTAGCCCAGATCAAAATACCGGTTGTTTCAAGAAATCCTCTAGGAGGCGTCTAGATAGAGGATTTCTGGAAATGCAAATAACAATAATTTAGATTCCGAGCGTATCGACCGGAGCAACAACGATGCCTTCGCTAGTTACGTGAGCCGGCATACCAAACCCGATGACGATGAGTTTCGCCGCAGGCGGCCTCTCCCCACGATCGACCAGCTTTCGCTCAAGTCGAAGCAGATTTTCCACTGCCTCTGGGACTTGGGGGCTCCCGAGCTTAACCTCAACGGCAACCCACGAGCCGTCACGACGACGGACAATCGCGTCGACCTCTAGGTCGTCAGCGTCGTGGTAGTGAGATACGGTCGCATCGCTGGCCGCCGCGTAAACCTTGAGATCGTGCAGCACAAGGGATTCGAAGAGCAAGCCAAGGGTCTTCGGATCGGATGACAACGACTCCGGGTCCGCACCGATGAGGGCGACGGCGAGCGATGAGTCCGCAAGGTGCCGCTTCGCGCCCTGCCGCAACTTCACCGGCGACCTGAGAGCCGGATGCCACGCGGGGACATCGTCGACGATATTGATACGGCGCAGCGCGTCCATGTAGCCGGTAATCGTATTCTTTGAGACGTCAACACCCAAATCCCTTTCGATGGACCTCATGCCGGCAAGAGTCGATTCATTGCGTGCAAGCGACGAGAGCAAGGCCCTTACCTTAACCGGGTCGCGTTTCACTCCATCCGCCCTCGAAACGTCAGACTCGCAAACACCGTCAATATAGGCGGCGGCTATCCGCATTGCGTCGGCAGTTGTCTTACCGACCGCTTGGGGCCAACCGCCGCGGCAGAGCAAATCCGCGATACCGGCGATACCGGCGATTGATCCGAGTGACGCCGCAACGGAATCTCCATCGAGCAGCGCACCAAGCGAGACCGCTCCCGACGAAATACCGAGCTCGAAAAGCGTCATGGTATCCATCCGCAAACGGGCGATTCGACCCACACCGCTGTGCATCGGCTGGTTCTCGGCTCGCGGCGTCGCAGATCCGGTGAGAATGAACTGTCCTGGCTCCCCTCCCCTGACATCGCATTCGAATCGCACGGCATCCCATAGCTTCGGTTCTTCCTGCCATTCGTCGACAAGCCTCGGGGTCGGTCCGACAATTGCTTGGGCCGGATCGAGACGAGCGAGCTGGAGGGCCGCAAAACCGCCAGATGGGTCGGAGAGAGATAACGATGACTCGGCAAATCTCTGAGCTGTCGTTGTCTTTCCACACCATTTCGGCCCCTGAATGAGCACTGCACCAAAAATGCCAAGGTCGCGCTCGACCAAGCAGTCAACACAACGTCCTATATACCTATCCATCGGCTTTCCCTCCAATCATTCATTTGAAATTATAGCGTCTATCTGCGTCGTTGGGACAAATAACGATTACTTATTGGGACGATTGACGGTAATTTATTGGGACGATTGACGGTAATTTATTGGGACGATTTCCATTTTCTTAAGGCGCTAATCAACGAGACCCACTGTGAACTATGAGACGGATAAATTTAGCTGACGCCTCTCATGAGTTCAGCAATGCTGATTTGAAATCCATCGGCAATCTTCTTGAGATTTGAGAGGCTGACATTACGCCGCCCGACTTCAATGCTCGCGTAGTAGGAACGATCCATTTCAATCAAATTGGCGAACTGCTCCTGGCTGCACCCGAGTCCAGCGCGGAGCTCTTTGCATCTCATGCCGAATGATTTCTGAAGCGTCTTCGTATCCATGACAAAAAGAGTCATGGATTGTTGTATAAAAGCCAACGGACTATATACAACAATCCCAGTTAAGGCGCATAATTATCTCTATTGGAAAGCACTCTGATGCCCAGTCGGATAGGGCACGGAAAAGGAATGGAACAGCACAATGACTCAGGGAAATCACTTCGCCGCACTGCCAAGCAAAAAGTTTCACGCCCCGAAGGGGATCGCACGTCTGACCGTCACCGCGGCGACCATGGCCGCCATGACCGGGTCGAGCCTCATCTCGCCGTTCGCGGCATACGCCCAGACCGGTGACGGGACCACGCAGCACCCCGCCGTGATGTCGCCGATCGCCGCCCATGCCGGCGCGGCATCCGGTACCGGCGTGAAGTCCGCCGCACAGGCCATCGCGGACCTGCAGAAGGCAGTCGACGAGGCGAAGGCGAAGGAGGACGCCGCCAAGGCATCCTACAATGAGGTCGCCGGCCCCTACAACGAGGCGGCTTCCGCCCGCGACCAGGCCAAGGCATCCTACGATTCGGCGGTCAGCGCCGGCACGGCAGCCGACCGAGCGGCAATGGACGAGTACGCCCGTCAGGTCGCGGAGGGCAAGGACGCCGCCGATGCCGCCGGCAAGGACCTCGAGCAGGCGAAGGCGGGTCTCGCAGACGCCAAGGCGGATGCGTCCGAGAAGGACGAAGCGTACCAGTCCGCCATCAAGGCGGCCCAGAATGCCAAGGACGCCCTCGATAAGGCCAAGGCCGATGCCGCAGGCGCCACCCCGGAGGCAATCAGCGCCGCCGAGCAGGCCGTGCGCGACGCCCAGGATGCCGTGAGCAAGGCACAGGCCGAACTCGCCAACGCCAACGCGACGCTTGCCGATGCCCAGTCCAAGCTGGTTGCGGCCCAGTCTGCAAAGGATTCCGCCGATGCCGTCCTCACTGCAGCCCAGCAGAACAAGGACGCGGCGGATGCGAAGGCCGCAGCCGCCAGCGCCGCCTACGAGAAGGCGAAAGCCGACCTCGCCGCAGCCGAGGCCGGTGCGAGCGGCCCGGAGTACGATGCGGCAAAACAGAAGGTCGCGGACGCGGAGGCAGCCCTCGCTGCCGCACGAGAGGCACAGTCCCAGTGCGAGTCCGAGCTCGAACAGGCGCAGTCCGCTGCGGCAACGGCACAGACCGAACTGAATGATGCCCAGGCGTCCCTCTCCGCGAAGCAGCAGGCCGCGACCGATGCCGAATCCGGCGTGAACGCCGCCCAGTCCGCACTCGATGCCGCGAACGCCGACCTCGAGGCCGCCAAGCAGGCGAACGTCGACGCCGTCGCCAAGCTGGATGCAGCGAAGCAGGCTGTCAAGGACGCTGAGTCCGCCAAGGCAGCCGCCGATGTAGAGCTTGCGAACGCCAAGGCCGCAAAGGATACCGCAGACGCCTCCGTGACCGCCGCGCAGCAGAAGGCCGATGAGGCCCAGGCGAAACTCGATTCCGCCGACGCGCAACTCAAGCAGGGAGCCATCGGCTTCTTCCGTGCCATGGGTGCCGATTCAGCCATCGAGATCATCCAGAACTGCACGTACAAAGACTACACCGAGATCGGAAACAGTCTCGACGCAACGGGCCTTGAAAACATGCTTTCGTCCATCACGGTCATGAAGAACGTGAACGCCTACCGTAAGTCCGTCGGCCTTTCCGAGCTTGAGGTAAGCTATAAGCTCATTGCGGCAGCGATTGCAGATGCAAACTATTCGACGAAAAATGTAGAGCATGCCCAGCAGTTCGATGTCGGTGAAAACCTTGCCTGGAGCTATCGCGACCCCTGCAAGGCCTGGATTTATCAGGAAAAGGATCTGTTTGACAAGACTGCAGCATCCCTTGGTGCGACGAATCTTTCCGGAAAGGACGCCTACGACTTCTGGTACGCCAACCAGGACAAGTTCGATTACTACCGTATCGGTCATTACATGAACATCATCAACCCTGACTATGCTGTCATGGGATGCGGTCTGAACGATGACACCCGTTTGACGTTCTCGCTCACGCTGCAATACGGCGGTTGGGCCGGTTCGGGCTGGAATACCGGAGCCATCTCCGTCGACGAGTACGAGCAGAAGCTGACCTCCTACATCAACGGCCTGAAGAACGCCAAGAGCGCACTCGACGCAGCCAAGGCCGATCTCGCATCAAAGCAGCAGGCCGCCACCGACGCCGCTGAAACCGTCCAGCAGAAGCAGGTCGCAGCGGATTCCGCACAGGCAGGTGTCGATGCCGCGAAGCAGGACGTCACCGATGCCCAGCGTGCCGTCGATGCCGCAAAGGCTGATGTCGCCGCCAAGCAGCAGGGCGTCACGGATGCCCAGACCGAGCTTGATGCGGCGAAATCGGACCTCGATGCCGCCAACGCGGCAGTCGATACGGCAAAGTCGACCGTCCAGCAGAAGCAGGTCGCCTTTGATGCCGCCAACGCAGCCGTAACGACCGTACAGTCTAAGTTGGATGCCGCCAAGGCGGACACCGTATCCAAGCAGCAGGACGTCTTGGATGCGAACGCCGATCTCGCGAAGTTCTTCCAAGACGTCGCCGACGCCAAGAAGGCGCTCGATACAGCAAAGAGTATCCATGACGCGGCGGCAGCCGATCAGGTCGAGAAGGCGACCGTCCTCGCCGCCGCCGAGCAAAAGGCGGACGCCACCGCACGCGCCCTCGCGGATGCCCAGCGTGCCGTCGATGCCGCAAAGGCCGACACCGGCGTTGCCGCCGACAGGCTCACCGGCTCCCAGACCGATCTCGATGACGCACAGTCGAACCTCGACATCCTCACCGATCTTGCCGCGAAGCTCGCAGAGGCACAGCAGCGCGAGCAGGATGCAGTAAAGGCCGTCAATGACACCAAGGCCGCCCTCGATGCCGCGAAGGCGGATACCATCGCCGCCGAGTCCTTGGTCTCCGCCGCCGAACAGGCGAAGGCGCAGGCAGACGCCAAGCTGTCGAAGCTGAACTCCATCGATGCCGGCGCGGCGATCGCTTCCGGCCATGATGTGAACGCGGATGACGCCCTCAACGCGCTTTTCGCCGCAGCAGTCGAGGCACGCGCCAAGATCGCGCCCGCCAAGGCCATCTTGGACGAGAAGCAGGCCGCGGTGGACGAGCTCCAGCCCGGCTACGATGCGGCACTCGCCGCCTACGAGTTGGCGAAATCCGACCGCATCGCAGCGGAGCAGAAGCTTTCCGATGAGATCGCACGACAGGAGGCAGAGAAGGTCGCAAAGCAGCAGGCGGCATACACCCCGAAGCACCTCGCCGGCACGGATACCGCCCAGCCCGGCAGCCTCGCCCAGACCGGTGACCGCGCGGGACTCATCGGCGAGACGTTCGTCATCGGCGGTACCGTCCTCGTGGCGGCCGGCGTTTTCCTCGACCAGAAGAAGCGCCGCGAGCAGATGTAAAAGCGAGCCGGGCGTTGGATATCGGCTAGTGTCCAACGCCCGGTTTCATGGACAGGGAGATCGGCGTGAGAACAAAGGCTATTATCGTTGCGCTTCTGGTGTGCCTTTCGGCACCTCAACTTGGATGTGCCAGCGTTGCAAAGCAAGGAAGCGGCTCTATGGAAAAGGCCGCCACAGCGGTAAAGAATAAAGACAAAAAGAAGCCGAGCGAAGAAAAGGCGGCGCAAACCTCTGGAACCAAGACCGAGGAGAAGAAAGAATCCGACGGCAAGGACCAGAAGTCCGATGACTCCAAGAAAGAGGATAACAAGTCTTCCGACTCGTCGAAGTCTGACAGCAAGGGAAACTCCTCCGACTCCAAGCAGAATTCCAGCAATTCGCAGAGTTCCGGCAGCAACAATTCCTCTTCCAACGGCGGTAGCCAGAAGAAGTGGGTTGCCGAGCAGGGACACTGGGAGACAGATTACAGCCAGGTCTGGGTGCCGAATGTAGTGTATACGCGCCATCCTCGTTTCTGGGTCAACCATGGTGGCACTATGGTAGGGCCCTTCGATTCCGAAGATGCCGCCTATTCGTGGGTTCATAATGATATGGACAACGGCGGCATCGGAGGATCTGTCGTAAACGATTCGTATACCACATCTGAGGACCAGGGACATTATGAACAGCAGGCTACGGGACAGCATTGGGTTGTCGACGTCGCCGGTCACTGGGAGTAATGTACATCGTTCCTCTCCTCTTACATTCGGTGAATAAATATTTATTTGCGGGCGGCCGGTTTCGGCCGCCTTTTTTAGACGCCTAGTCTGGGAGCAAACGATAGGAAAGCAATCAAACGAGAGGCCGTTCCAAAAGAATCCGGCGGTGCAGGATGCTTCGGGCAAAACCGTTCGCAAATCGGTAAGGTCTTCCATCAACTTGCTCCAGCCCTCGCCCGGAGTCCGCTGCGCGGGACTCATCGGCGAGACGTTCGCCATCGGCGGTACCGTCCTTGTGGCGGCCGGCGTCTTCCTCGACCAGAAGAAGCGCCGCGGGCAGATGTAGGACAAATCGCATAACGACTCGGAAAGGGGAATCCCGCAAAAGGGATTCCCCTTTTGCGTTTCGCCCGACACGGGTCGTTGAGGCAGCTTCAGCTTACGGACTGCGGATTAAACCGATCTACAGCTGTGACTATATGTCTGTGAGCACATGTTAGCCTGGTCTTATGGTCACATATTTTTAAGAGCGCCTATGTTTTACCGGCCGTTTGTCAGTGCTTATTGAACAACCAGTCGAACCCGGGCTTACCGAGAGTCTGGCGCATCTGGCCGGTCTGAAACTCGGTATGGGTCCCGTCGGGGCCAATGACCGTGTTCATACCACCGGCTCACGGAACGACCGTCTTGGTCTCACCGGTCGTGAGGTCGATTCTCATGTTGCCGACCTGATTCTCGACGTGCATCTGTCCGTCGCTGCCAAGTACGTTCTGGAGCATGTCCGCCTCCTTGAAATCGTCTTCTTGCCGACAGTATGCCCGAAACGAAAAGGGACGCAGCATGAGTTGAATCTATAATTCTTCTATAAGGTTTCTAGGGATTTTCTAGAAGAATTATAGAAATAAATTGTTGGCTTCCAGGTGTTGAGGCGTTTTGATTTGGCTATCTTCCTGCGGTAATACCGGTTAATAGACGAATTTTCAGGTTCTTTAGGTTAATAGTCGCTAATAGTCAGGTGCATGGGCACTATTAGGAACTATTAGGTTGAAGGCGAGCGATACACTTTGGATGGCGGCGCGGTGGGCGCCTGGTCATTTCCTTCCACCTTAATCTGCTTGTCTGCCGCGCCGTCGCTTCTCAAATAGCTAGGCCAAATCGAAGAACGCGCGGGGCGCCGGTGATCAACCCGAGAATGCCGATGGCACGGATAAGACGGGGATGACGGCCGAAGTCGTTCGGCCATACGGTAAGGACCGTTGCAAAACCGAGGTGGCCCAGAAGTGCAAACACTTGCCAAAAGCCAGTCACCACAACCCCCTCCCTCTCCCAACTGAGTCTTCATTTATCGTATCAAGGCGCAAACCAGAAAGGTACGCGTGATCGTGATTGTATCTAGAAATCTTCTAGTAAGTTTATATAAAACTTCTAGAGTATTTCTAGATTTGCAGGGATTCATAGGTTATGAAGCGTTGCGGTGCGGTAAAATGAATCTAGAAGGTTTCTAGAAATGTTCTAGAAGAATTATGGAGAGGACCGGTGCAAAAATGATCGTTTCGCTGATCAATCTGAAGGGCGGTGTGGGCAAGACGACGAGCTGCATCGCGCTCGCGACGGCCGCCACTCGCGACGGCAAGGAAGTCGTCGTACTCGACGCGGACCCGCAAGGATCGGCCACCTTCTGGGCCGATAACGCCGAGGACAACGGCGAGGAACTTCCCTTCGCCGTCGACGCCGCGAACCCCGCAACCGTCAAACGGGCGGCGAAGAAGTTCAAAGGCGATCCGGGCCGCTGGGCCTTCATCGATTGCCCACCCAATGGGGCCATCTTGGACGCGGCGCAGGACGCGTCGGACTTCGTCATCGTGCCGACCGGCACCGGCAACGCAGACCTCGTGAAAACGGCCGAGACCGTGAAAACGATGGAAGCGAACGGGAGGCCGTACGCCGTGCTTCTTACCCGCGTGCTGACGAACACCAACGGTTTCAAGGCTGCGCAGGAAAACCTTGCCGCCGGCGGTATTTCCTACTTCGACACGGCGATCCGCCAGAAGGAGGACCTGAAGGGCTACTTCGGGCTGCCGTTCGGATCGGCACTCTACGGATACGATGACGTCTACAGCGAGCTCAGGGAGGCCCTGAATGGCCGTTAAAAATAACTTCAATGCATTTGCCAACAACAACACCAAGCCGGCCAAAAAGCGCCTCATGGACAACCAGGACACCGCACACAAGGGTGATGCCGGGACCGACGAGCGCAAAATGATTACGTTTTACGTGTCGGCAAAGAAGCACGCAGCCCTGAAGGCCTACTGCAAGCAGGAGGGCAGGACGATGACAGCTGTGATGCAGAACGCTGTCGATGAACTGCTTAAAGAGGCGGAAAACGAAGACCGATAGGTTAGTTTCGGAATCGATGAGAAAAGGAGCCGATATGACCCAAAGCGAGAAACGCAGGAAGCTCAGCGGCGACATCACCACGGAGCTCTGTGGGCTCAGCGGGCTTTCGCAGGTGATGGACACATCCGAAAACGAAGCCCTGTTCGCGCTGGCCGACCTTCTCGGCCCAGCCGTAAACCGATTGCTCGGCCTGCTCGAAGAGAGCGACAATATTGATTCGTTCGCCATCCCAGAGGATGCCATCGAAGACTCGACGAAAACGGCCGAGGAGACGCGCGCCGAAATTTACGACAAGTTCGCCATCGAGCTTCATGGCCTAAAGGGCCTCGCAATGGCAATGGAGGAATCAGGGAGTGAAATCACGCTCGCTCTTTCAGACCTTCTAGGCCCAGCCATAAACCGATTGCTCAATCTGATTGAAGAATTGGAACAAGCATCCTGATATCGCATTTCGCGAACATATCTTAATCAAACGTCAGTCAAGAAGAGCACCGGAAGGTGCTTTTTCTTTCTTGTAGGCTCTCAGATCCGATTTAAGGCATCGAAATAATGCAGTCTGAGGAATACGGTCGAATTGGTTCCAAAGTGTCAGATATTCGATTCTGTGGCCGTTTCCGTGGTCTAGACGTAAGGTCGACTGAATGTCGGAATGGATAGCAGCTGAAAAAGATGCCCTATCTGTAGTCACCTCACGATTGCAAAAAGACGTTCGTCTTTCAGTGAGTTTCAAGCAAGGGTTCTAGGCCACTTGTGGCCCTCTCTCTTAATTCTCAATTCTCTTTTCTCTACATATATAGGGACATGTACTCATGCAACGTTAACCCCTATTTATCACGTACTGATGCAACATAAATGTGTACTCATGCAACGCTATGTGCGTACTCATGCAACGTTATGTACTGATGCAACGTTGCATGAGTACACATTAAGGGGTTATGACAACGCATTCAACCGTGAAGAAATATATTTGAACATCGTGATATATACGGATATACTATTTGCAATGTAAATTCGGCCAGAAAGGTATTTGAGATGGAATCCAAGAAGGACGCAACTCCGTCCAAGAAGCGCGTGTTGCTCACCCTTCCCGTTGAGCTCGTGGATTATCTTACCGAGGTTACCGAGCAGACCGGAATGAACAAGTCCGGGTATATCGGCGTGCTTTTGCGCAACCAGATGCTTCATGAGCGCGAGGATCGGGCTGGCGATGAGGAAAAATAGGCAGAAAAAAAGACTCGCAGCCGCCAAGCAAATGAGTCTTTCTTTCCGACGTGATATCGATTTGTCAAGGACATCATACCATAGTACCTTCGGTTCTACCGCTGGTTTTTGTGGATGTACCTTGGCAGATGATGCTGTCGGCTAGAGGTCGTGATAATCATGACCAGCTTGGCCAACGCTCTGGCTGCCGCCGTCGGCAGTCAATCTGAAAAATCGAATGATGCCCCTGCGCCGTTCGTGTTCCAAACCGAGCTTTCGGTTGGCGGAGGCAATCTGGGTACTTCCGCTGCAGCGCCTGTGCTGCAGCGCCCCGTCGCAACCCGTGAGCTCAAGGACTATCCATGGCTTCTCGTGCGCCTCGGTCTCGTTTCGGTGGTTGGCAAGACGATGCCGAATGGGCGCAAATGCTCGATCGGAACCGTTATCCTGCTCTCGCATATCGGATCTGGTCTTTCCGAGCTTCGTGAGTCAACGGCCGTCGAACTTGATATCGATCGGTGCCGAGTGAGTACAACCATCAACGAGATGGTTGGTTGGGGATGGGTCGTGCGCTCGGAAAGCGGGGCTCTTTCGGTTGACTTTGATGAAATCGGTAACTTTGTCGGCATGTCCAAAAGCGAATTGATTAGCGGTCAGTTCCTTCACGTGCCGCGATTCATGCTTGCAAGTGATGCGTTCCACGATGCAGCCTGTGTCGTGTTCGGCGACCTCGTGTCCCAAAGTCTGCTGGACCACCCCCGCGGCGCGATGAAGAACCCGGAGCTGGCAGAGCTCCTGGGTATTTCCGTCTCCGCGCTCCAAAAGGCTAGGAAGCATCTTGCCGAGCAAGGTTTCATTGAGCTCAAGAAGCAGGGAAAGCAGGTCGTGCCGGAAATCGCGTCGGGGGCCGCTGTGGCTGCGGTCCGTCTCGAAGATGACCGCACACGAGCACTGGAAGCGATTCTCAAGAAGTCGAGAAAGAGAAACAAGTAAATGCGCACTGATGCAACGTTGCATCAGTGCGCATTAAGGGATAAATCTAGATATTTTCTAGAAAACATCTAGAAAATAGCAAATTATTCAACTGCGTATTCATGCAACGTTGCATTGGTACGCAGTAGGAAGGCCAAATATGCCGTTACCAACGAAACTCCCGTCCAACATCGAAGCAGAAAAGAAAGTGCTGGCCGCCGCCATGACGAACCGCGTTTCACGCGTGGAAATCGTGGCAAGTTGCACGGAGTCAGATTTTTTCTCTCCGTCGAACAGGACGATCTTCAAGGCGATTTGCGATCTTGATGCGAAGGGTATCGGGGCCGACTGCGTCTCCGTCATCGATGGGCTTCGGAGCAGCGGAAAGCTCGCTGCCGTCGGTGGCGAGGCATACGTCATCGAACTCATCTCGGACGACTTTGCTCAGGCGTCGTATGAGCACTACGTTGACATCCTGCGACGTGACACCGCTCGCCGTAATGTCATCGCCGCGACCGCTGAAGTAACGTCGCTAACCAATAACCCGCCGATAGACACCGCGGAATACATCTCCGCAGTCCAGGACACCTTTCTCGCCGCGACCGAGCAATCCGTCCCAAGCGATTACAAGAGCATGGAAAGCGCTTTACGCCTCGTCCTCGATTCCGCCGAGGCGACCAGGACGGGCGGAGCGACGGACCATGTCAAAACTGGATTCTCCAAGCTCGATGAGCTTATCGGTTCGTTCGAGCCTGGACAGCTCATCGTCCTCGGCGCTCGGCCAGCGGTCGGTAAGAGTGCTTTCGCAATCAATCTGGCAACATCGATCGCAAGCGTTGGTACGAAGGTATGCCTCTTCTCGCTGGAGATGACTGCTACCGAAATAGGACAGCGCATACTCGCGAGCGCGTCGGCCGGCGCTTCAAGCGGCTTGACCATCGGAGCCATCAGGGATGGGCTTATCAAGGAGGGCGACCGCGCCCTGGCTGAGAACATCGTGGCATCCGTGAGTGCTCTGCCAATCGACATCGACGACACGCCCGGAACGACCGTCGCGTCCATTCGCGCCAAGGCGAGGCGCATGCTTCGCGGGCAAGGAAAGGGAATCATCATCGTCGACTACCTGCAGCTGGTTGATGATCCCAAGGGAAGCAAGTTCGAGAGCAGGAACGTTCAGATCGGCAAGATCTCCCGTTCGCTTAAGATCCTCGCAAAGGATCTTAACGTTCCCGTCATTGCGTTATCCCAGCTTTCTCGGCAGGTTGAGAATCGCGTCGGAAAAGTGCCCCAGTTGTCTGATCTTCGCGACTCCGGCTCGATCGAACAGGACGCCGATATCGTTATGTTCTTGGACCGTTCAGCCGACGATCGAGAGGCGAACATGGATGGACGTCCGGCCAAGGGCATCGCGAATGTCATCGTTGCTAAAAACCGAATGGGGGCGACCGGGACTGTTGAGTTCGTCTTCAAGCCGGAGTACTGCCGGTTCTACGTTGCCGCAAGAAACGTAGCGCGATAATGCGGTGTATTGCGTACTCATGCAACGTTGCATGAGTACGCTTTTGCCCAATTTCTAGAAGATCTATCGCAATAGATGGACTGAAAAAGGGGGATCCATATGTATGGACCGGTGAGCAAGGACGGGCCGTCGATGGAGTTTGGCGAGGTCGGCGAGGAGATCAAAGATGAGGCACGGCGCCGGGTGGTGGAAGAAATCGTCGCAAAGCTCAAGGTCGATGCCGACGATGTCACCGAGATCACTGGAACCCCGGTCGAGGAAATTGATCCTTTCTGGAGCAAAGAGAACCAGAAACACCTAGAGGTAGCTGCAGAAAGGCTTGATTCCGGTAAGGGAGAGATGCACGAGCTCATCCCTTTAAATGACTGAAGACGCCCCTACTAGGGCGGCTTCAGCTGCTGGGAGAAAACCCCAAACTGTTTCCATCCGCGCAGGGCGCCGGCTCTGCCAAGCCTATAAGCGCTCCCGTGCGCTATATGCATCCTACATTCTTATAGGCTTTCTTTTAGTGCAAGCTTCATAGTTCAACCTGCAATTGTCCCAATGAATTACCTGCAATTGTCCCAATGAATTACCTGCAATTGTCCCAACGCAGCAGATAAACAGTATAATTTCTCTGTTTAAGAAGTGGGGTGCACTAGTGAATAGATATATAGACCGATGCGTCGATCGGCTGATCGAACGAGACCTCGTCATTTTCGGCGCGGTACTTGTTCAGGGACCGAAATGGTGCGGGAAGACGACGACGGCGCACCGCTTTGCGGAGTCATCGCTTTCTCTCTCCGATCCCGCTGGCGGCTTCGCGGCGCTTCAACTCGCTCGCCTCGACCCGGCTCAGGCGATAACCGGTGCGGCGCCGCGACTCATCGACGAGTGGCAGGAGGAGCCGAAGCTATGGGACGCAGTGCGTTTCGAGTGCGATGCGAGGGGAGGGGAACCAGGGCAGTTTATCCTTACCGGCTCGGCGACGCCGAACGATGCGGACCGACCGATGCACAGCGGCGTCGGGCGCATCTCCCGCCTGCGGATGGACACCATGACGCTTTCCGAACTTGGCGTCTCGTCTGGTGCGGTTTCGATCGGTGCGCTGTTTGCAGGCGATCCCGTTAAAACATCGCTCGGGTCCATCGATGGCATCAGCGGTGTTGCCGATATTCTCTGCCGCGGCGGTTGGCCTCAGGCGGTCGGTAGGACGACCGCCGAAGCGATGCGGATATCGGCTGCCTATATCGATGGCGTGTGCGAATCCGATGTCTCAAGAATCGACGGAGTGAGACGCGACCCGGAAAAGGTCAGGTCCCTGCTCTGCTCGCTCGCTCGCAACGAGTCGACTCTTTCCGGCACGAAAGCCATTGAAAGGGATCTGGACGGCGACATATCGAAGAACACAATTGCGAGTTACATGGACGCGCTGCGACGGATCAACATCGTCGACGACATCCCGGCGTGGCACCCGGCGCTCAGATCCCCGGTGAGGTTGCGCCAGGGCGCTAAGCGACATCTCGCGGACCCCTCGCTCGCCGTGGCGCTGCTCGGCGCGAATCCCGAGTCGTTGACGGCCGACCCGAAGACCCTCGGCCTGCTCTTCGAGTCCATCGTCCTGCACGATCTCAAGGTCTATGCGGCGGTCAACGACGCCTCCGTCTCGCATTACCACGACGCCGACGATCTGGAAGTCGATGCCATCGTCCACAGGCGCGACGGGTCATGGATCGCGGTCGAGGTCAAGCTGGGAAGCCCGCAGGTGCCGGAGGCATCCGAGAACCTGCTTCGCCTAGAGCGGAAGCTGGTCGAGCGCGGGGAAAGACCGCCTGCGGCTAAGCTCATCGTCATCGGGTTCGGGATGCCTACCCACACGACGCCGGACGGCATCACCATCGCACCCATCGATACGATCGGCATCTAGCGCGCAGCGTATCGGCAGCCTCTCCTGCCATACCTTTCGGTACACGCGGGTGATTTGCAAGTACCGACTATTAGCTGTATCGTTCGCAAGTCCTGTCTAATAGTCACTAATAGTGACGGTCGGGCAACGAGTTCGGGCTATTAGCCTTAATGTCTCCTATCCTC
>CATWXC010000021.1:0-10551 GCA_958365315.1 uncultured Collinsella sp.
CGAGGCGGTGCCGTTTTTCGTCATGATGATGGGCTCGCGCGACTCGCGAGCGAGGTTCTCGATATCGTTCAAACGAGTGCGCAGATCGCTGATGGGCCTGATCTGGGGCAAAGCGGCTTGCATAACCATACGTGCCTCCTAGCAAAATTTGTTATATATTTATAACAAATTTTATATCTAATTTTTGATTATCCGTATAAACACTATACTTTCAAATATTTTGAAGTATAGAAAAGCACTCATTTTACCACGAATTTACCATAATTAAACGAGCCTTGATATGACTATAAATAACACTAAAAAGACCTCACACCTAAACGGTGTCTTTTTTAAAAGCAGTCAATCATAAGACCAACTGCTTTGTAAATATAGATATTAAATTGTTAAGCTGAGATTTTACTTAGATTTATCTTTCACTGGTTTGCTATTTTCATCATTTTCTCCTTCAAGCCATGCCATTATGCCAAAGTTACAAAATGGATAAATTATTACTTCTTTATAAACTTCTTGCTCACAACGAGGGCAGATGACATATTCTTCACCTTTTACATTTTTTAATTACCGAAATGCCCTTTTTTATTTGCAAATTACATGTCTTATAGCTTACCATGTTTTTCGTATCTTGCGACTCTTGATATTTTGTTATCCTCATCTACAAATACTACTTTAGGTGGATTTTTCTTTACCTCTTCTGGAGTCATCTGTGCATAGCACATTATGATTATCTTATCACCTGTCTGAACACATCTTGCAGCAGCTCCATTGAGACATATCATTCCGCTGCCTCTTTCTCCTGCAATTGTGTATGTCTCAAATCTGTTCCCATTATTTATATCTACGATACTTACCTTTTCATACTCCAAAATTCCGGCACTGTCAAGTAAGTCTTCGTCTACAGTGATGCTTCCTACATAATCAAGTTCTGCTTGAACTACTGTAGCTCTGTGTATCTTCCCCTTTAACATTTCAAATGTCATATTTAACCCCCGTTTAACCTTCGTAAATAAAGTTGTCAATCAATCTGGTTTTGCCGATATAAACTGCCATGGCAACTAGTACTGGTGCTGTCATCTCCTTGACCGGTTTAACTGAAACAGCGTCTACAGCCTGAACATAATCTATTTTCGCCATAGGCTCAGTTTCAATAAGCTTAATCATTTCTGATACAATTTTATCTGTATCTTTTTCTCCTGCTTTTGCCATATCTTCTCCGAGCTTAACTGCTTTGCTTAAAATTAGTGCCGCCTTTCTCTCATCTTTGCTTAGATATGTATTTCTTGAACTCTTTGCAAGACCATCCTCTTCTCTAACTATAGGGCAGCCCACAATTTCGATATCAAAGTTCAAATCTCTAACCATTCTTTTTATAATCGCAAGCTGCTGTGCATCCTTTTGACCAAAGTAAGCTCTGTCGGGATTTACAATATTAAAAAGTTTAGATACTACTGTGCCTACACCCCTGAAATGTATTGGTCGTGATTTTCCACAAAGTTCCTCTGAAAGACTTTCTATGTTTACATATGTTGAAAAATCGTCAAAATACATATTTTCCGGCTCAGGATTAAATATTAAATTAGCACCTGCCTCCTCACATAGCATAGTATCCCTTTCCAAATCCCTCGGATAGCTTTCCAAATCTTCCCCTACTCCAAATTGAGTCGGATTTACAAAATCACTGACAACAACTCTATCGTTTTCTGAAACAGCCCTTGTAATTAAACTCTTATGTCCTTCGTGCAAAAATCCCATAGTAGGAACAAGACCTACTGTAAGACCTTCTTTCTTCCATTCTTTGACTATAACTCTCACTTCATCTACGGTTTTTACTATTTTCATCGTTCTATCTCCTAATATAACTTGTTAATTACATCTTCTGAAATTTTAAATGTGTGTTCAGGTGCTGGAAAGCTTCCCTGTTTAGTTTCTTCTATATATGCAGCAAAGGCTTCTTTCATTACATCTCCTACCTTTGCGAATTGTTTTACGAATTTAGGTGTAAAGTCAGAGACCATTCCAAGCATGTCCTGATAAACGAGAATCTGTCCATCGCAGCCAGATCCTGCACCTATTCCTATTGTAGGAATATTAATGCTTTCAGAAATAATTTCCGCTAATTTTGCAGGTACGCATTCCAAAACAATCGCAAATGCTCCTGCTTCTTCAACAGCTTTTGCCTCTTCAATGAGTTTCTTTGCTCCCTCTTCACTTTTTCCCTGAACTTTAAAGCCTCCAAAAACGTTCACTGACTGAGGTGTAAGTCCAATATGTGCCATAACAGGAATTGAAGCAGCTGTAATAGCTTTAATCTGTGGACAAACAGAGGCTCCACCTTCTAGCTTTACTGCTTGACATCTTCCTTCTTTCATAAGTCTTCCTGCGTTATACATGGCCTCTTCAACTGAAACTTGATATGACATAAACGGCATATCTCCAACTACTAAGGCATCTTTGGCACCTCTTGTAACTGCTCTTGTATGGTGAATCATATCTTCCATTGTTACCGGCAAAGTATTTTCGTATCCGAGCATAACCATGCCAAGAGAATCTCCAACGAGAATACCGTTAATACCTGACTGGTCCATCAATTTAGCTGTCGAATAGTCATAGGCTGTCAGCATTGTAATCTTATCGCCCTTAACCTTCTGTTCTTTAAAAGTGGATACTGTGTTTTTCATTTTTAATTACCTCCGTCATCTTCAAATAGTCACTGTCTAAATGTTTTTCCTGTGCAATACTGAGAAGCTTTTCTGAAAGCAAAAGATATATCATCTCATATCCCACCTTTTCCTCAGACTCGTTTATCCATGCTGCCTTAATAGCTTCAATGTGTTTTGTGATAGTCGACAAATCATTTCGCTCAACAGGACCTGTGAGGGCAGCCGCAACCCCTTTTTCTGCCAATGTGTCGGCATTTCCAGTAAACAAAGGCACTAAGGCTTTCTTTGCATCTTTTTTATCAAAGCCGCATTTTACAAGCATTTCAGCCCCCACTTGAAAAAGTCCGTTTACGAGATTGCTTACAACTACTGCACCGCAGTGGTAAAGAGATTTATTTTCCGCTCCCATTGCGATTACCTTATTTCCTGCTCGCTCAAAGATACTCTTAATCTCATCTAGATTCTCTGCCGAACCCTCCACAGTAAAATAAGCCTTATTCAAGTGTTTCCATGATTCGCACTTATCACTTATTGCATATAGGGGATGTACCGAATAGATATTTGCACCGAGGTTTTCACCATCAAAAAAAACGGTTGATGAAATCGAACCGCTGCAATGACAAATATTTTTATTTTTAATATCCAGATTCTTCATATAATCCCATACTTTGCTTATCTGTCCATCAGGCACAGTAATAAACAGGGTATCACTGTCACTTAAGATATTCTCTATACTCTTATATAGTTTTGTGTTAGTAAAATCTGCTGCTGATTTAGCTGATTCCGGTGATTTGCTGAAGTAACCCGTAATCTCTACGCCGTTTTCCTTCAGGTATTTTCCAAGGGAAAATCCTACTTTCCCCGCTCCGATAAATCCTGCTCTCATATCGATCACTCCTTTCTGGGAAGTGACAATCATGAAAATCTGCATGGATGAGGTCTCGTTCAAACTGATATAATCCTCATGGTTTACTTAAAATTTTACACCCTTGTGCAAGAAGGAGCGTACGGAAATCGCAACCGGCTACGCCGTGCGTCGCGCATAGCCGGTTGCGTGGGGCGCGTTTAGCGCATCAACATGCGCAGCAGCTTGATCTTGTCGCCGAACGGGGGGTTGCGGATGGGCATCTCGATCCAGGTGCCCTTCTTCAGCGTCGACTTGTAGTGCGTGAAGCAGTCGAAGCCCACCTTGCCGTGGTAGGCGCCCATGCCGGAGTTGCCCACGCCGCCGAAGCCCATGTGGTTGTTCGCCAGGTGGATGACCACGTCGTTGACGGTGGCGCCTCCGAACGGCAGCTCGCGGATCACACGCTGCTGCACGGCTTTGTCGTCGCTGAACACGTACGTGGCCAGGGGTTTCTCGAACGTGCGCACGATGGCGAACGCCTCGTCCAGCGTCTTGTACGTGATGACCGGCAGCACCGGTCCGAATATCTCCTCGTTCATGACGGGGTCGTCCAGCGTCACGCCGCGCAGGCACGTGGGCTCGATGCGCAGCGTGCCTGCGTCGCCGCGCCCGCCGAACGCCACCGTGGCATCCGGGTTGCGATGTTCGATCAGCCCCA
This sequence comes from uncultured Collinsella sp., assembly GCA_958365315.1. Taxonomy (GTDB): domain Bacteria; phylum Actinomycetota; class Coriobacteriia; order Coriobacteriales; family Coriobacteriaceae; genus Collinsella. Next base: position 4,223 of record CATWXC010000021.1, read on the forward strand.
TCACGCGTTCGAAGTGGCGTTGGCTGATCATGTGCGGCCATTCGTCGCACGCGAGGATGTCCTCGCCGTAATACTGGTGGAAGCACGCGTCCAGCTGCCGCACGAAGTCGTCCGCCACGCGCTCGTGCACGAGAAAGTAGTCGGGCGCGACGCACGTCTGCCCGCAGTTGATGCCCTTGCCCCAGGCCACGCGCTGCGCTGCGCGCTTCACGTTCGCCGTTTCGTCCACGATGCAGGGACTCTTGCCGCCCAGCTCCAGCACCACGGGCGTGAGGTGCTTCGCCGCCGCCTCCATGATGGCATGGCCCACGTTCGGGCTGCCGGTGAAGAATATCTGGTCCCAGCGCACCTCCAGCAGCCAGTCGTTCATCGCGCCGGAGCCGGGGAAGCCGCAGACGAACTCGGGCGGGAACACGTTTGACAGGATATCGAGCAAGAGCTCGCTCGTGTGCTTCGACGTGCGCGAGGGCTTGAGCGCCACGCAGTTGCCGGCCGCGATGGCGTCCACCATGGGCACGAGCGCCAGCTGCACGGGGTAGTTCCAGGGGCTCAGCACCAGCACCACGCCCAAGGGGCTGGGGTGCACCTTCGACGTGGAATGGAAGTGCACGATGGGGGTGGGCACGCGGCGCGGCTTCGACCAGCTGTTCAGGTGCTTGAGGCAGGTGTTGATCTCGTCGTAGACGAGGCCCAGCTCGGTGGCGTAGCCTTCGAAAGGGGCTTTGCCGAGGTCGGCGGTCAGCGCGGACAGGATGCGCTCTTCATTCGCCTTGAGGTACGCCTTCAGTTTCGCGAGCGCCTGGCGGCGGTAGTCGACGTCCAGCGTGGCGCCGGTCAGGAAGAAGTCGCGCATCTTCTGCGCGGCGGCCTCGACGTCGGCGATGCTCTCGTAGGAGGGGGTGGCGGTCATGCGGGCTCCTTCGCTTGCTTTAGTAGGCGGCTTCAAGGACGGCCATCGCGTCCTCCAGCGTGATCTCGGTCTCGTTGTACAGCGCGGCGCCGTCGTAGCGCGCCTGCTTGGCCACGGCGGGCAGGTCGTCGCGCGACACGCCCAGCTCGGACAGCGTGAGCGGCACGCCGTACTCGCGGTGGAACAGGTCGTTCAAGGCGGTCAGCTCGTCGAGGAACGCGCGATCGAGCGCTTCCGGCGCCGCGCCGGCGCCCAAGGCCGCGGCGCGAGCGGGCGCGAGGACGTCCAGCAGCTGGCCGTAGAGTCCGGCGTGGATGCCTCGATCCAGGTTGAACCGCACGCAGTGGGGGAGCAGCATCATCATGGCCTGGCCGTGCGGGATGCGGCAGAGGCCGCCCAGCGAGTGGCCGATGGCGTGCACGATGCCCACCATGGCGTTCGAGAACGCCGCGCCCGCCATAAGCGAAGCCAGCGCCAGGCTGGTGCGCGCTTCGGTGTCGGCGCCGTTGCGGCAGGCCGTGGGCAGGTTCGCCGCGATCAGCTCGACCGCCTTCGCGGCGAACGCGTCGGACACGGGGTTCTTCTGGATGGACGTGTGCGCCTCGACGGCGTGGGTGAGCGCGTCCATGCCGGTGGTGGCCGTCAGCTTCGGCGGCAGCGACGAGGTGAGCGCGGGGTCGAGGATGGCCACGTGCGGCACCAGCTTGTACGAGGTGAACGACAGCTTCGCATGCTTGTGCGTGTCGGCCACCACGGCGACCAGCGTCACCTCGCTGCCGGTGCCGGCCGTCGTGGGCACGGCGATGAACGGCGGCAGGTCGGCCTTCAGAATCTCCGAGCCTTGCAGCGTGGCGAAGTCCACGCCCTCGCAGGCCAGCGACGCGGCCGCGCCCTTCGTCGTATCGATGACCGAGCCGCCGCCGATGGCCACGAACCCGTCGCAGCCGCGTTCGGCGTACAGGCGCGCCACCTCGTTTACCACGTCCATCGACGAGTCGGGAGGCACCTGGTCGAACACCTCGTAGGGCACGTCGGCGGCATCCAACACGCCGGTCAGCTTCGCGGCCACGCCCAGCTTCACGAGGCCCGCGTCGGTCATCACCAGCGGGTGCTTCATGCCGCGGTCGGCCACCTCGTCGGGCAGCTTGTCCAGCGCATGCGCGCCACAGACGATTTTCGTGGGGCAACAGAATTCGAATCCTTGCATGGGCTTCTCCTTGCAGGTTGGATAGCGCTAGGCGCGCGGGGCGGACGGTGCGAGCGGCTTCGGCGTGCGGTACGCGGCGCGCCAACCGAAGAACAGCTTCAGCAGCGCCGTGAACATATAGGTGAGGGCCACGCCCGTGTTGTTGGGCCCGCGCGTGGAGAACGCACGCTGCGCGAGCGCCGCCTTCAGCGTCATGCCGCCGGTGAAGCAGGCGAACGCATAGGCCAGCGACCGGAACGCGATGACGTAGTCGACGGTGAAGGCCTGCGCGTCGGCGCTGGCCAGGCCGCTGCCGGGCTCCACGTCCGAGGCGATGGCGGCGGGAGGAACGCGCTTGAACGAGCCGGATGCGGTGCGGCGGCATGCGCACGCCAGATCCGTCCCGTTCACGGATAACATGAACGTATAGCCCGGCTCGAGGTAATCAACCTCCGCGCGGATCTTGGGCGACACGTGCTTGAAGACGTTGATCAGATGCGGCAGCAACCGCAACAGCACGCGGACGTACAGGGATTGGAACCATGTTCCCGCGCTGCGGCGCGGTCGCGGCGATTCAGCCATGCGATCTCCTCCGACGGCATCGTTGTTCGTTCGTATCTTACATGCGCCGCCTGCTTCGCGTAGCAAAGTTCTTCGGAAAATCGGCTGTTCGGGCGGCATGCGTCGCTCGCGTGCGCCTGCGGGTGTACAACTCGGTTGCGTTCCGTACACCAAATGGTGTAATTCCATGACGCAAAGGTGACATTTGCTCGCAAGCGTCTCTGATCTGGGAAGGAGCGTGCTAAGGTGACGGCATTCAAAAATGAAAAGCTTGGCGATCATAGACCAGCACGAATCGAAGGAGCGTGAAGCACATGACCGATACGCATGGCAGCACCCCCGGCAACGGCCCCGTGCCGCCGACGCAGGGCGACGAGCATGCCCAGCATGCCGCCCCCATGGGGCAGCAGCCTTATTATCAGCAGCAACAGCAGTACTATCAGCAGCCTCAGCACCCGCAGCATCCGGCAGGAGGAGTGACCGTCGAGAAGAAGTCGCACGGCGGACGCACGTTCCTGCTCGCCTTCTGCGGTGCCGCCGTCGCCTGCGCCATCGGTTTGGGCGGCTTCGGCATCTGGCAAGCCACTGCGGGCGGTAACGATTCCGGATCCTCTTCGTCTGCGACGCAGCTGGGTTCGCAAAACTCCGGCAGCATCAACGCTACCGACGCCGAGTCCGACCAGACGCTGGCAGAGGCTGTCGCGCAGAAGGCGCTTCCCTCCGTGGCCGCCATCGATGTGTACACGAACCAGTCCAATGCGGGCGGCATGTACGGTTTTGGGGCCGGCAACGGATCTGAAGCCGGCACGCTGACGAAGTCCTCGCTGGGAAGCGGCGTCGTGCTCACCGCCGACGGCTACATCATCACGAACAACCACGTCGTAGAAGGCGGCAGCGCGTACAAGGTCACCATCGCGGGCGAGACCTACGACGCCGAGGTCGTGGGCAGCGATCCCAGCTCCGACGTCGCGGTCATCAAGGCCAAGGATGCCAGCGGCCTTACGCCCATCGAGATCGGCGACTCCGACAAGCTCGTCATCGGCGAGTGGGTCATGACCATCGGCAGCCCGTTCGGCCTCGAGCAGTCCGTTGCCACCGGCATCGTGTCGGCCACGAGCCGTTCTCAGATCGTGAACGCCTCCACCGATCAGTACGGCAACAGCACGGGCGAATCCACCATCTACCCGAATATGATCCAGACTGACGCCGCTATCAACCCCGGTAACTCCGGCGGCGCGCTCGTCGACGCGGACGGCAAGCTCATCGGCATCAACACGCTGATCACGTCGTACTCCGGCAACTACTCCGGCGTCGGCTTCGCCATCCCGGTGAACTACGCGGTGAACCTCGCCCAGCAGATCATCGACGGCAAGACCCCGACCCATGCGCAGCTCGGCGTGTCCCTCTCCACCGTGAACGCGCAGAACGCCAAGCGCTACGGCCTGTCCGTTGACGAAGGCGCCTACGTGGCGGCCGTCAGCGAAGGCTCCGGCGCGGCCGAAGCCGGCTTGCAGGAGGGCGACATCGTCACGAAGTTCGACGGCAAGGACGTCGCATCCGCCAGCGACCTCATGCTGGACGTGCGCTCCAAGAACCCGGGCGACAAGGTGACGCTCGACGTGAACCGCAACGGCGAGACCAAGCAAGTCGAGGTCACGCTCGGCTCCGATGAAAGCTCCCAGAGCGCGTCGACCCAGCAGAACAGCGCGCAGGAGTCTATGCTCGAGCGCCTGTTCGGCGGCGGCTCCGGCAGCTCCCAGCAGGACGCTGCCTAGCCTGCGCGACACGCACCATCCCCTCTCCTAGCCGAAGGGCCGCATCGAGCAAGATGCGGCCCTTCGCGCGTTGGATCCGCGACTTCGCGCTTCTGCGCGTCCCTGCGGCATCTTTCGTCCCTGTCATCTTTTCCCTGCAGCGCCTCCCCCGCCTTTGCTCTGCCTTCGCGCTTCTGCGCGTCCTGTCGCCCTCGTCTTTCCCGTCTCTTAGCGGCGCTCTTGCGCGCGTGTCGCACTTTTTCGCCCTGTGCGGTAGAAATCGATCGGTTGGGTAATTCGGCCGGACCGTCTTCGCCGATCGATTTTTCCGCCACCTGGGGTTATGCTCCGTTTGCTTTCACGCGTCGCTCTCGGGCGCGCTTTTCCTAGGGTTCGAGATTGCCCAACCGTTTCGTTTTTACCATCAGACGGGGATTTTCCCCTCACATGGCAACCGTCATGAAGGAGGAGCCCAGCAGTTCGCCGTGCAGCTCGTGCTGTTTGGTGCGCCACGCTTGCTGGTCGCATCGCGGACGGAACCCGAGCTGCCTCGACAGGGTGCGTGCGATATGATCGAGCTCGATGAGGTTTCGGACCGTTCTTGTTGTGACGGTCAAGACGGAGACGCCGCGGTCGAGCAGGTTGTTGCGCCGTGTCGCGTCGTCGGCCATCTTGTTGACGGTTCCATGGTGCTCGCGGCCGTCGTATTCAAGCGCGATGTTCGCGTTCGGCCAGATCAAATCACAATAGTAGCATTTGTCATCGACTGCGAGCCTCGATCGCCCTCGAGGGTTCACGGCGTGGTTCATACGCGGTTGGGGAAGCGCGTACCCGCCCATGCGGAGCGGGAGGCAGAGCAGCATGGCCATGGTCGTTTCCATCGGGGAGGCGGAGCCTGCGACGAGGTGCTTGAGGGCTTTTCGGGCTTTGACGGTTCCCGGCATGTTCGCGGCTTTGTCCAGGAAGCGCGCGAGGCGGGCGGGAGTGGTGAAGGGGCGCTCGAACCGGAAGTCCGCTTTTCCAACCGTTGCCACTCCATATGTGCCGCACAACTCGAATCCAAGCCTGATCAGCGCGGGAAGCGACAGCTCCGAAGCCATTTGCACGAAGCAGAGCTCGGGCGAGCTTGCAAGCACGTTGCGGGCGATGCGTACGAACGATCCTCTGGGAAACATTGCGGAGCTCACGTGGCAGGCGACTTTCCCGCATCTGCTGCGTGCCGCTTGGCTCGGCACGATGACGTGCAGGGGGAGCGCGATGCCCTCGAGCTCCGGCATTCTGGCAAGCTCGCGGATCAGGAGTTCGGTGACCTTGCATTCTGAGGGCAGCGGTTCGTCTTTTCTCCAGGAAGGGCTTCTGGAGTCCTGACAGCGCGCGAGCGCACCCGAGCTGATTTCGAAAGACGACCAGAACGTCAGCGACGAACTATGACTCAGATAGATATCCATGAAGTGAAAAATAACATGGGGGATTCAGCCTCATCGACCGGGAGACGATGCTGTTTACCAGGCGTAACGAGATGTGGAAACCGCATGGAAAACGCGTTGGATCTGCGTTGGTTCCGCGCCAAATTTGCGTAAGAACCGCGTTAGAATTGCGCTAGATCGGGGTAGCGTCGACCGTCTATCGCAAAAGGCCGCTGGCCGCAGGCCGTCGCCGCGCGCTGAGGGCCGTGCGCGCGGGGCGACGGTCGGAAGGGAAGGAGCGAACATGGACGAACTCGAGCTTCGGCATGCGGAGGCCCACTACGCGGAGATGCCGCGCGACGGGTACAGCGGCAGGTGCGAGATGCTCCTGCCCGAGGATCTGCGCGGCATGCGCGTGCTGGACCTGGGATGCCGCAACGGCAAGGGCGCGTACACGCTGGCCGATCGGGTGGGGCCGGACGGGTTCGTGCTGGGCATCGCCCCCTCAGCCG
>CATWXC010000022.1:0-10436 GCA_958365315.1 uncultured Collinsella sp.
TCATTGGGGACGTTCTTGAATGACTAGTCGTTTAAGAACGTCCCCAACGACTACCCAAAGCAGCCTGTCCCCATTGCGCCAAGCGGCGTGTGCCGTTAAGCGGAGAGGCGTATTGTTGACCCATCGTTTGGGCATACAATTGCTATTGGCTTGCTGCGGTGAAGGCTCGTCCGCTCCGCAGTTATTTCTACAGTTAAAGGAGTATGTATGTCCGTTGAGGTCATAAAGTCTGTGATCGATGCAGCCGAGGGCCGCGTGCCCGTCGACACGCTGTTTGCCAATGCGCAGATTGTCGACGTATATGGCCAGCGCGTGGCGCCCGGTAGCGTTGCCGTCAAGGACGGTGTGATCGTCGGCGTGCTCTACGACGGTCGCGACGATGCCGCCGGCACCTACGAGGCGACCGAGGTCATTGACTGCCAGGGTCGCTATATCGCCCCCGGCTTTATCGACGGACATCTGCATATCGAGTCCTCGAACATCCGTCCCGCCGAGTATGCGCGCATGGCGGCGACACGCGGCACCACTACTGCCATTGCCGACAGCCACGAGATCGCCAACGTTGCGGGGCTCGACGGCCTGCGCTTTATGATCGAGGACGGTCGTCGTGCTCCTATTTCCATCAAGTACATGATGCCCTCGTGCGTGCCCGCGCTGCCCGACGAGCAGGCCGGTGCCGTCATCACCGCTGCCGATATGCAGGCGTTTTTCGCCGAGCATCCGGGCGATGTCTTTGGCCTGGGTGAGATGATGAACCTGCCGGGTGTCTTTATGGCCGATCCCGAGACCTGCGCTCGTATCGATGCTGCCAACCAGACGCCGTCCAAACAGGTCGACGGCCATGCGCCGCTCGTTGCCGGCAAGGACCTCAACGCCTATGCCGCAGCGGGCATTATCGCCGACCACGAGTCGACGATTCCCGAGGAGGCGCTCGACAAGCTGTCTCGTGGCATGTACGTGATGCTGCGCGAGGGTACGTGCAGCCATGACCTGGCCAACCTGTCGCCGATGCTGCTGGAAAACCCCGCCCGCGCCCGTCGCTGCTGTTTTGCGACCGACGACCGCGCTCCCTCCGATGCGCTTTCGACCGGTATGATCGACAACGCCTGCCGAGTGGCTATCGAGGCCGGTATTGACCCCGTGGTCGCCATCTCTATGGCGTCCCTTTCCACGGCCGAGGCGTTTGGCCTGGACCACGGCTGTCGCGACCCGCACGAGCTGCGTGGCGCCATTGCCCCGGGCAAGCGTGCCGACCTGCTGGTACTCAACGACCTGACGTTTGCCACGGCTCCGCATCGCGTATATGCCGCCGGTGCTCTGGTGGCGCAGGACGGCACCTTTGTGGGCGAGATCGCACCCGAGATGGCCGAGGTTGCGGCCCTTGCCGATGAGTTGCGTGCTTCCGTTAAGCTGCCGAAGCTATCGCTCGACGTGTTCGACTATGCCTTTAAGCCGGGCGAGGCCGTGATTGACGTGGTGCCGGGCAAGGCCATCACGGGTATGGCTCGTCCCGAGAATGCCGAGGGCCTGCGCCGCATTATGCTGATCGAGCGCCACGGCCGCGGCTTGTCACTGCAGGCCGAGGGCGCCGACGGTGATGGCCCTGCGGGCCTGGGTCTTGTTGGCAAGCACATTGGCCGCGGCTGGGTGCGCGGCTTTACCATCACGGGCGGCGCTATCGCCTCGACGATTGGCCACGACTCGCACAACGTGTGCGTGGTGGGCGACAACGCCGCCGATATGATGGCTGCCGTCGAGGCCGTGGGCCAGGGCGGTCACGTGCTGGTGCGCAACGGCGAGGTCGTGGCGCGCATTCCGCTGGCGCTCGGCGGCCTGATGAGCGAAGGCACGGCCGAGGATGTCGCCGCGCAGCACGACGACTTTATGGTCAAGGCGCGCGCCATGGGTATTGAGCCGCCGCTCGACCCCATCATGGGCATCATCTTCCTGCCCCTGCCGGTCATCCCGACGCTCCGTATCCGCCCCGAGGGCATGTTCGACGTCACCACCTTCACCTACGCCGACTAGTCGTTGGGGACACTCTTTGGCGTGTTGCTTGACGCTGCGACCGTGGGGCGTCTGGTGAGCGTGAGCTATTTGCTAGGTCCTTGTAACATTTGCGCTCGCGGAGTCTTATCTGAGCTCCCTTTGGGTACGTTGGAATCGGATACACGTTCGATTCCAACAAGCCCGAAGGGAGCTTTTCTATGTTTAAACTGATTGCATCCGATATGGACGGCACACTGCTTGACGAAAACGGTCAGGTGCCTCCCGAGACCTACGAACTGATTTTGACGCTACGCGAGCATGGCGTCCATTTTGCCGCATCGTCAGGCCGCCGCTACGATCGCCTGTGCGAGTTCTTTGCGCCCGTTCGCGACAAGATGGACTTTGTCGCGGCTAACGGTGCCCAGGTCTACGCCGACGGCAAAATGGTAGACCGCGAGGTGTATTCGCACCTGGCGATTCGAAGGCTCGCCCAGGCTGTCGCGACGTTTCCCAATCTGCATCTTGCGCTTTTTGACCGAACCAAGTCCTTCCTACTCGATGACGAGTGCAAGTTCGTGCGCGAGGTCGATAAGGACCTTCCCAATGCCGAGCGCATTTGGGAGCTGCCCGATCCCAGCGTAAATATCATCAAAGCGAGTATCTTTTGCGACGACGGTGCCGTTATGGACAGTGCGTACGTGCTGCAGCGCGAACTTGGTCAGCTCTTTACTTTCGCGCCTTCGGGCAACGCGTGGATCGATGCCATGCAGCCCGGTGTGTCGAAGGCCTCGGGCATCGCGCAGCTCATGGAGCACTATGGCGTCGAACGCGACGAGGTAATGGCGTTTGGCGACTCGATGAACGACTACGAGATCATTCGCTTTGTCGGCACGGGCTGCGCGATGGAAAACGCGCGTCCTGCACTCAAGGCCGTTGCCGATCGCGTGGTGGGGCGCAACCGCGACCACGCCGTCCAGCAGGAACTTCGCCGTGTTCTGGAGAGCCTCGCCTAATCCGGCAGTTAGGGACGCTCCTTTTCTGCCAGCAGCCGGGGACAGTCCTTGCAGCTTTTTCGCGAAGAGTGTCCCCAACGACTAGTCATTTAAGAACGTCCCCAATGACTAGGCGAGGGCGGCCATGATGGTGCGGGCGACGCCGTCGTGGTCGTTGTCGAACTCGGTGATGGCGCCGGCTGCCTCGCGGTCCTCCGGCTCGCCGTTGATCATGGCCATGCCGTGGCCCGCTGCCTGCAGCATGGGGATGTCGTTGATGTTGTCGCCGAAGGCCCAAGCATCGGCAAGGGGCTCGTCCAGATGCTCGCACAGCCACGTGAGGGCTGTTCCCTTGGTGGCACCCTCGCCCATGACCTCAATGTTCATGGCGTACGAACGCGTGACCTCGATGCCGCCAAGCGTATCGAGCGCCGCGGCGATAGCGTCGCGGTCGGCGGGGTCGTACCAGTACATGGCAATGCGCTCGAGCGTCTCAACCTCGTCGATCTTGCTGTCGACTTCCGTGTCGATGGGCGTGCGCGTGCGCCTGAGCGAGTCGGCGATGTGCGGGTCGCCACCGCAGAACTCGTTCAGGCGCTCGTAGAGCGAGCGGGAGAGGAAACACTGGCCGTCGGCGAAGATATCGAAGGTGACGTCGTGGCCGGCGGCAATGCGATGGATGCGGTGGGCAATGTCACGGTCGAGCGGACGGCTCAAAATGCGCGTGGCACGTGAGGCATCGGTGGGCGTACCGTCGTCGAGCTGCCAGACGCTGGCGCCGTTGGCGCAGACCGCGTAGTGTACGGCGGGATGGGCGAGGATGGGCTCAAAGATGCCCGACAGCGGACGCCCCGTGCAGGGCACAAACTCAACACCGCGGCGCGCAAGCTCGTCGAGCATCGCCCAAGTGGCATCGCTCATCTGCTTATCGCTCGTCAGCAGTGTTCCATCCATATCGGAAAACACAATCATTTGATGCAGCCCTTTCTACTGGCATAAAAAGCGTGGCCGAGGGCGGTGATGCCCTGGCCACGCTCGGGTTCTATAACGGTCCGCGTCCTAGCGATCGGCGAGCGGCTTGTACTCCAGCGGCTCGATAACCGGGCGATACGCGGGGCGAATAATACGGTGCGCGCAGAAGAGCTCTTCCATGCGGTGTGCCGACCAGCCGGCCATGCGGGCGACGGCGAATAGCGGCGTAAAAAGCGTCTCGGGCACGCCGAGCATCTTGTAGATAAAGCCTGTGTACAGGTCGATGTTGGCGCAGATGGGCTTGGTCATGCCGTGGTCGCGCATCACCTGCGGTGCCAGGCGCTCAATGCGCTCGATGAGCGCGAACTCATCGCCCAGGTCTTTCTTGGCGGCAAGTGTGCGCGCGTAACGGCGGCACACCTCGGCACGCGGGTCGCTCAGCGTGTAGACGGCGTGGCCCATACCGTAGATGAGACCCGTGCCGTCGAAGGCCTGCTTGTCGAGAATCTTGCCCAGGTAGGCTGCGACCTCGTCCTCGTCCTCCCAATTGGAGACGTGCGCACGGATGTCCTCGTGCATGGACACGACCTTGGCGTTGGCGCCGCCGTGGCGTGGGCCCTTGAGCGAGCCGATAGCCGCGGCGTAGGCGGAATACGGGTCGGTGGCCGAGGAGGACAGCACGCGGCAAGCAAACGTGGAGTTGTTGCCGCCACCGTGCTCGGCATGCAGCATGAGCATCACGTCGAGCAGCATGGCTTCGTCGCGGGTGAATGCCATGCCGCCGCGCAACACCTGCAGGATAGTCTCGGCGGTGGAGAGGCCGGGTGTGGGGTGCGGTACATGAACCTCGGAGCCGCGGCGCTTGGCGACCGAGGCCATATGCGCGAAGGCGGCGATGCGGGGGAGACGGGCGAGCATGGAGATGGCGACGTCGATTTCGTGCTCGGGTGTAATGGCGTCGGGCTCGGCGTCGAAGGCGTAGAGCAGCAGCACGGCGCGCTGAAGCACATTCATGATGCTCGACGACACCGTGGTCATGGGGAACTCGCGGACGTATTCGTCGCTCAGGTGCCTAAAAGCACCCAGACGTTCGCAAAAACCGTCAAGCTCTTCCTTGGTGGGCAGAGAGCCCGTAATGAGTAGATAAGCGACCTCTTCGTAGCCGTAGCGATTCTCGGCCTGGGCGTTGTTGACCAGATCCTCGATGCTGTAGCCACGAAGCGTGAGTTTGCCCTGATCGGGCACGACCTTACCGTCGACCTTGTTGTAGCCATGCACATCCGAGATGCGAGTGAGGCCCGCGACCACGCCCGAACCGTCTGCATTGCGCAGGCCGCGCTTGACATTGTGCTCGACAAACAGGTCCTCGTCATAAGGGTCGGTCGGCAGGCCGTGGTAGAGGTTTTCGCTTTCGGGCGAAATCTGACGGCTCGCCTCGTAATCCAGAACCAGGCGGCTCAGGTGATCGTCGAAGCGGTAGTAGATTTTCTTGGCGTCGTAGGCCATGCGCGCTCCTCTCCGGTCCGCTTTGGGGCGGCGCGCTTGGACGATATGACGTCAAGCTGCCCCGAGCGGCTTGTTCGCTACAGGCGGTACATAAAGTTAAAGACGTCCTCGCGCTGGATGGACACGTTGACGCCCGAAAGCTCGCCTGCCTCGGCCAGGGCCTTCTGCAGCTCGGCGAAGTCGAGCTTGGACTCGGCGGTGTCGGCCAGCATGGTCATGGTGAAGATGTCCTCGATAATGGACTGCGTGATGTCGCGGATGTCGACGTTGGCCTCGCCCAGAACACGGGTGACGCCGGCGACGATACCGGGGCGGTTCTTGCCAAGGACGGTGATGACGATGCGGGAGGACGAGATCTCGGCCATGGGAAACCCTTTCGCGTGATTGCGGCGCGCGGGGCGCTCCGCTACGGTACAGTGTTCATCATTGTACCTGTCTGGCGCTAAAAGGGGCGTGTTTACTGCGGCGTTACACGTCTGCAACATGAGCGTGAGGGGGCAGGCCACACGGGGAAGAGCCGTCTGGCGCCCGTCCGGCTCGTGTTGGGTTGATTTTGGATCTCAGCCGAACACTTTGAGCGGATAGGCCGTTCCCGCAGCTAGCCGAACGCCTCCGACGGCTGATTCCGAACTGGAAGCGGAGGGCATCCCCGCCCTTCGGTAGGGGATGCCCTCCGCGGCGCATGCCGCGGGCGGCGCCCCTATCGGACCACCGTGACCTCAGTTGGGATGGGCCCAGCACTGCCGCGTACTCGGTGGGGTAGAGCCAACTGTTCGTCTTCACGTCGCGTATGACGATATTTCGGTCGTCCGGCTCGATGATGCCGTAGCCGAACGCCTGGAGCGTCTCGATGGACTCTTGAACGCGGGGACGAGTCTCGTCGCGCCCTCTAATCCTCGGCGGACCAATCGAGTCCGAATTCCTTTTGGGCATCCTCTTCGCTCATGACTTCGAGAAGGTCTCCGGGTTGGCAACGAAGGGCGAGGCATAGCTGCTCGAGTGTGTTGAAGCGAATGCCGCGAATATGCCCTTTTTTAATGCGGGACAGGTTCACGGGCGTGGTTCCAATCCTTTCGGCAAGTTCGTTCGAGGAAATCTTTCGCTCGGCCATGATCTTGTCGAGGCGAACAATTACGGGCATGGCGTTTCCTTACGCAATCTCGTCGGAGTCGAGGTACAGCTCTCGGGCGTACAAGAAGAGCTGGGAAAGCATGAACAGGACGATGCCGAGAACCAGAGAGGTCCAGTCGAATGATGAAGCAATCTCTTGGGCGCCGACGGCCCCCTCGCCGCCAAACATCGAAACGGAGGTTTCGAGTGAGCCGGCGTAGAGGCTGGTGGCAGCTTGAACAACGAAGAGAATGCCGAGCACCTTCAAGCATGTCGCAGACCCTTTCTTGAAGGGGTCTCCGCTCTTGATCGTCCACACGAGAACGGCGCTGAGGATGGTCGTAGCGATACCGATGACGGCAGGGGCCAATGTCGAGATCGCAAGGGCTGGATACGCGGGGGAGTCTGCAATTACAGGGTTGTCGAGCACTTCGATTGCTGGCTTTAAGGAGAACGCCACTTGTGCGATGGCGGTGACGCAAAGGGCCGCAGAGGCTATCGCACATGCGATGCGGAAGGAATGAAGCCGGAGAGTGCGATTGTCGGAACTCATAATAACCTCCGAAGAATTTAAAAAACTCAGGTTACTTTTTAACAGTTTATGTTAAATTGACTTTGCCGGCAAGTAATCACAGCATGCTGCAACCGAAACCCCGCGCATCGAGCTGAATCGTGTTGAAACGAGCTGGTGATACGTATGCTCAAAATCTCGAAGGCAATCTTTAGGTCGCTCCTCTCCTCCAGGTCGCTCTGTGTTGCCGTTGTTGCGTTGATGGTTCTTTGTGCTTTGCCCGTCTTCAGGAGCGCGGCTGGCATCGACGGACGGGTTGAATACCTCGAGTCGGGAATAACCCGTGTTGAGCAGGAATTGTCAGCATCCTATGCGGATGCGCTTGTGAATGCGGGGGAGGAGGGCGTCTATACATCTTCATCAAGCATGCCCGCGCTTCTGTACCCTCTTGCCGCGGGGCGTCTTGTCTTGGCGCCGCTCTCTCCTCTGCTTCCGTTTCTGCAGGTATCGGATGGAGCGTACTCCTTTTATGACGGATCGAAGGAGTACTTGCTATGGGCCGCAACGGCCGTTGCCGTCTCGTTCCTTGTCGCGCGTCTTAACAAACGTGAAAAACTCATCATCCAGGCACCGATGGGTGAGCTGGGCAGGCTTGTTGCATCGAGCGTATGGGCGAGTGTTTTTGCGATGTTTGCCGTCTTCGCCGTCAATCTTCCAGGGATAATCGCCGCACTTGTGAAGAATGGCCCGGGCTCGCTGTTCTATCCGATAGGCTACGTTCAATATGCGACTCCGGTTATCAAACCGGCTTGGCTGGTGTTCGCACAGACGGCCATCTTGCAATTCTTGGTGGCGGCGTTCATCTCGCTCGTCGTTCACCTTGCCGTGAAGATTGCCAATAACCCTACGCTTGGAATCGTGTTCGTATGTGCCCTGATGGGGGTGACGATGGTTCCCGGGTATTACGGAAGATCCATCGCTTTACGTGAGTTCGCCCTGTTGAATCCCCTTACGTATGCGAACACTGAGTTGACCGTCGGCGCCTATAGCCCGTACCCGACAACGCAGATAGTGAATCTGCCTGGACTTTGCTTCGAGCGTGGCGCGATTACCCTCGTATGCGCAATCGGGATCGAGGTGCTGACGATTTGCTTGCTCTGCGTTGCCGGAAAGAGCGGTCGCGTGCGTCCGATATCCCCGATTTGCCTTGAGAGGGGTTCCTTCACCGCATCGAGAACGGCAACTCGTTCGAGCGCTTGTGCCTCCGCCGTTGCATACGTAAGAACGATGGGGAAACTGCTCCTGCATTCTCCTGCCCTCGCCGTATGCGCGATTGCAATGTCGACGACGATGCTGGCCCCGGCTCTGGTCGAGGTGTTTCCTGACGCTGATGACGTTTCCGCTGTTCGGTATAGGGATGGGGAGCTCCGTTCAATAGATCGGTATCTAGAGCAGGACGCTGCGAATATGGATGTCGAGGGCAAAACGGCCCTGGAAGACATGCGAGATGCTCTTTCGGGTTTCGTGTACGCGCCTACGCCTGCGGAGGGGTTTCGAAGCCTTGCGACGTACGAGCGCGCTCGAGGCGAGCTGGGCGCGGCAGATGCGACCCTCCTGCAATCGATCGGAATCGAGCCGGAGACTCCTTCTCGTGCGGAGGCGCGCGCCCGCCTGCTCGAGTCGATCGCGAGCTTGCCGGACCCCAAGGTTTACGAGTTAAGTACGAAGATGCCCCCATTAATCCTCCTTTCCTATCTCCAGGCAGCGCTTCCTTCCTTGTTTTGGCTGTTGCCCGTGGTTGTCACATCGCTTGCGTGCACCTACCTGCGGTGCCGTTCCCTTCTGGTTTTCCAAGTCCCCGCAACAGCGCATGTGCGTTTTCTGACGGCTGTTGCGCTGTCTCTCCTGCTTGGCTTGGCGCTGCTTTTGGTGTCGATGGTTCCCGCTGCGGTTGTGTCCTTGATTAAGAACGGTGCGGGTGGATCGGAGTATCCCGTCGCTCTCATTCGGGCGGGAGCTTCGACAACGTCCATGGTGGGGGAGGCGGTGTTGTGCAGTATTCCGTTGCTGGTCATGGCATACGGCGTGATTTCCGTCGTCGCTGCGTTGACAGCAGCGATTAGCCGCAACCCCGTTGTCACCGGAGTGGTTTGCGCGGTTCTCTTGGTGTTGGGTTCGTTGAGCGCTCATGTTGAAAGCGCGGGCATGGGCGCCGCGCTGCTGGCTCCATTCGCCTCGTTTGATCCCGCTTCCCAGGTGGGGACGATTGGGTTCCTTGGGCGAGGGACGAACGCGATGCCTTTTGGAGAGGTCGTCGGCGCATCGGGCGCTCTACTGGTGGTCTTGGGCGCCGTATCTCCGTTGATGGTGCGCCTGGTTGTTCCGAAGATCGAAAGGGGATGATCTCGATGATTCGCCTTCAAACGCTGACGATTTCTTATGGAAAGAAGGTGCTCGTAGATTCGGCGGACGCCGAGTTTGCCCCGGGTACGGTCTATGGTCTCGTCGCTCCAAACGGGCATGGAAAGACGACGTTGCTGCGGGCGATGGCAGGTTTGCCGGGTCCTCGCGTGGACGGGGACATCGTTCTGGATGAGGTGCAGGGTGCGGGTGCGAGAGAGGTCCGTTCTATGATCTTCTATGCACCTGGTGAGGGGACGCTGCTGTATCCCGGGTTGCGTGCGGAAGATCACCTCAAGATGGTTTGCGATATGTGGCCGCATGCTCGCGATATCGAAGAGATAGTGGAGCAAACGCAGATAGGCGAGTTCGCGAAGATGAGGGTCCGTACTCTGAGCCAGGGTATGAAGCAGCAGCTTACCTTGGCGATTGCGTATGCGACGGGTGCGCGGTACCTCCTATTGGATGAGCCTATGAACGCGCTCGACCCCAGCAGGGTGGACTTGCATTCCGAGATTCTCAGGAAGCTGGCCGATTCCGGTACGTGCATCATCATGTCATCCCACATCTTGGATTCGGTCGATAGATTGTGCGATGAGATTCTGTTTTTGAAGGATGGGACGCTCATTAGAAGCATTCCGCAAGATGATGCTGCGCCGAAGTCTCCTGGATCCCATTTCGCAAAGCCTGCCGGACGCGCCGAGGGTGCGCTAGGCACGTATCGGCGACTCTACGAAAAGGGCGGGTAGAAATGCAAGTTAAAAATCTATGTGGTCAATGTGATACCGTTGAACCCGCGTATCGATACCGCTCAGCCATTCGCCTCGCCCCCATCGCACGTATCTTCATCCGGTCTGTTACTTTTAAGATAACAATTCTTTGAGGAACGTAGGTGCTTCTAAATGTACTGTCGACTTCTTCTCAAACTAATCCTAAGAGACAGGGCCGTATGGATT
>CATWXC010000023.1:0-8880 GCA_958365315.1 uncultured Collinsella sp.
CGACCGCCTCTCACACATATCATGCCATGCTCAAACATTCTCGCTTCGCTTCGCTCGCTGCGAAACTGCGCGTGGAACGATATGTGTGAGAGGCGGTCGGGCGGTTACTCGCTTGAAAAAAGCCTTTCTTTCTAGTAAGCCGATGCGATAAAGGAAAACCTCCTTTCTCGCATCGGCTTACTATATTTATTTTTTCCGGTTTCTCCTTTGCAGGTTCTAATGGTAGGGAATCTGGCATAGCTGCTAGCACGTAAACGTAGCTGCTCGGCGGGAGCCGCCCATATATCGTTCCACGCGCAGTTTCGCAGCGCAGCGAGAATGTTTGAGCATGGAATGATATATGGGCGGCTCCCGCCGAGCTGCGGACTTTCGTCTACCTGATATGCGCAGGCTTCCCGCCCCAGTAGAAGCGGCAGAATGCGCGTTTTCTTTTCTGGGGTTTGCCTACGAGTTCCATGGTGGCGATGGCGATGTCTTCGGCTGCGCGGGGGCGGCGTAGTACTTCACCATTGATGAGCAATGCCTTGAGCGACTCCGGATGATCGTGGAGATGGCGTAACGTCACGATGAGCTCTCGTGCCGTGGTGACGTGCATGCTGGCGCCCATGCCGGTGAGCATAGTGGTGTTGGCTTTTTCCTGGCCATATGACTTGCCCAGCAGGATCATCGGCAGATGTGCGCAGAGACACTCGGTGACCGTGAGCCCGCCCGATTTGAGGATTGCCAGGTCGCAGCCGTGCATGAGGGCCGCCATGTCGTCGACATAGTCCAGCACCGTGACGTTCTCGAGCTTCATGGCATCGAAGAGCGTCTTCAGCCGGGTGGCATACTCCACGTCTTTGCCGGGCAAAAAGACAAAGTGCATGTCTTCGAAGCTGCGCAGGAAGGGGAGTGTGTGGTCCATCGCCGCGCGAAAGCGGACGTAAGGCTGAGGCAAACTGGCTCCGGCCATTACCAGCACGACGGTCTTGTCGGTGGGGAGGTTGAACTTGGCTAGCTCTTCCTCGCGATCGTATTCCGTGTCGAATCCGGCGCGAATAGGGATGCCGGTAATGCGAATCTTTGCCTCGGGCACCTTGCGCGGACGCAGCGTTTCAGCCATGAATTCGTTGGCAACACAGAATAGATCGGTGTCCTTGTGAGGCCACCAGCCCTCGACTTCGTAGTCGGTCGGGACGCAGATGACCGGATAATCGATACCCGTAATTACGCGGGCGCCCACGGCAACGTTGGCTGCCGTGATGTGCGTTGCGACCACGGCTATGGGCCTGCGGTTACGTATATATTCGTTGAAGGCGGGGAACATAATTCGCGACCATGCCGTGCCGCCACCCCAGAGAAGATGCCCCGTAAGCGTATATCGCCAGGTCAGGTCGTAAATGGGGCGCGTGGCTCCCGTAAAAGAAGCCGCGGTCTTATTGCCGTCGAATTTAATTCGCCCAAAATCAAGGATATCGAGTACTTCAATCTCAACATCCTCGGGGATGCCATTGGTGCCGCGGATGAGGTCGAATGCCTGCGCAATCGCATTTGCGGCGGCCTTGTGGCCCGAGCCGACCGAGGCGTGCACGATGGTCACGAGAGGTTTTTGCTGAGCCAAGAGCGTGGTTTGCTCCGATTGGGGAGTGCTGTGCTTGAGCAGGGGAGCGTCGTCGCTCGTCTGCGTCTGATCCATCGATAACTCCCCTTCGACGTTGTAACACGGATTTATCATTGTAGTGCATGAGTGTCACGTTCACGTAAATTTGGGTATGAGCGCAAAGAACGACAACGTTTCGACGAGAGGACTCTTCATGACTACCGATCAGACAATCGATGTTGCGATTATCGGCGGCGGCCCTGCGGGCTATGCTGCCGCCATTTATGCGGCGCGTGCCAACCTGTCGACGACTGTCCTTGAGCAGGGCATGTCGGGCGGACAGATTGCCACGAGCAACGAGATTGAGAATTATCCTGGCATTCCGCTGCTAAGCGGTGCCGAACTTGGTGAGCGGTTCCAGCAGCATGCTGAAGGCCTGGGGGCTCAGGTTGAATGGAGTATGGTGACAGGCGTCGATTACGATGCCGATGCGGCTTTATTTACCATACATCATGATATGGGCGACACAGCGGCCAAGAGCGTCATTGCGTGCATGGGCGCCACGCCGCGTCCTGCGGGGTTTGTTGGCGAAGACACGTATCGCGGTCGTGGCGTTTCGTACTGCGCGACGTGTGACGGCATGTTCTTCCGTGGCAAACAGGTCTTTGTTATCGGAGGCGGCAATTCAGCATGCGAGGAGGCGCTGTTCCTGTCCGGCATTGCCGGCAGCGTGACTATCGTGCTGCGTCGCGATCAGTTCCGTGCACCCGAGGGCGTTGTGAATAAAGTGCTTGCTAAGGACAATATTTCAGTTAGGTACCAAACTAGTATTGTTGAGCTTTCTGGCGAAGCGATGCCCACGACAATTACGTTCAAGGACAATGCGACTGGTGAAATGTACACTGAATCCTTTGAACCTGGCTCATTTGGCATTTTTGTCTTTACGGGGACGCAGCCACATACCGAACTTGTTGAGCATCTAGTCGATCTGGCTCCCGACGGCGGCATCCTTACCGACGATTCGATGGCTACCCGTACGCCCGGCTTATTCGCAGCTGGCGATATCCGTTCCAAGCGTTTACGCCAGGTTGTGACCGCCGTTTCGGACGGAGCCATAGCAGCAACCAGCGCATACGCTTTCCTACGCGGATAAGTACGATAATATATCTTATGTAAGGTTGCTATCTTTAAACAAAGTGGTTTGACGGTGCATCAATGTACAGTCAAACCACTATTTCTTGGCGGCTATGTGGTATCCAAAACTAGATAACCTAGAATACAATATAGAAAATGAACGGAGGATCCTTATGAACCACGTCAAACATGTTATCCCGATGTCCGATACATCGGTCAGCATTAAGCCGGAGGATATTCAACCGACGGTGCTGCCGGACGCATTTATTCAGTCCGATATGGTGGGTAAACTTAACGCATTGAGCCTGCCACGCTATGACCAGCTACCCAACGTAACGCTCTATCGCGATCAGGTTATTGAATATGTTGCGCTGTGGATGGAGCCACTTTCGATTTGCGTAGAGCAGCCCGTTATCACGCCATCGATGATCAATAACTACGTGAAGGTTGGCCTCGTTCCCGCGCCGGTTAAAAAGCAGTATGGCCGTGAGCAGATTGCGCGTCTTATCGCCATTTGTATCTTTAAGCAGGTGCTGCCCATCGCTGCGGTTCAGGTGCTCTTTAATATTCAGCGCTTGAGTTATGACGCTCCGACGGCTTTCGATTATGTAGTCGATCAACTTGAGGCATCGATTCGTGCGGCGTTTTCCGTCGAGCAGACTCCCGTGCCCGATACCGCACACCAGGTTACGCGCGAATCGTTGCTCGTACGCAGTGCGGTTTCGTCTTTTGTATCGAAGGCGTACCTGATGAGCTACCTAAAGTTCAATGGGTTTAATAGCTAACCGAGGTATAAGACGAGCGGGATAAAGAGCCAATGGCTCCTTATCCCGCCCGTACGATTGTCTAGTTGGATATTATCGGCCCGACGCCACGCCCATACCGTAGCCGATAATGAGGCCGTGCATCTCGGCATAGTATGAATCTAGCCCGTTACAGGGCATGATAATCGTCTTGGAGCCTGGCCAGTGCTCCACAATGCGATCGGCAAGCGCCTGGGCTCCAGCTTCGTTCTCAACGTGATCGATGATGACCTCGCCGCCAGTAAAGCCCTCGGCCTCCATGGTGTTAATAATCTTGGTGAACATCTTCTTTTCGCCGCGCGTATGCCCAACGAGTTCAATTTCGCCCGCTTCGCTCGCCGTGCCTAAAATGCGGATATTAAGCTTGTTGGCAATAACTCCGGCCGCCTTAGGGATACGTCCGGCCTTCGCAAGGTTTTCGTAATTGCACAAACTAAAGAGAATCTTGCTGTTCTGCTCCAAGCTATCGAAGTAGGCACAGGCGTCCTCAAAGGAGGTATCCGGGTTGCTTGCAAGATAGCGGTCGAACAGCAGGAAGATCAGGTCCATTTTGCCGCCGGCTCCGCGTGAATTAACCAAATGAATCTGGCGGTTGGGCTCCTCAGCAAGCACCATGTCACGTGCGGTGGCCGCGGCATTGTAGCTTCCCGATACGCCCTCCGAGATGGGCATGCAGATCGTCTTGTCGGCAAGCTTAAAAAGTTCAGCCCACTCCCCTACGCTTGGACAGGCGCTCGAAGAAGCGCACGACTCCGCCTGCACGGCGCAATTGAGCTCGTGAACATCGAGCGAGAGGTCATCAACAAATTCACGCTCCCCCACTCGGATCTTAAGGGGTGCAAATGCAAAGGTGGTATGAGGTGCGGTTGGTTGCCAATCGCGAAGATTGCAGCTCGAATCGGAGATAAGTGCCCAGCTCATTGAGGGTCCTTTCTAATTGTTCCTCAACAATTATAGCCATCTTTTTGATTGATTGGACGGCTATCTAGTTTTGAATACTAGATAGCCGTACTGATCTTATGACAAACGGTAGGGGCAAAAAGAATGGGCCTCGTGATTCAAGATCGCGAGGCCCACGTTCGTTCGCTGTAGTAATAAATTAGTAGCGAACGAAAATGTAATTGTTGTTCATGCCAGCGGCAACGGAGCTGATGATAACGCCCGTCTTGTAGTCGGAAGCATGGATCATCTGGCCGTTACCAATGTAGATGCCGGTGTGGTAAGAGTTAACCACGACGTCACCAGGCTGAGGATCGGACACGCGGGTCCAGCCCATAAAGGTGCCCGTGGTGCCAAGGCGGCAATAACGGCCGGTGAGGCAGTAGCTTACAAAACCGGAGCAGTCAAAGCTGTTCGGTCCAATGCCGCCCCAAGAATAAGCATAACCGAGCTTGCTGTAGGCGCGCGAAACAACGGTACCACCGTCAACGGACTGGCTCGGTGCGGAAGGCGTCGGAGCCGGAGCGGGCGTCACGGGCTGCGGCGTGGGGGCAGGAGCGGGCGCGGGGGTGTTGTCGCCGCCATTGTTGGTCGTGCCACCACCGTTGTTGGTGTTCTCGGTCGTACCGGCGGTGTCGTTGCTCACCGTGGCCTTTTCGGCGGTGCTGGCATTGATGCCAGCCTGCAGTGCGGCGTTGGCCTCGGCCTCGGCAGCAAGCTCGGCCTGCAGCTGTGAATCCAGGGAGTTCACGACACTCTGGGCCTCAGCCTGCTGGGCGTTGAGCTCGTCGACCTTCTTCTGCGTCGCGGCGACGTTCTTCTCCTGCTCGGTCTGCTTATCGGTGAGCTGCTGCTTAAGGTCCTTGACCTCCTGAATGGTCTGGGCCTGTTTGTCGGACACCTTACCGTAGTAGAACAGACGGTTGAGCATGTCGCCCAGATCGTCGACGCCCGTCAGAACCTGAAGGAGACTCAGACCGCCGGTCTTGTACTCACCGGCAACGTAGCTCGAAAGTTTTGCCTGACCCTCCGCAATCTCTTGCTGCTTTTGCGTGATCTCGCCTGCAGTCTGATCAAGCTCCTGCGTCTGTGCGGAGAGTTCTTCATGAATTTGCTGGGTTTGGGTGCCAATCTGCTCGAGCTTGGTACGGGCAGCGGCAAGGTCGGATGCGGTATCGGCGTAGGCCGGAGCCACGAGGCCCAGGCCCAAAACACAAGCGAGGGTTGCCGTAGCAGCGCAGCGTGCCATGTTTCTGTGCGTGTTTGCTGTGCGCATGGAGCTTCCTTTCCGGTATCTAAGGGTAGCGGCTAGTCCACCGTTACCAGGCTAAAGAGTTCAACGTCCTCGTTAGAAGACGTGAGCTTCTTGCGCGGGTTGAGAAACGCAAGCTCAAGGATACAACCGTAGCCAACAAGCTTTGCGCCCATATCTCGCACCAGTTTACCTGTTGCCTCGACGGTTCCGCCCGTCGCGACCAAGTCGTCCAGAATCAACACGGTATCTTTAGAGCTGATGGCATCGGCGTGGATCTCGATAGAATCCGTTCCATACTCGAGCTCGTAGCTCTCGCTTACCGTCTTGCGCGGCAGTTTGCCCGGCTTACGTGCGGGAACAAAGCCGGCACCCAAGGCGACGGCCACGGGCACACCGACCATAAAGCCGCGGGCCTCGGGTCCTACGACCTTGGTAATGCCCATGTCGGCAAAATGCTCGGCCAGGGCATCCACCATGGCCTTCAGGGCCTCGGGATTGCCAAAGAGCGGCGTGATGTCCTTAAAGACGACTCCGGGCTCGGGATAGTCGGGGATATCGACAATATGAGATTCGAAGTCGTACATGGCGTGACCTTTCATGGATTGCCGGGTGGACGGCGGTTATTTGCCCGTGTTAGCAGACGGGTTATGCGAGGGGACGACGACCTTGGACGGCTGCACGAGCGACTCGTCGTGCGCGGCAACCGCAGGGACACTTGCCCCATCACTTTTAGCCTTGGTGGATTCGGAACGCGCAATCTCCTCATCGAGAGCATCGATGTCAGCGTCCTCGACCACGGCGTTGAGCGACTCAAAGACGCGGTTCTTAAGGAGCGCGGTGTGCACACCCTCGGTGAGGTCGTGCAGCTTCTTAAAAGCGCGCTCGAGCTTGGCGTCACGCTCGTCATCAGAGGTATCCATGCCGAGCATGCTCACGAGAACCTGCTCAAACATCGAAGACTCGCGGTTTGCCGACGATACGTACTGACGCAGGTTGCGCGGCTCAATGTGGAAGCGCGACAGCTCCGAGCAGTAACGGATAATCGGGAAATCTCGGCCATCGACGAGTTCACGGTTCTGTGGACTCTTGATGATGCGGATAAGATCGTTCTCGGCAAGGGAGCGGATAAACGAAATCTCAACACCGAGCATGTCGGGAATAGTCTCGATGGGATGCAGCTTTTGCTTGGTCTCCTTGGGCTCCGTCTTAAGCGGAACATCGGACAGAAGACCCACCTCGTAAGCCAACGTGGACAGGTCCGTTGCGTTTTCCAAGCGCTGCTTAATGACGTTGAGCGGCATATAGCGGGTCTTCTGCAGGTGCAGGATGACCTCGAGACGGTCAACGTCTTCCTTGGAGTACTGGCGATACCCCTTAGGCGTACGATGAGGGGTGATGAGCCCCTCATCTTCTAGAAATCTAATTTTTGAGTTCGATAGATCGGGGTATGCGCCTCGAAGTAGATTGACGACCTGGCCGATACTCAGATAATTGCGTTCGGCCATTACCTACTCACCGGTTTCGATGCGCTCCGGCGTGCTCTCGTGGTAGATGAGCGTGAACGTACCGATCTGAACGGAAGAGCCGTCGTGCAGCGGAGCACCGTTGACGATGGCGCCGTCGACCCAGGTGCCGTTGAGCGAGCCTAGATCCTCAATACGGGCGCCCAGGCCCTCGCGAATAATGCGTGCGTGGCTGCGCGAGACGGTCATGTCGTTGAGGAAGATACCGTTCGCGGGATCACGGCCGATGGTGGTCACGTCGTCCTCGAGCTCAAAGGCAGCGCCGGTCTGCGGACCCTTGACGATGGACAGAACCGGAGCGGTGATGCGCACGTTGGCCATAAGGTCGGGAACGGTGACATCGCTCGAAGGAACGCGGAAAACGCAGGTAGCGTCCGCGGTCTTATCGTTCTGAGGCATATTGTTAACCTTGTTGTCCATGACAACCCCTATCTAACGCGGCCACGCCGCAAAGAATGAACCGTACGTAATCATACCCCAATGAATCAGTCTTCGATTTCGGGGTTGAGAAAGTCGGTGTCCTCGTCCTCGGGATGCGCGATGGCCTGTTTAATGGCCGCCCCGCCCTTAATGGAATAGATGACAGCGGTGAGCATAGAGAAGATGACGCCGCCGTACACAAAGAAGATGCCGAGGGGCACCGAGCTGCCGTTGAGGCCCGGGAATGCCGTGAACGTCGCGGGCAGCAGTTGCCAGCCGTCGACGACGGGAAAGCCCAGCAGCATGAGCGAGAAGCCGGTCATGAGCAGTGCCGTGGCGATCTTGCCGGGAAAGACGACATCGATGGGGCGACGGTGGTAGTGGCGCACGATGAGCGTGCCGATGCCCAGGTAGATATCGCGGCCGATAATGAGCACGCAGACCCAGATGGGAAGCTCGCCGCGGACTACCAGGCCCAACACGCCGGTAAACAGCAGTGCACGGTCGCAGATGGGGTCCATAACCTTGCCGAGCCACGAGACCGTTTTGGTCATGCGGGCAATCTGGCCGTCCATCCAGTCGGTGGAAGCCGCGATGGCATAGATGACAATGGCGACGACACGGTTGTTGTCCGTCACAAACAGGTACAGGAAGACGAGCGTGAGGATCAGGCGCGTAAAGGTGATGAAATTGGAGATCGTAAAGATCTTATTCGACGGGTAATCGGAAGTGCCGATAAGCTCCTTTTTGATCTTCTTCTTGATGCCCACAGGACTCCCCCGCTGGTAAACGACAAAACTTTCGATACTATACCCGTTCTAGCGATGTCTATCCAGCGTAAGCATAGAGAGTCCAGACATATGGAGGGTGTTGTGGACGGTGCGAAACTTCGCATTTGTGTACGTCAACCTCCAAACATGTCGAAAAATGTCGGTTTTGGAGGGTGATGTACACGTTTTTGTTGCACGTGTGCATCACCTCATATGTTGCCAACGCTAACGGTGAACCTGAGCGCCCGGGCACATTCTTTGTTGGCTGAAACCGGCATAGCAACTAGCGGAAGGCATCATCGAAGGAGTGTGCTGGAAAGCACCCGTCTCCTTAACTGTTAGAAATGCAAGTTAATAATCTATGTGGTCAATATACCGTTGAACCCGCGTATCGCTACCGCTCAGCCATTCGCCTCGCCCCCCCGTCACACGTATCTTCATTCGGTCTGTTACTTTT
>CATWXC010000024.1:0-8261 GCA_958365315.1 uncultured Collinsella sp.
ACTCCGCAAAATCGAAAAGGGTCGAACCGAAGTGTCTGGCCGGACGCCAATTGTCCGGGAACTGCTTGGTTCGACCCTCTTTTACTTTATTCGATGGCCATGAGGAAGGCTAGTACTCCTTGACTGGGTGCTCGTTGCCGAAACTACCGTCGATGTCGAAGGGGCACAGTGAAACGTCCCTAGAATCAGCTGTTACGATAAAAACAGGGGGCGACTCCGCGGGCACGGCCTAGCGCGCTGCCATCCAGTGCCGATTCTGCCATACTCGCAATTCGGCGAGGATGAGGAGTATGAATTGATCGGGGCTTATAGGACAAAATGTGTCCTATAAGCCCCGAGGATGACGATTCCAATACGGACGACACCAAAACCGGCATCGACGGCTCCATGGACGATTCGGATTCCAAATAGGCCCTGTTAGTTGAGCTGCTTCTTTGCCGGATTCGTATGCGAAACCGCTATACCCGCGGCAATTGCCATGAGGCAGCTCGCGATGAATCCGAACTCATACTTCAAAACGTTTGTTGCGGTCAGGGCGATAATCAACACTGTCAGAATTTGCAGAACTATCGTTATTGCGAAGAGATTTATTCCTTGTTTGGCCGAAGTCGCTGAATGAGTCTGGCTTCGTTGATTCAGGTTGAAGCAGACAACAAAAGCGACCAGTTCGCTTGATAGGGGGCCGACTACATAGAAAAAGATTGCGTCAATGAAGCCTATAGTGTTGTAAGTTGTTTCGCCGGAAAACACAGCGTATAAAGCATATCCAAATCTTGGGTGATTCACGTATGAGTAGGAGAAGACCAAGAGCGTTACCAGTGCTACTGCCATAAGTACATTCAAGACGATTCTTCTACCACTCATCGGTCACTCCTTTCGAGTGCTGATACAAATATATTAATATAATAACAGTTTTATCCAATAGGATTGGAGGAGTCATGGCAGTAAAATCCGTTATTCGTAAGCTAATGTTATTTTCAGCATCAACTGTCCTTTTATCAGCTTTTTTTGCTGTAACTCCATCTTTTGGTCTGACGGCAAATCACAGTATGTCTACCAGCGCGTCTTATACACAAGCTTCCTTGTTTGATGAGCTCTCTATAGCAAGGCGCGCTATGCAAGAAGACGTTCTTGATACTTATTGTTTTTTTTACTGTTTTAATAACGTTGCTCATAATATTCCTTTAAAGGACCCAACTTATAAGCGACTAACCTTCAAGAATAGCTACAGCCGTATTTATCCGGATACGTGTCGAACGAGTTTTATTTATACTTGTCCCACATGCAAGGCTGACGGCGTGATGAAAGTATTTCAGTGCAACTATCAAACACGTTGATTTGATTGTAGGTGGCTTATATGCTTAGCACGAAGATCAAAGTAATTGTAGGTCCTTTCTTTCTTTTTGTTTGCTTGTGCTTTCCGGCTGCAGGCTTTGCGGACGGGATTGTTTACAATATGAGAAACGATGTTCAGCCGGTTGCTTCTCTATCTAATGATCTCTCATATGCTTCTGGCACCACTGCTCGCCGTGCGAACAGCGAAAGGGTCTTGAATGTATATTGGACTTTTACGGGACTATTGAATGGTCGAGAAGTGAAAGATCGAATTGTATATAGGGATTACAAGTCGCTATCTTTTCCTAATTCCTATAGTACTCTAGCGCCAACTTGGGTTAATACTCGCGCCACCGGTTCTAACGGTGAATATTTTTCTCAGGTTCAAGCTACTGGGGTTGGATCCGTGGAAACATGGCGTTGCAACTATCAAATTAGATAATTTGATATAAACGTCACATCTAAATAACGTGCACTTTCGCTGGAGGGTCGCTGTTTGGCGGCCCTCTTTTTTGCACAGGCGCGGTGGGATGGCAATATCGGGCGGGAGTCAGCCGCTCTGATAGAATCGTCCTTGCTGTCGGCAGCCCTCGTGCCGGGCAGAGCCCTCCATTTGATGGGAGGTGATGCCCATGACCGATTTCACCGAGCTCGTGAAGCTCCTGACCGCTACGGTCTCGCTCCTCACGGCCCTTGTCGGCCTTTCCAAGGCACTCAAGCAGGGCTCGAAGCCCAAAAAGAAAGGCCACCGTCGCTAAGACGATGACCTAACTTTCTAACGCAACGGCTCTGCCCAGCTCACTACAACTTGGGCTGCCGTCGGCACCATTCTACCCGCTTGACATTGCTGTTGTCGATGCGCCGTATCAAGAATCCACGGCAGCGCTCGTGGTTGCAAAACGGCCCAACAAATAGCGGCTATTAGTCAGCTCGGCTGTCTAAAAGGCCTAATAGTTGCCAATAGTGGCCAGTTGACAACGGATTTGGGCTATTAGTTCTAACAGTGCCTATACTATGACCCCACAAACGGGACACGGTTTTCTGCCCGCACGAGGTTTTAAAGTTTTAGCTGGAACAATCCGGCAGATTGGAGCACAGAACATGAGGTTCGAACGCCTCATGTCGCTCAAAATACGTCTCCTCAATTGCGCAAAGGAGAACGGTATTTAGCGACAAGGAGACAATGGAATGATCTGGTTCACCAGCGACACGCACTTCGGGCACGAGAACCTCCTGAAGTTCACGGACCGGCCGTGGGAGACGATTTGGCAGATGAACGATGCCGTCGTCGACAACATCAACGGCAGGGTCGCCGTGGATGACGAGCTCTACATCCTGGGGGATTTCTCATTCAAGATGACCGCCCAGGACGCATACGTGCTGCGTAAGCGGATTGCCTGCAGGCGCATCCACCTCGTCCCGGGAAACCATGACAAGGACTGGACCCAGCCGGCGGTCGCGGGCGCGTTCACCGTGGAACCGCCGATCTGCGTGCTCAAGATCGACGGGCAGAAGATCGTCCTGTGCCATTACCCCATGGCCGACTGGCAGGGCATGAGCCATGGATCGTGGCACCTCCACGGGCACATCCACAGCAGCGGCGGCGCGTACAACGAGTTCAACCGCAAGCAGGGGCTCCTGCGCTACGACGTGGGCTGCGACGCCAACGGGCACTCCCCGGTGAGCCTCGACGGGCTGAGGGAGTGGTTCGCCGGAGTCGGCGAGCCGTGCGGCCAGGTGAAATGGCCCTGGTGGGTCAACGAGACCGGCGACAGGCAGGTCGAGCGCGAGCTGGCGGCGTACAAGAGGGAAGAGGCGATCCGATGACGGTCTATGTGACGGGCGACATCCACGGTGGGCTCGACATGCAAAAGCTCCGCGACTGGGAGCTTGGGGATAGCCTTGGCAGCGACGACTATCTGATCATCGCCGGCGACTTTGGCTTTCCGTGGGATTTCTCTGCCGAGGAATGCGCCGACATCG
Source organism: uncultured Collinsella sp. (assembly GCA_958365315.1). Taxonomy (GTDB): domain Bacteria; phylum Actinomycetota; class Coriobacteriia; order Coriobacteriales; family Coriobacteriaceae; genus Collinsella. Next base: position 3,319 of record CATWXC010000024.1, read on the forward strand.
CCTGGCTGGAGTCGCGCCCCTACACGGTACTGTTCGTCGACGGCAACCACGAGCGCTTCGACCACTGGGCGGAGCGCCCCATGGAGCCGTGGCACGGCGGGCTGACGCAGCGCCTGTCGGGCACCTCGCCCATTCGGCGCCTGACGCGCGGCGAGGTCTTCGAGCTCGACGGGAAGACGGTCTTCACCATGGGCGGGGCGACGAGCGTCGACAGGGCGTACCGCATCCCGTACAGCTCGTGGTGGCCGCAGGAGCTGCCGGACGAGCGCGATTTCGATGCCGCACGGGCAAGGCTCGACGAGGTCGCCTGGAAGGTCGACTGCGTCATCACCCATACCTGCTCGACGCGCATGCTCTCGCCGACGCTCTACCCGGACCCAGGCTGGGAACGCCCTGATGTGGACCGGCTGACCGGATTCCTCGACGAGCTCGAGGACCGCCTGGACTATAAACATTGGTATTACGGCCATTTTCACCGAGACGGCAACCCGGACGAGCGTCATACCGTGCTGTACGACCGGATCGTGAGGCTCGGGGACAAACTCCTGCCGTGGGGTGCGTACTGATGGCTGTCTATGTGACAGGAGACGTGCACGGCAGGGCCGAGTACGGGTCCAGCCGGTTTGCCTTCAAGAATTGGCCGCTGGGCCGGACCCTGACGCGCGATGACGTGGTGATCGTGGCCGGCGACTTCGGCTTTGTCTGGGATGGATCCAACGCCGAGAAATACTGGCTTGACTGGTTCGAGTCGAAGCCGTGGACCACGTGTTTCGTAGACGGCAACCATGAGAACCACCATGCCCTGGCTGGGCTGCCGGTGCTGGAGTGGAACGGCGGGCTCGTCCATGAGGTGCGACCGCACGTGCTGCACCTCATGCGCGGAGAGGTGTTCGACATCGCGGGAACCACGGTCCTTGCCATGGGCGGTGCCGCGAGCAACGACAGGCAGTATCGCAAGGAGGGGAGGAGCTGGTGGCCCGAGGAGATGCCGAGCGAGGAAGAGATGTGGCAATGCCGCACCTCGCTCGACCGCGTGGGCTGGAAGGTCGACTACGTGGTGACTCACGAGGCTCCTGCCGACCTGGCAGAGAAGCTGTGCCGGGAGCGCGAACGCGAGTATCTGGACGACCAGCTGCAACGATTCCTTGCCGAGCTCGACGGGCAGCTCGGCTACCGCGCCTGGTTCTTCGGCCACTACCACGGCGACGAATGGCGCGACGACAGGCACCGCCTTATCTACCGAGACATCGTGCCGATCGAAAATGCTGCGCCCGGCTCTAGAAACCATCTAGAAATGCTCTAGAAGGTTTCTAGAAATTAGACGCTTTGCGGCCTACTCCAATTCAAAGGTCTGGTCGAGGGAGTTTGACCCGGCGCCCATCCCGTCGACTTTCACTTCGATGGGAGACATGTCGTTGAGGTCAAAAATCGACACACCGTCGCATTCGCCTCCCGGCGCAAGCCCTTGCGAAGAGAAGCGGTCTTCCTGCAAATCGGCGGCAAACCCGCGAGATAGCATCTGCTTATTTTGATAAGCCGTGATGTAGCTACCAACAGCGCATGAATCTGCCGATCGGTTGTTAATGGCGTGCCAGCGAACAACGGCAACCTTCCCGCCATCGCCAGCCGAGGAATCATGCACCTCGACGCCGGTGACTGAATACTCCATCTTGCCGTAAACCCCGTCTTCCTGCGCGTTATCAGAATCAGCGACCTGAACTGCCGTCTGACGATCGTCTGCCTGGCTGCACCCAGAGGTCATAACTAGGGCGGCTGCCAGAACACCAGCAGCCCCAAAGTTCCGAGCTAGGTTGATTGCTTTTTTACAGAGAGATGTTCCATCGACTACCCCAAACTTAATTGTTTTTGAATGCCATCAGCCAAACAGCCAAGCCCCAATGAGCATGACCACTGAAACTGCTGCAAGCGAAGCTCAGACGGCATTTTGACGGGTGATGACACCGCTGATGGTGAGCGCATTTGCGCCGGCACCATCAATGACAGTCCAGACAAGTGCCGTGACCAAAAAGACGACTAGCCCTGCCGTTATCACCTCACGGCGAGACGGCCTTAGCTTGTCGGACATATCTACTCGCCCCTCGCCTGGGCCATGACCTCGACCTTGGCCTCGGCCACGGCCGCCCGCTGCTCGGAGGCGGCGAGGCGGTCCTTGAGGGCGGCAACCTCGGCCATCAGGTCACGCTGGGCGAGGAGGGAGACGTTGAGATCGGCCTGAGCCTTGGCCGCAGCGTCGACCGCGCCCCTCATGCTTTCAATTCGATCGTCTTTTGCGGCTGATTCTGCCAAGAGCTGATTGTTCTCGGAATCGAGCTTCTTGAGCTGCGAGAGGTAATCGGCGACGGTGGCGTGGAGCTCATCGTTCTCAATCTCCAAGCTCGCAGTATCCAGCTCGAATTTCTCTTTGATGGCGGCGACCTGCTCGACGCAATTAGATTTGATGCTCTGAATCTGTTCCATTGCACTTTTCTTGGCAGCGTCGGCGTCCTCGCGGGCAGCACGAGCCTCCATCGCGGCAGCTTCGGCAGCGCCCACGATGATGCGCTTGACCCGCTCGACCGCCTCATCGAGGACGGCCGATGCGTCGAGCGCAGCCTTCACGCCGGGAGTGGCGTTAGGGTGGTAGCCGTCGACCAAGCGGGCGACGGTATCGGCCTGCGAGAGACCAAGGCTCGTGCTGATGTCCTTTATGGCGTCACGGGTCTCCGATGAGACATTCAGACTGGTCATTTTCTTTTCGGACTGGACTTGGTTTTCGGCCATGATGCGGCACTCCAATCAACAACGGGCATGGCTCCGCCATGCCATATAGCTGGGAACAATGCACGGCCGCTGTTGAGTTGTCTTTTTCCTGCGATCGGTGAGTTCTAAAAGGCGTCTCAAGTCATGCGTTCACGCAGGTTTTCGGTTAGAGAAATACCGCACCCTTATATAGTAACGCCACCGCACTCGGGCCTATTAGGCAAATCGCGAAACGACAGACGGACTTATTTCCTGACGCCCACCAATCCGCGTTCACGAAGGATGCGGTACAGCGTTGATTTGGAGACGCCAGTCGCAGCGCAAATATCGGGAATAGGAGTCTCTCCTCCAAGATAGAGCCTTACTGCGGCATCGGCTTTGACGCCGGCAGTGCGAGGCCTGCCACCCACGTTGCCGCCGTGGCTCCGTTTGACGGCGATACCCTCGGCCTGGCGTTGCCTGATCAGATCTCGCTCAAGTTCCGCGGTGCAAGCATGGGTGCCAAGCACGAAGCGCCCGAATGCGGTATCTAGATCCACGGGCTGTTTCAGGGACGTGAGCTTCACGCCGAGGTTTCGAAACATAAGGTCATAGTTGAGCAGCTGCCTGGTCGATCTGGTCAAGCGCTCCCAGGATTCGACCACCACCTCGTCGCCCGCCCGCATCTTCTTGAACAGGCGCTTCTGCTGCGTCCGGTCGCCGTCCTGGGCACCCGTGACCTTGTCCTTGTAGATATGGCCATAGGCCACGCCAGCGTTCACCAGGGCCTCGATCTGGCGGTCCAACCTCTGGTCTTTCGTGCTCACGCGAGCATATCCGTAACGTGTCATTTCAGCCTCCTGCCTCGTATTTGATTTTCCCATGGGAATTGACGTGGAGGTTTTGACACTGGGTTTTGGCACTCGACGTTCACGGCATCGAGGGTTCGATTTTCGAGTGCCCAGAGGCATACGTTTTGGGACGAAAGGCCAATGGAATATGTTGGAATGCCTAATATTCTACTACCAAATAGTAGTAGAATATTATCGTAAAGATTGGAGGCTCATGGTCCGGATACACCAGAGAGTTCACGAGCGGCACCCCGAGCTAGATGACGGTGATGTCGAGGCGGCGTGGGAGAGCTACTGCTTCGCAGCCGTCCGCATACCCGGGGAGCGCGAGATGCGGACGGGCTACGACCCGCAAGGCCGGTACATCGAGATGGTCGGTGTCCTCCTGGCCGACGGCGCGTGGCTCGTCTACCACGCCATGACGCCGCCGAGCAAGAAGACGCTGAGGGAGATCGAGAACGCGAGAAGGAGAGGTTACTGATGGAATATAGGCTTGCAAACGGATCCGTTATCACGGATGGGGACATTGAGCGCGAGTGCGCGGAATACGAATCCGGCTCCTGGGAGGGGAGCCTGGTGAACCTCCGAGTCGGCCGCCCCAGGCTTTCCGAGGTGGAGGCCAACGCAAACCTGTCTTTCAAGTGCCCGAAGACGGGCGCCGACCTCATCGAGAGGGCGGCCGCCGCGTGCGGGATGCGGAAGTCGGAGTTTCTGCGCTCGGCCGCGATCGAGAAGGCCGAGAGGATACTCAGGTCGGCATAGCCCCGGCGTGCCTTCCCGGAATCGGCGCTGCCGTGGGTCAGGGCATCCGCGCCAACCTTGGTCTAATCGCCTCGTAAATCGAATCCTGTTGAGCCGTTTACCTGCTGGTTTGTGAACATACGCCACTGCCATACCTTAGGTGAGAATCGTGTCCGCGCGGTGCGATACAGTAAATAAAATGCGCCGCGAGGAAAGGAATAGCATGAGCGACACACAGGAAATCGTTCAACGGCTCGAGCACGGGATAGCACAACGAGCCGCCGCTGTTGAGAAGGTCGATGCTTTCAAGGCTCAGTTCAATCGGGCCATCAAGGCCTTCATGGCCGCCGACGAGGCGGTCCGCGGTCTCAACGACCACGACAGCGAGGTCGACACCCAGATCGCAACCGCCATCGACGAGCATCTTCGTGCCATCGACAGGCTGTGCCGCTTCGGCATTGACGGTGGTTTCGGCGAGAAGCATCCGGTCAAGGAGTACTAGACCGCTGCGTGGCCATGGAAGTAAAGTAGAAGAGGGTCGAACCAAGCAGTTCCCAGACAATTGGCGTCCGGCCAGACACTTCGGTTCGACCCTTTTCGATTTTGCGGAGT
>CATWXC010000025.1:0-7221 GCA_958365315.1 uncultured Collinsella sp.
GCGTCGTAGCCCTCGTCGGCGACCTTGTCGGCGAGCGCGGTCATCTTCTTGCCGGCCTCGTAGACGTTCTTGCCGTCCTCGACATAGCCCTCCTGGCTAAAGTGCATGATCTCGATCTTCTCGGTTTCCTTCATGGCTTTTCCTTTCTGTCCTGCACGCGAATCTATACATCGCGTTTCTTTTCGATACCAATTATAGACATACACCCAACGTGTTTTTAATACCACTTTTCAATCTGTTCCAATCCTCGGTGAACGGTCGAAATTCTCTGGTGAGTGGTATTAAATTAGAATTTGATGTATAGCTAACGCCCCCGGCGTCTCCCTTGTGTGACAAAGAACAGCGTTCCTACCAGCGCAATAATGGTCGATGCTCCAAACAGTACCGTCTGGACGCCCAAAGCCTCCGCCAAAAACGGAGCCGCCAGCAGCGGCACCACGCCGGCGCTCATCAGTCCAAAACGCACAAAGCCGGTAATGCGCCCCAGGTATTTGATGTCGGCACGCTCCTGAATCAAGATCATCTGCAGCGGCTCCAGGAACCCCCAGGCCAGACCGTTAATCGCTTGACCGATAATCGCGACCCCCAGCATATCGGTGCCCACGTACACCATGGACCCAATGCCCACGGCCATGAGCGCGCCGAGCAGCAATCGCAGGTTGACATGGCGAGCAGAAAGCTTGGTCAGGATGAACGCGCCCACCGAGGAAGTGAGGCCCACGACCGAGGACAGCCAGCCCAGCCAGACGATATCCACGTTGAGCACATCGCGGTAGAACAACGACTCAAGCGAATCAAACGCGCCAAACGCAAAGAATCCCAAAAAGCCCGATATAAAGATGAGGCGCAGGTCGTGATCGCGAAACGTAAGTCGCGCACCCTCGGCCATGCCGCCCAGAATACCGCCCTTCGGCTTCTCCCCTTTTGCGGGAGCAACACACTCGTGACAGCCCAAGGAGAGCACGGCCGCCACACCCATCATGCCCGCCATGAGCAGATAGACCGATTGCGTGGCAAAGCAACTCACGATGGCGCCGCCGAGCAGCGGGCCAGCGGTATAGGCGATATTGCTGTAGAACACCATGAGGCCGTTCACGCGGGTACGGCCCTCGGTGGTCGACTCCAGGTATCCCGGAAACGCATGCGTGCAGGTGTTGATAAAGCCGCCCGCAAGTCCCAAGACGCACGCGGCAAACACAAGCCCGGGGACAGACAACGGCGCCAACCCCACGCCAAGCGATAGCACTGCCGTAATCACGCACGTCACAAACGACGTCCGGCGCGGTCCAAAGCGATCGATGACCGAGCCCGACACCATATTGCCCACCGACGTCATAAGATTGCGCACGAGCGTAATGGCGGCAACCAAAAAGGCCGTGCCGGCCAGATCATACGTGGCCGCACCGATAAGCCCCAAAAAGTAGACCGCGTTGTTGGCGCACCACTGCAGGGACTCAATAAGAATCAGCCTGACCTCTGCCGGCGTCAGGCGCATTGCTTCGCGATCCTTCGCGAACATACGAACTCCTTCTATACAAAAAGGGGATGGAGGGCATAGGCCTGCTCCATCCCCTTTCCAGGTTGCAACGAAAATCTATGCAGCCGGGCCCTTACGCCAGCACGCCGAAGAACGCGCCGATGATGCCCACGACCATGGTGGCCACGATCAGCACCATGGGGTTGATCTTCTTGGACAGCAGCCAGTAGTACAGCCAGAAGGCGATCATGCCGAGCATGCCGGGCATGATGCCGTCCAGGATGTCCTGGAGGGTCTGGGCGTCGTCGCCCGAGCCGATGGCCACCGGGATGCTGGCCCAGAACATGTCCTTGCACATGGCGCCCACGACCATGACGCCCACGATGCCCACGCAGGTCATGATCTTCTGCATGAGGCCGGTCCTCTGGGCCTCGTCCAGGAAGCCCACGCCCAGCTCGTAGCCCTTGACGGCGCCCCAGACGCGCAGCGCGAAGCCGGGGACGTTGTAGATGAGCAGGAAGGCGATGGGGCCGAAGGGGTTGCCGGCCTGGCACAGGCTGATGCCCACCGCGGCGGCGACCACGCGCAGCGTCGACAGGAAGATGGAGTCGCCGATGCCGGACAGCGGGCCCATGAGGGCGGCCTTGACGTCGTTGACGCTCTCGGGCTCGATCTCGCCGCGGGCGACCTTCTCCTCCATGGCCATCGCGATGCCGCCGACGAACGGGGCGAACTGGACGGTGATGTTGAAGAACGCGCAGTGGCGGTGCAGGGCCTCGGCGTAGTCGTCGGGGCGGCCGGCGTAGATCTTCTTGAGCATGTTGGCGACCATCAGGCAGAAGGCGATGTTCATCTGCTTGTAGTAGGTCCAGGAGAACTCCATGCCCAGGGCGCCGACGTTGACGGCGCTCTTGACGAGGTCGGAGCGCGTGATCTTGTTCTCGGGACTAGAAGTCATCGTCCTCATCCCCTTCCGCGGAGAGCTGGGGCTGGGCTCCGCCCAGGCCGAGCAGGTCGAACTTGTCGATGCCGATGATGATGGCGATCAGGGCGACGCCCAGGACGGGCACGTTGGCGTAGGAGCACAGCAGGAAGCCCAGGAAGTAGAAGGGCACGAGCTGCTTGGTGAGCACCAGGCGGCCGAGCATGGCGAAGCCCATGGCCGGCAGGATGTTGGCGGCAACGCCGCAACCGTCAATCACAAAGGGCGGGATGAAGTCGAGCAGGCCCTGGATGGCGCCGGAACCCAGATAGAAGGCGCCGCCACACAGCAGGAAGTACTCGAGGCAGCCCCAAAGTCCAAGTCCCCAATGAACGGCGTAGATGCCTTTGAGGTTTCCCTTGAGGGCGAACTTGTCTGCCATGTCGACAAACACGGCGAACAGAGCGTTGGTAATGTTGCCAATCGTCAGCGAAAGGACGGCGATGGGCATGGCGAGTGCGATGGCCGTCTCGGTACCCTGACCGAGCTGAATGGCAAACGCGCAGGCGAGCACGCCGCCGACGGTTTCGTTAGGCGGCACGTAGGCGCCGATGGAGATCGAGCCCATGAACAGCAGCTCAAGGCTTGCACCTACGGCAAGGCCAGTCTGCAGGTCCCCCAGCACCAGGCCCACGAGCGGGCACAGGACGATGGGGCGGAACGCGTAGAGGGTGCCGAGCTGGTAGTCGAGGCATCCAAACGCTCCGACTAAGCCGACGAGGATTGCTTGGACAAGCATAATTCCTCCCAATAAGGAATATCGAACCGTCGTCACACCCGTCGCGCGCGTTGTTGATATCAATTCCGGGAGTTCGATCACACGGCTCGAAGCGTACCTGGTGTGCTGCGAACACCCATGCCAGGTACAAATGATTTGATACCAATTATAGATATGCAGGTTCTTACTATTTAATACCACTCGCTCAGCGGGGTGTTTTTTACCGTAAACGGCAGACGTATCCCATCAGGCGCGCTCTTTGTTTCGATGGCGGACAAGCGCCACCAGAAAGCCATCGCCAAAGGCATCGTATGCCAAGTTGCCTACAATCACCAAAACGATTATCGCCGCGCCCAAAAACTCGTTCCAGCGAAAGACCTCGCCAAAGAGGAGCGCCGACCAGCAGGGAGCGAGCACGACCTCGCTCATGCAGACCAAGTTGGCCGCAAACGCGTTAGTGCGCGCAATCCCCTTGGCATACAGCACGCTCGCAAGGCCACTGCAAAAAAGGCCGTGCACCAGCATAAGCCCCCACTCAAACGGTCTCACGGAGTCTAGGGCACCGGCAAAATAGACGATCGGCAACATCGAGATACCGCAGGAGATGAGCGAGGACACCATGGGCGACGCATCGGGGCGAGAGTTCAAAAAGAAACACAGCCCAAAGGTGGCGCCCGAAATGACGGCAAGCAGGTTGCCGAGCATGCCCTCGGCACTTAAATCGCCTAAAAAGAAAAGTCCCATACCCGTAAAAGCAACCACCACGGAGGCAATCTTCGCAGGCGAGGGCAACGTGCGAGTTGCGAGCGATTGATACACGATAACGAAAATCATCGAGGTGTACTGCAGGACGATCGCGTTGCCGACCGTCGTGAGCTGGTTGGCAAAGTTAAACGTGGTGCCCGTCACGAAGTTGCAGACGGCCACAAGGACAATAAGACGGCTGACGCGGAGGATGGGCCTGCCGACGAGCAGGATAAAGAGCGCCATAAATATTGCCGTAACGGCACCGATCAAAAGAGCTGACTGCGAATTGGCGCGAACGAGGATGCCGATAAAACTCCACAAGAGCGCCGTGCCAAATAGATACATCGCCCCGCTCACGCCATTATCGGGCGGATTGTCAGATCGAATCACGAAGCACCTCCAGCTAGCTTTCGGTAATAAAAAACGGCGACCGCAGCGGGTCGCCGTTTCCCTTGGGGGCAGAATAAAACGCAGGAACCTACGCCAGCACGCCGAAGAACGCGCCGATGATGCCCACGACCATGGTGGCCACGATCAGCACCATGGGGTTGATCTTCTTGGACAGCAGCCAGTAGTACAGCCAGAAGGCGATCATGCCGAGCATGCCGGGCATGATGCCGTCCAGGATGTCCTGGAGGGTCTGGGCGTCGTCGCCCGAGCCGATGGCCACCGGGATGCTGGCCCAGAACATGTCCTTGCACATGGCGCCCACGACCATGACGCCCACGATGCCCACGCAGGTCATGATCTTCTGCATGAGGCCGGTCCTCTGGGCCTCGTCCAGGAAGCCCACGCCCAGCTCGTAGCCCTTGACGGCGCCCCAGACGCGCAGCGCGAAGCCGGGGACGTTGTAGATGAGCAGGAAGGCGATGGGGCCGAAGGGGTTGCCGGCCTGGCACAGGCTGATGCCCACCGCGGCGGCGACCACGCGCAGCGTCGACAGGAAGATGGAGTCGCCGATGCCGGACAGCGGGCCCATGAGGGCGGCCTTGACGTCGTTGACGCTCTCGGGCTCGATCTCGCCGCGGGCGACCTTCTCCTCCATGGCCATCGCGATGCCGCCGACGAACGGGGCGAACTGGACGGTGATGTTGAAGAACGCGCAGTGGCGGTGCAGGGCCTCGGCGTAGTCGTCGGGGCGGCCGGCGTAGATCTTCTTGAGCATGTTGGCGACCATCAGGCAGAAGGCGATGTTCATCTGCTTGTAGTAGGTCCAGGAGAACTCCATGCCCAGGGCGCCGACGTTGACGGCGCTCTTGACGAGGTCGGAGCGCGTGATCTTGTTCTCGGGACTAGAAGTCATCGTCCTCATCCCCTTCCGCGGAGAGCTGGGGCTGGGCTCCGCCCAGGCCGAGCAGGTCGAACTTGTCGATGCCGATGATGATGGCGATCAGGGCGACGCCCAGGACGGGCACGTTGGCGTAGGAGCACAGCAGGAAGCCCAGGAAGTAGAAGGGCACGAGCTGCTTGGTGAGCACCAGGCGGCCGAGCATGGCGAAGCCCATGGCCGGCAGGATGTTGGCGGCAACGCCAAAGCCAGCAAGAACAAAGTCGGGGATAAAGTCGAGCACGCCCTGGATAGCGTCAGCACCCAGATAGAACGACAGCGAGCACAGCAGGAACGCCATGATGATGCCGGTTAAACCGATCAGGAAGTGCATCGCATAGACACCCTTAAGGTTGCCCTGGCCGGAGAAGACATCAGCGCGGTCAACCAGGATCGGCAGGGCGGCGTTGAGGATGTTCTTGATGGCAAGGCACAGCGTGGCGATGGGCATGGCAAGCGCGATGGCTGCCTCGGTGCTCTGGCCCAGCTGGATAGCGAAGGCGCAGGCGAGCACGCCGCCGATCGTCTCATCAGGCGGCACGTAGGCGCCGATGGAGATCGAGCCCATGAACAGCAGCTCCAGACTCGCACCGATCGCGAGGCCGGACTGCAGGTCCCCCAGCACCAGACCCACGAGCGGGCACAGGACGATGGGGCGGAACGCATAGAGCGTACCGAGCTGGAAGTCGAACTTACCAAATGCGGCGATAAGTCCGATGAGGATTGCTTGGGTAAGCATACATCCCCCTTTCCTAATAGGACACTACGAAGAGCTCAGACTCTTCGAATTCAAACGCCTAGAGCACGCTGGCGCAGTCAACCTTGGGGTCATCGGCCAGGGGTCGAATCTCGACCTCAACGCCACGATCCAGCATCTCGCGCACATCGGCTTCCTCGGCTGCGGTCAGGAAGATCTGACGAGAGACCTGACGAGCATCGGGGCGCTTCTCGTCCTTGGGCTTGGTGTTGCCCAGGTTGACCGACTTAATCTGCGGGCAGCTCTCAACAAGCTGCTTTGCCTCAGCGATAGTGGCAACGCAGATGATCATCTTGTATTTGTCAGTCACGCCCGAGTTAATGGCCTCGATGGCATTCGCCATATCCTTGATGACGAGCTTGCAGCCGGCAGGCTTGCCCATCTTGAGCGTCGTCTTCCACACCGGGTCGTTGGCGACCTTATCGCCCACGCAGAAGATGCAGTTGGAGCCAAGGCCCTGAACCCAGGAAACTGCGACCTGGCCATGAAGCAGGCGATGGTCAACGCGAAGTAGCTGAATCATAATGTGACCCCCCAAAGGTCTTGTGCCGTCATACGGCGTGTCAGTAGGTGCTGCGGATTAGAACTCTTCCTCCTCCTCGTCATCGACCAAAAGATCGTTGACAAACTTCACGCGCGTATCGTCCGCAGCGACGATGGCGCGAATCGTCTCCTCAACCGGCGCCGACTCGTCAGAGAACAGCAGCTGGATGAGCAGAGGAAGGTTCATGTTGGTAACGAGGTACGTGCGGGGACGCGTCTGGACGATCTTGGTGAACTCGTTGTTGACGCTGCCGCCAAAGAGGTCGGTGCAGACAACGACATCATCGTCAGCAGACATGCCTGCCAGCAGTTTTTGGGCCTCCTCGGCCACGTCCATGCGGCCATCGACGAACATCGAAAGATCGTGGACGTTGTCGCGAGCGCCCGAGAGCAGCTCGACGCTCTCCTTGATGCCGGTAGCGAAGTGCGCATGGCTGGCGATGATGTACTGTCTCATTCTGTGTTCCTCTCAATAGCCCGGCACGTTCCCGCACCCGTTTTCTTTAGTAGTCGAACTGGTGATAGTAGCGACGATACTTGAGGTTGTGCTTGGTGACCGTCTCGTAGTAGCGAGCCAGGCGGTCGGTAACGAGCACCGTCAGAATCCACGGGGAGACGATGACGCGGAACTCGTCGTCAAGGCCGGGGATCGCGAACTCGGCGGTGTCGA
>CATWXC010000026.1:0-6469 GCA_958365315.1 uncultured Collinsella sp.
CGTAGCGGGTGGTTTAAAGCTGGCCGCTGCGCGGCCAGCGGACTAAAGTCTTGAATAAAAATCCCCGCCTTGCGCGGGGACCGTTAGTAGAGGGTTCGGCGCGTAATCTCGAGCGCAGCACTCGGATCAAAATCTTGCCGGATCGCAGCCGAGAGCATGAGCGAGAACAGGACCTCGGCAAATTGCTCGGCCGAAAACTGCTCCGTAAAGGCACCCTCGCGCACCAGCGGATCATGCTTGAGCACCACACAGAGCTGATCGAGGATATGCTGCCAGGCATGGTGCATGCGGCGCTTGCCATCCGCGGTGTCCTGCTGCATGAATCCCAGCGAGTGATGCGTGAAGAAGCCCGGGTACGTTTGGTAGCCGTAATCCATCTGGCGATACATCCAGCGAATGCAGGAGACTGTGTCGTCCAAAACCGACTCATCTTCCGGATGATGGAAAATATCGCCCCAGACGCTTGCCACGGTCGCACCCACCAACGCCGTTTTAGAATCAAAGTAATTGTAGATGCATCCGACCGACACGCCGCACGCCGCGGCAACCGAGCGAATGTTGACGCCGGTCCAGCCGTTTTCCTGAATGAGTTTACGGCTCGTTTTCAGGATTTCCTCCTTAGACGTCGCTACGTTATTCATGTCCTCACCTCCAATGTGAACACTGTTCATTTTGCCACGCCGCAACCGCGTGTCAAGAAAAAGCCTCGAGGGTTTCGAGGCTTTCACTTCTGTATTATTTCGCACGCACGACGGCGGTAGGCCTACTCGCCCAGCACAGCCTTCTTGGCGGCTGCGGCCATGTTGTCCAGATCTTCCTTGGTGGGATGGTCCTTTGCGGCAACCCAGTTGTCGAGCAGCATCTTATAGCGCGCGTTTTCGGGTTCTTGCTCAAGCATCGCCTCGTAGCGCTGCTTTACGGCGGGACCCATCTTGCCCTGGCACATAGCCCAGCCTACAAGCTCGGCATCCTCGGCCAGATTTGAGCTCACGCGGTCGATAATCTGCCTAAAGTACTCCTCGCTGGCACCAAAACCGCAGGTGCCAAACAGGAACACGCGCTTGCCGTGCAAGGCAGAGAGCAACGCCGCGACCGAAGACGTGCACGCGCCCTTGTCGCACCAAAAACCGACGAGCACCATGTCGGCCGCGCAGGCCCCCTGCGCCTCGAGCGCAACCTGATCTGCATCCGCATCGTCGCTCAACGCCGCGGCATGGACAAACTCAACGCCCGCAGTCTGCAGAGCGCGCTTGATCGCACCCGAAACCATCCTGGTATTACCGCTCTTGCTGTTAACCACCAAAGAGCACGTCATAGTCACGTTGCCTCGTTTCCCCCAAAATTAAAGCCACTAATGCAATTTATTAGATGAATATCTTAGTACTAACGTGACAGATGTAAACCACCGTCTGTCGATTGATTAACTAGCCCCACGGGCTTACTCACTGGGCAAACTGGCTGCGGTAGAGCTCGGCATAGAAGCCGTCTGCCGCCAGCAGCTCGTCGTGCGTGCCGCGCTCGATAATCTGGCCGTCGCGCATGACCAAAATGCAGTCGGCGTTGCGGATGGTGCTCAGGCGGTGCGCCACGACAAAGCTTGTGCGGCCGGCCATGAGCTCGTCAAATGCCGCCTGAACCTGCAGTTCGGTGCGCGTGTCAATACTCGAGGTCGCCTCGTCCAGCAGCAAAATCGCCGGGTCGATGAGCATGACGCGTGCGATGCACAGCAGCTGCTTTTGGCCCTGGCTAAACGTACCGCCGTCCTCGCCGATGACCGTATCGTAGCCGCCTGGCAGCTGCACGATAAACTTGTGCGCGTGCGCGCGCTTGGCGGCTTCGATAACCTGCTCGCGCGTGGCGTCGGGACAGCCGTAGGCGATGTTTTCGGCCACGGTGCCCTCGAACAGCCAAGTATCTTGCAGCACCATGCCAAAGGCACGGCGCAGACTTGCGCGCGTGTAGTCACGCGAGGAGCGGCCATCCACCGCAATGCGTCCGGCATCGATATCGTAAAAACGCAGCAGCAAGTTGATGAGCGTAGTCTTGCCGCAGCCCGTGGGGCCAACGAGGGCAAAGCGCATGCCGGGCTTGGCCTCGATGCAGATATCCTGCAGCAGCTTGCGATCGGGCACATAGCTAAAGTCCACGTGCTCAAAGGTCACCTCACCCTGCGGGGCGGCAAGTTCAACGGCATCCGCCGCATCAGGCTCCTGCTCGCGGGCATCGAGCAGCGCAAATATGCGGCGCGCCGAGGCGTACGCGGTCTGAATCTGCGTAATAACGTTGGTAACCTCGTTGAACGGCTTGGTGTACTGGTTGGCGTAGGACAGGAAGATCTGCACGCCGCCCACCGTGAGCGCCGCAGGCACGCCCGTGATCACGCCCACGCAGCCGATCACAGCAACCACGGCATAGATGATGTTGTTGATAAAGCGCGTACCGGGATTGGAAAGCGAGCCCATAAACTGCGCGCGCTCACCTGCCGTATAGAGCTCGGCGTTAAGGGCATCGAAGCGCTGCTGAGCGTGCGGGCCGTAGGCGAAGGCGTCCACGAGCTTTTGCTCACCCACATACTCCTCGATATGACCGCCCAGTTGACCCTGAATACGCTGCTGGGCCGTAAAACTCTTGTTGGAAAGCTTGGCGATGGCGCCGGCTGCAAAAATGGAAAGCGGCGTGACAAGCACCACCACGAGCGTCATGGTCAGGTTAATGGAGAGCATAAACGCGAGCGTGCCAACGATGGTGATGACACCGGTGAAAAGCTGGGTAAAGCCCTGCAGCAGACCGTCGCCCACTTGGTCGACATCGTTGACCACACGGCTCATAAGGTCGCCGTGGGCGTGGCTGTCGATAAAGCTGAGCGGCATGCGGCTGAGCTTGTCGCTCGCCTCCACGCGCATGTCACGCACCGTCTCGTAGGACAGGCGGTTGACGCAGTAGCCCTGCAGCCACTGGAAGGCTGCCGCGCCCACCACGACAATCGCGAGCTTGGTAACGAGCGGCAGCAGCGCGTCAAAGTCCACCTGCCCGGCGGCAACGATGAGGTCGATGCCCTCGCCGATGAGGATGGGCGTGTAGAGCTGCAGAATCACCGAGATGGCGGCGCTCACAAACGACGCCGTAAACGAGACGCGGTGCGGACGAACATAGCCCAGTAGGCGGCGGGTCACCGCACCCACGGGATAGCGCTCGGGATCGCTGGGCTGGCGCGGACCGTCACCCAAGTCGTTGAGGTTATCGTTGCCGGACACGTTGGCCGTCATCGTAGCGACCGAGCCGGAGGAAGTGTACGGATTCATTTAGCAGCCCTCCTTTGCGCAGACGGATGCGGGGGCGGTCGGGGCACCTGGGGCGAGCGCGGGCGCTGTGCTCCCCCGCTGGCCCTCAAGCTCCTCGCGGCGCAGCTGCGACTGGCAAATCTCGCGATAGAGCTGACAGGTCGCATAGAGCTCGTCATGTGTGCCCAGGCCGGCAACCGAGCCGTGGTCGAGCACGCAGATCACGTCGGCATCGCGCACGGTCGAGACGCGCTGGCTCACAATCACCGTGGTCAGCGGCAGCCCGCCCTTGGCGGCACCGCGCATGCTGCGCTCGCGAATGGCATGGCGAAGCGCCGCGTCGGTCTTAAAGTCGAGCGCCGACGCGGAGTCATCCATGATCAATATCTGAGGCGAACCAACCAAGGCACGCGCGATAGTCAGGCGCTGACGCTGGCCACCGCTAAAGTTCTTGCCGCCCGCCTCGACCGGGGCGTCTAAGCCCTGCGGCTTGTTGCGCACGAACTCGCTGGCCTGCGCCATGTCGAGTGCCGCCCAGAGCTCCTCGTCGGTCGCAGCTTCATCGCGCCAGGTCAGGTTGCTGCGGATGGAGCCGCTCACCAGCGATGCGCGCTGCGGAACGATCGCGACCACACGGCGCAGCTGGTCGAGCGGCCAGGTGCGCACGTCGGCGCCCATCACGCTCACGCTGCCGGTGCTCGCATCGTACAGGCGCGGGATGAGCGAGACGAGCGTGGACTTGCCGCTACCCGTACCGCCGATAATGCCGAGCGTCTTGCCCAGCGGGAGTTCCAGCGTCACATCGTTGACAGCATTGGCCGCGCCAGCGCCAAACGAGAAGCTCGCATGGCTCAAGCTCAGCGCGGGAACTGGAGCGACATTGCCCGGCTTGGGCAGCGCGACCGGCTGGTTGCCCTCGTCGGTGATGCCCGGCACGCAATTGAGCACCTCGTTGATACGCGACGCGCTGGCGCTCGCCTTGGTAAAGACCACGACCAGGTTGGCGACGTACACGATGGAGGTCAGGGTCTGCGTCATGTAGTTCACAAACGCCATGACCTGGCCCTGCGTAAGCTCGCCCACGCTGACCTGGATGCCGCCCACCCACAGGATGGCGCACACGCCCAGGTTCATCACCAAAAACGTGACGGGGTTGAGAATCGACGAGAGCTTGCCCACCGCGATGGCAGTATTGGCCTGGTCGTCGGCGGCCTGCGCAAAGCGCTCGCGCTCGTGATCTTCGCGCACGAAGGCGCGAACCACGCGGGCGCCCGAAAGGCCCTCGCGGCAGATAAGCGCGATGCGGTCGAGCTTTGCCTGCAGCTGCTTGTAGTACGGAATGCAGCGCGCCATGACAACCCAGAACACCAGGCCAATGGCGGGCGTGCAGATCAAAAAGATGATGCCGAGCTTAAGGTCGATGGCAAGGGCCGCGCACATGGAGCCCACCGCTAGAAAGGGCCAGCGGATGAGCATGCGCACGCCCAGCGCCACAGCGAGCTGGACCTGATTGACGTCGTTGGTGATGCGGGTGATGAGCGACGGCGTGCCAAAGCGGTCGAGCTCAGCATAGCTCAGCTTGTTGATGTGCTCGTAGAGCGCGCCGCGAATATCGGTGCCCATGCCCTGTGAGGTGAGCGCCGCCATCTTTTGGCAAACGAGCGTAAACGAGATGCCGATCACGGCCATGGCGCCAAGCAGCATACCGTAGTGGACGACGGCGTTGACATCGTGCGCACCGATGCCCTTGTCGATCATCTGGGCAATCACGAGCGGCGTCAGCAGGTCAAAGATCACTTCGATCAACTTGCACGCAGGGCCGATCACCATATACCGGCGAAACTTACCACCAAAACGCCTGAGCAACTCAATCATAAAAAGGCGCTCCCTATCATCATTCACACTCAATTCGAATCATGATAGTACGGTGAGCCCAAAAGAAGCGTAAACAACTCGTCATTTCTGGCGAGATTCAAGAGCTGGTTAATCGCCTGATATACTTACATTAGTGCTACCAAGTGAGTCGCCAACCCTTGAAATGAGGTGCCGAGATGAATGACATTCTCGCAAGAAGAGCAAGACGAGCAAGACGAGCAACTATGGGCATCGCCCTTTCCGTGGCACTTGCCGCGGGAATCGCCCCCGTAACGGCGATCGCGGCAGAAACCAGCTCCCCCATCGGTGCAGTTGCCTTGCAGACGGAAGACGCGGCCACCGAAAAAGAAAAAGCGTATGCAGCCATGCAGGAAGCGCTCAAAAACCTCGAAGCCGCAAAAAAGGCCGCGAGTTCCGAGAAAATTGCGCGCTTTAATAATGACATTGCCCGTTTTCAAAAGTACCGCGATGAGATGTTGGCGCAAGCCGCCGAATCGAAAGAATCCCTTCCTGCCATGCAAGCGGACATCGATGCAGCCCAAGCCAAATACGACGAGGCCGGCAACCGGGTAAGCGAGCTCCAGGCAAAATTAGACAACAAACTTGAGGTGCTTAAGGCACTCGAAGCACTCGGCGACGAGGAGCTTGTCAAAACTGTTAAACAGCAAATAAGGCAGTTGCAAAATGAGATCGTAGGGGCAAAAGCGTATGTAGATCATTGTGAAACGGAGCTTGACGAGTTCCAGCGCCGCCTCAAAAGTCAGGAAAGACGAGTTAATGACTGTGAAAGTTCTGCAGAGAAATATAAAGCCAACATCGACCAGTTCATAGCCTGGCGAGATGCGCTCCTCGACAATTTGAAAAAGGCGCAAGCGGCCTATGACGACGCCTGCAAGGCATACGAAGAGGCAAAAGCCGCAGCAGACAAGGCCACCTCGCCCGAGATAACGAAACCCACCGAGGCAACGCCTCCCTCCGGTTCAGCGCAACCGGCCGAGACGGCGCAGCCCGCCAGCTCATCCGCGACCGGCAAAGACGCCGCACCGAGCTCCGCCAAGCAAGCGAACACAAGCAACGGCAAGCAAGCAACTACGACCGCCGACAAGCTCGCAAACACAGGCGACACAACGCCAAGCGCAATCGCCCTAGCAGGAATCGCCGCCGCAGGCCTCGGAATAACCGCCGCAGCCACCCGCCGCATCAAGAACTCAAAATAGCCGCCAGCGGTTATTGTCTTCGCCAACCCACAAGCCCAGAGATCAGAACCACCCTTAAAAAGGGTGGTTTGCTCTTAGGGTATAACCCACGGGCCC
>CATWXC010000027.1:0-6417 GCA_958365315.1 uncultured Collinsella sp.
GCGTCGTAGCCCTCGTCGGCGACCTTGTCGGCGAGCGCGGTCATCTTCTTGCCGGTCTCGTAGAGCGCCTTACCGTCCTCGAGATAGCCCTCCTGGTCGAAATGCATGATCTCGATCTTCTCGGTTTCCTTCATTTGTCTCTCCTTTCTGGGGTTGTTTCCACATCCCCCATGCCAACGGGCATCAAAACCCGCTTACATTCCGTAACACTCAGCCGCTTTGGCCTTAAGCGCATTGACTGACTCTTCGTAGCCCTCTGCCTTGACCTCCATTTGCTTGGAGACGGCATCGAGATACGGGTGCACGTCCCATGACTTCAGACGCTCGGCGATCATTGCCGCAATCGTCTGGAAGAACACAAGATTGGGAATCGCGCTGAGCAGCGGAGCCACCTGAGGCACCGCAACCTCGTGAGCCCTACCCCTGGGATGGGCCGTGAGCAGCACCGTTTTTGTCGTAACGTTCGATAGCGCATCGGCGATATTCGCAAGACGCTCCGACCCCTGCGGATCGTCGACAATAAACACCAGATAGCCCGGAACGATCTGCATCTCGGGACCGTGGACGAACTCCTCGCCTTCGTGATGCATGGCAGGAATCTTGATGGTCTCGCTCAGCTTGAGCGCTGCCTCCTCGGCAACACCGTAGTTGGGGCCGTTGCCGACGACCATGGCGGGCATGTGCTCAGAAAGCTCGAGCATGTGGCCTTGGACATATGCCTCGGCGGTCTTGCACATCACGGCATTGGCCTGGATAGCCTCGCGCAGGTCGTCAAGACGCTGGGCAACGCCCTTGGCGTCAATCGTTCCGCGCGCCTGACCGCCGTAAATACCAAAGAGCACCAGGTACTCAACGAGAACCTCGACGCCCAGAGTCACAAAGTCCACCGACTCGACGCCCACACCGTAGTCAAGAACGATGTCAGTGTGCTCCTTGATGGGTGCCTCGACGTTTGCCGTAAGCGCAACTGCAGCCATATCGTGTGCGCGCATGTAATCGAGCGCCGCAATCGTATTGGTCGAATAACCACTCTGCGAGACGGCGATGTTGAGCGCATGCTGCGGATAGGTGTGTTCAAAATCGACGAAGGCCTCGGGCGTCACAACGGACACTTGCATCTGCAGCGCATCTTGCAGGTAATCGCGGGCGCAATCGGCGGCATGGCGCGACGAACCCGAAGCAACGATGCGCAGCGCGTCAAAAGAACCGGACTGGAAAATATCAACGAGCTGCGCCACCAGCTCAGACGAACGCTCGAGGTTCTCTCCCATACGCACATGGGCGAGTTGAACGTAATCGAGCATCTTCATCGTCTCACCTCGCAACAAATCATTAGTATTTGATACCAATCACGATTACAGGTTACGGCTTTTTGATACCTCTTTGTCGATTAATTTATTCCCTTCGGCGAACGGTCGATTTTGAGCCCTGTAAGGTTGTATATACAGCTGACCCAATGATCAAAACTGGTTAGCTTCCCAGCCGTTATTCACAAAACACCAGCTAGTACGTATAGGTGTAGCCGCCCGCATCGCCACGATTGAAGGACTTTACATACTCGATAGCCTGACCGCTCGCGTCATAGCTCACGCATTCCAAAAGCAAAACAAGATCCCCTTGCTCCAAGCCAAGCAAGCCCGCGTCGCGTGCACCCACCGCCTCGATATCGAGCTTCTCCTGCGCCATGACCGGCTTTCGGCCCAGCATCTCATAGGTCTCGTACAAACTGAAGACCGACACGTCAATATTTTCGATTGTGGGAAACAGCGGGCACGGAATGAACGCCATCTCAATCGATACGGGATCGCCGTTGACGCAGTTCAAACGCCGAATCGAATACAGCAAATCGTCTTCGGCAATACCAAACAGGTTGGCATAATATGGGCCCGCATAACGCTTGGAACGCGCGAGGATGCGGACGGACGGCTCGCCGCCCGAAGCACGAACCGACTCGCGAAAGCCTCCTGTTCGCTCGTAGGCAACGGGCACTTTCTGCGCCACAAACGCGCCCTTTCCGCGGACGCGTCGAATCTGCCCGCGCCGCACCAGCTCATCGACAGCGCTTCGGATGGTCAAGCGTGTCGTACCAAATTCCTCGGCGAGGTCTTTTTCGGACGGAATCATGGAACCCGTGGGATATATACCGCGCTCGATACGCTCCTCGATGCGGCGTCGAATGCGCATATAAACCGGGGTGGCAACTACTGTTTCAGCCATTGTTCACCTGCCACGCTCCTCATGCCGTTCTCTTCGCCGTTATCGGCAAAGCGGAACTTTGTGGGCAAAATCACCGATTTGCAATGCTCCACAAAACGCATGTCCTTATCAAATTCGATCGTGCTCTCATAGAACACCGGCGTTCCCTCTTCTTGCTGGAGCAGCTCGGCCTCTTCGGCGTTCAAACGCGAGATGGAAATATGCTCACGTCCATGCTCAACACGCACGCCACCTTCTTTGAGCAGGACATCGTAAAGGCTCTCACACTCAAAATCGTGATCGGGAAGCGCGGGACACAGGGACAGGTTAACGTGAGCGGTCTCGATTGACGCCGGCTCGCCCTCAATAAGTCGAACGCGCTGCATACGGAGTAAAGGAGCGCCTACAGACACCCCAAGCTTGTCGGCAAGCGCCTCATCCGCCTCGATGGTCCCGGTGGAAACCAGACGAGAAGAGGGGTGCAGGCCGGCAGTCCGCACAGCATCGGAAAAGTTATACGTTTCCTGAAAGATGTTCAGCGGCTTGGGAGGACACACATACGTACCCGATCCGCGACGGCTCTCGAGCGTTCCACACGAGATGAGCCGCGTGATACCAGCGCGCAACGCCGTACGCGAAACGCCGATCTCTTCGCACAGCACGCGCTCGGCCGGCAGGCGATCGCCGCCGGCAAGCTGATGGTGCTGGATATACCAAAGAATTCCCTCAACAGCACGATCTTTGGGGGGAATTGCATAAGATTCGCCTGCCATTGCACAGACTCCTCATTCAAAAATGTCTGTCACCAGAACTAGGCCAGCCCTCCCATGGCATCAAACTCGGCCTTGATTTTCTCAGCGACATTCCGATACGACTTATATAGGTTTGAATCGCGTTTGACTTCGTCGGTCATAACGGGAATCTCTAATTTGGAAACCTCGTCTTTTCCCGTCTGAACCGCCACAACAACGCCCATACCAAGACACATATTACGCTTGGCGGCGTTTATTTTTGCCGCCTTCGCGGGATTTGCCAGAATACGCTGGGCAAATTCCTGTTTTGAAGGTGTCTCGTCGGCCTCCGGGTCACCCGCCTCGGCCACCTCGCACTGCAGCACATCCGAATAGTCAAAGATCTTCGGCTGCGCACCACGCTGATGCACGGCCCACTTGCGACGCGTGGCATCCTGGTAGATAGCAGGCAAAAACGTAAACCGCGGCGGGTCCAAAATCGTATCGGTAATGGTAAACACACCGGGGTCAAAGGCATCCTGCGGGTTTTTCTTCTTGAACAGCCCCATATCAGCCTCCCGAACTAGCATTAAACAACTCAAGCTGAATATAGCACCAATTTCAAGCTAACGCTTTAGCGCGTCGGTGCGTGGTGCCTATGGCTCGCTCAGCGGGGTAATACGGGCGAGGGCCGGGGTGCCTGCTTTGTTTTGAGATGTGGGCTCCGCGAACTTCTCAAAACAAAGCAGGCACCCCGGCCCCGGCGATGAATTTTGGGCTGACCATAGCTATATGCACGGTCTCCGAGACAGCACCGGCAAAGTCCCTATTACATAAATAGAATCAGACATTTGCCTGCGGTATTGTCTATCGCAGGCGCTCCACATTCGACCTGTGCGAATTGGCACATGCGTTTAGTTGTGTTCGGTAAGCTCGAGTACGCTGCCTTTTACGATGAGTGCAGGCTCCAAAACGACCTCCTCGGCACGCCTGCCGCCCTTGCCGGCAAGACGCTTTGACATGCAGCTAAAGGCATGCTCGGCAAGCACGCCGGGATCCTGCTCGATCGCAGTCAATGCCGGCTCAAACAGCACATCTGCTGCAGAGTTATCGTAGCTCACAACCGAAATGTCGCCCGGAATGCTCTTCCCCATCTCGTGCAGGCGCTTAAGCAAGCCCAGCGCGATGTTAT
Source organism: uncultured Collinsella sp. (assembly GCA_958365315.1). Taxonomy (GTDB): domain Bacteria; phylum Actinomycetota; class Coriobacteriia; order Coriobacteriales; family Coriobacteriaceae; genus Collinsella. The sequence continues at coordinate 4,120 of CATWXC010000027.1, forward strand.
CGGAACTTGCGAACACAGCGGTGGCGTCGGTCGCCAGCACCGCCTCCGATGCCTCGTAGGCACTTGGAATGTAATATTCGCTCTCAAACTCCAAGCGCGCGTCGATGGGCAGGCCTACCTCGCGCAGGGCGCGCTCATAGCCGGCGAGACGCTTGCGCCCCGTGTTGGAGCGACGCGCGTTGACCAGACAGGCGATGCGGCGATGGCCCTGTTCAATCAGATAGCGCGTGGCCATATAGCCGCCCATCTCGTGATCGAACATCACCTTATCGCACTCGAGCCCTTCAATGGCGCGGTCGACCATTACGGCAGGAATGGGAAGATGGCTGACCTCCTCGCGCAGGGCACGGTCATCCGAGAACTCATCGCCCACAACCAGAAACACGCCGTCGACGCCGCGGGTCACCAGTTGGCGCAGCAGCTCCAGATCGTCCTCGGCACTTCCACCCGAACTGGTAATGAACAACGCATAGCCGTCCTCCCGGCAGCGCTTTTCCAGGCTACCGGCGAGCGAGGCAAAAAAGCGGCTCTCGATATTGGGAACGATAAGGCCCAGCGTGCGCGACTCGCGCATGACCAGGCTGCGCGCAATCTGGTTAGGAACATAATGGTTGCGCGCCGCAACCTCCTTGATGAGCTTGCGGTTTTCTTCCGAGATGCGACAAGGCCGGTTGTTAAGGACAAGCGAGACCGACGAAGGGGAAAGCCCCACCTCCTGGGCAATCTGCTTGAGAGTAACTTTGTTGCCCATCTCGCTCCTTCCGAGTATTCGCGCAATCTCTTGAAAGTATAGCGACCGTCCCTCTACCTTGATGATAAACACTTTACCAATCCGGTAGACGGCTGTTTTATCGCCGCGATTGGCGCAAAGCAACCTAACCCCTTTGCGCCATGTGATGCATTGGGGTCAGGTTACTTTGCACCAAATCCATCCGGGTGGGGTATATTGCATTCGATTAATGAAAACGACCACCATAAGGCGGATATTCGTATGCACGAGAACGACTTTTTTAACGAGGACCTGCTCTGCGCGCTCGCCGGTGTTGCCGGCGAGGACAACGTGCTCATGAGCGAGCCCATGCGCGAGCACACCACGTTTAAGATCGGCGGCCCAGCCGATGTCTTTGTCACGCCCGACACCGAGCAGGGCCTCGTCGCCACGCTCGATACCTGCTATCGCTGCGATCTGCCACTCACCATCGTGGGCAACGGCTCCGACCTGCTCGTCGGTGACAAGGGTATCCGCGGTGTCGTCGTGGCACTGGGCGAAGGCCTCTCCGACATCACCGTCGACGGCACGCATGTTACGGCAGCAGCCGGCGCCTTGCTTTCCGATGTCGCCGCGGCTGCCGCCGAAGCCTGCCTCACCGGCATGGAGCCCCTCTCGGGCATCCCCGGCTCGGTCGGCGGCGCCTGCTATATGAACGCCGGTGCCTACGGCGCCTGCATGGCCGATGTTTTGGAGTCCGCGCGCGTCTATAAGCCCGCCCGCGCGCTCGATGACGGCACCCGCGGCAGCGGCAATATCATTGAGTTCGATGTCGACGAACTTAACCTGGGCTATCGCAAGAGCCGCATCGCCGACGACGGCTTTATCGTGCTCTCTGCCACCTTTAACCTCGCCCCGGGCAACGCCGCGATGATCAAGGCCGACATGGACGACTACCGCCAACGCCGCGAGGACAAGCAGCCGCTCGACATGCCGAGCGCCGGCTCCACTTTCAAGCGCCCCGAGGGCCACTTTGCCGGCAAGCTCATCATGGACGCCGGCCTGCGCGGCCACGCTATCGGCGGCGCCCAGGTGAGCGAGAAGCACTGCGGCTTCATCGTCAACGCCAACCACGCCACCGCCGCCGACGTCGACGAACTCATCCGCCACATCCAAGCAACCGTCAAAGACCAATTCGGAGTAGACCTACAACCCGAAGTCCACCGAGCAGGCGAATTCCTATAAAAAGAAGGCCCCGAAAGGGAGAGGCTTCGTAAAGAAGTCCTCTCCCTTTCGGCTTTTGTAATCCCCCACTTATGATTGAATTGGTAGGTAAAATCATAAGTGGAGAATCACAAGAGGGAAGGAGGGCTTGGCTATGGCGAATGGAAATGCAGCGCCTATTCTCGGCTCGGCTCGGCGGGAGCATAGCGCCGCTTTTTCAACGTTTCAAGTCTTATTTCATACAATTAATAACGATCCAGTTGCCGAAGACAGGGCGCATTATGCCTTGGCTTCGGCTTTTTGCGTTTTCCGGAAGGATGGTGGTTTGATATTGAAGTCCTAACCACGACCGGCAAATCAATCTT